>NZ_CANMAO010000136.1 GCF_947495845.1 uncultured Endozoicomonas sp. | reverse complement strand
CGTTTTTATGTATAAGCTGAATCTTTTCTTGCTAAACACTCTATATTGCCACGGATGGCATGTATGCTAGCAATGCAGGAGCAATTGCTAGTGCTTGCGTATGGCTGTGTATCTCTACACTTATAAATCGCTTTGGCGTTATATGGTCAAGCCGCACGAGTCATTAGTATTGGTTAGCTCAATGCCTCACAGCACTTACA
>NZ_CANMAO010000135.1 GCF_947495845.1 uncultured Endozoicomonas sp. | reverse complement strand
GTGGGTGATGACGGGATCGAACCGCCGACATTCTGCGTGTAAAGCAGACGCTCTCCCAGCTGAGCTAATCACCCAATGAACTTTTCACAATCAAACGTTAAACGTCTTTGTCACAATATCTTTAAGAATAAAGTGGCGGACCGGACGGGACTCGAACCCGCGACCTCCGGCGTGACAGGCCGGCATTCTAACCAACTGAACTACCG
>NZ_CANMAO010000134.1 GCF_947495845.1 uncultured Endozoicomonas sp. | reverse complement strand
ACCAATTAATAATAAATTATCAATCAGCTGAGTAATGCAATTCAGCTTAAATTTGGATTCCACATTGTTAAAGAACACGACCTCCAAGGATGGAGGAAGCACTGAAAATCGTCTGGAACGATTTCAGTGAAGAAAATCACAACAATCATTTCTGATCATCGTGATTATCAAACAATTCGTGTGAACGCTTATGGACGTCGGTTTTC
>NZ_CANMAO010000133.1 GCF_947495845.1 uncultured Endozoicomonas sp. | reverse complement strand
GTATTTCAGCTATGTCGAAATACGCTTTCCAGCCAAGCAGGGATTTTCTTAACTCAGCGACAATCTGAATAATTGAATGGCCTCTCGTTCGACGGCTCAGTTGTTTGACAGTCCCCTTCAGTTTGGACAGCGCTTTATCACTGACTTTTACTTTAAGTTCTCGTCGACTGAACGTAAACCCAAGAAAGCTACGCTCCCAAGGGCGGC
>NZ_CANMAO010000132.1 GCF_947495845.1 uncultured Endozoicomonas sp. | reverse complement strand
TGGTGGGTGATGACGGGATCGAACCGCCGACATTCTGCGTGTAAAGCAGACGCTCTCCCAGCTGAGCTAATCACCCATTGAACTTTTCACAATCAGACGTTAAACGTCTTTGTCACAGTGTCTTTCCAGAAGAAAGTGGCGGACCGGACGGGACTCGAACCCGCGACCTCCGGCGTGACAGGCCGGCATTCTAACCAACTGAACTACCG
>NZ_CANMAO010000131.1 GCF_947495845.1 uncultured Endozoicomonas sp. | reverse complement strand
TGCCTCCTGGAAATTGAGAGGCTTCAGTATCCAGTTTGGTGCTCAGGCTGGGTAGATGTAGTTGGGCTGGCGCTTACAATTAAGCGGCACCGCCCAGCGGCGTCCGGTGGAGCGAAGCGGAACGAACTTGAATTTATTGTATGGATAATAATTAACGAAACAGGGTAATGTGAGACCCAGGCTTTAGCAGCAACTAAAGCCCTCTTGTGCAGC
>NZ_CANMAO010000130.1 GCF_947495845.1 uncultured Endozoicomonas sp. | reverse complement strand
GTCACTTGACCATATAACCCAAAACGATCTTTTTGGCTTTGATATTTTGCTTCATGCGGCGTTGCAATCTTCACTCTTTCAGTCACTTAGCGCTGCTAAGCTCCTTCCGTCGTTCAGTTTGCGCCTTGCCTGAAGTAAAATCTCTTCGCCAAAACCTGACTATTAAGAAAGGTTCGATCAAAGTTATAGGCAATAACTACCTTAACGATCAAA
>NZ_CANMAO010000129.1 GCF_947495845.1 uncultured Endozoicomonas sp. | reverse complement strand
CTTTGTGGTTCAAAAAAATCTTATTCCCGAGACACTTTCACATCGTAGCCATGCTCTTTCAACAAAGCATGCTGCTTAGCCTTGCAAAGGCACGAAGGAAAAGCAAAAGCTTTTTAATAAGAGCTCTTACCTAAAAAGATTTTGCTCTTCTTTATGCGACCGCCAAGGATGGCGGAAGTGTCGATCATGCAGGAGCAATTATCGACCCTTTGTGCC
>NZ_CANMAO010000128.1 GCF_947495845.1 uncultured Endozoicomonas sp. | reverse complement strand
ACCAATGGCGTTTTTAAATTTTGGAACGAGCAAGTTATTTTGGGCGGCTGGGCAAGGCGAAGAGACGAGTCATAGCCGTAGCTATGGCGAGGAGCTTCAACGCTGATCCAGTCGGTCAAAATGGCTGCGCAGCCCATAATTTAAGCCTCGTCAGTAAAATCTGTGGGCAATTTCTGGTTCAGGTAGCTTGCCAAGTGCATGGTATAACGCAACTTC
>NZ_CANMAO010000127.1 GCF_947495845.1 uncultured Endozoicomonas sp. | reverse complement strand
GGCAAAGCCCATCGGGTGCTCGATAATATTGAGGCCATAGGTATCGACGAAGTGGCGTATCAGCTGGGTCATAAATACCTGACAGTGGTTTATCAGATTGATCGGGAGTGTACACGACTACTGTGGATTGGAGAGGAACGCACTGAAGCCACTATCCGCCAATTTTTCACATTTTTGGGTGCAGAGCGTTGCCAGCGATTAAAGTATGTTTGCTCTGA
>NZ_CANMAO010000126.1 GCF_947495845.1 uncultured Endozoicomonas sp. | reverse complement strand
AAGTTCATAAACTCAAGTCATTTGTTTATCAGGATGTAAAACTCGGCTTCCATCAGGGCTCTGAAGTCTTCGATGTGACAGTCGTTCCCCGCAAAAATGGTCACGCTATCTGTTCAGGCTGCCGCAAACCAGCACCGGGTTACGATCGCCTTGCTGAACGACGCTTCGAGTTTGTTCCTCTCTGGGGAATGAGAGTTTTCCTGATCTACAGAATGCGC
>NZ_CANMAO010000125.1 GCF_947495845.1 uncultured Endozoicomonas sp. | reverse complement strand
CCATTCGTGCAGGTCGGAACTTACCCGACAAGGAATTTCGCTACCTTAGGACCGTTATAGTTACGGCCGCCGTTTACTCGGGCTTCGATCAAGAGCTTCTCCACTCTCCTAAAAGAGGGATAACCCCATCAATTAACCTTCGAGCACCGGGCAGGCGTCACACCGTATACGTCCACTTTCGTGTTTGCACAGTGCTGTGTTTTTAATAAACAGTCGCAGC
>NZ_CANMAO010000124.1 GCF_947495845.1 uncultured Endozoicomonas sp. | reverse complement strand
GGTGGAGCTAAGCGGGATCGAACCGCTGACCTCAACACTGCCAGTGTTGCGCTCTCCCAGCTGAGCTATAGCCCCAAGCGTTGGTGAATTATGCCACCTTGAACAACAAATTCAACGACAAATTCAACCTATTGCTGACAGCAATAATAAAGTGGCGTCCCCTAGGGGACTCGAACCCCTGTTACCGCCGTGAAAGGGCGGTGTCCTAGGCCACTAGACGAAGGG
>NZ_CANMAO010000123.1 GCF_947495845.1 uncultured Endozoicomonas sp. | reverse complement strand
GTAGCTCAGTTGGTTAGAGCGCACCCCTGATAAGGGTGAGGTCGGCAGTTCGAATCTGCCCAGACCCACCAAATTTTCCGCCAGTCTGCGTTGGAAATAAGCTCACATACTATGAGTATGCTTCGCTCATTTCCGCCTTGAATAGCGAAAAATTCTGGATGATCCGCTTCCATAAAGATGACAGAAAGAGATATGGGGCTATAGCTCAGCTGGGAGAGCACCTGC
>NZ_CANMAO010000122.1 GCF_947495845.1 uncultured Endozoicomonas sp. | reverse complement strand
GTTTAATGAAATTCTTGCTGAGACACTCTCAAGTATATGATCGAAAGATCATTGCTAATGTGTATGGCGATGGATTTGAAGATATTCAAATTCATTTGATCGTTAAAGGTGTTTACTAACTTTTAACTTCAAAGTGAGACTGGCGCAGTATTTTTGCTTTAGGCAAGGCGCAAACTGAACGATGGAGAGAGCGTAGCAGAGCTACGTGACCGACTGAGTAAAGATTGCAAC
>NZ_CANMAO010000121.1 GCF_947495845.1 uncultured Endozoicomonas sp. | reverse complement strand
AGGTTGTACTGAAGCACTGTGCTTAACTTGACTTCTTCTTTCTCAGTCAGGTTCTCTTTCCGCTTCAGAAGGCACCAGCGAGACTTTTTCAAAACAGGTTCATAACCGTCAGCCTGAAGCTGTTTGTGCTCCGACGCCCTGACTTCATCGATGGCTTTATTCAACATCGCCACAATGTGAAAACGATCAAGAATATGCAGAGCCTGACCCGCAAATTCCGCAATAGCCTTCACATAGGG
>NZ_CANMAO010000120.1 GCF_947495845.1 uncultured Endozoicomonas sp. | reverse complement strand
TTGTAGGCATGCATTGCTAGCATACATGCCATCCGTGGCAATATAGAGTGTTTAGCAAGAAAAGATTCAGCTTATACTAAAAAACGTTCCAGACGTTTTTTAGTACTTCCTCCATCCTTGGAGGTCGAAAACGGATTCCAGAGTAAGTGATTAATTAATCATTTGCTCAAACAAGTTACGCCTGGCGACCATAGAAAGTTAGAACCACCTGATCCCATCCCGAACTCAGCAGTGAAATGACT
>NZ_CANMAO010000119.1 GCF_947495845.1 uncultured Endozoicomonas sp. | reverse complement strand
ACTGCTGAGTTCGGGATGGGATCAGGTGGTTCTAACTTTCTATGGTCGCCAGGCGTAACTTGCTTGAGTAAATGATTAATTAATCACTTACTCTGGAATCCTGTCTATTAAAGCTGAATCTTTTCTTGCTAAACACTCTCATGCTATATGCATGGCTTCTGCTTCTGCAGATCGCTTTGGCGTTATATGGTCAAGCCGCACGAGTCATTAGTATTGGTTAGCTCAATGCCTCACAGCACTTACACAC
>NZ_CANMAO010000118.1 GCF_947495845.1 uncultured Endozoicomonas sp. | reverse complement strand
AAGACGGTAGTGGGCGTATGAACCCAGTGTGCCAGCTGAATAGACAGCAAGCCCATGACGCAGGAGCCCAGCAACGTCGCCAGCACAAGGCTGGCACCATTATCTAAAGCAAAGCCTCTTAATGCATAACCAATAGCAGCCAGCACAGCCACAGCCCAAAATGCACGACGGGGGACGGTAAATAACGTGGCAAACCCGAGCGCGGCAACCACGGCCCAGAGCACTTTTTCAATAAATAAAAAGCTCATGGA
>NZ_CANMAO010000117.1 GCF_947495845.1 uncultured Endozoicomonas sp. | reverse complement strand
TCTGAATGATTGACTCTTTAAACTCTTCTGAATAGCGGGCCATTGATTATTCACTGGCCGCCCCCTGTTTAAGTTTTAAATTCAGGAGAGACGACAACTATGCTGACACAGGGGGAATTTTGAACCACAAAGGCATAAAGGCACAAAGGAAAAGCGTTTTATGGGTAAGAGCTTACTATGAGCTTTGCTCTTACCAATTTTGAACCACAAAGACACAAAGGCACAAAGGCACAAAGGAAAAGCGTTTTATGGGTAGGAGCTTACTATGAGCTTTGCTCTTACCAATTTTG
>NZ_CANMAO010000116.1 GCF_947495845.1 uncultured Endozoicomonas sp. | reverse complement strand
GTGTAAGTGCTGTGAGGCATTGAGCTAACCAATACTAATGACTCGTGCGGCTTGACCATATAACGCCAAAGCGATTTGAAAATCAGTTGACAGTGGTCAGAGATCAGTTGTCAGTCTGAAGCCATACGCATAGAGTGTACAGCAAGAATTAAGCTTAATTATTTTGGATTCCCGGTTAATGGTAACAACTGACGATTGTCAACTGATTACTGTTAACTGAACCGGTTACGCCTGGCGACCATAGAAAGTTAGAACCACCTGATCCCATCCCGAACTCAGCAGTGAAATGACTTATCGCCGA
>NZ_CANMAO010000115.1 GCF_947495845.1 uncultured Endozoicomonas sp. | reverse complement strand
CCTATGGCCTCAATATTATCGAGCACCCGATGGGCTTTGCCCCATTCAACAATGTACTCGACTGAATGAAATACCTTCTCCCATGAAGTATTAAACGTCTTGGCAACTTCCTTCCAGGAGAGTTTTCGAGCCCAGCTTGCGAGAAACTGCATGTACACTTTGGTTAGTTCTTTTTTACCTTCTGCCCATGGAACCTGCTCAACCTTTACGCCACATGTCTTACATTGCACGCGGCGCATTCTGTAGATCAGGAAAACTCTCATTCCCCAGAGAGGAACAAACTCGAAGCGTCGTTCAGCAAGGCGATCGT
>NZ_CANMAO010000114.1 GCF_947495845.1 uncultured Endozoicomonas sp. | reverse complement strand
AAAAAACAATAAGAAACGTCGCTGATGCTTATAAAAACTATCCTCAATAAAGTTCATAAACTCAAGTCATTTGTTTATCAGGATGTAAAACTCGGCTTCCATCAGGGCTCTGAAGTCTTCGATGTGGCAGTCGTTCCCCGTAAGAATGGTCACGCTATCTGTTCAGGCTGCCTCAACCCAGCACCGGGTTACGATCGCCTTGCTGAACGACGCTTCGAGTTTGTTCCTCTCTGGGGAATTAGAGTTTTCCTGATCTACAGAATGCGCAGGGTTCAATGTAAGACATGTGGCGTAAAGGTTGAACAGGTTCCATGGGC
>NZ_CANMAO010000113.1 GCF_947495845.1 uncultured Endozoicomonas sp. | reverse complement strand
GACCGGTAGTTCAGTTGGTTAGAATGCCGGCCTGTCACGCCGGAGGTCGCGGGTTCGAGTCCCGTCCGGTCCGCCATCTCTTGTAAAAGGTTGTTTCGCGCCTGTGTATCAATTCCAAATCAGGGATTGATCTTAAAGTGAATTCTGATAGAGTCTCTCTTCCGCTAAATACGCGGATGTTCGGTCTGACTGGCTGAATTATGAGGAGTTTATCAATAGCAGTGTTGAAAAACGTTTATGTGGACCGGTAGTTCAGTTGGTTAGAATGCCGGCCTGTCACGCCGGAGGTCGCGGGTTCGAGTCCCGTCCGGTCCGCCA
>NZ_CANMAO010000112.1 GCF_947495845.1 uncultured Endozoicomonas sp. | reverse complement strand
TGGTTGCGGGAGCTGGATTCGAACCAACGACCTTCGGGTTATGAGCCCGACGAGCTACCAGACTGCTCCATCCCGCGACAAAACTGCTCAATTGATTCTTTCTGGAAAAGAGAATATCAACTGCTTTAAAAATGGTTGCGGGAGCCGGATTCGAACCAACGACCTTCGGGTTATGAGCCCGACGAGCTACCAGACTGCTCCATCCCGCGACAAAACTGTTCAGCTGATTCTTTTTCTGGAAAAGAGGGCATCAACTGCTTTTAAATATGGTTGCGGGAGCTGGATTCGAACCAACGACCTTCGGGTTATGAGCCCGACGAGCTACCAGACTGCTCCATCCCGCGACAAAA
>NZ_CANMAO010000111.1 GCF_947495845.1 uncultured Endozoicomonas sp. | reverse complement strand
TTCAATTATTCAGATTGTCGCTGAGTTAAGAAAATCCCTGCTTGGCTGGAAAGCGTATTTCGACATAGCTGAAATACTGAGTCCTCTGCGGGATCTGGACAAATGGGTTCGACGACGATTGCGATGTTATATCTACAAGCAATGGGGTAGTAAAGGCTACCGCATGCTAAGGCGGTTGGGTGTTGATCGGTTCCTTGCATGGAATACGGCAAAATCAGCCCACGGCTATTGGCGGTTAAGCGGCAGTCCTGCGCTGACCAGAGCGCTTCCAAATAGATATTTCAAGAACCTTGGGTTGCCAGAATTGGCAACAAGATAAACAACAGTGATTTGAACCGCGATGCTACATGATCTGTA
>NZ_CANMAO010000110.1 GCF_947495845.1 uncultured Endozoicomonas sp. | reverse complement strand
CTATCAGAAATTGATCGCTGGTGCTTTTTTTCATTAAATCAGTTCATTTTTTACCCACAGATATCCCTGAAGAGCCTTTTTTTTAGAGGTTGCGTGGGATTATTCGCCATTTTTCAAGAAAATTATCAGGAAGTAGAATTTTTCAGTAAAAAGTGTCCATAAATCTGAAAAAAGCGAATGGGGTTTCAGTAAATAATGTCCATAAATCGGGAGGGGATAAGAAAAAAGAAAGGTTTTTAAGGCACAAAATGTCCAAAAGGACATTTTTTAACATTATGGATATAGAAATAGGGTGAGAAGATTTGGTCGGAGCGAGAGGATTTGAACCTCCGACCCCCACAACCCCATTGTGGTGCGCTACCAGGCTGCGCTACGCT
>NZ_CANMAO010000109.1 GCF_947495845.1 uncultured Endozoicomonas sp. | reverse complement strand
CACCACCGGTGCCAATGAGCATGACCTAAATCAGGCAGGCGAACTGCTTCATGGGGATGAGGACTTTATATTCAGTGATGCCGGTTACCGGGGAGCAGAACAACGTCCAGAGTTGAAGGGTGTCTCTGGTGAGTGGTTTATCGCTGAGAATCCATCGAAGCTCAAAGCGCTGAAAAAGCATCCTCGAAAAAATAAAGAAGCGCTCAAACTCGAACATGAGAAAGCCAGTATCAGGGCTTTTGTGGAGCATCCTTTTCGGATCATTAAATGTCAGTTTGGTTTTGTAAAAGCCATCTACAAGGGGCTCAAGAAAAACGACAACAAACTGGCGACATTGTTTGCCCTGGCGAACATCGTCAGGCTGGATCAAATGATCCGGGCACAGGGCTAATCCGCCCGAAAACA
>NZ_CANMAO010000108.1 GCF_947495845.1 uncultured Endozoicomonas sp. | reverse complement strand
CAGCGTCAGGAAGGCTTCCACGTCCGCCTTTTTCGGTAAACCTTTGCTATGACACATGGCAGAAATATTGGTGACCAGTGCCCGGTCGAGCGGTTTGTTCTTAACGTCCTCGTCTTCGCCCGCCTGCCAGCCCTTTTTCAGGCAGGGCAGCGTCAGGAAAGCTTCCACATCTATCTTTTCCGGTAAGCCTTTGCTGCTACACATGGAAGAAATATTGGTGACCAGTGCCCGGTCGAGCGGTTTGTCCTTATCGGCATCGTCTTTGCCCTCCTGCCAACCCTCTTTCAGGCAGGGCAACTTCAGTAAGGCTTCCACGTCCATCTTTTTCGGTAAGCCTTTGCTATGACACATGGAAGAAATGTTGGTGACCAGTGCCCGGTCGAGCGGTTTGTCTTTAACGGCATCGTCTTTGCCCTCCCGCCAGCC
>NZ_CANMAO010000107.1 GCF_947495845.1 uncultured Endozoicomonas sp. | reverse complement strand
AAAACTTAAACAGGGGGCGGCCAGTGAATAATCAATGGCCCGCTATTCAGAAGAGTTTAAAGAGTCAATCATTCAGAAAATGATGCCGCCCAACAATGTGGCGGTTTCTCAGCTGGTACGAGATACTGGCATCTCTGATGTAACGCTATACACTTGGCAAGGGAAAGAGGAGGCGAGGGAAAGAGGACAGCCATAAACTGAATACCGATTTTGACAACCATATCAAACCTGACTTATCTGCACCATAAATGGCTATAACGGCCTGCTAAAGAATCCAAGCTGATAGTAAACAAATTTAAGGGTGCCCTCTATTCCTCTCTATGTCCTTTTAGAACTTGGCAATCAGCGGGTCTTTTTCTTCAATGCCCACTTGGTATACACGATTTTCGTAGCTGTTCAGCGCAAGAATGCGGGCATCGCTGAGGTATCCCTG
>NZ_CANMAO010000106.1 GCF_947495845.1 uncultured Endozoicomonas sp. | reverse complement strand
AAAAAGCAACCATCCCCAACGACCAAGTTTGAGATGGCTGCCATGCTCACTTCAGATCATCGAACAATCCTCCGGGAACTCGCTTTTTATACAACCTTTCTTGCCAGAGCGCTATCACCAACTGCAGTACCAACGTTCTGCGAACTGCTCTTTGGTTGCATGCTTTCAGGGGACGGCTTTGTTACACATGCACTATTGTCTATTGACTATCAATGCGTCTGGAGCAGCTATCACCACTGGATCTCTCACGGTAAGTGGCGATGGAAACACCTGGCGTGTCGTTTAATCCGACTGGTATGTTCAAAAGCCCCAACAGATGAGCCGATCACTCTCGCACTTGATGACTGGGTTATCGAACGATACTCAGATAAAGCCCCTGCTTGTCGAACCCATCATCAGCACAGTAAAAAACGTAACCGTCCGACGTATATCTGGGGGCAGTG
>NZ_CANMAO010000105.1 GCF_947495845.1 uncultured Endozoicomonas sp. | reverse complement strand
TGGTCACCAATATTTCTGCCATGTGTCATAGCAAAGGTTTACCGAAAAAGGCGGACGTGGAAGCCTTCCTGAAGCTGCCCTGCCTGAAAGAGGGCTGGCAGGCGGGCAAAGACGATGCCGTTAAGGACAAACCGCTCGACCGGGCACTGGTCACCCATATTTCCTCCATGTGTAATGGCAAAGGCTTACCGGAAAAGACGAAAGTGGAAGCCTTCCTGAAGCTGCCCTGCCTGAAAGAGGGCTGGCAGGCGGGCAAAGACGAGGACGTTAAGGACAAACCGCTCGACCGGGCACTGGTCACCCATATTTCCTCCATGTGTAATAGCAAAGGCTTACCGAAAAAGGCGGACGTGGAAGCCTTCCTGAAGCTTCCCTGCCTCAAAGAGGGCTGGCAGGTGGGCAAAGACGAGGACGTTAAGGACAAACCGCTCGACCGGGCACTGGTCACCAATATTTC
>NZ_CANMAO010000104.1 GCF_947495845.1 uncultured Endozoicomonas sp. | reverse complement strand
TTGAGGTTGTTTTTTTTACGTTATGTTTACAAGAAAATCAGCACTGGTGATTGATGGGGCTGTTGAGTTTTTCCATTATCGAAAACGCTTCCTTGCATCGTGGGGCGCACCACATACGACTCCGGTTTTCTTTTCACCTGGCACTGAACGCCAGATGCAAATGCTCAATGATACGTTGGTCACGGGCAATCAACAGGCTATAGCAAAAAAATGGCGTCTGCTGCAATCAACCGGTCAAAAGCGTCCCGCGTCCAGTGAATACCGATAGCGGATTGAACCAGGCCGGCTGTTGGCGTTTTTGAGCACATCATCCCCACATCACCATACAAATCAGCCACTATCTCCGCAGGTGTGTAGGCAATCCGACCAATCTCATATAAGTATTGAAGCTCCAGCCTTGCCAGCTCAGGCAAAACAATATCATGCTGCTCAAGCTGTTCCTCAGCCAGCGGAGAAAT
>NZ_CANMAO010000103.1 GCF_947495845.1 uncultured Endozoicomonas sp. | reverse complement strand
TCTTCAATGCCCACTTGGTATACACGATTTTCGTAGCTGTTCAGCGCAAGAATGCGGGCATCGCTGAGGTATCCCTGGCTCTCCACGGCATCCAGCACTCTGTCCGGAGTCAGCTGGTCATAGGGGTGTTTAGCTGGACTATTCATAAAGATCTCCGGAAACATCGACTATTTAATCAACAGCCTGACTTATTGTAGGTGGAGATTCTATAGGCAACGAAATATGCAGACCAGTAGTTCTAATTCAGCGGTGCTGTTTTCTCAGGCGTTTTCGTAGCCGAATCTCTTTTACACTTTTGCGGAACAGCAGAGATGGAATTGTCACACCAATGGCCAGCGCCAGAATGACGAACACGGCTTTCAGCCCGTTGCTGGTGGTTTGAGTCAGTAGCTCCACCGGTACATCAGGGTTATGACTGATTTCCAGCAATCCCATCATGAATCGATATGCATACAGGCCGGGCACCAT
>NZ_CANMAO010000102.1 GCF_947495845.1 uncultured Endozoicomonas sp. | reverse complement strand
AGTCGCTGGGATTAGACCCGAAACCGGGCGATCTATCCATGGGCAGGTTGAAGATTGAGTAACATCAATTGGAGGACCGAACCGACTATCGTTGAAAAGCTAGCGGATGACTTGTGGATAGGAGTGAAAGGCTAATCAAGCCCGGAGATAGCTGGTTCTCCTCGAAAGCTATTTAGGTAGCGCCTCGTGTATCACCATTGGGGGTAGAGCACTGTTTGGGCTAGGGGGTCATCCCGACTTACCAACCCCATGCAAACTCCGAATACCAATGAGTGCAATCACGGGAGACACACGGCGGGTGCTAACGTCCGTCGTGGAAAGGGAAACAACCCAGACCGTCAGCTAAGGTCCCAAAGTTCTAGTTAAGTGGGAAACGATGTGAGAAGGCCCAGACAGCCAGGAGGTTGGCTTAGAAGCAGCCACCCTTTAAAGAAAGCGTAATAGCTCACTGGTCGAGTCGGCTCGCGCGGAAGATTTAACGGGGCTCAAACTAGACACCGAAGCTACGGGTACT
>NZ_CANMAO010000101.1 GCF_947495845.1 uncultured Endozoicomonas sp. | reverse complement strand
AGATTTCCGAATGGGGAAACCCAACCGCATAAGCGGTTATTCTTTAGCTGAATACATAGGCTTTAGAAGGCGAACCCGGGGAACTGAAACATCTAAGTACCCGGAGGAAAAGAAATCAATTGAGATTCCCCTAGTAGCGGCGAGCGAACGGGGACCAGCCCTTAAGCAATTTATGAGTTAGTGGAACACTCTGGAAAGTGTGGCCATAGTGGGTGAAAGCCCCGTACACGAAAGCTCATTTATTGTGAAATCGAGTAGGTCGGGACACGAGAAATCCTGACTGAACATGGGGGGACCATCCTCCAAGGCTAAATACTCCTGACTGACCGATAGTGAACCAGTACCGTGAGGGAAAGGCGAAAAGAACCCCGTTGAGGGGAGTGAAATAGAACCTGAATCCGTGTACGTACAAGCAGTGGGAGCATACTTGTTATGTGACTGCGTACCTTTTGTATAATGGGTCAGCGACTTAATTTCAGTGGCAAGGTTAACCGTATAGGGGAGCCGTAGGGAAACCGAGTCTTAATAGGGCGT
>NZ_CANMAO010000100.1 GCF_947495845.1 uncultured Endozoicomonas sp. | reverse complement strand
GCGACCGCCAAGGATGGCGGAAGTGTCGATCATGCAGGAGCAATTATCGACCCTTTGTGCCTTTGTGGTTCAAAAAAAATCTTATTCCCGAGACACTTTCACATCGTAGCCATGCTCTTTCAACAAAGCATGCTGCTTGGCCTTGCAAAGGCACAAAGGCACGAAGGAAAAGCAAAAGCTTTTTAATAAGAGCTCTTACCTAAAAAGCTTTTGCTCTTCTTTATGCGACCGCCAAGGATGGCGGAAGTGTCGATCATGCAGGAGCAATTATCGACCCTTTGTGCCTTTGTGGTTCAAAAAACATCTTATTCCCGAGACACTTTCACATCGTAGCCATGCTCTTTCAACAAAGCATGCTGCTTGGCCTTGCAAAGGCACAAAGGCACAAAGGAAAAGCAAAAGCTTTTTAATAAGAGCTCTTACCTAAAAAGCTTTTGCTCTTCTTTGTGTCTTTGTGCCTTTGTGCCTTTGTGGTTCAAAAAAATCTTATTCCCGAGACACTTTCACATCGTAGCCATGCTCTTTCAACAAAGCATGCTGCTT
>NZ_CANMAO010000099.1 GCF_947495845.1 uncultured Endozoicomonas sp. | reverse complement strand
GATAAAGCCCCTGCTTGTCGAACCCATCATCAGCACAGTAAAAAACGTAACCGTCCGACGTATATCTGGGGGCAGTGCTGGGTCTCTCTTGCTGTGATTTTTGAACGAGCGGCAGACGAAATGTTTACCGCTATTCCAATCATCTCATTTCCAACGCCGGCTTCAGGAAACACCAGTAAACTGAAAATAGCTGTTGCCATGCTCAAGGTGGTGCGAGAAGAAGTAAAGGATCGAGTGTTACGGCTGGTTGCTGACTGCTGGTTCATGAATGCGACCCTGATAGAACCCACTCTGGCAATGGGCATAGAAGTTATTGGTCAAATACCCAGGAATCGTGCCCTATATGCACGGCCGGTGGAGCTCCTCAAAAAGAAACGAGGACGACCCAGAAAATACGGCACCAAAATGACGGCAGATGAAGTGGAGAAATTATCGGAGCACAAGGCTATCGTATGGTTGTACGGCAAGCATCGTTCAATACGTTATCGAACCATGATTTGCCGCGCCAAATTCCTCAAAGGCCGGGAGGTACGAGTAGTTTGGAGTCGTTTTGAAAATGACAAAGGGTTAACCGAAAGCCGGATATTCATCTCAACCAATGCAGAGCAC
>NZ_CANMAO010000097.1 GCF_947495845.1 uncultured Endozoicomonas sp. | reverse complement strand
GCACCGGGCAGGCGTCACACCGTATACGTCCACTTTCGTGTTTGCACAGTGCTGTGTTTTTAATAAACAGTCGCAGCCACCTGGTATCTTCGACCAGCCTCAGCTTACGGAGCAAGTCCGATCACCAAAGCCGGCGCACCTTCTCCCGAAGTTACGGTGCCATTTTGCCTAGTTCCTTCACCCGAGTTCTCTCAAGCGCCTTGGTATTCTCTACCTGACCACCTGTGTCGGTTTGGGGTACGGTCCCTTTTGACCTGAAGCTTAGAAGTTTTTCCTGGAAGCATGGCATCAATCACTTCAGTTCCGTAGAACCTCGTCATCAATTCTCGGCCTTGAGGTTCCGGATTTGCCTGGAACCCCAGCCTACGATCTTAAACGCGGACAACCAACGCCGCGCTGACCTAGCCTTCTCCGTCACTCCGTCGCAGTCAAAAGGGGTACAGGAATATTGACCTGTTTCCCATCGATTACGTCTTTCGACCTCACCTTAGGGGCCGACTCACCCTGCGCCGATTAACGTTGCGCAGGAACCCTTGGTCTTCCGGCGGGGGAGCTTCTCACTCCCCTTGTCGTTACTCATGTCAGCATTCGCACTTCTGATACCTCCAGCATACCTCCCGATACACCTTCAACGGCTTACAGAACGCTCCTCTACCGCACTACATCTCCGAAGATTTG
>NZ_CANMAO010000096.1 GCF_947495845.1 uncultured Endozoicomonas sp. | reverse complement strand
TAATCCTGATAAATGTATTGACGGGCAACTAAGTAAAGCTGCCTGAGTTGAGGCGACAACTATGTTGACAAACACCGAATTGGTAAGAGCAAAGCTCATAGTAAGCTCCTACCCATAAAACGCTTTTCCTTTGTGCCTTTGTGTATTTGTGGTTCAAAATAGCTTTTAATTAACAACCCGCACAATGCCCTGTTTAAGAACCAGTTCATTAAAGTTGATAAGCAACCCAAGCCATAGTTTTTTGAGTTTGAGATAAGTGAGTACTTGGGCTTTATGGATCGGAAGTACCTTATCCACCGCTTTCAGTTCAATAATAACAAGGTCATTTACCAGCAGATCCAGTTTGAAATCAGACCCCAGACTGTGTCCTTTATATATAACAGGAACCTTCTGCTGATGTTTTACCTGTAGACCGCGTTGTTCCAGTTCAAATGCGAGTGCCTGTTCATAAATACTTTCAAGTAAACCAGGACCAAGATTTCGGTGAACTTCAATGGCAGCACCAATAATCCTCGAAGATAGTTCATCAGACTCTTCCTTCATATCAATTCTCATATTTATTACTTCGAAAGACCAAATATAGAAAACCTTTGTGTCTTTGTGCCTTTGTGGTTCAAAAAAATGCCTCGTCAGTAAAATCTGTGGGCAATTTCTGGTTCAGGTAGCTTGCCAAGTGCATGGTATAACGCAACTTCCGCG
>NZ_CANMAO010000095.1 GCF_947495845.1 uncultured Endozoicomonas sp. | reverse complement strand
ATCGCTTTGGCGTTATATGGTCAAGCCGCACGAGTCATTAGTATTGGTTAGCTCAATGCCTCACAGCACTTACACACCCAACCTATCAACGTCATAGTCTTTAACGGCTCTTCAGGGGCATCTAGTGCCCAGGGAAGTCTCATCTTGAAGGGGGCTTCCCGCTTAGATGCTTTCAGCGGTTATCCCGTCCGAACATAGCTACCGGGCAATGCGTCTGGCGACACAACCCGAACACCAGTGGTCCGTCCACTCCGGTCCTCTCGTACTAGGAGCAGCTCTTCTCAAACTTCCAACGTCCACGGCAGATAGGGACCGAACTGTCTCACGACGTTCTAAACCCAGCTCGCGTACCACTTTAAATGGCGAACAGCCATACCCTTGGGACCGGCTTCAGCCCCAGGATGTGATGAGCCGACATCGAGGTGCCAAACACCGCCGTCGATGTGAACTCTTGGGCGGTATCAGCCTGTTATCCCCGGAGTACCTTTTATCCGTTGAGCGATGGCCCTTCCATTCAGAACCACCGGATCACTATGACCTACTTTCGTACCTGCTCGAGATGTACCTCTCGCAGTCAAGCTGGCTTGTGCCATTACACTAACCGTACGATGTCCGACCGTACTTAGCCAACCTTCGTGCTCCTCCGTTACTCTTTGGGAGGAGACCGCCCCAGTCAAACTACCCACCACACAATGTCCCCGATCCCGTTTCAGGACCTGGGTTAGAACTCCAATATTGCCAGGGTGGTATTTCAAGATTGGCTCCACA
>NZ_CANMAO010000094.1 GCF_947495845.1 uncultured Endozoicomonas sp. | reverse complement strand
CTATCAGAAATTGATCGCTGGTGCTTTTTTCTTCAAATCAGTTCATTTTTACCCACAGATATCCCTGAAGAGCCAAAGAAAAGAGTCATATTATTCTTACTGTCATAGAAGTCGCATTAGATGCTGGGTGCGATATTGATTTGCCTAATCAGATTGGTTTGTCCCCTTTAAATAATGCGATTCTGTTCAATGAACCTAAACTTGTAAGCTTTTTGCTTAACCAGGGAGCAAATCCAAGAAAACGAATAAAGAGTGATAAGCAATTATTAAATGGCCTTGACTCATATCATTTCTTAGAACTAATAGAATCTAAAGACCCAAAGAGAGATGGAATTATTAGTATGTTGGAAAATCATAAACAGAGGGCATAACAAAAATTTCCAGGGGACACCTGCGGCGCCCCTGAAATTGGCGTTATGCGTTTTTGCAAATATCGCAATCATTTCAGATAAACAAAATATAATAATGGAGTAAAAATTGAATTATTTTACAGTCGTAATAATCAGAATACTTTCTTTATATCTAATTATTGATGGAGCTAAATCACTACCTGTTATACCATCAATATTAAGCATGAAAGATTCTCTTCTAGGAAATCAGCATTTATATACAGAACTACTAAATGTAATTCTACCCTTAGGTATGGGTATAATCTTATGGCTTAATACTGTATTTTTCTCGAAATTGATAATGCTCTCGACTTTAGATTTTCCATAAAACGGAAGTTTGGTCAGATTGCATAATTTCAAACAAACCAACATCGACGAACTA
>NZ_CANMAO010000093.1 GCF_947495845.1 uncultured Endozoicomonas sp. | reverse complement strand
GGTTTGTCCTTAACGTCCTCGTCTTTGCCCGCCTGCCAGCCCTCTTTCAGGCAGGGCAGCTTCAGGAAGGCTTCCACGTCCGCCTTTTTCGGTAAGCCTTTGCTATTACACATGGAAGAAATATTGGTGACCATTGCCCGGTCGAGCGGTTTGTCTTTAACGGCATCGTCTTTGCCCGCCTGCCAGAGCTTTTTCAGGCAGGTCAACTTCAGGAAGGCTTCCACTTTCTTCTTTTCCGGTAAGCCTTTGCGGCTACACATGGAAGAAATATTGGTGACCAGTGCCCGGTCGAGCGGTTTGTCCTTAACGTCCTCGTCTTTGCCCACCTGCCAGCCCTCTTTCAGGCAGGGGAGCTTCAGGAAGGCTGCCAATTTCTTCTTTTCCGGTAAGCCTTTGCCGCTACACATGCAAGAAATGTTGGTCACCAGTGCCCGGTCGAGCGGTTTGTCCTTAACGGCATCGTCTTTGCCCGCCTGCCAGCCCTCTTTCAGGCAGGGCAACTTCAGGAAGGCTTCCACTTTCTTCTTTTCCGGTAAGCCTTTGCCGCTACACATGGAGGAAATATTGGTCACCAGTGCCCGGTCGAGCGGGTTATCCTTAACGGCATCGTCTTTGCCCGCCTGCCAGCCCTCTTTCAGGTAGGGCAGCGTCAGGAAGGCTTCCACTTTCGTCTTTTCCGGTAAGCCTTTGCCATTACACATGGAGGAAATATTGGTCACCAGTGCCCGGTCGAGCGGTTTGTTCTTAACGTCCTCGTCTTCGCCCGCCTGCCAGCCCTCTTTCAGGCAGGTCAGCGTCAGGAAGGCTTCCACGTCCGCCTTTTTCGGTAAACCTTTGCTATGACACATGGCAGAAATATTGGTGACCA
>NZ_CANMAO010000092.1 GCF_947495845.1 uncultured Endozoicomonas sp. | reverse complement strand
GGTTCTGAAAAATAACTGTGCAAAAAGCGACCAAGTCAACTTTCAAATGCTCTTACATGTTTTGTCCCGTACATAGCTTTCGGTTATTAACCAGAAATCAAAGTGATTCACTTTGGTAAGGGGTTTTTAATGTCTAATAAAAAGGAAAGTCTTGCTAAATTACCGGCGATTAATCGCCAGGTTGAATTGATTCAATATGTGTTGGATTTAATCAATGAAGAGCGAGAGCGAATTAAGCGAAGTGTTGTTGATGTTAATCATTACACTTCGGAAAAAGATCTGAGATTGCGATTCTTTGAATTGAACCGGTGTGATCGTCATTACGCAGAATTACAAAGCTGGCAATCGGCTTTGGTGTGCGGTAGATCGGAGTAATGAGAGAAAGTCGCTCCAGGGTGAAACCAGGTTGCAGCCTGCGGGAGCGACATGATGAGGCGATGGCCAGGCTCAAGGAGTATGGTCATCGTCCTCCTTCATTTCAGATAAAACATACAACCAAAGACCGCTATTGGCGGTGTGTCTACCATTGGAATGATCGCAAAGGTGTCATTATTGGCGATGAGCCACCTAATGACACCTGGCCTACCCACAATCGGTAAAATTTTTCTTGAACTGGAATAAGGCAAAGACAGACTTGGATCGCCGTCAAAACTCATTTTGACGGCGAGCGAAGCGGTTCGTTTTTGCCTTAAAGGTTCCAGCTCAAGAAAAAATTTACTACCGTTTTTACGCTTTATTACTCAATAGCCGGAACTTCCATTTTTCCTATTGTTTTTGATTTAACGAATGGGTAAAGATGATTAGGCAAATCAATCAAACATGGAGCGTTCTAAAATGAGCTCATTCGTTAATGCGATGTACCTCGGAATCAAAGTCCCTGAATTCAAGTCATTAGTGCATAACCCATGACTTTTCTTGCATCCATTCCTGTTAACTCTTTGAATGCCTCGTAT
>NZ_CANMAO010000091.1 GCF_947495845.1 uncultured Endozoicomonas sp. | reverse complement strand
AGAGTTTTCCTGATCTACAGAATGCGCAGGGTTCAATGTAAGACATGTGGCGTAAAGGTTGAACAGGTTCCATGGGCAGAAGGTAAAAAAGAATTAACCAAAGTGTACATGCAGTTTCTGGCAGGCTGGGCTCGAAAACTCTCCTGGAAGGAAGTTGCCAAGACGTTTAATACTTCATGGGAAAAGGTATTTCATTCAGTCGAGTACATTGTTGAATGGGGCAAAGCCCATCGGGTGCTCGATAATATTGAGGCCATAGGTATCGACGAAGTGGCGTATCAGCTGGGTCATAAATATCTGACAGTGGTTTATCAGATTGATCGGGAGTGTACACGACTACTGTGGATTGGAGAGGAACGTACTGAAGCCACTATCCGCCAATTTTTCACATTTTTGGGTGCAGAGCGTTGCCAGCGATTAAAGTATGTTTGCTCTGATATGTGGAAGCCCTATGTGAAGGCTATTGCGGAATTTGCGGGTCAGGCTCTGCATATTCTTGATCGTTTTCACATTGTGGCGATGTTAAATAAAGCCATCGATGAAGTCAGGGCTTCGGAGCACAAACAGCTTCAGGCTGATGGTTATGAGCCTGTTTTGAAAAAGTCTCGTTGGTGCCTTCTGAAGCGGAAAGAGAACCTGACTGAGAAAGAAGAAGTCAAGTTAAGCACAGTGCTTCAGTACAACCTCAAAAGTGTTAGAGCGTATCTGCTAAAGGAAGAGTTTCAGGTGTTCTGGGATTACGTATCACCACATTGGGCTGGAAAATATCTGGATCGTTGGTGTACAAGGGTGATGCGATCAAAGTTAGAACCGATGAAGAAGGTTGCCAAAACAGTTCGACGACACAGACCACTTATCCTGAATTGGTTCAGGGCTAAAAAGGCGTATTCAAGCGGTATAGTTGAGGGTCTGAACACCAAGATAAAACTCACTACGAGAAAATCTTACGGCTTCAGAACCTACAGATGCGCGGAAGTTGCGTTATACCATGCACTTGGCAAGCTACCTGAACCAGAAATTGCCCACAGATTTTACTGACGAGGC
>NZ_CANMAO010000090.1 GCF_947495845.1 uncultured Endozoicomonas sp. | reverse complement strand
CACAGGCAGCTTAGAAAACTGGGCGAACTGGATCGGAACCGGGCAATCAGTTCACTGCCGCACAGGCAGCTTAGAAATCCTGAAAATCGCTGTTTTGATTTTGATGGTAGTTCACTGCCGCACAGGCAGCTTAGAAAACTGAAAATAAGCTTGTTATCAGAGCCCTCAAGTTCACTGCCGCACAGGCAGCTTAGAAAACTGGGCGAACTGGATCGGAACCGGGCAATCAGTTCACTGCCGCACAGGCAGCTTAGAAAACTGCCCAGAAAATAAAGCAGAATGAAAGCAAGTTCACTGCCGCACAGGCAGCTTAGAAACCGAACGAAGCATGTGAAGCTTGGTATAAAAGGTTCACTGCCGCACAGGCAGCTTAGAAATAGTGGGCATCCCGTCGCAAAGGTGCGCCCCGGTTCACTGCCGCACAGGCAGCTTAGAAATAACCTGTGGCTCTTTCCGATTTTTTTCTATAGTTCACTGCCGCACAGGCAGCTTAGAAAGGTTTAAAAAAACTTTCATCATTATTAAAAAAGTTCACTGCCGCACAGGCAGCTTAGAAAACTTAATGCGGGAAGTCAGGCGTTGCATATCCGTTCACTGCCGCACAGGCAGCTTAGAAATGATGCATTTTGCTTTTACAGAGCCACTTAATGTTCACTGCCGCACAGGCAGCTTAGAAAGCGACGAAGACAGTATTTTGCTCTTCAATGAGGTTCACTGCCGCACAGGCAGCTTAGAAACCCTGGAAAGAGCGGGGCTGATGGACCATGAGTTCACTGCCGCACAGGCAGCTTAGAAAACAGCAAGTGCTCCAGCGGAAAGAAACTCTATGTTCACTGCCGCACAGGCAGCTTAGAAAACCGTGGGCGTAAGTCTTTCAGGCTCAGCACCGTTCACTGCCGCACAGGCAGCTTAGAAAAGTGGTAAGCGGTGTATTGTGGCGACTGACTCGTTCACTGCCGCACAGGCAGCTTAGAAAATTACGATGACCAGTGTTACCATTCTTCCAGTGTTCACTGCCGCACAGGCAGCTTAGAAAAATTCTGGAAGCCCATTTATTACGATCAATAAGTTCACTGCCGCACAG
>NZ_CANMAO010000089.1 GCF_947495845.1 uncultured Endozoicomonas sp. | reverse complement strand
CCCTAGGGGAACCTGGGGCTGGATCACCTCCTTAAACGAAAACCGACGTCCATAAGCGTTCACACGAATTGTTTGATCACTGAAATCGTTCCAGACGATTTTCAGCACTTCCTCCATCCGTGGAGGTCGTATTTTGTTAAAGCAGTCTTGTTCTGAGGCTGTAAAAAGCTCTTTAAAAGTGTATTTAATGAATCCGTTATCTTGTGGATAGCATTTGGGTCTGTAGCTCAGTTGGTTAGAGCGCACCCCTGATAAGGGTGAGGTCGGCAGTTCGAATCTGCCCAGACCCACCAAATTTTATTCTGCTCTTCGTTGAAAGTAAGCTCACATACTATGCGTATGCTTCGCTCACTTTCGCCTCGATCAGAATAAAATTCTGGATGATCCGCTTCCATAAAGATGACAGAAAGAGATATGGGGCTATAGCTCAGCTGGGAGAGCACCTGCCTTGCACGCAGGGGGTCTGCGGTTCGATCCCGCATAGCTCCACCATTTTCTCATGTCGAAATTGACTGATTCATTAAGCATATTTTGCTTTCTTTCTTTACGAAAGATCGTTCTTTAACAATGTGGAATCCAAATTTAAGCTGAATTGCATTACTCAGCTGATTGATAATTTATTATTAATTGGTCGTTTAATGAAATTCTTGCTGAGACACTCTCAAGTATATGATCGAAAGATCATTGCTAATGTGTATGGCGATGGATTTATAGCAATATAAATTCATTTGATCGTTAAGGTAGTTATTGCCTATAACTTTGATCGAACCTTTCTTAATAGTCAGGTTTTGGCGAAGAGATTTTGCTTCAGGCAAGGCGCAAACTGAACGACGGAAGGAGCATGCGAATCGTATGTGACTGACAGAGTGAAGATTGTAACGCCGCATGAAGGAAAATATCAAAGCCAAAAAGATCGTTTTGGGTTATATGGTCAAGTGACTAAGCGTACACGGTGGATGCCTTGGCAGTCAGAGGCGATGAAGGACGTGGTAATCTGCGATAAGCTTTGGGGAGCCGATAAACAGGCCTTGATCCAGAGATTTCCGAATGGGGAAACCCAACCGCATAAGCGGTTATTCTTTAGCTGAATACATAGGCTTTAGAAGGCGAACCC
>NZ_CANMAO010000088.1 GCF_947495845.1 uncultured Endozoicomonas sp. | reverse complement strand
CCTGAATTCGTATCATAAGTGCATAACCTCTGTAATCAACTGATCGCTACACACCTTTGAATTGAATCAAGACTCAGGGGTATTCTGTAAAGCGACCAAACCATACAGAGGAGCCAAGGATGGCCTATACACACCTGAGCCTTGAAGAGAGACATTATACCGAACTTCAACTGAAAGAAGGAGTCTCTCAAAACAAGATTGCCAAGGCTTTAGGACGTTCACAGAGCACGCTTTCCCGAGAGCTGGGTCGTAATACCGGGCAAAGAGGTTACCGACACAAGCAAGCCCATGGCAAAGCTAAAGAACGTCATATGGAAAAGGCTAAATCTATTAAGCTCACTGATGAGATCAAGTGCCGGATTGCACGAGATATCAAGGATGATTGGAGTCCCGAGCAAGTCGCAGGAAGGCTCGAAAAGGAAGATGTCATAAAGCTACATCATGAGACGATTTACCAGTTCATCCTGGAAGACAAAAAAGCCGGTGGAGCGCTTTATAAGCACTTACGCCATCAGGAAAAAACGTACCGTAAGCGATACGGTTCGGCTCATAACCGGACAGGTATACCCAACCGGGTTGGTATTGAAAAACGTCCAGTGGAAGCCAATAACAGAGAGCGTGTTGGTGACTGGGAAGCTGACACGATTATTGGCAAGAACCATAAAGGGGCTATCGCCACACTGGATGAAAGGAAGAGCAAACTCCGCCTTGCTGTGCCTCTGCCTGGCAAGAAAGCAAAAGCGGTTAAACAGGCAATGATTGATGTTCTTAAACCCCTGAAGAAATTTGTAAAAACTATAACTTACGACAATGGTAAAGAATTTGTTCAGCATGAAGCGGTTGCCGAAGCCTTAGAATGCGATAGCTATTTTGCCGCACCATACCACTCTTGGGAGAGAGGCCAAAATGAAAACGCGAATGGGCTACTCAGACAGTACTTTCCGAAATCGATGGAACTCGACAACGTCTCTGAGCAAGAAGTCATCATGGCGATCGACAAGCTGAATAATAGACCCAGAAAGTGCCTTGATTACAAGACACCATACGAGGCATTCAAAGAGTTAACAGGAATGGATGCAAGAAAAGTCATGGGTTATGCACTAATGACTTGAATTCAGG
>NZ_CANMAO010000087.1 GCF_947495845.1 uncultured Endozoicomonas sp. | reverse complement strand
CTATGTACGGGACAAAAACACCGCAAGCCAGATATAGCAATGCATAATAAGGTATGAGCTGGCTTCCATACTGGGTAATCTATGCGGTCTCTTACCTCCGGCCAGATTACCTTTTAGTGTATGGAAGACGTCAGCTCACTAGCAAAGGAGCTTAAAGCTCATCTCCCTTGGCATCAAGCCCGGATCCTGTTTCTTGCCCAATTCATTCTCGGCTTGATGAGGGGGCGCTCATGTAACTTGTATCGAGTGGCTGAAGAGTTCCAGAGCAAAGCTCAGGAAGAGTCCAGCTATCGTCGTATAAAGCGCTTTTTTGAGAAATATACATACTGCTATGAGCAGTTGGGAAAGCTCATACTTCATTGGTTAAACCTTACCAGCTACACACTTTGCATGGATAGAACCAACTGGCAATTTGGCAGCCAGCACATTAACTATCTGGTGGTTTCTATTGCCTGGCAAGGTGCGTCTATTCCTATTGTCTGGACTTGTCTCGATAAGAGTGGTGGCAACTCAAATGCAGATGAACGCATTGCCATCATGAAAAGAGTTCTGAAACTGATACCAGCAAAAAAGATAGATGGGTTGCTTGCAGACCGTGAGTTCATTGGTCACGAATGGTTCGACTGGCTGGATAAACAGGGTATTGTCTGTCGGCTCCGTATCAAAGATAACACTTCCGTTATGGGCAGTGGAGGCAAGCCTATCAAGGCCGTGCAGCTATTCAGGAACATAAAGCTGTATCAGGTCGTGACCTGGCACAGCAAACGCAAGGTCTCAGGCGTTAGTCTGTATATTGGTGCAAGACGTTCAGTGGATGGGCTTCTCATTGTTGTCGCCACCAAAAAGCCAGAAACCATGGTAGAAGATTACTACAAACGCTGGTCGATAGAGACGCTGTTTGGTTGCCTCAAAAGCCGTGGGTTTGACCTTGAATCGACTCATATGACCAATCTTGATCGTATGGATAAGTTGATGGGTATCCTTGCTCTGGCATTTACATGGTGCTTGCTTGTTGGTCACTGGAGTTGTGGAGATGCGAAACAGCTTCCTCTAAATAAACATGGGCGACCTGCCAAAGCCCTTTTCAGACTGGGACTGGATATACTTCGCAGGGTTCTGAAAAATAACTGTGCAAAAAGCGACCAAGTCAACTTTCAAATGCTCTTACATGTTTTGTCCCGTACATAG
>NZ_CANMAO010000086.1 GCF_947495845.1 uncultured Endozoicomonas sp. | reverse complement strand
TTGTATGGATAATAATTAACGAAACAGGGTAATGTGAGACCCAGGCTTTAGCAGCAACTAAAGCCCTCTTGTGCAGCAGTTCGATTGAAGTTTGGCTCCTCAGTTGAGAGACCGGTAACAAGTGAGAACGCTGCACAAGACTCCAAGCATTAAGTTCGGATAGTCAAAGGGGTCTCGAGCCCGAATTAGCAAGGCAGAACTAGCTTATTATGGATACTAAAAATAATCAAAATGCAGTCACCGTCGGCGTAGATACCGGTAAGTCACAACTCGATATTTACATCCGTCCACTGGATATCTATTTCACTGTCCCAAACAATGAAAGCGGTGTTAAAGAGGCCATCAAAAAAATAAAAAACCATAACCCTGAACGCGTTGTTATTGAAGCTACCGGACGGCTCGAACATCTCTTCATTGTGCACTGTTCAAAAGCCAATCTGCCCTTCGTAGTCGCCAATCCTGCGCACATCAAAAAATTTGCCGGAGCCATCGGACGACTGGCGAAAACGGATAAGCTTGATGCCCAGCTTATTGCTCATTACGGTGAAGCTATCAAGCCAGCACTATCAGAGCTAAAGCCTGAGGTACTGCAGCATATGAGCGATCTCTTATCCCGTAGACGACAGCTGGTCGCCATGCAGACAATGGAAAAGAATCGTCGCCAGATAATGCCTAAAAATATCACTGGCATGATCACACCGATCCTGACAGCCCTGAAAAATCAGATAGAAAAAGTAGAACAAAAACTACTCGAACTCATTACAAGTTGTCCGGAATATAAATCGAAATTCGACATCATTCAGAGCGTACCTGGCATTGGTAACGTTGTCACTTTTAGCCTACTTAGTGATATGCCAGAACTCGGCTATTTAACTAATAAACAGGCTGCTGCACTGGTCGGTGTCGCACCCGTAAATCGAGAAAGTGGCGCTTATCAGGGACAACGAAAAATCAAAGGAGGTCGCTACAAAATACGAACAGTTATGTTTATGGCGATGATGTCTGCTATACAGTGCAATCCTGTCTTTAAAGCAACTTATGAGCGCTTGTTAAAAGCTGGAAAAGCAAAGAAAACAGCCATCATTGCCTGCGTTAGAAAGCTGGTTGTCATTGTGAATTCAATGGTCAGGGATGGGGTTCATTGGAACCCCGAATTAGCTGGATAATTTATGATTGACACCATAGTCACTTGTTA
>NZ_CANMAO010000085.1 GCF_947495845.1 uncultured Endozoicomonas sp. | reverse complement strand
GCGCTGAAATTGCGTTATACCATGCACTTGGCAAGCTACCTGAACCAGAAATTGCCCACAGATTTTACTGACGAGGCTTTTCTTTGAAATCACCATAAGCAGAAACCATAAAATTAATTGATGATTCCGTAAACTGCCCATTAGTAAGATAACAAGGATTCCCCTTAACTGTTTTTACACCAAGGTATTCATAAATTTCAGCGCTCGCATAAGCTGTAAAACTCATCAAGCATGATAAAGTTACTAATAATACTTTCTTCAATTTAAATCCTTATCTATATAATTATCACAATTTATTGATCGTTAATTTTTTACTACAAACTTTTTGATTAGTTTGAGGGCATAACGCCAAAATGTGCGGCGCCGTAGGCGTCCGGTGCGAAGCACGAACACGATTTTATTGTTAGGCCTTTGTTGAAAGTACACGTCTGATCATATTTGAAGGGTCTGTATTTTTAACAGTCCAGTCTGCAATACTTGGATGAGTTGCCACAATAACCTTAATACCATTGCCATTAGTAAAGGCTTCAGAACACCATTTTCTATTGTTATTTTCTACAAACTCATCAATTTTTGTGTTTGCTGACAATTTATTACGAGCATGTAAACCAGCAGTTTTTCCTAAGCAGAGTATAGCCTTTGGTTTAAGTTCTTTGATGACATAGTCATGGAAACTCCAGCAAAGTGTTAATAGAGATTGAACCTCACTTTTTAGTTGTTTTTCACGTTCAGACCGGACAAATATAACATTACTCGAAGGAGTGTTTCCGGGATCAATATCCAAGTTGTTTAGCAAATGTAGAATTCTTGGCTGCATTCTCCAAGTACCAGGTTCAGCACCTTCCCAAGACTCATCTCTATATGCAGACCAATTACTTGGTCGATTTTCAAGAACCTCTGTGATACTGAAAGATATTGACTCATTAACATCATCAGTAGGCAGGCCTCCTGGGTTTAATCCTAAAATATATAGCTCTTTATTCCCTTGAAAAGACTCCTTACCAGAGTAAAAAACTGAGCCTGAACGTGCGAGAATTTCATGCGGGACTTTCTCAATAAACTCTTTCATTTTTCATAAAGCTCAAGAAATGTTGCGGATTTAGATTTAAAGGCCTAACGCCGCCTTAAGCCGCGCGCCGAAGGCGCGTCGGTTTGAAGGCTTTGTATGGATAATAATTAACGAAACAGGGTAATGTGAGACCCAGGCTTTAGCAGCAACTAAAGCCCTCTTGTGCAG
>NZ_CANMAO010000084.1 GCF_947495845.1 uncultured Endozoicomonas sp. | reverse complement strand
TGTATTTTGACATGTATGCGATGTTATCTACAGACCTTGAGGCCTGTGGTTGTGCGGGGTTTCATGATTTTTCCCTGATGGGTGTATCCAGAGATACCTTCTACAGAGTTCAAAATGCTTATGAGGAAGGTGGAATCGATGCGCTGCTGGCCAAATCAAAAAAGATTCCAAACCCAAAAAACCGTGTAGAACCTCACGTTGAAGAAGCCGTTTGTAAACTGGCTATTGATAACCCTGCCCTTGGTCAAACCCGAGTCAGTAATGAGTTACGGAAGCTCGGTATATTTGTTTCAGGAGGCGGTGTTCGCAGTATCTGGCAACGACATAACCTTGAGACGTTCAAAAAACGCCTTAAGGCTCTGGAGGAGCACGCTGCGGCTAACGATGCTATCTACACAGAATCTCAGCTGGCTGCCCTTGAGAAAAAGAAAGAAACCGATATTGCCTGCGGAGAAATTGAAACGGTGCATCCAGGTTATCTGGGTTTGCAAGACACCTTTTTCGTTGGAACACTCAAAGGGGTTGGCAGGGTGTATCAACAAACCTTTGTGGATACCTACAGCAAGATTGCGCACTGCAAGCTATACACCACCAAAACGCCGATCACAGCAGCTGATTTGCTGAATGATCGGGTTCTACCGTACTTTGAAGAACATGACATTCCAATGCTGAGAATACTGACTGATAGAGGCACTGAGTACTGTGGCAAGGTTGAGCACGATTATGAACTGTACCTGGCGGCCTGTGATATCGAGCACACGAAAACCAAAGCGAGGCATCCTCAAACCAATGGTATCTGTGAACGGTTCCATAAAACGATACTGAACGAGTTCTATCAGGTGACCTTTAGAAAGAAGGTCTACACTGACCTGACTGAATTACAGAAGGATCTGGATGCTTGGGTGGAGTACTACAACACAGAACGAACCCATCAGGGGAAAATGTGCTGTGGAAGGACTCCCTTGCAGACATTGGAATCAGGCAAAGTGATCTGTAAGGAAAAACAGATCGTCTGAATCTGACCTGACGGTACAGACGACGATGGACCGGAAAGTGTCAGATCAGATCTTGGTTACTACATTTGATACACTCGAACCATCACTTAATGCAATGAAGTGATAAGCATGGGTGGGATCATCGATGTTTATTGCAATCGTTAAGCAAAACTTTATATCCTGAATTCGTATCATAAGTGCATAACCTCTGTAATCAACTGATCGCTACACACCTTTGAATTGAATCAAGACTCA
>NZ_CANMAO010000083.1 GCF_947495845.1 uncultured Endozoicomonas sp. | reverse complement strand
CACGGAAAAATCATGAAACCCCGCACCCTGCAAGCACCTCAGACAGATATCGAGTGCTCATAGCGGCTTTTTTTTGCTTCCGCTTCAAGCCTGCTTTAAAGGTCTTGGTGTTGTTCAGCATATTAACGGCTACATGTCGAAAGGTAGCCAGCATTTCTGCAGCATTGCCTCTTCTAATTCGACAGTCATCTTCATTCATCGCAACATCCAATTTCCAATGGAGCTTGTTTTCTATTCCCCAATGGCCTCTTGCTGCTTTTGCTAGATCTTCTGCCGTCAATTCAGCTGACGAAATATAATAACGAATACTAATATCGTCTGGATTGAATATCTCACCTTCCATTCTGGCGGATAAAACAATTCCAACAGTTTTCATTCCTTTCCAATCAAAGGAGAGGTTTACAAACTCATCGAAAATATCACTGACTATATGAAGACGACTTTCCATTCTGCCATGACTCTTCTCTTCCGTTCTAAATAAATCACCTGTCCATTGATTTACTTTTTCAATAGAAAAATGATTTTCAAATGCTTCATGGAGCTTACCCTGGTTGCCTTTTACGGCTAACAAGTAATCGGCTCCTTTATCGACAATCTTCTTGGCGATATCCCTCTGACAGCCCATGGCGTCTATGGTTACGAGACATCCACGTATTTCGAGAAGCTCAAGCAATTCAGGTATAGCAGTGATCTCATTGCTCTTTTCATTAACTTTCACTTGACCAAGCACAAGTTCATTCGCATTAGCAAAGGCACTCACCATGTGAATCGCACCTTTGTCTTTTCCTTTATCATAAGAGCGCCTGACCGTTTTACCATCAATAGCAATAATTTCACCATTTGATACTTGATGGCAGGCCTTCATCCATTCAATAAAACAAGCCTGGAATTTCTTTGGATTAACAACAGCCACTACTCTGGCAATGGTGTGGTGTGAAGGAATTCCGTGTTCAAATTCTCCGTATTGTTTTAGCCAATCCAGCCTTTCATTACCAAAGTCTTCAATTTCTTCCCAACCTTCGCAACCAGCAATGACAGCACAGATAGTTAGAATTAAAATATCCGTAAGTTTGTGCTCCACTTTCCATGATTGGCGCGGATCATTAATAATAGAAAGCTTATTCATCAAATCTACTGCATTCATATGGGATACATCCAATGTTTTCAATATAAGGCAATGGATGTGTATTTTGACATGTATGCGATGTTATCTACAGACCTTGAGGCCTGTGGTTGTGCGGGGTTTCATGATTTTTCCCTG
>NZ_CANMAO010000082.1 GCF_947495845.1 uncultured Endozoicomonas sp. | reverse complement strand
CGAGGCAGGGTCTGAAGGAAGCCTAACGCAAAACTGCGGGGCGACGAACAGAAACCCAATATGAGGTGTGACGTACTCGAGGCCAGTGGGCACGTGACCATTAAGCCTTCCATCTGCAATCGGGGTACGTTTTATAAATTGGGCGTTTACGCAGTGAAAGTTAAGTGTCTTACCTCGGGAGATCTGCACTGTGTTGAAGGAACAACTGACACCGGAGCAATCGGGTGTGACCGCAGTGCAGAAGTCAGCAGAAGGCATAATAGGTGGTCTCTTGCCACTGAAGGCCTGAACAAATCTCGGAGAGTAATCGTTGGGGAAGTGATTTCGGATGGCATCTGTTAAACAACTGTCGTTGTCTCTGGAAACTCCGGAGGATGAACCGGAATCGGGAGACCCGATTGAACCAAAATCCACCTTTTGTTCATCTTTGATGGCGCGGGTACTGGACAGGAATAATCTGGTGCGTGCGCTGAAACAGGTTCAACGTAATAAGGGGGCTCCGGGCGTTGATGGCATGACCGTCGATGACCTTCCAGCTTTTCTCAAACGACATTGGTCGATGATACGGCAGCAACTTATAGAAGGAGTCTACTCACCCAAACCTGTATTGCGTGTGGAAATCCCTAAACCAGATGGCCGCAAACGTAAACTGGGAATACCTACCGTTTTTGATCGCCTGATACAGCAAGCCATAGCCCAGATTATGCAGGAGGAATGGGACTGTGAATTCCACAACAACAGTTATGGATTCCGGCCTCACCGAAACGCTCATCAGTCTATCGATTATGCACAAGCGGTCATGCGGGATGGATTTAACTGGGTAGTAGACTGTGATCTTGAAGCGTTCTTCGACAACGTTAATCATGACCTGCTGATGACGCGACTCAGGTCACGACACAAGGACGTGATACTGCTTCGATTAATCAATCGTTACCTGAAAGCCGGCGTCTATATAAATGGAATGAAACAAGCCAGTTTGAAGGGTGTACCACAAGGTGGCCCACTATCACCCGTCCTTTCAAATATCGTGCTGAACAATCTGGACCGGGAACTGGAACAGAGGAACCTTCGGTTTGCCCGCTATGCTGATGACTTTGTGGTGTTTGTCAGTAGCAAAACAGCGGGTGAACGCGTGATGAAAAGCCTGCAATGCTTTATCGAAGAATCACTGCGACTCACAGTGAATACTCGGAAGAGTGCTGTAGGCCGCCCTTGGGAGCGTAGCTTTCTTGGGTTTACGTTCAGTCGACGAGAACTTAAAGTAAAAGTCAGTGATAAAGCG
>NZ_CANMAO010000081.1 GCF_947495845.1 uncultured Endozoicomonas sp. | reverse complement strand
TCTCACGGCCTGAATAAATGCCTGATGGGACAATCTCTAGAATCCAGCTTTAATGAATGAGCAGCGGGAATCGCTGTAGAATCGCCGACAGCGCTTGGTTTTGAGTGTTAGAAGCGACCTGTTTCTTAACCGCAATATGGGTGAGATAGTCAGTAACCTCTCTATCCCCCATGGTATTTGGATGCTGGTACTTATGAAAACGAATAAAGGCTTTAATCCAATAAATATATGCTTGCTCAGTACGAATACTGTAATGACGTGCTCGAATTTTATTTTGTACCTGTATTAACAGCCGCTCTGCCATACCGGTTCTCCACTGTTTTTTTATACAGGGAAATTTAGCAGTAAACTGGCATTGGTCAAATGCCAATAAGTTGGTGTAATCTCAAAGTGAATTATTTGAAATATGATAAATATCATAGAGATGGGCATTACTTTGGCATTTATAAAATATGGTTAAAGAAGTAGTAAACCATATAAAATATAGTAAATCGCTTGGTGATATTCTGTATCTCAAAGCGGTTGGTCTAGTAAGCGTTAGCTGCTTGATTTCTAGTTAAGGTTTCATTCTTGCAGATTTTTCCCGCTGTGAGTTTTTGCATCGTGCTGGCTGGCCGTCGAAATCAGTGCAATCAGGTTTTGTGAAAGCCAACGTTTGGTTCACGTTTTACGGTGCGCGTCCCGCTTACGTCACTATCTTTTCAAAATGTTGGCTCGAACATCGTACTACGTCAGGTTTTGTGCAGGCCAGCTTCTATATTGTCGTTTGCTTTTAGTTTTCAAACCTTCTGGTTCAAACTGGTTTTCAGCATTTTGGTTCAGTGCAGCTTTAAAAAATGTTCTCAATCTTGAAAAGAAAACAAAAAGGTTTTCCCTGTCGGAGAGTTTTTTACATTGTGCTGGCTGGCCATTGAAACCTGTGTAACCAGGTTCTGTGCAAGCCAACGTCTGGTTTACGTTTTATGGTGCGCGTCCCGCTTACGTCACTATCTGTTCAAAATGTTGGCTCGAACATCTTTCATCATCAGGTTTTGTGCAGGCCAGCTTCTACATTGTCGTTTGCCTTTTAGTTTTCAAACCTTCTGGTTCAAACTGGTTTGCGGTATTTTAGTTCCGTGTGGTTTTCAGCTGCGTACAAAACCTTTGGTGGTAAATCTTCTGGTTTTTACTTTGTTGCCAGTGGTACTCGCTTCAGGTTTTCGTCAGAGTTTAAGTATTTTACGGGCTTACGCAGCTAACAAGTGACTATGGTGTCAATCATAAATTATCCAGCTAATTCGGGGTTCCAATGAACCCCAT
>NZ_CANMAO010000080.1 GCF_947495845.1 uncultured Endozoicomonas sp. | reverse complement strand
GATGCTACATGATCTGTACGGCTCGTGGTGTGGGAGGAACGGAGTCGTGAGGCTTCGTCCTATCCCGATTAGCTGCTTCTTGTCTGCTACATTATCTTTCATTATGTACATAGACAAATGTCTAATTCTAATTTCAGCATAAATGAATTAGTGTAGATTTTAATATCTATTTAGAACGATCTAATGTTTTAACTTATGGAGTGTATTAATATGGATAGTACTGGAGGCATCATAAACAACACCAAGAAACCAAGCTTAAAAAGAGAGGTTGAAAACGCACCTTCAATAAATCCAGATAATATTTCAAAATTTTCTAGGTATAAACTAGAGCCTATTGAATCTACTGATAATGCTTTAACTAAACTTGATGAGTTTCAGGTTATAACTAAAAGTGATTGTATTTCTTCTGTATTGGCCAGAAATATTAAATTAGCAAAAGAAGAAAATAATGATTCTTCTGATAAATTGAAAAAAGCTATTTCACAATATATTAATGATAAGAAAATAAACGGGTATTTAATTACTGAATATGAATTATCTGCAATTTACAAGGCGGCAGAAACAATAATAGAAGTGAGAAGACTTCTGCACAATCTACCTTCAAATAGATCAGATTCATCAGGTGATGCATATTACAGAGATTATGTTTTTTCAGAATTTGTATTGCCAGAGGTATTAAAAAAAGAGCCAATAGATATTTATTCACAGGAAGCTATAGAATTTTCCATTGCTTTAGCTCTAGAAAAAGCTACGGGTAAATGTTCTGAATTTGCTCAAATATCATGTTTCGTACATTCACCAAAACTGCAGGAAGGTGAAAGCCTGTCAGTTCATGGCAATAATCACCCTGTGGACGCTCATTATTGGGCTGTATTAAAATTAACAAATGGAAAAGAAATAATTATTGATTCTTGGCAAGATCTAGAGACGCCGATCTTCGCTGAAGATTGTGTATATTATACTGAACCACGGGTTCGTATAATAAGGAGTCAGTATTCTAATAGTGATTATGAAAAGTTTAAAATGGGTGTTGAGAGTAAACGAGAATTGATTCGAAATCAGTCCTCACTAATGAAAATAGAGTCATTGGTAGAGGAAATGAAAATCTCACATCCACGAGAAACTGCAGCCCCTCCTGTATTTGGCGGTGTATTTGGCGGTCATTATAGAAAATAAAATAAAGGGACTATTGAACTGGATAATCTAGGTTCTGCAGCTAACAAAAATTTCCAGGGGACGCCTGCGGCGCCCCTGAAATTGGCGTGTGTGCCGAGCATGGCACTTAACTAGAGAGGTGAAAGTCCTCTTACCAGGTATTCGCAGAGCCG
>NZ_CANMAO010000079.1 GCF_947495845.1 uncultured Endozoicomonas sp. | reverse complement strand
CCGCGATGCTACATGATCTGTACGGCTCGTGGTGTGGGAGGAACGGAGTCGTGAGGCTTCGTCCTATCCCGATTAGGTGCTGGTTCGAATTAATTAAAAAATATGATTTTGAAGGAGTTGTTTAGATCACTCAACCGAATCTCGAAAAATTAATCTGTATTTTTTACATTGTTTGCCGATAAAGTACTTTATTTGGTTTTTAGGTTCTTATCATGAAAATTAAAAAAAATGATAGCATGATAGAAGTATATAATAATGTTAACGATAATCTCAGAAATAATTCAGTCATGAATCGCGGTCGTACTGTTAGACAAATACATAGTGAGGTAAAGGTTAAATCAAAAATTAATGATTCGATTTTCGCTTTGAAACGTATTTTAAAAAACAGGAAGATTGATTCACTGGATCAAGCTGTAGGATTAATAAAAAAGTTAGGCAAGAAGAAAATAGACAAAAATAAAGATGAGCTCAACGAGTGTGTAAAGTGGATGGTCGTTGAAAAAATTATGTCGTCTAATGAATTAAAAGATATCTCTAGTATTTTTGGCGATGAAGCAGCTGAAAAAATATTGCAGGAGTTATCTTATTCTACTCCATTTAGACTGTCTGCGACAATAGATCAAATTACGGGTGGAGAAAAGCTATCTGAAGTTGTCCAAGGTTTTGAAGATATCTTAAAAGTTCATAAAAAATAATGATGAACACATATCAAAGATTAAAAGAGTTACTTTGTGAAGATTTATCTAGAGAACCTTATTCTGAAGTTATGAAAGAGTGTGATTATAATTTTAATGGTTATAGTGATAATTTTTCAAAAGCTGCTGCTTGGCTTGTAACTGTATCAGGACAGGAAAAAACAGATGAAAATGTCCAGAGAAATATCGAGCTATTTAAAGAATTTATAAATGAGGATTTAACCGATATCAATGTTCTCGAATATTTACATGCAAAAATACTACCTAATTTGAACCAAAAAATGCGACCAGTTGTTCCCGGGACTAACCAACCATCGACTGAAGGAGGAAGGACAATATTAAAAAAATATCTAATGGAAGATATAAATTCAAATCAATCAGATTTTGGGAAAAATCTATATGCATCTATTGTATCTAGTCAAAGCTTTTTTGATGGAAATAAAAGAGTTGGTCGTTTAGCTCTCACTATTTCTGAATTACGAAAGACTGGTGATTTTTTTCCCCTTACGTCTGCTGCTGAAAATAAATTACATGGCCTTGGAAGATAGTAAAAGCACCATACAAGCAAACTTCAAGCGGACGCCTGCGGCGCCCCTGAATTTGGCGTGTGTGCCGAGCATGGCACTTAACTAGAGAGGTGAAAGTCCTCTTACCAGGTATTCGCAGAGCCGAAGGTT
>NZ_CANMAO010000078.1 GCF_947495845.1 uncultured Endozoicomonas sp. | reverse complement strand
GTATTTTGACATGTATGCGATGTTATCTACAGACCTTGAGGCCTGTGGTTGTGCGGGGTTTCATGATTTTTCCCTGGGAGGTGAAAGGTACTGCGCCGAGTTTGGCGAAATATGAAGTAGAGGTTTGAGAAATTCCATATTTCTCTGTTTACGTTCACTTTGCTAAAGCATCAGTATTAGTATCTATATGCAGAAGGCAATTGTCCTGAGAAAATTTTACTCTCAGTGGGTACCGTTCGCCCGGGTCTTGGTGAAATTGGTTGCCAATGCTAAAACTGAAGAGAAGCGTTGCTTGAGGAGAAGAACGGAAGGTCTGGTTTCCCGATACCCCAAAATAGGACCACGGGAAAATACCACAAGGGAGGATTTGTCTATGGATAAATCAAATGTGGATACAGGCTGTGTGTCAGGTCAAATAAAAGCAATCATCAGTGTATATAGAGAGTTAAAGCAAGATATGCCCATATGGGCAGCACTACTTATAGCCTTCTTGATCGTCACACTCTTAAGCGTAACGAATACATTATTAGATTTTATATTTTTAACTTGATACAGGAGGCGGGCACGAGCTCGCTTCCAACTTAATATCGACTTTGAAGATATAACTTCCTGAAAAGTTGTTTTTTCTGTGAGCACTCGAATTCTGATCTATGGCCAGAACAAGCACAGCAATTGCAGTGGAGTGGTCTAACAACTACCTTGAATAAATTTTCAATCAGAGCAAAAAATATAACGGATTTAGAGAATTAGTATGAAAAGAGTATTAGCCTTGCTCGGATGTTTGATTTTTACATCTCCGATATTTGCTGGAACACCTCAGTTAAAGCCACAACATGAATATAAAAAAGATTCACAGCAACTGTGTTCCGAGGAATGGACAAAAAGAGGTGCGCTAGATCTCAAAATGTATAATCATTGCATGAGAGGCCAAGATAGGGGTTATGACAGAGTTAAAGAAATACATGTTTACGCTGATCAACAGTTTTATACTGAGACCGCATATCCTTACTGTGTGAAACAGTGGAGTAAACGTGGAACAGTTGACATTCGAATGTTAGCTAGCTGCCTTGAAAAAGAAGTTGAAGGGTTTAAAGATGTAATTTATTACCGAGAAAATTATGATGAGAATCAGGTCAATGATCTAGTTAAACGAGCCTTATCTAAGTATGGCTCATGGAATTCGGTTGCGTACAGACTCAAAAAAGAATTTAGATAGCAGCACTCACTCCATGTTAAACAATGGAACTGCATTTGATGAAAGTCGATTCTCCGGGAAGGCTCATATGTGTTATGTGCCTTACTTTGATATGAATAAGTAACGATCCGATCTGACACTCCCTCTTTATCTGAAGAGGGTTACCGGTTTAAGTTTAAAGTACCACCAATAAACAAAACCAAAGGTAACCCTCAATGAACCAGAATAACCATCCTGCTATTAAACACAAGCTTGGCCTCTTGGAACTGGCTGATCAATTAAAGAATGTATCCCGTGCCTGCAAAGTCATGGGTGTATCACGGAAAAATCATGAAACCCCGCACCCTGCAAGCACCTCAGACAGATATCGAGTGCTCATAGCGGCTTTTTTTTGC
>NZ_CANMAO010000076.1 GCF_947495845.1 uncultured Endozoicomonas sp. | reverse complement strand
CAGCAATTCCCGCTGAAGTGATTCCAGTCAACAGCACCAAGGCTTCTAGCCAGTTTTACTTATTCCGGAATCGCAAACTTTAAGGCAGGATATCTCGATATTACTAATATTGTTGCTTTACTGTGCCGCCATCCAAACGAAAGACCATAGCTGAAAAACTGACCTCGATCGTTTCAAAAGAAGCTTCGAAAATTCCGGATTTTCGAAAAAAAGTCAGTCAGGGTGCAATACCGCTTCATGATGCCGTCATGTCCGGCCTTGCCATGATGCATTTGAAGTACCCTTCATTACTTCAGTTTGATCGGGACTGTGTTAAGACACCCGCCAAGCTGCACAACCTGAAATCAATGTACGGCGTCACTCAAGTACCCAGCGATACGTACTTTCGGGAGATGCTTGATCCTATTGAAACCCGCTATCTCCGAAAATTCTTTACCCTGCTGTTTGCTTTTGTTCAGCGCTCCGGGCGCCTCAGGCATTTTGAGTATTTTGATGAAGGCTATCTCGCACCGATTGATGGAACGGGGCATTTCTGTTCTGGCAAAATTCACTGCCCAGAATGCTGTGTGAAGAAGCCTGGCAGCAAGAATCCTCAGTACTACCATCAACTGCTGGCTTGCTGTCTGGTCAAACCGGGCAAAAAGGAAGTGCTTCCACTGATGCCGGAACCGATCATTCAGCAGCAGGATGCATCAAAGAATGATTGTGAAAAAACGGCACTGAAACGACTGTTGGCCAACCTATCCAGAGAACACCCACACCTTAAACTGGTGTTGAATTTTGATGATCTTTACTCCGACGGCCCTACCATCAAGCTGGTGCAGTCCTACGGATACAGCTTCATCATGGTGGCAAAAGACACCTCTCATGTATCGCTTTACGAATCAGTGGATGAACTGGATAAGGCTGGCAAGGTAAAACGCTATTACTATGCCGATGAGAACGGCTACCAGCATTGGTTCCGGTTCGTCAACGGAGTGTCCATCAACAAGTCCCATAAAGAGACACTGGTCAATTATCTCGAATATGTAGAGACTGACCCGAAAGGCAACAAATACGTCAACACATGGATAACCGACATTCAACTTACTGAAGAGAATGTGGCGAAAGTAATGCGAGGAGGCCGCGCCAGGTGGAAAATTGAGAACGAAACATTTAACACACTGAAAACACAGGGCTATCACCTAGAACACAATTACGGGCATGGGAAGCAACACCTGGCGACCAACCTGGCCAGCCTGACATTTACCGCTTTCCTCATCAACCAGATAGAGCAGCTGGCTTGCAAGTTCTTCCAGCAGGCTCTTGAAGCAAAGAAGTCCAAAAAAGCGCTATGGCTTGCGATCAGGGGCTTGTTTGACTGGTTCACCATCGACAACTGGGAAGATCTTTTTACGGCGATAATCGAAGGCAGAAGTGTCAGCCTAAAGCATTTGGTAATAGATACCACATAGTAGATATATTGGTAGCCCTGTTTAACCTGTGTTCTGAACTTGCTTGCTTCCTGGCTGATGATTCAGTTCGATATCTCACGGCCTGAATAAATGCCTGATGGGACAATCTCTAGAATCCAGCTTTAATGAATGAGCAGCGGGAATCGCTG
>NZ_CANMAO010000075.1 GCF_947495845.1 uncultured Endozoicomonas sp. | reverse complement strand
GTGAATAATCAATGGCCCGCTATTCAGAAGAGTTTAAAGAGTCAATCATTCAGAAAATGATGCCGCCCAACAATGTGTCGGTTTCCCAGCTGGTAAGAGATACTGGCATCTCTGATGTGACGCTATACACTTGGCGAAAACATGCCGTATCTAAAGGAGTGCCTGTGCCGGGCAACGGAAAAAATCCTGATCAGTGGACAGCTGAAAACAAGCTAGCCGTCATCATTGAAACAGCAGCGCTTAACGAAGCAGAAATGTCTGAATACTGTCGTAAGAAAGGGCTGTTTGCTGAGCAAATTCAGCAGTGGAAATCAGCCTTTATTAACAGTGCTTCTGACCAGCCTGCCAGTCCGTCAAAGCAGGGCAAGGCACTGTCTGACGAACACAGGAAAGATAAGAAAACCATCAAAAAACTTGAGCGTGAACTTAACCGCAAGGACAAGGCGTTAGCAGAAACTGCTGCCTTGCTGGTGCTCACAAAAAAGGCCCAAGAGATCTGGGGAACAGCAGAGGACGATTAGTCTCTCTCCCGGATCGACAGCATACAGTTAGCCTGATCAAACAGGCGGTAAAAGACGGTGCTCGCCAATCGAAAGCCTGCGAAGCTATTGGCCTATCAGAAAGAACGATTCAACGCTGGGTGAACGGTGATGAGGTGCTGCCCGATAATCGTAAAAATGCTGTTCGACCAGCGCCCGCTAACAAGCTTTCTGAAGCCGAGGAACAGACGATCATTGACGTTTGTAATAGTGAGCGTTTTAAGAGTCTGCCTCCAAGCCAGATTGTGCCTGCTCTGGTCGATGAAGGTGTCTATCTGGGCTCTGAAAGCACTTTCTATCGGGTCATGCATAAACACGGGCAACAGCAGCACCGCGGGCGTGCAGCCAAACCAGCGCAACGTAAGCCGACCTCTTACTGTGCAACGGGTCCGAATCAGGTCTGGTCTTGGGATATCACTTTTTTACGCTCGCCGGTGAGAGGCCAGTTCTTTTACCTGTATCTGGTTATAGATATATACAGTCGTATGATTGTTACTTGGGAGGTTCATGAAAATGAATCGGCAGAACACGCCTCAAAAATGATGACCAAAGCGTGTCTGCGCCATGGCATTTCAGCCCTGGAGAGGCCGTTGGTCTTACATTCAGACAATGGCAGTGCTATGAAAGGTGGCAGCATGCTGTCTACCTTGCAGAGCCTTGGTGTAGTCAGCTCCTTCAGTCGGCCGAGAGTCAGTGATGATAACCCTTACGCGGAAGCAATATTCAGAACACTGAAGTACCGACCAGGTTATCCTTCCAAGCCGTTTACTGACCTCACAGCGGCCCGCAATTGGGTGCATGGGTTTACCCAATGGTACAACGAAGATCACCGACACAGCGGGATCAAGTTCTTAACACCGGGGCAGAGGCACCGGGGGGAGACAAAGACTCTCATGGATAACAGGAAAGTGGTTTATGCGCTGGCGAAGAAGCGTCATCCCGAGCGCTGGGGAAGCCGGGCAACCAGAAACTGGGATCTACCGGATGAAGTCTGGCTTAATCCTGATAAATGTATTGACGGGCAACTAAGTAAAGCTGCCTGAGTTGAGGCGACAACTATGTTGACAAACACCG
>NZ_CANMAO010000074.1 GCF_947495845.1 uncultured Endozoicomonas sp. | reverse complement strand
ATGGGGTTCATTGGAACCCCGAATTAGCTGGATAATTTATGATTGACACCATAGTCACTTGTTAGCTGCGTAAGCCCTTACTTAATACTGTGACGATAGAGCCGATATAATGGCCAATTTGCCTCTGACTATCAATACATGGTGATAACCAAATGCCTATCAGGTCGACACCACCTACTGACAATAAGGTTCAACCCCCCTCTACACAAACAACGGATGCTAACAAGGCAAACAAAATTACAAAACCTCATCATAAAAAAATAAAATTGCCAGATGATAAAGCAGATCTTCCACATAAAAAAATAAAACAACGAACTGTGGAAAAATCAGTACTTGAACAAAAAGATACGCCAAATAATCTAAAGAAATCTATTTTTGATGATTGTAAAATGGTATATCAAGAAGCTGTTTTAGCAAAATCGTATAAGGAATTCAGTGAAACAGCTTCTTCAGGTGTAGAGAAAATAACGGAAAAAATGTCGGAATTAAACCTCTCCTTACATGATCGGTTTTGGCGTAATGTTTTACCTCATACACTGAAGCCAACTCATTTAGAACCTACAGTTAAAAGAAAAAAACAATTAATACCTCTAAATTCTTCTCACTACACTGATATTGAGTATTACCTTAGTGTTTTTCTCAAATCAGATTCAAACTTATCTGTTCAACTATATGGTGATCCAGTGGGGTATCATAGTGGTTTATGTGTATTCAGACGTAAAAAAAGTGATAATAAAAACATTATTAAAGTAACTCTGATCGACTCCGTTGGAATTACATACTCAAAAAAACAAAAGCGCTACACCGGTTATATTAATGAGTGGGCGGCCTGTATTTTTGATGTTGCAGAACAAAATAGTGACATTTCATTTGAACTCGGTCTTCTTCAAGTAAACAGCCAAAATGACACAATGCATTGTAATGCTTGGTTAGCCGAGTTTATACGAAAAACAAACAGTTTTTCAAAATTAGATGATGAGCTTTGGAAGGAAAGTAAATCAATTGATACCAACATAATGATTGACCTATTCCCTACAAAAAAAAGAGAATATATACCTGATAACTTGAAACTCAACTTTTTAACCAAATTGCCTGCTAACTACATGATGGCAGTTCAAAACCCTGACACTATTCGTAAATACATTGAAACGTTTAAGGGGAGTACTCCTAATATAGAGAAATTAGAAAAACTCCTAAACAAAGAGGTTTATCCAGACTATAAGCTAGACAATGGACGATTAGTAGAAACTAACGTCCACCTAGAGAGAAAATCTCTTAAGTATATACTTGAGTGCGTAGTAGAAGAATTAAAATTACCCATACAAGAACTAGAAGAATTCAAGCAGTTTTTAAAAGAAAATAGCCCCTATTACGATGAGTAAAGATAAAATCATTTAATTTAAGATCTAATCTGATATTACTTCTTCAAAACAATAAGGGGCGTCGCGGTTTCAACAGAACATTGCGATAAACATAGGAATAAAAACCATCTGCAATGAAAACGCTTAAGGTTCGCAACTCTGGTAGAATCACAGCAGCTAATCGGGATAGGACGAAGCCTCACGACTCCGTTCCTCCCACACCACGAGCCGTACAGATCATGTAGCATCGCGG
>NZ_CANMAO010000073.1 GCF_947495845.1 uncultured Endozoicomonas sp. | reverse complement strand
CAGCAATTCCCGCTCTTTCCTGAAGCCTCACAGCTGCAAGATGTACAGAGGAGGTAGAAAAACACAGCCCGCACAATTCTTCGACTAAAATCACTGATTACTCAATCTTTGTCGTCGGTATAGTTATGGGTACGGCCATTCAGAAAAACATCAGACATTTCAGTGCGTCTTATTTGATAAAAACAGTGTCCGATTGCTTTGAAAATATTCCAGACCACCGCCCTAATAAAAGCAGTATTCCCTTTGGTAATTTCCCAAAATCAGCTTTTGCAGTGATGCATCAAAAATTTGATTCGCTCCTGGGATTTGACGAAGAACGGCTTGAGCCAACCTGCTGTTATAACCTAGAAAAACTCTATCATGTTAAAGAGGGCAAAGTACCTTCTGATACGCGCATGAGAGAAGTCCTTGACCCGATAGATCCCGTGGAATTCAAGAAACCATTTAAAGAACTATTCTCGATCATTCAGCGTAACGGAGCCCTTCAGGGATACACCTTTAATTGTGGAAAGTTAAAAGACCATTACTTACTGCCTATTGACGGCACCGGTCTTTTTTATTCAGACACCAGCCGTTGCGCTGATTGCTGCGTCAAGAATGAAGGGAAGAAAAATGAAACCTATTACCACAATATAATGGGTGGCTGCCTTGCTCACCCCAACAGAAAAACCGTTATTCCCTTGGCGCCTGAAGCTATATGCCGCCAGGATGGTTCCACAAAAAATGATTGCGAGAAAGCCGCAATCAGACGGTTTTTGGCTCAGGTAAAAAAAGACCATCCTCGTCTACATCTGGTCATTCTTCTGGATGGCTTATACGCCGACAACCCTACGGTAGCAATGATAAAGGAGTTTGGATGGCACTACATTATCGTCGCAAAGGATGGAAATCATGTGGCACTTATCGAGGCCATGAATGCGCTTTATGATCAGGGCGAGGTCCATCATCATACCGTTGTTGATGCACCAAATAAGACGACACATAAATTCCGTTACGCTAATAACGTGCCACTCAATCTTCAAGATGAAACAGAACACGTTAATGTACTTGATTACATTGAAATCGACAAAAAAGGCATTCAGCATTTCTGGTGCTGGATCACCGATATTGAATTAACCAATGACACCGTTGAATCGGTGATGCGAGGTGGACGCTGCAGATGGCGCATTGAAAATGAAACGTTTAATACCCTGAAAAACCAAGGCTATCAACTTGAACATAGCTATGGGCATGGCGAAAAACACCTGGCTACGAATTTCGCCTACCTTACTTTTTTGGCGTTTCTGGTCGATCAGATCCAGGAACTGGCTTGTCCACAATTTCAGCAAGCGCTGAATAAACCAAAAAAGCCGACACGTAAGCGACTTTGGCGAAAAATCACATCGTTCTTCCTGACGTTGAGAATTGACAGTTGGGGTAGCTTGTTTAGAGCAATTTCTCATGGGTCAAAAGCACAAGATATAGCCTTTGATTCATCGTGAGTTACGAAATAGCCAGGTTTGATCGGGGTGACAATCATTTTCATACTGCAGAAATGTCTGTAGGTGTTTCATTGTTCTATCAAATAGTGCTTACGACAATTTTCTGATAATGGATTGTGTCGCATATTCATCGGGAGTGGCTG
>NZ_CANMAO010000072.1 GCF_947495845.1 uncultured Endozoicomonas sp. | reverse complement strand
CCAGTGCCCGGTCGAGCGGTTTGTCCTTAACGTCCTCGTCTTTGCCCGCCTGCCAGCCCTCTTTCAGGCAGGGCAGCTTCAGGAAGGCTTCCACTTTCGTCTTTTCCGGTAAGCCTTGGCCATTACACATGGAGGAAATATTTTTAAGGAAAGGACTTTGGGCAATGTACTGGACTTCATCGTCCGCTTTACTTAGAAAGCCATCCGAAACTATTTTGATGTTAGAGCTAGTGGATTTATTAAGCATACTGGTCAGGCAAGCGGTGTCTCTGCTAACGTCAGTGTTTAAGGCCGTAAAGAAAACGTTACATTTCTCATAAAATGTTTCCAGATCACTATGATGTTTATTGATATCGTGAAATTTAAGCATGCTGAAGAGGGTTGATTTGACCATGATGCTGCGATTTTTGCACGTTTCGAGCAGCTTTTTTGCGGCTTCCAGAATTTCTAAAAGGTATTCCTTGCTGTCAAACATCTCCCGAGACAACACGTCATAGTTTGCCTGATCAAAAGACTTCATAGTATCAAACCACTTCCGCAACGCGTCACGGTGCGCCTTATCAAAATACTTCATGGTGTCATGGTAACGGTCCATTTTCTCTTGAAGCGCAGGGCTTTGAGCCGGTAACTCCTGCCTTCCGGATACTCCGGTTTCCCCTGGAGCATTATCAAGTACAGAGCTGACCGTGTTATTGAGTGATGGGAGAGGAGTCATCGGCCTGACCACAGCTATCGAGCGGGAACCTCTAGGCATCATGGTCTGTTCAGTCTCCATCGGGCTCGGATTGACCTCAACCAAAGTAGAGGGACTCGGAGCTCTGCGGGGGTAATTAACACACCTGCGCTTTAAGGGATGACTGATAGGAGGTTCAGAGCGCTGTTGATGCCATAGAATGTTTTTAGCGCCCGTTGTCTGTCCCACCGTGTAACCTGCCATGGTGGTGGATAACGATCTTTTGCGTTGTCGCCCTGCTGTCAATCCGTCGCTTCGTGGTTCAACGTCCCTTAGCGTGGAAACTGCGCCTGTGCTTTCTGAGGAAGGTGGCTGCATGGTTTATTTAGAGTCCCTTTCCAGCTGGTAAACCGTCTGGTGATGACGGCAATAGCACTACAGACCTTGTCAGACTGGTAAAGTTCCAAGCAAACGGTATAAGGAAAGGCTGAACTGTTTTGTCAGGCAGCCTTTGGTAGGGAATTGACGCGCTGCCGGAAAGCACGCTGAAAGCTTTCACATTACAGGGAACAAGTGCTGACAGCTTTTCAACCGTATCCACCTACGATCACGCCATTGGCATGCTGGACAATTGGCATGCTGGAAACTGAGTTTACCCGCAGCGGGAGCGTGTACCGTTATTACGATGTGCCAGAGACCGTTTACAACAACCTGATCAGTGCAGACTCCGCCGGATGGCATTATAACCAGGCTATTCGCGGACAGTACCCATCTCGTAGGCTGTTATGCTCATTTTACCCAGCCTTCACCGGCTCAAACAACACGTTCAAATCGTCCGCTGTGATGGACGGTTTTTTCTTACCTGCATTGTCGCCATAAAGGGAGTCGGCGATGGCTTTTTTCTTCTCTTTCAACTGCTGGATTTTTTCTTCCACCGTACCCTCGGTTACCAGCTTATAAGCACGTGGTCTTATGTGGGTAATTGATTGGAAAAGACAGCAGAAAACAGAGTTATCCACAGAATGACAGCAGGAGAAATAGGGGATAGGAGGATCAGGCAGGCGACAGAAAAAGATGTTAAATACGGTTATTCACACCTTTCATTGCTTCAGGTTTGAGGTTGT
>NZ_CANMAO010000071.1 GCF_947495845.1 uncultured Endozoicomonas sp. | reverse complement strand
CGTTGGGGATGGTTGCTTTTTAGCTGATTATTCGATTGTTGTTGAACTATTGTGCTTTGGGAACTCTAAAGTCGAGGATAATGCTGCGTAACATTGAAATAAAAGCAGATCTAAATGCTAGTCAATTTCTGAAAGCAGGTATTTTTTTGGTTGGTTTATTTTATTTCTTACAAGCTTCATTTTGGTTGCCTACAACAATAGCTGCATATTATTCTGTACCAAGACATATGGATAGTTCTTTAGAATTTATTGACCTAGTATCAACACTATCCCAACTCGTCATTAGTATTCTAATCATGGCTGGAACAAATTATCTTACAAGTTCAGTCCAAAAGTTCCGGGCTTTTGGTAACACCACATCAGAAAACGCATAACAATAAATTCAAGTTCGTTCCGCTGCGCTCCAACGGACGCCGCGAGGCGGCGCCGCTTAATTTGGCGTTAAGCGCTTCACATCATTTACTATTGAGTTTATAAATGAGTTTTTTACAAAGCTGGTTTCCAGCCTTAACAACGACAGGGTTATTTGCAGCCGCTTTATGGCTCGCTCGTTCATTAATTTCCGCTAGATTAACGAGTTCTGTTAACCATGAATTTGAATCAAAGCTCGAAGTATTAAGATCAGAGCTAAAGTTAAAGGATGATCAAATAGCTTCTCTCAGAACAGCTGCAATGTCAGGCCTGATGAGTAGACAAAGTATTCTGTATCAAAGGAAAATTGAAGCTGTAGATCAAATTTGGGAGTCTATAGCGGCTCTTGAAAAAGCTAAACATATATCTCAGACGATGTCTATTTTGGATTTTGAACACTGTGCACAAGAATCATTGATTAACCCAAAGTTCAGAGAGTTTGCAGAACAAATTGGTGGTAGCTTTGAACCTCAAATTATTAAATATGAATTGGCAAAACAAGCTCAGCCATATTTAACAAAACTAGCTTGGGCATATTATTCTGCATATTCTGTAATTATTACAACAGCAGTTTTGAAATTAAATTTTCTCAAAATTGGCCTGAAGGAACCTCACAGAATGCTGAATATTGAAAGTACAAATAATTTACTAAAGTCTGTTCTACCTCATTTATCTGAATATATAGACAAAACTGATTCCTCTGTTCATCATTTCCTTCTTGACCAAATTGAAGAGCTTCTAATCTCAGAGCTAAGGAATATACAGAACGGCGAAGGTGCTGATTTAGACGATGCTGTTAGAGCTTCAGAAATCTTAAAGGCCGTTGAAGAACTCAATAGGAGTTCAAGTCAGGCATAAACCAGCGCTTAACAAAAATTTCCAGGGGACGCCTGCGGCGCCCCTGAAATTGGCGTTAGCTGCTGTGTTTTTACCAGAGTAGCAAACCTGTGAACTTTTCTGTGTTGGTAGTTTTTTTGTCCAGTTCTATCGTAAAGTTCAGAAGAGTTCGGTAACCTTCTTTTTGCAAGCTGGCGTGAGAGTTTTGTCGTTTATTCTTTCTTTTATGCCAGCGTCAAAATCATCGTTTGCTGTTGGTTGTTCCAAAGCTGGCAAGTGCTAACGTACAACTTCTCTTTTACAGCGCCAGCAGAAAAACCGGTTTCCTTTCCATCTTTTCTATCGGTCAGTTGGTGGGGTTTTCTCTGGTTTTCTGTAGCGTGCAAAGTTTCCGGTTTGTGCCAGGTCAGAAAATTACATCGTCGTAAACCTCAAGTAGTCAAACCTTTTGGCTCAAACTGGTTTACGGCATTTTGGTTCCGCATGGTTTGCAGCGTCGTGCAAAATCTCTGGTGGTAAAACTTCTGGTTTCTACGTTGTTGCCAGTCGTACGCGCTTTAGGTTTTCGTCACAGTTTAACCATTTTATGGGCTTACGCAGCTAACAAGTGACTATGGTGTCAATCATAAATTATCCAGCTAATTCGGGGTTCCAATGAACCCCATCCCTGAC
>NZ_CANMAO010000070.1 GCF_947495845.1 uncultured Endozoicomonas sp. | reverse complement strand
CCCAGTATGGAAGCCAGCTCATACCTTATTATGCATTGCTATATCTGGCTTGCGGTGTTTTTGTCCCGTACATAGGTACTGGTGATACCATAAAATTGTCGTTTTCTGTTGATGTGTTCCTCACCGGAAGGTGATTGATTTTATCTGAATGCGTGGTGGATTGATGTTAAGCGCATCATGAAATGGTGAGGAGAAGGCAGGAAAAGTTTGAATTCAGCTTAAGTACAGTTTGAGGGTAGAGAAGGGTGGTTTTTAAACAGGCTGATTCGTCTCAGTTCTGGCTTCATTCTGTGGCTTTGATACTTGCTTTTTACGCTTCAAAACTAAGGTTACCCTTGGATATGAAAACTTTGTGACAAATCCCGTGGCAAATGGCGTCAGCCTACTTGTAGTATGCTCTGAGTATGATACAAATCCACATAAATGTCTTACCTCTGCATAAGTGAGCTGCGATGGAAATGCTGTCAGACGTAAAAGCCATTCTTCACTCTAAACGTGCCAATATATATTACTTGGAAAAATGCCGGGTAATGCAAAAAGACGGACGTGTTCTTTATCTCACCGAAGCAAAATCAGAAAACCAGTACTGGAATATTCCCATCGCCAATACTACGTGCCTATTGTTAGGCACCGGTACATCAATCACACAAGCTGCTGTGCGAATGCTGGCTTCAGCCGGGGTGCTGATTGGTTTTTGCGGTGGCGGTGGTACACCTTTATTGATGGCGACGGAAGTAGAGTGGCTAAGCCCACAAAGTGAGTACCGCCCGACAGAATACTTACAGGGTTGGATGGGCTTCTGGTTTGACGATCACAAACGACTGCAGGCTGCCAAAATTTTTCAGCAGGCTCGCATAGAATACCTGCGCCGTATATGGAAGAAAGACCGTGACCTGGTTAGTGAAGGTTTTAGTGCAGATAGCAGTGACATTGAAAGAGCGCTAACCGGCTTCGAGCGTAAAACGTCCACAGCAAACACCGCTGGCGAATTACTGCAGGTTGAAGCCTTGCTCACTAAACAACTCTACAAGGTCGCTGTACACAACACGGGCTATGGAGAATTTACCCGTGAACGCAGCGCAGAAGATACCGCCAATGCATTTTTAAATCATGGTAATTATCTGGCCTATGGACTGGCCGCCACCACCTTATGGGTATTGGGCATTCCACATGGGTGTGCGGTTATGCATGGTAAAACCCGTCGTGGTGCGTTGGTATTTGATGTGGCCGACTTGATAAAAGACACGCTCATACTCCCGTGGGCGTTTATTTGTGCCAAAGAAGGTGCCACAGAGCAAGAGTTTCGCCAACAATGCCTGCAGGCGTTTACGGATCATAAAGCTCTGGATTTTATGTTCGATCAGGTGAAGGCCGTAGCTCTTAATAGCGACTGGAATGAAGGTGAGGATCAAATATCATGATGGTCACCTTTGTCTCCCAGTGTGAAAAAAACGCCCTCAAAAAAACACGACGAGTACTGGATGCCTTTGCTAATCGTATTGGCGATAACACCTGGCAAACCATCATTACCCAAGACGGTTTGAATGCAGTAAAAAAGCTATTGCGCAAAACCGCCAGTAAGAATACAGCGGTGAGTTGCCATTGGTTGAGATCACGCTCTCGGAGTGAGTTGGTTTGGGTGGTGGGGAATCGTGATAAATTTGATGCTTTGGGAATAGTACCGGTGAATAGTACTCGCAGGAATCTGTTAAACAGTACTCGCGAGAGTGATTGGCATTACTTACCGTTGATTCAGGCTTTAACCGGGTTGGCTGCTTTATTGCACGACTGGGGCAAAGCCAGTGAACTGTTTCAAAAGAAACTCCAGCCTGAAGGCAAGCAAATTTTTAAGCCTCGTCAGTAAAATCTGTGGGCAATTTCTGGTTCAGGTAGCTTGCCAAGTGCATGGTATAACGCAACTTC
>NZ_CANMAO010000069.1 GCF_947495845.1 uncultured Endozoicomonas sp. | reverse complement strand
TAATCCTGATAAATGTATTGACGGGCAACTAAGTAAAGCTGCCTGAGTTGAGGCGACAACTATGTTGACAAACACCGTTAGCAATTTAATCTCACTTTGGTGAGTATCTTCGCTGTGTTGATAGTCGATCTGATCACCGGTAGTGCGATTAAAAAGATTGATTTGCTCTCGTAACTCAATACACCGCTGGAGACTAATGACCTTACGCTGATAATAGCGAACATCCAGTTGGTTGTTCCGGTCATCAGGAGCCTCTTGCAAAGCAACTTCAGATGAGATTAGGTCATTCAAGGCTTCATCATGGGTTATCTGTAGTTCAAAAACACTCATTTCACTGACTGGAGGAGGCGTGAAAAAGGGAAGTTTCAGTGCATCACGGGCAGTCATTCGTTTAGCGGGATCCTCCTTTATCATGTTTAGAATAAGTTCTCTGGCGTCCTTGCTGATGCCTGACTTATTTAACACATCATGGCTAAAATCCCAAAACATCTCTTGGTCGAAAGTGAGCTGATTGTTCTTTTCTTTAACCAGTTTAGCTGTCCAGCCTGTGAGCATTTCTATCAATGTTAACCCCATTGCCCAAACATCCCCCTTAAGGCTCTGCTCGCCTGTCATTACAAGCTCGGGTGGGAGGTAGCTAAGAGTGCCAGAATAACCAGTAAAAATCGGCTTTTCAGGCTCGGCTAAGGCCTGTTCGTCATATTTCGCCAAACCAAAGTCGACGAGCTTAATGCAACCTTTGTTGTCTATCAGGATGTTCTTCGGCTTTATATCACGATGACAGATACCTGTAGCGTGAACATCTCTCAGCTGTTTAAGCATCTGGCGTCCAAGTGCTCTTACCTGATCCTCAGGAAGTTTCGTGGCGTGTTTTGAGACTGCGTATTGTTGGCCCTTCTTTGTGTTGGATAATGCCATGCTCAGGAGTGAACTTAATTCATAACCACCATTATCCATGGCAATGCGATATGTATCTTCATCACATAGCTCACCGCCTCTGATTTTGGGAGCACTGGAAATGGCGTTTTGCAGGTCTATTTCATACTGAATATTATTTACTTGCTGATTACGTATGGCCTGATGGCCCGATAGCTTTATATCTTTGACGACAGTTTGTCTTTGTAGTTTTCCAGGACTGCCTACCTCGGCCTTAAAACTGGCTTTAATGGCTTCGCTAAGTGCATTTTCATCAAGAAACGTGGTATGGCCGGTTTTTGGATCTATGATCTTTGCGCTCAGATCGGTTAATAGAAGCTCTTCTCCAGACTCTTGATCAAAAAAGTGTAAATTATCTAGTAGAGACTTGTTTTCAATAGGGCGGCCTTCAGAGTCGTCTTCATCTTTATTTAGTTGTGTATATTTGAATACCAGATTATTCAAAGGGATTGTTTGACCATTTTTCCCATTAAGCAAAAAAACATCAGAGCCTCGAACTTGTATCTTTTCAGAGTCTGATGAATTCATTGCTACTTCAAATACCTCCCCGAAACCGCCTTTAGCAATAAAGGCTTTGTCACCAGTGCTCAGATTTTCCCGGATCTGCATTTTATCTAAGTTGAACGCTTCAAGCTTACCATTGTGCTCTGGAAACAGCTCTTTAGCCGTGTGAGCAACGTTAATATGGTAATCATCAGTTAATGATTTTTTATTGCCAGATACCATGTCTTTGATTTTATTGATGGCGCGATTAATAAGGGTTGGAGTTACTTTATACCCTTTGGTGCTGCCCTCCGGCGTTTCAGACAATGGACGAGTATTCCCGGTATTTGAGCTTATATTGTTGTGTGGCTGTCCAGCTCTTTTGGTTGGCATTGTATGCTCCAGCATTTCCCTGATTCTGAAGATATCGACGGCTGGGACCGTGACTTTTATCGAAGGGTGACGATCTGTCGAAAAGTAAGGTTCTCGACTTTAGATTTTCCATAAAACGGAAGTTTGGTCAGATTGCATAATTTCAAACAAACCAACATCGACGAACTAT
>NZ_CANMAO010000068.1 GCF_947495845.1 uncultured Endozoicomonas sp. | reverse complement strand
CCTACCGTTTTCAAGTGTTTTTTGATGAATAACTCATCAATATTGGTGATCAAGCTGGTTTTATTCGCTCAAAGCAGAAAGTTATAAAATGGCTTGGGTTGTTCGCATCTTCCTTAGAGCAAATAAACAATACACATTTCAATTTTTGAGAATCTACTGAAATACAATTTAGTGGTTATTGATTTCACTAAATTCATGCAATCGTTTGTTCATGATTTCAGCAACAAATACTTTTTTTGAAATTCCAATTGCTATGTCATGAGGTAGATTAAGTTCTCCGAGTTGACCACCAAACGAAGAGTACCGGTTAACAATTTGGCCTTCTCGTGTTAATTTGAGTATTTGGCTTCGCTCTTTGCCTCCCCGAAATTCATGTGAATCACCAGCATCAACTACCCAAATATGATCCTCAAAAAAATCTAAGCCATAAGGTCTACCGATAGCTTTATCAGACCAAGTTGCCAACCATTTCCCGGTAGAGTCAAAGACCTGTATTCGAGCATTACGCCGATCAGCGACATACAAATTACCTTGATCATCTTTGGCAAGTCCATGAGGCAAATGAAATTCACCATCATTCTGTCCGATGGTACCAACTTCCCAAGAAACAGACCCATCCGGATTGTGTTTCACAAGTCGACTGTTACGATAACCATCAGCGACGACAAAAGAACCATCAGCATAGACCTCAACATCTGTAGGTCTTGCATACCAGGGAGCAGTTCCAGTGCAAGGAAGTTTTTTGAACTTATTACGAATTCGTAAACATGCTTCTAAATAAAATGGATAATCATTGCCGAATATTTGAATAATTGACCCATCAAGATTCAGTTTGAAAACCTTATTGAGCATGATATCAGTTATCCAAACGGTATTATTACTTATCGTTATACCATGAGGTGATTTGAAGATACCACTTCCCCAAGTATTAAGAATTTCACCTGTTTTACCGGAATAAATGACAACCACATCCTGATTTATGATTTGATTATTGGTAAAGGAGTAGCCAGCTCTGTGCAAAAAGAAGATATTACCATTTGGACCAATATCAACTCCGGATCCTTCTCCTATTAGAGGGGTATTTGCCGATATTATACTTAAAGGCTCCAGCCAGCCGTTATCATGACCCGGGATCATTTCTGTTTCAACAATACTTACCTTTTTCCAACTGAAAGCAGCACCTATGATTATTGCAGTAATTAAAGCGATAACCGTGATTTGAATTTTCTTGAATTGTTTCAACAATGGAATTCTCTCATTTTGAGAAATGTTGGGATTTGAAAAATGAAGACGATCTGCTGCTCTAACGCCAAAATGTGCGGCGCGCCTCAGGCGCGTCCGGTGGAGCGCAGCGGAACGAACACGATTTTTTTGTTAGCTGCGTAAGCCCGTAAAATGGTTAAACCGTGACGTAAACTTGAAGCAAGTACGACTGGCGACAAAGTAAAAACCAGAAGATTTACCACCTGAGATTTTGAACGCTGCTTAAACCAAGCAGAACCAAAATACCTCGAAACAGTTTGAACAAGAAGGTTTGACTACTTAAAGTTTACGACAATGTAACTTACTTGGCTGCAATAAAACCTGAAACTTTGCACGATTTAGAAAACCTGTTCCCTTCCCCACCAACTCACCGTCCAAAGAGATGGAAAGAAAAACGATCTCTGCGCTGGCGCGGCAAAAGGAAACTGGTACGCTACCGCCTGCCAGCTTGAGAAAAACATACAACAAACGACGATTTCGACGCTGGCATAAAAGAAGGAATATACGACCAAACTCTATCGCCAGCTTGCAAAACAAAGACTACAGATTTCTTATGAACTTTTCGATAGAACAGAACAAAAAACTTCCAACGCTGAAAAACTCTCAGCTTTGCAACTCCGGTAGAAACACAGCAGCTAACGCCAAAATGTGCGGCGCGCCGCAGGCGCGTCCGGTGGAGGGCGAAGCCCGGAACGAACTTGAAGTTTTTGTATGGATAATAATTAACGAAACAGGGTAATGTGAGACCCAGGCTTTAGCAGCAA
>NZ_CANMAO010000067.1 GCF_947495845.1 uncultured Endozoicomonas sp. | reverse complement strand
GGTTCTGAAAAATAACTGTGCAAAAAGCGACCAAGTCAACTTTCAAATGCTCTTACATGTTTTGTCCCGTACATAGAGGAGTGACATAACGCCAAATTAAGCGGCGCCGCCGCAGGCGGCGTCCGGTGGAGCGAAGCGGAACGAACTTGAATTTATTGTTATGCCCTGTGGAAAAATACTGAAGGTGATATGTTAAAGCGTGCAGAAAGAGCCTGGATATGATCACGAGTAAGATTTCTGGAACCATTTAAGATCATTGATACCAGACTTTTACTACCCAGCTCCTTTTTTAGATCTTCCGCTTTTAACTGGTGCTGATCCATCAAAGTTCGTAGAACAGCAATACCATCATCTAAAGATGAAATTCTTTTATTAAATTCAGCAAACTCACTTGATTCGTCTTCCCACTTTTCAATAGAAATAGACAGCACTTCAATCAATGGAAGATATCTATCATAATCCTCAATTAATTCATCCATTAGCTCTAAAGCTTGTTCATACTCACTTTCGCTGTGAATACGACCAATAAAACTTGCCTCAGAAAAGAAATCTACCGCTTTCTGTTTAAGAGTTGAAAATCTCATGAGCGAGCCTCCATTGAGTACTTTTTACACAATTTGTCATATTCAGCATGAGAGACAATGTGTTTAACGTACATCCGATTATCCCTGAACTCTATAAATGCTATGAGTCTGAGATTATTGCCTCCAATATCGATTACCCACCATTTATCCTTGTACTTGAAATTATCCAAGCTCGGAAATAGTGATTTCAGCTCTTGAGGACTATTAAAGTCACCATTTCTCAATGACTTATATAATGCCTCTATAGCAGCTGCATTGTTCGGATATTTCTTTGCAGCATCACTAAACGGCTTTCTCGAGATAACGTGCATAACAGCCTCTAAGTTCACTTATTGTGAATATTAGCACGGCTAATGCGGGTTTACAAATTGTGAATACAGGCTCGATAAAAGGGCATAACGCCAAGTTCAGCCGCGCCGCCGACGGCGGCGTCGGGTGGAGGGGCGAAGCCCCGGAACGAACTGGAACTTTTTGTTATGTGCGTAGCGTGATGAAGGTGAATTGCTGCCCATTATTTATCGAACTGTGAAGCTCTTGGTTTCTCTGCTGCAATTCCGCAAGAAATTTAAAAAACTTATCATTCTGGTGATCTATTCTGCAGATTATATTTTGAACTGTTTCATCAAGATTGCCAGCTTCAAATAAAGGTAAAAGCATATCGTGATATTCTTGGTGATCCATTGCTCTTTTTACAATTTTTCGGTTCTCAAGAAATTTAATAGTGATAGAGTCATTATGCCTGCCAACTAAATATGAGTGAACATACTGATTTCTAAGGTTTAAAATGAATAATTGTTCTGTTACTGAAAATTTTTCAATTATATCTTTGAGTAGCTCTATAAGATGTTCGGCTTGATTGCAATATTCATCTATATGTTTTAATCCAAGATCAACTGCATCTTTTCTATGCTTGGCGATAGCTGTAGTTTCTGTAGCAATGAGATCAAATAAAGATGATATCCAGATCAAACCAAGTCTATTGCGTAATTCTTGCTCTTTTTCAAACTCCTGATCAAAAAGATAGAAGCCCCACGCTTCAGTTGATATTTTTACATCTGTGAATAGAGAGATTACTCTATTTATAACTATTTGTTGCTTTCGAGAATACTGCATAATTTCTCCTAATCCGTAATGTTAATACTCTATATTAACTCAGGAATGCTCTTGCAACTCCAAGGCTCTTCGTTCTATTATTTCACAAATTTCTTTAGCTTTGGGAAACTCTTCTGAGAGCCACTTCGAAGGAAAGTATTTATGATTTTTAAAAATCACATGCGGTGTTGCATCAGAACAGGAACAGAGAAAAACCTCATGTTCAGGCACGTTTGAAATGGCACCTGGGACAAAAACTGTCCCGTCCTGACCAATTGCAAAAGATCTTGCCCACTCAGGCAAGTTTACACCTTCTTCCTTATCGTATGTAAACCATTCAGCTTTCATAATGATTCCTATGAAATGTTTGTGTATAGAATAAGCACATAACGCCAACTTAAGCGGCGCGCCGCAGGTGCGTCCGGTGGAGGGCGAAGACCGGAACGAACTTGAAGTTTTTGTATGGATAATAATTAACGAAACAGGGTAATGTGAGACCCAGGCTTTAGCAGCAACTAAAGCCCTCTTGTGCAGC
>NZ_CANMAO010000066.1 GCF_947495845.1 uncultured Endozoicomonas sp. | reverse complement strand
TTGGGGATGGTTGCTTTTTAGCTGATTATTCGATTGTTGTTGAACTATTGTGCTTTGGGAACTCTAAAGTCGAGTACTAGAAAAAGAAGTGTATAAAAATGTTGAATATGGGACAAGCAAAGGGCTTCGCAAGATAGATATTAATGTTCACCTACAAAGAAAATCTCTTAAATATATGCTTGAGCTTACCGTAGAAAAATTAGATCTTCCTGATCAACACCTGCAAGAATTCAAGCAGTTCTTACAAAAAAATAGTCCCTATTACGATGATTCCGATACTGAAAGTAATTACGATGATTCCGATATTGAAAGTAATTACGATGATTCCGATATTAGAAGTAATTACGATGATTCCGATATTAGAAGTAATTACGATGATTCTGGCATTGAAAGTAATTACAATGATTCCGGTATTGGAAGTAATAATGAATAGTGACTTTCGCTAGTGCCTGTTACCTTTACTCTTGACCTCACATTCAAAAAACAATAAGACTAAAAATCTCAGAAAAGAAAATCTATAAGAACTTCCCGGATGAAAAATTATCAGCGTGGTAAATCATTCAGAATGAAACCTGAAGTATGAAACAAGTAGCTAAAGCCAACTTAAGCGGCGCGCCGCAGGCGCGTCCGGTGGAGCGAAGCGGAACGAACTTGATTTTATTGTTAGGCTACACTACAGAACAAGATATCTCACTGCTACATTTATAAGCCATATTAAAAAAGACGTAAAATAAAGTGAACTTTAAAATAGTCTATCTGTCCGTAACATGTTATTAACAAAAAATGATTACTGTACATGAATACCAAAAGCTCAATATGCAGATCGCAGAGTGCAGGTGAATATATCAATAAAATTGCAACTAAATTAATGGAAGCTCAAGTTAAAAAGAGTAGCTATCTGACCCATAAAATAAATATTGTCGCAGAAGATCATCTTCCCAGCCCTACATTAAAAATGGATACAGTAACTAATAATTCAGAAATCAATAATCAAATATCTATAATCAGTTCTTCAACATCAATGTATGTTCTTGAAGCGACCGCTTGCAAAAAAAAAATGGGAAAACCAGAAGATATCACAACTTCTAGCAACTCTTCTCAAAACACAAGAACTTTGGAACCCTATCATAGGCCTAATCATGAAAACCCTCTGTTTTCACATTTTATTTTACGCTCAGAAGAAACTGGAAACCAGGATAAAAAATTCCTTTGTAAAGAATGTAAATACTCAACAAACTTTTATACTAATTATAAAACACATCTGAGAATCCATTCCGGAGTTAAGCCCTATCGATGCCCTAGAGCTGAATGTGGTAAAGCTTTCACTCAAAAAGCCAATCAAAACACAAGAACTTTGGAACCCTATCATAGGCCTAATCATGAAAAGCCTCTGTTTTCACATTTTATTTTACGCTCAGAAGAAACTGGAAACCAGGATAAAAAATTCCTTTGTAAAGAATGTAAATACTCAACAAACTTTTATACTAATTATAAAACACATCTGAGAATCCATTCCGGAGTTAAGCCCTATCGATGCCCTAGAGCTGGATGTAGTAAAGCTTTTACTCAAAAAGCCAATTTACACAAGCATAGCCAAACCCATACGACCCGATGAATTTTAAATAGTGTTGGCTAATCGGGATAGGACGAAGCCTCACGACTCCGTTCCTCCCACACCACGAGCCGTACAGATCATGTAGCATCGCGGTTCAAATCACTGTTGTTTATCTTGTTGCCAATTCTGGCAACCCAAGGTTCTTGAACTAAGAGATGCAAGACGTTTAGACTGAACTCGAAATTAAACAAAAAAAGAACTGATTTGAACGTAAAGCCATTCCAACTGAGACAGGTGGCCAATCTTCTACTGCCCTTACGCTATTGTAAAAGAGGAAAAGCCGGAACCAGCTCAAAACAATATTTCAAGACTTGAACAAATCATCAGATAGATGAAGCAACAGCTACCAATATGAAATAAATTATAATTTTTACCCAATCGCTTCTATTAAGCTGCTCTGATTGATTTCTTTGTAATGCACTGACCATTTTACTTAGAAAGTGAATTGTAAAGTAGATAAATGCTACTAATTGAGGGATGAAAATGGTTAAAGAATACACCATCATTATCCCTCCCATATTATCACCAGAACATGTCCAGCCAGAGTTTAAACATCCGAATCCATAGACAAACAGATAAATTAGAATATTTCCAGAAGATAGCAAAAAGACTGAGTTTTTTATAATTCCTTTTCTTTCCATTGTGGACATCACCTTCTTCTTTTGTGGTGAACCCTGGCACCTAACGCCAAAATGTGCGGCGTCGTAGGCGTCCGGTGCGCAGCACGAACACGATTTTTTTGTTAGGCTTATGTGTGATTTTTATTAAGCAGTCAGAAATTTGAGAGGCTGAAGATCAGAAAGGTTAATTCTTTTACGTGCTTGCCAGATTTCATAATTGTCCTGCATTGCAAGCCAGCTTTCTGGAGAACGACCGAGAACCTTAGATAACCTCAGCGCCATTTCAGGTGAAACCGCACTTTTTCCTTTTACAACACGGTTTAAAGTGGATGCTGCAACTCCAAGCTGCTCAGCTAGGTAACGACAACTAATTTCATGTGGCTCCATGAAAATGGACTCAATAAACTCTCCAGGATGAGGTGGGTTATGCATAGCCATTAGTGATAATCCTCGTAGTTAAGGATGTACGCATTGCCATCCCTGAATTCAAAGGTAACGCGCCAGTTACCACTTACTGAAATTGACCATATTCCCGAACGCTGCCCTTTCAATGGATGAAGAGAAAAGCCAGGAAGATCAATATCATCAAGCACTTGGGCAGTATCGATTGCAGCTAATTGCATTCTTAGCTTCTTTGCGTGCTTAGCCTGAATTCCAGACTTTTTGCCCGACTCGAAGAACTGTTTTAGCCCTTTATGTTTGAATGATTTAATCATAAATCAAATGTAGCGCATTGCGCAACAAGAATCAATTATTATGGCTTTAGAGACACTGGAGGTAATAAGCCTAATCGGGATAGGACGAAGCCTCACGACTCCGTTCCTCCCACACCACGAGCCGTACAGATCATGTAGCATCGCGGT
>NZ_CANMAO010000065.1 GCF_947495845.1 uncultured Endozoicomonas sp. | reverse complement strand
TCATTGTTCTATCAAATAGTGCTTACGACAATTTTCTGATAATGGATTGTGTCGCATATTCATCGGGAGTGGCTGGTATACGACCGGTTCATTTTAATGGGTACAGCAACAATCTGTCCCTGAAGGTGGATCAGAAAGCATTCAATGTTAGCGACAAAGGTCCTGACCCTGAGAAATTGTATCTGAAGCGGATAACTCAGCGATCAAGGAGCAAGCTGGGGTGTCACTGTGCAATTTGCGGTAAACAGGATGGTGTAGAGATGCACCATATCCGGCATATCCGCAAGATGGGTCAGGAAGTCAAAGGCTTTAGCAAGGTAATGGCGCAAATAAACCGGAAACAAATACCGGTCTGTCGTGACTGTCACATGAAGATACATGCCGGAAAATACGACGGCATGAAACTTTCGGAACTAGCTGATCAGGCACTGGCTATGTGGTAAATCTGCAAGATGTTAATGCTGGAGAGCGTAGTGCATTGAAAGATGCATGCTGCGTTCGGGGGCAGGCTGTTGGTTGCCAGCTTGGGAAGTTCAGCAACCTCGAACTTTCATACAAGTCACGGTGCTGGCAGTCGAGCCTACTCGACAAAGTCTGCGTACAGATAAACCGGAATGTCTGCAGCCGGGCGGATCATGAGTTAGCCTGAAGAGCATGAATCAGGATGGCCGCCTGTTCCGGCGTTGCTTCCACCTGAATGTTGTTAATGTGAATCACCAGCGTTGTCGGCAGTTTGTCTGGCTTTTGTGTTACCACGGCCAGAGGGATGATTTTGCTTTCTGGCTGCTGGGAGAGTTTACGTTTCCAGTAGCTCAACTGATGAATGTTCAGTTGGTGTTGCTTGCACCACTCAGTTTGACTCAGGCCAGACTGCTGCCAGTTGTTGACTCTTTGCTGCCATAGCTCTTGGAGTTGTTTGCGCTGTACTGTTTTCATCGGGGATCTCCGAGGTGAAAGCAGTATTATTTGGAAATTAATACAAAGAGTTAATGTGTGGGGAATTTACCGCTTACAGAAATAACATGGCAGGAATAAAATTAAACTGACCACCGAACGTGCTGAGACACCACCAACGGTTTTCACGAAAGTACATATGCACCTTAACCTCTACGGAGAAGACCTATCCGTAAAAATGGTGGAACGCGCTCTGCAGCTAACTTTTGAAAAACATTGCTCAGTATCCATCATGATTCGTTCTGACACCGAAGTAACCTGGGGTTATACCATTCACGATGCATAACAAGGTACGCTGCATCCGATATGAGGTATAGTGCATCAGCCACTGCTTCACCTTTGATGCAGCATCAGAGTTTTTTCAATCCTAAAATGATAAGTTCCACTGCCAAATTAAGCGGCACCCGGTGGAGGGCGAAGCCCGGAATGAACTTGAATTTATCGTTGCAATCTATCCTTATTCGTTATGTTGCGTTGTTGAGATTTACTGCGCCGATTTATCTAACACGTTGATTTTAAAGCATTAAGTTTCACTTGAGCTTGAAATTTTATACGGTCTCACATTAATGTGGAAATCCTCCCCTTTACGAGACCTTTTAATAGGCCTATTATATGGTCATATAGAAAAGGAGAAGACCTATGGCTTCTAACATTTTGACAGATATTGCTGCAAGCATCTCTGAACTTAAAGCCAATCCTATGAAAGTTGTAGCTAGCGGCGAAGGCTTACCGATCGCTGTGCTGAACAGGAATGAGCCTGCGTTTTATTGCGTTCCCGCTAGAGCTTATGAAGCAATGATGGAACTGATTGAGGATATGGAACTTTTAGATCTCGTCAAAGAAAGAGCTGACGAAGAATCAGTAAAGGTTTCACTTGATGATTTATGAGCTTGAGTTCAAAAAGTCAGCCTTGAAAGAATGGAAAAAACTCAACCCAGCAGTGAAAGAGCAGTTTAAAAAAGCTCTTGAACGTAGACTATCCACCCCTCATGTTCCTACTGCAAAAGTTTCTGGTGCTCCAAACCTCTATAAAATAAAATTAAGGCAGCTCGGATACAGACTTGTATATTCTGTTTCAGACAAGACCATCACTATTTCCGTTATTGCTATCGGTAAGCGAAATAGAAATGAAGTCTATCAAGTTGCATTATCCCGGTTATTGAATTAGCAACATAACTATTATTATCCCCTGCTACCTGCGGACTGTTTCCACCTAACACTCAGATACTGAGTATTTACAATTTCAGCTATTCTAACTGAACTCAACCTTTATAGGAGCAACCCTCCATTTGAAAGAAAGCGGTTGGAGTTTCTGATCGTGAACATCCTGATAGTTCTCTGTTGAGAGCATCAGGTCTATACGGGGAGTCTACTGAAAAAATGAAAGGTATAACATACATGCAAGATTCAGGCTTATCTGATGTAGTGGGAGATTCAAACGAATTCAACCAAAATATCACTCAAATCAAGCAACGGATTACAATTATTAAGATTATCAGAAGCCCTACTGAACAGTTCAGTGTCTCAAGACTGCTCCTGCTAAATAATTATTTCGTACTCAAAATCCAATAAGATTATTGATCGATTACTGCTAAAAAACAGTTCCCAGAATACATCATTATTAGCCTAAGAATACAGTTCAGCACTCCCCTAACTGACCCCAATAATATAATATAATCTCAAAAATCAAATAACACTCCTTCCTTCATCAATACTCATGAACAACAACTTAATATTAAAAATATCATATTCAATCATGATACATATTCAATTAAAAAAATATCAGATCATCAGAAATCAAAAACCTTGAGATGCAAGCAAGGACAAAGTAATGACATGCGTCATGTCATTACTTTGCAATGGACACAGCTATTCAGCTGTGTGGTTGCGCTGTCGTTTTACTCCAGCGCAAAAAAATAAATACTTTCGTTTTCCCATTAATTTAAATGATATGATGGATACAACATTCAGAGAACGAACCATGAAAGAAATAAAACAAACACAGCTCCAAATCCGAATAACCACTCATGAAAAGTCAAAATTAAAAACAATAGCTGACAACTCTAATCTTTCAATGTCTGATTACATCAGATCTCTCATAAACCAGCAATTCCCGCTCTTTCCTGAAGCCTCACAGCTGCAAGATGTACAGAGGAGGTAGAAAAACACAGCCCGCACA
>NZ_CANMAO010000064.1 GCF_947495845.1 uncultured Endozoicomonas sp. | reverse complement strand
TAAATGCCGGAAATTCATGATGGTCGTGCGATCAGGAATGGGCTTATCCAGCGAGAACCCGGCAAACAGGCGCATGGAAGCGATTTCATACAAGGCGTCTTCCATACCTTCATCGCTAAGGCTGTACCATTGTTGAAGGCAATGAACCCTGACCATGGCTTCCAGAGGGTAAGGCGGACGACCGTTGCCTCGTTTTGGGTAATGGGGCTCGATAACACCGATGAGCCGGGGCCATGGCACGAGCTTTTCCATTTTAGCCAGAAAGCGTTCTTTGCGGGTGATTCTGCGTTTTTGGACAAACTCACTGTCTGCGAAACTGAGCTGGTTCATGGACTGAAACTCAAGCTGGGAGCGATGGGAATATTATCTCATGGCTGGGGAGTTATTCGCATCTTCCCTAACAAATGTGTTCATCGGAATTTACTCGTCGCTGAGCTCCTCCTAAATCCGCTGACACTGGCGTTAGGTGCTGTAGACACTCCGCAACCATCTTGCATGAATTACTAGAAGAGACGCACCACCAAGAAATGCACCTGCAAAACAACCAAGAAAGATTAAAAGAATATGACTATATCCCAACTCACTCTCGTTTACGTTTCTGTTGGAGCAACCCTTGCTGGAACCTTGATTGGTGGATACATAGCTCATAGGCTTTCCCTTGAGAAAATGGCTCACGACATCAGGAGCGAAGCCAATAGAAAACTCAGAACAGCATTCTCTGAAGAGCTTGCTATCTTGCAAAGACAGCGAATGAGCGGAGTTGAAATTATCCGTCTCCTTGATAGCGCTTTCCTCAAACATCAAATCGCTGTTAATGAGTTCAGGTCTCACTTGGCTGAAGGAGAGCTCATTGCTTTCAACAATGCCTGGGTTAAGTATCATGGCTACCAAGAGGGGGGTGAAGTTCATGATATTCAGTTTTTTGAAAAATATTCTTTTCATAACAATAAAGCAGATCAAGATAAAGCCAGTAAAGATATAAAAGCCCTTCTTGAGTTTGCTAAACCTCCAGTAATAAATCCGATAATTCGGAGCAAGCGCACCTAACAATCCATTCCAAGGGACGCCTGCGGCGCCCTTGAATGGGGCGTTAGCTGCAAAGCACAACCATGAGATAGAAATCAAAGAAAGTAATGTATTCTAAGGCTTATAACTACTCCATAATTCTACAACATCGTACGAGATGCTATTTTGATCTTGAAATGCTTTGGTCCAAGGAGCCGTAGTTGGCTTACCATTAATCCAAAATTGGACATTTTTCATCAACATTATATTGAAACGATTTCGGTATACGAAACGTAATTCTTGACCGGTATGTGCTCGATGAACTCTATCTAGGGTATCATCTTTATGATTCTTCTGGACGACCATCTTCATATCGATAGAATCAAGCAAAAAATGTATTTTTTTTGATTTATCTGTTGCCCACAGTAACCCGCCTTTAATTTTTCTACCTAGAGTCTCGCTAGTATCTACAGTGTGGCCATAAAAAACCTTTGGTTTTGCATTCACTGCTGATTTATATTTAGGATGGTTGTTAAGGAATGTTATAAAGCTGTCTAAATCATCTGGAGCAGTTCTAATGTGTTTTTTTTGTTCCATTTCTGTTACAGGGTATTGATCAATAAATATCACAGCATCTTCATAAATTTTTGAGCTAGAAAAATTTGTTTTTTCGAGATATTTTAATCTGATATCACTAAGTCCATAAATTAAATCGCCTTCTCTATATGACGGTATATCTTCCTCTGCTCTAAATACTGCAATCTGGTTTTCAGTGCTTTTTTTTAAAGCTTTTTTAATTCCATTTAATGCTTCCTTTATAGATTTGAAGTTTCTTAGAGTTAAATCTTTTTTCATGTCACAAAGTTCCTTCCCAATCTTGACAGATATGTCTATTTTTGGGAAAGTGTATTCAACCATTGAAATTGATCTAGGATGAGATATTGCACCTAGTCCCTTAACAGGGGTTACAAGGCTAGAAATATGAAAATTTTCTTTTTCAAGAAACCTCAATTGTTCCTTCAAGGATTGATTATAGTGCTGGGTTGTATTGATCATGATTAATTCCATTTAGTCATTATTTGGTATAATAATATCAAGTTCAAAGAAAAAGTTAATAACATCAATGACAGTGCAGCTAACAAAAATTTCTAGGGGACGCCTGCGGCGCCCCTGAAATTGGCGTTAGCTGCACACAGTACTCCTAATGAGGTGATGGTTATATCTGTCAGGAAGTTAATTATTAGGCACCGTTATTTTTTTTTCATAATAATTATATTCACTTGATTTTTTTATATCTAGATTGTATCCATTTTTTTCGAATAACCGTATAGATGAAAAATTAGATGGTAGTATCTCGGCTCTAGTGAATATTGGAGTATCCGTTTTGGTGATTGAATAACTGTGAAGAATGTTTTCCTCAATTTTTTTTAATAGTATGCTCCCAACACCTTTTCCTCTATATGATTTTTTAACAGATATTGCATCAATTAAATATAATTTTTCTTCTTTGAGATAAGTGCACTGACTATACAATACAGCCCCGGAGGGGACTCCTTTTAGATTAAAGGATATAACGATCCTCGTAGTTTCTGTTTGTTCTTTATATAAATTGGAGTGAGCTACATAATTTAAACGTAAGTGTGGATTTGCTTCTGATAACAGAAAATTTATATCAGGATATAAATCGTGTTTCAATAATTCACTTAAGGATAAAGTCCTAACGTTATGTGGCTGACTACTTGTTAACGAGCAGACCCTTTCGTTACAATACTTTTGATTTTTAAATTCATCAGCTGTAGCTGGCGACCGAGAAGGTTGTAAAATAACTGGGCTTTGTAAATTTAAACTCTCCACCGATTTTGTTAAAAACAAACTTGGGGTTGAATTATTAGGTTGGTTGGGGCGTTTGGAGTATTCATTTTCGATGCTTGTTGTTTTTGTAGTGCCTATTGTATTCAAGTTTCATACCCCTCAAAGATGATGTCTAATTATTGATTTTCAAGATTAGCAAAATTATTTCAGACACTTAATGACATCAATGACAGTGCAGCTAACAAAAATTTCCAGCGGACGCCTTCGGCGCCGCTGAAATTGGCGTGTGTGCCGAGCATGGCACTTAACTAGAGAGGTGAAAGTCCTCTTACCAGGTATTCGCAGAGCCGAAGGTTAGCGAAAGGGCAAGGGCGTTGTCGCGAGGCAGGGTCTGAAGGAAGCCTAACGCAAAACTGCGGGGCGACGAACAGAAACCCAATATGAGGTGTGACGTACT
>NZ_CANMAO010000063.1 GCF_947495845.1 uncultured Endozoicomonas sp. | reverse complement strand
CCGAGCACTTCGTGTTCGGGGTTTTTGCTATGTGACCTATTAAATTTAAACCAGTTTCAAACTGGAAAAGCCAAGCCCGCAAATAGCCTGAAGGCCCCAATAGCCAAGCTCAGTAACATCGCCCAGCCAAAGTTCTTAATTTCGAATCCATCAATAAGCTTGCTCGCCATAATCAGAATCAGAGTATTGATTACCCACGTAAACAAACCCAGTGTTAACACGTTAATGGGTCACTTTAAGATAAGAAACACTCAGATTCAGATAAGACAACTTCTCTTTAACCCATTGGAATTATTATTTTTAATATGTCTTTCTGAAAAGTAACGGAAGCGTGGCGCTGGTAAATACGATATTCTTTATTTTTTTCTCTTTCTTAATTTCATATAAAATATTTAATTAATTTTACATTGAAAAAACAATAGGTTAAGGAATGATGCTGCAAAGGTCTCACGAAGTATTAGACTGCCGACTATCTATACTGGATAAATAGAAAATAATTCTAGGGATGGTAATTATGGGGCGGTTCAGTGTAAATAAATCAGTTAACCCGAAGGCTGAGTTATCAGGGTTAGATAAGAATGAAAATAAGCTACCGACGAAGTCAAGCTTGAATCGAAAAGTCTCCACTATAACGGAATCAATAAAGAAGTTCATAACAGGTAGAAAGCACAAGTCTACAGGAACTGACTTAGGCTTCTCAAAGCGGAAAATTGAAGCCGCGAGCGATAAGAATAGAATACCAAAGAGCAAGGGTGATTATCGGGCATTAGCAGATTCTATCCCAGGATTATATGCTCATGGTACTATGCCAGAGCACTCACCACTACCTGATGTATTGCCGGAAGGCCCATGGCAGCCAGATATCATAAACCCAGATTACCTTGATCCTGAATTTGCAACCACTGAAGTTATTGAGTCAGGCAGCGAAGTGGGAGTTGTCCGAGACATTGCTAGCGCTCCAGCTGATTCATTAAATGCGCCATCAGGAGATATTGATATTGATGGCCTTTTAAATCCAGTGGACGTTGGTCTTGATATTGGAACAAGTGCCATATCTCACGCAGTTACACTTGGCTTTAAGCTCCATAAGTTGTCCAGGCTGCATCACCGGAAACAGGCTTTTGAGAACAGCACAAAAATTGTAGATCAATGGAAAAACAAGCCTAACAATGAAGCTGGAACTATTTCACTCGAGGAAATGAAAGACCTCTCAATGATGGCAAAATTGTCTGGTGAGGTGAGTGGCACGAGTAATAGCGATTTAGTGAGAAGTTTACTGGGTGAAAACAAATGTCGATATGCATCAGGAGCCCAGGTGTTCCAAATGACCAGCAGGCTCCTTAAATTGGTCAAAGGCTCAGATGGAAATATCGAAAAACAACTGAATAGCTGGCGAAATGAATATCGTGAACGTAATGCACGTATGTCGTCTTTATCAAAAAAAGAAGATAACAAAGAGTTGATAAAATACGCCCATCAGTCAAAAAAAATGATGAAGCAACTTAATGATATTCTAAAACCTTTAGGTGCGAGGATGGATTTTTCAAAGCCTTGGAAGTTGGGGAAGTCTGCTATGGCATCGAGACACAAGTTTGTCATTGATGAAAATAAGTTGTATAAATACTTGGCAAGCAAAAATAGACTTCCTGAAAAAAAGTCAGTAAGAGATTATATTCTTTCATTTGAAGATAGTGCTCCGATTTTAAAGGAGTTCTCTAACTATGAATCAAGAAAATATAGGCATCAGAAGAGTCAAGCACAGTGGACTGCTGCATCCTTGACGGCTTCATTTCTTCCTGTTTTAAAGGTGGATTATGGTATTAGGGCTGGTAGGGAGTTTAAAGAAAGGCACTATCGAAAAACCAATAATATAATCCTTTCAAAAAAACTCAATAAAATTAAAGCTTTTGAAGCAACACACAAAGAACTGCTTGGAAAAAATCCGCTGCTTAAGGATGCCTTACTACTCACCGAAGATGTTATCAAAACAAAACAGATTCGCACTGATATCAAGACTGCACATGCTACTGTGCAGGGTGGGCTGGATGTTGGTGGTGCTATAGCCGGTTCCGCTGCTTCTATTGCCGCACCTGGAGTAGGTAGTCTAGCTACAGATGTAGCATTTGGTATTGCTAAGGCTTCGGTTACTGTGGGTTCAGTCATTGCTCGAAAGAACACTGACCAGACAACCGGGTTGAGCGGGCGTATTGAGTCGCAAGCCTATCTGGCATTAAAACATGCTTTTTACAAAAGTCCTGAGGACTCTGAGGATAGGAGTGCGATCCAAGCTATCACAGAACAACTTTTTGACATTACTCCGTCACAAGTAGAGTTGCTTTTCAAACAAGATGATAAACATGATATCGTATCTTCAAAAAGCTTAATCAGGTTACGATTTAATAACTTCAAGCATGGAAGAGAGGATGCAGACGCAGCAGAGAAAAAAACATAGAAATGTCTTCTATTTGTAGGCTGTGTATTTTTTAACATGCTGCTGATGTATTTTCTGAAAAATTGACTATATATGTAATACAGTTTCTTTCAGGCTTTAAATCTAGCTATGACGCTTCTTGAAAGTTATAAAAAAAACGTCAGCCTTCATATATTGAGGCTGACGTTTTTTTTTGCTGGTTATCTTATTTGCTACTCATGTGAAAGATATTTTTGGGAGTCCCTCTATGATCCGCATTGGTGTGGTTGAGCTTGGTTCTGGTGCCGTAATTCTGCTGGGGGATAACCATGGTTTTTTTTCGGACAATGATATTTTGCTTGATTACGTTAAGTTTGATTCTGCTCAGCAGATCGCAAATGCGGTTGCTTCTGGCGTGGTAGATATAGGCGTTGCTGGTTTGACTGCTGGACTATTTAATCTTGCTGCGAAAGGTAAGTTCAAAATTATTGCAGGTAACATTCAGGATGAATCCACAACCCCATCTAACACCTATGTTGTATCAAACGCGGTTTGGGGCAAAGGGATCAGAAAGCCCAGTGACCTGTCAGGCCTTCGGTTTGGTGTGACAGATATAGGTTCAACGCCTCATTACATGGCTGCTATGGTCATAGAAAAATACAAAATGACTGCATCGGTAGATGCTCAGTTTATAGCGCTTGGTTCAATGTCTGCCATGAAGGTTGCCTTGGAAAAGGGCAATATTGATTGTGCTGTCATACCAGAATACGTTGCCCAGTAGATTGTTGAAAACCATGGCGGGCACATTGTTGGGTATGTTGGTAAAGAAACACCGTGGCAATTGGTTGGGGTTATTGCCTCGCAGGAGGTGCTAAATATTCAAAGCGTGCTGATTAGCCGGTTTTTGAAATCACTTAATAAATCGCCTCGTCAGTAAAATCTGTGGGCAATTTCTGGTTCAGGTAGCTTGCCAAGTGCATGGTATAACGCAACTTCCGCGC
>NZ_CANMAO010000062.1 GCF_947495845.1 uncultured Endozoicomonas sp. | reverse complement strand
TCGTTGGGGATGGTTGCTTTTTAGCTGATTATTCGATTGTTGTTGAACTATTGTGCTTTGGGAACTCTAAAGTCGAGGTAAGGTTGATTCTGGGTTGTACAGCTCGGGTGGTTTTAGTCAGGCAATGATGCCAGCAATGCTGTGTATTCCCGGCCATGATCATTAAAGAGCCAGAGCTTAGGTCAATTGAGTAAGGCCGTAGGTCCTTACGTCGTTTATGTCTGAGACGGAATCGGCGGGTTGCTCCGAGGCTGAATGAGGCAATCACGGGGTGTTCACCCAGCTCGGTTTCGTCGTCGCTGTGCCAGCCATTGCTGTCTTGGCCATCTCGATAGAGGTTTATCAGTACCGAGTTGAACCGGTGGTGGCTGAGCTTCTCTATATGGCGCCGTATTTGCTGCACTGCGGAGTGCCATGGCGTCGACTTAAGATGAATGCCAGAATATTGGTAATGCCTGCCCGGATCGCCCATCCAAACCTGAAGTCTCGGGACATTATGGGTTTTTCCGTAAAGTGAGATAGTGTCTTGTTGCCAGGGAAGGCTGGCATAGAGATCGTGATAAAGTTGATCAGCGTCGAATTCAGAAACTATCTGTGGCCACAGTAAAATCTCGGCGTCTTCAAGCTCAAGTAATTCAGGTTTGACGTTGATGGGAAGAAACATATTCCGGGCTCCGACAAACGACGTCAGCCCGGAAATCCTATAGCGGGTTTACTGGTAAGTCACCCAATAAATCATTTCTCCGGGGCAGTCCTTACCCATAACTTCAGCCATTATGTCATCAAGCTTCATTTTATGCAGGTTCTCAAGCCACTCATCGCCCTCTAGTTTTTCTTCCATAAGCCATTCGGGAACGGAGCGACTATCGGCATTATACCAAGCGACGGGAAAGCGCATCTCTTTAGGCAAGCGGTGACGTTTAACGCTGAGTGAAGCATCGCAACGAACCATCAGGCTATTGGCAATTTGCTGTCGTTTATTTAGATAATTGTCAGTTTCCCGCTCGTACTTATCCACATGAGGGCTGATTAGCTCCTCGTAGCGACTTTCCAGACAATGGTCGTAAGCCCGGCTGACCTCACTATTTTTGTACCCCAACACATCACAGGCCTTTTTAACACGGCCTCGAACCTCTTCCTTTAGCTCGGTGTACCAGGGGGCATTGGGGCCAAGGGCTTTCTGGGCTTCGATATTGGCGATAAACAGCAGATTTTCGTCTGGTGTAAAGCAGGACGAGGGCTTATGAAGGTGCAACGGAAATTCGTTGGCAATACTGGGATCGTTGCGCATCTTGTCATCCCTGTTTAATCGAGCAGTATCGCAGATCTCCGAACCATCAGAATCCATCACGCTCGAGATGGAGGGCTGATCAACATACGCCAGCGTATCCGCTGAAACGATGACTGAAAATACATATAAATATACGGCTGCGGCCGTTTTTTGAACAATCGACATATCCACTCCCTTGAACACATCACACTGCTTTGATTAAGATTGATTAAGCTTCTAAATGTATAACACGTATAAGAGGGCGTTGTCTTTATTGAATACTGGTTTGCAGTATCTTACTTTTTTGCAGCAGCGCCGTGGGGGACCAGTTTTCGATACCCCATTGAAGTATCTCTTCTATGGTACTGGCTTCAAGTTGATTGTCCGCCTGCATGCCCAAGGCTGAAAATGCCTTGATCATCAGTGGTCGAGGTTCATCCTGTGGTATGGCCGGGGCATGATTTTGTTTGCTCAGTTTATTGCCATCACTTTCAACAATCACAGGAATATGAGCGTACATTGGGTTTGGGAAACCCAGTTGGTTTTGCAGGTGGATTTGCCGTGGCGTCGAGTCCAGAAGGTCGACACCTCGGACGATATGAGTCACTCCCTGAAAGTAATCATCCACTGATACTGCCAGTTGGTAGGCGTACAAACCGTCTTTTCTCTTCAGAGTAAAATCACCAAGCTCGCTCAGGTCAAATGAATACCTGCCCTGAATCCTATCAGTGAAATGAATAACCTGATCATGACAGCGCAGCCTGAGCGCATGGGGTTGGCTTGGTACATTTCGGTTATCCCGGCAATAACCGGGATAGACACCGTTTAATCCGGATAACTGTTTGCGGGTGCAGATGCAGGGATACAGCTCTTCTGTCGTGAGCAGATGTTCCAGTACATCGTCATAACATTGACTGCGGGTGCTTTGGTATAGAACGCTGTCGTCCCAATGCAGCCCATAGGCTTCCAGCGTCTTTAAAATCAAATCCGCAGTGCCAGCCGGTTCTCTGGGTGGGTCAATATCTTCTATGCGAACCAGCCATTTGCCATTATTGGCTCGTGCGTCAAGGTAACTGGCCAGAGCTGCAACAAGCGAGCCAAAGTGTAATGGGCCAGAAGGAGAGGGTGCAAATCGTCCGATGTAAGAATCTGGTTGATTACCCATATCGCAATGATGCTGGACTCAGTAGGGGATAGAAAAGGGTCAGACGCCAGGCAAGGGTTACCCGGCGTCATGGGCAATTATACCCATCGCCTTTCAAGATGCTACGTTGTTGTCAGCGTTCGCTCACCCCGATCACCTACTATTTGTAGGCTCACGGGACCCGAGGGCCTAAAGGCTTCGCTCACTTGTCGCCTAGTAGCATCTTGAAATCTAATGGGTATAGGTAATGTTCAGTTACCTAATTGTTTTTCTTTGATCTCAGCCAGTGTCTTGCAGTCAATACACAGCGTTGCTGTTGGACGGGCTTCAAGACGACGAATGCCGATTTCAACACCGCAGCTGTCACAGAAGCCATAGTCGTCTTCTTCGATGCGGGTCAGAGTGTCATTGATCTTTTTGATCAGTTTACGTTCACGGTCACGGGTTCTGAGTTCAAGGCTGAACTCTTCTTCCTGACTGGCGCGATCGGCAGGATCCGGGAAGTTTGCGGCTTCATCCTGCATATGGTTTACCGTGCGATCCACTTCTTCCATCAGCTCCCGTTTCCAGTTCTGGAGGATCTGAGTGAAGTGAGCGACCTGCGGCTCATTCATGTACTCTTCCCCAGCCTTTTCCTGGTAGGGGGTAAAGGACTTGAGCAGATTGCCTGTATCCGCGTTTTTCTGTGCTGACATGATTACAGCCTCACCACCTTCTATTCGTGAGCCAGGGACAACTAACCTTCCTGGAACTCTCCATTTAGAGAAATTGCCCAAAACAGCAGGAGCTGCCTGAGAATATCTCTGTGATCGCCGGTTAACCGGCTCCCTGAAAGCCAAGGTAAACACCATGGGTGCCTGGTGAGAACAAACGCTCCTGGCACTTGCCTTTTGCCTTCCTCTGCGCTGAAGTGTACGTCTGTCTCAGTGCAGGTATGGAAGCACCTGTGGATAAACAGCCATGCTTCCAAAAAAAACGAAGCGGTAGAAACTACCAAAACCCATGACAAGACGCCATAAAAAAATAACACTTGTTCCCAGACATTGACTAAAACCTGGACTCAGGTCAACTGGTATTATACCTGTTGCTATCCGTTAATGACTGCTTCAGGGCTTCGCATTCCTGAGACTAAGCACTTAATCGACCAACATCATAAAATACTGATTTTGAATATCAATACGTAGATAAATGAGCATAAGTGATGAAATACGAACAGAAGCTGGAAGAAGCAACCCTGATCAAGAGGTACAAGCGTTTTATGGCAGATGTGGCACTGCCTGATGGCTCTCAGATTACCCTTCATTGCCCCAATACCGGCTCGATGAAGAACTGTCTCTATCCGGGAAATCGGGTCTGGTATTCCGATTCAAAAAACCCGAAAAGAAAATATCCATGCACCTGGGAGCAGGCAGAAATTCCAGTGCTGTTTAATGGTAAAGAACGCCTGACCAGAGCAGGGCTGAATACTGGTCGGGCCAACACGCTGGTTGAAGAGCTGATGAGTGCCGGGAAAGTGCCAGAGCTCAGAGCCTATAAAACCATCCGGCGGGAAGTGAAATACGGCGAAGAAAACAGCCGGATAGATTTATTGCTTAAACAGGAAGGTTTACCGGATTGTTATGTGGAAGTAAAAAGTGTCACCTTAGCCATGGGGGACGGGCTTGGCTTATTTCCGGATGCGGTGACGTCACGGGGAGCCAAGCATCTCAGAGAGTTGGCTCAAATGGTCGAAAATGGTCATCGGGCTGTGCTGTTTTTCTGTGTTCAACATACCGGTATTGATCGTGTTTCCGTTGCATCGGAGATTGACCCGGGTTATGCCGAGGAATTTCAGCAGGCGGTAGCTGCCGGTGTTGAAGTGATCGTCTGGGGGGCTGAGATGTCTGGACTTGCTATCGAATTGACCAAGCCATTGCCGTTTTGTTGATCTCTCACTTGTCAGATTGTGACTTACAACCCACCTCAGAGCGCTGGGTTGTAAGTCGTTGACCAAGCTGGAAGGTTATTGTTGATAAAGAGTGCTTTAAAACGGCTGATATTGCCGGGTTTACAAAAACAGGTATTTGCTGAAATAAAACCTACTGCAAAAGTATGTGGTGCGAATAATTAACATCTATTTAGCCCCTGTTAGACTGATTTATTGGTGAGTATTTGAATGTTTTATTAAATGGCTGTGGTTTTTATTTGATTTTTTCTTTTGATTAATACTTTTGTCTAAGTATTTTTTAGAAGGTTATGACTTTTGGTTAATGGTTATTCTGTGTGTCTTCGATAAGATGTCACCTAAATAAAAACTAACTGCTAAATAAGTTTTTTGGAAGTTTATTTGGTGGTGTTTTTAAATGCTCGACTTTAGATTTTCCATAAAACGGAAGTTTGGTCAGATTGCATAATTTCAAACAAACCAACATCGACGAACTAT
>NZ_CANMAO010000061.1 GCF_947495845.1 uncultured Endozoicomonas sp. | reverse complement strand
GCGGAAGTTGCGTTATACCATGCACTTGGCAAGCTACCTGAACCAGAAATTGCCCACAGATTTTACTGACGAGGCTTTTTTTTAGGGTTTACTTCATCGTTTGTCAGCAAAAGGAGAGCCTGGAGAATAACGTCCCATAGTCCCCAGGCAGCTTGTTTAACAAGTTCTGCGAATTGTCTAAAAGTCATGGCTTCACTCAATCCGTTGAATATCGCTAATTCAGTGGTCAGAATTTCAGGCACAAAGCGGCCTACAGCAGAAATTGCTGATAACCATATGCATTAAAAGTCTGAAACAACTGTATTTAGCTATTGGCTCCAGAATTGACCGGAGGTGTATTTTTGTTTTCAGCTTTGAATGGTGGGTAATGTTTCTTCATACAAAGCTGGGCTTCTGGTATTACAGAAAGTAAAGCGGGTGCATCAAGTAGTGATCTTCGCTGCTTCCTGTTCAGCCAATGTCTTAAATGCGGGCTGTGTTTTTAACCATTCATCCAAGTCTTCTATTCTGTATCTGACTCTCTTTCCGATTCGTATAAACGGTGGTGGTATCAGTCCTGATAATCTTCCAGTAACTCTTGATTGAACAACCTCCGTTTTTGCAACTCCGATGTACGACGATGCTTGTTCGGAATCTAAAACTGCCAGCGGCTTTTCTTTAGGCATAATCATCCCCTCTTTGAATTATTCAAAGTTAAAAAAACATTATTTTTTGAGTGATGGTATTTCGCTTTTCGTTTAGTTAAAGCAGTCTGGGTGAACCGCTTTGTATTACCATGGTTTATATATTGGCGCAGGAAATAATGAATTTGAAGGGCTTGATAGTTTGGTTCTGGAGTTGATGATAAAGAATGCTGGCAAGGGAGTGGATAAATGTCATGCCTATGACACGTATGTTTCATATTTTACACTATGTAATCATTTTTTTACGTGCTCATGAGACTAGAAATAAATTTGTAAATTAATTGTAAGCTCTGCTGAGCAGGGCGACAGCCTGTAGTTTTCGTTCATTATTAGTGTGTAAATATCGGGCAGTAGTTTCTAAATCCTCATGTCCCATTAGTTCTTTAATGGTTACAAGATCTACCCGCGCATGGGCTAGCCTTGTACCGAAAGTATGTCTCAAGTCGTGTAATCGTAAATCGGGCAGGCCCGCTGCTTTCCTCAATGCCACCCAAGCTGATTTGATGTTGTCCATACGCTCTCCGGTTTTGGGACTTGGGAATACGTAGTCTATTGGCTTAAATTCATTCAACCAAGCTGTCATTATTTGTACAGTGGTATTGTTGAGTGGTATCAGGCGTGTCTGACCTGTTTTCTCGCCATCCCCAACGACAGTAACTGATGGATATTTGCTGCATAGATCAATATCCTTTGTTTTCAGGTTGAACAGCTCTCCTCGCCTCAAGCCTGTATTCAGGGCAAGAATGACCATTGGCTTAATGTGGTCGGTAATTGAGCCATTGAGAGGTTCAGGTGCCTTTCTAGCGCGACTTTTGCAATGTTGAATGAATCGTTGTCTTTGTTCCCTTTGTTGTTCCTGACGGGTTTCTATGGCGTTCAATAACTGCTGTTCTTCAGGTTCGGTTAAGAAACGAATTTTTTTATTTTTATCCTCTTTAAGCTTTTTGACTTTTGCCATTGGTGATATATCAATCAGCCCAGCATTAACCGCTTTAGTGAACACTCCCCGCAGTGCTGTAAGCTCACGGTTGCAGGATGAAGCTTTGCCTTTATACGCATGCTTCCATTTGTTTAACTGCAATGATGTGATTTCAGCTATGGGCTTATCAAGATATTCTTTGAAGTTTCGCTTTACTCTTGGGATTACATCGGCTGCAGTTTTGTCAGAGGTGACATCAAGATAACCGCCTTCAAGGAAAGCCTTCAGCGTATGATGAGTTTGCTTAGTGGTCTCGGCTCTTTCTATTTTGCGCTTAAGTGCAGGGTCTTCACCTCTGGCCACATCGCCAGACAAAGACTTTGCCAACTCTCTTGCCTGGGCAACAGTGATTGAGCCATGTTTACCAATTTTGACCGTGTTCCTTTTTCCGCTCAGTTGGTAACGTAGATAGAAGAATACCCCAGTCTTTTTTCGATCAGCTCTGAATCCAGTGATTTGAGTATCCCTGAGACTCTCCCCAAGCTTAAGTCCGGTGATCTCTGTTTCTGTTATTTTTTTCACGCCCATTATTCTGTGTCCCGACCGTGTCCCTTTATAATTATATCTATTTGTACCTTATTGTATCAGGTTGAATCAATGATGCTTTAAAATTAAGGGGTTACAGGGGTTCTATGGTTCAGTAAGATGCAGGATTATATATATGAAACGCCCTCCGGAGGCAGAGGTCAGAGGTTCGAATCCTCTCGGGTGCGCCATTTAACGCCATTCTTATTTTCCTGCTCATATTTTCTGATGCCCCTCCTCTTTTTAGCTGTGGTTACATCAATTACCAATCGCTGTATACACATCCTTTAACCATGACAATGATCAGAAAAAGCCTGTACTCTTATAATGCAGTATTGAGAAGGTAAGAACGACAACTTGCTGATCATGGATACTAAAATGCGCCTGACTCAACAGGAACAACAGGTTATTAAAGACACCGTCAAAGTATACGACCAAGGTGCAAGGGTGTATCTATTTGGATCTAGGGCAGATGCTGATAAAAAAGGTGGAGATATTGATCTTCTGGTGATTTCGGAAAAACTGGATTTCACACACAAGCTGAATATATTGGCTGACCTGCATCAGCATCTGGGAGAGCAGAAAATAGACATTCTGATTGAGCCTCCTGATAGGTTGAGCGACTTTGCTGCTACCATCTTTCCTGAAGCGATTGAGCTTTAACTTGCCGGACTGAGAGATACTCAAAAATGACGAAAGACAAGCGACAGCTACTGGAAAACCAGCTTCAACAAATGCACAAAGCTGCCAGCGGGCTTGAGTGGTCATTAAACCGTTGCCAGTCCTTGAATATTGATCAGTTAAGCGCAGAAGACGAAGAAAAATTTGAAACACTGACAGCTCGCTTTGCTCGTATGAGCGATATCCTGATACAAAAAATCTTTCGACAGGTGGATGAAATTGACCTGGAAACGGCTGGTACGGTGAGAGATCGAATTAATAGAGCAGAAAAGAAAGGTCTTATTGATTCAGCCCGTGATTATGTCGTGATCAGGGAATTACGCAATGCCATTGCTCACGAGTATGAAGAAGAAGCATTGGCAAATATTCACAAAGAGGTGCTCAGGTTTACCCCGCTATTACTCAGTGTGCCTGCAAATATCGAAGCTTATATAAACAGTCAGTTAATCTCGGATAATTGATGGAGAGCAATTCTACTTTGTAAACAAACAGCGATGTTTCAGCCAGAAACAGCATGAAGAGCCTTTATGTCTACAGTGAGAGCACGCCACTGCCTATCCTCGGCGTTACAGAAACCAATATGAAAAAAACCTCTGAGTTTTACACTAAAAATGCGCAGGCATTTTTCGACTCAACCGTCAGCGTTGATGCTGAAGAATTATATCGTCATTTCTTACCACACATTCCTGCTGGTGGCCTTATTCTGGATGCTGGTTGTGGTTCTGGGCGTGATGCAAACGTCTTCTTGAATAGAGGGTTTCAGGTTGAAGCTTTCGATGCCAGCGAACCATTGGCAGCTTTAGCCGCAGAGTTACTTGGTCAGAAAGTCAGTAAATGCTTGTTTAGAGAGTTCAGTTCAAAAGACTTCTTTGATGGCATTTGGGCATGTGCTTCCCTGCTTCATGTTCCTCTTGAAGAGCTTTCTGAAACTATGAGGCACTTGTCTTCTTTTCTGAAGGCTGGAGGTTACTTCTACTGTTCTTTTAAATATGGGCAGGGTGAAGCAGAAGTGGGCGAACGACACTTCACTTATATGGATGAGCCCGGTATCGAGCAACTTGCGAAAGTTAGTGACTTAAGGGTTTATCAATGCTGGATAACTCCGGACTTACGCCCAGGGCGTGAAGATGAAAAGTGGCTGAATGCTATTCTGCAACTGTCTGTTTAGAAGGTTGCAGAACCTCTGGCTTCAGGTTTCTGCCATATATGCAGTATTTTTGATCGTGCCAGATTGTAGTTACCCTGCAGAAAAGCTCGCCTCTTTGCTTCCGTCGCACCAGTTTGCTGAATGAGGGTTTCTTTGATGGGCAGATGACTGTTGATGAAATACTCATTGCGGGCATGCAACCGTTCCAGAAAGAAAAGCTCAGGCAGTAAAGCCGACTTTTCAACGCGGTTGCAATGCTGGCAGGCAAGAACGAGATTCCAGATACCATTAATGGTTGGCACAAGATCTCTAGCCAGCCAGGGAATAACGTGATCTACATCAGCAAGATCGGAACTGCCTGATTCTGTGGAAATATGTCCGAAACAGTAAAAACAACGCCCTTTCTGGTAGCCGTTCAGGCTGTTCCGTGAACTGGTGATATCCACCCTGCGATCTTTAATCTGAGTAAACAACGCCTTATTTTCGTGATCGTGCTCAACCTTTAACAGGTTTCTGGATATTCCTGCCTGCCATGCTGTTTCCACTAAACGCCAGCGAGATTCGGTCTCAGCCGTAAAGCTTGAAAACGCACCCGACTCAGTGAGCTTGAAAAAGTTGTCAGTAAGACGAATGCCTTTAGTCGAAGAATGTCGCTCATCAACAAAGAATCGTTTATCGACTTCCTGTCGGTTCACAATATGAAAAGCGTCCAGAACATTATTGAATCCCAATTTGACCGTTTGCTGGATCAGCAATTCCCGCTGAAGTGATTCCAGTCAACAGCACCAAGGCTTCTAGCCAGTTTTACTTATTCCGGAATCGC
>NZ_CANMAO010000060.1 GCF_947495845.1 uncultured Endozoicomonas sp. | reverse complement strand
GTGGGTGATGACGGGATCGAACCGCCGACATTCTGCGTGTAAAGCAGACGCTCTCCCAGCTGAGCTAATCACCCTGATCATTCATGTTGAGCCAGAAGACTTACCGTCTTGCCGCCCCTCATCAACGCGGCGCATTATAAGCAGCTAACCTATTGATACGCAACTGTTATTAAGCACTTTTTTTACACAACCCACGAACCCTTATTATTTACCCATGCAAAAGCCACAAACTCACGGTACATTAATGACCAAGGCAGCTATGTAAAAAGGAAATCGATCAATCATGTGGTTTAAAAATCTGATTTTTTATCGCTTCACCCAGCCATTCAGCCTGTCGGTAGAGGAGCTTGAAGATAAGCTGAAAGAGAAGCGCTTCCGCAGCTGTGGCAGTCAGGACATGAGCACCTACGGTTGGGTGCCACCTCTGGGCAGGCATGGCAGCATGCTAACCCACGCGGCCAGCGGTTTTATAATGATCACTGCTCGCAAGGAAGAAAAAATTCTCCCGGCCAGTGTGATTAATGAAGTGCTGGAAGAACGGGTTGAAAAGATTGAACAGGAACAAGATCGTCAGGTTTTCAGCAAAGAGAAGAAAACATTAAAAGACGATGTACTTATGGAGTTGCTCCCCAAAGCATTCTCCCGCAGCCAGAATACCTTCGCTTATATCGATACAGTAAAAGGCTGGCTGATTGTGGATGCATCTTCTTTTAAAAAGGCAGAAGAGCTGACCAGCTGCCTGCGAGAATGCATGGGCAGTCTGCCTATCGTTAACCCGCCTCTGAAAAACATGCCGTCTTTTGCCATGACTCGCTGGTTAGCACAGGAAGTGCCTCTGCCGGATCACCTGATACTCGGTGATGAGTGTGAGCTTCGGGAACCCGGTGATGAAGGCGGACAAGTTAAAGTCAGCAAACAGGAATTGGCAGGAGAAGAGGTGGAAGTCCATCTCCAGGCTGGCAAGCAGGTGAGCAAAATGGCGGTGATCTGGAATGACGCCCTGAGTTTTGTTCTCGGTGATGATCTGGTGATCCGTAAACTGAAGTTCACGGATTCTATCCAGGAAAAGCTGGATGAAGTGAATACCGAAACCGCTGCGGAACAATTTGATGCGGACTTTGCCCTGATGACCATGACTCTGCAGCAAATGCTGGAAGAGTTGATTGACTATTTGGGGGGTATCAGTGAAGAGGCGATGGAAAGGAAAGAAGTAGACAGCTTTCAGGTAGGCGAACCTCAGAAGACAGCCGTCTGATCTTGCCACCTGTTTACACCCAGATTGGTTAACGTTATCCGTTAACCGTTAACCGTTGGCCGTAAAGCACAAACTAACTGGCTTTACGGATAACGGTAAACGGATAACGTTTCTCCAAACAGGAAAGAGGCAGACGTTATGCCTCCATAGTCAATTCATCAGACCAAACAGTTTCCCACGGTAACGTCGTGCAATCGGGCTGGCCTGCCCTAACTGTTCAAACACGGTAAGCATCAGCAGTCGTGCACCGTCTTCACGGAATTCACGATCACGACGAACAATAATCAGCAGCTGCTCCAGCGCTTCTTCACTTTCGTCAGCAATAACCAAACGAATGGCCAACTGGTAACGTGCTTCATGATCATTGTCGTTGTCTGCCAGCCGAGCTTCCAATTCCTGTCGAGCAGGCGCATCTGCCACCATTTCATAAAATGATAACTTTGCTTTTGGCTGTGCAATACCTTCAGCATCCGCTGGCAAGGCATTAATCAGCTGTCGTCCTTCTTCTATACGCCCAAGCTCCAACAGCAGATTAACCTGCAATACTTGCAGAGCGTGGTTGTCTGGCTCATCTTTCAGAATATTCTGCAACAAGCCCAACGCCTCTGCAGCCTGTCCTTCGGCCATTAAGGTTTCGACCTGCTGACGAACCATATCTGCAGGGCTCATGGTTAATGGGTCCAGCACAGCGCGCAGTGTATCTTCAGATTGCGGGCCACTGAACACCTCAACCGGACGACCTTCATGGAGCACCACCTGACCAGGCAAAGCGCTCACCTGCAGCTGATTGATTAACTGACGAGCCAGCATTTGATCAGCTTCTGCATCCAGCTTCGCCAGCGTCAGTTTACCCTGATAAGAGGCAGTGATGGATTCCAGCAACGTCAGCTGCTGGGCACAGCCCGGATCACTCTGCATACCTATATAAAGAAGCACCGGTTGCTCAACCGACTGCTGAAGCACTTCTTGAATATTGGCTTCTGTTACATCCACTGAGAAGCTTTGCTCATTCATTACCTTGGTCACCTTAAACAATGCCACCCAATGCCACCCGATTGGGCTGAATCCAAACCGTTAACTGTAAACTATCAACACCCTTAAAAGATACCGGATTGGCGTCATAGTGAGAGCGCCTCAACGGCCATGTGCGCCTAAAGAGATCATATACCCGACACTTCTGCAGACTTCTTTAAGACTTTGTTGGAATTAACAACAAAACCCATGAAGCAACTGTTTGGATTATGTGCTCCAGTTCACTTACCCACAGTTTCTGTGGATAAGTTTGTGGATGATCATTCCCAACGGGTCACAGAGACCGATAATCCCTGCCCCCCTATCAAACTGATCATTTTTTGATCTATTTTTTTTGCTTATTTTTCAATAACTTAGGATAAGTGCTTACAAAATCAGGCACTTATACTGACATAAAAAAAACGACGTCAATCACTTGACATTTGTGCATAAAAACCATAATTCCAGCACCTCCACTTCGATAGAGCGCACGTCAGCCGCGAATTCGGACCATAACACCTAATAACCAGAGGTTATTACCCAGCCCATTTGTAGGACTTCCTCCATCCTCCGGCAATTTCTCAATCGCCGTACTTTTCTATGTAGATGAAGGAAACGATTTGCTACTATTTCCTGCGTCTCGATCAATGGTGCCGGAAGTCGATATCGCCGCTTACCCATCCATTGAAATTGCCTAACCAATAAAAGATACAGGTAGTTGAATGAATCTCGCTGATAAGGTTTTGGCCGTTAACAACGATCTCCCGATCCGGACACAACGTCCTATCCATTCCGGCAAGGTCCGCTCCGTCTATTGGCTTACCGACGCCGACAGCCAACGCCTGATACAGGAAAAAGGTTATAATGTAGCACCGGATGCGCCATTGGCCATTATGGTGATTTCAGATCGCATCAGCGCCTTTGACTGCATCTGGCAGGGTGAAGGTGGTTTATCCGGCGTACCCGGTAAAGGTGCAGCCCTGAATGCCATCTCCAACCACTGGTTCGAGCAGTTTAAAACCCATGGCCTTGCGGACAGCCATATTCTGGATACTCCCCACCCGCTGGTCTGGATCGTTCAAAAAGCCCGCCCGATTATGATTGAAGCCATTGTGCGCAAGTACATCACGGGCTCCATGTGGCGCGCCTACAGCAAGGGCGAACGGGATTTCTGTGGCATTCAATTGCCAGAAGGCCTTCAAAAAGATCAGCCGTTGCCAGAACTGCTGATTACGCCGTCCACCAAAGGTATTCTGAAGGGCATTCCTGGCGTGCCAGAAGCGGACGATGTGAATATCAGCCGCCAAGACATTGAAGCCAACTACCAGGCATTTAACTTCCGGCAGCCAAGGGATATTGATCGTTATGAAACGTTGCTCAAAGATGGCTTCCAGGTCATCCGCCAATCACTGAACAACATTGGTCAACTATTTGTGGATACCAAATTTGAGTTTGGTTACATCACCGATGCCAATGGTGATGAACAACTCATTTATATGGATGAGGTGGGCACGCCCGACTCTTCAAGAATCTGGGATGGTGATGCTTACCAGCAAGGACAAATCGTTGAGAACTCCAAAGAGAGCTTCCGCCAGTTCCTGCTGAACTATTTCCCAGACCCGGACATCCTTCTGAACAAAAACCGAATGGTGGAACGTGAGGCACTTGCTACAAACAACCAGCTGCCAGGGCAGGCGTTGTTAGATCTCTCTGCAACCTACACGGGTATTGCAGAAAAGGTTACCGGGCAACCGCTACCACTGTCTGGTAATCCGAGGGAAGAGATTATTGATATTCTCAGTCAAGGTTATGGATTAATTTAATTTCCGTTTATATAGCTGAGCCTTATCTTTCAAGGCTCAGTGATGACGCAGCCTATTTATACCGATTCTGTTTTTAAATTATGGGCTGCGCAGCCATTTTGACCGTCTGGATCTGCGTTGAAGCTCCTCGCCACAGCTATGGCTAAGACTCGTCGCTTCGCCTTGCCCAGTCGCCCAAAATAACTTGCTCACACCATAATTTAAAAACGACATTGGTATTAAGCCTTTTTCACTACGCATCCAAAAATGAATAATGTATTTATTTATCAGCTATTTTTAGCTGATGGGACGTTTTATATAGTGGCTCCACCAGCTAAGGAAGATGCGAATAAGCCCCCAGTCATGAGATAATATTCCCATCGCTCCCAGCTTGAGTTTCAGTCCATGAGCCAGCTCAGTTTCGCAAACAGTGAGTTTGTCCAAAAACGCAGAATCACCCGCAAAGAACGCTTTCTGGCAAAAATGGAAAAGCTCGTGCCATGACCCCGGCTCATCGGTGTTATCGAGCCCCATTACCCAAAACGAGGCAACGGTCGTCCACCTTACCCTCTGGAAGCCATGGTCAGGGTTCACTGCCTTCAACAATGGTAATGCCTTAGCGATGAAGGTATGGAAGACGCCTTGTATGAAATCGCTCCCATGCGCCTGTTTGCCGGGTTCTCGCTGGATAAGCCCATTCCTGATCGCACGACCATCATGAATTTCCGGCATTTACTCGAAAAGCACCAACTGGGGAGGGCGATCTTCGCCGAGATTAACCATTGGCTGACGAACTCAGGCATCATCCTGAAAGAAGGTACTTTGGTGGATGCCACCATTATCGAGGCACCGACGTCTACCAAAAATAAGAAGAAGCAGCGCGCCCCCGATATGCACCAGACCAAAAAGGGTAACCAGTGGCACTTCGGCATGAAGGCTCATATTGGCGTTGATGCATGCACTGGCTTGAGCCACAGCCTTATCACCACCGGTGCCAATGAGCATGACCTAAATCAGGCAGGCGAACTGCTTCATGGGGATGAGGACTTTATATTCAGTG
>NZ_CANMAO010000059.1 GCF_947495845.1 uncultured Endozoicomonas sp. | reverse complement strand
TACGAGGCATTCAAAGAGTTAACAGGAATGGATGCAAGAAAAGTCATGGGTTATGCACTAATGACTTGAATTCAGGTATTTTCCGGGGTTAAAGCTTCTTCCGTTGCTCTGTTGATAAAATGATCTCTCATGTCTGAATTTTCATTTTTGAACAAGGCAACAGCTAAACTGTATTCACAGTTTTCAGGAGGGTTAAATACTATTAGGTTGTTATGCTCTTCATTTCTCCATGTTCTCTGTACAATCTTACTGAAATTCTTTATATGTTTAGATAATTCAATTTGATTTCTTGGCGATATTTGATTCAAAATACAGCCTATCTCAGTCCACCTTGGAGTTGAACGGTTTTCTAACTGTTTAAAAATGTCTTTAAAGCGTTGTGTAATCTTTGGAGCAGGCTTTGGTATTTCTATGCCTTGATCTTTGGATATGTAGTATTTATCAAGTGGCTTAGACATACCAGTTATTATGACATTATCTAAATCATCGAAGGATAATTCTTCATCTGTTAGTAGGGTTTCACGGTACAAGCCAAGAAGATCAAGCTCATCACCTTTGAAGCTAACCTTTCCTTCTAAATCTGTTCTTCTCCGTAAATAGTGAACTATTTGAACTGGGTGGTCTAGGAAATCAAAGACTGTTTCAAAATCAGCTAGAGTCATGGAAGGACATGCTTGAAAGTCATGTGGTAACCAGCCAGTTTTTTCGAAGCTATCCAAGCTTGCTTGTAACGATGCAAAATTTTCTAAAGATACTGATACACGAATTATATTATGTATCTCATGAATGTTTACTGGAAGTTTTTGGTCCCATTCATTTGAACTTTTGTTTAGTCTAGCTTTATCTAGTTCATCTTTAAGTCTTACAGACTGTATGCTTGGGTCTACTAAGATTTCCGTAAGGTGCCTCTTTATTCGATTTGGAGCACCTCTTAAAGCAGGCTTTGATATTCGGTGTGACTTAGCTTCAATGATTATAGCTTGTGAGTCAATGAAAGTGATCAGATCTGTTTCATACTCGGTGTTATCTTTTTTCCACTTGAGACCTGAAATAGTTTTCGAATCTGGGAACCTTCTTTTAACGATTTCATCAATCTTTATTTCAAGGTAGTCAGCCCTTCTCTGATGCAAACCTTTCTTATCGTAAATCTCAATTATTTCATCAAGAGTAGTTAATATAAAACTAAAGAATAACTGAGGTAATGCACAAAAATAACCCTTATCTGTTTTAATTATGGGTTTTTCCCATACAGGATTATCTAAGAAGAAGTATTCTTTTTTTGCCTCTCTCAATCCTTCAAGATCGTATGATAATAATTTTAATATTGAAAGTACTGTTTCTTCATCAAGACGGGCTCTACCTTTAATTTCACTATTGTTTATGTAATAACATTCGTCTGATCGGATATCGTAATGCGACATGAGCATTACAAACAAGTTCTTTTGTGATATTTTATTTAGATCGAAGTTTTCTTTAAAGGTTTCAGCATACTCCTCGCTTTGACCTATAAGCTTGCAATATTCAATTATCAGTTTTTCTTTGCTTTTTATTCTTTTTAATTTAGATAGGTTTTTAAACCGGTTTGTTACATTGTCTTCTGTGATCTCTGTTAAAGTTTCAAAGAAGTTGATTATTTCAGTGCATGAGCAACCAATTTTTGACTTTAGCATTTCATCGAAAGGCGAATACAACTCCATGGATATATTTCTCACTTGCGAGAAGTATCCCCAGTTTCGAACTACTTGAGTGCTTCCTCTGAAACTTTCTTGTATCTGAGTAATTGCGAGTTCTTTTTCCGAAGATTCTACAAGATCAGAATTCATACGACTAAAATGAAAAGACTGACTCAATACTATTAATTTTTGTCGTGTCGATTCCACTACCTCAGGTGTGGGTGGCATCCAACCAATATCATCTGTAGAAAGTGTAAGCACAAGCGCTTGTAAATACTCGATATGCGATTGACTTAACATGTCAGGTTCTTCTCTGACTTGAACGCCATTATCACCTCCGCCAACTGTTAAGCAATAACATGACAGAATTGAAATTAGAGTTATAGGATCATATTCTCTTAGTGTATTTTCAATGTCTTGACTGTACTCGACTAGCTTCTTTTTACTTTCAGTGGATACTTTTTCAACAAATTTTTTTCTTTCTTCATCGTTCAAATTTGATAAAGGGTGCTTGAATTGTGTTACTGATGGAAATGAATCTGCACTCTTATTCCTACTTGAATCCTGATTATTCTTTTTCTTGTTACTCTGCTTAGCTCTTTTTTTCATTTTTTGATCTCTTCGAGCTTTACTCGTTTTGCTCACGATACTTCCTCAATATTAATGATGTACTGCACATAACGCCCCCATCAAGCGCCGCAGAATGCGGTCGCTTGGATGGGCTTGTTATAAGCCGGTTAGCCTAAATTTTTGACTATGTAGCTTATGAAGGGTTGAAGTTTTGGATGAAACTTTTTTATTAGCTTCTCTTCAGTTAAGTCATTTTTTTTAGCCGGAAGAGCTACGCCATTAGTTAAAATGTTAACGCCAACGCCTGCGAATACTAATGGTACAAGCCAAGAAAAAGCTTGCATCAGTAGTGTTAATAACGATTTAGTAGTTCCACCAGCTGTAGCTATGATTTCACTACAGTTTCCATTCGTGTATCTATCGATTTCATACTGGTCAAGAAATTTCAAGCACATTTCCTCTACCATCGGAATAGAGTTTATTGAATCTACGAGTCCTTGTAAGCTTGTTAGAAGTAGACCTGAAAAAACAATCAGCTTGAAGCCTTTACTCATCAGGAAAGCTTTATCTTCACATGCTGATGTGTTGATTTTTATAAAAACCAAAAAGCACATTATAAATGAAACGACAGAAGCGATGGTAAATACGATCAAAAATAAATCTCCAATAATTCTAAATAAAAATAATATTGAGGTGTTTCTGCAATTTAAAAAAACTCTGAAATAGTGCCGACTACAGATGAGCCCATTTAGGCTTATAACGCCAATTTCAGGGGCGTCGTAGGCGTCCCCTGGAATTTTTGATATACCAAATGCTATCCACTATACGCCATAGCATCAGCAATAATTTGTGCTCCACTAGGATTACTGTCTAAATATCTTTTAATTTTTAATCGTGTCCTAGCTTCCGTATGACGAGTTGAGTCAAGTTTAAATATCCTTATACTTTCAATTCCTTTTTCAGTAATCCCTTGAATTAGAACCTCTCTATCATTGTCAGGCCAAGAGTAATGAAGGTTATGATCATCAAAATATGGGTGTACAATTTTGAATGTGCAATTTTCATAAACGTTACTTTTTGATCTAATTGTGTCGTAGTTTCCCTTTTTTATAGGGCTATTACATAGAGTACATGATAGAACTAAGTTCATTATTGTGAATGTAAATTCAGTATGTTTTGGTCTTGTAACTCCGCCTTTTGGCGCAAAATGTTCAATTTCTGTTTTCCCTGTCTCATCAAGTGGAAGACCACAGTAGGCACAATTCTCACTCTGAATGGTCAACAATTGCCCCTTTAGCGAAGATTTAAAACTCGTAATAGCAGGGTTATTTTTTATGTCCCATTCACCACCCGTAAAGGGTTTTAATATATCTATTTCGTTTAGAATTTCATCTGCAATTGTTGGGGAGCCATTTAGTCTAGATATCATTCTTAAATCTCTTTAGATAACTTCTAGACTGATCTAATATGACATTTATTGGATCATTATCATTAAATCTATATGCTTCAAGCTTGTTCTGTAGGTAACTTATTCGTTCTTTATCGTCGCTACAACTTGATATTAGTTGTAGTAATTTAGATAAATCTTGTTCAAAATAAGAGTTCCTTGTAGTTCTTAATTTGAAAACCTCATAGAGGATATTTTCAGCTGACCATGCATAAGTATCAAATGGTATTAGTTGGCTCGATCTATGTTCTACGCCATTATTTATTTCTCTGTAAAACGAGATAAGAGTGGAACTTTTGGGGTCAAGATCTGAAACCATAAAATGAGAATGAGATGCCAGTAGACAATGTGATGTCTTGAAATTTGTAGTTATTGACTTTAAAAGTCTGATGTATTTCATTTGCCACCGTGGATGAAGACTTAGTTCTGGTTCATCAATCAGAACTAATGAGTTTTTTTCGATTGAAGAGATTAGATTAATCATTGTAAAAATAAAGTGCTTCTCACCAGAGCTAGTATGCTCAAAATCAAAGATATCGCTTTTGACAAACTTTATCTCTGGACTTGAAATAAGTTCTAATTTTTCCATAAGCTCGAGATTATCAGTACTATCTAAAAATAATGAGCTATTTATATCCTGTGTTGATAACGAAAATATGATTTCATTTTTATTATAATTGCCTGTTGATTTTATTTTTTCAATTAAGTCAATGACTTCAATGATTGATGCGTTTGTTATATTGGATGTATTTGATATATATTTTTTTCTGTTGCGAACCGATTGCAATTTATTTTGAAGGTTATTTTTGTTGACACCTCTGGTGAACAGGGTTTTCCTTTTTAATCGGTAGGAGATTTCAATTTTATTATTAAGCCCTATAAAATCAAAAATACTATTAAGTGACTCAACCCTATTTTTGCTGCCTAATATTTTTAAAATGGATGATAATAGTTTTTTTTGTATTGTACTTGTATAAGTTGCATTTGATGTAGCTCGAACACCGAGATACCTGTAAAGTCCAAAGTCATCATCTTCACCAACAAATGAAAACTTGTCATTTACCATGAATGACAATGCGACAACTTTACTTGGTAAATCAATATCGTGTACTGAAACTTCAATACTGTCCTTTTTGTATGTAAGAATTGAAAGATTTTTTTCTATTTCATAGTGCTTTCGATTTAATTCATACGATATCTTTATTTGGTCGTACTTTATGTTGGCTGACTTCCTTTCTGATGTTACAAACCTGAAAAAATCAGCAATTATTTTCAAGAGAAAACTCTTACCAACACCATTTTCTCCAATAATTAAAGTTGTTAATAATTTATCTCGATCGTTTTCTGAACGTTCAGTACAATCAACATTGTAAAGAACTTTATTCTTGTGACAGACTACTATTTTTTTAAGTGTAAACACTACTACCTCAAATGTTTAGTGTTGGAAGGGTATAACGCCAAATTAAGCGACGCCGCCCAGCGGCGTCCGGTGGAGCGCAGCGGAACGAACTTGAATTTATTGTTATGTGCCTTGTATGGATAATAATTAACGAAACAGGGTAATGTGAGACCCAGGCTTTAGCAGCAACTAAAGCCCTCTTGTGCAGC
>NZ_CANMAO010000058.1 GCF_947495845.1 uncultured Endozoicomonas sp. | reverse complement strand
CTATCAGAAATTGATCGCTGGTGCTTTTTTTCATTAAATCAGTTCATTTTTTACCCACAGATATCCCTGAAGAGCCTAATTTAAAAACAGAATTGGTATTAGAGGGCAATCTTCTGGAAACAGTAGAAAATAAAGCTATCGTGCACCTAAAGATTTTACCCTGAATTGTCAAATGTAGGATAGATGGTAATACGTCCATTTTGCATAACCTGCTGGTTAGCCTGACTAACGCATTCAATGTGTGAAGCTGCGTCGTAAAGTGGGTCAAGCGCTGGGGGCTCAACACTACTCAGGGCTCAGAATCTTCTGTGGACGGGAGTTCTACGACGCTCTGGTGGCTCATGAGTATGTGAAAGAGCTGGTCCTAGTGAGCCAGTTTGATGCAGTTCTACAAACGGTTACGGTGGTGAGCTTGCCTGCTGAATGGAGATTGCAGCGAGGTGATTCAGTTCAATCCGCCGATCAGCAATGGACGGTGGATTGCAAACTGAAAGACAACGGTCAAATGATCTGGTGGCGGCTCCATGAAGCTTGATCTGGAATTGGACAGCACTGTGGATGAGCTGATTGAACAGTTTCACTCTGCACCGGAGATAGTCAGTAAAGCCATCGCCCGATCTCTTCGCAAACTCTCCCGGTTTGCAGAGCGCAGAGTACTGAGAGAGTTAGCAAGACAACAGAACATCACTCAGAAGGTGCTGAAGTCTCTGGGGCGAGTCAGGGTGTCACTTTATAAACCCGGCGATCGGGCATCAAAGCACTACAGCCTGGTGATTTGGATTGGTGCTCTGGATATCCCTGCTCACTATCTGGGTAAGCCAGTGCCGTCTAAAACAGGGGTGAGAACTGGCCGCCATTTTTGGGAAGGCGCCTTTCTGATGCAGCCGGTGAATGCTACCCATCCCATGGTGTTCAAACGAAGAGACGATTGGCAGCACAAATTCCAACGCTCTAAAAAATCCGGTCGCATGATGTGGATGGGCCTGCCATTGGAAAAGAAAGAAGTGGCTATCTGGCATTCGGCCAGTGACGTGTTGCGGAAGCTGGAACCGGTACTGCTTGACCGGTTTGCCACGTTGATGGAGCAGGAGCTCAACTATGTCTTCAACATCGAATCCTGAAGCCAGAATTGTTGAAGCGCTTGTTTATCGTCTGACTGAAGTGACATCGACTGTTCTATTGGGATACTCCGCGCTCGGGTTGAATGATGAACTGCCCACTCCGGCGATGTTGGTTCAACTGGAATCTATACAAGAGCAAGGCCGACAGGGCAGCCGCAGAAAAATGAGCATGGCGTTGAATGTCAGTGTGGTGATCAAAACGGATGAAGACAGCACTTACACTTTGATGGACCTGACCCGCTTGGTGAGGGAGCTGTTCGCCAGTAGTGAACGATTTACACCAGAAGCTCGCACTGTTCAATTTAGTGAAACCCAGTTCGATATTGCCCCGAATCATGGTCACCTTTCCTTCGCAGATATTCAGCTGACCATCGATGTCATTCTCTAAATCTATTCCCAAAACACCCTCAAATGCAGGAGCATCCTATGTCCACAGTGGATCGTAGCTTTATTGGCGCAGGTAGTATTCATATCCAGCCCTATGACCAGTCAGCCCCTTTATTGCCCATTGGCAATGTCAGCGAGTTTACCTTCAGCTTTGAAGAAGATCGTAAGGAACTGAAAAACTATCTGGGTGGTGGGGGTAATCGCAATGTTATCAGTCGAGTGTCGGGTATTACCGCCAATGTTGTCGCCCATGACTTTACCGCTAGCAATATTTCACTGGCACTGCGAGGTAATGTCACCAATGGCAGCACCAGTGCAGTAACGGATGAAGAGTTGGTCAGTCATGGCGTTGTCGGTGAATTGATTCCGTTTAAACGACTGCCGGATCGGGAACAGCCAATTACGGTAAAAGACAGCTTGGAAACAGCACTGGTGGCCGGAGAGGATTACGAACTGACCCAGTCCGGTATCAAAGTCATTGATGGCGGTGGAATTGATGATCAAGGCGTCAAAGTCAGTTACACACCGTTGGCCACTAACATGGTCCAGGCATTGGTGGAGTCCGGTCGTGAATTCGTTCTGTTTATGGAAGGACTGAACGATGCCCAGGAAGGGTTGCCCTTCAATATCCGGGTTCACCGTGTGAAGTTTTCTCCAGTGCAAAACCTGGGCTTTATCTCCGATGACTTTGCCAATATTCCACTGCAATTAGATGTGCTGTCGGACCCAACCGTTACTGGCCAGGGCCTGAGTCCCTTCATGCAGTTGGATCTTGCCCGATAACCCACCGAGTCGCCTATGCCTTCCATCAAAGAAACCGCGCTTCGGCTGGTACTGAAAGCGCGGGATACCCTGTCACGTCCGGTTAAAGAATCAGCCGCTTCGCTGGAGTCCCTGCGTGGTGAAGCGAAAACGCTCAAGAGCCATCTTACTGAGTTGGGAAAACAGCAGCGGTTACTGTCGTCTTTCCAAAAGCAGACAGTGGCCGTTCGTGAAGCGGGCAGAGCATTCAGGGAAGCAGAGGGTAAGGTTGAAGGGTTAGCGCGGGAATATCAGCAGGCTGAGAAACCCACCAAGACGTTGCAGCGCCGGCTTGAGTCAGCCAGAAAATCGGTAACGGCTGCCAACCAGTCATATCAACAGCAGCGGCACAAACTGGCTGAGTTACGTCAGGGGTTAAAGCAAGCTGGGCTTTCAAACCGTGACTTAGCGCGGCAACAGGACAGAGTCACCCGGGAGGTTCAGGAAACATCTGCCGCTTTTGGTAAAGCAACCCGACGAGTAAAAGAAGCCTCGCGGAACTTCCGACGTTCTGGTTTAAAAAATGTAGCCAGAGATGCTGAAAAGGCATCATCGAGTATTGGTCGTTTAACCCGACGCTTTGCCGGGTTGGTGGCGGCGACAGCTGGACTGTACACCATCAAGCGCAGCATTGAGTCAATTCTCACCACGGGTGATAAGTTTGAACGTCTCAGCGTTCAGCTGGAAGCCATCATGGGCTCCATGGCAGAAGGCGACCGGGCACTGGCCTGGATCAAAGACTTCACTAAGAACACACCTTTCCAGTTGGAAGAAGTCTCCGAAGCTTTTGTACGACTAAAAGCGTTTGGTCTCGATCCCATGGATGGCACGATGCAAGCCATAGTGGATCAGACTTCCAAACTGGGCGGTGGCTTTGATCGGTTGCGGGGTATTTCTGTCGGCATCGGGCAAGCCTGGGCCAAGCAGCGCTTACAGGGCGAGGAAATCCTGCAATTGGTTGAGCGGGGCATTCCGGTCTGGGAAATGCTTGAAAGCGTCACCGGCAAAAACGCCCTGGAGCTTCGCAAGCTATCAGAGGCTGGCAAACTCGGACGTGATGTTATCGCCGAGCTTATCAAGGAGATCGGTAAAAGCGCAGACGGTGCTGCGGCTAAGAATATGACGCTACTGTCTGGTTATGTCAGTAACTTGAAGGATAGCTGGAGCTACTTTCTGGATGAAGTTGCTGACAGCGGCGCTCTTGAATATGTAAAAAATCTGTTGGGTGATCTGGCACTGAAAATCGAGGCGATGAATAAAGATGGCCGGATTCAGGCTCTGGCACAGAAGATCAGCGATGCGTTTGTTGCCATGGGTAATGCCATCCAGGATGCACTGTCGGGTATTACCTTTGAGGAATTTGTGACCAGGCTGCAATCCGGCTTTACAACGATCACCACAGTGATGGATAAGCTGAAAACCACCTTTACCATCACCAGCAGCACTGTCTCGTTTTTCTTCAACAGCTTCTCGTTAGCGGTCAAGGGTTTTGCTTCTGCATTTCTTTATACCATCGGTGAGATCATCTACGGCTGGGGAAAAATAGCCGAGGTGATGGGTGCTGATGACATTGTCAAAAGCCTGCAAGGTACTACCCATTATCTCCGTTCTCTTGGTAATGAGTTCGCCAAACAAACCGCAGAAGATGCCAATGATGCCAAAGACTCTCTGATTAGCATCTACGATGAACTGTCCAGAAAGCATCAAAACAGTCAACAAGACATACGTCGTGAAAATAAAATAACGGCGGAGATGATTCGCAAGGAACAGAACCGTTATCAGGAAGTCATCGAAGAAACGGGCAATGCCGCAAAGCAGACTGCAGAAACCACCAAAACAGCATTTGCGGATGCAGCAGATGCCATCAATCAGATCAACGGCGCAGAAACCCGAACAGAGTTAGCCAGCCTTGGCGTAGCTATTGCGGAGGCGTTCACTGAGGGTACGCTTTCCCTTGAGGAGTACACCAAAGCCACGGAAGCGAGTCGGCAAAAACTGGCCGAGTTAGCGGCTGAATCAGAAAAAACCAAAGAAGCATTAAAAGACACCGGTGATGTAGCAGAGTCATCCGCGAAGCAGCAGGAAACCTCCGTTCAAAGTATGGCCGGAGCCATGGCCGTGCATTACAACCATCTCACCTCTGAATTAATGGGTATGAGTGCAGCCGCCCACGATGCCTTCGTGAATATGGGCAATATTGGAAGTGTCCAGGCTAATACTGCCATCGATGGAATATCGGAACTCAAAAATCAACTTCAGGAAACTAACGATCAGCTGAATAAGCTGAAATACAACCCTGTTGGCGATTTTGTCGGTATATCCACCTGGATGACGGAAACTGCTAGAAACGCAGCGTTTGTTAAAAAGGAATTTTTACAGCAAAAAATTGCTCTGGAAGAACTATTGGGAAGCTATGAACAGGGCGAAGTCACTGCTCGACGTTTTGTACAACAAGGAGAGCGCACCGCTGAAACTCTAAATCTGCTCAATAACCAGGATCTGGATCGCCTCAATAACGCCATTCTCTCCGCAGAACAAACCATGTCGCAATTAGGCGACAGTTCACGCAATACCCTCGATAGCCTGCAAGATGAGTTAGATCAACTTCAGGGCAAGCAGGATGATATTGAGAAACGCCGTTATGAAAACCGACAAAATGACCTCAAAGCCCAAAAAGAAGAAGCAGTTGTCAGTGGCGACCAGCAGGCCATCAAGAACCTGAATAAAGCTCTACAGGTCAGTGAACAGATATACAGCGAGCGACGCAAGCAGGCACAGCAAGAAAAAAGGAATGCTCGTCAACAAGATCAGGTTACCCAAACAGCAACGCCGACCAGAATTGAAAAACAATCACCACAGAAAGTGATCCGGCTTGAATACCCAAATGGTGGTGTGAATGTGGGTATTGCGCCTACCGATGAAATCAAACTACTGGAAGCTCTGAAAAACGCAGGTATGAGGACGCTTTAAAGGGCAGCCTTGAGCGAAAGGATAGCGCTATGCAGCTGGATGATATTACCCTGCCAGATGATTTGCTCTGGGTTAATGAGTTCGACTGGAACCCTGTAGAGCAAAATATAGAGCGCAGTTTGACCGGGGCTTTGTTGGTGCAGGAAAGTGAATTAAAGCAAGGTCGCTCTATTATTCTATCTGGCAATGGTGAGGCTGGTTGGGTTTCCCGACTGATGGTCAAGAACCTGTTTGCTCTCTGCAAAGCGGCCAATAAAACCATGACGTTGACGCTCCCGGATAGCCGACAGTTCACCGTTATCTTTGATCGCTCTAACGGTGCTCCCGTAGAAGCACAGCAGGTCTTACCGTTCGCCTATCCAGAGGACAGCGATCAATATCTTCTGACCCTTCGATTACTGACCGTTCACTCAGGGTGAGATAGGTTCGATCGGGACTGTAAATATTCCTTCAGTTTGACGACTGAAAAGCGGCGGGGGAGAGGAGAAATGGATGTTGATCCAACCTCATTATTCTTGGCTATATTTGTTTTTCGTATAAGGGCAGCAGCTTGCTTACCAGCGATTTGTGCTTGTTCTCTATCACCGGTTCTTCTCAAAACTGCTTTGTAAACCTTCTGGTAAGCCTTCCCTATCTCGGACTGTGCCCAAGCTTTTTGGGAAGCCTTTCGTTTCTCGGACTGTGCGTAAGCCTTCTTGCAAGCCTTCCCTTTCTCGGA
>NZ_CANMAO010000057.1 GCF_947495845.1 uncultured Endozoicomonas sp. | reverse complement strand
GCTCATGGAATCAGCGCTCCCAATAATGCAGAGCTCAAAGTAATCCCCATAGCGATGGCCATGGAAATCACGATGGCCTGCATGGCTCTTCCCTGACCGGTAATGATATGACCATGCACCAGATCCACAATGCTATTGATCATGGGAATACCGGGGATTAAAAACAAAACCGAAGCAAATTTAAGGGTGTCCTATATTTTGTCTTCTCCTATATTTTTATATTTTTTTTGATCATTGCCTATTCGTTTGTGGATTAAGCAATTGTGATCGAGTATGTCTTCGGGGATAAAGGAGCGACATGTTCTGCTAGATATTGAGGGGAGGCGCAAACCACCTATAGGCTATTGTAAGTTTCGAATGCGGACAGAAATCTCTTGTTCCACTACTCTCTAACCCCCAAGTTCTACCAAGGATTGTCTTTGAAATACTCATGCAAATAATCAATTAATGCTCTTACGGTTGGAGATTGATGTTTTCTTGAAGAATAGAGCGCATATATTGTCAGATCGGCGGGTTTCCACTCTGATAGGACTGGCTGTAATGTGCCGCTCTCGATGTATTGATTAGCTAAGTAGGTTGGTTGAATGGCGACACCTCCACCAATAAGTGCTGCATGGAGTAATGTCGTAGCCTCGTTAGCGGTTAGTTTACATTCAACATCTATTGATTTTTGTTGAGTACCATTCGTGAGGTGCCATACGTGTCGCTGAAAGTTTTTATACCCCAGACAGTTATGCATACTCAGTTCCTCTGGCTCCGAGAGGTCCTTCCTGCTTGCTAAATATGCAGGTGAAGCAACTAGTACCGATTCGCAAATGGCTATCGGTTTACCAATCAAAGATGGTTCCGGATTAGAAGCGATTCTAATCGCAAGATCAATTTGTTTTTCTGTCAGGTCAGCGACTGAATCCTGTAGATCGATATCGACATGGACTTTGGGATGCATAGCCATGAAATTCAAAAGCGCAGGGACAAGCTGCGAAAACCCGAATGACATACTTGTCGCAATTCGTGCTATCCCGGTTAGCTCTTCACTATTATCACTTAAAGCGACTAACCCGTTCGCTTGCTCAAGCCAAACCTCAACTTCTTTTAAACACCGCTCTCCGGTCGTTGTGAGCGTTACCTTTCGGGTTGTTCGGTGTAGTAAACGGGCGTTTAACCACTTCTCCATAGCTTCAACATAACGTGTCACCATGGGGCGAGACATCTCAAGTCTGTCAGCCGTAGCGGTAAAACTGCCTGATTGAGCAATATCAACAAATACTATTGCAGCGGTTAATTTATCCATTTATTTGCTCGGATTAAGAAATAATGATGTTTGGTTTTGTATGTTTTTCAGACCATGTCAATCATTTATGATTTATCACATCAAAACAAGCCATATAATTTACGGAGCAAGTCATGAAAAGAATCAGCCTATTAGCCGCATTCATCTTAGTCGCAGGTAGCGCCTTTGCCACAGAGCAAACGACACTGACTTTTGATATTTATAACGCAGACGAAAACAGCTTCCACGCAAACTCCACATTGATTGTTGGAGAGAGTGAGGTAATGCTGATAGATACTGGCTTTACTAAAGCAGATGCTCTGCGGATTGCAGCAAAAATACAGGATACGGGTAAAGAATTAAAAACTATTTTCATTAGTCAGGCCGACCCTGACTTCTATTTTGGCGCTGAAGTATTACACGCCTTGTTTCCCAATGCAGATATTGTGACAACGCCTGCGGTAAAAGAAGTCATAGAAAAGAAACTGCCTTCCAAACTCAAGGTGTGGAGTCCTAGAATGGGCAGTAATGCACCTGTTACGCCTTATATTCCTAAAGTAATAGAGGCGACAAGTCTTATTTTGGAAGGACACAAGATTGAGATAAAAGGTACGGATGGCGTTTTACCGCACCGCCCATACTTATGGATTCCTTCAAGTAAAACAATATTAGGTAACATAGCAATATTTGGAAATTTGCATCTTTGGACTGCGGATACGCAAACCGAGCAGAGTCAAAATGCATGGAGTGAGCAACTTAAGGAGATGCAAGCTTTACAACCGGAAACGGTTATTCCGGGACATATGAAATCGGGAACTGCGTTAAACGTTGAATCCATTAACTACTCTTTGCAGTATCTTGAAGATTTCAGTGAGTCAAAAAAGAACAGTAAAAATAGCGAACAACTCATTGAAAAAATGTCTGTGAAATACAAAGGCGCAAAGTTACCTATTGCTTTAAGCATTGGTGCGAAAGTTCATATGGGAGAGATGACATGGTAACTATTCACTACTTCTATGATCCTATGTGTGGGTGGTGCTATGGCGCGACTCCATTGATAGAATCAATTGCAAGCAGCAGTAAGTATCAGCTAGTAATGCACCCCGGAGGGATGCTTCCAGCAAAATTGATAGCACCATCGTTTCGTCAGAATATTTTAAATAGTGACCGACGAATTAGTGAACAGACCAATGCTCAGTTCGGACAGGATTATATAGAACGTGTAGCAGGTAATGAGCAACTTGTTCTGGACTCTTATCTTCCTACTCGGGCAATTCTTGTTGGAGAATCTTTAGGGCTTGATCCATGTGACATGTTAAAAGCAATACAAAAAGCACATTACATTGAAGGCAAAGCCGTCAATACTCTTAGCAGTTTGGAAGAGTTGGTTGTTCAACTAGGGCTCGACCAACAGTTATGGCGAGAGAGAATGCAAACAGGGGAACCCTTAGAAGACGCCGCAATCGATATTAGCCATCAAATGATGACCCGATTGGGCGTTCAGGGTTACCCAACACTTATGATTGAAGACAATGGGGAATTTAAGAGGTTGCCTCATACCGAGTTTTATGGCCGAACAGAGCAATGGAAGACATTATTAGAAATTTAACTAAACGCGACCTTGCGTTAACAGATAGTGTATAAAGCCACACTCATAATGTTCGTGACGCAAATGAAATTGCGGCGCGAACTTATTTCAACCAAATGATTATGCACCTTAAGTATTTTTTGTAAATGCTGCGTATGATAGCTTCTGGGAGTTTCCGTTCACCACTAAGGGCAGCCTGAAATAATAAACTTGAAACAAAACTAGTGATGAAGTCTATCGGTGGTGTATTGCTCAAACACTTAAATGGACAAAGATGATTCAGCAAAGACCTTGCTGAATCGAAGGTGGACAATTCTGAGTTACGAACCATCAGAAAAACTGAACTTTCACATAACTTCTAGTATCGCAACTATACAGGCAGTAATTATGTGGCAGTCTAAATTACCTCATTCATTACATGTTTATATTGCAAAAGCTTTAGAAAAATAGAAGCAACTAACCGATTGGGTGCATTTTTGCATGTTTGTATTAACAACATAGCTTCATGAAACAATATTACGCATACGCTCGATGTTTAATCGATAGGTCTTCTTGTAAAAAATCCAATAAGAGTCGGTGCTGTTTGGGTTGATATGGCCTTGAAGGGTACAGCGCCCATATTCCAATTAAATTGACTTCAAAGTCTTTCAAAAAGACAGTCAAAGTCCCTGCTTGTATGTCGTTTGCAATAAAGGGTAACGGTAAACACGCTATACCTTTGCCATTAATCGCTGCATTGAGAAGTATGCAACTATCATTTACAGAGTAGTTACTTGTGACCGTCACATTAACGGGCTGAGCGGATTTCGAACGAATCTTAGGAACAAACAACCAATCATGGCCTATTCGTTTGTGGATCAAGCAATTGTGATTGAGTAAATCTTCGGGAGATAAAGGAGCGCCATGTTCTGCTAGATATTGAGGAGAAGCGCAAACCACCGATGGGCAATCAGCCAGTTTCTTCCCAATTAAAGATTCGGGCAGGTCGTTGCTCAACTCGATTGCCATATCAATCCCATGTTTAATCAAATCCAGTGACTGATTCGACAGCGTGAGATCGACTTCAATTTCAGGGTATTTAAGCATGAATTGTTCAATAGCTTGAGCAAGATAAAGCTGACCAAATGAAATGCTCGTTACCAGCGATATTCGACCTTTGGGCTGAGATTGTTGCTCTTGAGCAAGGCTATATAACTGGTCATTTTGCTTCAAAATATTCTGGCAAAAAGGTAACAACTCTCGACCTACATTTGTAATTCCTAGGCTTCTTGTTGAACGATACAACAAACGGACACCTAGCGATTTTTCTAACGCAGCGATGTGACGAGTCGCCATGGAGCGTGATATTCCTAGCACTTCAGAGGCCGCGGTTAGGCTACCTAATTCCACAATAGAAACAAATACTTCCATCGATATGATTCTATCCATACACCCTCAATAGTTCGATTTATGCAACAATCTATTGAGGTATAGCATATATATCAACTTCAAACTAGGATTTATACTGACCTCATATTCCAATACGGAGTCGAATAAAATGAAAAAAACAATGATGCTAGCCGCATGCCTCAGTGCAGGTTTAATTCAAAGTAATGTACTATTTGCCCAGACTCAAAATTCTGAAAGCTCAAGGGTGGTAAGCATTGAGTCTGGTAAACTTATGGGAATCAACCATGATGGCGTGAGTACATTTTATGACGTTCCGTATGCCAAAAACCCTTTTACGGCAGCTCGCCGATTTCAAGCACCGCAAGCATACGAAACTTGGAACGGAGTATTAGATGCAACAAAGGCAGGTCAACCTGTCCCACAGCCTAGCCGAGATAAGAACACCTCCTTGGTGGGGGCTCCCGATGCTCTAACTCTGAACATTTGGACACCTACGAGCGCCGTTGCTACCAACAACAAGCTATCAAATAAAAAGCTGCCAGTCATGGTGTGGATTCCTGGCGGCGCATTCATCCGAGAAGATGCAGCAGAGTTAGCCTACGACGGAACGAGCTTTGCTCAGAATGATGTGATTGTTGTAACGGTCAATTATCGTGTAGGCGTTGATGGTTTTATGCACCTTGAGGGCGCACCGGATAATCGCGGCATTCTTGATCAAATCATGGCTCTTAAATGGGTACAAAATAACATCGAAGATTTTGGTGGAGACCCTAGCCAAGTGACAGTCGCAGGTCAATCAGCCGGGGCAGAAAGTGTTGCCATTTTATTGGGTACCGAAAAAGCCGAAGGCCTATTCCAGAAAGCCATTATGCAAAGTCCTCCAATGGCATTTTTAACTCAGAAAGAAGCTCAGAAAATCACACAAAACTATACCAAAAAACTGAATATTCCAGCCACCGTTGAAGGCTTATCGACCATTCCATTTCCTGAATTAGTTAAGAACGTTATTGATATGGGTTACGCCATACAAGATCGCGAAAAATGGGGAATGACGTCATGGGGCGGTACCGCATTTTTGCCCGTTGTTGATGGCGATATCATTGTTGAGTCTCCAATGAAAGATCTCACTAAAGCTTCTCCTTCTATTCCGGTCATCGTTGGTAGCACCGATCAAGAGTCACGGCTGTATCTAGTACCAAGTGGTGCCGCTAATAATACGTCCGAAGAAACCAAGTCGCTATTATTGTCTGATTTATCATTGGAAGGTAGCCCTGCTGATGTGTATTCAACAAAAGGCAATGGAAAATCTATTGGCGACACTTTTGCCGACATCCAATCTGACTTTACCTTTAGAATGCCAGCACTGCACATTGCTCAACAGTTAACTAAAAACGGCAACAAAATTTGGCATTATAACTTTTCTTGGGTGTCACCTGCATTTGATGGTCAGTTAGGAGCCGCACACTTTGTTGACGTACCGTTTGTGTTTAATACAACTGACAATGAACAAGCAAAAACATTTGTCGGCTCACAGCCTCCAGTTGAACTTATTAATACCATGCACAACCAATGGCTAACATTCATCAAGACAAGTAAAGCTGATTGGTCTCCTTACAACTTATCGGAACGACCAACAATGCAATTTGATGTTAAATCGAAACAGGTCAATGACCCTAATAGCTCAGTTCGAAAATTGTGGGAAGATTTTGAGTTCTAAGTAAAACGATTCAAATATTAGACGGTGCCCCCTGTATCAGCATAGTTGTCGTCTCTCCTGAATTTAAAACTTAAACAGGGGGCGGCCAGTGAATAATCAATGGCCCGCTATTC
>NZ_CANMAO010000056.1 GCF_947495845.1 uncultured Endozoicomonas sp. | reverse complement strand
TCAATGGTCAGGGATGGGGTTCATTGGAACCCCGAATTAGCTGGATAATTTATGATTGACACCATAGTCACTTGTTAGCTGCGCAAGCCCGTAAAATGGTTAAACCGTGGCGTAAATTTGCAGCAAGTACGACTGGCGACAAAGTAAAAACCAGAAGATTTACCACTAGAGATTTTGAATACTGCTGAAAACCAGGCTGAACCAAAATACCTCGAAACAGTTTGAACCAGATGCTTTGACTACTTGAAGTTTACGACAATGTAACTTACTGGCCTGGAAAAAAACCTGAAACTTTGCACGATTAAGAAAATCTGCTCCCTTCCCCACCAACTCACCGTCCAAAGAGATGGACAGGAAAACAATCTCTGCGCTGGCGCGGTATAAGGAAACAGGTACGCTACCGCCTGCCAGCTTGGGAAAAACAAACAGCAAACGACGATTTTGACGCTGGCATAAAAGGAGAAATATACGACGAAACCCTCACGCCAGCTTGCAAAACGAAGACTACCGATTTCTTATGAACTTTTCGATAGAACAAAACAAAAAACTTCCAACGCTGAAAAACTCTTAGGTTTGCAACTCTGGTAGAAACACAGCAGCTAACGCCGTTTTCAGCGGCGCCAAAGGCGTCCGCTGGAAAACATTGTTATGTGAACGGCATGAGATGCCTTGATTGTTTACAATTTTAGATAAGGTATTTGCTACTCTCCTCTAACCAGATGAAAGTGCATCACGGAGATCATTTAACATTTTTGGAGTGTCTACAATTATTTTTTCAAAATAGTAAGAAAATTGTTCATTATAAAGGCATCTATTAAATATCTCTGCGCATCCTTCAACACCAAAAGTAAAACGTAATGGTAATAAAACTGGCGCTGAAACATCCAAAAACCTGCCAACAGCATTCCTTACTATATTATTAGGATAAATCAATGAATAGCAGTCAATTGCCGCACCTGTTACGTGCAGGGATGACATAATAATCAAACTTTTCATAGATCTGTTAGCGGTAACATCACTCACAACATGATTTTGAATATACCGTTTAATTATTGAAACATTATTTCCAGACAAATCCCTTGGAAAAGATTCATTCTTACAAAGGGGACATTTCAATTCTTTGTCTGCCCAAGCAACAATACACGAACGACCAAAAAAATGTCCACAATTAAGCCCAACCATCCTATGAGCATGATCATCATCCGATGTATCTAAACATATTGCACAATTTATATCCGAGTTTGAGTAACTCGAAACTGATGATTCCAAGATATTCATTTTCACTAAGTCTAAGTTATACACACTGTATTCGACCACGACTTGACCAATAAGTTCACATAACGCCAAATTAAGCGGCGCCGCTTCGCGGCGTCCGGTGGAGCGCAGCGCAACGAACTTGAATTTTTTGTTATAAGCGACCTGCTGTCGATGCAGTTATAATATTTTTGGGTTTAAAATGCTTTCTCCCTGATCACTTAATGCATGAAAATTAGATGGATTAGTTTGAATCATGGTAAGTGCATAAAGTGTACGAGCAGTTCTTCCATTAGCGTCCCCAAAAGGGTGATAGCGAACGGTAGCCAGAAATAATGCGTCAGCTAATTTTTCTCCTTTGATTTTGCTTTCTTTAATCTTTATCAATGCTTTCTCAAAACCAGCTCTACCAATGTCTGAACCCATGAATACTGGATCACTGCTATTACGATATTTTCTATTTATCTGACCATTGGTCGGTTTATAGATAGCATCATGTATAAATCCAATGTTTCGAATATCGAAAACATCGCAATTGCAAAATTTATCGAGCGCATTAATTACACTATTAACTTGAGAGTTGATAAGATTTTGATTATTTGAGGAGGTGCTTTTATTTGTTATCCAAGTCGCAGCTGCGGAGTGAAGTTCGCCTTCAAACTCCTCTCTTTGCAATATTTTCGGCTTTGATAGTTGAGCGTCTATATTCTGATTTGCCTTTTTAAGTCTATTTAAGTCAGAACTTACTCTACGATTGCAATTTTCTTTTTCAATAGCAAAGCTCCCCCAAGAAAATCGAGACTTTCTTTCTCCTTCAAAATCAAGTTCTAAGTTATTTCTGATAGAATTAACAACTGTATTTTCATCTATCATCAGCTTTAGTTCTTCGGCAGCGGGGCTATTTAATGTAATAGAAAGTAAAATCTCCATTTTTTCTTGATCAGAACTCCTCCCCCACTGTTTTTCTGTCGGAACAATATTAGCTTTTCTGTTTTTAATATTCTCACCTTTTTCAAAGGCATTATTATATGATATTTTTTTTGCAATTTTTTTTATAACACTTACCACTCTTCCCCGATATTTTTTTGCTATTCTGTTCTTTTTATTTTCTCTGTTACTGTTGCTGCTAATAATAGTTGTTTTTTTTGATGGTTCAAGCATCATTTTCCTCCATGAAAACATTATTTATTAAAATCCTTTTTGCAATTGATCTACCTAAATTAATCAGTTGAAATCGAGACAAGGCCTGCGGTGTTTGTCAACATAGGTGTTGCCTAAATTCAGTCATTCACCTATTGGCTGAATAGGGTAAACCGACTAATACCAACAGCCACAAGGTCTACGGCTATTTTCTCGTTTTTAACTGATTAACTTAGGATCTAGCTTATAACGCCAAAATGTGCGGCGCGCCGCAGGCGCGTCCGGTGGAGCGCAGCGGAACGAACACGATTTTTTTGTTAGCTGCGGAAGCCTTATCAACTTATATTTTTCCTATAAATCTACTTTAGTCTTACATAAAAGCTTTCTGAAATAGGGCAGAATAGTTTGAAACTACTTTCCGCAACACTGCTAATACTAAGGTATTAAAATGTACAGGGGGACTGCACATGATTCATATTAGAAAAACTTTTACACAAAGAAATCATGATTACCATACTAAATCCCAACATAAAAAGAGGGTGTTAAAATTCAAGAAATGGGGGTTAAGTGCATACCGAAAATTAACGACATCATTTAAAAAAGCAGTTCATGTAATAGCTAAACCTGTTACTAACCGGAAGTGCTTAGCACTTCCAAAAACAACATTAATTGACACTTATATTAGTAAGATGATTCAATATGCCATTAAAGGTGATCTCGATAGTATGGCAGCAAGTCAATCACTATTCATGGCTCAATGTGATTTTTATTTTAACACTAAGAAAAAGGATTGTTACGGAGTCGACGATTTAATAGATGTTTTTACCACTTGGTATGAAAACCTTCCTCTTAATTCAGAAAAAAAAATCAGGAAAGTATTAAAAGAAGAAACCTCAAATCTAAAAATGTTACTATCTGCAATGAATATTATTATTTCTGAGGTTCACAACATGAACTCCAATCAATATAAATTTATCAGTCAATATCATCTATTAATATCATTAATTTTTAAAAATATCGAAGATGAAGACAGCTACAAGCTTTTTGATAATAAAACAATGATAAATAGTAAGGGAATTAAAAAAACTCATCACTACAAAAATCTGATTCGAACTGCAAAAAACATCTAACAAGCAACAGATAAATCATTTTAGAGCAGCTAACGCCAAATTAAGCGGCGCCGCCGCAGGCGGCGTCCGGTGGAGCGCAGCGGAACGAACTTGAATTTATTGTTATATGGCGGCTACGCAACGAATTTGAAAATTGCAGCACCTGCAAGAACAGGCAAAGAAATAAGGACTATAAATGAGCCCAGACAGCCACTTGAACCACGACCAGTAGAAAAATGTTTGGCTTCATCTCTTGGCTGATTCTTAACCCACTCTCTATGGCAACGATTGCAATATAACCTTGTAAACTTTCTGTTCCAGGCTTCAATTGTTCTTGAACTGAATTTTTCTGCCGTCTTACATTTTGCACATGAGAAATGAGACTGTTTTGGCTTTTTAGTACGCCCAGAAGCTAGAAATGCAATTACTGCCGGAATTGCGTAAGCCCAAATTTTATTAGGATCTTGTATAAGATAATATTGATATCCTGTAAATCCTAGTGAGCCAAGAATAATAAACGTTAGAAGAATATCAAGAAAATCTTTTTTTGGTGGTTCAACCACGATACGTTTAGATGCACTTGAAATATTTTTCGTCAAGCCTGAGATAAGAACTGAAGTAGCTCTTAACTTTCCACTTTTGTCTTTTCCAATAACAAAATCAACAGCATCTCCAACTACAGGTCTTCGTGTAGTGGTTTTGACTGATGAAATATGAAAGAAAAGCCGACCATTTTTATCTGGAATTGTGATGAATCCAAAACCTTTATCATCATTCCACTGACTAATATTGCCTTTCATATACTTACTTCATTTACTCCTGATTTTGATTGAGCCATATAACGCCCAAATCAGGGGCTGCGCCGCAGGCGCAGTCCCCTGGATTTTTTTGTTATGAGCGGTTGCTGCCACTACCTTGCTGGATAGTTTGGGGTTTTATTTTACCAGGCTTATTTATCTCTAGCTCATTACCTGCAATATTCATTTTTAATCGCGAGGCACTACCTAGAATTGCTGAAGCTAGTTCATCGGAAGGGTGCAGTACTTGCTCTAATTCTTTGCTTTCATTTGCAAATAGATTTCTTGTCATACTTTCTAATAGCTCAGAGGGAATAGAATTATCAGTTTCTTTGCTCCATTCTAAGCAGCTTTCAATTACCCAGTTAGCGCGATTTACATCTAACTGGAATTATTGTAAATGAAATTCAGAATTTGAATGGTGATCTGCCCATTTGCTTTGCCATTTAATGTAATAAATTATGCTTCCAATCAATCCTAGTGAGAACACAGCTAAACGAATCCAAATCCAATATAGTGCGGATCTATCAATATTTGATACTGATGCTTTCGATAATATTTCTTTAGAAATAGGTTGCTCTACATCGCTATTGACCATCATTGTCAGGTTGTTGATTGCATTTAGTTGATATGCAGTTTGTTTGTTTATTGTTATCGCTTCCCATGATGTATAAGCAATTAGACAAACGAATGTTGCAATCAATAAAATCATTCCATATAAAACTGGTTTTCGTTTATCATTAGTGGCTTTAGAAACGCCAAAGTCATTTATCCTTGCCCGTACATCATCAAGCATTCGATCTCTAATTTCGCGTCTTACATGTGTATTATCCCTATCATCTAGTTGTGAGGCACGATCATCAAGTTCACCTTTTAGCCTCTCTAGTTCTGACTTTTTACTTGAATATTCATTTTCCAGTTCTTCTGTTTTATTATCATATTTTTCAGATAATTTATTGGTTTTATTTCTAAAATCATTTTCTAGAATTTCTGACTTTTCGAAATGAGATTGATCTAGCTGTTGTATTTTTTCTTGCGATTTTATTAAAAGCTCTGAATTTAAGTCTTCTAGCTTTTCCAGCATTGCATTATGTTGACTTAATAATGCTTCATATTCATTTGGTAAGTTAGTGGAAATTAGTTTGGGTGTCGCTGTAGATAGTAGTTTTGATTGTAAGTATTTTGATATTTTTACCTTTACTTCTGTAGTTAATGATTCAGGGCCATTTACATTATTATTTGAATTGAAAAATTCAATATAATCAAATATGGCAGAAGGAGTTGTAAGAAGTTCTCCTCGAATATAATTAATGTTTTGATTTCTACATATTACGGAAACTTTATTAATGATATAGCTTGAATCTACAGATAACTGTTTTAATGAATCATCATTCATTATATCTGTAAATCCAGTATCACGTTTTATAGATACCGTATCATTAGTTCCAAATGTAAAAGAAATACTCATTATGTAGTCTTTATATTGGCTACATAATTCATTGAACACTTGTATGATTTTCTTGTCCGTAGTTCTTTGGACAAAAAATCCAGGTTTATTACTCATACGAACTCCTTTATTTGTATGTTGTAAAGCTCATAACGCCAATTTCAGGGGCGCCGTAGGCGTCCCCTGGAAATTTTTGTTATGTTGCGTATATCAATAACTTTTTAGCTTTGGTTATTGAGTATTCCCAATCAATATTTCTTTGAGGAGTTCTATTAACTTTTTTGATATTTGCCCCTAGATCACAACACTCAAGACCACCATCCATTTCAATATAATTCTGATACATAAAAATTATGTCATTCATATTACCATTAAACTTACGGCTTGCTGTTGGAGCAATTTCAATTTCCTGAAGCGATGCCACTACCTTAGATATCTGATGCTCACTAAACCCTTCAGAAATAAGTAACCGTGCTAAACCTATTGGAAATTCCTCAATGATCAACTTTGCTTTCGATTTTGTTACTCCAACAAGAACAAAAGACAAAAGGGTTTTCTCATTCATATAAACAAGAATATTTCTCCGATTCTGAGTAAAAACATTAACAAACCAGTTACCCATTATATGATGAGAATCGCTCGGTTCAGAAAGATTCTCTTTCTTAAACGAGAGCAGATCTTGAACTTTTTTTGTACAGCGAAGTTGGATCATATTATATCCGCCAAAAGTTTCTGCATAGCATAGCAAAAATCAATGTTCCAATCAGCCAAGCTGATATTTACTTGCAGGAGTGACCTATGTACGGGACAAAAACACCGCAAGCCAGATATAGCAATGCATAATAAGGTATGAGCTGGCTTCCATACTGGGTA
>NZ_CANMAO010000055.1 GCF_947495845.1 uncultured Endozoicomonas sp. | reverse complement strand
GTGCGGGCTGTGTTTTTCTACCTCCTCTGTACATCTTGCAGCTGTGAGGCTTCAGGAAAGAGCGGGAATTGCTGCAGCCGATGCATTCTACTCAGATAACTTGCTGCCTGTTTTATCTCTAAAAACCTATATTGATGGTTTTATATCAGGTAACAGGGAAAACTCTGTGGAGGATATACAAAAAACTTTCGCAACCAAGTCCGGCGGTTGGAGTTATGAACAGGAAGCACGGATTTTTAGTACCAAGAAGGGGTGGAACAATATCGACCCGGATTGTATTCAAGCTGTTTATTTAGGTGAAAAGATGCCCGACTGGAAGAAACGAGCCATTAAGGCTTGTTTGGATGCAAAAGGGGGACAGGTTGATTTGTGTGAAGTGGCTATTGATACCTGCGGTCGAGAATATCAGCTCAGAATAAGAAACTATTCTGGATGATGGATTAGGTTTACACACGATGGATAGGCCTGAGCAGCACAGGTCTCTGCTCAGGGAAGGGTTTCAATGGGTGACGGGCACAACCCGTGTATAGATATAAAGCAGTGGCCGTGCAGGAGTTCCGTTTTTACGGGTCACTTCTCCGGTTAGCCGGTGGCCTGCCTGCAAATGCCGGTGGAACAGATCGAGTCGTCCACGGTCCACATAGCCGAGTTTCCGGCCATTCAGCTCTATCCGGATAGCCCTGTCATCAAAGGTGTTTGATGGCTCTGGTGTAAAGCTGACATTGGCCTCCAGAGGGATATCGTCAACGGGCACCTCAGACTCATGCCGAAAACCGGCCACTTCAACGATAAACTCGAATGCCCCGTCAGCATTGTCAAACGTGTGAATCAGTTCAAAACCGTCGTCAGGTAGCTTGGCACCAGAGTATCCCAGCAAAGCAAAATCGCTGATTTCAGCCTCAGGGTTTAACCCCCGAAGTTCCAGATAACGGGAAAAATCACTGCGACTTCTGGGTGGCAGGCGGCGGATAAAAGCATCAAGTACCTGACTATCGTACTGCATCACCCCCTGCTGAATTTGAAAAGCTGGGTAACCCGTGAAGCCATCTGCGATGGCTTGCTGAAAGTCTTCGCTATCAGTGAAGTACCGGAGAGTCACTTTGTCACCTTTACGCACCAGTTCACCCACCACAAAGCGCGAACGATTTTTGCTTGCCAACGCCTGCCATGAAAGAAGTATTCGATCCGGTTCGACCAGGTGTTCAATGTGCCTCATTACTAATAATCTCCAGTTCTTCCAACAGCAACTGCTTTCTATAACAGGTCAGCCTGTGAATAAATGCTGCCCTTTCTGCTGTCAGCGGGGATTGTATATTAAAGGTGGTCAGTTCAGTAAGTATCTTATTTAAAGCATCGTCTTCCCATTGGAGCGTGTCAATCAATAGTGGCGTAATCTCCGGGTACTTTCGACAGTATCTACTGACGCCTTCCATCAACAGTAATCTTTTCTCATCATCCTTATGCCACTTCATTTGATGTCGGCCCCGTTTGGTATAAGCAGACAGCATATTTTCATCACGTATGCATTGATTGAACTTTTTTGGGAACAGTTCATGCCCAAGGCTGGTGCCATTGTCGAAGAAAGGTGAGAGGCGTGCAGTACCCTCGTCACCATTCCAGATGACTTTCCAGTTTTCCTGATGGCGGTCAGTATTGCCGATCAGAGCATCAAAGCAGAGACAGAGTCCCCAGTATTCTTTCCAGTTATGGGTAAGCTTTTTACTCATGGCCAATGCTCGGGAGAAAGCAATGATCGATGTTAAGTTATGCTGCCTGCCTTTATCCCGATCATAGCCTTTAATTATCTGCTGCATATATTCGCCACCCGGGGTGGATCGTTCTTCTATCTCAGGAGAGTAACCAATAAACCATTCGCACAAACTACCGGGTTCTTTTGTCAGGGAGTTCATCGCTACGAAAACAGGAGGCACCGGAAGTTTCATCAGTCGACCAATTCGGAAGGCAATAACTTCACACCAGTACTGATCCGGGTGTCGTGGTTGGCTTGGGTCTTTTGCGCTTTTGATGGCTTCCTTAAACAGATAACGGTGACCGGGGATACAGAAGTCATACGGAGTATCTTCAGGGCATACCCGCAGTGTTTTGACCCGTGCGCCTTCAGGGTAGACTTCATACTCTTCATGGACTGGCCAGTGGGCAATATCGATTATCTGATCATTGGTCTGGTCAATATTATCTCGGTCAATCACTTCTGATTCCGGTTTTTGGGAAAGGGCTAATCCAGTTTACTGTTTGCCAGGCAAAAAATCTTGATTGTTGTGGTGTTGTTATATGAAGCGGGAATATGCCTATGTCCAAATAAGTACACTTTATGGACACGATACAAAGGGTGGGTAAGTCATTGACCTGCCGTGTCCAGTAAAGTTGTTTTTGCCCAACTGGACAGAATGTCAAACTGAGTCTAGTTTTTCTTTTACTCAAATAATGAAGTATGAGGAAAGAATTAGATGAAGGGACAGAGCGTCGGCTACATCCGGGTCAGCAGTATTGACCAGAACACCGCCCGACAACTTGATGGTGTTGAGCTGGATGCCAGCTTTGAAGATCACTGCAGTGGTAAAGATACCAACCGCCCCCAGTTGAAAGCCTGCCTTAAACATTTGAGGGCAGGGGATCGACTTCATGTTCATTCCATTGATCGCCTTGCCCGGAGCCTGAAGGATCTGCAGGTACTGGTGGAGGAGCTGACTGAACAGTGTGTCAGTATTCAGTTCCATAAAGAAAATCTAACTTTCACTGGCGACAGTAACCCAATGCACACACTGATGTTTCAGATGATGGGTGCCTTTGCAGAGTTTGAGCGAAGTATGATTCGTGAACGACAGCGGGAAGGTATTGCGGCTGCCAGGAAACAGGGTAAACAGATTGGCGCAAAGCCGAAGCTTTCGGCTGAACAGGTGGAAGAGCTTAAAGGACGGGTGGCTGCTGGGGAACAGAAAAAGGCGCTGGCCAGAGCGTTTGGGGTTAGTAGACAGACTTTATATAACGTTTTGAATCATACTGCGCTTACAGATTAATTGTCTTCCTAGTGTGGAGAATTGGCTCCAGTGTTACCAAGAACAAAGTTAATGTTATGGTTAAAGGCCTAATTCCCGTAACAGACAAATACTATAAGACTAAAACAACGGTGACTTTAAATGGATTTTCGAGGGATGTTCTGCATAGCCATACTTTTGGTTCCAGTTGGATTACATGCTGAAATTTATCAGTGCGTTAACCAAGGAAAAATGGTGTTTTCTGACCAGCCTTGTGGTGATTCTCAGAAGACAGTAATTCTCAACGAAACATCAACGATGCAGGGAATGAGTGAAGATAAAATTCAACAGGCAGGTAAGCACACTAAAGAAGTGTTGCTAAAAGATCAGATCAAACGTGGGCAGGAGAAAATTAAAGTTCTTCGAAAGCAGATGAAAAATGAAATTGCTTATCTGCGGTATAAAAAGCTCCATTCACGAAATAACTTGGCTGGCGCGACTTGGGAGGAGTCTATATCGACTGAAATGGAGGCTGTCACCTCTAAATATAAAATACAGATTGATCTAAAGCAGGATGAAGTAAGGCAGTATCGTGAGGAACTAAAAGAATTAAAAAACAGCTATACTGATTAGCCGAAATAGTCAGCCTCACGGCGGAGCTTTTTCTCAAAAGTCGTTAAGTCCCATCTGGGATAGAGCTGGTAAAGATGCCCTCCGATGTTTCTTAAGATAGTTTCGGTAAGTCTTTTGATGCATCCCTTTGGGCTTTTGCGGAGAATCTGTAGCAAATTCTGCTGCAGTATCACCCAGCCGATCCTTTATTGCTCTACACGATCTAATTGATCTATCAAAATGGCCAAGCGTTTGTCCATGGTACAGCGGCCCATACCAGCGCCGATGAGCAAAGCCTTTTTTCCCCATTAACAATTTGCCTGCACGTATCTCCAACATCGGGCAGTAGAAGTAGGGGCGGTAGGTTTTTCCTTTCAGGGTGCTAAACCACTCAATACCGATAATCTGTTCTTTGGTTTCGATCTGTCCGACTTCGTTCCAGACTGGGTACTTCACATGCAGACATTGATCCCAGCCCCCGAAATTAATCTTGCATTCCAGTTTGATGGCGAATGATTGTCCAAACCGAATAACCGTTTTCTGTCTGGGCTTCAGAAAGCCTTGGCGGTAGAGTTGGCAGATATCCAGTGTGTAGAAATCTTCTACGCATTTTGCTCCGCTGGCTTTTCTACCGCTATTGTATCCACCCATGGTTATGCTTCCTGTGCTGGTAGAACCTAAATCCCTACGAAAACACGAATTCTTATTGGTTAATTGATGATATCAGTTGAAGGTGGTATGCAGCATTTTTTGATAGCTGGTTCATGTTGACGTTCTACGTACAGCGCACTTTTTCAAAATACTGAGAGTGATGCTTATTTTAAAATAGTGCAGGGTTAGTATCAGTAGAAACCAGTAGAAAGATCGACCAAAGACTTTTAACTGGTTTTTACTGATAGATAGCCCTGTCAAATTCATTCTTCTGTATCTTTCAGGCAGGCTGGGTTTATATAGTATGTGACCGATGGACGGCCATTGCCTGGTTGCTCATCTCTGATCACGTAACCATGAGTTTCCAGTACCTTGAGTGCCTGTTCCCTCTGATGCTTTTCTTGTAAACCCGTCCAGCGTTTATTTTCAAGATCTTTCATTTTAAAGGCTCTAGGCAGTTTATTGAGACGATGAATCAAAATACGTGCGCTTGCCATTGCGTCGTTAATTAGCCCATATACTCTGGCGGCATGTGACTCCAGCACTTCACACCAGCGAATGGCCATTAATGCAGATTCTTTACCAATGCTTCCTGTAGCTCCGTTCTGAATGATATGAAATATAAGTGCTAGTGATGACATTAATGAAGGATACTTACCAAGGTGGCTCTCCATGCTCTGGCTCAGATGACCAGACCTGATTCTCATCATTAGTTGACAATACCACTGGTCAAAAACAGCTTGTCCTTCCGATCCAAAATGCAATGATGGTCGTTCATCTTCCTCAGTTTTGTACTCTATATCATCAAGTCTTTTGAATACTGCATAGGCTTTTTTCTGGAGCAACTTATCGGGAGCGCGGTCAGTGTGTTTGAATGGTGCGCTGTCTGGGTACACCAGTAGCTGAAAACGCTCTATCAGGCCATCATCCCCAGAACCCTCACGCTGATTTATTAACAATGGCAGTAAGCGACCAGGCTGGATACCTCCAAGAATAGAGACTGTGTTGGATTTAATGTACACATCTTCCCTGCTTATTCGGTCGTAGCTGAAAGCTCCGTCACCATTGAATGCTTCGAGCCAGAAGGCACGATCCTGCTGACGGTCATCCCGGTTAAGTCCGGCTATCCAGCCAGACAGCTCATCCCGAAGCTGAAGTACTCCATTAGGGTTTTCAGACAATATAACCCCCAGCTTTTCGATGGTGGAATCATGAACTATGTAACGATGGCAAGTTGGTTTTTCCGGATCGGAGCTGTCATCCATGAGGAGAGCTACTGCGTCATGGTGCTTACCTTCATTGACCAGTTTGGATGCTCTCTTTTCGGCATCTTTATTCGCCATCTGGGTGATTTTATCTTGCACCTCATATCGTTTACGGTCATTTTCATACAGCTCTCTGGCATTCTCTTCCAGCCGCTTTAATGGCTTAGTGACAGCGTTGATGGCCGGACTCTTCTTCTCACTGGGTCTACCGATACAGCATCCCCAGAGATTTGCTACAACTACCCAGTCATCATTATGCTTGGGTTTAACGGTCACCTTACGACCGATAAGGCTACTTGATACTGTAACTGCAGCCACGGCAACGTACTCAAAGGCAACGTTATCCATTCGCTCAGTAATGTCTGTCAGCCATCCGGAAAGTTCAGAAGGCAGCATATCCAGGGTTATTGGTTGAACAGGTAAAAGCTTGTCATTCAGAGGTTTTAGCTCTGGCCAATCGAACTGTCGTTTAGCGCCCTCTGTTTTGTTTTCAGCATCCGGTTCGATCAGAGTTACTTTATTGCTATCACAAAGTGCCATACGCATGCCCTCCATTGGCAAGATAGAAATCAGAAAAGTCGGTTCCACGGTGTTGAGTTGAAATAGCTGGAGGCATCATGACCGTCGCACCAACTGCCTCAGCCGCATGCAGTGCATCTTTCAGTCCCGGATTGCCTGATAGGTGAGTGTCGTTATCCGCCGCAAGAATCAAACGGCTATCTGGATTCTGTTCCTTCGCTATGTAACTAATGGCTGTCAGGTTGCCTTTGCCCATGGCTGAATATACTTGAATGGTCTGACCTTCCATCAGGTATAAGCTCGCTCCAGTGGCCCAGCCTTCACAGATATAAACTGTCCAGGATTCTTGACCAAACCGGTAATAGACATCTTTTCGCTTTCCGTTTTTGAGGCCAAATTTCTTACCACAGCTATTGATCTGTTCGATGTTGACCAGTTCATGATCATGGGCATAAAGCGGAATCAGTAAATTGTTACCACTTTGCTTTAAACCAAGTGCCGGGAGTTGCTTTCGAATCAAGTATGGGTGCTCAGAATTGGCTAGAGATGCTGAGTTCCAAAGTCTAACGGCTCTTTGTGCTGCCACAGCCTCCTGCCGATGTTTTTCTGCGGCAGCTTCTTTTAAGTAACGATCTTTTTCTAAACGCCTTAGTTCAATATTTTCTTCAAAATGAATGGGGTTACTGTAGCCCTGTCGTGTTATACCAAGATATTGGCCGACCATTTCTACTGCTTCGATGAAGCTGCAGTCTGACACTTTCATGATTAAGCTGAACCCATCACCAGCACCGCATTGTCGGCAGATGTAATTTCCGTTAACAATACTCATAAATGAATAGCGGTCATGTCCTTTACAGAAGACGCAGGGCATATTGTTTTTTTTGGCTCTTCAGGGATATCTGTGGGTAAAAATGAACTGATTTGAAGAAAAAAGCACCAGCGATCAATTTCTGATAGATT
>NZ_CANMAO010000054.1 GCF_947495845.1 uncultured Endozoicomonas sp. | reverse complement strand
CTATCAGAAATTGATCGCTGGTGCTTTTTTTCATTAAATCAGTTCATTTTTTACCCACAGATATCCCTGAAGAGCCATTTTTAAAGGTGACCCCATTCGCCATGAGTGGATATCCTGTTTGCTACTTCAAGCATTGGTAAAAAAACACACGACAGTCGATAAATCTGATGATGGCTGGCTTACTGCTCTGGTACAGGGCGATTTAGATGAAGAGTCATTAACGTCATTGTCTGCTCATTTGATTGATGCCAAACATCGACCATTAGATAATTTGCCGCCTGCAGCCAAACTTGTTGCCTGGTTGATTGTGTCTCATCACCGGTTGCCATTTACGCATGATGATATGCGGGGTGTCAAAGCGGAAACACTGGATGATTTACTTAAGCGCATCAGCCATCTCTGGGGTTATGAGAATCGCTACGATGAGGTCGATTACAAAGCTCGCTTGCAAGCCTGTTTCCGTTTTCCCAAAGGATTTATCTTGCAGTCAAAACGCTGGAAAAGTGCGCTGATAAAATGGGCGGGAAGGTTACAAATCTGCCAGCCACAGGTTGAGAAGGTTCTCTCAGACGGCAGTTACCGGGCTGTCCTGCACCATGCTCGTTTGTGTTTAATGCTGGGAGATCATAATTACTCATCGCAGGAAGCCGCCAAAGGCTGGCCAGACACAACGGGGCTGTTTGCTAATACTGATTCTGATACCGGTAAACTCAAGCAAAAACTGGACGAGCATCTTGTTGGTGTAGCGCAACAGGGTGTGCGCAACGTATGGTTGCTGCCTGCCTTTGAAGTTGAATCCACAATGCCTGTAGCGCGAGACATTGCCAGCCTGAAGAAAAAAAGCCCCAAAGCTTTTTCCTGGCAGGACAAGGCCGTTGTAAAAATCAAACAGTGGAGGGACGGCCAGCCTGATAAACGTACTGGTTTCTTTGCCGTCAATATGGCCAGTACCGGCAAGGGCAAAACGTTTGCCAATGCCAAAATCATGCGTGCGTTGTCCGAAGATGGCAACAGTCTTCGATATATTCTGGCTTTGGGTTTACGGACGTTGACACTGCAAACTGGTGATGAATACCGGGACAGAATTGGTCTCGATAATACTGAACTGGCGGTGTTAATTGGTTCCCGCGCCGTGATGGATTTGCACCAGCAGGACCGCTTGAGTGAGCAAAGAAATAAGCCAGAAGAAAACGGCTCTGAATCAGCAGAAGCCTTGATGGATGAAGACATAGACTTCGACCATGCTCTGCCGGAAGAAGGGTTATCAACAATACTGAAACAGGATCGGGATCGTAAATTTCTCTATGCACCTGTTCTTGCCTGCACTATTGATCACCTTATGGCCGCCACAGAAACCAAACGAGGCGGGCGTTATATACTTCCATCCCTGCGATTATTGTCATCGGATCTGGTCATTGATGAGGTCGATGATTTTACCGGCCACGACCTGATTGCCATCGGACGGCTGATTCATTTAGCTGGGATGCTTGGTCGCAAGGTGATGATCTCCTCCGCCACTATTCCTCCCGATCTGGCAGAAGGCTATTACAAAGCTTATCGGGATGGTTGGCAGTTATTCTGCAAAACCCGCAATGCCAGCAGCTCTATCGGTTGTGGCTGGATAGATGAGTTTGGAACACAGGTCACCACAGGCAGTGAGCAAGAGGTGCCTGAGGCTATTGGTGCGTACCGCAAACACCATGCAGCTTTTGTCAGTAAAAGGGTGGATAAACTGAATCAGGCGCCGGTCAAACGCCGGGCTGATATTGTCAGCTGCAAAACTGCGCTGGCAGAGCCAACAGACAAGCAACAAGAATATTTCAGGTTGATGGCTCAGGCGGTTTTAAACAAGCACCGGCATCATCACACCCGTGAAAGGAAAAGCGGCATTGATGTGTCGTTTGGTGTCGTGCGCATGGCCAATATCTCCCCATGCGTGGCACTCACCCGGTATCTTCTGGAGTATGACTGGCCTGCGGATACCGAGGTACGTGTAATGGCTTACCACAGTCAGCAGGTGCTGTTGATGCGTCACCTACAGGAGCAGCATCTTGATCAAGTACTCAAGCGTAAGGAAAATCCCGAAGAGCAACCTCAGGCGTTTTCAAATATGGTCATTCGTCAACACATTGATGGCGTATCTGAAAACACACGACACTTGGTTTTTATCCTGGTGGCAACGCCTGTTGAGGAAGTGGGTCGGGACCACGATTTTGATTGGGCTGTAGTAGAGCCGTCCTCTTATCGTTCGATTATTCAGCTGGCTGGTCGCGTAATGCGGCATCGCGAACAGGCCATTAGCGAGCCAAACATCAGTCTTATGCAATACAACTGGAAAGGTATAAAGCACGCTGACAATCTCGATGAGAAGGTGTTTAATCGACCTGGCTTTGAAGAGATCTTCACTTTGAAAAGTCACAGCTTGACAGATTTGATTGACGAACAAAGTATTGGTCAGCGTCTGGATGCTGTTCCGCGTATACAGAAACCTCCTCGGGAAGAATTTGATCACACCGGTAAGTTGGCGCATCTTGAACACGCTGTGACTAAGTGTCTTCTGACCCTTGAGCATTCACAGAGCTACGGGCCGAATAGTTTGAATGGATATTTGTTTGAAGCCTGGTTTCTGACGGCTTTGTCACAGGCTCTTACTCCCTTTCGTGCCAGCCTTCCCAGTCTGAATATCTATCTGGTATACGACCCTCAAACACAAAGCTGCCGATTTCATGAGAGGGATAACGAGGGCTGGATGATAGACAGAGAGGGGATATTGAATATTCAACGGCATATTCTCAGCCCTGAGCTTCATTCACGGCTGTGGTTGGTGCGAGATTATGATCAGGCATTAGCGGAGCTGGCGGAAGAAAAGGGAATCTCTCTTCGTAAAGCATCAATGATGTTTGGGGAGCTGAGTTTTTTATATCGCGAAACCAGTCACTATGCCTACAACGACCAGTTAGGTCTGGTAAAAGCTGTGAATCAGTAGAGAAATCTAGCCAGGGCGGTAGCCACTGGCTAACAGCTGCCTGTACGGCAGTGGACGAATGATTTAGTAGCTTTATTTCTAAGCTGCCTCCACGGCAGATAACAAATTATATACGGTGCTGGTATAAGATTTAACTATTTTTATTAGTCTTATATGATTTAATATCTTTAGGTGTTGATTTGTCGGATGGGTTGGCCTATTTTGACTATCGTCATAATCAACAAAGCGGTTCTGAATAATGAATGATGCTGCCGTCATCGGCTTTTTCAGGGAAAGAAAAGAAGCTTGGTTGAAAAAAACGATCAAGCCGGCTATGGATGAGAACGAAGTTCTCATCAAGAAAGCGGAGTGTGAACAACTGTTTTCTCTGGAAGAGTGGTTGCCTAATGCCGCTAAGAGAGCCGGTCAGATTTCTATATCCAGTCACCCCTGCACGTTCAGCCATCCCAGTTCCCGGAAAAGCAAGAACGGTTACACCACATCAGTGATTGCTCAGAGCCAGAGCTGTTCAGATGGATTTCTGCGAAGTGGAAATGTTGAGGTTCAGAGTGATGCTCTGGGTAATGCGGCTGCACTGGATGTTTACAAGTTTTTGTCGCTGATTACTGAAGATGGCAAAACGTTACTGACACATTTGGAAGCCGATTCCGATCTGGCAAGAGCGTTGCTCTCTACCCAAAAAACCAGCTATGAAGTCCTGAAACAGGGCTTTATGGAGATGATGCAAAGCGGCTCAGAAAGTATCACCAGCTCCAAAATCAAACAAGTGTATTTCCCAGTAGGAAACGACTACCACCTGTTATCGTTACTAACACCGTCCGGTATCGTGTTCGACTTGCGTAAGCGTCTGGATGTTATGCGGTTTGGTGATGAGATAAAGCAGGCTCGTGAGAATAGGCGCAATAACACCTATCAGGAGAGAGACTATCGGGAGATTTATGGTTTAACGACAATAGGCTGGGGAGGAACTAAACCGCAAAATATTAGTGTATTGAATAATCAAAACGGTGGTAAAGCGCACTTGCTGCCCAGCCTGCCACCCGAGCTAAAAAAACGTAACGAACACTTCCCTAAACAGGACTTTTTTACCCAGTCGGTACGGTATCAGCATTGCGTAGAAACATTTCAAAGTCTGCATAACCTGTACAGCAAAGATCACAATAATAGGCTCGTGCGCGCTGCGCGAGATGAATTCTATCTCTCCATTATGGATTACATCGTCACCCGCATGTGGCAACTGCGTGCTGTCGCCGGTGAGCAATACAACCCGGATTATCACCAGTTATCGAAAGCTCAACGTATCTGGCTGCTGGAAGAGCATGCACAAGCACGGGAAGACTCTGATGACTGGCTGGACGATATTACCGGCTCAATTACTCAGTTCATTTTCCACGGTTATGAAAAAATGCTGGGTAAAAAAGCCATAAAATTCAGTGATACAGAACAAGGGCATATTGCTCAATTGATTGTACAACACCGGGAGGTTCTGCGATGAGTGGTGCCATTCGTACACTGCTGTTATTACCCCATATTCGTATCCATAACGCCAATGCGCTGTCCAGTCCCTACACCATTGGCTTTCCTGCGATGACAGCATGGCTGGGCGCAGTTCATGCCATGCAACGCAAGATACAGTCATACTTGTCTACCGTGGAATTTGTAGCGACAGGCGTCGTGTGCCACTCAATCAGCCTGCAAATCTACAAAGGCCCGAACGATTTCGTTTCCTCCATAATTGGTACAGGCAACCCGCTGGAACCCAAAAGCGAAAAGAACAATCCGGGCAATGCAGTAAGATCGTCGTTTATAGAAGAGGCCCGCTGTCACCTTGATGTTTCGCTGATTATTGAGGTGTCAGGGCTGGATATAGACGATCACGATCTACTGTGTAAACGGGTCAGCCAGTCCCTGCACACCATGAAAATCGCCGGTGGTGATATTAACCAGTTCGCTGCCCCCTTCATACGCAAGATCGAAGACGGCAACGACAAAGACATGGCGCAACTTAATCGTCGGTTAATGCCGGGTTACGTGTTAATCGAACGGCGAGAGTTGATGGCGCAGTCCATGGAAGAAGGTCAGGATGCCCTGGAGGCCATACTCGATTATCTGGCTATTCACCACCACTGCGAGCGGAATGACCAAGAGGAAGTTGTTTGGTCCAGCCATCGCAAAAAGCAGCCCCAAAAAAACGATGAGCCGGCAAAGCCAGCCGGTTGGATTGTTCCTATAGCTACGGGTTTTCATGGTATTACGCCAATCGGTGAAGCCAAAAATCAGCGTGACCCAGAAACACCCCATTGCTTTGCTGAAAGTGTGGTGACATTGGGAGAATTTAAAATGCCTTATCGTGTAAAGAGCGTGGATGAAATGCTCTGGCGATACCACTTTAATGAGGCGTCTAGCCTTTACCTGTGTCAGCAAATAACTAACGACACTGGCAGTGTCAGCAACATTGATTACTACTAATCGGGAAAGGATATTAACATGGCCAAACAAGATAACATTGCCTCAGTACTGGCATTCGAGAAAAAACTGGTTCCGTCAGACGGTTATATGTACGGAACCAGCTGGGACAATCGCAACGAAGCCAGTCCGCTCTGTTTGCAGGAAAAATCGGTACGTGGAACGATTTCCAATCGCCTGAAAGCAGCGATTAAAGGGGATCCGGCCAAACTGAATGCAGAAGTTGAAAAAGCCAATCTGCAAACCGTAGACACCTGCTCTTTAGGGCCGGATCAGGACACCCTGACACTGCATTTTACCCTGAAGGTGCTGGGCGGTATTCACCAACCATCAGCGTGTAATAACGCGGCCTTCAAACAGAGTTATGGAAAAGCAGCGAAAACCTATGTTGAAAGCCAGGGCTTCACAGAGTTGGCTCGTCGTTATGCCTTGAATATTGCCAATGGCCGGTTCCTGTGGCGTAACCGGGTAGGCGCCGAAGCTGTTGAAGTTGTCGTCAACGTACTGAACAAAGGTTCTGAACAACAATGGACGTTTGATGGCACGCAGTACAGCACCCGTCATTTTGACGTAGACGACACTCAGATCAACAGTCTCGCTGCCCGTATTGCCAATGTACTGGCCAGTGATGACGATTTTCTGATTCTGGATATCGTCTGCCATGCCAAGGTTGGCCGTGCCCAGGAAGTTTATCCCAGTGAGGAGCTGGTTCTGGATAAAGGGAAAGGCGAAAAAAGCAAAATTCTCTACAGCTACGACGAAGACCGAAAAGCGGCCATGCATTCTCAGAAGCTTGGTAATGCTCTGCGTACCATCGACACCTGGTATCCGGACTACGATAACATCGAAGAAAGTGCCGGCCCAATAGCGGTTGAACCGTATGGTGCTGTCACCAATCTTGGTAAAGCCTATCGCACCCCGAAGGACAAACAGGATTTTTATACGTTCTTTGATAACTGGGCGCGAGGTGAAACATTGCCACGTATCGAAGATGAGCACTATGTCATGGCAGTACTTGTCCGTGGTGGTGTATTTGGCCAAAGCGATAAATAGAGGTGAAAATGCAGGTATATATTGACATCACCCTGCTGCCTGACGATGACATTGGCCACCACTTTCTCTGGGAGAAACTGTTCAGGCAGGTGCATATTGCGCTGGTTGACAACAAAGATGCTGAAGGGAACTCTCCTTTTGGGATCGGCTTCCCGGAGTACCATGGCGAAAAACATCGGCTAGGTCGTAAGCTGAGAGTTTTTGCTCCGAGTCAGTCAACTATGGAAACCCTGGCTATGCCACGATGGCTGGAACGGCTATCGGATTATGTGCACATCACTTCCATTCGTCCGGTTCCGGAAAAAATAGAAGAGTATGTCCGTTTTCAGCGGCTACAAACCAAATCCAACCCTGAACGTTTGGCACGCCGTGCCAGCAAACGCCAGAATATTTCACTGGAGGATGCGCTGAAACAAAGAGCGAATGCAAAGTCACAGCTCACCAAAGCCCCTTATATCTGGGTCAGAAGTCTGAGTAATGAGGAGCGGTTTCGGTTGTTTGTCACCAGAGAGAGTGTGAAGAAAGCAGAGCTATCGACTTTTACTCACTACGGGCTGGCAAAAAAAGGCGCTGATGGCGCTATACCCCATTTTTGACCCTTTAAAAATGGTTCTTTAAAAATGCGATGAAAAACAATCGGTTACGGTGTGACTAAAAAAGAAAGGGTAAAAAGCCTATTTCAACCCTAAGTCATTGCCGTAGCTGATTTTTTACGTGTAGAATTCCTGTTCACTGCCGCACAGGCAGCTTAGAAATTTTTTCTGTAATGGTCAAACCTTTCCCATGAGTTCACTGCCGCACAGGCAGCTTAGAAATTTTCTCTGTAATGGTAAAACCTTTCCCATGAGTTCACTGCCGCACAGGCAGCTTAGAAATCGCCACGCACTGAAGAAGGCTTCTGTACGGTGTTCACTGCCGCACAGGCAGCTTAGAAATTCTAGCACTCCGTAGCGGTACTTTGTTACGAGTTCACTGCCGCACAGGCAGCTTAGAAAGTATCGAGAAGCACCAAGAGTCATCTGTTCCAGTTCACTGCCGCACAGGCAGCTTAGAAAAGAAATATCACTCAACTTTCGCCATACTATATGTTCACTGCCGCACAGGCAGCTTAGAAAACTCAACGCCACGGCCATTGATGTAGCAATACGTTCACTGCCGCACAGGCAGCTTAGAAAATTACCAATGTGGCGGAATGTTTGGGCAGCTTGTTCACTGCCGCACAGGCAGCTTAGAAAATACACGCAGTCAAAATGTTCAATTTTTATGGGTTCACTGCCGCACAGGCAGCTTAGAAAACTGGGCGAACTGGATCGGAACCGGGCAATCAGTTCACTGCCGCACAGG
>NZ_CANMAO010000053.1 GCF_947495845.1 uncultured Endozoicomonas sp. | reverse complement strand
TCAGAAATTGATCGCTGGTGCTTTTTTTCATTAAATCAGTTCATTTTTTACCCACAGATATCCCTGAAGAGCCAATAGATAGAGGACTTAACTGTTTTGACGACTTTTTACCAAGAGCAGACTTAACTATGTTCATTGATGAACGCTGGAAATTTTGCGCTTTTTCGTAGAAAATCCCGCTTTTCCTTTTTCCCGTCAGACAGTCCTTCCCATGAAATTCCCCGGTCGCCGAAAGATCAAGCATTACTTCCCGGTCAACACCAACAACCGCTTCGACATGGAGAGTTCGGTGTTTGGTCAGACCAACACCTACGTCTGTGGTATCGACCAGAACCTGGTGGACATCACCGCCCGTGTCGACCTTTCCGTTCTAAACGACTTTGGTTTAGACAAAGGCGCTTCTCAGTGGATTGATGATGACACCGCCAATCGTCTCTACGAGTTCCTGACCGACAATGAGTTGATCGAAGATCAGTTTGCCGGCGGCACCATTGGCAACACACTGCACAATTATTCAGTGCTGGCAGACGACCGCTCGGTTCAGTTTGGCGTGATGAGTACTAACATTCATGTGGGCGATTACGCCTATCGTTATCTTTGCAATACCAGCAGCAAAGTAGACCTGACTTATCTTCAACCGGTGAATGGCGCGATTGGTCGCTGCTTCGCCTTAATTACTGACGACGGTGAACGTACGTTTGGTATCAGCCCGGGTCTGATGAATCAGCTCAGCTCTGAGTTTATTAATGAAGAGATTATTGCCGAATCTTCTGCGCTGGTATTGTGTGCATACACCTTAGCCAATCCGGAACTGCCCATCTACCACGCGATGATTCACGCGGCTGAATTAGCGCGAAAGCATGACGTCCCTGTCATTTTGACATTGGGCACCCGTGGTCTGGTGAAAGCCATCAAAGAACCGTTGCTGAGATTTATGAACGACTACGTCAATGTAGCGGCCATGAATGAAGAAGAGGCAGAAGCGCTTACCGGTGAATCTGACCCGGTTCAAGCTTCCGAAAAAATGCTGCAGTATGTTGATATGGTTCTGCTGACCGCCGGTGCTGAAGGGCTTTACCTCAGTGGTTACACTGAGAAATCCCTGGCTCGAGAAACGGACAACCCGATTCGTTCCGGCGCCATCAGTGACTTCAACCGTTTTGAATTCAGCCGTCCTCTCTTTCAAAAAGACTGCGAAGAACCCATGAAGGTGTATTCGCACATCAGCCCTTATATGGGCGGGCCCAAGAACATTAAAAACACCAACGGTGCCGGCGACGGCGCGTTAGCCGCCTTGATTCATGATATGGCAGCCAACCATTACCACCGACTGGTGCTACCAACGTCCAGCAAGCACAATAAGCAGTGGATTACTTACTCTTCATTTGCACAAGTGTGCAAATATGCAAACCGGGTCAGTTTTGAAGTGCTGGCTCAGAGTTCTCCCCGATTGTCGCGGGCACTGCCTGAGCGGGAGATGAGCCTGGAAGACAGTTACTGGGATCAGTAGTAAAAAATTGAACTTAATTGTTTATCCAAAGGACTAAAAGGTTATTTGGATAAACAACATGCTATATGTCGCTGTAAAATATTCTGCATTCCTAAGCGCCGCTCATAGACCTCTAAATCAACACTTGCTTAAAGCGAGCCCTGTCATTCACAAACCCGTTAGAGAAAGCCCCTCCCCACATAAATTCTCCACTAGACCAGAAACTTACGGCTCTGAATGCGACAGAACGAACAAATGCCATAACTCCACCCCAATTCATCTGCGCGACATTCAAAAAAAACTCGAATTACCAACCCCTTATAAACATATCGCCTGCGGTATTGATCAAACGATTTTCGATATAACCATTACCGGGGTTGATGACTCAGTGCTGGCAAAATTAGGGCTTCAAAAAGGCCAATCTCAACTTATCAATCAAAATCAATCGGAACAGCTGGAAAGGCTAATCAACAATAACAAAAAAGCCTGTGTTGAAAATGCAGGTGGCACCATCGGTAATACATTGCACAACACCTCAGTTCTTTCCGGCGCCTCAACCACATTATTTGGAGTGATCAGTGAGGCCTTACCAGGCAACCGTGCCTTTCATTATTTGCGCAATAGCTTTAATGGTATGAATTTAAACGATCTTTGCCTTATTCAAGGAGGACAAATTGGATGTGCCTATACGCTGATTTCTAATGATAGCGAACGTACTTTTGGTGTATCTCTCGGCGATGTTAATCAGCTGGCCGCTGAAGCCATCAAAGCGTCGGTCATTAAAGAATCCTCTTGCCTGATTATGTCAGCGTACCCATTAGCGGATGAGAGCCAACCGATATATGCCGCATCGCAGCGTGCAGTAGAACTTGCCCATCAATACCACAAACCCATTATTATGACCCTGGGCAGTGCAAATCTTGTGCAACATATGACGACTGAACTGCAGAACTATCTATCCAAACATATCATGGTCGCCGCCATGAATGGAGATGAAGCACAAGCGCTCACAGGGAAACGGGATATTCCGGCAGCTGCCATGAAGGTGCTTGACTATACAGACCTGGCACTCATCACTGATGGAAAAAATGGACTGTATTTCTGTGGTTATATTGATCGCCCATATGCTTTTCAACCCTACGAATACCAAAATAATGGGTGCGATCCAGAACAAATCATAAAAATCAATGAATGCACTAATAATTATCCGGCACTTAAAAAAAACTGCCTGTCACCCTACAAAATCGTTTGTCATGAACCCGCCTGCATGATAAACCGAGACATGACCGTCAACACCAATGGAGCAGGAGATGCCGCAATGTCGGCACTGATTCATTGCCTGCGTATTAGCGACAATCCTTTTTCACCCGACAACAAAGGATCGGCACTGCCGTTAACCCATACTACGTTTTCAGAAACAGCCATGTACGCCAATCGGGTCAGTAAACAGGTTGTGCAACAAGTGTCTCCAAGGTTATTGAAAGCTCTATAGGTGAACAAACAACACCACCAAAACCATTCCGGGAGTCGCTGAAAGTGGCGCTGTAACCTTCAGCCAGTTACAATCATCAGTCATTATCTAAGACCGTGCCGCCATGGATATCAGTCACTTAAGAGAAGAGTACACTCAAGCAGGCCTCAACCGGGACAACCTCGATGAGAACCCGTTTGCCCAGTTTGAGTTATGGTTTCAACAAGCAGAACAGGCACAACTGCCTGAGCCCAACTCCATGAGTTTGGCGACAGCTGACGCTGACGGCGTTCCTTCTTTAAGAACTGTGTTGCTCAAATATTTTGATGATTCCGGTTTTGTATTCTTCACTAACTACAGCAGCAATAAATCCAAAGACATCACCAGCAACCCACAAGTTGCCATTATGTTTCCCTGGATTCCCCTTGAACGACAGGTCATTGTGCGCGGCCGGGCAGAAAAGATTTCTACCGCTGAATCTCTGAAATACTTCACCAGTCGTCCGGAAGGCAGCCAGCTTGGTGCCTGGGTTTCTCATCAAAGCTCGGTCATCACTGGCCGCAAAGTGCTGGAGATGAAGCTGGAAGAAATGAAACGTAAATTTAAAGAAGGAAAAATCCCACTGCCGGATTTCTGGGGTGGCTATCGCGTCGTGCCTGAGAAAATCGAATTCTGGCAAGGACGACCAAGCCGACTCCATGATCGCTTCCTCTACACACGACTTCCGTCGAACGATTGGCAAATAGAGCGGTTGGCACCTTGAGGATTCGAACATGAGTCAGGAAGCTGCAGCACGCATTGCCGTCAGAGAGTCTCTGATTGATCTGGTCAATCAAAACCGGACGTTTCGAGAAGCGGTCGAAGCGGATAACGGCTTACCGGTCTGGATTATGGAAGCCGGAGAGAACGACGACGCCCGCTCAATGGCGGCAAATGCTGCGACGAAACTGACGTATCTCGAAACACAGAATAAACAGGAAACCGCAAGGCTGACGGGTTTGATTGGTGTCTCTGCCGCCACGATGGAACTTGGGCAACAACTGAATCAGTGTCGTGACGATTTCAAAACAGCCATCGCCAATTTTCGTAAGCTCTTTGGCGACAGCGTCGAAGCCATTGAACAGGCATCGGAAGATTTACGAGATGGGTTATTAGGTGGTTTACAGATCAAACATCTGCATTTTGTGCAATGCTACCGGCAACTGAAACTGTTTCCCGAACCGCCAAAGCGCGTTGGTTTCAGCTGGGCTGCCAGCCACAGCGGTACCGTTCGACTAACGGCAGAAGAAGCCATTGAGCACTTCCAGAAAAAATACATCGCCTCCGTTGCCATCAATGACGATATACGGCTATTGGAAGGTATGCCAAAGACAGAAGTCGTTATTATCAAGCGCATACTGGCTCCCCATCTGCGAGCCAACATCACCTGGTCAAATGATATAAAAGCACTGAGGGATACCGATGCCACTCTGAAGAAACATTATCCGGCACAAATCAACTCACCTTTGCCGTTGTTTATTCAGCTGACTCCCGGACAGCCGCTACCGGAATTCAACCGTATCCGACCTTTTGATGCAACAGCCAGACAGGAACGACTGCAACGCAGCGATGCCCGCCTGGTGAAAATCAACGACAATCCTCATTCAAGGATTTATCGCTACGCCTGATAAAAGTCAGGCTTCCAGCGAAGGCAGATAAGCTTCCAGATCCGTACACCCACCGACGTATTGTTCACCGTGAAAAATCTGCGGCACGGTTTCTACGGTTTTACCCACGGTCTTGGAGAGATCCGCCTTGCTGATACCTTCTTCGTAGATATCAACGTACTTATAAGGATACCCTTTTGCATCCAACAACTGCTTGGCACGAACACAGAAGCCGCAACCCGGGCGACCAAAAACAGTAAACCTTTCCATTATGATGCTCCATTGGATTAGTAATCAGGATCGCACTATAACGCTAAGAGATGGCCTTTGGCATTCAAAATTTTTACCGCCTCTCTTAGGGCCGTACGTCCCTGCTTCTCACCAGAATAATCACAGGCTCTAACCACTGATGCCCATGACTGATTCTGCAGAACACGCCGCACCAGAAGACTGACATCCACAGCTTCAGGCGTATCGGACAAAATAATCAGAACAACGGCTTTTTTGATAGCGTGAACACAGTTTTCATATTGCCGCCGACCTTCACAAAAGGAATATAATTCCTGCCGGTCACGCTCTGACAACTGCCAAAGCCCGTGACGTTGAACATCATCAGACAAACTCTTGAAGAGCGCCGCCACCAGTTCAGGATCAAAATCACGCAGCTCATCCATTAACAACCAGTGGAACTGGTCAATAAAAGCCCCTTTGGCTGCTGCAACCAATTGACTGCCAGCCGCCGAAATGGGTTTTAGCATCATGGCAGAATGAGTACCACTGGCCGAATCTCGGGTCAGCCCGACTCTGACAGGCTTGTAACCAGAATCCGACCAAAACGTCAGAAGGTCCTTAGTTACACCGTACAGGGTTCCTAAATAATCAATCCCCTGCTCTTTTGCATAGTCCTGAAAAGCAATCAGCATCTCCCTTCCCAACCCAGAGCGCTGGCAACTTGGATGAACAGCAATTCGAATCACCCGCATACCCGACAATGCAATAGCATCCGGCAAACCAAGATGATTACTCAGGGACTGAGGCAAAAGATGGCCACGCACCCTCCGCTGACCAAGCCAGATACCGTCCTTCAACTCGGGTTCAATACCACCTTCCCTTGCGGCAAGCAGCACGCCCACCAATTTTTTTTGGGGAGAAAAAAGACCGAAGGTTGATATATTGCCGCCGTCCAATAATTGTCTTAAATCGAACGGACTGGTTTGGTAATGAGCCAGCACCAAAAGACCAAATAATTGCTGCAGCAACGTTTCATCAGCAATCAGCGCCTGCGGTGACAACTCACGGAACTGACAAAGCCTTGGGTCAAAGGATTCGTCTTCGCCGATCTCAACAGGCGTCGCATTTAATAACAACGCGGAAAACACAAACGCTTCCAGAGTATCTCCTACCCGCCACCGGACGGGCTCCGTCAACCTGGTTTCCTGCCATTGAGGTGCTTGCTCATTGAGTATCTTTTTAAAACGTATGGCAAAACCACGTCCAGTGCCTTCGTAGCCATGAACCGTGGTCGCATAAACAAGACGGCTGTAATTCTGCAGCATAATTTCCAGCAACGGCGAAGGAATAGCAGCAGCCTCATCCACCAGCAATAATGAGGTTTCCGGTTGGGTGCGAATAAGATCATCTGGCGAAATAAAGCGCACTTTTGCCATCAGTTCAGCACTGCTTTTTCCCAGCTCATGGCTATTTCCCAGCTCATGTTGCAGATGGAAAAAAAAGACATCTGCCGTTTTTCTTGCCGGAGCAGTAATGAGAATTTGCTCAACCCCTTCTTTAAGCAGCTGCGCTGCGGCAATGCCCAACGCAGCACTTTTACCTCGACCACGGTCTGCAGTCATCACCAAAGGGCGACGACGATGGCCTCGTACCACTTTATGTATCGCCTCAACGGCTTGCTGTTGGGATAATGTTTTGTAGGGTGACGAAGCAATATCCTGCGGAATATCAGACGATGGCGACTGTTGTTGAATCCGAACTTCACCACTCTGACACCAGAGCGATAACTGATCAGAAGTGCGAACCAGAACAGACAACCTCTGCAAATACCAACCTGAAACCGCTTCCTCCGATTGGGGGTACACCTGCATCCGTCGATGTTCCGGATCGGCATAATAACGCCAGTCATTCAGCGGCGGCACGAGCAGAACGAACAAACCACCGGCGCATAATGTGCCGCTGATCGCCCCAAACGCATCCACATCAAAACCGGCGAACGCATCAAAAATAATATGCTGATGCTCTCGACCTAACCGTTCACGGGTTTTGTTTGCTTTTATGAGCTCAATATTGGCAAGGTCGGCATAGCCTAAAGCTGGCAACTCTCCCTGCTCGCCAACCCACAGTAATTTTTCATTATTTAACAGTCGTACGACTTCTGACGCCTGATCAAAACACCAGCTCTTTTCACCGGAGAGCACTAACAAACGACGCTGGCCACATTGACTGGCTGCCGCTGTAAGAGACCGAACCAGATCTTGAATAACCGAAGTCGACTCATCCATAGCGATCAGGACTCTTTCACCTCAGAATCCCCATTGTCGGATTCATCCAGCAACAGATAGGCTTTTTCAATCACTACCGGCTCAACAGGAACATCACCATAAGGGCCTCTGTTGCCAGTCTTTACACGGGCAATCTGGTCAACAATGTCCATCCCTTCAACTACACGCCCAAAAACCGTGTATCCGGGCTTGCGGGACTGACCATCCAGAAAATGATTGTCTTTCAAATTAATAAAGAACTGCGACGTGGCGCTATCAACAATCTGTGTGCGAGCCATCGCTACGGTTCCACGATGATTTTCTAGACGACCACGCTGCATGGATTCATTTTTAATGGGTTTCTCAGTTTCTTTCTGAGTCATGTCCGGCGTAAAGCCACCGCCTTGAACCATAAAACCATTAATCACCCGGTGAAAAATCAAACCGTCGTAAAAGCCGTTGTCCACATAGTTAATAAAATTACTGACCGAAACAGGCGCTTCGGCTTCCGCCAGATCAAGGACGATGTTGCCTTTATTGGTCTGCAGAACAACCTGGCTCACAGCATCAACAACCGACGCTGGCTTGCCACCCTGCTCTGTCGCCAGAGTATAACCACTCACCATGATAAACAGGCTGGCCAGCAACCACTTTCCAAATACGTTCATTTCTCACCCTTGAATCGTTACATGTTCGTTAATAGTAAATGCACTGAAGGCAAAACAAAAAGCGCATTACATAATAACCGAGTACATGAAGCAGGAAATAGAAATATGCGCTGCGAGGTCTTGCAAATAGCGAGCTATTGGGTAATATACGCAGCGTCTTGAGGGATCACTCCATTCAAGACCGCGTCGGAGCGTAGCGCAGCCTGGTAGCGCACCACAATGGGGTTGTGGGGGTCGGAGGTTCAAATCCTCTCGCTCC
>NZ_CANMAO010000052.1 GCF_947495845.1 uncultured Endozoicomonas sp. | reverse complement strand
GCTTACTATGAGCTTTGCTCTTACCAATTTTGAACCACAAAGGCACAAAGGCACAAAGGAAAAGCGTTTTATGGGTAGGAGCTTACTATGAGCTTTGCTCTTACCAATTTTGAACCACAAAGGCACAAAGGCACAAAGGAAAAGCGTTTTATGGGTAAGAGCTTACTATGAGCTTTGCTCTTACCAATCTTGAACCACAAAGACACAAAGGCGCAAAGGAAAAGCGTTTTATGGGTAAGAGCTTACTATGAGCTTTGCTCTTACCAATCTTTTGCTTTTCTTCGTGCCTTTGTGTCTTTGTGGTTCAAAAAAAGCTTTTAATAAGCGTTCGGATCAACCCATCCCTTAAGAACCGTGGCAAACAGAATCTTAATATCCAGCCACAACGACCAGTTATTGATGTACTCCAGATCGTACTCCACCCGCCTGGCCATTTTATCCAGCGTATCCGTCTCACCCCGAAAGCCATTCACCTGAGCCAACCCGGTGATGCCCGGCTTCACTTTATGCCGCTTCATATACGACACCACCAGGTCTTTATAATACTCATTATGAGCAATGGCATGGGGGCGGGGGCCGACGATGGACATCCTTCCCTGCAACACATTAATAAATTGCGGCAACTCATCCAGACTGGTGCGGCGGATAAATGCGCCCACCTTTGTCACCCTCGGGTCGCCTTTGGTGGCCTGGGTCACTTTGCCTTCGCCTTCCACATGCATCTTCATACTGCGGAACTTATAAACCTCCACCGGCTGGCCAGAGGCCCCATAACGTTTTTGTTTGAACAACACCGGGCCGGGGGAGGATAGCTTCACCGCAATGGCCACCCCCGCCATCACCGGCGCTAACAGCGACACGGCAATAAGACCCAACACCACATCTGAGAGGCGTTTCAAAGCAGCATTGGCGCTGTCCATGGGGGAGCAGCTGATATCCAGAGAATAAAAATTACCAATCTTGGTGATGGTGTGGTTCAGCAGGGGCAAATCCTGCAGGCCGGGCATATAACGGATATTCGCAGTGCTGTGGCGCAGGGCATACATCACCGGCTTGAGCATGGTGTTTTTATTAAAGGGCAGGCAGAGCCAACACTCATCAAACTGATGGCCTGCCGCGAGCCAGCCATCCAGATCGGCCAGGGCCTGCTCATCGTTCTCGTGTTGAATCACATGTTGTAACCGATAGCCATAGCCGTTGTCTTTGGAGAAATACTCCCGCATGTTTTCAAAATTACGACCGTCGCCAATAATCAACACATGCCGTGTATTACGCCCCCGACGGCGGAACGACATCAACAGCCGATACAGGGTAAAGCGAATGGTCAACGCCATAGGAATGGCCAGCACAATCCACGTACCCAGCCAGATACGGGAATAACGCTCGGTGCTTTTGGTCATCACCAGAAACGCGATCAGCGCAACAAACGACAACGTCCAGGCAAGCCCCACCTTAAACAATCGCTCGCTGATGCGTTTACCCCGCCAGGGGGAATACACGTCGCACAAGAAAGAAAACACCAGCAACAACAGCGCCTGCAACCCCATGGCGTTGATATGATGGGTGGCATGGTCACCAAAGCGCAGGTATTCCGACAGCTCGGCGCAACCAAAAGCGACAAGCACATCCATCACCACCAGAGCAAACAGAGGGAGCCGGGAACGGCCCGATAACAACGAGGTAGGCATTTACCTAAAATCCATCTTTTTTTTGAACCACAAAGACACAAAGGCACAAAGAAAAGCAAAAGCTTTTTTTATAAGAGCTCTTACCAAAAAGCTTTTAATCTTTTCCTTCGTGTCTTTGTGCCTTTGTGGTTCAACAGCTTTTAACCTGCCGCCACTGCAACACCATAAAAGGCAAGGCAGCCAACAATAGCCCAGCGCAGGTCACCAGAAAATCCATCGGGTTGAAGCTACGCAGAGGGAAAACAAACTGCAAGCCTTCATCCAGCGCACAACCAATCACCAACAGCAATAACAACCAGCCCCGGTGCCAGAATCGTGAGCTGGCCAGATGCGCCAGGGCCGAAAGAATAAAGGCGAAAACAAAATGCATCTGCAGATTGCCGCCGAGAAAATGCTCAATACTGCCCCAGGCCCAGTGGCCATAGCCGAGGCTTTTACTGGCGGAGAGGATGACGATAAAGGCCAGCCAACCCAATGCTAAAATCCGTACCAAATCTATAACCTTTTTTGTGAACCACAAAGACACAAAGGCACAAAGTTTTTAGAAGCGCCTCTATGGTATGAGCTTTACTCTTACCAATCTTTTGCCCTTCTTTGTGTCTTTGTGCCTTTGTGCCTTTGTGGTTCCAAATCACTTCCGAATTAAACTCAGCAGTTCAGCCGTTTTGTCTTCCATCAACGCCACATCGCTCCGGCTCTCGACATTCAACCGAATCACCGGCTCGGTATTGGAAAGCCGCAAATTAAACCGCCACTGTCCCATATCCAGAGAGATACCATCGGTATGATCCGCCGCTACGGCATCCTTTTCATAAATCGCCAGCATCCGATCGATAGTCGCCTGTGGATCTTCCAGCGTACTGTTAATCTCACCGGAAGATGGGAACAGAGCAATCCTTTCCGCCACCAGTTCAGACAGCTTCTTACCTTTATGGGACATCAACTCCGCCACCAACAACCACGGAATCATCCCGGAGTCGCAGTAAGCAAAGTCACGGAAATAATGGTGGGCACTCATCTCGCCGCCATAGACAGCATCTTCTTCCCGCATCCGTTCTTTGATAAAGGCATGGCCGGTTTTGCACAGCACCGGCACACCTCCTGCGGTGGTGATCTGGTCGATGGTGTTCCAGGTCAAGCGAGGGTCGTGAATAATCTTGGCACCTGGATAGTGCGCCAGAAACGCCTCGCCCAACAGCCCGACAATATAATACCCTTCGATAAACTGACCTTTCTCATCAAAGAGAAAACAACGATCAAAATCCCCATCCCAAGCTATGCCCATATCGGCGTTATGCTCCAGCACCGCATCAATGGTTGCCTGCCGACAGTCGTGTAACAGCGGATTAGGAATCCCATGGGGAAAATTACCATCCGGCTCATGGTGAATCTTCACAAATTCCACCGGCACATCAAGGGCTTTGAACCGTTCTTCAATGGCATCAATCACATGCCCGGCAGCACCGTTACCGGCATTCACCACCAGTTTCAGAGGTTTCAGTTCTGCCGGTTTGATATACCCCAGAATATGCTCCACATAAGCATCAAGGTTACTGACCTTCTGATAAGACACCAATGAACTGTCTGGTCGTGTACTGAAAGCTTCGGTAAACACTTCTTCCGCCAACCGCTGAATCTCCCGCAGCCCGGTATCGCCAGAAATGGGTTTACTCTCTTCCCGCACCAGCTTCATGCCGTTGTAGTCTTTCGGGTTATGGCTGGCGGTCACCATAATACCGCCATCGGCTTTCAGGTGAGAGGTGGCAAAATAAACTTCTTCCGTACCGCACAGACCAATATCCACCACCTCGGCACCACCGGCTCGCAACCCATCACTCAGTGCCGCTTTTAACTCCGGAGTAGAAAGACGAATATCACCACCCACGATCATGGTTTTGGGCTTGAGGTATTCAGCCGTTGCCCGGCCAATACGCCAGGCAATATCTTCATTCAATTCATCAGGCATGCGGCCACGAATATCGTAGGCCTTAAAGCAAGAGAGAGTACTCATCAAAAATACCTAAAATGGCAATATGGTATATATTGACCTATATTTAAGGTGCCCTGTAGATATATATAAGACACCTACACAAAAATGTTTGAGTATGATCTGGCAAAGAGTCTCAGCAACCTGAAAAAGCATGGCATTGACTTTGATCAGGCTCAGAGCCTCTGGGAGGATGAAAACAGAGTGGTCATCAAGGCCATGACTTCTGAGGAGCCTCGTTTTCTGCTCATTGCCAAATACACCGGGAAGCACTGGACTGCCGTGTTTACGCCCCGTAACGATAAAACCCGAATTATTTCGGTGCGTCGCTCAAGACCCAAAGAGATAACCGCCTATGAAAGCTAAAGAGTTCGACCAGGCCTTTGATGAAGGCCACGACAGCATTGATGAACATATTGACTGGTCCAGCGCTCAACGCCCCGGCCTGGAAACCCGCCGAATCAATATCGACTTCCCGGAATGGATGATTGCGGCTCTTGATCGCGAAGCATCCAGACTGGGTATTGCCCGGCAGGCGGTGGTTAAAACCTGGCTGGCCGAAAAGCTGGATCAAGGAAAGCGGGGGTAGACTTAAAGAACGTCGCCCGCTACCCGCGGTCCGTTTACCCGCCAAAGGTAAAAGCGGTGCTTTTTCGGGCAGCGGGAGGCGGAAAGCGGGTAGCGTCAATCACGCCCTCCCGTACGTATCTTCAAACCGCACAATATCATCCTCACCCAGATACCCGCCGCTCTGCACTTCGATCATTTCCAGATCAAACTTACCCGGGTTTTCCAGTCGGTGAACAGTGCCAATGGGAATATAGGTCGATTGGTTCTCGGTGAGCAGAATTTCCTGATCGCCATTGGTGACCAGTGCGGTGCCTTTTACCACAATCCAGTGCTCGGCACGGTGATGGTGCATTTGCAACGAGAGCTGTGCGCCGGGTTTAACGGTAATGCGTTTCACCTGAAAACGGTCACCCATATCGATGGAATCGTAGGCTCCCCAGGGACGATAGACTTTGCGGTGCAGTTTTACTTCTGTGCGGTTTTCGGCCTTTAAACGGTCAACGATCTTTTTAACATCCTGCACCCGGTCTTTATGGGCTACCAGAATGGCATCGTCACTTTCGGTAATCACCAGGTCTTCCACACCCACCGTAGCAATGAGTTTTTTCTCACTGCGCACATAAGTGTTGCGGGTATCCTGCAGCAGAACATCGCCCAGAGTGGAGTTACCGGCGTCGTCTTTTTCAGAAATATCCGCCAACGATGACCAAGAGCCTACATCAGACCAACCTGCATCCAAAGGAATAACAACGGCGTCTTCCGTTTTTTCCATCACCGCATAATCGATGGATTCATCGGGGCAGGCCTTGAACGCCATTTCATCCAAGCGAACAAAATCCAGATCCGCATTCTGCACTTCCATGGCTTTCTGGCAGGCTTCCAAAATATCAGGGCGGAACTGATTCAATTCTTCCAGATAGCGGGAGGCTTTGAACAGGAACATGCCAGAGTTCCAGTAGTAGTCACCGGAAGCTAAATAACCCTGAGCCGTTTCCAGATCTGGCTTTTCCACAAACTGTTCAACAGGCATGCAAGAAGATTTGCCACGGAGGCACGGAGTCACGGAGTTTTCTTTTAAAAGCTTTTCGTCTTTTCTCCGTGCCTCTGTGCGACCACCATGGATGGTGGAAGTGTCGGTTTTGAAGGGATCATTAACCGACCCTTTGTGGTTCAACGCTTTTATGTAGCCATAACCCGTTTCCGGATGAGTAGGCACAATACCAAACGTGACCAGCTTACCATCACGAGCTGCTGGTAAAGCCGCCTCAACCGCTTGATGAAATGCTTGAACATCCTGAATTACATGATCCGCAGCCAGCACCAGTAACAAAGGATCTTTTTCTTCAGATACGGCCACTGCTTTCAGTGCTGCCAGAGCCACTGCAGGAGCTGTATTTCGCCCCACAGGTTCCAGAATAATTGATGAAGCTTTCCGGCCCATCTGCCGAAACTGTTCTGCTACAAGAAACCGATGCTCCTCATTGGCTATGACCAAAGGCGCAGAAATAAATTCCAGCCCGTCCAGCCGTGAAATGGTATTCTGCAGCATGGTCTGGTCATTCACCAACGGCAGAAACTGTTTAGGGTAGAGAGAACGGGACTGTGGCCAGAGGCGACTACCAGAGCCGCCGGACATGATAACGGGTATTAAATTCATGATTGGTTTAGTTATGAGTGATAGTTTTTGGGTTGCGGTATTTCAACGGACCTGCTGATGTAACTCAGGCATTCTCTGATAATTGATCGTGGTACCAGTCTGCTAACTAGTGAAGCTCTAAGGTTGGTTTAGCGTATTTCTTGAAACACTTCCGGGCATTGCTCTGCAATTCTGAGCAAAGCTTTTGCTGGGCCTTGTGGCGTTCTACGCCCTTGTTCCCAGTCTTGTACCGTTCGGATACTAACACCCATAAAGCCCGCAAATGCTGACTGGGAAAGTTGTAACTTTTTTCTGATTTCTTTTGCTGGTGATGGATCTGATAGAACAGAGGTCTTCAGCTCCCCTTTGCCAGCCTTAAAGGCTTTAATTTCTTCGATGCCATCAAGAATTTCTTGACCGATATCTCGTTCACTCATTTTCGATAGCCTCCGCAATTTTTCTAAGAATGTGGCCAGGCAAAGATGCTTGCTCAGACTTACTGTAAATGGTTAGCATCCACATTTCGTGGTCACTGTTTTTCCAGTAATAAATGACTCTAACGCCGCCACTTTTACCTTTCCCTTCTGTGGCCCAACGAACTTTTCGCACTCCGCCACTACCACGAACAATGTCGCCTGAATCAGGCTTTTCCTGTAGGTGCCATTGCAACATTCTGTATTCATCATCCGACAAATAATCAGGAAGCAGCTTGGTAAATTTGCTTGTTTCGATGAAAATCATAGATTATTGATTATACGGCATTGCCGTATTTTATCAAATTTTCTATTGCCTGTTATGATTCGTATTTAGGCATGATTTGAGTTGCAATGTTGTTATGAGTTTTGAGGGGTGAGGGATGAGTTCAAGCACCGCTTTTCTACTCTTAACTCATAACTCATAACTCACAACTCACAACTCACAACTCACAACTCACAAAAAATAATCTTTAGTATGTTGATGCACCTGCTCAGAAACCAGCAGCTCATCAACGGTAAACCAGCGGTAATCCTGATGCTGATCTGAAGGTAGATCGTTCAGGTTTATATCCAAAGTCAGCTCATAACCCAGCACCACATAATGCGTGCTGAAATCTTCACCAGAAAAGTTATCGGCATAAAAATGTTGATAAGTGCCTAAAAACCGGGCATCAGCCATTTCAGCATCCACCCCAAGCTCAACCGCTACTAAACGACGAAAGGCATCTTCCAATCGTTCATCTTTCTGAATCCGCCCACCGGGCACAAACCAATACCCCTGAGCAGGACGATTATTCCGCAACCCCAGCAGCACCTGCTCCTGATTATTGCGAACAATCAAATCGATCGATACCAGTGGGGTAGAGGCCACCACCTTTTTAAAGGTTTCCAGCTCCAACATCTTTTAAAAGCCTTTAACCACAAAGACACAAAGGCACAAAGAAGAGCGAAAGCTTTTTTATAAAAGAGCTTTTCATCTTTTCCTTTGTGTCTTTGTGTCTTTGTGTCTTTGTGGTTCAAAAAAATCAAACCGCCCGCAACTCCGCAGCATGTTCCAGAAACCACCCATAAGTAATTCCCAGCCCATCTTGCAAAGAAACCGATGCCTTCCAGCCCAGCCGTTCCAGCCGCGAAACATCCATCAGCTTGCGAGGCGCACCATCGGGCTTGGTGGTATCAAACACAATCTCACCCTCAAATCCCACCACTTGCTTCATGGTTTCAGCCAGTTCACGAATGGTGCAATCCACCCCGGTGCCCACATTAATGTGAGACATCATCGGTTGAGTATGTTCGCTGTAAATCGTCTTATCCAGATTCATCACATGGATACAGGCCGCTGCCATATCATCCACATGAAGAAACTCCCGCATCGGCGTTCCGGTACCCCAAACAACCACTTCTTTATCACCACGAAGTTTCGCTTCATGGAAACGGCGCATCATGGCTGGGATTACATGGCTGTTTTCCGGATGGAAGTTGTCGTTCTCACCGTAAAGGTTGGTAGGCATCACCGAACGGTAATCAACACAGTATTGACGATTGTATGATTCACACAACTTGATACCGGCAATCTTTGCAATGGCATAAGGCTCATTGGTGGCTTCCAGGTGGCCATTGAGTAATTCACTTTCCACCATCGGTTGCTGCGCCATTTTCGGGTAGATACAGCTCGAACCCAAAAACAACAACTGTTTAACACCTGCCCCATAAGCCTGATGGATAATATTGCACTCCATCATCAGGTTTTCATAAATAAACTCGGCAGGGTACGTGTTATTGGCGTGAATACCGCCCACTTTCGCCGCAGCCAAATACACCTGATCAATCTGTTCAGACTGAAAAAACTCAGCCACGGCACTCTGGCTGGTCAGGTCCAGCTCACGGCGACTCCGGGTCACCAGTTCAACATCAGCCTGTTCAGAAAGCTGACGAACAATAGCCGAACCCACCATCCCCTGGTGGCCAGCAACATATATCTTTTTCATAAAAGCCTTAAAAGCTTTGAACCACAAAGGCACAAAGGCACGAAGGAAAAGCAAAAGCTTTTTAATAAGAGCTCTTACCTAAAAAGCTTTTGCTCTTCTTTGTGTCTTTGTGCCTTTGT
>NZ_CANMAO010000051.1 GCF_947495845.1 uncultured Endozoicomonas sp. | reverse complement strand
TTTGCGATTCCGGAATAAGTAAAACTGGCTAGAAGCCTTGGTGCTGTTGACTGGAATCACTTCAGCGGGAATTGCTGGCGATTCTATTCTTATACAGAGAAGTACTTGATCGGCCGTTGGTCGGTATTGATGCTGTAAGAGCAAAGCCTTCTCAGAAGCTACCTGTCGTTTTTACTCGTAATGAAGTAAGAACGATTCTTGAGCAAGTTGCTGGGACTAATCGCTTGATGGTTCAGCTGCTTTATGGTTCCGGCCTTCGCTTAATGGAGGTTTTGCGTCTGCGCGTTAAAGATGTGAACTTTGACCACCATTGCATCATTGTTCGTGATGGGAAAGGCCGAAAGGATCGAGTCACTATTTTACCGGAACCGGTAGAGCCATCATTAAAGCAACAAATGCAAAAGACAAGACACTTTTATGAGATGGATCAAATTGATGGCCATCATGAGGTTTGGATGCCCAATGCCCTTGCAAAAAAGTACCCCAGCGAAGCAAAAAGTTATCACTGGCAGTATATTTTTCAATCTCCAAAGGTTTCTGTCGATCCAAGGTCCGGCTTAACCCGTCGCCATCATCTGAGCGATAGTCAGCTGCAGAATGTGGTGAAATCAGCTATCCGCTCTGCTGGTGTCGAAAAACACGCGTCCTGTCATACATTTCGCCACAGCTTTGCCACGCATTTACTTGAAGATGGCTACGATATACGTACAGTTCAGGAGTTATTGGGGCATAAAGACATTCGAACTACACAGATTTATACCCATGTACTGAATAAAGGAGGCAATGCGGTTAAGAGCCCATTATCCAGACTGTAAAACAAACATCCACGCTACCGCCCTCGATTCCATCTTTTAGAGCATTCAGGGGGGGGGGCAGTTATCCTACAAAAGATAATACAGTACACATAGAGTGTTATAAATACGTCCAATTACGTTTATTTTATAAATTGTGCGACAGTGTTCGCAAAATTATCATAACAAGGCAGCCTATGTTTGGCTGCCCTATGTCGCTTGATTTTGAAGCGCTACTTTATTTCAAGCACCTGCTCTTCAATTTTCTTTTTCCAGATCTGCGGCCCTGTTATATGTACAGATTCCCCTCTGGAGTCAACCGCTACGGTTACAGGCATGTCTTCCACTTCAAACTCATAAATTGCTTCCATGCCAAGGTCTTCAAAAGCTATGACTTTTGCTTTTTTAACCGCCTTAGATACCAGATAAGCTGCACCACCAACTGCTATCAAATAGACCGATTCATTATCTTTGATGGCTTCAATAGCCACAGGGCCTCGCTCTGCTTTACCAATCATTCCGGCAAGGCCCGTTTCTTCCAACATGGTGCGGGTAAATTTATCCATTCGCGTTGATGTGGTGGGGCCTGCAGGACCAACGGCTTCATCACGCACCGGATCGACAGGGCCTACGTAGTAGATAAAGCGACCTTTCAATTCTACCGGTAGTTCTTCACCCTTGGTGATCATGTCTACCATACGCTTATGCGCAGCATCACGGCCGGTGAGGATTTTTCCTGATAACAGTACAGTGTCGCCGGGTTGCCAGGTTTTGATTTCTTCATGGCTTAGGTTATCTACGTTAACCTTGCGTACGCCCTCGCCCATATCCAGGCTGACTTCTGGATAATCATCAATATTAGGTGCTTTTTGATAAACTGGGCCATTACCATCAAGCGTAAAATGCGCATGTCGTGTAGCGGCACAGTTTGGAATCATGGCAACGGGTAAAGAGGCGGCATGTGTCGGATAATCTTTGATCTTAATATCCAGCACGGTGGTTAACCCACCCAGCCCCTGGGCACCAATACCCAGCTTGTTTACCTCATCCATAATTTCAAGACGAAGTTCTTCTACTCGGTTGCTTGGGCCTCGTTGACGCAGTTCATGGATATCAATAGGTTCCATTAAAGATTCTTTGGCCAGCAACATGGCTTTTTCTGCGGTACCGCCAATACCAATACCCAACATGCCCGGTGGACACCAGCCAGCCCCCATCGTTGGTACCGTTTTCTTCACCCAATCGACAATGCTGTCTGATGGGTTCAGCATAACCATTTTCGATTTGTTTTCTGAGCCGCCACCCTTGGCCGCCAGTTCAATCTCTACGCTATATCCTGGCACCAAGCTCATATGAATGACAGCGGGTGTGTTGTCTTTGGTATTTTTTCGAGCGCCGGCAGGATCTTCGAGCACAGAAGCTCGGAGGACATTATCAGGATGCGTGTATGCGCGGCGCACACCTTCATTGATCAAATCATCGAGAGACCGGTCTGTTTCAAAGCGTACATTCATCCCAACTTTAACAAAGATGGTGACAATACCCGTATCCTGACAAATCGGGCGCTTTCCCATTGCACACATGCGGGAGTTCACCAGAATCTGAGCCATGGCATCCTTTGCCGCTTTAGACTCTTCTTTCTGATAGGCTTCATACACCGCAGTGATGAAGTCAATTGGATGATAATAGGAGATAAATTGCAGCGCATCCGCAACGCTGAGAATGACATCATCTTCCCGGATCACAACACTCATTGGTATGTTTACCCCTTTTCCTGCGGGCGCTGCCCGACCACTGCGACTTGCAAACCCATTGGGTTCTTATTATTGCCGCCGATTATACCAATGGAAGTTAGTAATAAACATTGATAAACAGCATGAATTACCATGGAATGTCACTCTATATGAGAACGTTTCTCAAACAATCTATTGATTTGGCATTTAAGGTAACGTTCCAGCAGGAAAATCTGAATTCTATTTATTGCTGACAACCTTCTAGAAAACGATAGAATGCATCCGAAAGGGTTTAATACAGAGTTTTTTATGCCAGCCATCGAATTTCAAGGCCAGTGTTTTCAACTGGATGACAACGAAAACCTGTTGGACGGACTATTAAAGCAAAAAGCCAGCGTGCCGTTTTCTTGTCGCGCCGGAGTATGCCACTCCTGCCTTCTACAAGTTACAGAAGGTAAGCCACCAGCGGATAGTCAGCAATTCCTCACCGAGAAACAGACTGCCAAAGGTTTCATGCTGGCCTGTCAGGCACACGTTATTGAAGACATCACCGTTCGCTTACCCTTGAGAGATGAAGTTCCCGGGATCATCACTGGTCTCACTCAATTAAGCCCTACTGAAATCAGGTTAACCATGTCAACACGTCTCCCTTTTTCTATCAGCAAGGGCGATCAGGTTTATTTGGTTAACCATGAAGGTTTTGAAGGTCATTATCCAGTAGCAGACGTCAGTGACGACTTACTGGTTATTGAATGTTTAATTGAAAGAAAAGCAGGCGGTGATCCGTTTAGTGCATGGGTTCACTCCGACGCACAAACTGGCCTCCGCCTGATGCTGATCAAGCAGAATTAGTATTAGTTATCACTCACGAACAGGAAGTTCCGCCAGTATGTGGTCATTACCCATTTTGTCGGGATCAACATCCCTCTTGGAGAATTTTTCTTTTGCCATGCAGCCAGATTCTACGTTGATCAGACTGAACGCCGGCTGTCGTACCACCTCTTGATACGCGGTTTTGCCATCAGGCATTTCTGTTGAATAGGCCAGATATGCATCCACCAGCCCATGGGAATAATCAACGCCTTCGGTTTCAAAGCTTTTCAGTACGACCACTTCATCTGTTCTGCATCCTAACTCTAGCTGGTCACCAGACCGTAGGCTTTTGATAATGGCTGGGTGACGGCTACCTAATGGAAACTGGATATTTCCGTAGTATAATTTTTCACCGTCATCCTGAGTTTCAACCAGCACATCCCAGAAGGCCATTACATTCAGGAAATCACGACCGCTTTTATCTTTTACGACATTGTCCCGATGTTTACCTTTATCCAGATAGGCACCCTTAGACTTGAAGCGTTGAGTAATGCTTTGGTCAAAGTTAAAGATTCTTGGGTCTTCTTCACTGTTGGCAATTCGATAGGCAACGGGCCGTCCGGATACCTGATCACAGCTGTCGCAGTTTGCAGATGCAGCCGCGCTTGCATTTTTCTCTTCAGCGCCAGGTAATACTGCAATTGAATCACTGGGCTCAATCCATGTTTTTTCTGGTCTTGGCTCTATCGGCGAAACACCTCTCTCTCTTTTTTCTGGCAGCACGGTGTTTTCTTTCTTAGAAAGAGAGGCAGAATTCGTCACTGGTGCTGTCTCACTAACTACCGTTACCGGATTGGACACAATGACATTGCCAGCACCTGTGGCTGTTTTATCCATCGTTATTGTTGACTGCTCAGCCGGTGCATTACCTTTTTGAGATTCTGTAATCTTTCTTTTCCGCTCTTCTCGCCGAGCAATAGCTCGATCGATGCGTGCTTGCTCTTTATCCTTCTCTGTTAATATTGGTTTCTCTGTGACTACAGACTTCGTTGTGGATTTATCTGGTGATATCACAACGACTGAATCCTGAATAACACTCGGTGATGTTGTGTCATCCATACTGCCTGATTGTAACGGTGTTTCAGAAGGCGCTTCATTTATTTCAGTCAGCGCCACTGTCGAACCATTATCTTGTTCTTTGTCCTGCTCTAAATAAGGTTGATCAGCCACAATGGCTTCTACTGGAGTGATGATTTTTGCGGTCACCTGATCTGTTTTTTCTAGCTTATCTCTGTTTAGAAGTGCATGGTCTGGTTTTTCCTTAATGACTGTTTCATCAGTCGTCTTACCGTTTTCCATGACCGAGTTGGTCACTGGCATCGACTGATCATCCGAGGGCACATCCGTCGATGCAATTGTTGATACAACCGTTGATGAAATCCAGCCAGTGTCGCTCATTTCTGGAGTAGCAATAGGCACAACCACGTCAGAGGAGACTGCATCATCACACTCATTGATAATCACCACGTCTTCGTCCAACTGGTGCTCCGCAAGTCGGAGATCAACAAACTGTAATAACCTATCCGTTTGAGCAGGGTCCTCCAGATCGAGACACGCCACCTGATCATGAAACTTAAAAGATTCCGATACGCTTAAACCATGATTACACCCTTTTTTTACTTTTTCCTGACAGGCTTTCGAAGGTAGCTTGTCGATGTGATTGTTTTTATTTTCTTTAGTTAATGCATAGGGTATCTGATGATGCCTACTGTCTTTATCCGCTGCCATCACACCTGAAGACGACAAGGCTACTATAATTGAACCCGCTAACATTGATAGTGAAAACGCTGCACCCCGGGCGGATTTCTTACTCTTATTCGGCTCCATAGGATTTACACCTTTACATTTATTAAGTAATACAAATCCATTGCCGTACAACTTACCAAGCCAGCTTTTCGTCACTGATCCGTTGTGTGGTTTGAGAATAGACCAAGAAAATTATTCAGCCATAAAGAACATTTTTTTAATCTATTGTGTGATGTCACACCGTTATATAATCGGCTAATGGGAGATAATGAAACCATCGGGTTGAGCTTAATATGCTCAGACCAACCATCTGATTGAGGAAGCGATGCATGAGCATGAGAGAGAAAATCATAAGTAAACTGAATGACACCTTTCCTATCAGCTTTCTTGATGTGATGGACGAGAGTCATATGCACAACACCCCACCAGGGTCTGAATCGCATTTCAAGGTGGTGATCGTCAGTGAGTTATTTAAAGGCAAGCTGCCGGTAAAACGGCATCAGTTAATATATGGCGCTTTGGCTGATGAGATGAGAGACAGTATTCACGCACTGGCATTACATACCTATACACCGGATGAATGGCTGGCTCGTGAGCAGGCAGCACCGGACACACCGGACTGCCGTGGCGGGGGCAAAAAATAGATTTATTTTGACGTTGTCGTATGGAGACCACACTCGCGGTTTCCATATACTTTAGTAGGGTCGTAATAATCTTCTTCAAGGGGAAGATCCTGGGTAACCAGATACTCTTCCACATCAAGTTCGTTCCAATTCAGTACCGGTGCCACACGCAGATAGCCGTCATTAGTCTTACTGACTACTTCCAACCCTTTACGAAAATCCGTCTGATCTTTTCGAATCGCGGTCAGCCAAACGTCTGGCGCCACTGTTTTCATGGCTCGAGCAAAAGGTTCCAGCTTTACTTGTCGGGTAAATTCATCATGCTCTGGTGTATCCACTTCCGGAACACCACCATAAATCGCATCCCGAAAACCACGACTGTATTCCGGATGGAATACCTGAATATTCAAATTCAGCTGTTTTATCAGCTGATCAGCAAAGCGATAGGTGGCTTTTGTGCCATAACCGGAGTCGATCCAAATGACCGGGATATCTGGCTTAATCTGCACAGCCAAGTGAAGAATGGCCGCTTCATGAGGGCCAAAGTTAGTGGTCAACACTGGGTTCTTTGCCTGATCCAGTGCCCACTGAATGATAAAAGCAGGATCCTTCGATGACAGTTCCTGATTAATTGACTCCAGTTGCATAACGCCCTCTGTATAATATTTTTCCAAGAACTATAAAACTCACCATATATAACTACAAAGACTTATATGTACTATAAATATTCCTGAACTTAATGATACCCATCGTCTTTGTTGGCTGCGTGCACTCACCCCGATCACTTACTGTCTGTCAGCTCACGGGACCCGAGGGCCTAAAGACTTCGCTCTCTTGCCGCCGCGCAGTAAATTTAAATCCTTTGGTTATAAGCTATTTCGGTCTTCCGCACTTTCCCTTAGAATTGCCGCACAATAAACCATTTTTTCCCATTTTCGCTGTAGGGATCACTATGAAGTTTCGACGCATTCCATGCCTCTCATTGCTATTGCTGGCATTAGCGGCCCAGGTTCAAGCCAATAATTTCCATCTGGTCACTGAAAGCTTTCCGCCATTAAATATGACGAATAATGGCACCTCCTTTGCCCGGAACGACCGGGTATCAGGGTTTGCCACTGACATTATGAGAAAGCTGTTCGAGTCCTCAGGGTATACCACCGAGTTCACATTAATGAGCGATTGGGATAAAGCCTTTAACAGCGCCAAAGACAAGCCTGCTTACGGCGTCTACTCCGCATTCCGCACGCCGGAACGTGAAGAGCATTTTCAATGGGTCGGCCCGCTGTACCATGAAGACTGGGTGATTCTCGCGTTGGCGGACAGTGACATCAGCGTCAGCTCTCTGGCTGATTTGAAGAACTTCAAAGTGGGCTCCTATGAATACGATGGCATCTCGGATTACCTGATTGAACAACAGGTAAATATGGAACAAGCGAAGAGCGATGCTCTGAACGTTGTTAAGTTAAAGCTTGGTAAAATTCAGCTATGGGCATCCAGCTCTCTGACTGGGCCTTATGTCGCCTCCAACTTCAGAGTACCGGTGAAATCCGTATTTAAAATCAATGAAAGCAGTCTGTGGCTGGCCATGCACAAGGACACAGACCCTGCCGTGGTGGAGAAGCTAAACAATCAGTTAAAGTTGATGCACGAAAGTGGTGAAATTCAACAACTGATTGCTAGCTATAACGGATAAGGAACTGTCACAAAATAACTTCCACATTTAACCAGAACCGTTATCCGTTATCCGTTATCCGTTATCCGTAAAGCCTTGCTGCTTGTGCTTTTACGGAAAACGGTAAACGGAAAACACTTCTCTGATTAGAAGACCATGGCTGCTCATGCTCACTCCTTTAGTACACGTCGATATACGGAAAACTGCTTACCAAAGCGATCCGAACGCTGCTGCCAGAACATAGAAGCCCGCTGGTTCAGGTAATGATCGAGAGCCTGTTGATTCTTCACTCGATACCGGACCGATATACCTTGTGAAAATGGTCGTTCAACCAGTCGGTCATCGTCCACCAAATTCATAATCTCAGCGCTTTCAAACCCTTCTTCTCCCAGCATCTGGGCAACATGTCCTTTTTGCCACTCACGGTAGTCGTCTGCAATTTCATCATCCACTAAACAATTCACTTCATAAATAATCATGTATCACCCTCCGGCTCTCTGCTTAACGAGCAAGAAAATAATAGTGAAAAAAGTGAACATTCGTGGTTAAAGTTTACGCACGATATTAATGCCGTGCCGGACAGGCAGTAGCAAGTTTTCCAGCCCCGGGTGCTCGTAGACATAACGATTCAAATCGGCAATCACTTGATCTCGTTCTTCCTGCGGATCAAGCACCTTGCCTTTCCAGAGCGCATCATCAATCACCACGATGCCGCCTGAATTCATCATGGGCAACACCAAATCCAGATAATGGCGGTATTTTTTCTTGTCCGCATCCAGAAAGACCAAATCAATTTTTTCAGAAATCTGTGGAATGGTATCCAGTGCCAAGCCGAACAGTACTTTGATTTTATGCCCGTGCTCAGACCGATCAAAAAACTCCTGACCAATACTGATGGAACGAGGATTGGTTTCACAGGCATAGACGACACCGTATTCTGGCAATCCTTCGGCCATGGAGAGAGCCGCATAGCCGGTAAACATTCCGATTTCCAACACAGTTTTACTGCGGCTGAGCTGCACCAGCATTTTCAGAGTCTGCCCCACCAGCTTGCCGGAAAGGTTGAGCGGATAACGGGTTCGGTCGGCCGTTGCCTGCGCTAGTTCTGCTAACAGGGCGGATTCACCAGACGTAAGATTCTGGCAGTAGTCCTCAATGGCCGGATCAACGATTGAATCCATGCAGTTCACCTTTGGAGATTGATCATGCCGGGCGATTCAATCATGCTAAGGGAAGTGGCATTGTAGAAAGTACCAGTCATCCGTCATTCCCGCGCAGGCGGGAATCCATTGCGAGCCGTGGATCCCCGCCTGCGCGGGGATGACGATGGTATATTTTTAACTGCAGCTTCCCTAAGTCGATAAATTGCCCAACAAAAACAGCGAATTCTAAGCGAGCAGGTCATGTCAGGAAAGCCCATTATCGAGATTGAGTACTGTAGCCAGTGTCAGTGGTTACTTCGCTCTGCCTGGTTAGCACAGGAACTGCTCAGTACATTCAGCACGGATATTGGTGAAGTGCGTTTGAAGCCGGGTACCGGTGGTATTTTTGTCATACGACTGAACGGTGAAGAAATCTGGGAGCGGAAGAAAGACAACGGCTTCCCACAACCAAAAATCATCAAACAAAAGGTTAGGGATGTCATCGCGCCAGAAAGAGATCTTGGTCATAACGATCGGTAAACATTCAGGCAGCCACCAATAGCACTTCAATATTGGCCACTTCAATATTGGCCACGTCAATATTGACTGCCAGTACACAGGACTTTTTATAAAATGAAACTTAATGCGTGACTTACGTTCAAAGGTATTATTTATTTTGATCGGGTAAAGTACTTCACAATGGAACCCAGTATTAGCATCCATTCTGGCCTTAAGGTTTTTTATGCTCCCTTGCCAAAAGATGAGCCCACCGGCGACGCGACAGAAAAAAAGCTCAATAAAGCATGGCAACGAAGCAATTCCACAAAACTAAAGAAATTTGTTAAAACCAACGAATATTCCACGATCTCTAAATCATTAAAAAGAGATACTGGTATACTGGAAAGGCTCTGTGAAAAACATTTGGGAAAGGATCGCCACATACCAACCCCAAGCGAAACGGTAAAACAAGTATTTGAAGAGCAACAAGAACCTGCAATGCCTGAAGCCGCTCCTTTACTGCTCGTCCGGTCGGAAGGCGCTGCCACCGTGCCTGTACAGCCAGAGTCTACGCCAGCATTTAATTATGCTGAAACGCTAAAAACCTTCAGAGCCAAGTTTTCAATAAACACCCTCAAGCCTACAAATCATTCGAATCAGCAATCGCTTCTTGATTTCTATCAACGTGCCTCAGGTTCTTATCATAACGTCATCAAGTCTTTATCCCGGGCCAGTGAACAAATTGATGCGCAGAGAAGTAGTAAACAGAATCTTGCTGATCCTCCAACAACCGACGATAAAGCTGCCCGAGCTGAAAAGACTCCTCCCCTACCGTTAACAGAAGGGGATATCCAGGCCATCCTTAACAAACTCGTTGTAGGAATAGATCTTTGTCTTGAGGGCTCACATGCGCGCTTTCAGGATATGAACGAGCTTCTTCGCTCACTAAGTTATGGACTGAGTGGTCAGCTTCATAAACACAGAAGTGACCTTTACTCAAAATTAGCCCTGAACTACCTGGATGAGCTGAAAAAAAGAAGATACATCATACCTCATAGTAGCCAGATTCACTGGCACGTTGCTGTACGAAATGCCTGTTGTGGCTTGGTGAATTTACCGAAAATTGATGAAAAATACGCTAACAGAATAAAGCTTAAAAAAGCAGATATAGCAGCCACTCCCGATGAATATGCGACACAATCCATTATCAGAAAATTGTCGTAAGCACTATTTGATAGAACAATGA
>NZ_CANMAO010000050.1 GCF_947495845.1 uncultured Endozoicomonas sp. | reverse complement strand
ATCTATCAGAAATTGATCGCTGGTGCTTTTTTCTTCAAATCAGTTCATTTTTACCCACAGATATCCCTGAAGAGCCTTATTTAAAAGTATACCTGGCTGTTCCGCCCGATCCTGAAAACAAAAATATTTCTGGGCTTGATGTAATGATCTGCTCTGCGGATATCGAAAAGCTTTACGAATATGAAAAGCTTGAGCCTAAAAAGAACTACGAATTTAAAACCAAAATTCAATCCGGTTCTCAGAACAAGATTGCAATCAAGATTATTGGCATCAAGCAACCTGCGGCGAAACAGGCGCAGTAATGCAACTGCTTCTGTGTGATGGTTTCAGTACGGATGCTGACGGTGGCATATCCTGCTCCGGTAATTCCGCCGCCATCACACTCGAAGAAGTGCAGGCATCCCCTGCATCAACTGGGCTGACGAAAGAACAGGCAGATGCGCTTCTTGGTGCTTCTATTCTCGTACTGGTGATTGCGTTCATCTTTGCCCTGTTACTTCGTCAATTACGTTAACCAACAAGGAGATTAGCCATGAAGAAGCTAAAACACCTTGCACTCCTGCTGGCAACTTCAGTGATGGCATCCAGTGCCTTTGCTGAGATTGATGTGTCCGCAGCCACGACTGCCCTGACTACCGATGGTTCTGCTGCGATTACCGCAGTAGGAACAGCCCTGGTAGGTCTGGCCGGTATTGCCGTGGTGTTCAAGTGGGTCAAAGGCGCGATGTTTGGCTGGTGACTGCCTGGGCGGGGTGGCGGGAGGCTTTGTTCTCCCGCTTTTTATGACCAGGGATGGTCAGCATGCTGGCAATGTACGACTGTATGGATGCAGGAGGTAGGGTAATGCAGGAGCGATTACCGAGGAGCAATTGTCAGTGTATTTATTCTTTCAAGGATGAACAAGTGATGTGGATTCCAGATTACGGTTGGGTGTATGTCATTGTCATTCTGATGGCCATCTGGACGATGAAGCCATGATTTACGTGTTTTTTCTTTTATCATTATTTGCTGTACCTGCCCATTCTGTTGAAGGTGTTTATTGGTACAGCAGTAGTTACATGCAGGATGCAATAGCGGACTCTAATCCTGCCGACGTCTGCTTACGTTCCGCAAAAAAAGTGTTTGGCGATGATGCGTATGTTGTTTCATATCCTGATGAAAACGGTGAGGGATGTGTCGGTACTGATCCACATAATAAAAACAGAAATTTTATTATCAGGTATTTGCCTTTCAGTTGTCCGGGTAATGAAACATTACTGTTTTATGATGATACCACCTATGGTTTTATCGGCTGCGGTGTTGCATCCAATGAGTGTTCAGCTGCCAAACCCATTACCAGTTCTACCCAAGCTCAAACTGCCTGTTACAACCAATGTGGATATACAACACTGGGGGGCTTTCGTGACTATGATAATGCCCTGGCTCCAGTGGCCTATGAGTATCTCCCAACAGGCGATGTTTGCTCAGGTAGCGAAGATACTTCACAACTTGCCGGTGTCAGTGAATACACAGAAATCAACGAAGAAGAATTGGATTGCCGCAGCGATCCTGGTATCCAGGTCTGCATCAGTGAAGATAAAACCTGCAAGATAGTAAACGGCTATCCGGTCTGTTTCGATGAAGCGACCAATCAGGATGAATTGAATTGCGGCACCTTCAACGGCGAAGTCGTCTGCTTCGAAAAGAATGCTTATAGCAACTGCCAATACGTCAACGGTGAATACCTTTGCACCTACCCTGAGGGTAATAAGGTTGATCCCGATTCAGTGGATCACCCTATCAATGGCGGTAACGCCAATGGTCTAACCCATGACGATATTCTTGATCAACAGGATCTCACCGAAAACACCCCTGAAGCGCAATCAGTAAAACAGATCGTCAAAGAAACGGGTATTCGCCAACAGGCAGAAAAACAGGCGGAGTCTGATAATCCATCGTCTTCTATTTCTGGTTTAGGTTGCGATAAAGAAGTGTCGTGTACCGGAGACGCCATCCAGTGTGCCATTGCCCGTATTCAAAAGAAGCAGTTATGCCTGTCGGAATTTAACGAGAGTGATATCAACTCCATCATCAGTGGCAATTCTGAAATGTCACCATTGGGAACGCTTCCAGGGGATACGCTGGAAGTGCATGTGGATGATTTCCTGGAAACCGATGAATACGTCACTTCCGATAATCAGTGTCCTGATCCTCTTAGCTATACGGTGCTTGGCGTTGAGTATGAAATTATTCTGAACCCGCTCTGTGATCTTGCTTCTTACATCTCTTATTTCATCACCTTTGCTACCTGGTTTTCTATGTCGGTAGTACTGGCGAAATCAATGGGCACAGGATAAGGAGAAATTCATGGGTTACATACTCACTTTTATTGTCACCACCATTGTTCCCTTGGCATGGCTGTTACTGCGAGGTTTGGGAGCTGGTGTCGTCACCTACTTTGGGTTAGACCTGCTGATTGATTACCTGGGTGATCAAATACAGGCCAACTTCGATGGAATGCCGGTGGCGATGTTCCAGATGCTCTCCCTGATGGGCATCCCAAAAGCCATCAATATAGCATTGTCGTTTATTACCGTGATCATGGTGGTGAAGGGCATCACCTATTTTAACGGACGGCCTAAACAAAGCGTTTCCTTCTGGAAAGGCTTTGGTGGCACGTCCTGACCACTCGCTGTAAAAGCCGTTTATCAGCCGCAGGAAACGATGTTCTTTTGACAAAAAGAACTTGGTTTCCTGCGGAATAAAAAACCAACAACAAATCACAAGGGCAGTAGGGGAAAAGGGAAGAGTGCCATGCTCCATTTCATCACTGGCAGACCAGGTGCGAGCAAAAGCCTGAACTGTTTTAAAACCATCTGCACTGACAAGAAATACGCCGGTCGCCCAAAGTTTTACAACAATATTAAATTGAACCTGCTGGATTATCAGCAGTGCCAAACCTTTCAGGCGTTTTTCTACGACTGTTATCTTCCATCACTGACAAAAAATCAGCGGTCAGTGATTGATCCGATGATTCAGCCCGTCCACGAAGAGAAACGATTTGTTGAACTGTTTGATGCACCGTTTCTGGAGCAGGTATTCAAGCAGCACGATCCCCTGAGGCAATGGCTGAAGTGGGTCAAGGCTTGCTACCCAGCAGCACAGGTACAAAAGGTATCAGAGATTGAGAAGAATGCACCAGAAGGTGTGGAACTCACCTTCAAGGATTTCGAGCATCTCAACCTGCACTGGACGCACTTTCCTGAACCTCGTCAATGGTATGACCTGCAAGGCCACTCGGTGCTGGTCATAGATGAAGCCCAGGAATTCTTTCCGGTGCGTTCAGGAAAAGACAAAGTACCTTTATATGCCTCACGATTTGAAAAGCATCGCCACGACAGCTTTGATGTCATCCTGATTACCCAGCATCCCAACTTTCTCGATGTTCACCTGAGAAGGCTATGCGGCCACCATACCCACTACTTCAACTTCTGGGGTTCTTCCAAAGTCACTCGCTACACCTGGGACAAGTGCGCTGATCCCGATGACCATTTTGCTAAAAAGGAAGGCCGCAAAACCGTCACCAGCAAACCCAAGAAATACTTTGGAGTTTACTTCTCGGCCTTTGGGCATACCCACAAGCTGAGCTTGCCGCCTGTGGTATGGCTGATTCCAGTCTTGCTCGGTGTAATCGGCTTTGCACTCTACCTCGGGTTGACCACGCTCTACCCTGATCAACCCGGCGAAGCCGCAGCGGAACCAACAGCGACTCTGCTGCCCGTTGCTGACTCCCAGCCCCAAAGCCGCGAACAATACCTGACACAGCGCAAGCCGAGAATTACCGGCCTGAAACATACGGCACCGGTCTACGACCACCTGACCAAACCACGATCCTTCCCCAAGCCACAGAACTGTGTGCTGTGGCGAGAGGGAACGGAGCAGGAAGAGTGTGTCTGCTACTCCCAGCGCATCACCCGCATGGAGGTACCGGACTACCTGTGCAAAGCCGTTGTTCGCAATGGCTACTTTGATGAAACCCTTTCCGATAAACGGCACGACAGAAACAGTCGCCGCAGCAACAAAAGAGCAGTAGAACCTTATGACGAACTATAGAGCTGGCACTGTGCCAGGCTGCAAAGCGCAGCGCAGCCTAGCCTAGCACAGGCGGACGTTCCTGTAGCACGTCTTTAAACTGAACCAGTAAAGCGCTAACAAGTTATAAGAAAAGGAATTCTTATGAAATCATTAGAAAGATACGCGTTATCGGACAATGGAACAGACACCATCACTGACGACAAAGGCTTACTATTTGTTCATCCCAGGTATGGCAAGGTCGCTGACTTCTACCAGGACAATTTCCAGATAGTAGGTACCTATGTGGATACCCTCAGGCAGTTATATCGAGGGCAGATGAACCCTGACTTTCTGGTGAACTGTGAAGAGTCCATCGAGTTTGGTGAGAAAACCTTCCGGTTTATGGGTTATGACTGGTTGTTGGGCAAAAGTGGTAAGGCTTCGGGTTATCAGTACCGGCTCCAGAATAATGATCTTGGTTTGATCATTTTCTTCAAAATGTTTCACTCCAAAGCGGAGTCCATCGGATCTCATCTGAAAATCGAATGTTCTCCCTGGTTTCTGGATAACCGGAAACCAACCGCAGTGGATAAGTTCTTGGACAAGATAGCGAAGAAAGTTCTGAACTGTGCAGAACCCCACTACCCAGCGATTCATCTGGCCGTGGACGTTCAAGGCTGGAAACCGGACAGTGATTTTTCCGATAGAATGCTCTGTCGATCACGGCGAATCTCTCAATACAACGGCATAGATAAAGCTGAGTTTAACTTCTCAGAAATCTCAGGCATCTATGACCGTTCACAGTCGTTTAAGTTCGGTTCAGCCGGTGCTGTGCAACTGGCGGTTTACAACAAAACCGTACAGGCCAGAAGTATTGATAAGTTCGACTATATGGAACACAAATGGGAAGAAAGCACGAAGCTATCAAATGGCAGTGTTGGCTATAACACTGAGCAGGATGTATTCAGGGTGGAACTGCGTTATCACCACTCAGTGATTCAGCAATTTGCCTTGGGAACCTGCAACAAGGAAACAGGAGAGGTTGTGCTTAAGCTGAAAACTTATTCACAGGTGGTCAAACATATCCAGGCACTGTGGCAGTATGGCCTTACTTCCTTTAAGTTGAAGTACAACAGCAACTACCTCGATCCCATCTGGACAGTTCTTCAGGAAGATATTGTGTTTACTTTTCCAGAGTCGTCTTATGATAAGAATTTGCATTACAAGCGGTACTACAAAAAAGCTACTTCCTTCTCAGGTAAGAACTATCAACTCTACATGGGTAACTTCCTGTCCGCCTGTGCCAGAAAATCTACGCCATTCAAAAAAGTACTGAGGGAGTTACAGGGCAGTATGATCTGGTCTGATATTGCATTGCACTATGAAAAGAGTCAGACGACAGAAAACCAACTGATAGAAAGGCTCAAAGAGTCTTACCAGGAAAGACTTCTGTTGGGCTACAGCATCTAAAGACAAAAAATAAAAGAGGGGCGAACCCCTCTCGGTTATTTCTTGGTAGATCGAGACTTATCGTCGTGCAGTTTAAGAACTGAGTCGAGGATATCCTTGATCGCCATAAGCTCTTCAACCTCTGCGTTGTAGCTCTCACGAATCACCTTGGTGGTGTACTGAGACAGGTTAGATATCTCTTGTCTCTTACTTTCCAGCTGATTTTTAGTCAGATGGATCAGGGTGCAAAGCATTGAGTTAGTGAGTGTTTCCATGATGTTTTACCTCTTTTGCTGAATGTAATTTGTCTAGGAACAGCAAGAGATCGGGTCAAAAAAATGTTTTGTCCATAGGGCAACAGATTTTTTTGAGTAAGAACGATGTTGTTCAAAATTACATCAATTCAGCAGAAGAGGTGGATCATGAGCGTAACGTTCAATTATGAGTGCTTTGCCTCTTGCAGTTGATGGAATATACAGCGTGGTAAGTAATTTGGGACAAAAGTATTGCTCTGATATAGAGGCTTGAAGCTAGATTCTCGGTAGTATGCGGCAGTAGGTGGCGAATACAATCTTGAATGTTGTTCCGCATACAGAGAATAATGGGCCATTAAGATTACGTATCTCGAAAGTGTTGATCAGTCCAATCGTGATATGCTACTGAGCGATTTTTCCCCAGGATAGAAGATTTTAGATGAACGACTTTTTGACTAGAGCAGAGGAAGTGTTAGCACCGGAGGCAGCTGATTTAGTTCCTGACGGAAGTACTACAACTGCTGTTGTACACCAGTGGTTACATGCTTTGGCTTATGAAAAAAGATTGTTCTCTGAGGAGAGAGTTTCTCGTCACCAGCTGGTGTCTAAGTTAGCTGATAATGGGTTATATGAAACTTGTGCAATGCTAAAAGATAAGCTTTCAGACTCATTGAAGCTTGTGCCGCCTGCAAAACCTGATTTTACTTTTATTGATTTATTTGCCGGTATAGGTGGATTTAGACTTGCTCTACAAGAGCATGGCGGGGTTGGTGTTTTTAGTAGTGAATGGGATAAATCTGCTCAAAAGACCTATTTTGATAATTATGGTGAACTGCCTTTTGGGGATATAACCTCTCTGACTAGCGAGAGTGTAACTGATGAAGCACTTAGCATGATGATACCGGATCATGATGTTTTAGCCGCTGGTTTCCCTTGTCAGCCTTTTAGTCATGCTGGAGTGTCGGCAAGATCTTCTATAGGTAAGGAGCATGGCTTCAAGTGTACAACCCAAGGTACGCTTTTTTTTGATGTTATGCGCATAGCGTCTGTAAAAAAACCCAAAGTTCTTTTCTTGGAAAATGTTAGGAATATAGAGAGGCATGATAAGGGTAACACGTTCAGTGTTATCAAGGAGTCAATAGAAGAAATCGGTTATGATTTCAAGTATGCACTGATTGACTCATCATCACTGGTGCCGCAGCGGCGAGTACGTTGTTATATGGTTTGCTTTAGGAAAGACTTAGAGGTCGATTTTAAATTTCCGCCATTTACTGGTTCACCTAGAATTCTTAGAGAAATTTTGGAATATGATGTGCCTGATAGTTACACAATTTCAGACAAGCTTTGGCAGGGGCATATTAACAGGACGCAGAGAAACTTAGACCGTGGAACGGGTTTTACTGCGTTCACAGCAAACCTTGACAAGCCATCTAATACTTTGGTTGCCAGGTATGGCAAAGATGGTAAGGAATGTTTGATACCTCAAGAGAATAAAAATCCTCGTCTTTTAACGATTAGGGAATGTGCAAGATTGCAAGGCTTTCCAGAAGAGTTTGTAATGAAGCAGGCAAAGACACCTGCTTATAGACAGTTTGGTAATTCTGTTGCTGTTCCTGTCGTTTCAGCGATTGCTAAAGAGATTATCAAGGAGATGTTATGAACTTTCAGGGATTTTGTAGCCTTTTAGAAGACAGCGATGGTCTTAGGTCTCAGCAGAGCGTTACAACTAATAATACTTTTGTAATTAGCTTTGCAAAAGATGGGGGGACTGCATTTAGTGTTGACCCTGTTGATATAGTTAACTTCCTTGAGTTCTTAAGAGATAGGCACTCTGAATGCGTGCAAGCTATTGAGTCTGATCCTCGGTATAAAGCAGATAGTTATTTGGTTTATGACGAGAAACCCTATAGGGCTCTTTATAGGCTATGTTCCGATAATATCAGCTTGAAAAATATCAGTAGTCTTGGGGGGAGTCAGACAAAGGCTATAACACAAGTCATATCTAAGCTGATTGCCTATGTAGCTGAATTGGAGTATCAAGGCGTGGCTGTTAATACGCTGTTTGATATTGACTCAGTAAACGCTGCCCTTGATAAAATGCCTGAAAATCTGATTAGCCTCGAAAGTGGTAATGATAGACCTGTTGACGTTGACAGTAATAAGGACAGGTTTGTGCAGTGGTTGAGGAATCGCAAGTTATCCGAACGGACGATCAAAAGCTACGCTGATACAGCAATGAATATTGCGGACCAGACACTCAGGGAACTTGCTATTTTCGAGCATAGCTTATACAAGGTTTTGCCTATTAGCCCTATACTATCCGCAATAGATTTACTGTCTAAAGATCCATCTTGGAGAGAAAGGAACGAAGCCGGTAATGAAATGTATCAGCGAGCTATAAAGCTGTATGCTGATTTTTTGAAAGAGACATTTAGAGTTGACGTCAAAGGAGCCCCTTTACCTAAGCCTTTTCTCCTACTCGCCGGTATTTCTGGAACGGGCAAATCACGCTTCATCAGAAAACAGTCCGAGGCCAGTAACCCAATAAATCCTTCTGATAGCTTTTGTCTGGTTCCGGTTCGTCCTGATTGGCACGAACCTTCAGATTTATTGGGCTATGTATCTCGTATTGATAAACCAAAATACATCACTACAAAAGTGTTGGCTTTTATCATTCGTGCCTGGAAGCACGTAGCGCCCAATGCCTCGGCTACTGGTGCTGGTAAGCTGGATATGGATGCACCTCCCTATTGGTTATGTTTGGATGAAATGAATCTTGCTCCGGTGGAGCAGTACTTTGCTGATTACTTATCAGTGCTGGAAACTCGTGAGTATAACGAGACAGAAGGGTATCGGTGCGAACCGCTGCTTGATCTGAAAGCGTTGAATCCATCTGGTGACTTGGATCTGCAAAATGACCTGGGCTTGTCGGAAAATGACGAGCTATGGACATTCTTTAAAGAGCATGGCATTGGTATTCCGCCCAACTTGCTGGTTGCAGGTACGGTGAATATGGACGAAACGACTCATGGTTTTTCCCGCAAGGTTATTGATCGTGCATTAACTCTCGACTACGGAGAGTTTTACCCAAATGAATTCGATTTGTTTTACGCAGGGCAACCTGAGAACCATATTTTCCACTGGTCTTTATTCACAACCGCGAAGCCGGAAGACCTGGCAGATACTTATGACGCAGATGGAACAAAGAGTATTGCTTTCCTTAAGGCGGTGAATCAGGTTCTTAAGCGGACTCCGTTTGAGTTGGCTTATCGTGCCCTTAATGAGTTGTTGTTATACGTTGCTTGTTTCCAGCCCAAAAATAATAGTGAGTTGCAAGCAGTATGGGATGACTTTTTAATGACGAAAGTTCTGCCCCGCATTGATGGTGATGATGATAAGTTACGGGTCGTGATTGATGGAAAAACGGTCAACCTACTGGGTGGATTGGAAGCTTTGCTTGAGGGGAGGCTGAGCGATATTTGGGATGCAAGTCGTCCTGATCTGTTTCGTAAAGTGAAAGCAGGGATTTCCTGTCGCTCCCGCGCGAAGCTGAAATGGATGAGTGACAAGCTTGAAAGTCACACATTTACTAGCTACTGGCCGTGAGTGGGTAACGAGCTATGCCGGAATTGGCTGTTATTGATACAGGGCATTTTAGTTGTGTTATCTGGTCAAAAGATGTTCGCTCCAGTCAACAAAGACTGAGGCGAACGCTTGAGGAAAGGGGGCAAGTTCCCCCTGTTTCTGATATTCGCTTTTCACCTCCTCTATTAATGAAAGGGGAAGCGGAGATTGTCTCGCAACAGGTTCTTGATGACCCCGTATTTTTTGAGAATAAATACTATGAGATAGAGTTTCTATTTCGTCAGTCGCTCAAACCTGGTGAGCCACTTCCCGAGGTTAGGCATAAGCTCAAGGCCGTAGAGGATGCGTTTCATTACAGCAGTCGTAGTCGTTCTCTTCGTGGCAGCATCAACACAGGTAATCATGTTGGTGCATTTTCGTTCACGCTGGCATACCCCTACGAAGGTTCATTGATTGAGCAGTCTTTTACGTTTGATGTTCTCCCTTTGAAAATGGATATGCAGTCTGATTTCAAGGCGATGAATGATGCTGTCGATGCTGTTTTTCCTTTGTGGCGATACTCGTTGGCGGAAAGTACCAGCCATTCTTTAAGCGCTGTGAAGAAACCGCACTCCCAATTCCTGTTACTTTGGTTTGCCCGTTTTGAATCCTTACATAAGGAGCTTTTGGCTGGTTTAAAGCATGTTGTAAATGCCCCCCATAGCCGTTTAATGGAGTACAAGCATTCGGTGCCAATGAGCCGATTAAAGGGGAGGCTTTCCAGAAAGCAAGAAGAGCAGTTGGCTTTGGAAAAAGCGAATAAAAATTACGAAAAGTCTTTCACGCTAAGCAAAAAACGTTTGCATGTTGATACTCCTGAAAACCGGTTTATCAAAGCTGTGCTTGAGCATGGAACTGCAAAACTGCAACGAATTCAACAGCTGGCTGCAATGGCTCCAGAGTCAGGGAAAAGCCGTTTTTCAGACAGTTTTCTCGACAATCTAGCATCGTGGCAGAAAGCGTTACGCCATTTCCAGAAACAACCTTTTTTCAGGGAAGTGGGTGATTACACGGGCATGAAGCGTGAGTCCCTGGTTTTGCAGCAGAAGCCAGGTTATTCCAAAGTTTATAAAATTTGGCAGCAGCTGAAATGGTATCTTGAGCTTCTTGATGGCGAAGATCGCCTTTCTTTGCGTAATGTGGCTGAAATGTATGAGGTCTGGTGCTTTTTGGAAGTACGCCGGATTTTACTGGAGCTTGGCTTTATAGAGATTCCAAAAAACAGGGTGCCCCTTGTAAACACCGGTATCAGGGTTTCAATGCAAGATGGAATGGCTGGCGCGTTCCATTTTCAGAGGCCGGATGGTGTTAAAGTTCGATTGGCTCACGAACCGCTTTTTAAGAAATCACAAGGTAATATCAGAACATGGTTAGTACGACAAAAGCCGGATATTTTGTTGGAAGCGACGTTTCCTGATGGAGCTGAGATTATCTGGCTGTTTGATGCAAAGTACCGTATTGATACATCAAAAGACGACTCTCCAGCCCTTAAAGGAGCTGATCGAGTACCGGACGACGCTATTAATCAGATGCATCGTTATAGGGATGCACTGATTCATAGAAGTAAGTTCGACGACAAAGGATTTACCAAAACCCGCCCTGTCTTTGGTGCTTACGTATTGTACCCTGGTTTTTTTAACCAGCTCTGTGAACGAAACCCTTATGGGGCAGCGATTAATGGGGTCGGTATCGGGGCATTCAGCCTTTTGCCGCAAGCTGACAACAAAGGGAGTCATTGGCTATCGGTATTTTTGAAGCAAAAGCTTGGTGATATATCGGCTAAATATACAGTAGCGAATAGTGATAGATATTTTGTAGAAGACGCTTATCGTATTTCAGGCAAAGGCTATTCTATCTCCCACTACCAAGGTCTGACTATTTTGGCGAGTCAGTTGGGGCCTGATCGTAATGCGTCGTATATGGACCAATTTCGGAAAGGCGATGCCAAGTTCTATCATACCAAAATGCTTGCGTTTACACGGCAAGAAATCGAACAGCATATTGCCTCTGAAGCTCGTTATCTTGCTGTGGCATTAGATAATGAGACGACTGGTAATCGTGAGGTTGACTACATTTATCCAATTGTTCAAGCCAAAAGGGTTCAGCGAGGATCTCTTACCGAAGAACATACAGGTACTCCTGTTGTCGTTGATCCCGATGAGTGGTTTTGGTTGTTCGAGTTAGGGCCTGCGTTAAAGCTGAAAAAGACGTTAATACAGTTGCGTAAGGAACATTTTGAATTAAAACTGGCCAAAATAAATGATCTTAGTCATGACTATGATTGGGATGGGCTGCCTGAGTTGTACTCTTCTTTAATGAAGAAAGTGTGAGTAGTTATTTCTGTCATGACAGATATTGTCAGTAAAGAAAAGCGTTCAAGCATGATGGCTGGTATTCGAGGTCGGGATACCAAGCCGGAGTTGCTTATCCGTAAAGCTATATTTGCCAGAGGCTTTCGTTTCAAACTACAGGATAAGTCACTCCCAGGTAAGCCTGACTTGGTTTTCCCCAAGTACAAAGCGGTGATTCAGGTAAATGGCTGTTTTTGGCATGGGCACGATTGCCCGATATTTCGTTTGCCGAAAACCCGAAGGGATTTCTGGCAGGAGAAAATTACCGGAAACCAGCTGAGGGACAAACGAAATATCGAGCTTTTGAAAGGGGCTGGATGGCGTATATTGACAGTCTGGGAGTGTGCTCTCAAAGGACAGAATAAATTGCCTCTGGGTGTTACTGTAGACCTTATTGAAAATTGGTTATTGGCTGGTGACGAAACTTCTGTTGAGATCAGGGGGGTATAAGCATTTGTCAGTCCCAGTACAATGAGCAGTTAAACTTGAAGCATCTTATTAAGGCTTTGATCGACATATGAAGAAATACCAAGAAGCTTTTGGAGTGAACTATGATCTCGGTATTTGCATACCGGAAAGCTTTATAGATGAGTCTTACAAAAATGATACTGGTCCATGTTTCGTCTATCAGGTTGGTACGGGTATCTTGAAAATTTGGATACTGCCTGAGCTGCCAAGTGAAAGAGATATTGAAGGTGGCTTACGTTATACATTAATAAAGATGAAGGCTGAGCCTGGGGATGATTACCAGGAGTTTGTTGATGTGTTGTTTGAATGTGAGTCTCCAGCTGAATTTGAGAAAGTTATTTCTAATCATGAGCAGTTGATTAAGTGGCTATCTTGAAAGTTCAGGATCTTTGATGTTGAATGTTATCAGGTTCCATCTCCAGTGAGCTAACCATGCACCGATATAACTATGTCGGTGAATAACATGGTACGGGTTAGCATGCGAAAGGGTTGGAGATCACCTCTCAAGGAAAAACCACTCAGAAACCCAGGGCAGTCTCTGGATGAAAAGATCCACCACTTACAGGATGTAGAGACCAATTCTTATCTTTTGATTGCCCTCAGTGCCTTGGTGATGGCTTTCTACGAGTGGTTCCGCTGGTATACCGATGTTGGCTACCATCCTATCGCCTTGACCATTTTCGCGCTTCTAGTCTGTGTTTACTGTGGTCGAAAAGTACGACAGGTGGTTTACAGGGGGCGTCGTCTGAAGCAGGGCAGGGATGGCGAAAAAATTGTTGGGCAATATCTCGATGGCTTCAAATCCATTGGCTATCGGGTATTTCACGATATTGTCTGTGACGGCTTTAATATTGACCATGTGATCACCTGCGAGCATGGCGTTTTCACGGTGGAAACCAAGACATATTCCAAGCCTGGTTCTGGCAGGCCTGAGATACTTGTTAAAGGTGATAAAATCACCGTTAATGGTTTTACCACGAACAAAATTGTCTACCAGGCAAAAGGAGAAGCAGCCTGGCTGAAACAAATGCTTCTTGAAACCACCGGCGAAAATTACCCTGTCCGGCCAGTGGTTCTATTCCCTGAATGGTATGTAAACTCTTCCCAGGCTAGCCTTGATCTTTGGGTGTTGAACCCTAAAGCCCTTCCTACGTTTATCTCCAATACTCCCAAGCTACTTTCTCAACAGCAAGTTATGCAGTTGACTTATTCTGTGTCAAGATACATCAAGACTTGCTGAGTGATTATGTATTTTGAGCTAGTGTGGATTCATTTCATCCAAGTGAAGGTGTCAATACAGGTATATCCTCCTCTTCAATCTCAAAATAACCATTTTTGACATCAAGAGAGATAACTGAAATTGGCCTCATTTCCTTTTCCATAAAAATCTTTTCTACTATTTTTTTAAGTACTAATCTGTGTTTTTTTGGCCACGGAGCCTTTAGCTTGATACTAGCTTGATCCGCATAGCCTCTGTATATATGTAGTGTTGAAGTTCGACCATTATTATCTTTAAACCAGATTATCAATTCTCCTTCATTGCTAGAAACATCGAAGACTAGTTCTTTGTTTATATCCAGCCAATTGTAAAGTGAAACTCGAAGAAGATCAGCTGAATCAAAAGTCTGATTGCCTTGGTAAATGCCTGCATTTTTCTCGCTTGTGGATATAAAATCTGCATGGAAAGAAATATTGGCACTCTCAGGCACCATTGGCTTTCCATCAATAAAGATGTGATAGCTGTGATCAAACTTCAGACAGCTAGTATTTATTGTCCAGAAAAACTCTAACCACGAGGTGATCTTACGCCATAAGATGCCCCAGCAATTCCCGCTCTTTCCTGAAGCCTCACAGCTGCAAGATGTACAGAGGAGGTAGAAAAACACAGCCCGCACAA
>NZ_CANMAO010000049.1 GCF_947495845.1 uncultured Endozoicomonas sp. | reverse complement strand
AAAGAGGGCTGGCAGGCGGGCAAAGACGAGGACGTTAAGGACAAACCGCTCGACCGGGCACTGGTCACCAATATTTCCTCCATATGTCATCACAAAGGCTTATCGGAAAAGACGAAAGTGGAAGCCTTTGTTCAATGGCTGCCTTCTGACGAAAAGACGCATTTACTAAAATTGGCTTGCCGACTATTTACAAGATTTGGTTTGCCCACAGTAGAAAAACTGACTGAAAATGAAAACACACTCCGAAAATGTCTTGGACCGTATGATTACCCTACGGATACGGATACGGATACGGATACGGATACGGATACGGATACGGATACGGATATGGATGTTGGAGACGACAGTGATAATGAAAGCGATCTTTTAGGCTCAAGTCAAATGAAAGAAATTGCGCTGTTTCTCTCTGCTCCCACAAAATGGAATCTGAAAATTACCGAAGTCCAACAATATCTGGCTGCCAACAAACGTTCCCGAAACAGTAGAGCGGCTTTTGATACTGTGCTGAAAACCTTGCGGCCGATACTGGTTACCCATGGCGGACCTGGCATCCGCTTTTGGAATGAAATGCATCAGAAAAAACAGGGTTGCGAAGTATCCCTCACCAAGGCGTTATCGATTCCTGCGCCACTGTCTCTGGCGAAATTTGCACTAACGCAGCTCCCCGAGCCTGAGTTGCAGGAATACCTTGAGCTGTGCAGAAACCTGAAGCCAGCCCCAACTGAGGGCGAGTGGAATGCATTGAAACCACTGCGCCAACAGCTTGACCAGCGATTTGAGCACACACTATCTAAACGCATGATACTGGAAATTCTCTGGCCACAGTCCAGGGATAACCGCTCAAAATACGTGGATAAGATGGACGAGCTATTCAAAACCGTGCCCACCATCTCACAGTGGCACCGGTTACATCGGGTACTTGAACCACAAAAGATGCAGCAATTTATGGACGATTGTCTTAAGTACCAGGCTGCGCCTGAAGACGTTCCTGATGTAACGGTTCAGCAACGGTTGCTGGAGGGCATGCTGCTGACAAACCACTATCTACCGGAATACGAGGAAATACCGGATCTCTGCTTTTCAAAGCGAGAGCCAACAGAGGATAAAGAAGGGGTGATTGTCGATGGTGATTATGTCATAACGGGCAAGAAACGCCTTTGGTACTTTATAACGGCGATGCTGATTGAGCTTGAGCAAACAGAGTATCAATTCAAGAATCAAAGGCTCACCATCTTACCCGCCGACGGCGAAACGATAGCACTCCAAAATCCAGAGCTTACTCTCACGGATACAGGCTTTGTTATAAAGAACTGGACAACGCAACAGCTGACCGCCTTTTTCAAGGCGACGGAATTTACAGAGCAATGGTATGAAAAGCCACAGGATAGGCGCGAGCACTTTACGATTAGGCGTGAGGCCAAATTAGCCCAAATGAAAGTAAGATCCAAAGAGAGCAGGAAAACCGAACCTCAAAAATCAGCACCTCTGCTGCCACCTTCTCTGATTATTGCTCTCATCAATTCCAAAAAACAGTTAAAGCCTGCGGTCTGGTCATCTCTGGAACACTATGCCAGCAACGGCCAGCTAACTGCCGGTTTATGCAGAGCACTCAGCCCGGTTATTAAAGAAAATAAAGACGACGTTGTTCCAGATATCGTTAAAAACGCGGTGGCTGCAAAGTTGGCAGAGATTGAGGCAACAAAAACGCCTGTATTAACAGCAATCCCTCAGCAACAACCTTTGGCAAGTATGCCAATGCCAGAGAACCAGGTTTCCAACCGTAGCATTCAAGGGTCTCAAGCTAACTTTGAAGCGGCAATGTCAGCGCTGGAACGTTTTCCGGTATTAGAAAATGCAGAACTTGAACTGCTGACACCCTATCGCAATGAGATGAGGACTACGCAATTAATGGCTGTTCTCCAAAAAATCAACCAACATAGTGTGGATCAACAGACACAGAATGCTTGGCGTGCAGCCTTTGAATGCAGAAAAAAAGACCCTCTTGGACTGAGCGGAGGGCTGGATTATGTGTCGGATAGTGAACAGGAAAACCCTGATTGGCTTGAAGAACTTTTCGGCTAGGAGGCTGACCGAGAATAGCGCCCGTAGCGAGGATGGTAGAAAGTTGAGGATAAAAACTCTGTTTTGTGAAGTGAATAGTGGTGCTATTTGCTGAACAAAACAGAGTTTTTAGACCAATTTACTACCACCGCAGTAGGGCAACCTATTCTCGGTCAGGCTCCTAGTCTCTAATACCAATTCCGCCATAATTCCCCACGTTGGGTTTTGTGGCGGCTAAATCCTACGAGTTTAACGACGAAGCTTCCATCAGGCATCAGAACAGCCTACGAGATGGGTACTATCCGCGAATAGCCTGGTTATAATGCCATCCGGCGGAGTCTGCACTGATCAGGTTGTTGTCAACGGTCTCTGGCACATCGTAATAACGGTACACGCTCCCGTTGCGGGTAAGCTCAACATTGCCAAAATAAACTGAAAGCTCTGGTGAGCTCCCAGAGCATTCACTGGCTTGAGAACTGCAGGAAAGACAAAGGCAAACTATGAAGGTTAGCTGTCTCATTGCTTTTCCTTGCTTTGTGTTGGTGTCAGAACGCGGGCTCACAGGGATTCTTGTCTGCTTCTGCACCATGAATAATCATGCCGCTAAAGTGGCTGTTGATTTTATTTCTGGCTTTAAGTCTGTCGTAAGTGTTGTATAGTTTTGCTTCAATTTTTTTGCGGTAGATACGGTACTTTTTTTGGTCGCTTCCTGCTCTATGCAGAAAACAACGAAAAGCCACTAATCTTTCAGGAAAGAGTTTAAGGAGTAGTGGAAGGTGCTGTTGCCCGGTCGTTTACTCTTTATCGGCAATAGCCTGTATATCAAGTGCAATACGTTTAGAGAATGAAAATGTCTTTTCTGACACGATCGAAAACAGGCACTTCCAGGCATCAGCCTGATTTAACACCATATTTTGATCACTGATTTTATGTCCGCCAACCGTAATTCCGTCCAACAGCGTTTGAACTTCTGGCATCGTCATCGCTACGCCTTCCAGATTAACAGCATCATAAACCAGCGCAGGAATATCTCGAACGGCAAGTTGTCTGGCCATGGCATGATTAGGACTCATTCCCCAAACTGTATCTTTTGCCGTTGTCATTGCTATATCTCAATGCCTCCAAAATCATGTCCATTATAACTGGTACCAGCCATAACCCGTCATCCGGTGGAGTCAGTCAGGTCTAAGAATGTTACGAGTGTTAAGCAAAGAGCACCTCGTCTTCATCGCAGATGCTGCCATCAAGCATCTCAAGTCTGACAAAAGAAACGTATTAATTGCCTTGCTTTAAAAAGCAACTATTATGTTTTTTTATTGTTATAAGCAACTTATAAGTTGACCTGAATAAGATGATAAACCTATTACATCAACTCAAGAAAAGACGCATGGAATTAGGTTTGAAGCAAAATGACATGCTATTACGTACCGGTGTTTCACGTCAGCAGTATCAGCGTCTAGAGTCAAAAGGCAATCCAAGGTTAGCAACGCTCGAGTTAATTGCTAATGGCCTTAACAGTGAAATCATGCTGATCCCGAAAGAAAAGCGGAGTGCTGTTTTGGCGGCGTTAGAAGAGTGCGCAATTGATGAACAAAACCCTGATTCTCAATGCCTTGATAATACCGAATCGCAGCCTAAGAAAAAGAAAAGCCTGTCGGACGATCCATGGCAAGGCCTGCTTGGAGATAGTTCGTGAATGACGCCGTCAATGTCCTCAAGCTAACACTCCACGGGGAAGTTGTTGGCTATCTTGCTGGATTCCAGAATGGTAGAAATGTACTCGGTTTTTCTGATGAGTTTAGAAATAATGAACACCGCTCTACCTTTAGCCTGATTACGCACCCAGTATTTCCCCATTCCACGACATTGATGGCAGAGCCTTGGGCAAAAAATCAGCGCTTGCACCCCACTCTTTCAAACCTATTACCAGAGGGATCACTGCGAGAGCTGGTAGCTCAGGGGCTAAAAGTGCATATCGACAATGAACTCCATATCCTGTCATATCTGGGAGAAGATTTGCCCGGTGCGATTGTCGCTATACCACTAAAGCCTGAAGAAGTGCCTGACACGGTTCTATCGACCATCTCCCGAGCCGTACTCACATTTCCGGTCACGGTCCGAAAAATCTGGCATACCATGGCGAGTCATAAAGCCACACCTCGATGATGTGATGGATAAGGCAAAGACAACGTGGCTGCCAGCTATCAAAAACCTCCCTATGAATGAAGGGCATAAAACAAGGCTAATTGAGCACTGGAAAAGATTACACCCGGATTTTCAAATATAAAAATACAGCATGAGCTCCGACTCAATAATGAACCAAGGAGAACTCAGGCTTATTTCATATTGAAAGAGACTCAGAATGGATGCATAGCTAACAACCAGCTACTATCACCAATCATTTAAACCAAACTGCCCCGACTCAAAACATGGACTTCAATCGCATCTCCGGCCTGCGTACTCATCCTGCCTGGCGTTTGTTACAGGCGGACAGTGCGCCGCTGATCATCAGCTTTCTGCATCGCGCGTTTATCGCCACCAATCAGCGCTCTATTGCTGCCGAAGAGCTGGCTACCCGTTTGGATGACTACCTGCACCATCTCCGGGAATCGTTCGGGGAAAAACGCTTCCCAAAAAAAGGCAAAGACTATCTCAACGACTGGGCAAAGGGCGAGCAGGGTTTTCTGCGCAAATATTATCCTGCCGCCAGTGTCGGTGATGAGCCGCTGTTTGATCTGACGCCAGCCACCGAGAAAGTGATTGAATGGATTACCAGCTTTGAGCAGAAGCAGTTTGTGGGCACGGAATCCAGACTGTTGACCATCTTCCGCCTTCTGCGGGAAATCGCCGACGAAACCGAAACCGATCCATCTCTGCGTATTCAACAGCTGGAGCAAGAGAAGCAAGCCATTGAACGGAAAATCGCTCAATTGCAGGCCGGTCATATCACACCTCACGACAGCACTCGTGTGAAAGAAAAATTCCTGCAGGCTGAAGAAACCGCCAGACAATTGTTGTCTGATTTCCGCCAGGTAGAGGAAAACTTTCGCTCTCTGGACCGTGGTGTAAGAGAGCGAATCACCACCAGCAACAGCGGTAAAGGACAAATGCTGGACACCATTTTCTCAGAACAAGACGCCATCACAGAATCGGACCAGGGGCGATCTTTCAAAGCCTTCTGGAGCTGGCTGATGTCACCCGCTAGCCAGGATGAACTGCAGGAAACCCTGCAAAAAGTCCTGCAACTTCCCGAAATCGAATCACTGCAAAGTGTTGATAGCCCTCACAGTCACACCACTAATCATGAACAGGACACGCTGCTGGAAGGTATTCGCTTCCGTCTGTTAGAAGCCGGTGAGAAAGTGAACAGCACTTGCGCTCTATTGGTTGAACAGCTGCGGCGCTATCTGGACGATCAGGCCTGGCTGGAAAACCGGAGGATTATGGAGATTGTTCGAGAGATTGAACAAAGCGCCATTGTCGTACGACAATCACCGCCAGCAGAAAAAGTCTTCACAACTCTGGCTCCGCTCAAACCGGAAATCGAACTGCCCATGGCTCGTGGCCTTTTTCGGCCCGCTCTGCGGCCAGTGATTGATGAAGTGCCGGAAGAAGGCGAAGCCAATGTGGATACCAGTGCGCTCTACACTCAGCATTATGTGGATGAACAGCAACTAAGAAGCCAGATACGCTTTGCCCTGCAGACCCGTACGCAAATAACCCTTGCGGAACTGGTGGATCTCTATCCGGTGAAAAAAGGGCTCAGTGAAGTGGTGGCTTATCTGCACATTGCTTCAGAATCTGATCGGGCAGTGATCAATACTGACCAGAATCAAGCCATAGGCTGGCAGGATAATCACGGCGGCGAAAAATCGGCCTGGATGCCCTCGGTGATATTTACCCGCTGATAAGTCCCGATCCTATGATTGGACGGGCACTCAACAGTCGAAAGAAGACCACGTCATTATTATTGAGTCCCTGTCATAAGGTGTAGGAGACGTTGACGATTCATGTGAGAGAGTCATAAAAGATATTAGATGGCAGACGTCTACCACCCCGTTTCTGGAGTCTTGATACTCTTGCCAATTGATATGTGCGTAGCTCTTTATAAAGTGGATGTTTCGGGTCAAGTTTCAAGTGAGTGATTGAGGTCACCATAACATAGCCATCCCCACTTACCGGTGACGCATAGGCCAGAGATAACCCACCTTCATCTCCCAGATAGTGAGCTGCAGTCACTATCAGCTTATGATCTTTCCTGAATTTGATCTTTGGCTGATCCGCTGAACTGTGACGGTAACTGGCGATCAACCCTTTGCCCGGATGAGCAACCATTGGCAGATATGGAGTGAGTCGCTCGATCAGATCAAGAACGTAATCTTCTTCAGTAAGGTAATTCACAATACAGATTCCCGGTAAGAGTTAGTGTGATAAGCAGGCATGCAATCCTATTGTGGGGTGGCTTCATCACTTGTGCATAAATTTACCTAGGCGCTGCTCTAAAAAGTGGGTATAAGACAGGTGGAGGATAAATTTACAAAAATTACGTCGTATTATTATAAGCCGCTGTTGTAACTGCTCATATTTTGTAGGCAAAAGTGCTTTTTTTGGAAAGTTATCCTTGAAATTACTGGGCTGTAGCCAATTGACTGAGAAATTCGCCTACAAATTCTGAGCAGTTACCCACTGTTTTAATGATATTTATTTTTGATATTTCGGCTATCGAAAAGGCGCCTCAGCTACTCAATGAGGGACGCTTGCGTACAAATACCGAATTCCAAGGCTTGATTCTGTTGTTTTAGAACAATTTTGAACAATACAGGTGACGGATCTTCAGTCGCCTTCACTGGGCATAGCTTGGGTGGTGCCCTCGCTCAATATGGCGCATATCAATTTAAATAAGCCAGAAAACAATCCCAACTCGATTCAGCTAGACACTCAAATCTACTTAAACCATTTCCGCTAGTCTGCCTTACCAGCAGCAACCATTATTCCTTCCGCCGTTCGGCCAGGTGATTGAGTGGCACCATCCGCTTATGCAGCACCCCGAATACGATTATTTGCTGCTCATGCACCACGTAATAAATCACATGACTTCCTTGTGGAAAGCTCAAAACATCCAGCCCTACATCTGACCGCCCCTTGCCCAAGGCTGGCGTTTCAGCAATCAGTTCCATGGATGCTCGCAGTTCTGTCAGATATTTCAGGGACTGGGAAGCCCCCCCATTGCTCTACCGTAAACCGCTGGATATTGAGCAGATCGGACTGCGCATCCGGGGTCAGACAGTAAGCTGGCATTAGTCGTGTTGACCCGCTTCAAGCTCATCAAAAAAAGTGTCGCCATCGACCAGGTTACCCGTTGCGATATCAGCCCTGGCTTGAGCGGCTCTGGATTGCAGTACTTGCAGTTTGAGCGCCTCGATGTCCCTGTATTCATCCGCCGAGATAATCACTGCCACCGGCTTACCGTTCTTGTTGATCTGGATCGGGTTACGCTGCACTTTCAACAGCATATCGCCAAAATGGGTTTTTGCCTCATTGGCCGTGAGGGTGCGCATGGTTAAAACTCCTTTCTTAATCGTTCGATTCGTTCATTATAACCTATTCAATCGATCTGACTGAAAATATTTACTAATAAACTTCGAAACCATTTCAAATGACAGATCGACACAATTACGAGAACTCATCACAACCTATTGATATATATAGAATATCATATAGTTTGTTTATGCCAGACTTTATACTGGTACTTTCATACGTTTTATGGTTGGAACTATCGTTGTCACGGCTTGCATAAGATTCACGAGTGCAAAAGGTGTACCCAGCTCGATCAAGGTCGTGACGAAGGCGTCGATATTCTCGATAGGTGGCATGGTTCGATTTGAGAACCACCGAATCACTACAAATAGTGCAGCGAAGAATCTTGTTTTCCAGTGAGCCACTTATGCGGTAATTATCGCCAGAATTTCGTCTTGTTTTATCAGGATCAGGGGTGATGGTCAGTTTTTGAAAATTTGAGCAGGTGGGGCTCTGACAACAATTGACTTGTATTCCGCTCTCAGGGATTGGAACCCTCGGAAGTTTCCTTGCAGAAGATATCCTGGGCACGGCTTAAGTCCGTTAATGTGCATTTCATCCTTGTTTTTAAGTGCAGCATGGCCTTGCTTAAATGCACTTCCCACTTATTAGCGCAGCCCCTAGTAAATTTACTATGGCTATCAAAAGGGTATGTCCCAGAGATGCCTGATGCAACACTCTGCATCGAGCTTGCAAGCCACCCTCTCATAACAAAGCTCAAAACAGACAGCCAACCGGTACTGCGACTAATTTATCCGCAAAGGGCAACACCTTATCTCCGTTATAAACGATGACCCCCTTCTGAATGGAGCCTGCTTCTATCAGCACCTCCAGAGCCGCAAACATGTCTTTCTTTATGGTCATTCCAGCCTTCACTTCAATTCCAGTAGCAAGACCATTATTGTTAGCCAAAATAAAATCGACTTTCCTCTGGCTTTTATCTCGATAGTGAAACAGCTGGCAATCTTCTTCACTGATAGCAATGGCTTTCAATAATTCCGAACAAATCCAGGTTTCCATCAGTGCGCCTGTCAGGTTTCGATCAGCCTTGATTGCAGTTTCATTAATACCTCGGGTAGCACACAATAATCCTGTATCTACAAAATGAATTTTTGGTTGTTTAATAGCGCGCTTCAATTCATTCCGATGCCAGGCGGGAATACGTTTAACCAAATAAAGATTTTCAAGCGCAGAAACATACTTCTGTACTGATTTAGTGTCCATTTGCACGGCTTTACCGAGGCTGGCGTAATTCAGCGCTTCAGAAGAAATGGATGCCAGCAATTTTAACAGCTGCCCCATTTCGTCCAGTTTTTGAAGCTGAAAGACATCCTTGATATCCCTGCGGATGATGGCATCGGTATAAGCACGGTACCAGCGATTCCGGCGGCTGGCGGAACGCTGCAATACTTCCGGATAGCCTCCACAGACAATGGCTGCAATCACCTCATCATACTCAAAGTGACGCCTATGCTCAGGCACAAAATCGGCCGACAGCAGTTGTTGAATAATGTCTGATTCTTGCGCCGAGCAAGGATCTGGAGCTTTGTTTTTTCCTGCCTGCTTTGTTGAATCCTGCTGCAGCTCAGGCTGGCTAAAGGGGTAGAGTGTCACAAACTCAGCCCGGCCAGCCAGGGAGTCTGCCAATGTGGGCAGGGTCATCAAATCCGCTGATCCCGTCAGAATAAACGATCCGGGTTTTCGATCTTCATCAACGAGCATTTTTATAGTACGGATCAGTTCTGGCGCTCGCTGAATTTCATCAATCACCATAGGCCGGCGTTGCTGTCTCAAGAGCCCAATAGGATCACGTTGAGCGACAGCAAGAATATTCTCATCATCCAGAGTCAGATAACTGCCTTTTTCTGCACTATTTTCAGCACTATCCGTCATCTGTGCCAGAAAATGCTGAGCCAGAGTTGTTTTACCAGACTGCCGGGGGCCAGTAATAATAATCACAGGCGTGTCCTTTAGACACACCTGCAGATTTTTCTCTATTTTTCTTGCAATATATTCCATAAACCATTCTGACCAAAATAGATTCAAAGCCTGACCAATATGGATTATAGATAAGACCAATATGGATCAAATTCCGGCTCAACACCTCAATGGGTAAACCTTCGCCTCTGGCGACAACCTTCACGCTCCTCCTTATTCAAAAGACCTAATCATAGATCTGCAAAAGGTCTCGCACAGCGCAAATCTCTTCCCAAATAAAGTAGAACCTATATCATCGGAGTGTTTTGATGAGCCTTGGATTCATAGTACTTTTCATCCAGAAATTTTGGGCAAAAGATCAATCATCAAAAGTTCATATCAGAATATCCCCTTCACCCGCCAGAAACCCTGATATTATTGCCAATACACTTTACTTGATCGCAGTAAATAGCTTGTGAACACCACTGTCCGATAATGCAGAACCCAATAACAGCGACCACCCACAATGAAAAATGAAAACCCAAACTCCGCACCCGACAACGCCAGTCTTGGCGTGGTGGCGGTTCATTTAATGAAAGGCGTTGTTTACCGGGATCAGAATCCGGCCGTGTGGCAACAGCTGGAAGAACTCCATGGGCCGGTACTGGATTATGTGCGGATCATGGGGCTGGATCTGATTCTGGACGAAGCGGAGGGTTATGCTTTTCTGCGCCAATTGGATGATGATGCCGAAGATGCTCCCGAACAAACCAAAATGCCCCGACTGGTGGCCCGTCGACCTTTAAGTTTTCCGGTCAGCCTACTCTGTGTGTTGCTGCGTAAAAAAATGGTGGAGCAGGATGCCTCCGGCGGCGATACCCGCCTGATTCTCACCCGGGAACAGATCGTCGAGATGATGCGGGTCTTTTTGCCCGATCGCGCCAACGAAGCTCGTCTGTTTGATCAGATCGATACCCATATCAACAAGGTGTCAGAGTTTGGCTTCCTGAAAAAACTGGCGGGTAATCCACCGGCCTGGGAGGTGCGACGAATCATCAAAGCATTGGTGGATGCCGATTGGCTCGCGGATTTTAACGACAAATTGAAGGTATACCGGGATCATGCAGACACACTCGTTTGATTTTTCTGAGGCTAACGCTGAAGAACCAGCTCGTGCGGGATTTCGTTTGTCTGCACTGGAAGTGCTTAACTGGGGCACCTTCCATAAAAAAATCTGGGTAGCCAATCCCGGTGGCGATAACAGCCTGCTCACCGGCGATATCGGCTCCGGTAAATCAACCCTGGTGGACGGCCTCACTACACTGCTGGTGCCCAGCCAGAAAATCACCTACAACAAAGCCGCCGGCGCAGAAACCAAAGAGCGCAACCTCACTTCCTATGTGCGCGGTTACTATAAAAGTGCCAAAGACGACGACACCCTAAGCGCCAAAGCAGTCGCCTTGCGGGACCACAACAGCTACAGCGTGTTGCTGGCTCGCTTTGTTAATGAAGGGTTTGATCAGACCATCACTCTCGCCCAGGTATTCTGGAGTCGGGATAACAGCAATACACCAGAACGGTTTTATATTGTTGCCCGAAAACCGTTGTCTATTGCCAAACAATTCAGTGGCTTTGGCAGCGATATCAGCGACCTGAAAAAGAAACTGAAACGGCTGGATCAGGTCAAACTGCTCGACAGTTTTAGTCAGTATCAGGCGGAATTCCGCCGGCAAATGGGCATCGAAAACGATCAGGCTCTGGAGTTGCTTTATCAAACCGTTTCCATGAAATCTGTGGGTAACCTGACAGAATTTGTCCGCAACCACATGCTGGAAAGCACCGATGCCCAGGAGAAAGTAAACGAGTTAAGTCGTCAATTTGATAACCTGAACCGAGCCCACGAAGCGGTACTAAAAGCTCGCCAGCAAATTGATCTGCTGGCGCCATTGATTGCCAACTGCGATCAGTATGACACCATCGAATCGGCTATCACTAACCTGCGCCACTGTCGTGAAGCGCTGTACGGTTTTTTTGCCCATAAGAAAATCACGCTGTTAACCCAGCGAATTGAGCGTCGGGATCAGGAACAGCAAAAGCTCGAAGCCCGCCTGCAAGAGCTGCGACTGGCTATAGAAGTTCTCCGAACCACCAGCCGGGAATTGGAACGAGCCATCGATCAGAACGGCGGCCAGCGGCTGTCAGAGTTAAAAACTGAACTGGAACGGCTTAATAGGGAACGCAGCCGTATCGCCAAAGCCTGTGATGACTACCTCGGCATTTGTCGTCATCTGGAGCTACCGGAGCCGGTAGACGATGATGGTTTTTTCCACAATCGACAGCAGGCAAAACAAGGCCTGAAATCTCTGGAAAAAGATCAGGCCGATCTGCAAAACCGGCAGGTAGAACATGCGGTTCAATTGCAGGCATTGCGTAGCCAGCATACCGAGTTAGAGGAAGAGATTACTTCTCTTAAAAGTCGGCAGTCCAATATTCCCAGCCGCAACCTGAGCATTCGCCAGGCTTTGAGCGAACATCTGCAATTGCCGGAATCCGCACTGCCTTTTGCCGGTGAACTATTGCAAGTTCGTGAAGAAGATAAATTGTGGGAAGGCGCGGTTGAGCGAGTGCTGCATAACTTTGCTTTGAGCTTGCTGGTGCCCGATGAACATTATCAGGCAGTGGCTGACTATGTGGATCAGACTCATCTCAAAGGTCGGCTCGTCTATTATCGGATTCGTCAGCCTGCGCGCACGACCATTGACAGCGTTGACCCACGTTCCCTCTGTCGGAAAATTTCCATCAAAACCGACAGCCTGTTTTACAGTTGGCTGGAGCAGGAACTGGCGCAACGTTTTGATTATACCTGCTGCGAAAAGATGGACGAATTCCGTCGTGAGACTCGCGCCATCACCGCTTCAGGGCAACTGAAAAGCGGTGGCAGTCGCCACGAAAAAGACGACCGATTCCGTATTGATGATCGTTCTCGCTTTGTACTGGGCTGGAGCAACCGGGAAAAAATCTTCACTCTGGAAGCCACCCGAAAACAGCTGGAAAGTCAGATTCAAGAATCCGCCTCCGCTCAAGTCCGATTCAGTCAACAGGTGAAACAGCTAAACCAACGACAGTTGCAGTTTGAACTGCTACTGACATTCGCCAACTTCGCCGATATCCACTGGCAACCGCTAGCCGTCCAGATGGAATCGCTTGAACAAGAAAAACAGCAGCTGGAAACCGGCTCCGATATTCTTCGAACCCTGCGGGAAAGGCTGGAACGAAGCGAAGCTCTGACGCTGGAAAAAGAAGGACAGGAACGAAAACTTTCCCGTGAATCCGGCACTGCGGAAGAAAAGCTAAAGCAGGATCGAAAGCTGCTGACACAATCGGAAAAGCAGCTTGAGGAATTACCGGAAACCCAGCGGGAGCTGAGCTTTCCCATTCTGGAAGAAATGGAGCAGGATGCGCTGGGTGATAAAAAAATCACCATTGAAAGCTGCGACAGTGGTCAGGTCACCATGCGCAAATGGTTGCAGGATCGGCTGGATGGGCAGGAGCGAAAATCCCGGGAACTGTCGGCGCGAATCACTGGGCAAATGGCCAATTACAAAAACGCCTACCCTCAAGAGACTCGGGAAGTCGATGCCTCCATGGGATCAGTCTCTGAATTCTCTGCCATGCTCGATACCCTGCAAGGGGAAGATCTGCCCCGCCATGAACAGCGCTTCAAGCAGATGCTCAATGAAGGCACCATTCACAATATGGCCATGTTCCAGAATTGGCTGGACCATCAGCAGCAAACCATTCGGGATAAAATCGCCACCATCAACCGCTCTCTGGCCGCCATCGACTACAGCGAAGGCACTTATATACGACTGGTAGCAGATAACCACCGTGATCCGGAAATCAACCAGTTTAAAATCGACCTGCGTAACTGCCTTGGAGAAACACTGTCAGCAGATAGCACTGATGATGCCTATGCCGAAAACAAATTCCTGCAAGTAAAAACCATTGTGGAACGGTTTAATGGTCGGGAAGGACAGAGTGAACTGGATAAACGGTGGACCCGCAAAGTCACCGATGTACGCAACTGGTTCCTGTTCAATGCTTCCGAACGCTACCGGGAAGACGACTCCGAGAAAGAGTTTTATTCCGATGCAGGAGGAAAATCTGGTGGCCAAAAAGAGAAGCTGGCTTACACCATTCTTGCCGCAGCATTGGCTTATCAGCTTGGACTTGAGTGGGGCGAAAACCGTTCCCGCTCCTTCCGATTTGTGATGATTGACGAAGCCTTCGGGCGAGGTTCTGACGAATCAGCACGTTACGGGCTGGAGCTGTTCCGCAAGCTGAATCTGCAACTGTTGATCGTGACGCCGTTGCAGAAAATTCATGTGATCGAAGATTATGTCAACTCTGTACACTTTGTTCATAACCAGGGCGGCAACCATTCTATGCTGCGTAATCTAACCATTGAACAATATCGTGAGGAAAAGCAGCAGGAGCTTGAGCGTCAGCAGCAAGTTGTATCAGTCACCAATAAAGTAGAAATAACTTCGGTCTAAGGGTAGAGGCCGTTAGAAAAATACCAAACGATTGGTTCACCGTGGGCTTGTCGAAGGTTGGTAGCAATGCACTTCGACAAACTCAGTGCGAACGTCGGTATTTTTTTCACCTCTACCCTAAGCGCTGCTGCATTTAGATGAAAACGCTAAACCTCTCATCATCGATAAATCGGTCTATAGTCAGACCATTAATAGCTACAGCATTGTAGAAACAGCAAAAGCTTGTGGTCTTGCGGGTATCTGAAAACTGTTTTTACCGACTTGCCGAGAGCGAAATCGGTTGAAGATATAGAAAAGCTGTTTCCCTGGAATCAAAAGCGCGCCTGAAAACAGGTGGGTAATAATTACCGCTCACCGAGTACCACTATCTGGTTGCTTCAGATCTGTCATGGCGTCACTCTGATATAGCCAAGCTATACACATTAAGGTGGTTGGTTGAGGTTGTTATTCAGGGCTGGAAGCTCATGGGGGCTGGAACAGGTTATCTAAGCATCAAGGTAAAGAAGGATCTCAGCGAGGCGTGACTCTGGGTTTGTTGTGCGACCACCTGTTGTTATTGTACCCAGAGCAGTTCGTCCGGCTTAGCAACAAAAAGTCCAGGTTGCCCGGTCTGGTCGAGCGTCTTAAGATGGAAGCGATGATAGCAACCATCAGAGCAGTGGTTGACTCACCAGATCCGGGTGAGTCATTGGAAGATGATGATCAAAAACTGTGGAATCGAGTAATTACCTTTACTCCAGCGTTACTGAGGATCTTGGTTGTAATAATTACGATAGTTAATCTTTCTCGACGCCAAATCAACTAAGTTCCACTGAAAGTTAGTTTCACCAAAATAAGTATCCGAATAATCGTGAATCTCAAGTTTGCCATTAAGTACACTTAGGCATTCATTTGTTTCGCCATCTATTTTATCCCTCAAACAAATAGTGAAGTCGCTACGGTCATAAGCTGGAGCCGTTATATCAATATATGATGTAGTTAAATAGCGCCATACTGTTCTGCTTGATCTTCCTGTTAAACCACAATCCATCAATACTGGTTGTTTCTCATCAGTTACACCTAGACACTGCTTTAGAAGTATTCCATTGGAATCATTGTGGTAGGTATTAATTTCGAAACCTTGGAATTTATCGTTTGGATCACCTTGAACCAAGTTAGTCATATAGAACACGTGACTTTGTTCCGTAATAGGGAAGGGTTGAGCAAAATCTGTTGTGTTGTAAGGAATATCCTTGACTGCAAACCCCCCATCACTTTCTCGAGAGATGTACTTGTTAGATCCAGTTACACTTTCCACGCCCAAAGTTTTTACCGACATAAGACGTTGATCTAGCCAATCTATCTTTATTGATGGCAAAGAAAAAACCACTTTTTTAGTTTGCTCTTCATTTATTATTGGGGCTAAGCCAAAAGTGTGTCCATAGTATCTCAAGTATGGTGCTACATAACCTGGATTGTACCATGTTTCAATGCGCGGCCTAATAGTTTCATAGCGATTAGATTCTGGGTAGTATGGCTGAAAATAAGTCAACATTGCGTTATGCTCAATGCCATCACGAATCTCTTCTGGTAGTATTTTGCCTGGGTTATTATAAAATGGTTTATGTTTATCATGGCTAGTAATTGGAAATACTGCTTCATAATAAGTACTGTGTTCAGGAGTTCGTGCACGATTTTCTTCATCGAGTGATTTTTGAAAGGCAATGATATTGTTAACTAGGTCATCAGTAGATCGAACACCCACATTATATGATGTTTGTGGGCTCTGGTAATGCGTTTCTTCCTCATCACCAATACGATTTAATTTTAAAGCTGAATATAACGTTTTTTTACCTTTATCAAGCAACTCATCATAATAATTACTGTAGATATCTTGTAAACCATTTTTCACTTCAAATAAATCATTATTACATGTAATTGAGGTACTTCCCGATATGCTAGTATCTGAACTAAATCCACCACTTACGCTGATACCCATCGTGCTCGAAGGACCTTCAGCACTTGCACCTTTTTCACTGCTTGCTGAACCACCAATACTCCAGCCACTGCTTTCACTTCTTTCTGAACTAGCAGTTTGGTCACATGAATTATTCGAGGTTGGCAGCGGGTAACTCAAATTGTTATTTATACGCCAATCTGTATTACTATCAAAGCTAGTCAAGAAACGCATTTCATCAACAAATCCAGCTAATGAGGCAGTATTTCCATTAATTCCATTGTCGTAAATGTAACCATTATCGTTAATACTCTTCAGCAAACCTTTATATTTTATCTCAACATTGCGTGTAGGAGCGGCCAGCGATTCCCGCTGCTCATTCATTAAAGCTGGATTCTAGAGATTGTCCCATCAGGCATTTATTCAGGCCGTGAGAT
>NZ_CANMAO010000048.1 GCF_947495845.1 uncultured Endozoicomonas sp. | reverse complement strand
GCGCGGAAGTTGCGTTATACCATGCACTTGGCAAGCTACCTGAACCAGAAATTGCCCACAGATTTTACTGACGAGGCCTATTTTTATTCATATGGAAAGATACCCCATGTAAAACCACATTTCGCCAGAAATAAAAAAAGCGACCAAATAGCCGCCTTTAGGAAAACACTGATTTCTTACCAATCAGCCTTTCACTCGCAGGTAGACAAACCACTTGCTCAATCCAACCATCACACCACCACCCAGGATGTTACCGATGGTGACCGGAATCAAGTTCATCACAATGTTGTGCAGAGTGATCATGTCAAAATCGGCGGCACTGTAACCAATAGCCTGCCAAAACTCAGGACCCGCAACCGCTTTGGTCATATAAGCGACAGGTAACAGATACATGTTCGCCACAGAGTGCTCAAAACCAGCGACAACAAATGCTGCAACTGGAAGAACACAAGCCATCATTTTGCCAGCAGCGGTACGGGCACTTAACGTCATCCAGTAGCAAAGACAAACCAGCAAGTTACAAAGCAGACCCAGAACAATATCCTGAACAAATGGATGCCCCAGTTTCGCCTTGGCAATATACAGAGAAGATAAACCTACCTGACCATTGCCGCCTTCCCAAATACCGCCATAAACAATCAGTGTTGCAAACATGATGGAGCCAATGAAGTTACCCAGATAAACCAGACTCCAGTTTTTAACGATGTTACCCAGCTTCAACTTACCAGTCGCTTTGCCCATCAACAACATAGTGCTACTGGTAAATAATTCACCACCACAAAGCACAACCAGCATAAGGCCAACACTAAAAACAATACCGCCCACCAGCTTGGTCAGACCATAAGGCGTTCCTTGAGCACCCGCCATGGTGATGGTGTAGAACATAGCACCGATAGCAACAAAGACCCCTGCCATAACGGCCAGAATCAGTGTAATTTCAGGGTGTTTTTTAGCTTTACCAAGAACAACCTGTTCTGCCAGTTTTGCCATTTCGGCTGGAGGTACTGCACCATAGTTGGGCATATTTTCAATCTGCATCAGGTTAATCCATCGCCAGTAAAAAATGGCGCCAAGTCTATCAGTGTGCGGTGTTGCTTATCAGAGTGGTTAGTTCAGAAGGTTTTGCGCCAAGTACGTAGTCGGTGTTGTGAAATGAGTCGGAATTCATTCGATAACTCTGTAAAGAATAGTTGCTAATTGACATAAATGGGGAGAATATAAAGTTACTCACTTAAGAAATGTGCTGTTCAAATTAGCTGTCATTTACCCTATCGCCTCACGGACTGAGGTTAAGATTATAGGAGAATGGAGTCATGAATAGTCGTATGCTGTTTTTTGTTGTTGGAACATCGCTGATCTCCACGGTTCAGGCAAACGACCATGTAGACCTAGTTAACACAATTGAAAAACAAACTTTCTCAGAAGTACCTCCAAACCCATCTTCCATAGCATTAAGCAGTGCGCCATTTACTCCAGCAGATGACAGTAAAGGTCTGCGCATTGATTACCAGCCATTTGATAACAACTTCAGTATGTCTGCTGGCAGTTACCAAAGCACATCCCGTGATGTTATCGCCCAACGTTACAATAATAAAACCTGGCTGGGTGTTGGCTGGAAGAAGATGGTGGATCAAGCAAGGCTTGGAGTGCGTATTGATATTGGTGCCGTGTATAAAAAAAATGAGGGCCGCAATATTGCAGCCCCCAGTACCAACAGTTTTAAATCAATATCCAGCAACAATGTTGATGAAACCGAAGTCACTCGTTGGCAACCCGTAGTGAACTTCGGTGTATCGTATCGTTTCTGATTACTTCGTCATTTCCATCGCCACTTCTTCATGAACGGGCTTACCGATGGTAATTGCGTTAATGTGCATGCCCTTCAGAACATTCAACGCCTGGTTAAGCTGGTAATCCTTAGACAACAACTCGGCGAGCTCTTTTTCTTCCTTAGCCGTGCGGTTGTTTTCTTTGGAGGTGTCTTCCTTGTTGCCATTGCCTAAGTGCCGTTGAAGATCTGCTTCTTTGTATTGCTCACCACCATCATTTAGCAGAGTCACTTTAGCGCGCTCAACGACGATGTCCGGCTTAATACCTTCTGCCTGAATCGAACGGCCATTCGGTGTGTAATACAAGGCAGTGGTCAACTTAAGGCCTCTTTGTGCATCCACACTCAGTGGCAACACAGTTTGCACCGAACCCTTACCAAAGGATTCAGTACCCATCAATACAGCACGGTTATGATCCTGCAATGCTCCCGCTACTATTTCTGATGCAGAAGCAGAACCTCCGTTAATCAACACAACCAATGGCACACCTTTTGATGGGTCTTCTGCGGTCGCATTGAATCTCAACTCCGAATTTGCAATTCGCCCTTCGGTATACACGATTAATCCGTCACTGATAAATGCATCCGTCACGCCAACCGCCGCCTGAAGTACGCCGCCCGGGTTATTACGAAGATCCAGAACCAAGCCATTCAAGTGTTCGTTTTCTTCTTTTTTTATCAGCTCTTCCAACGTTTCCACCAGCTCTTTACCAGTGTCTGCCTGAAATTGGCTGATGCGGATATAACCGTATCCTGGCTCCAGACTTTTCGCCCTTACGCTTTGCACTTTGATCACTGCACGCTCCAGAGTGATTTCCAGTGGCTTATCCACGCCGTCACGAACAATCGTCAGTTTAATTACTGTACCGGCTTTACCACGCATTTTCTCAACAGAGTCTCTAAGAGAAAGACCTTTAACCGACGTTTCATCCAGTTTAATAATCAGATCACCTGCCATCACTCCAGCTTTGGATGCCGGGGTATCATCAATCGGGCTAACGACTTTGATAAAGCCATCTTCAACACCTACTTCAATACCAAGGCCACCAAATTCGCCAGATGTGTTTTCTTCCAGTTCCTGAAAATCATCCGGGGATAAATAAGCAGAGTGTGGATCAAGACCGCTGAGCATGCCCTGAATGGCATTTTCCAGCAGAGTTTTGTCATCAACCTCTTCGACATACGCTTTCTTAATGCGTTCCATCACTTCGGTAAAAGCGCGCAGGTCGTCCAGAGGCAGGCGCCCTTTCGGTGTTATCACTGATAGTTCAGACAGTTCAGACTGCTCAGCCTCTACCTCTGTCACGACTTCACTTTCTGCAGCAGCAGGGGCTGCTTTTAACGATTCTGTTTTCTGGCTGACATCATCAGCCCATCCAGACATCGAAAAACCGGCCACAAGCACCAGGGTCGATAGTCTGAAGTATTGATTAACTTTATAGGTCAGGTTCATGGATGCTCCCGAATGCTCAAAAACCAGTGAAGTATAGGAGCCTGTCAAAGGCTGGAAGGTAAGCCGGAGGATCAGGCGGGCATTACCTACTTATCGGTATCCCCTGATGAAACTCCACTGTTGAAAACTCATTGCTTACCCAGCCAGTTTCTTGGATTTTGTGGCTTGCCATTCTGGCGGACTTCAAAATAAACACCTTCGTCAGGCTGCCCGCCACTTTGCCCGCTGATGGCGATGGGTTCGCCCGCCAGCACGGTATCACCTTCCTGTCTAAGAATGGAATCGTTGTGGGCGTAGAGGGTTAAGAAGTTATCCCCATGATCAAGAATCACCAGCAACCCATAACTGCTTAGCCAGTCAGAAAAAATGACCCGGCCATCGTGCACCGCATTCACTTCAGTGCCTGTTTTGGCGGCAATAAATGTGCCCTGCCAACGCATACGTGTGTTCGGGTTTTGATCATTGAAGCGGTAAAGTACTTTGCCGTCTACCGGCCAGATTAACTTACCTTTTCGAGCTGTAAAGGAAGCGCCGCTTCCCGTTTGACGACTGATAATGGTCGCCAGAATCTCATCCAGCTGCGCTCTTTGTTTTTCCAGTCTTTTCAGTTCACTGCCGCCTTTTTGGTAACGACCGGCCAACTCACCCAACAGCTTCTTTCGTTGAGTCTGCTGGTTGACCAGTGTCGTTTTTTTCTGATCCAACTGAGTTTTTTCTTTATTTAACTGGGCGACCAACGTCTGTTGACGGGCTTCATTCGATTGCAGTTCTGTAATAATTTTTTCATATTTCTGAATAGACTGAAGCTGCGCCTTCTGAAAATAATCCAGATACACCAGCTGTCTGGATACCTGCTCCGGGTCTTCCTGATTTAGCAGTAATTTAAGGCGGCTGTCCCCAAGACTTTTATAGAGGGACTGCAAACTCTGAGTGACTTGTTGTTTCTGTTGTTCACTCTTTGCCATCAACGCCTGTTGACGGCTTTGCAGCTTTTTTATTTCAGACTGCCCCTCCCGCAGGCGGTTCTGCAAGCTGTTCACATCTTTATTCAGCTCATTCACAGCACGGTCATTCTTACGAATCTGATTCTCTGCGGAACTGCGCTCGGCATTCAGAGACTCCAGAAGCTTCTTCGCTTGTTGAATATCGCTTTCAATGGCTTGTAGTTCTGCTTCAGTGACCGCTTTTTCATTGGTTTCATCAGAGATGGCCAACAATGGAAAAATCATCAATAAGCATAACAGAAGGACTGCGGATATCTTCTTAGCGCTCGTTGTAAAAAGGCGTGTAAAGCTCTTCATGGAGGGATCTTGTAGCTTAAGCAATATTGCCAACAGTATGCCTGCAATTTAGAAAAAATTGAACTCAGAACGGATGAACTCTCTGACAACTGTCGCTTCTTATCTGTTACCCTTTTATTAACGGAAGCAATGCATACTGGATTTATGAAACTGACTTTTCTGGGAACCTCCGCCGGCATGCCTACTACGGAGAGAAATGTCTCTGCTCTGGCACTGGCAATGGATGATGCCAAACAATGGTATCTGGTTGATTGTGGTGAAAGCACCCAACATCAGCTGCTTCGCTGTCGCTATACCCTGAACAATCTCAAAGCCATCTTCATCACTCATATTCACGGTGATCATATGTATGGTTTGCCGGGGTTGATTACCTCGGCATCCATGCAGGGGCGAAAAGCGCCATTGCTGATCTGCGCCCCCGATGGGGTTCAGCAGTTTGTAGAAGCGGCATTAAAATACGCCGATGTGACCAACCTGCCCTTCAACATTGAATTTATTGCCAGCGATCAGCCGGACTTTTTCTATGAAGATGGACAAGTCAGTGTAACGGCTCATGAACTGTCCCATCGCGTTCCCAGCTTTGCCTATCGTTTTGTGGAAAAGACCCGTAGCACACAGCTGAATATTGATCGACTGAATACGCTTGGTGTTCCCAGAAGTGAGTTATGGGGATTATTACAAAAAGGTCAGTCCGTTATGCTGGAAGATGGCCGTAGAATCCAGCCAGAAGATGTCTTACAACCGCCACCAGCAAACCGCATTGCCATCATCTCCGGAGATAATGACAAACCAGAACTGTTGGAAGACGCGCTAAAGGGTTGCCATATTCTGGTGCACGAAGCCACGCTCACCGAAGCGGCTCTGCAGAAAGCCGGCCCCGTCTGGATGCACAGTTCTGCCCAAAGAGTGGCAGAAACGGCCGAACGCGCCGGTGTACCGAACCTGATCCTGACCCATTTCAGCGGACGCTACCAACGCTCTCCTAATGCTGGCGCTAATAGTATCAATGCAATAAAAGAAGAAGCCGAGCGTTTTTATACCGGCAGCCTTGGTCTTGCTCAGGATTTGAGCGAATGGTCAGTTACCCGTAATGGTCAACTGATTGCAGAAAAATCATGATACAATCCCCCGCCTAACTCATAAAGAAGTTGATATTCGATGTCTGATACCTACAAAACCATGGAAGAACGTGTGAGCTACGGCATTGGCCGCCAAATGGGCGACCAGCTGGCCTCTAACCCGGTTCCTGGTATTTCCATTGATGCGGTACTGGCCGGTCTGGCGGATTCCCTGAATGGTGTTGAAAGTGCGGTTTCCCATGAAGACCTGCACGTTGCTTTCTCTGAAATGCAACAACGCCTGCAAGCCGAAGAAGCAGAAAGAGCGAAGGTTCTGGCCGCAGAAGGCGAAGCGTTCCTGGCAGAAAATGCCAAGCGTGAAGGCGTTCAGGTTACTGAATCTGGCCTGCAGTTTGAAGTCATCACTGAAGGCAGTGGCGAAAAGCCAAGCCGTGAAAGCACAGTACGTACTCACTACCACGGCACCCTGATTGACGGCTCTGTATTTGACAGCTCTGTTCAACGTGGCGAGCCAGCTGAGTTCCCGGTAGGTGGCGTTATTGCCGGCTGGACTGAAGCTCTGCAGATGATGGGTGTTGGTTCAAAGTGGAAACTGTTTGTACCTTATAACCTGGCCTACGGTGAACGTGGTGCCGGTGGTGCCATTGGTCCATACACGACTCTGGTTTTTGAAGTTGAGCTGCTGGATATCGTAGCCTGATTCAATAACCCGGCTCCCACATCTTTCTTAATTAACGGTAGATGTGGGAGTTATTACTCTCCTTTTTCTCTCCCACTCCCTCTGCACTGAAACCCGACAAATTTTCTGGCCTGTTATTTGATAGCATAAGTGGTATTGAAGTCACCTCGGCTTACAGCATCGTGCCGTTATGAACGAGAGAGCTTATCCACAATGAAAATCATCATTGCACCCGACTCTTTTAAAGAGTGCCTCACCGCCGCTCAGGTAGCCAATGCTATTGAGACAGGTATACGACAAGCTATACCCGATGCCCATTGCGTCAAAGTGCCTGTGGCTGATGGTGGCGAAGGCACACTGCAATCGTTAGTGGATGCCACTGGCGGGCAGTTGATTGATGCGTTAGTCACTGGCCCGATGGGTGAACCCGTCACTGCGGCCTTTGGCATTCTTGGTGATGGAAAAACCGCGGTTATTGAAATGGCTCGGGCATCGGGCATTGAGCTGGTACCTGCAGAACATCGAAACCCAATGACGTCTACCACCCGCGGTACTGGAGAATTGATGCTTCAGGCTCTGGATCATGGCATTGATAAGATAATCGTCGGCATTGGCGGCAGCGCAACCAACGACGGTGGTGCAGGCATGGTGCAGGCACTCGGCATTAAGCTATTAGACGACCAAGGCATTGAGCTGCCCTGTGGCGGTGCAGCGTTGTCGCAATTAGCCACCATTGATATCAGCACAATGGATGAGCGACTAAAGTCCATTAAATTCATTGCAGCCTGTGATGTGGATAACCCACTGACAGGCGAAAATGGCGCATCTGCTGTATTTGGTCCACAGAAAGGCGCTACGCCGGAAACGATTCAGCTGCTGGATCAGGCGCTCCGCCACTACGCTAACCGAATTAAGCAAGATGTTGGCGCTGATGTTGAACACACTGCCGGTGCTGGTGCTGCTGGGGGGATGGGTGCTGCTTTATTGGCCTTTCTTAATGCTGAATTAAAACCGGGCATTGATATCGTTATGGAAGCAGTAGATCTCGCGGCAAAAATGGCAGATGCGGATTTAGTCATTACCGGTGAAGGCAGAATTGACGGCCAAACCGCTCAAGGGAAAACGCCGGTTGGTGTTGCCCGAATGGCTAAAGAATTTAATCTGCCAGTCATTGCTCTCTGTGGTTCTGTTGGGGCCGGCGCAGAAGCCGTATACGACTGTGGTATTGATGCACTGTTCCCCATCGTACACGAAGCCGTTCCCCTAACCGATGCGCTGGAAAATGGCGAAGATAATCTTATTCGTTCTGCCAGAAACCTTGCGCGCACTCTGACATTAAGTAGTTAACCAAATGAAATCATATTTTCTGACTGAGTGGACAGTCACTCTCGGCAACTTGCTCCTGCGTTGCTCTACCTCCTGCATCCATGCAGTCGTACTGCGTTACAACTCCGGTCACATAGCTAAGGCTATGCTCCCTGCGTTGTGCCTTGCATAGTAACTACCCACTCAGCCAGAAATATTCGATTCCAAATGGTCAACTACTTATTCCGCTAAACCAGAACTTAAGCATGACTTTTTAAAAAGTGGGATTGAATTAAATGAATCAATTGAGCGAATCAAATCACAGATAAAAACAATAATGAATAAAAAAAATCAGCCTTATATTCTTGAATGCGCTTATTATTTTACTAACCCGTTATCTAAGGTATATTGCTTAATTCATCCAAGCCTTATCATTCCTATCAAGTGAGGCAACACAGTGACTACCCCTTCTGCTCTGGATCATTTTCCTGTATCCGGAAATCTGACAGCTCTGCAAAAAGAACTGTCTAACACTCACCTTCGTGATCTCTTTGCCAACGACCCTTCCCGGTTTGATCGCTACACTCTGGAAGCTGCTGGCCTGTTTCTGGATTATTCAAAGCATTTAATAAACGACGAAGTAATGGCGTCACTGGTTAAACTGGCTGAAGAAGCCGGCTTACCAGAAAAACGTGCTGCTATGTTCAGCGGCGAGAAAATCAATTACACCGAAAAACGTGCGGTTTTACATACCGCTCTGAGAAACTTTGGTGATGCTCCAGTCATGGTAGACGGCGAAGACATCATGCCGATGATTCGCGATACCCGTGCGCGCATGAAAGCCATGACCGAGCAAGTTCATTCCGGTGATTGGCTTGGGCATACCGGCAAACCGGTGAAGCACATTGTGAATATCGGTATCGGTGGCTCCTACCTTGGTTTGAAAACCGCCATCAACGCCATGACGCCATACCACGTTGCTGGTTTTGAGCACCACTTCGTTGCGAACATCGACCCGAATGAACTGTCCGAAGTTCTAAGCAAGGTGGATCCGGAAACCGCTTTGTTTATTGTTGCATCCAAGTCCTTTAGTACTCTGGAAACCCTGCAAAATGCTCAGGCAGCCCGTGCCTGGATGATTGAAAAAGGCTGCGCAGAGCAGGATATCCGCAAGCACTTTGTGGCCATCTCCACGAACTTGAATGCCATCGATCAGTTCGGCATCGCTCAGGAAAACACGCTGCCTCTTTGGGATTGGGTAGGTGGTCGCTATTCCCTGTGGTCCAGCATTGGTTTACTGACGTCTATGGTCGTGGGTTACGACAACTTTGAGCGTATGCTCAAAGGCGCTGAAGCCATGGATCAACACTTCTGCAATGCACCGTTGGCTGAGAATATGCCAGTTATCACCGCCATGCTGGGTGTGTGGTATCAGAACTTTATGGGTGCCGAGTCACAGGCCTTTATCTCTTACGATTATTTCCTGCGGGATCTTCCCGGCCACCTGCAACAGGTGGATATGGAAAGTAATGGCAAACGCACCCGTGAAGATGGCAGCACTGTTAACTATCAGACTGGCGCAGTTATCTGGGGCGGAACCGGCACCAATGATCAGCACGCTTATCATCAGCTGCTGCATCAGGGAACTCGCCTGATTCCTGTGGATTTCATCGCACCAGCCACCACTCATAACCCGATTGGCGAGCAGCACCCATGGTTGTTCACCAATGCGCTGGCACAGAGCCAGGCCATGATGCAGGGGAAAACACTGGAAGAAGTTCGTGAAGAACTCAGTGCTACCGGCATGAGTGCAGATGAGATCGAACGACTCGCACCTCACAAGGTCATCCCGGGTAATCGACCAAACAGCATGATCGTACCTGAGAAAATCACGCCAGAAACCACTGGCGCTCTGATTGCCATGTATGAGCACAAAGTGTTTGTTCAGGGCGTGATCTGGCAACTGAACTCATTTGATCAGTGGGGAGTTGAGCTGGGTAAAGTGCTGGGTGATCGTCTGATTGAGAAGATTCGTTCTAAAGATGAAACAACCGATCAGGATTCCTCAACTAACGGGTTGATCAAGCGGTTCAAGCAATTCAATTCCTAATCTATAAAAGGCCGCCCTGTGAACTATGGGGTGGTCTTGCGTTGAAATATCCTGTGGATAAACTCTGATTTCATCTTAAAACTACGACCTTTTGACTATTAAAACATCGTATTATTGCTGCTATTTTAGAGATGCTCTGAATAATCAAATTTATTCAAAACTCTGATTATCCGGTTTCTGCACCCAAGGAGAATTTAAGCAAAAATAATTTATATCAAAAGGAGATTTGGTATGTCTAACTCACCACTAGGGTTCATTGCAACCTGGTCATATTCTTGGCATGCGAACAAAAGTGCAGGAAAAGGTCATTTTGCTAATTTGTGCAAAAGCACTTTAAATAGTTTAAAAGCTACATTTGGCCGCTACAAAGTAGATCTTCACTCTGCAATCTCAAAATATATCGTTGAGAAGTTTCCTACGTCTGCTTTTACTAACAAAAGGGCAGACATCCTCAACAGGACTCCAAGGGCTACGACCTCTACACCTTCCCAGCATGTCAACAGCAGTCGAGCTCGTTCCACCTATGAAAATGTATCAGGCACTGGCAGATTGAATTATCATGGACAATATGTTCCTCCAATGAGACCACCAACGTACTTTGAGGCTATGGGAATAGCTGTTCCGAACGTAGCCCCTCTTGAACCAGGTGAATTCAGGCCTGATGCCTAAATATACCGATAGCGATGACGGTATTGTCACGCTCAACTTGGATTGCCCTACAAAAACACAAGGGGGTTATGTAGGGCATGATTCGAAAGCTCAACCCCAAAGCAATTACTGCCAGACTTCTGAACAGTTCAAGATGCAAACCTAAGCCTCTACTTTTCGCTAATAATCCTATTTCATGTAAGATGACTCCGTTAATAAATCAATAAGCAGACGTATTCATGATTACTCCATCAATGCCACTCACTGATATCCATCGCCACCTGGACGGCAATATTCGTCCGGAAACCATTCTGGAACTGGGTAGAAAATATAACCTCGAACTGCCTGCAAACAATCTGGAAGCACTGATCCCACACGTCCGGGTTATCAGCCAGGAACCTGACCTGGTCAGCTTTCTTAGTAAGCTGGACTGGGGCGTAAAAGTACTGGCGGACTACGATGCCTGCCGCCAGATCGCCTACGAGAACGTAGAAGATGCCCTGAATGCCCGCATTGATTATGCAGAATTGCGCTTCAGCCCCGGCTATATGGCAATGACGCACAACCTCGATCCAAAAGGTGTGGTTGAAGCAGTGATTGATGGCGTTAAAGCAGGCTCTGAAAAATTCGGTGTTAAAGTCAATCTTATTGGCATTCTAAGCCGCACTTTTGGTCAGGAAGCCTGCCAGAAAGAACTGGATGCCTGCCTGGCATTTAGAGATGAATTGGTAGCAATTGATTTAGCTGGCGATGAACTGGGTAAGCCTGGCGAACTTTTTGTTGATCATTTCCGTCAGGTGCGCGAAGCAGGCCTGAATATTACAGTTCATGCCGGTGAGGCTGCAGGCCCGGAAAGCATGTGGCAAGCCATCAAAGAACTGGGTGCCACCCGAATTGGCCACGGCGTTAAAGCCATTTACGACCCTGCATTGATGGATTATCTGGCAGAGCACAAGATTGGTATAGAATCCTGCCTGACTTCCAACATTCAAACCAACACATTCGCTAATATTGAAAGCCATCCTCTGAAGCAGTTTCTGGATCATGGTGTACTCGCAACTATCAATACGGATGACCCGGCAGTAGAGGGTATCGAGCTGCCTTATGAATATGAAGTAGCGGCTCCAGCGGCTGGGTTAACGCAGGCAGATATCAGGCAGGCTCAGGAAAATGGTTTGACCATTGCGTTTCTGTCAGAGCAGGAAAAAGCGGCTCTTATCTCTAGTGCCAACAATCGTTGATCTTATGTGAACTTTCTATAAAAAACATAATCAAAGGTACCAAAATATGCCGGGTACCTTTGATTATGGACGCACCACTGAGTACACTTTCTGCAATTTCTCATAGCTGGCACGAATGCTCCAATAAAATCTTGCCAATCAGAATATTTAACACGTTTATAGCCGCCATTAAGAGTTTCTACAAAGGCTATATAGTCTGTATCACATCACCTGAAACACAAAACCTGATCAAGACACAACCCGATGCGTGGTGCTCCCTTGAGATCAATAAATTACTTAAAGAAAGAAATATAAAAAACGCCAATACCTCATTAAATAATGGCAGTGTCTTTAAGGCAAATAGAGAAGCAGCCAATATCAATCACTCAATTGAAAGAACCTCGGTCAAGCCAACTATAATTGATTCGCCTATCCTCGATACCGAAGACAACAAAACTTTGAAGCTCGCAAATCAGCAACAGTCAAACACCTCGAAAAACAACAAAGGCGAGGATCCTAAGCAAAAGCATGATAGCACGCCCTTACAGACACTTTCGCATGGTAAAAATACATCAACATTAGAGGCAGTTTCCAGCTTACCACCCGCATACCCAAAGACGTTCCAGGAGGTCAACCTTACCCCATTACCCAGAGTGAGCAATATTGGTGAAGCCATTAACCAGCTGACTGAAGAGTACGAAAAGCAAAAAAAGGCAATTGATGAACTTGTTATTCCTGAAAAATATGAGTTAACGGAGTTCGTAGGTCTTGAAAAAGACAGGGTTAAAGTAGTTGTAGGCTCTCGAAAACAAGAATTCCACGCAGACCTTCAACTAATGTTTGATCGTGCAAAAGAGAAACTACAAAAGTGTAATTCAAAAACTGTAAATAACTGTTTTTCAGGTGAACTACGGTATATGCAAAAGATGGGTATATATCGATACTGGTGCTTGAGACAAGCAGCGCCAGGGGGTAACAATATCCCTCACTACCCTGGAAGAGTATCCATAGTAAATACAGGGAGATCTTGTGGGCCTGATGCAGCCATTCTTCAGTTCCTACATAGTGGAACAATGAACTACTATATTTGGCGCCCTCTCAAAAACCCTGATCAAGTAGCCGAAGGAGATATTAATTTCCCAAAGAACCTGACTGTTACCCAGGTTCAAAAAGAATGGCAGAAACTCTATGACCGTATTCTGTTCGGATCTACGGAAGGCGGAGCCATCACGATAGAGGATTGGATACGACAGCAATTTTCCAAAATGCATAATTTCAGTCAGGTCAATGCCTATGCAGGTACATTTTTCGATCCACAGATTGTCTGGAGGCCTCTACCACCATTGAAATCCCTTAACTGCACTACAGAAGACACTCGTAAATTATTAAAAGAGCGCATAATGAGTGACTGGAGAACCTGCCGACTACATACCGGAAGCTGGCATTACACAGCCTTGATAAAAGGCGACAAGGGTAAAATCACTTCTATTGATATGGGTAATGTCGGAACGAGGAGTTACATATCTTCAAGGGACTTACTGGATAAATTCCTCGCAGGGAAGCATCCTCATAATAACCCATCCCTCATTGAATTCTGGGGGTGAAATAATATTGAAGTATCTATATATGATGGGCTCATATTATTTGGAGCTTACCAGCAGCTTCTCTGACTTGATTGATACCCGTTAGATTATTATTCCGCTTCTATAACTTGTTTTTGACACCCACTGCTTTCCGACGAGCCGTTGTCCAGCATCCGCCCTTATGGCCGAGATTTACTTGTGTTAACCCGGTTCTTCACACCCAGTGAGACCTTAGAAACTTTTAACAAGACTTATGGAAAGGGGCTGACTGGTCATGGACTCAGAGCAAATACAACATCGCCTGAATCTCGAAAAGGCAATGGTAGGGGCAGAGTTTAGGGCGCCTCAAGAAAGTAACTCATCACTTCATCAATCCCCCATAGAGCCACAAATGAGATCCCAACAAGGGGAAAGCACTGCAGATAACGGAATGTCCTCAGATGAAGCCTGGAAAATTGAATCGGCTCAACAAGAAAGAAAACTGCTGATGACGATTGAAGATATCAAAAAAGCAGAGATTGATGACAAGCTGGAATTTAAAAAATACCTTGCAGACCTTTATAAGCAATCCAATAGCCTGATGACGATATATAATCAGCGTGTTCAGAATCTATTGTTGGATGATCGATTTTTACACCGCCATACCAATGAAATATCATCACTGCTCATTCGTGGCTTAATGCCACCTCTAGAGGAAGTGAAATCCATAGAAAAATCACTTACCTCTACCCGAAAGAAAGCAAAAGAAGAGACCATTGTTGAGCAAACATCTACTGCCGTAAAAGAAATGCAGAAAGTAGAAGCCATCTGCAAGGATGTGAAATCACGAATCATCAAATACACTCGCGCACCTAAGCCCATCAAAATCGCCAAAAAAGCACAGGATAAACCGCTTGATCAGCACGCCATCAGCTTGCAAAACGCCATCAAGCAGGTGAATCCAGCACCATTCCAGCAAAAAGCGGAACTGCCTGTTTCGAAAAACACGCTTCTTTCAACAGAAACTCAAAACCTAAAGGCAAAACAGGAATCAGCTCCCAAAGAACCTGAGAGCGTAAAGTCAAAGCAGCTGAAAGTACTTGTAGACAACTTACTGCCTTCTGATACAGTTCAAAATGAGAAAGTTCAAAGGTTAATTGAACAGGAATATCAAAAGTACTCAGACTTGCAATCCTTTCTATCAGTTGCGAGACAAAAATGTCACTTGCTTGGAATGAGAGCGGATAAAGTCTGCGATGCCTGTGAGAGTGCATTGAGTAAGCTTGATAGTTTCAGGTCTGACAGCTCATTCACGATGAGTGAACTATTTGAAGTGGACAAAGCCATTCAAACACTGGAAAAATTCGATAAAAAATTACCCGGAGAAGTATGGCAACTACTCACAGAGCTGAAGCCAGGTGTGGCAGATCATAGGCACCATCTACTTAATCTGCAATGCCGAAAGTTACTGATGGATGGGCCGGCAACGATGACCCAGAAGCCAGAGCTTAAACAATTCATGGAAGTTGAACACTATCTAAACCTATTCAATAAAGATTCTACTGAGGAGATTTTTACACAACAGTTCCTTACGGTATTTGGTGAATTATATGTTTCTCCATCACAGTTTAAAAAGTCACTATCTGTCACCAATAAGCCGCAAGAGCTATTAGCGCTTATTAATATATTTCAAGCTCAACATTCCTCAGACATTTTTCGTTTTACCGAACTCACTAAAAAAGCATCGATGGTGAATAATCAGAAAAATATCGAAATACTAGAAACAGGCATTAAGGCAATCGAATACATCACAGGAGAGTTAAATAAAGATCTCCAAGCAGAGGCACAAAACTTTCGTTTGTCTGAACCAGGTTCTGAGTATAAAAAACTGGAACAAACTCTACTCATTAAATTAACAGCCTATTTTGAAGCGAAAAGTATTTCCAGAGCTCCGGAGACACCTAACAAACCTATAAACAAACAGGCTCCACCTCACAAAGCTGTTGTACAAAGGCTATCCAATGCACTAATTCAGCATAATCAAAACAATGATGGAGAACCACTCAAACCCTTATTTAATAAAATTTCAGACCTAGACGAATTTACAAAAATGGAAAAATCTGAACACAGAAAATTCAATATAATTATCATTTCTTCAGTACTAGAGAAAGGCCTGACATCTGAAACGATAAATGAGATCGTCCCACTTTGGCTGGAGTATCATAGTTCTATCTGTGATCCAGAATTTACAGAGATCAAGCAAAAACAATACTTCAACAAAGAACTGCCTACTGAAGTTTGCCAAGCACTAAGAAACCTGGAACAGAAAAGTCCATCATCATGGTTTAATCAAATTTTCAATACTTCTACTAGAGAGTTCCAGCTTAAAGCACTTGACCTTGTCGAACTATTACTACCCCTAAGCACTGCCTGTGGCGCTCATCCATTCATCATTAGTGAATTTATCAGTGATCTGTCATCAGTTTTGCATGACAGACAAAATGATTCACTTATTGAGGCACTTTGCAAAGCATTGGATAACTATCAATTAATAATTAAGGCAGATTACGGGGCACTCTGCTGAAAATGACGACAAACTCTAAGTAAATCTTACTTTGCAAGAACCCTTAAGAAATGCAAAGTATGACGCTCTGTATTCGTCTGATAGTAGTAAAACATTCACTTCTGTATTTAACTCATTTACTGCGGAACTAATAGCGTGTACATACTGCTCGGGTATTACTTTTCGCAAACAAGACTCGTGTAATATTTGGATGGTTGATCTGTCCAGGGGTTTTCCGGAAGTTCTGAGCTCATCAACAATGGTTTTCATCGCCGCTTTAAGTATCTTAATATCAGTCATCATTGTCGCTGTAGCACCGGGAAGATCACCACGTATTGTAGACTCCCCCACCACACTGGTATAAACAGCAGTAGCTACATTGAATATACTACCAGAAGCTCCCCTTGTATAACCTGATTCATTACACCGCATATGCGAAAAAAATGATTAAAATATTTTAGTTTTTTATCAGTACTCAAGCTAGGAATCTGTGCTAATAACTCAACACCTGCTTTTACATCATGAAATGTAGATATATATTGCATCAACGAGGATCTAGACTTGTCTGATTTTGGATCACCATTTCTTCCATCTTGAAAATTATTTGCATATTGTGATGTTGAAGTTTTTAATTCACGATATTTCCAAGCATTATGAATTGATGCCAGTGCAGCTTGCCCCCAGTGGTGCAAAGAAGATTGCTCCGGTAAGTTTGTGATTAAACCATCATCAATTAAACTAACGGCCAATTTTATATCGTCTCTTTCAATACTACTTAACAGTGAATAACAGAATCCCTTTGCTTTCGCCTCCAAACATATCAAGTGACTCCGCTATGTACTTGTGAAGCCAAGTTCACTAAAACGCTCTGAACTAAACCTTAACGGATTTGAATACAAATAGCCTTTATGGTTATAAGGACGAAAACCATTTTCATCAGGCATATTAGTTACAATATACATCGCCAAATAATTAATAAACTCTGCGCGACGAATATTATTTGGAAGAGAAGCCAGAATACCTGTAAGGCTTTCTGAAAATTTATTTTTATCAATATCATCAGAGTTGGTCGCAAAGGAGCACAGTTTCAATAAAGTTGCCTTTTGGCTCTTATGAAACTGATTACTTTTTTACAGTTCTCACGCTTTAATCGATCAATTTCTAAGTATTTAGCCCTGCTAATATAGGATATATCATTCAACTTTTCTTTTACAGACTGCAACTCACTCTCTTTAGAATCACATTCTGATCTAAGCCTAGCTTCAGACTGTTTATAGCCATTGAGCTCCTCTATTATTTTTTTGGATTCCCCCTCAATTTTCTTAAGATTAGAATGCATAAAATCTCGCTCTGAAGCCAAAAGAATCCTTGCATTTTTGCTGTCACGCACCTCCCCCTCAAGTTTAGAAATGTCCTTTGCAAGATTTATTACTGTAGCCGAGGCCGGTTGAATATTACTTCCACTCGTATTGTGACCCGCTCTAGCTTTTGAAAGCTCTCTTTTTAACTTCAATATTACTTGTTCATTATTTTCTCTAACCCTATCATTTGAAAGCAACTTTCTTTCAGCATCTAAGCATTTATTTTTTCAGTTAATTCAAGCTTCTGTTTTTTTTCAAACGCCTCCACCTATGTACGGGACAAAACATGTAAGAGCATTTGAAAGTTGACTTGGTCGCTTTTTGCACAGTTATTTTTCAGAACCC
>NZ_CANMAO010000047.1 GCF_947495845.1 uncultured Endozoicomonas sp. | reverse complement strand
TTCATTGTTCTATCAAATAGTGCTTACGACAATTTTCTGATAATGGATTGTGTCGCATATTCATCGGGAGTGGCTGCATCGGCTGTGCCTATATTTTTGTTGTGTCTATGTCGCTCTAATGATTTGAGAAGCTGTTGAAAATTGTACTCAATGCAATAACCCCGTAAGCCGTCAGCATAGTGCCCCCAAAATGCCATGGAACCGAGAACATGCTCTGGCTCCGTCTCGGGAGGAGGATACTGGTAAGCCTTCGCAGCGGAGAATATTGCTGTATTTTGACGCCATGTACCTACATAGATGTTGAACCATTGAAGTGCAAAAGCTTTATCGTCAAGAGTATTGTCACAAGCATGCCTCTCACTTGTTCCTTTGTGCGTCTCATTCCACTTCTCACGAAATGCCTTATACAACGAGCTATCAATACAGGAACTATCAATGAATGCTCTACCTTCAAATGGATCATTTAATTCATCATAGGAAGGAAACCAAAGATAATCCTGATGAAGGGCATCCAAATCATTTTCATTGCCTGCTCTGAATTTAAACAGGCTTATTGGGTGGTTACTACTTTCAGTAATCATACATACTCAACAAATCAAAAGATTCCTGCTGGGAGACCACCATCCTAGACACCAAACGGCACTTGGTTAGTATTGATCTCCCCCATTGGGTGATGCCGCCTCACCCCTTCAACATATCAAACACTACCCGTGCAAACCCACGGGCCAATTCCAAGTTCGACAGGTACTACATCACCATTTCCTGCGGGGCTTCATCACAGCTCATGAAGGCATCATCAAATAATTTTGGAAAACACCTGGGGCATTTGCCATATGGCTTTTAGCCGAACTGTTTAAGTGAATCTCTTGAATAAAAGAGACGGTAGTATATTTACCAGCTTGTCCGGCTTTATCCAGGCAGGTACAAAGTTTTTTTACATTTTCTTCCAGAGACCTGAATGAAGAAGTTATTGAACTACTATTTTCCCAAAACACCGATTACCCGTACCCAGTTTTTCTTCAAGCAGCTTGCTGTTCTCTTGGGCTATCTTGTCGCAGGTCTTTGGTTATGGCTTGTTTTCAGGATAAAAGGTTCACCTGCAGGAACGCTCAGCGTGTGGGGCTGGATTTTACAAGCACCCATTTTGGTATTAGCTCTTACGATGTTTATTTCGCTTTTTGTGCAACATGCGATGAGGGTTCGAGATGCCGGTTTTAAACTTCGCTACGGCTTGACTCTGGTTCTTTTGGCAAATTGGATCGCAGGTGCTCTTATCAGCTTTCCTCTAGGTACGATTGCTCTTTTCTTCTTCCCTACAAAAAACGCCCAAGAGAAAAATGAGGTAAATGTGACAAACACCGAATAATTGACATGAGTGTACGATAATTGAGCCATGTACTTCTTTTTTGCTGTAAATAAAGAAGAACAGGACTAGCACGACCAAAGTGATGATGGATCGATGCCTTAATCTTTCTACACCAGACTAACAGTAATCTATTGTCAGGCGCGCCCGCACATATGGAAGCAGGCACTGCCTTTTTTCTCACTCTATCTGCCAAACCTGCTTCAACCGATCAACAGTATGCCTCCACTTAGGTGTCCGGGGAGCACAAACCGTATTCTGATTGCCAAATAGGCCTGTTTCAGAAAACGCATTATCACACTTAACGGTATACGCCCACTTCACTGGTACCAGGTACTCTGCGGTATCTTCATCTCTTTTCGACAGCAGGCTGTAGTCTCCCTCTGTCTGCAATTCTAATAACGTCTGACCTTTATGGTCAGCAAATGCGTACTGCTCTAAACGACACTTTTCTCCAGCAACAATGCCGACACCAACATACCCTGTCTTGGGAATATTCACCCAAACTCTGTCGCCTTCGTTCAACTTATCGAGTGTTTTGGAATACCAGTGTCCACCGCCACCAGCAATAAAACCATACTGAACTGCATCGCTCCAATGACGATCATCTCCATCATGGCCAAAGGAAATATAGAATTCACCATTCCATGCCTCCTTTGCTCCCTGAGATACCGCACGTTCTTGGGTCTCATCCGGATCAATCATCCACGCCCTGCTTAAATAATGATTTTCACCATCTGCAAAAGCGGCAAAGAATACTGCATTGATTGGTAGATTCGCATAGTCATTCAAATAGTTGATGATACGTTCGGTACTGGCATCCAGCGCAGTTGCAACCACAACCATTTGATGGGATTCATTCAAAGCAACATCGCTAAGCAATAAGCCAAATTTGTTCTGAAACGCCTGATCAAGACTGGATAGTCGTTCAACACCATTATCATGAACCGGGTGTTTTAAAATAAAGTCCTGATATATTTCGACCAATTGCTCTGGCTTCAGCGTCACAACCCAGGATGCATAATCAATCGTTTGCGCTACAACCTCTCGGGGCGTTTTATCCCTTTTTAATTCGATGATGATGACCGAGCCGTTGGCATCCAAAGCCAGTAAATCGATCAGCTTGTCAAAAGCTGTCCGTACCTGCCTACCAATCAGCAACCAGTCTGAACTCAGTATAGAAATGTCATGGCAAACCTGTTCTTCAAGCAGGTTTTCATTATCTAAAGGCACGGTTCTGAGCTTTTGTGGCGTTATGCCCATTTTCCAGATTCCCTGTTGAATAGCCATTCATCACCTCTTCAATAACTCAAATGCCAACCGTTTCAAACTTTCAGCCAGAGCTGGGTTTGAAAGATACTGCATCATCATCTCCTGATGGGCTTCATCACAATCCATGACCGCATCATCAAATGCCTTTGGAAAGTCACCCAGCAGAGCCTGTTCTGGCGTATTGTTTTTCACTTGGGTCATGACCGCTGAATTCTCTGCCACTTTGCTGGTAGTTGTGTGGAGAAAATTAATCATGTCCCCGTCTGACAGATTATCGGTAATAAACAGCTCATTCAGCCGCGCCACAATCTGTGACATAAACTCTTCTTTCTTATCCTTCGCCTTAGCTGTGCCCACATCGCTACCCGGTTCCAACTTATATTCCGGACTGTCTTCCTGCAGCTTAATGTCCTGCTGTCGTATTTTCGATAAACGATAATGGCTCATCACCACGTTATCCAGATCAATCTCATCTTCCTGAACCGCCTTTTCCCGCAGGAGCGGACGCAGGTAGCGGGCGTACAGGCTGAGCTTTTCCAGTTCTTTATCGTCGTAATCCACTATTTGCGACATAAACTCATAGAAGCGGGTGAAGCTGCCCAGATCCTTTTTGAAAATCTCCAGGGCGTCTTTCTCTTTTTTACAGTCTTTAAAGCTGTTTTCCGCATTGGCAATCAGTACCGCATCTTTGGTCTTTTTGGTGCGTTCAAACATTTCCTTTGCCAGAAGATACGCGTCAATGGCTGAACTGTATCGTTTCTGCCAACGCTCCACGGCTGGCTTACAAATATTGCCCACCGCTGCGTTGCTTTTGTTCTTGGTCAGGAAGGCATCGCAGAACCGTTCCACTTCGTTCCAAGTGAAAATGCCACTGGCACGGAGTTTTTCGTACAGTTCAAAAATCTTCTCCGGGTCAGAAACGTCTGCCAGTTCTGCCGTTTGATAATAAGGTTGAAACGCCGCCAGAATTTCTTCCGGTTTATTCACAAAATCCAGCACAAAGGTGCCCGTCACTTCTTTACCGGGATACGTTCGGTTCAGGCGGGAAAGCGTCTGCACACACTCCACGCCGCCCAACGGTTTGTCCACATACATGGCGCAGAGTTTGGGCTGGTCAAAACCGGTCTGGAACTTATTGGCCACCAGCATAAGCTGGTAATCGTCGGTGTCGAAGGCTTTGCGCATATCCCGACCTTTCAGCGCCGGGTTCATATTTTTTTCGGTGAACTTCTGGTCTAGCAACGTAAGACTGTCCGGGTCGTTCTTTTGGAATTCCACTTCGCCAGAAAAGGCAATCATCACAGCGATACTGCTTTGCTGCTCAGTCAGGTATTTATCAAACGCCAGTTTATAACGCACCGCCTCTTTGCGGGAACTGGTCACCACCATCGCCTTGGCCTGACCACCCAGCAGCCCCATCACATTGTCTTTAAAGTGTTCGACAATCACCTTCACTTTCTGGGCAATGTTGTACTCATGGAGGCGCACCCATTGGCCCAGTTTCACCTTGGCCTTTTTGCTGTCCACCTCGGTATCCGCAGCGGTCACTTTCTGGGCCAGTTGGTAAGCCACCTGATAATTGGTGTAGTTCTTCAGCACATCGAGAATAAAGCCTTCCTCAATGGCCTGCCGCATGGAATACACATGAAAGGCTTCTGGCACATTCTTTTGTGAAGAGCTTTCAGAAGCCGGTTGTGTCGGGTCAGGTAGACGACCAAACAGTTCCAATGTTTTGGCTTTCGGGGTTGCCGTGAACGCGTAATAGTTCAGATTAGCGCTGCCTTTGCGGGCAATAATCGTGGCGTCCAGAATATCTTCAGACGACATCGGCTGATCATCGTCTCCTTCTGTCGCCTCCAGCATCAGCACTTCTTTCAGCTTTCGTGCCGTGGCACCGGTTTGAGATGAATGGGCTTCGTCGGCAATCACTCCGTAACGGCGTTTCTTCAAACTGGCGCTGTTTTCAATGGCATCCAGCACATGGGGGAAGGTTTGAATGGTGACAATAATAATCGGCTGGGCATTTTCCAGCGCTGCGGCCAGCTTTTCGGATTTGGAACCGTCACCTTCTTTCCGGTTAATGCGCCCCACCACACCATCGGCGTGTTCAAACTGATAAATGGTGTCCTGCAACTGGTCGTCTAACACCGTGCGGTCGGTCACCACGATGATGGAGTGGAACATCTTTTCGCCAGCCGGATCGTACAGGGTGGAGAGCTGGTGAGCAGCCCAGGCAATGGAGTTGGATTTGCCAGAACCGGCGCTGTGCTGCACCAGATACTTATTGCCGGTGCCTTCCTGTTTGGCGGCACCGATCAGGCTGCGCACCACATCCCATTGATGGTAACGGGGGAAAATCAGGATTTCCTTTTTCGACTTCCGGCCAATGGCGTCTTCCACCTCTTTGATTTCCAGATGAACAAACCGGCCAATAATGTTCAGCAGGTTATCCGGCGTCAGCACCTCATTCCACAGGTAACCGGTGGCGTAGTCTTGTTCATTTTCCGGTGCATCGTTACCGGCACCGCCTTCTGCCGTGCCTTTATTAAACGGCAGAAACCAGGTATTGCCGCCCGCCAGTTTGGTGGCCATATACACTTCGTACTGACTCACGGCAAAATGCACCAGTGCGCCCCGCTTAAAGGTGAGCAGAGGTTCCGGCTTTTTGGTTTCCGGGTCTTTCGGTAAGCGGGTGGTTTTGTACTGGCGAATGGCATTATCGACGGATTGTTTAAACTCCGATTTCAACTCCAGAGTCGACACCGGCAAACCATTCACAAACAGCACCAGATCAATCCGCCACGCCTTTGCCTTTTTGCCAGTATCCGCAAGATGCTCTGCCGTCGCATAAGGCGAATACACCAACTCCGGCACAATACGACAACGGTTCTGTTGATAGCGAACCAGTGTCTCCGGATTCAGCGTATGTTCCGGCATAAACTGGCACAGAGAAAACCGGGCATTGCGAATCTTCAGCCCGTGGCGCAAAACCCCAAGAGTGCCGTAACTGCGCAGGTCTTTATCAATGGCGTTGGGATCAGCCTTTTTCAGTTGCGCTACAAGGTGATTGATAAAGTGCTGTTCCGAATCCGTGGGGAACACCTTACAAAACTTTGCCCATTCTTTTGGCTGGGTTTCCTGCACAAAGCCCAGCACATCGCTGGTGTAGAGGGCAGTTTCCCGGTGGTATTGATCGCCGCTGCCTAACTGCCAGCCATTCGTCTGCATCTGGGCGATGATGTCGTTCTGGAAGTTGGATTCTCTGGTGGCATCCTTGCTCATGGATTACTCCCCACTTTTATGCTCAATGCGTTGCCGGGCGTTGCGAATGGCTTGCTGAAAGCGTTCTTCCAGTAACTCTTTGGAAGGCATGTTGGTCAGATAATCTGCTACATGGATGCCGCTTTTATCCAATTCCAACAGTTCAATCTGTTCCTGCTTTTTACCTGCACAAAGGATAATGCCGATAGGCGATTCTTCACCGGGCTGACGGTCGTATTTATCCAGCCAGCGAAGATACAGCTCCATCTGGCCTTTATATTCGGCCTTGAAATTGCCTTTTTTCAATTCAATGGCAACCAGCCGTTTCAGGTTTCTGTTGTAGAACAGCAGATCGATATAAAAATCGTCATCGTCAATCAGAACCCGATGCTGTCGGGCGACAAAAGTAAAGCCCATGCCCATTTCCAACAGAAAATGCTGCATTTCCCGCAAGATGGCGTCTTCAAGATCTTTTTCAACGAACGTGTCATTCAGGCCAAGAAAATCGAGCAGGTAAGCATCTTTCAGAACAAAACTTTCATTAATCTTGCCGTTGCCCCGCAATTGGGTCAGGTCATGCTCTATGGTTTTTTCCGGCTTTCTGGACAGCATGGTACGTTCATACATCAGGCTCCCCATACGATCCTGCAAAGTGCGGGTTGACCAGCCTTCCTGCGTTGCCATCAGGTAATAAAACTCTCTTTTCAAGTCATCATCGATATAAATCAGTGTTTTTATATGAGTCCAGCTCAATTGTCTCCGCACTGCGGAGACAATCTCCGGGTCAGGAAACGTCTCCGCAAAACGGAGGCAGTGATGGAGTTGCTTGTTACTCCACCCTCTGCCAAAAGCGGCTGTTAACTGTTTGGCCAGTTCAGTGATGATTTCCTTGCCATAATCGGCCCGCTCACCTTTCAGCACTTCGGTATTAATGCGCTGCCCAACCTGCCAGTAAAGCAAGGTTAGCTCGGCATTCACCGCCACCGCTGCCCGCTGTTTGGCAGACTGGATCAGATCTTTGATTTCGCCGAACAGAGGGTCTGGCGCTTTCCGTGAAGCGGGTGTTTTGCTCATGGGGTGGCCTCTGCTGCGGGTTGTTGTTTTTGTTGTGATGCTGGTTGCCAGTGGCGGACATCGATTTTACCGGTGACGGCGGCGGAGATTAGGGCTGTGCGGCGTTCTTCCATGAAACTGATTGCTTGACCGGCCTGCTTGATCAAAGTGTCCATCTTTAATGATTTATCTTCAATAAGCTCAATAATTTCATCTTGCTCTTCGAGTGGTGGAATGAGAATGCTAAACCTTGATATGCCGTCAATGGTAAATCTTGTCATTGCCCCACCACTTAACCGGTTTAGCATTTCATCCTTAAAGACAGAAGCATTCAAATGATGCTTTAAGTATTTTGACCGTAAAATGTGTTTTCGAGGCCGGATGAGCGCAACACTGGAAAGTAAAGAAAACTCTTCTTCGAGGTCATTAACCGTTGCAATTCCTGCTGTAGCGCCATCCTTAATATAAAGAACATCGCTCTTTTTAACTGAACAGCGAGAATAAATATCCTTATGATCAGACGACGAAATATATGAAATATTAGATAAGTCGAAACCATGCTCTTTAATATTTTTTGCTGTTATATATAGGTAGTCGCCTTCGGGATAGCTTTCAGGACTGTGGTGTGTTCCGTCAACTAATAAATCCACTTGATATGTAAGGCGACCAGCATTCCAATGTTTGGGCATTTTTTCCAGCCACTCCACACCGGAATCCTTCATTGGTGCTTGCGGGTTCAAACCTTTGGTGACGGCATGACTGATCACCGCCTGTCGTTTTTCTTTCAGCAGCCGGATCAGGGATTGCTGCTCTTCGATTAGGGTGTCGATTTTGGCGGTTTCGTGGTCGAGGAAGTTGGCTATTTGGGTTTGTTCTTCAAATACTGGGAATGCCACTTTATATGGTGAAATCTGCTGTGTTGAGAGCTGTCCTATTGCTGAACTCTCAACACGGAAATCTATGACCGAATTGATGAAATACGTAAAGAACCTACAATCATGACCTTTAAATGGAGACAACACAAGTAGACGAATAATTGCATCAAAAGGATGATCTCTATATGCGGCAAAGCCAACTTCCCCTCGGCCGCTGACGGTTATTGCATTCTTGGTAAAAATACTGTTACTGGTATACCCATAAACAGCACCTAAATCGTTAGCATTTGTGTAAATTGGGTAAGGGTATTGTTCTGTTTTTATCTCCGAAAAAAACTCAGTTTTTAAGTCGCCACCGGCTTTAATACTAAATAATTTGGAAAGCGATGCCGTTTTCCAGTCAGTTGGCATTTGGCCAATCCACTCTAATCCAGAATCTTTATACTCCGGATACGCCGTGTATCTACCCATAACGACACCACTCTCCCCGCCGTCATTCCCGCGCAGGCGGGAATCCATTTGCACCGAACTCATTGGCTTACTCCGGGTTGGTTTGTTGCGGGTAGTTTTTGTGGATTCCCGCCTTCGCGGGAATGACAAGTGAGTACGCTGGAGTGACGAACGAAACCATTCACCAATTGGCCAACAGTCTGTTGGCTTAAATGGGCAACAAGCTGTTGCCCAAATTGCGAAACAGCTTGTTGCGTAAATTGAGCTTTGTTCTCTGTTATCACGAATGCACCTCTGCCAGCAGCGTCATAATCCGTTTACTGACGGCATCCAGATCCGCATCAATGGCTTCCAGCGCCCGTGGAGGCTGGTACTGGTAGAAGTGTCGGTTGAAGGGAATTTCGTAACCGACTATACCGATCTCGCCGTCTTGTTCGTCGCATTTGTCGGCATTGATCCAGGCATCGGGCACATGGGGCGCCACTTCCCGGTTGAAGTAGGTTTCGATCAGTGTGGTGGTGCTGACGGATGGATCGAGGGGCACGTTTTCGTTGTCCCGCAAGTCGCCGTCCTGCTGGAATTCGACGACGTTACCTTGGTATTCGAAGGCGCCGTATAGAGGCTGTGCTTCCTCTTTGAGAACCTTCTTAACTACGGGTTCAGCCTCTGGATTCTTGCGGGTGATGGCATCCAGAAACTGTTTTTTCTCTTTGGTATCCAGTGCTGTGCTGGTTTGCTTCAGGGCGGCTTTCAGGGTGATTTCAAACTGGTTGAAGTCGTTATGCTCTTCGCTGCCAATGTTGGTTTGCAGAGTTTCTGCTTTTTTCATCAGCCCAAGCTGGAATAGCCAGAGTTTGCTATCCAGCACTTCTTTGATCTGTTTTTCTTTCAGCTCTTTGAAGTCGGCTTTGATTTTGGCGCGAATGACGGTTTCGTTGGCTGTCAGGTGCTGGTGACAATCATCGCCGAACTCTTCGTGAATCCAACGCATAACACTGTTGAACGGTTTGGGAGCGAACCGTAACCCTGCAACGGCGTCGCTGGTGATCTGGGCGGTGAGTCGCAGCGGACGTTCGATGGTTATGCGACGGTAGCCGAATTCGTGGTGATCAAAGATTTTGCTGGCAAAGGTTTTCGGTGCTTCTGCCTTGGCATTAGCAGACTGACGACCACGGTTGCTTTTCTGCTCTGCTGGTTTATTCAACACCTGCGGCTCTAGCGCTTCAAAAGCACCGAAACAGCGGGTGATGGTTTTAATGTCATCGTCGCTCATGATGTTCCGTTTGGAACCCAGCGACTTGCGCATTTTACCGCACAGGTTGACGCCGTTAATCAGTTGCACCTTACCTTTACGGGCGCTGGCTTTTTTGTTGGTCAGCACCCAGACGTAAGTGGCAATGCCTGTGTTGTAGAACATATCCGTGGGCAAAGCGACAATGGCTTCGAGCAGATCGGCTTCGAGAATATAACGGCGTATTTCACTTTCACCGCTGCCAGCACCGCCGGTAAAGAGTGGTGAACCGTTGAGGATGATGCCGATACGACCGCCCGGCTGTTGTGAAGAGCCTGTTCCATCACGTAGCTTGCTGATCAGGTGCATCAGGAACAGCAACGAACCGTCAGACACTCTTGGCAGACCGGGGCCAAAACGACCATCGAAACCTTTGACGGTATGTTCGTCTTTGATGTCCCCTTCGATCTTCTTCCAGTCCACACCGAAAGGCGGGTTAGAGAGCATGTAGTCAAACTGATCCGCCACCAGTTGATCGTTAGAAAGCGTGTTGCCCAGTTTGATGCGGCTGACATCCTGCCCTTTGATCAGCATATCCGCTTTACAGATGGCGTAGGATTCCGGGTTCAGCTCCTGACCAAAGGCACGCATCACGGCTTTGGGGTTCAGGTCGTAAACGTATTCCATTCCCGACGACAGAAAGCCACCGGTGCCTGCGGTTGGATCGTAGATGGTGCGGATGATGCCGTCTTTTGTCAGGGCATCGTCGTCTTCCATAAACACCAGGGAGGTGGTGAGGCGAACGATATCCCGTGGGGTGAAGTGTTCACCGGCGGTTTCGTTAGAGCCTTCCGCAAACCGGCGAATCAGTTCTTCAAACACCAGCCCCATATCGTGGTTAGAGACTTTTGTGGGGCTAAGATCGGTGTTGGCAAACTTGCCCACCACTTTGTATAACAGGTTAGCTTCGTTCAGGCTGCCGATGAATTCATCGAACCGGAAGTGTTCAAAGATTTCACGGGCATCTTTTGAGAAACACTGGATGTAGGTTTCCAGGTTGGATTTGATATCCCCCTGCCCCAGCTTCGACAGGTTCATGGGTGATGTGTTGTAGAACGATAACCCACCGGTTGAACGCAGCAGCATTTTCTCCATACCGTCTTCCGGCAGGTTCATGGCTTTGACTTTTTCGTACTGGGCCAGCACATCGTCTTTGCTGGCTTCCAGCACACACTCCAGACGACGCAGCAGGGTAAACGGCAATATGATGCGACCGTACTGAGATTGTTTGAAATCCCCCCGCAGCAGGTCAGCGACAGACCAGATAAAAGCAGCAAGGTTGTTGGACGTTTGGGTGTTGGGCATGGTCAGTACTTGAATGCGGAATGGAATAAGGCCGGCGGCAGCGGTGGGTCATAAACAGGACGACGTTACGGCTGGGTTTTGTCCGGCTGGCGGAAAATGGTTAGAGGGAAGTGTACAGGCAAATTCGTACTGAATGTAGGTCATCTGAGGTACAGAAAATGCATTCGCCAATATTGTGATGTACCCATCCAAACTGACCCAAAATCGATTGTTTCTGAAGGGACACATTCGGGACACAGGATTTTTAAACGGTATGGAGATGAAGAGGATTTTATAGGTAAGTCATTGATTTTTATGGCGCACCCGAGAGGATTCGAACCTCTGACCTCTGCCTCCGGAGGGCAGCGCTCTATCCAGCTGAGCTACGGGTGCACGTGGAGCTTACGAGAGCAGCTCCAGCGGGGGACAATAATACTGATACGCCTCTAGGCTGTCTATGATTTTTTACCCGCCTCGGTAGACATTAAAACAGAACGCTTTTACCAACCAACAACCCCAGAGCGGTTAACCGAAGCGCCCGCGGTATAAACCCCTGTTTTAGGTGTGGCAATTGATCTATAATCCCTCTGCTTAAAATAATTCGGTTACAAAAGGCAGAAGTAGTTAGCCAATAAGAAGTAACCACTGATTGCCTTAGAAGAGGACAAGCGAGTGTCACGGGGAACTCATATGCGTGCTTTGATTCTGTTAGTCGGGGGACTATTCGCGTCGTTGGTTTTTGCTAAACCTGCTGCGGATCTGGACTCAACCACCCGTAGTGAAATAAGTGAACGTATTGCCCCGGTGGGCTCTGTGTGTCTGACTGGTGAAGAGTGTGCCAGTGCCGCCGGCGCAGTAGCCAGTGCCAGCAGTGGCCCGAGAAGTGGTGATGCGATTTATGGTCAGTATTGTATCGCTTGCCATAGCACGGGCTTGCTAGGTGCTCCCAAGACCAATGATGCAGCCGCATGGCAGGCCGCTGAGCAGAAAGCCGGTGGATTCAGCGCCCTGCTTTCAAATGCGATTAACGGCATCAAAAGCATGCCACCCAAGGGAACCTGCATGGACTGCTCTGATGAAGAGATTGGTGTAGCCATCGAGTTTATGAGCGGCCTTAAACCTTAAGAAGCTGTTCACAATCTCTCTGCGAGCTGCAAACGTTGATAAAACGCCCCTGTTTTTCAGTTTTCTTCGTTGCGTAGCGCCACTATGCGCCTCAAAAAACTGAAAAACAGGAACATTTTATCCTCGTTTTCGCTATTCGCAAAAGATCATGAACAGCTTCTAAGCCGCCTTTATTCATCAGTCCTTTCTAAGGGGCTGATGAATCCTTCTGGTTTTACCGCCAATATTGAGCAGTAAATACTGTTCATAATGTTTTCTGCTGTATTCCCTACCAGTATGCCTTTTCTTGGCTGAGACATGGTTCCCATCACGATTACGTCCACATTCAACTTATTAGACAACTGCTGAATTTCCGGTGCAGGTTTTCCATGAAGCTCATGAATCGACACGTTTAGCTGCTCTTCTTTATTTAAACCTTCTTCCTCCATCAACTCCTTCAGCTTGTTGTGATAACGGCGCTGGGTGATTTCGTGAAGTTCGTACAACTCTTCATCCGACAGTGTGTTTAATGCACCTTTGCGCAAGGGAATATTCCAGACGCTGACCAAGTGCAATTCCGACTGCTCCTGGGCGGCCAGATAAATACCGTATTTTAATAGTGTCCGATTCAGGGTATGCACTTCAGAATCAGCATTGCCAACATCCATAGCGACCATAATTTTGCCACTGAACTCGGGGAGCTGTTCTCTATCTGCCATCATCAGAATGGGCACCGGGCATTTTCTCAGTAATGCCAGATCGTTACCAGTGAGCTGTTTTCGGGACAAGGCACCGCTGGCATCCGCCAGTTTGATCACCAGATCAATACTGTGTTCTCGGATCACTTCGTGGATAGTTTGTCGCGGGCGACCGTACACAATGGTGGTTTGTGCTTCTATGCCATGCTCCCAAGCCAGCTCCTTTAAGCGTTCCAACTCTTCTTCCAGCTGCTGCTTCAGGTGATCTTCCAGCTTTTGCTCCAAGGGGATGAATTGCAGGCGGCGAAGGGTTTCAAGACTTTGATCGAAAATAGCAATCAACAGAGTGGCGCGGTTGTCTCTGGCTAATTGAAAGGTTTGCCGCAGTTCCATTTCACTGGTGTGCTGGCGGGTGATGGCAAGGAGGATGGAGCGGAAGGCATGCATGAACTTATTCTCTGTCCGTAACAACCACCTTCAGTATCGCAGGGATTGGTTGTTCTGCAGGGAATTTCTCTCTGAGATTACGGTTTATACCCAAAGGATTTCAAGTTGCTACGCGGCGGCAACCGAGTGAATCCTTTAGGCCCTCGGGTCCCATGAGCCTACGAGTAGTAGGTGATTGGGGTGAGCGAGTACCCGAGGGCATAAATGCAGCCAACAAAGTAGCAACTTGAAAGGCGACGGGTATACTGGTACGTACCTTGTAGAAACCACTAGGTTCTATATAATCCGGCTCCCAACTGTTTCCTTGTTAAGGTATGCGACACGTTTATGAAAAAGATGTTCATCGTCGCCGCACTACTCTGTGCTGCACAGGTTCACGCCTCAGACGACAAGGCTGAAAAGCTTTATTTCTATAACTGGACTGACTACATCGCTGAAGATACCGTCGATAATTTTTCCGAACAGACGGGCATCGACGTTGTTTATGATGTATACGACAGCAACGAAGTACTGGAAGGTAAATTGCTTTCCGGTCGCAGCGGATTCGACCTGGTTTCCCCTTCCCATGATTTTTATAAGACACAGATTCGTGCCGGCGTTTATGCGCCACTGGATAAATCCAAGCTGCCTAATCTGAAGAATCTTGATCCGAAGATTATGAAGCGCATCTCGGATAACTTCGACAAAGAAAACACTTACGGTATTCCTTATCTGTGGGGCACCACTGGCATTGGCTATAACAAAGCCGCGGTGGAAAAAGTGCTGGGAAAAGACGCGCCAGTCGATAGCTGGTCGCTGATTCTTGAGCCAGAAAACATGAAGAAGCTGCAACAGTGCGGTGTCGCTTTTCTGGATGCGCCCAGCGAAGTTCTTCCTTCTGTGATGGCCTATCTTGGTATTCCCGGCGACAGTCTGCAGATGAAAGACTATAAGGCGGCGGCGGCACAAATGAAGGAGATTGCTCCTTACGTTGCTTACTACCATTCTTCTCGTTCTTTATCGGATCTGGCCAATGGCGATATTTGTGTTGCGCTGATGTGGTCTGGCGATGCCATGATTGCCCGAGATCGCGCCAAAGAAGCCGGTAACGGGATCGATATCCGCTACGTGGTACCAAAAGAAGGTGCTGCCATGTGGTTTGATATGCTGGCGATTCCTAATGATGCGCCTCATAAAGACGCGGCTCACAAGATGCTGAACTATCTGATGGAGCCAAAGGTGATTGCTGATGTGACCAACTACGTGACTTACAGCAACCCGAATCCGGCTTCCGTTCAGTATGTTGAACCTTCGATAGCGAAAGACCCTGGCGTCTTCCCAACCGAAGAAACCAAAGAAAATCTTTTTGTTTTCAAAGAGCTGCCATCCAAGCTAAAACGTTATATCACCCGCGAATGGGCTCGGATCAAATCTGGTTCCTGATCCCTTTAAGCTGCCTGCTTCATGCAGGTAGCTGCTCTCTTCTTATGACTTTCCTCAATCAACTTACTTTCCAACCGAATTACTCCATACTGAATGAAGGATTCTTTTCTAAGGTTGGGCTATGGACAGCAAACTCTCCTCACTTCGCATCTTGATTCTCGAAGACCAGCTATTTCAACGGCTCGTGGCTGAGCAAGTCGTGGCTGGCTTAAATATTCAATTATTACTGACCGCAGAAACCAGCGAGGATGCGTTACAGCAACTTCAGGAAAAAGGCCCGGTAGACTTAGTGCTGTGCGACCTTGACCTTCCTGGAATGGATGGTATTGAGTTCATCCGACACCTTGCGAATCAAAAACTGGCGGACGGTGTTATTGTTCTCAGCGCAATGGATGCTTCGATCATTCGTACGGTGGAAGATATGTCTCAGGCTTTGGGGCTAAAATCCCTCGGCCACTTACCCAAGCCCATTCATAGAAACCATTTGCGGGAAATGCTGGAAATTTATGTCAATGGTGAAACATTTGACAGTTTCAAACCGCTGCTGCCCCGCGAACAGTTACTGAATGAACAGGAGCTGGAAGAAGCCGTTGAACAACATCAGTTTATTCTCCATTACCAGCCAAAAGTATTATTAAACGATGGTCAACTGATTGCCGTGGAAGCGTTGGTTCGCTGGCAACACCCGGATCTTGGGCTTATACATCCAGTGCATTTTATTCCGATGATGGAAAGCTCCGGCATGATCGAACCTCTGACCATCAATATGATTGATTTGGCACTGATTCAAATTAAGGCCTGGCAACAGCAGGGTAGAGAGATCCCCATCAGCATTAATATCTCAGCCACGATGTTAAACAACACCAGCCTGCCAGATATACTGATGAAAAAGACCAGAGGTATGAATATACCGCCTGCTCTCCTTAATCTGGAAATCACTGAAAGCAGTTCAATCAGTGATGTCGCACTGGCACTTGAAACCCTTGCCCGCTTTAAGCTTCATGGCTTTGCATTGTCCATAGACGACTTTGGTACGGGGTATGCCAGTATGCAGCAGCTCAACCGGATTCCTTTTAGTGAACTGAAAATCGATCAGTCTTTCGTATCTAACGCCTGTAAAGATGATGCTCATAAAGCCATAGTGGAATCTAATATCCATCTTGCTCATCGGTTGAATATGCAAACCGTTGGAGAAGGTGTAGAAACGCAGGAAGATTGGCAAATGCTGCACGATTTGAACTGCGATATTGCTCAGGGCTATTTTATTGCCAGGCCGATGCCGGCTGATACATTGTTGGGTTGGGAAAAACAGTGGTTAAGCAAACAACCCATCACTCCTCACAAACCCGCATTATAAACGCGATTTTATTGACCTGATTCATTACACAAGCCCTTGGCTCCATGCACTATAGACGTCACTAACAATGTAAAATCCCAAGGAATAGTGACGTCTATGCCTCCTGTAATTAAGCTGTTACTGATTACGGCTACGTTTCTTGGTCTTTTCTTTCTCCCACCTGAGTTTATTCCTATCGCTGGTATCTCCATTGAGCAACAACGGGTTCTTGCCATTTTTATTGTGGCTACCCTGCTTTGGGTTTCTGAGGCTGTACCAGCCTATGCAACGTCTCTGCTAATACTGGGTATGCTGTCCATCACGGTCTCCAATACCAGCCCCTATTTTCTCAGAGCAGCGTTAGACCCTGAGAGCATGCTCAGTTACAAAGAGATTCTCAGTAGCCTTGCTGCACCGGTTGTCGTGTTGTTTCTTGGAGGGTTCTTTATTGCCATTGCGGCGACCAAATATAAGCTGGACATCAACCTTGCCCGGGTTTTACTGAAACCTATTGGCCGCGACTATAAGAAAGTCATGCTGGGCCTGATGGCGATTACCGCGTTCTTCTCAATGTTTATGAGTAACACGGCCACCACAGCCATGATGCTCACATTATTAACTCCCTTACTGGCTGACGTCGACACCAAAGATAACGGTGCAAAAGGTGTTTAAAAACAGATCTCGTAGGTCGGTAACAGCAGGGTTGCCGACAATCAGCCTCTACAGCGCGACGAGATGTCGGCAATTCTTGCAGAATTACCGACCTACGCGGTTTTGCGACAACCTCGCGTGCGTGGGAACGAGATATTTGGAGTTTTGCTAAGTAGTTGACCATTTGGAATCGAATATTTCTGGCTGAGTGGGCAGTTGCTATGCAAGGCACAACGCAGGGAGCATAGCCGTAGCTATGTGACCGGAGTTGTAACGCCGGAGAGTGACTGTCCACTTAGTCAGAAAATATGATTTCACGTGGTCAACTACTTACACCCTCACTGCATGGGAACGATGAAAACGTAAAGCCTTAAAGAAATCAGAATAACCCTAACCAAGTCATCAGCATCAACACCGCAAAAATCAACAGCACTCCCAATGGACTGAGCACTTTCGCAGTTCTGATAAAGTCTTTTGTATCTACAAGGCCTGTAGCATGTGCCAGCGCATTAGGCGGTGTACTGATGGGCAGTCCCATACCCAATGAAGAGGCCAGCGCAACTGCGGTACCGATCAATACTAGCCCACCCATATCCTGAATACTCGCAACAGAGGTAGACATCGAAATGGCGATGGGCATTAACAAGTTCGCAGTGGCAGTGTGAGACATAAACGTCGCCATCACCATACACAAAATACTGATACCGAGAACAATGGCCACCGCACCAAACTGTTCGAAAGGCACCATACTAACGATCAATTCTGCCAGTCCCGAAGTAGCCAGAGCCGTACCAATGGCAATACCACCGGCAAGCAGCCAGAGCACATCCCAGCTGATTTGTTTCAAATCCTGCTTATCAACAATGCCGCAAAGGCTGAATACCGCTACGGGAATAATGGCAACCGCGTAAGCATTGATCCCATGAACACTGGAGAACATCCAAAGCAGAATGGTCAGCGCCATGGTGGCATAAACGATATACGGCTTAAGCCCTTTTTCAAAACGGCCCTCGATCTTAACGTCCAGATCACCACCATTGGACGGGTACATTTTCTGCAGCAGCCACCAACTAAATCCAATCATGACGACAGTTATAGGCACTGCAAACAGCATCCAACCACCGAAAGACAGGGAATGTTCACCGACAAAATAGCGGAATGCGATGGCGTTGGGTGGTGTTCCAATAGGGGTGCCCATGCCCCCTAGGTTTGCGGCAATAGGAATACTTAATACCATTGCACGACAGCCGGGGTCTTTGCTGTCCATTCTGGCAACCAGTGGCGTCATGATGGTCAGCATCATGACGCTGGTTGCTGTGTTACTCATAAACATAGAGAACACGGCAGTGATGATCATGACACCGAGCATGACAACTTCATACTTCTGGCCAAATGGCTTAAGTAAAACTCGGGCAAGATTTATATCGACCTTGTACTTTGCACAAGCGAGAGCAATGAAGAATCCACCGAGAAACAGAACAATGACCGGAGAAGCAAGGCTGTTGAATATTGCTGTGTATTGCAGCATGTCTTCACCCATTCCTTCTCGGAGTGGGAAAGGCGCGCTATTTGATGTAGTTAACACCAGCAACATGATAATCAACAACGAAGTGGCAAACGCTGGAACCGCATCACTCACCCACAGTAAAGTGGCAAGAATAAATATAGCCATGACCCGCTGCTGAAGGACAGAAAAGACACCTTCAGGAAAGACCAATTCAGGAAAACAGAATAGCCCCATAAAAATCAAAGCTATGGGGACAATCTTCTTAAGCGGGTTCATTAACACGTACCGTACATAACAAAATAAATGGGTGATGTACGCCTACACGCATAATACCGTTCACCTACAAGCTTTTATTACGCGGCTTTGGTGTCCGGCCCAAGATACGACGATTGAGTTGTTTCGCTGAAAGTGACTTATTATCGTTCGTGTGGGTACATCTTTATGCGAGCTAATCTTGCCTAATGTTTATGAGTTATACACTGAGCCACGTCATGTTTATTATTCTTTTCCTGATTTGATTTCATTTTACACAGACCCCTTGAAATATTTTTATCCATTTTGAAATTAAATGTTATTTTCAAGAATCGCCTGATGATTAGTTTTAATTATTCGTAATTTATCCTTTTAATTACCGTATCCTTATATAACTTCACTAACAGAAAAAATAATTTAGGAAGAGACAAAAACAATAAAACCATCGCCTTATAATATTAAAGGCGATGGATGTGTAGCTGGGAGTAGTATCAGCTATCAGGATTCCCTGAAGATCGAATCAGCGACTTCGACAACTCCAATGCTGTGTTGATGCTGTCAACGGATATCCTCTCATTAGCGCCATGAATGGAGCCAACCAGCTTCATATGAAGAGTAAAGGGGTGAAACCGGTATATATTGTCAGACACCGGCGCATAGTGTGGACTATCAGTGGTTGCAGTGAGCATACCGGGCACCACCACAGTCTCTGGCAATACCTTATTGATGGCTGTCTTAAGATGACCATAACCCGGTGCTGTCATATCAGCAATCGGTGGTCCTTTCTTCCAGCCCATCGCAACAATTTCAATAGTCTCATCATCGATCAATGCTTTTACATCACTGATCAATTGCTCAACGGAGGTTCCTGGCAATAAACGGAAATTGACTTTTGCTTCCGCCGTCTGAGAAATAACATTCTCTTTGATACCTGCATTCACCATCGTCACCGCTGTTGTAGTACGCACCATGGACTGACTGGTTTTCTCATCTCCCATAACAGAAAGGAGAATTGGCTTACTGAGCCATTGGTTGCGCATCATAAAACCATTGATACCCCCTACATGTTCACCCATTTCTTTCAACATATCTGCAACCGGTTTAACCAAACGAGCTTTGAACGGTTTTTCATGCAGCGTTGTTAACGCCTTACTCAGGTTAACAATGGCGTTGTTTTTTACCGGCATGGAAGAGTGACCACCGTCACCAGAGGCTTTTAATGTAAGGGTTACATAGTTTTTCTCAGCCAAACCAATCATAGCCACAGGGTTGCCAGGAAGAAGTGGGTGACCATTTACGACTAGACCACCTTCACCAACAACGTATTCAAAGTCATACCCCTGTTTTTTGAGATACGAAGCAATATTTGCAGCACCATCATTTCCACCTATTTCCTCATCATGACCAAATGAGAAGACCAATGTCCGTTCAGGCTCATAATCATCAGCTAAAAGCGACTCAACCGCTTCAAAAGTTGAAATTACAGAGGCCTTGTCGTCCAGTGCACCACGACCCCATAGATAGCCTTCCGCGACAACACCAGCAAACGGGTCATGCTGCCAGTCTTCTTCTGTTCCGGGTTCAATAGGAACAACATCATAGTGGGCGTCAAACAGAACAGGAGGGATTGAGGAATCTTTACCCTCCCAAAAATATACAAGACTGTAGTCTGCTATTACGATTTTCTTAAGGTGTTGATGCACCAATGGGTATGTATTCTCAAGGAACCGATGAAAATCTAGAAATACATCATAATCAATAGCATCAAGGTTTTGATGGCTAACGGTTTGATAACGGATAGCCTGCGAAAGATTTTCAACCATGGGTGAGTGTGTAGTGGCTTGTACTGAAGACAAAAGAGACAAACCGGAAATAATGGCTACAAGTAATGATCGCTTATACATCAAGCATTCCTTTTTCTAATTATTTTTATCTGATGGTTGTGGCTGCATGATAGGGCAGAAGCCATGGAAAACTCAATGACTGTGGGAAATCACTATTTATGAACTACAACGAAAAAAACCCTGATAGATACCTATCAGGGCTTTATATTTTATGTCTGAAAATGACCTACTCTCACATGGGGAAGCCCCACACTACCATCGGCGATGCATCATTTCACTGCTGAGTTCGGGATGGGATCAGGTGGTTCTAATGCTCTATGTTTCTCAGACTAAATCGTGTCTTAGAGCAATTGGCTCTGAGATCAAAACAGACTTGAGCGAACTCAAGGGTAATTTAGTGCCTGGCGATGACCTACTCTCACATGGGGAAGCCCCACACTACCATCGGC
>NZ_CANMAO010000046.1 GCF_947495845.1 uncultured Endozoicomonas sp. | reverse complement strand
TAGGGTATAGTTTGCATCGGGCGTTACCGCTGGAGGTAGGGTATAGTTTGCATCGGGCGTTACCGCTGGAGGTAGGGTATAGTTTGCATCGGGCGTTACCGCTGGAGGTAGGGCAGGTGAGATAGGAGGGCAGGCCGTCTGTTGTCGGCAATTTTGATTAAAAATTTCACCGTTCATGTTGGTATTACAAGTGGAAGGTTTATCAAGGATAAGCTTCGCCCAAGAGTTTGCAGGGTTGTCTGAAGTTGGTAGGTCAGTTTTATATACGTCGATTTTTTCAGTTCCGTTAGGAATGAAACCTGCTTCGGTATATTGATCGGAGGTTGTATAAGATTTTGCTATATATCTAACTGAGCCAATCGTTATACCACCATTAACTGGTTCAGGGTTACCAGATATGGTGTTGTTATCGGAATAAATACCGGAAATATGAGGGGGAGGACTATTTTTGAGCTGCCATGGGGTTAATTGATTCTCACCGTCTTTGACGACAATGTCCACTTGAGCAACCCCTGCTGAGGCGAGATTTCTCTCCACGGCACTCACCTCATTCACTGTAATGTTGCTGCCAATGATATGGTTACCTTTCAGATGTGGAGTCCACTTTTTGAAAGGGTTGACTTCCATTCTGTTGATCAAAGCACTGCATGTCGATGCGTGATTACAGGTGACAGAGCTGTTCTTTATCGTGTTATCAGTCACAGTGCTATTGCCGGTAAGCTCATCGATCAGAAGCGACTCCCGGCAGTAAGGGGTGTAAGCATCAGGATTACACTCCAGATGACTATCTTCAATGGTGACATTAGAGACTTCTCCGCCGTCAACTCTGCCAAATACGGCGTGGTTGGTTTTGATTGTGTGACCATTGCCGTCAAATTGACCAGTGAAAGGGTTTGTCTTGTTACCAATAGGCGACACATCACGGATATCAAGATGCTGAGTGAGCTTATAGCGACCGGCAAGAGTTTGAGTGCTAGTGGCGATTTCTTTGAAATCTGAAGTGTTATTGATGAGCGTTACATTTGCTTGACTCGGTGTATGCTCGGAGCTGGAGACTGATGTAGTATTGTTTTGCAGGCTCGGTGTGGCAGCTGATGTTTGAGCACCGGTTGCCGGAAGATTACTTGTACTTGCTTGACTCGGTGTGGCAGCTGATGTTTGAGCACCGGTTGCCGGAAGATTGCTTGTACTTGCTTGACTCGGTGTGGCAGCTGATGTTTGAGCACCGGTTGCCGGAAGATTACTGGTACTTGCTTGACTCGGTGTGGCAGCTGATGTTTGAGCACCGGTTGCCGGAAGATTACTTGTACTTGCTTGACTCGGTGTGGCAGCTGATGTTTGAGCACCGGTTGCCGGGATACTACTTATTAGTGTCATCAATGATGTAAAGCCTGCCATCGATTTAAAGCCTGCCATCTCAAGTGCGGTATTCGCAATACGGACGGTTGGAAATACGGTCTCTATCATGCGCGTAGCCATTTCTTTTGGATTGAATTTGAAGCTAATGCCACTATTTTTATCTTCCGGGCTCAGGCCATAGCCTGGGTGCATGGAGCGGATGAATTCTTTTCCAATTTGGGTAACTTTCCACTTGTCTGATGACCCTATTGACTCTTTCTCTATCGAGCTTGAGGGGGGCTGCTTATTATCAACGTTAAAATTGGTAGTGTTTCTGAGATCAGGGTTAAGAGTCAGCATTGTGTTCTGATTTCCACATTAAGTTAAATAGTAAAAGAACAACAAAGCATCAGTTAAAAAACGTTAATGGGATATATTATTAAATAATAGAGCTTTTTTTTTTATGCTTTCAAAGAGCTTTCGTTACAGTATTCTTGATGAATGAATCCAGTGGCTCGTCAGTTAAGAAAAGGAGGCTGTGAAGAGATTATAAACGGCATTTGGTCAGCTACTTATAGCCATTGTTACGAATTTTACTTATCCTCCCGCTTTTTCTCAGGAGCCTGCCAGTGGATGCCCTTGACCTGAACCCGGACAAATATCGGCTTGCCAGAGCTCTGCGCCCTTTTTCTTATTCCGTTGCTTTGGTCACCTGTGGGCTTGGCGTCGTGTTGGCGTATCAGCAGGGTTATGGTGATTGGTTAAGAGCACTGTTGGTGATGCTGGCCGGTGTTTTACTTCAGGCTGCCAGCAATTTGGCCAATGACCATGCTGATGTTGTGTTGTGGAAAAAACGATCCGGTGAGCTGGCCAGACAAGTGGTAAAACAGATTCACCGAAATTTTATTCTGGCAGGTGTTTGTGCATTTATTGCCTGCCTGATGGGCTTGTGGCTTGTCATAGAAGTTGGTTGGCCATTACTGCTGTTGGGCGTATTTGGTGTCGTAGGTGGATACTTCTATACTGGTGAGCCTGTCGTCTATAAGCATCGTGGCTGGGGAGTGCCTGCTGTATTTTTGTTTACCGGTGTGTTGATGGTGAGTGGTGCTTTTTATGCAGTAGGTGGTGTCTGGAGTAATGAAGTGCTGTGGATTTCAATACCTGTCAGCCTATTGGCCTCTGCGCTGCTGTTATCCAATGAAATTCGGGATTATCTGGATGATCTTGGGCATAACATCCGCACATTGACCGTACGAACAGGCATCAAATTCAGCAAGAGGCTTTATGCAACGGTATTGCTGGCAGTGTTCCCATTCAGTGTGTTGTTGTTTTGGCTGGGCGAGTTGCATAACCCGCTTTACCTTATTATTCCACTGCCGTTTGTTTTTACGCCGTTAAAGCTGTTGGCGAACCATTCTGGCGATGCGGAAATGGTCAGGCTGCCACCATTAACAGGCCAGTTTTTTATGGTTTTTGGGGTTTGCTTTATTCTTGCTGTCGTATAAACCTAAACACATGAAAGAAAGCCCATGGGGGCTTTCTTGTTAATTACTATTTTTACTTTTTTTAGATCGAGGTTTTTTGCCAGAATTATTTCTCAGGTCATAGGTTTCTGGTTCAAACAAATCCTGAGGTTTTTCGGGCAAGTTAACGGATTTAACAGCGCCATTACCAATCAACTTCAGCTTGGTGAACCGGTCTTCTGTGGCTTTTACCAGAGTTTCGGAGTTCCTCATGATGGTGGGGCGGATAAATAACATCAGATTCTTTTTCTCGTCGCCATCCTGATCGTAACGGAAGAGGCGACCAATAATGGGAATACTGCCAAAGAAGGGGACTTTCTTGCGACTTTTTGATTTGATGTCTTCGATCAATCCGCCAATGACTACCGTTTGACCATCGTCGACTAAAACCGCGGTTTTCAGGCTGCGGGTATTAAAGAGCAAATCATCACTGTCGGAGCCAAGCAGTTGTTTTGTGGTGCCCACATCCAGAGAAGACACTTCCTGTTCAAGGATCAATCTCAAGCTGTTTCCTTCATTGATGTGGGGTGTGATCTTCAGCTTCAGACCAACATCTTTCCGCTCAGTGGTGGTGAACGGGTTGTTGCTGTTGCCGCTGGATGATGTTTGGTAAGAGCCGGTTTTGATTGGAATGTTTTTGCCAATAACCAGCTCGGCTTCTTCGTTATCCAGTGTCAGCATACTGGGTGTGGAAAGAATGTTATTGTTGGAGCGAGAGCTGAGGGCGCTGACGAGTACGCCAAAGTTGTCCGCTCTAATGGCCAGAGAGCCAAGAGCAATGGCTGCGTTGTCCAGTACATGTCCGGTGATTTTACTCTTGGTGTTCTCGTTGCTGACGCCACGAATCGTGTCAGTGCCATCAATGCCCCACTGAACGCCCAGTGCATCATTAATACCGCCAGAGACTTCAACAATGACCGCTTCTAATAAAACCTGTGCTCTTGGAACGTCCAGCTGACGGACGATTCTTTCCATTTCCTGAAGCGTGCCGGGGTCAGCAATCATCACCAGGGCATTCTGGGTTTCATCCGCTTTAACAAATGCATTGGATTTGGCTGCGCGGCTTTTATTGCCAGATTTTGTGGCTGAGGCACCATTGCCGGATAGTTGGGAAGTGGAACTTGATGATGCTGGATTGTATGACTCTGCAGCAGAGGATGTGCCGTTGTCCTGGCTGCTCTGAATAATGCTCGACGCTTCTGAGAGTATCTCAGCAATGTTTTTGGCATCGGCAAAACTCAAAAACATAACTTTGGTGGTGGACTTGCGAATGCCCTCTTTATCCAGAGTGTCTGCCAGCTTTCTTACCCGGGAACGTTTATTGGCATTGCCTTTGATGACCAGACGATTACTGCGCTCATCGGCAATCACCTGCAATCCGCTGGGGATTTGTCCTTTACCGCCCACTAGGGTGTCCGAGATGATTTTAGCGACATCGCCAACCCAGGCATGTTTCAGTTGAACCACTTCGTAGTCATTGTTGCCTGCGTCATCCAGCTCCCGAACGAGTTTGGTGATTCGTTCCACGTTGTCTGCCTGATCACTGACGATAATTGCGTTACTGGAAGCAGAGGCTGCGGCATGCCCATACTGGGCGATCAATGGACGGATGATGGGGATTACTTCGACTGCGGAAACACTGTGTAACTCAATCACCCGGGTGGTCATCACGCCATCGGGTTTATCATTTCCACCGGTATTACTGGTCTTGGCTTGAGTGGTAGGCACAATACTGATGATTTTGCCGTCGCCTTTAGGAATGACCGCATAACCATTGGCGGATAAGACTTCCAGAAAGACATCATAAACCTCATCACGGCTGAGCGGCTTGGAGGAAATAACGGTGACGGTATTTCCTCCTTTGATGCGGGGGTCAATAACAATGGTTTCGCCGGTGATTCTGGCAACCTGACCAATAAATTCCCGGATATCGGCATTTTGTTGATTCAACGTCCAGAGGCTTTCTTCTGATGCAGCGGGTGGCGCCTCTGCAGATGCGTTATTTACTATGGCGACAAGGCAGATAGTAACAATCTGAAAAATTCTGGTCGCTGAAATAATTAAACTGATTTTCATGTATTAACCGTTATTAGCTTACTTATTCTTGACCCGCTTCCTGAAGTCTTTCTCTGATTTCCTGCATTCGCTCTTCAAGAGACATGTCATCGGGGTAGTTTCGACGATCGCGTTGGCTTTCAGCTGGTACTGGTGTTTCATCAAGCGTTGGCCTGAATTCCTGTAAGGCTCTTGAGTCCCGGGTAGCTTCTGGGAAGTACAGTTTTTCCAGTTGATTACCCCGTTTAATAATCACGTGGTCAGAATGAACTCTGTCTAAGGTAGCACCTCCGGGGAGGTTGTCGCCGGGAACATAGAGCTTATCTTGATTCGACGACTGAATAATCGCACTGTCATGCTCTATATTGTCTGGATTGGCAACGATCCCCCGGAGAGTCAGGTTCATTCGGGTAATGGGGATGCTCTTTTCACTATTGGAATGGTTAGATTGTTGATCACTGAATCCAAAGATAAGTTCAAAATCTTCAACGTTAATTTTGGCTTCTGATTCTGAAACGTTTGTTTTATTCATTGAGTCAGGATTCGGTTGGTTTTCGGTTAATTGCCAATAGAAGTGTAATACTTGTGTACCAACACTAACGCCCATTGCCAGCAAAATGACCATAATAATCAGGTTTCGATGGCTTTTTTGGCTTCGCTTCATAAATGCGTGCAGAAACGAGGGTATGGCCGCTGCTTTCAAATAGGTCAATTGAATTGCTCTTTCTTTAATAAGAAGAAGTTATATAAATTAATAGACTATTATTTACTCTACATAAAAGCATAAGAGTCTTGTTTTTTAAAGAAATTGGCTTTTACCAGAAACGAATAATACAAATTTAATACCTAGAAAGGTTGTAGATTTCAGGAGTATCGATCTTGTCCGTGCTGATTGAAGAGTCAGAAAATGAACCCATGACGGATGCCGCCGTACTTTCAAAATTGCCTTTTAGCTTTGCCAAACGTTACGGCGTGGTTCTGGCAGAGCTGGATAACGGAATTCCCACACTCTATTTCAGTCAGTCGCCAGCACCCGCGTTGTTGGCGGAAGTGAGCCGCTTTGCTGGATTTTTCCCCCGCTTTCAGCAAGTGAACAGTGAAAAGCTGTCAGAAGTGTTGGCTCAGTGTTATCACAACGACAGTTCCGAGGCGCTTCAGGATGCGGCGGGTATTGGTGATCATCTGGATTTGACCAGCCTTGCTGATGCGGTACCGGTGACGGAAGATTTATTGGAGCAAAGTGATGATGCCCCGGTGATCCGCCTGATCAATGCTTTGCTCACTGAAGCCATTCGTGAAGGGGCGTCGGATGTGCATATCGAAACCTTTGAATCCAGCCTGGTGGTTCGAATTCGCATTGATGGTGTTTTGCGAGAAGTGTTGTCCCTTGAGCGAACCATTGCGGCGCTATTAGTTTCTCGCATTAAAGTCATGGCAAAGTTGGATATTGCCGAGAAACGGGTGCCTCAGGATGGGCGTATTTCACTCCGTGTGGCCGGTAAAGATGTGGATGTGCGTGTGTCCACATTACCCTCCAGTAATGGTGAGCGAGTGGTGCTGCGTTTGCTGGATAAAGCAGCGGGGCGCCTGCAGCTGAAACATCTGGGGATGACGGAGCAAAATCGCCAGCAAATCGAAATTCTACTGAGTAAACCCTACGGCATCATTTTGGTGACGGGGCCTACGGGTTCAGGAAAAACCACATCCCTTTACGCCAGCCTTACCCAGCTTAATGACGCCAGTCGAAATATTCTGACGGTGGAAGATCCCATCGAGTATCACCTTGAGGGTATTGGTCAAACTCAGGTGAACACCAAGGTTGATATGACTTTTGCCCGTGGGCTGCGGGCGATTCTGCGTCAGGATCCGGATGTGGTGATGGTGGGGGAAATCCGTGATCGGGAAACTGCAGAAATTGCGGTTCAGGCCAGTTTGACGGGGCATTTGGTGTTATCAACTCTTCACACCAATACGGCAGTGGGCGCATTAACTCGATTGCAAGATATGGGAATTGAACCTTTTCTTATGTCGTCCAGTCTACTGGGGGTGGTTGCCCAACGTTTGGTTCGAGTTCTCTGTCGGGATTGCAAAAAACCTTATGCTCCAGATGATGTGGAGTGTCAGGAGTTGGGGCTTTCTATTGATGAGGATATTACGTTGTTTCATGCCAATGGTTGCAAGGCCTGTAATTTCAGTGGTTACCGGGGGCGTACGGGTATTTATGAGGTGGTGGTGGTTGATGAGCAGGTGCGCCGAATGATTCACAGCCTCAAGGGCGAGCAGGAAATTACCGATTATGTTCGCAAGCACAGCGCTGGTATCCGTGACGATGGTTGCAGGAAAGTCGTTGAAGGTATCACCACGTTAGAAGAAGTACTTCGAGTCACGCAGAAAGATTAGGAGGCTGACCGAGAATAGCGCCCGTAGCGAGGATGGTAGAAAATTGAGGATAAAAAATCCGTTTTGTGAAGTGAATAGTGGTGCTATTTGCTGAACAAAACGGAATTTTTAGACCAATTTTCTGCCACCGCAGTAGGGCAACCTATTCTCGGACAGCCTCCTAGGCCGCCCATTATTGGAAAGCCTCCGTTAAAGACCAGTTTGGATCAACATCATGGCCGCCTTTGAATATGTCGCTCTGGATGAACAGGGCAAACAGCGAAAAGGAACCCGCGAAGCCGACAGCGAGCGGCAGGTTCGGCAAATGCTGCGTGATGAAAGGTGGACGCCGCTGTCGGTCAATGCATTGGAGGATCGAAAACAAAAAGGCGAAGGGCGAAGCGGTTTCTTGTTCAAACGGGGCATTTCGGCCATTGAACTGGCGACCATTACCCGGCAGTTGGCAACCTTGATTCAGGCCGCCATGCCCATAGAAGAAGCGTTAAATGGCGTGGCAGCGCAGCAGGAAAACCGTCGGGTTAAAAATATTCTTCTGGCGGTACGTTCCAAAGTTCTTGAAGGTTACACTCTGGCAAAAAGTCTGGAAGCGTTCCCTTCCGTATTTCCCCAAATGTATCGTGCCACCGTGGCGGCCGGAGAGCATGCCGGTTTTCTGGATCGGGTGCTTGAGCGGTTGGCAGATTATACCGAGGCAACCCTGCGCTCCGGGCAGAAGATTCAACAAGCTCTGGTTTACCCGATCATTTTAATGCTGGCCTGCGTGGGCATTGTGGGCTTTCTTCTGGGTTACGTTGTGCCAGATGTGGTGAAAGTGTTCACGGACTCCGGTCAGGAGTTGCCCTTAATTACCGAGCTATTGATTGCGGCCAGTGAAGGTTTTCAGACTTGGTGGCCGGTTATATTTGGCGGTATTGCGCTCACCATTATCGGTGTACGACGCTTGCTGCAGAATGAAGAGATTCGCCTTTCCTGGCACCAGATACTGCTTCGCTTTCCTTTTGTGGGGCGGTTTGTGCGCACGGCTAATGCTGCACGGTTTGCCAGCACGCTATCTATTCTGACCCGCAGTGGTGTGTCGCTGGTGGAAGCGTTGATGATTGCCGCGCAAGTTGTGAATAACAACGCCATTCAACAAGCCGTTCAAAACGCAGCCAGAAAAGTCAGTGAAGGCTCCAGTCTCAACCGCGCCATGACCGACACCGGTTACTTTCCGCCATTAATGTTGCACATGATTGCCAGTGGTGAATCCACCGGCGAGCTGGATCAAATGCTGGAACGCACCGCCAACCATCAACAGATGGAGCTGGAAGGTCGGATTACCATCATGCTGGGTTTGCTGGAGCCGTTGATGCTGGTGGTCATGGGCGGTGTGGTGATGATGATTGTATTGGCCATACTGTTGCCGATCTTAAATATGAATCAGTTATTGGCGTGAGCCTGTATTTTTCCATGGAGAATAGATCAATGTTCAACAGAATCCGACAACGCACAGCCGGTCAGGCGGGTTTTACGCTGATCGAAATCATGGTGGTCGTGGTGATCCTGGGTATTCTGGCGGCCATGGTGGCACCTAAAATCCTATCCCGTCCGGATCAGGCAAAGGTCACCGTTGCCCGCTCTGATATTGAAACGGTTGCTCAGGCGCTTGAGTTGTTCCGTTTGGATAATGGTTTTTACCCATCGATGGATCAAGGGCTTGAGGCTTTGATTGAAAAGCCATCATCGCCACCAGAAGCGCGCAACTGGAATCCGGAAGGCTATTTGAAAAAGGTGCCGGTAGATCCGTGGGGCAATCCATACCTTTATCTTCAGCCTGGCAATCATGGCAAATACGACCTCTTTTCCCACGGTGCCAACGGGCGTGAAGGTGGCGAAGGGCTGGATGCCGATATTGGTAACTGGGATCTTTAAGAAAAGGAAAGGGCATTGTTGCGCCAGCGGACTCCGGGAAACCCTAAGGGTTTTACCTTAATAGAGATACTGGTGGTGATTGTTATCATCGGTGTGCTCTTGGGCATTACCTTGTTAAGTCCGATCACCCGAAGTTTTCACAGCGTGATGCAGAACGAAGCTTCCCGGTTGGAATCGCTGTTTTATCAGGCCAGAGATCGGGCCATGCTGGATAATCTCCATTATGGTTTTTCGGTCATTGATGGTTCTGAATATAACTGGTGGGTGTTACCGGCAGAGAGTTTAACGTGGCAGCTCTTGGAAGAAGCGCCCTTTAAACCCTATGTTATGCCAGAGACTATGAGCTTGCGCCTTGAATCCCCGGAATCGTCAAACCTTCTTGAGTCGGAAGATGACAAGCCATCCATTGTCTTTTATCGGGATTTTCAGACAACGCCCTTTCTATTAAGAATTATCCCAACGGATCGTAAACAGGCACCGATTTCCCTGAGTACGGACGGTTTATCGGATTTACAGAGAGTCCGGGAATGATCCAGCATCACAAATCATCGCTCTCAGGCTTTACCTTGCTGGAGGTTATGGTGGCGCTGGCCGTATTCGCGCTGGCAGCTTCGTTGTTGATTCTTACGGATGGCAACAGCATTCGTCAAACCCGTTATCAACAGGAAAAGATACTGGCATCTCAAGTGGCGGATCATTACCTCACGGTGCTTCAGGCGGAAGGTCGTTGGAGTGGCCCTGCGGTCAGCCCAAGAGTTGAGGAATATGCAGGCTACTCCTGGTATGTGAAAGAAAGCTCTGAAAGCACGGATTCACCGGATTTGCGCAAGGTTCAAGTGGAAGTGCACGCCGGTGCATCGGTGCCAGAAAAAGGCGCTGCACCATTGGTGAGAATGTCTACCTGGTTGAGGAAGCCGAAATGAAGGCGTCTTCCCAAGGTTTTACGTTACTGGAACTCATGGTCGCCATTGCCATTTTTGGCATCATCAGCACCGCAGCTTACAAACTATTTATTTCCGTGACGGGCGCCCGGGAAGTCACCCAGTCGGTATTAAGTGAACTGGATAAAGTGCAAAGAGCCGAAGTGATTCTGGAAAAGGATCTTATGCAGATCGTGGGCAGGCCAGTGAGAGATAACGCTGGAATCATCCAACCCGCACTGAAATCACCCGCTGTTAACGGTGCCCTGATCGAATTCACCCGTATGGGGTGGGATAACCCTCTGCAACTGACTCGAAGCACACTGCAGCGGGTTGCCTATTCTGTAGAAGGCTCTGAGTTGATTCGTTACTACTGGTCGATGCTGGATCGAGCGCCGGATGCATCTCCCATTCGGCAAAAGGTACTCGCCGATGTCAAAAGTGCCCGGTTCCGGTTTCTCGATAGTAATAAACGCTGGGTGAACCAATGGCCTTCAAATGTGCAATTGCCTGGCGCGTCTCCATCCCCATCCCCATCTAATGGTTTATCACAAATCCCCGCTGCCATTGAGTTAACCGTTATTCATGAACAAAAAGGCTCGATGATTACCCTGGTACCTCTTAGTACTTATAAGCCAGAGGTAGTCAATCCAGAGCAGGGAGGGGCTGAGCCCGCTTTTAATGACTCACAATCGTCACCAGTGAATCCCGCACAATTGACGCCGGGAGGGCTTAATGGTTACTGAGCTATCCCAAAAATCCGTTCTTCATAGTTCGCGCCATCATTTGAGCGATAAACAGTCTGGCATTGCTCTGATTTATGTCTTGCTGATCTTCCTGCTGATTACCGCCGTCGCCTCAGAGATTGTTACGAACCTCTGGCTGCACACGGAAAAAAATACCCATTACCTGGAAAGAGTGCAGGCCAAACATTACGCCATGGGCGCTGAGCAATTCGTAGCCATGTTGCTCGAGCAAGATTTTCAGCAGGATAAACAAAATGAGCGGATGGCAGATTCTTTTAGTGAAGACTGGAATGTTCGCACCGTGGATTACGATGTGGAGCAGGGAAAGATAGAGCTTCAGGTAATCGACGAGCAGGGGCTATTTAATCTGAACGCATTGGCGCAGGCATCGGGTCAGGAAGAAAAACCCCGTGAACAGAGTGGACCGGATTACCTCGCTATGTTTGAAAACCTGTTACAGAGTCAGTCCATGGATCCGGAACTGGCAAAAAAAGTTCGTCAATGGGTGAGTCAGCCACAGCAAAAAGGGTCATCGGAATCCGCTGCTGATGCTGTTTACCTTTCACTGGACCCACCCCGGCGTGTGGCGCAGATGCCTATGGTGTCAGTGACGGAATTATTACTGGTGGATGGTTTTTCACAGTCGGATGTTGAAAAGTTGCTGTCTTATATTACGGTTATACCGGTTACTGCCAAAATGAATATCAATACCGCCCCTTCGGAGGTCATACGGTCGATAAATAATAATATCACCGAAGGGGATGTTGTATTGATTAACCAAAGCCGGGAGCAGACAGGCTTGGCCACCATGGACGAGTTGAATCGGCAGGTGGCGCTAGCAGGCAAAGCTGGTGTGTTTCCGGAAAATGTGGTTGGGTTTTCCAGCCAGTATTTCAGTGCACAAATTAAAGCAACCTATCGGGACAGCACATTTTATTTAAAGACTCTGTTGTATAGAAACAACGAAGGGCATGTGCAGGTCATAGGCAGAGAAGTTGGCCCCAGCCATTACTGGGACTGGGATAACACCAGCGGTGAGCCTTAAATAATGAAAACAAATCTACTGATTCGAATTCCGTTGGTCTCTGGTTCTTTGGGCTCGCACAAGGTTGTGCAATGGGGTTTTTACACTCAAACGGGTGAACGATGTGGTGATCTTCATCTGGGCACTATTGAGCAGTTAGGCGCTGCACTGCAAGCAGTGGAGCAAAATGATGACGATACTCATTCTCATTATGAAGAGTGTGTTCTATTCATTGGCGGGCTGTTATGTTTCTATCGGGAGCTGGGTATTAATGCCGGCCAGAAAAAACATTTACACGCTGCGTTGCCCTATCTGGTTGAAGAGCATCTGGCTCAGGATATCGATGGTATGCACATCGTCAGTGGCCAGCCCGATAAAAATCTCAACGTGGCTGTCGCTGCGATAACTCATGAAATAATTCAAAACCTGCTGGCGTTGTTTGAACGTTGTGGAATATCACCGTCGTATATTCTGCCGGAATTGCAATTCTTGAAATCGGAAGATGAAAAAACCACTCTGTTTTTAGATAACGATGGTTTGTTTCTATCCAGAGCTCGTCACGAGTATGAACATGAAATCGTAGCGTTGAATTATGATGCTTTGCCGTTTGTATTTAATGACGAACAAGCATTGGCACTAGATAACTCGGTTCAAGAGCGTGGGGCAGAATCCCAGAGTGATGATCCTGAATGCGTAAGGCTACAGTTTTCCGATAAAGAGTGGATGCTTGAGCCATCCCGGTTAGAAGAAGTGAGTACATTCCTTACACGACGTGGCTTTAAGGTTGAGCAGCACCCCTTTCAGCACTCGTTACTGGATTATCTGGCAGATCAGTTTTTCTCGTTCAGGCAGTCGAATCGACTGGTAAACTTTCGTCAGGGCAGCTATCGCTGTTCTAAAAAAACCAACCGGTTCTTGCGGCGTTGGTGGCCGGTAGCGGCTTTAGCGGGAGTATGGCTGTTGGTTGAGCTAGGGTTTACTGCTGCTGAAGGGATGGTTTATCAGCAACAACAGGCGGCGCTCTGGAACGAATCCGTAAACAGTTATCTGACGGTATTTGCCAATGATCGACAAGCGCAGCAAGCGCTAAAAAGGCAGCAACTGTCTTTTAATGTAAAAAGACTAGTGGAAAACAGACTGAAAAATCTTGATACCCCGTCGGAGCTTTCACCGTTTCTACCCATGCTACAAAGAGTTTCCACCGCCATGGAGAAAATGGGAACAGAGGTTGGACTGCAGCCAGATGTATTGGATTTCAATCAACAGTCCGGCGTTTTGAAATTGGAGGTGATTGCGGATCAACAGGAAACGATTCATCGCTTTATTGGTCATATTAACGCCATGGGGCTGAACAGTCAGATCACTGGTTCAACTCCAGAGAAAGAAGGAATTATCGCCCATATCTCCATCAGGGAGACTGCTCAAAAATGACGATACAAAACCTCAGTCAGCGCATTCGGAACAGTGCCTTATGGCAGCAGACTCAACATCGCTATGAACAATGCGCTCCCCGGGAAAAACAATCCCTGCAGGTGCTCTGCATAGGTGTGCTGGTTAGCTTGATCTATTTCTTGATCTGGCAGCCAACCACCGAGTGGGCGCAACAGCGGGAAAGTGATTATCTGTACCAGAAAGAAACCAGCCTTTGGCTTAACGACCATCTGAACAAAGCCAAAAAACTACTGACGCTTGCCCCGAAAGGGGATATCACGCAAGTCGTTAACCGGTTGGCGCAACAGACAGGTATAACGTTGGCAAAAGTGAGGCCGGATCGTCAGGGGCTTGCGGTCTGGGTGGAAGATGCAGCCTATCAAAAATTGCTTAAATGGTTGGTGCTCTTGCAGAATCAGCATCATATCTCGGTACAACAGATTCGCATCGACAGCTTACCCGAAGATGGTCGAGTAAAGAGCTACCTCCTTCTGAGTCAGTGAAAATAGTTACCCAAAATTCATGAAAGGGGATTGACAGTTTTCCCTGATTCGATATGATAGCCGCCATCAACTCAGGGTGATTAGCTCAGCTGGGAGAGCGTCTGCTTTACACGCAGAATGTCGGCGGTTCGATCCCGTCATCACCCACCACTTTCCTGCAGGCAAATGCCTCATGAAAATAGCGGACCGGTAGTTCAGTTGGTTAGAATGCCGGCCTGTCACGCCGGAGGTCGCGGGTTCGAGTCCCGTCCGGTCCGCCATACATTGAAACCCTTACGATACCTGTCGTAAGGGTTTTGTCGTTTATAGGCCCTTTAAACAAAGGGTTAAACGTATGATGCTGTGGTTTGTGGTCTTCCGTTTTCAAAGCTATTTTTCCCTATTTTTCTTACTTTTCTCTCTTCTCTCTGAAAAGCTGTGGTCTGAGCCCTTCCGAGAACCACAGCGTTTAATTGTTTGATTTTATTATGCTTTCACTGTGGTTCGGGGTGTTGTAATTTTGTGAGTTCGTGACCATTCCGGCGGTAGGGGCTCGGGACTGAGTTCGAACTTTCTGACAGTTGATCGTTAGCCTCAATTTCAATTCCTAGCAGCTTGTACCTGGCCCATGGGTCCATATAGAGGGAAGATTTTTTCTGCCAGAACTCTTTGGGCATAGACCGTTGGAATTTAGAGTTCAACAACTTGTGCTCTGCAGGTGTGACAATGCAATATAAAGAGTAATTATCAATTACCCGGTAAACTGAATGGATGTCAAAAACAGGCTGATTTAGTAAAATTTTAACTATTTCTGCTGCTGGAATAACATGCTCTTTTTCAGTTTTCTGTGCATTTTTAGCTGAACCGGTCCAGTAGCAGAAATTCTTAATCCGTCCTGTGTCCCACTTTCCAGTCCCATTGACCGCCCCGATTCTGAATGCATATAGGTTATCGATCAGATTTCGGTAGCAAAATGAGTCTATAACTCTACCGTGCATTAACGCCAGTATTGCATGTGCTAGAGCTTCAGCTTGGGTTTCGTAAGGCATAAATAGCAATTCAAAAGTAACAACTATGACTTAGAGAATGATGAAGTAAATTATGGGATACCGCAAAAAAAATAATGCATCAATTATTATTCATCTTTGTTGCCATCTGGAAAAATAAGAGCACTTTTTTTAAAGTGATCTCGCTGCTCTGTCCAGAGCATCGGGAAGGGTTTCATGCAATCCTTCAGGGTAAGTATCCATGCTCCTGTATTGCAGAGAATGGCCTCTTGGATATCTGGAGCCAGGCAAGTCAGGCGGATCAGCTTGGCTACCCGGCTTTTATCTGTTTTCTCTTTTTTTGCCAGAATTTCCAAGTTCTGGAACTTCCCATTCTCTAATAGTTTGATCCAGCGATGCCCCTGAATGAGAGCTCGCTGCAGCGCCTCCATTTCTTCGTGACCAACCATGCCATCAGGAGTACTGATCGTACTCTTACCACCTCGTCGTATGATCTTGATAGGTATGGTCACCTTGATCAGGTTTTCTTCTTCCAGAAACTCAACGGTTTCTTCACCAACTTTTTTAACAATAGCCATGGGGCTCTCCTTGCGTTTTATGGTTGTAGTTCGATGGCGACGGCATTCATGCCATCGGGTCTGAAGTAAACGGTGACTTGCTCTGCGGCCAACTCAATGCGTTTGATTAATAACTCAGTCAGGCGTCGTTTTTCCGGGGCAAAGAGCTCATCCCAGACGGAAGCCAAGTCACCAAGAGCAGCTCGAATAGAACCTTCATTGAGATTGCCATCCTGTTCACTGGCCTGTTGCCACACCTTGAACAGCAACTCCGGGCTGGCCAGCCGTTTGCGTATCTCCTCCAAAACCATAAGTTCCAACGTACGGGCCGAAAGGGGCGGCAGTGGGCTGTTTTTGGCTCCCTGTTTCTGACTGGTGCCGGTCACGTAATAACGGAACAGTTGGCCATTTTTACGGGTGCTGCTGGTGGTCATCGCCAGGCCGTCTGGGCCAACCAAGATACCTTTGAGGAAAGAGGGATTATTGCGCTGTTTGGATGACTTGGAGCGCAGCTGGGCATGAATGTCGAACGTGCCGTGGGCTTTTGCCCAAAGGTCCATGGAGATGATTGGTTTATGCTCTCCAGAATACCATTCACCCTTGTTGCCAATCTCACCGATATAGATGCGGTTGCGCAGAATTCGGTGAACCGTGTTTTTGGCAAAAGGGCTGTCGCCTCGTACCGTTCCGTCGTGTAATGGGATCGCTTTGGATCGATGACCTTTCTTATTGATGATTTCACAGGTCTGAATGATTGAGCGGGTTTTAACAAAGGTTTTGAAGATCAGGTTAACCGCTTCTGCTTCTGAATCATTCACGGTGAGCTTGCGTTCCTTTACGTCATAGCCCAGCAGTGGATTGCCCCCAATCCACATGCCTTTCTTTTTCGACAGCAAGAACTTGTCTCGAATCCGTTCGCTCGTAACTTCCCGTTCAAATTGGGCAAAGGAAAGCAATATGTTGAGAGTAAGTCTTCCCATACTGCTGGTGGTGTTGAATTGCTGGGTGACCGAAACAAACGACACATTATGTTTGTCGAATAAATCCACCAGCTGAGCAAAGTCAGCCAGTGAACGACTGAGTCGATCTACTTTGTAGACCACCACAATATCCACCATTCCAGATTGCACATCCCTAAGCAGTCGCTGAAGGGCGGGTCGCTCAACATTGCCACCAGAGAAACCACCATCATCGTAGTCATCCGGAGTCATTACCCAGCCTTCATGTTTCTGGGAGTGAATGTATGCTTCTCCTGCATCCCTCTGGGCATGCAGAGAGTTGAATTCCTGTTCCAACCCTTCCTCGGTAGACTTTCGGGTATAGATCGCACACCGTTTCTTAACCAACGTTTCCTTACGCTTGGCCATGCTCACCTCCTTTTGATTTGGATTTCAGCCCAAAGAACAATGGGCCGGACCAGCTGCTTCCTGTAATCATGGTGGCGATGCGGGTCAGGCTTTTATACATTTCTCCTCGGTACTCAAAACCCTGTGGCGTGACGATCACTTCATGGATTTCTCCGTTGTACTCCTTGGTAATCACAGTCCCCAATGGTGGCTTAACCAAGCGGCTATTTTGGGCTTTAGGTTTGTGCCCACTTTTCTTACTAGCCTGCTTCAGCCGGTCAGAGCTCTTCTCACTCAGTCCACCTAATGCCAGTTCCTGAATTCGATTGGATAAACGTTGTCGCAGAATTCTTAAATCCAGTTCAGGAGCATCTTTGCCGTAGAGCTCCTTCCACAATTTACGCAATTCTTCCGTCTTCATGGATTGCAATGCCACAACCCTGGCGGCAAGGGTTTTATCATCGTTCATAAGCTACCTCTGTCGTTTTCTCTGTTTTTGTTAAGAGTGTTCACAGTCATGCATGAGGTAGCGGAGTTATCCAGTCGGTCAGGGTCTTTATCTTTGTTTCTCTGCCGTTTGCGAAGGATGGCTATAGCGATAAGGGCTGCGGAATAAAGGGGACAAGCGGGGTTATGAAGCTACTGTCGCAGTCAGAATTCGCCAAACGTCAAGGTTGGAGCCGTCAATATGTGGGTAAACTGGTCAGATCGGGCAAGATTACTCTGGTGAATGGCAAGATTGACCCGGAGCAGGCACAGGCGGCCATAAAGGCCCAGTCGGAGCCCTCTACGGAGCTGCGGGTAAAGCCCCAAACGGACACAGCTTTCACCACAGCCCACCGATTCACGACAGGCGGTGGATTTCGTCACTGCCCGCACCATGCGCGAAGCCTTCAAAGCCAAAATGGCTAAGATGGAGTATGAAGAGAAGGCGGGCAAGCTGACCGATGCTTCTAAAGTCAAGTCAGAAGCATTTAGGGCAGGCCGGATTGTTCGGGATGCATTGCTCGGAATACCGGACCGGCTGTCGGATGTGCTGGCAGCAGAACAAGATCCGGGGGAGGTTCGGCAATTGCTGGTGAATGAACTGGAAATGATTTTGAACGAATTAAGCGACAATTCGTAGATAAAACAACGCCCCGGTCAACGGGGCGATAATCCCAGTCCCTCCCGATTATTATTCTTATTGATCGGGTGACCATCCGTGGTCAAAGTTCCTTCCTGGAACGGTACTGAGCAGTCTTGCTTTGCACCTATAGATAACCACATTGCGTGCCAACTTTGTTCATTCCGCAATTACCAAAGGCTCAGGTAGTAGCGGCTGCTTTATGTAATCTTTAGATTTGGGTAGCCGTTACGCCCGTTTGTCACGAATATAAACAAACAAGTGTATGAATAGTCCTTATTTCTCAGGCTTTTTTGGCGGTTTAAAAGCTGACGCTCGCTTGAGGGATTCCTAAGGAATTAGAGCCGGGTGGCAAAACACATTGCCATTTAAGTCAGAAAAACAGAGGCTCTACCGCTAACAGGCAACGAGAACAGAACTTTTTGCGATTAAATAGGTCTATAAGGAGTGCAATTTAATTTAAATCTGAACTGAGTAATTCACCACGATATGAATAACCCTATTCGCTATACAGATCAGCCATCGCCCTATGAAGCTAATGATCAGCCATCGCGCTATGAAGCTAATGATGCTAATCACCAACGCAGCCAAATGGCTGGTCTATCAACACTAAGGGGACAACAAGTAGCCCCGACTTCTGTCAACTGTCAATTACATTTATCAGAAGCGGTTCAGGTCAGCTTCCAGATGTTAGGTGACCGGTTGGTTGTCAAGTTACCACCGGGCTATCAGTTTGGCCAAGTTCAGGTGGGGCAGTTACAACAAGGTTCACAGCAGAGCGCGGAACAGCAAAAACGAGCATATATGCTCAATTTTATTGATGAAGTCAATAGCACGATAACAGTATCATCAGACTACCCTCCGGAATTTAATCAGTGGTGTCATACAGCGCACCAGAATGAGCAGATTCAGTGGGCCGCTTTAACGCAGCCGGGCACGGGAGGATTGGCTAATGAGCTAACCGCGCAGACAATGAATTTTATTAAAAAAGCCTGTGAAGACTATGGTCACTTATCAGATCAGGGTGTATTTGGTAACTCCTACGAAAAGGCTATGGCTTATGCCAGAAAACATCAAATTGCATACCCTGGAGATGCTGTTCAACTGGCAAAAACCGATGGTCGGTATTATGTGATCGTATCAGACGGACAGGGTGTCCGTAAGGATAATGTAAATTGCTGGCTTGTTGATCCCTGGGCTGGTTGTCAGTTTCAACTAGGGGCGGGCATACCATTCAGGAAGGATTACCAGACGCCCACCGACATTCTTTTACTGGGAAAAGTCGTTGAGCCTTATAAGTCGGCTAAGACGTATATCGACTCTAAAAAACTGACTAGTTCATCACCCTTTGCCTCAAATGAAATCCTGAGATCGGTACTTTACGCCGCTTCCCGGTGTCCGGGAAGTCACTTTTATTTCGATGCAGATTCTTGCAACCGCGATAATAAGTTAAACGACTTTCTCTCAACTATCCAAAACGGAATGCGCAGTGAATCGGTTTATTGTCTTGGGTTTTCTTCTAATGGAATGATTAATTACCTGCCTCTGAATGGTCAGCTTGCTGGTATGCAATATATCAAAATGGCCGTCATGTTTACCGATAATGATTGGGAGTATTGGGCATCATTTTTTCAGAAATTGTGCCCATTGATCAGTAGTATTAATGATTGCCTTATGACAAAAAACATACAAAATTCGGTTGAGAGTTTTAACCAGTGCAACTTTGCCCCCCTGAAAATGATGGTTCTAAATGGTTATCTATCTGGGTTGGAGCGTGGTGTGCCCGACAAACAACACAAATTGATAAATGAATTGATAGAAAACTTTCATGAGAGTAGGTGGTGTAAAAAAGAGCCCGTATTGTTAACCATGGTAAAAGCCATGCTGGCTGATGACCTTTCATCTAACGATAAAAATGCGTTCTCCGAACGATTAAGGCCGCTGGTAAAAAGTATCATTTTTGATAGTTTTGCTAACTATACAGAGGGTTTTTTGGCGTGGTATGCCCTAGAAACCACTTCGATGGAGCGATTAATGCAACTGTCGATGCTTGTTAACGATCATTATGATGACTTTACTCGAGAGTTTCAAAAGGGGTTAAATAAGCACGTTGAGGATGCAGATAAACGAGAACCAATACTGACGACGTGGATAGCAAAAGCACGAGAAGCTAATTGTCAGCCATTGGTGGAGAGTCTGAATGCAATATCAGGGCGAAAGCTTCAGGTAGACGTTGGTTCTATTTACGTCGAAAATGCGGCGGAAATACCTGAGACTGGTTCACTTTCGATATATGAAGCAAATACTACTGACGCTAACTCTTCTGAAAAACAAGTTTGATGGCACTATAGTAACCCTGAAGCTTTCGCCCTGAATGCAATACAAAGTGGTTGAGTCTTCTTCCACTGACAAATATCTCATCTATTGCAATAAAACTGGCGGAGGATAAGCCTCCGCTACTTCTGTGCTGGCTTTGTCCCAACGGGGCACAATGTAATCTGCTGATTAGAATCTCAACCGGCTACAGCTACCTCAATCATCGCCAGAAATGCAGTACTGCAATCAGTGCAATGAACAAGACAATCAGGGTGGTGATCGATTGTCGCATCTGATCACTGGTAAGTATGCGTGGGTCGTCTTTTTTTGTGCCATGCGGGTCACTGAGCAGGCTGGGTGCCACGTTCGCCATCATCAAAAAAATACCCAGTACCAGCACTGAAATCACTACGGCCTTCACAATCAAACTCTCCATTTCTTACGACTTTCTATACAAGAAGGATGTGCACCTTTGTTTGACTGGCTACGACAGAAATGGTTTCAGACGGCTCGAAATTTAGCCTACACCTCTGCAGGTCGGGGGCGCAGAAGTCAGAGTTGGTCAGCACCGTCATCTGGTCCGAACAATACGTTGACCGGTAATCTGGGGACGTTGATCACTCGATCCAGAGCGTCCATTCGTAATGATCCCTGGGCGGCTTCCGGATTAGAAAAGCTGGTCGCGAATATTGTCGGTACAGGTATCAAACCCAAGTCCGAAGCGACCAATGACCAGTTCTGAAAGAATCTGCAGGCCCTGTTTCTGGATTGGTCTGATGAATCGGATGCGGATGGTCAGCTGGATTTTTATGGTCAGCAATCACTGGCGGTTCGCTCCATGTTGGAGGCGGGTGAATGTTTTACCCGGTTGAGACCCAGAAAACTATCCGATGGTTTGAGTGTCCCTTTGCAGGTCCAATTGCTGAAAGCGGAGTTTGTGCCCTGGGATTACAACGATGATCTAAAGCGTGGTCACAAGATCCGAGCAGGCATCGAATTTAATGCCTTGGGTAAGCGGGTGGCGTATTGGATGCACTGACAGCATCCATCGAATTACATAACACTGGATACAGCTGACCCAAGTGGTTTCATCTGGACAAGTTTGTAGGTGCTAATTTATTGATTAGTATTACCCATATTTTTCTTTAATGAGTTCTCCCATGGTTTTGGCATTGTAGTTATAGTAGGGCGTTGAAATTGGGTCTTCTAATTTAATAATTCCTTCTTTCAGTAATAAATTCCGGTTCTTGCTATTCCATTTAAAGCATAGAAGGTTCGCGAGGTCTGCGGGCTTATCTGGTTTGCTCCATTTTGATGATTCTTTATAGGCTTTTTTTAATGCTGGTAAATCGTTTCTATCAATGGTTGAAAATATTTTTTTTAACGCGGTTTTAATATGTTTGTTTTCTATAAAGTTGTGGTTATAATAATCATCAAGGATTTGTGCCAACATATCAATGCACCTTTCTTTGCTGGTTAAATACGTCGGTAATAATTCAGTATGGTTGTATAGGGACGTTTCAAGTACGGTATAGTTTCTAAATTGAATTTTCGTATAATTGCCTGTTCGCAATGCTCTTGGTATATGAAGCTCTGGGTTGAATAACGAATTTAACACTTTTTGAATTTGATGATGATCGTCTTCGATAGAGGTTAAAACAGCCCTCTTGATTTGCTCTGTAAACCCCGACTCAGCCTCAAAATCTCTGAGAGCGTCAATTAAATAATAGGCTAAACCTTCGCAAAGATGTTCAGGGACAAAGAAAATATCATTAGTGTATTGTTGGGTGTAGAGATGTTTATTCTCAGTGCTAAATAGGCCATAACGGTCCGGGTCATAAACAAACCGCTTTGGGGGGGGTGATGTCCGGATCGAATGCAATCTTATTGATTTTATTATTCTCGATGTTTGATAGCGTAATAAAGCAAGGGCGTTGATGTAATTCGGCTTAATTTAGCAAATAAGCATTAGCTCCGTAATCTCGGCCAGCATATTTTGTTCCTAATACAGTTGCGTTAGGGAAGTCTCGTGCGAACTCAGTGGCAAAAAAAACATATTTATCATGCATCGATCTTTTGTATTCGCTTGGCTCCAAATAATGCAGCGATACACAATTGAGTTTTGAGTCATCATCAATTACGGTGTTTGTCTGGTGCCTGAACCTTACTATGCAGGTTTCAATAGTAGATTTTATTTTTTGCTCCTCAATAGTCAATTTTCCTAACTTGGATTTAATGGTTTTTAAATTGTCCGTTGATTGAGCCTTTAGTTTCTCCATGATTGGCGTTTTATCATCAGGGGACAGTCCAAGCTCGTGATAAGTCCCACGAATTATCTTTCTGTCAAGACAATCAAGCCATTTGGTTAGGTACTTTCTTTGTATTCTCTTGATAGGGTCTTTTTCATAAGTATCTTGATCCACATTAGAAGAAATGACGCACCGGCGCTTGTTTACAGGAGATGATGTTAACTCATGAGTATGAGATTTGATTTCAGAGTCAGGTTGTTGGCTAGGCACTTTTGCCAAAGTAAGAACAGAGGATACTTTGCGGTTAAGCCATACACATACAAGTCCGATTAATGATTTGATTTTTTGTTGTAGGGAGGAGGACGAAAAAGCAACAGCATCGGACTTTGATAGTGAATTCATAATGGTTCTCCTTATATTGTTCCAAAGGTATAAGCTGGCCTTTTCCATTAGGCAGCAAAAGTGGATTAGTTATACCAATGGCGTTTTTAAATTTTGGAACGAGCAAGTTATTTTGGGCGGCTGGGCAAGGCGAAGAGACGAGTCATAG
>NZ_CANMAO010000045.1 GCF_947495845.1 uncultured Endozoicomonas sp. | reverse complement strand
GCAAAAAAAAGCCGCTATGAGCACTCGATATCTGTCTGAGGTGCTTGCAGGGTGCGGGGTTTCATGATTTTTCCGTGTTTCACCTCCCCATCCTTTATAAACACCTTCTGTCCGGCAGAAATTGATTCGTTTTTGACGGTAATTACTGCTCCATCCCTAAGAGTAACCTGGCTGGTGCCGTTGCCATTATTGGCGGTCACCATGGCCACAATCCTTACCCCTTCTGGTATAAGAGCCTTGAACTGCTGCCAGATATTGCTGGTCGCCATGATAACAATCCCTTTGCTATATTTTGGTTGTGGCTGTTTTCATATTCGGCAGAAACAAAAGTCCCGGAGCCCTACTCCCTCCGGGCAACTATTCTAATAGTGGCGTTCAAGCTCGATAGATTGGACAACCCTGCCAACACCACTTGCACTGATACTGGTCGCTAAGCAAAGCCCTCGCCAGTCTCCGGTGACATCCAAAATCTCCACCAGCATTCCTGGTTCGATTAAACCTGGCACTGTGTCGGTTAAGAGTAGCTCGATAGAGGTTATACTCTGATTCCCTCCCTTCGATAGCTCATTTCTCCCACGCTCAGTATTTACCTGCGTTTCGGTTAACCAATCTTCCAGAATATCCGGAGCCGGGTTGTCGCCGTTGGTGCCCTGACGTTTCACATTCACTGCGACGCCTGCATTGGTACCGGAGACATAAACGGCATTGTATGCCTGCTCTGGTCGCCAGCTGGCACTCAGGCTGATCACCATACTGGCAGGTACGATTTTATCTATCGTTGCTGTGTTCCATACCCAGGGGCTGGCAGGGTATCTTGGTTGAATGTTGAGACGGTCTTCATCACGACTTGGAATAATCACTGATCCGGCAGTGCCTGCAACCTTAGCAACCACCTGTATAGCCGTTTGGTTTTGATAACTGAATGACCCACCAGGCATGATCCAGTCCGGTGTACTGTAGTCGTTTAGGTCAGGGTAACTTGCGGTAAAGCCGGTATTGGCCAACTCTTCGCTAATCGCCTGCTTTGCATTGAGATCGCTGCTGTTGCTCTTGCTTCTCATGGGCGCATATGGTGCCGCTAACAGCTGTGTTCGGCTGCTACCATAAATGGTGTATCGCTCGTTGCCAAAACGTCTATCAGTGCTGTAGCGTTCGATGATGAAGATCCATTTCCAACCATTGATGTCCACTTCTATTTGCTTTGGTCCATTTTCATCAGGCTCGACCATAGCAATGTTGGTAGCGCCGATCAGTTGCCCGGTAAAACTCCATGAGAAACTATCAATATCGAGGCTGATTTCCAGGCTTGGGAGTTCCAGTGGTATCCGATCCGGTAAGACGACAGTGGTGATGGTATTCATGAGCAGATAGCTCTCCCTGATATCTGGCTGTTCTGGCTCAGGCTTTTCAACAACGTTCGGGGCAATCTCACCACCATAACTGCCAGTGACTTCTTCATCCTTGGCCTTTTGCCCGAAGCCCCAAGGGATAACCACAGTGTTATCGTTGGTGCGGTTGCTGCTAAAGCTGAACAGTCTTTTAGTGTCTGTCGGTATCGCCGGGAGCGCTGGTTGAATCTCACCTATCTGGAAAAATACCGAGCCATTCTCTGCGGGTGTGTAGAGTGCATCATCAAAGACAAAGTTGATCGGTTGAACCGGATGGACATAGCCTGAATATTTTTTTGAGGCCGCACCATACAAGTCAACTGACTGCATGCCTTCTGCCACTGCGCTATCTTGAGGCCGACCATCTCCCCAAGGTACATCGAGGGACTCCTGCTTTTCCCGAATGCTCTTGTCCCATTTCAGCGTTTGACCGCTGTCTTTTGTCGCAATCTCTCCCCACGCATCATTGGCGCTTGCTTCCTTCTTTATAGCGATGCCGTGTTGGAAGTGAACCGCAGCCTGCTTCTCGTCCACCTTTCCCCATAAAACGCTATTGCCCGAACTGACAATCATTTCAGCCTGATAGCTGCGCTGCTTTTTCGTCAGGTTTTTTTCTGCGGCATCATTGGAGGCAGCACGAATATCGCTCTCTAATTTTTCAGAAGGAGAAGACCACTGACTAACAAGAACCCGTAGCAAGCCCGGAGGTTTGGAATAATGGAAAAACGGAAGGCCATCAAACGTAAAATCAGCAATGGCAGCAGAGGTGACCGTATACGGGCGATCAAATCTGAAATCCACATCGGCTAATGGAATTTGGTAACTCACTCAATCAGGCTCGCCTTGATGTAACCGTGTACCAGAGGTCGATAGAAGGGGAGCGCTCGGAGCGTAACATCGCCTGCTGCTTGGATGCCTGACGATCCCGCTTCCCACCATTGCGGCTCCATCTCAGGTAGAGTACCGCCGACTTCTACGCTGTAAACATGACCGTTAGGCACAGTTGGGTGTATTACGTCACCAATGGCGACTGAAGCGGTTGGCGTAAACACCTGTCCATAGTCGTCCAATGCCATAACAAACGTATCGCCGCCATCCGTCAGCACATTGAGCGTATAACTGCCGTTTTCCGTATCGCTGACAGTATTACCAGTAACAGCCCATGTGCCATCGGGTTTGTTTTCGATAGCTACCAGCTGTCTTGCAGCAGGGAGAGCCTGATTATCCAGAACCCGTTCTACTTTGCCGGTAATGGTGGCTGGGTCACCTGTTGGCGCTCCGCCGCCACCGCCAGTGGTGCTAATGACGAGATCATAAATAACGGCATTATTCACCTCTACTTTCTGGCTAAACAGTTGATTATCTACTGAGATGGCAACCACCAGAGGCATATTCTGCCATTTCGGAGGAACGCCAATAAATGAAAATTGCCCATTAGAAATTGACCCGGAGCGGATATACCCAAGGGGTGGGCTGAGTAATATCACTACGCCATTAAATGGCAATCCATCGACTTTTAAAGTGCCTTTTGCTTTATGTTCGTAATTAAGACTCGGGGTGTTAATTTTTAGCGGTTGAACATAGGTCACCATTACCACTCTCCCGATGTTTGAAAAAACATCCCGTTCCAATTATGAGAATGGCAGTAGTCAATCCCGTCAATGGTGAATGGCACAAAGCCTCTGGTCTGCCCATTCGCTTTATCAAAATAAAAAAGCTCAGGTGTGAATGAGATACAGCCTCGCAAACGGAACACATATTTACTTTCAAGATAAATATACCAGTCCGATTGATAACTTACGTTTGTCAGAAACTCATCAAGGTCTTCGATGCCGCTTACTTTTGAAGGCCAATAATCGGTTATGTACCTAGACATATTAAGAGCCATGCACTGAAAGCTCATGTTATTTTCTGACCAATCCTCTCCCGGAAGGGCAGTAAATGGCCTTGTTAAAGCTACCTGCGTGGTACCAATACTATTGAATATTCCATAACCAATATTGGGGTTTGTTATTGTATTCATACTGCCATTATAAGAATGTGATCCAAGCAGACACCAAGCATTCGGCATTTCAAAACCGTCAGTATCTACGTCACCGACATAAATGATGTTGGGTGCATAAACATAGAAGTGAGATGTCTTCATTGAATTCGGCATCAGTGCAAAAATAAACGTCCTTTCATCGCCAATAATGATCCAGCGATTGACACCGTAAGTCGTACCACAAGAGATACATGAGCTATATCCATAAAACTCCTCTGGCGTAACGACGCTTTCTGCAATCTGGAACATTGCGCCGTTACTATTTGACGGATGACTTTGAACTAACAGGTTCATCTTATTGGCATGAGCCGACTGGTTAGAATAAACCGTTCGGTCGTTAATGGTGCTGGCCATTTCTTTCGTCCAGCCAAGCCCCGGTTTGCTGCCATAGCCCGTTAAGAGAACGGCATCCAGTATTTCGATAATATTATTTTTGCCAACGGATACGCTGGTATTCCATTGCGGAGCGCCAGCATCTTCTGATGAATAAAAATTAACGGCCATTAGTCAGCATCTCCCCTTATCTGCAAAGTGAAATCGTCGCTGGTTTCCGTACCCTGACCCGACAATACCGTCCGACACACCCACACCGAAGCAAGGCATCCATCGGTATTGAATCTCACCGCATTTCCTGTCGCCCAGCCTGATCCCCATCCATCAGCTTTGATCGTAAAGTAAGGAACGCCTGCCAATGGATTGACTGGTATCGTATCGGTGGCTGTGCTGCCCGTCCCTATAATGCCGAGCTTTTCTTCCACTACCTGAAAGGCAGTACTGCTGGTAAATATGATCGCCCATTTACCGTAGATCGCTCCCTTGTTGGTGGTCTCAACCGGATAGTTAATGGTGTTGTATTGGGCAGTGGTCTGGTCGCCAATGCTATAATCCGTCCAGTTCGGATCGCCGCTAGTCCACACCTTTTGGCTGAAGAAGTTTTTCACTCTCGCCTGCATGTCGCCATATACGACAGCGCTGCTGACCGTAGTTTCTGCCGCTGGTAAATTCCAAGGCACAGGAGCGATGATAGAGAGGTCGCCATTGATCTGCACATCGCTTAATACGCTCATGTGCTCGACCCGATCCTTAATAGCAAAGGGTGCGGAGAGCGCAGCGCCTTCTGAATCCACCAGTGATAAAGGCGATGCAAAGTCGAGGGTGCCTGCCTCACGGTCAACCGTATATTGATCCGCTGCGAGTAATACGCCGCTGCTGTCTTCTACAGTAATCTCCGCTTGGTGGTCTCGGCTTAATATGATCTGCTGGCCTGCCGTTGGAGTACCTGCATCGGTGCTGGCGGTATGGGAAATCACCACAATGTCACCCGCCCGGAAGATCGGCACCCGACCATCGGCAGGCAAGCGAACCGGATCAAGGCCGATTAATTCAGCATCCAGAGGCAGGCTGGTTTCGACGATGCAGTTATAGCGGATGCTTTGCGGGATTACATAGATAGGATCAGTCCCGTCTGTAAAAGAAAGCTCACACCAGCCCGTAGTCACATCAATCTTGCCCTGAACTTCTGCAGTATCAATCACGCCATTGAAGTCAGCCGTTGCAGTAATGATATCTGCGTTATCCACCCGAACCGCTGTTAGCTGTAAGCTGCCCTGACGAAGAGGCGACCCCGGAGTTCTGAACGAAATATTATCGATCTGAAAACCTGAACCGATGGTTGCACCAGCGTGTAAGGTGGCTGTGTTGACTGTGCCTGATGGATAAACAGCCAGTGTCGCATTGCCGCCGCTGTAGTCGATCTGGCCGACTTGAATGCCTGCATTGGTTTCGGTGCTGATGTCCCGATATAAAACGCCGTCCCGGTCAAAGTACATTTCATTATTCCATTCAAACACTACGCTGCCGGGGAGCAACACGGCATTCTCCATCAATGGAAGCAGGTCGATGGTTAACTCTGGCGACGATATACTTTCGGTGTGAGGCGCATGAGCAAGGTTACTGGCCTGAGCGATGGCAGTTATGCTGCCGCCATTAAATACTTGGGTCAGCGTCTTGTTGGTTGCCCTGATTTTATAAACACGAGTAGGAGATGCCCATTCATAGGTGTATTCGGGATAGTTGTAATCATTCACGGCCAGAACCGTAAAGGCACCTGTCTGGTAATCGATCACGCCTGTCACACCACGCCAGCCACCAGCCGTATCATCGCTGATCGTCTTGGCGACATTTTTAGTGGAGGAATAGGTCGTCCAGTTTTTTAGCTTATCCGAATGGCTCGGCACATTGGTTTTCTGAGTGACTAAAAACTGAAGCTGAATTGAACCGGGCAATAGGGGAGCGTCGGGAATGGTGCCACTCATTACGCCCTGACCATCGACGGATACTATGACCTCGCCACCTGCGGAGGTGCCTTCTTCATACGTCAGCTGTATTTCAGTATCGCTATCAGGCAGAAAATCCAGAGTGAAAGAAAGCTCGCCCGGTGCGTAATGAATAACACCATTGCCATCGCCGGTTAACAGGCCATTGCTCTGGTCGGTCAGAATTTTTGTATCGCCTGATGATACATACGTCACTGTCAGGCTTCCGGGCTTGATGCCGGGTTTTTCCACGGTATGCCTGAAGACCATATTATCAACCGGCACATTGCCAGTCCGAATAGTGACCTCATCATCATTCTGTGCGATGTAACTGAAAACCAGAGCGCTATCCGGATCAGGCAGCGCATCCAAGGTGATCGCTGCCGACCCTGTGGAAAAGATAATGGTGCCAGTTCCCGAACCCGTCATCTGGCCGTTGCCGGTATCCCGGATATCCTGCCATTTACCGAGAGCGATATAGCTGACCACCAGCGTCCCCGGTCTTGGCTTGGCCTCTGCCATGTTGAGTGTGTAGTTAAAGCCCCGGTTCTGATTAGTGACTTCTATTGCGCCCGATACCGCAGCGCCTTTGATGCCCACCGCTGGCTGATAGATTGCTGTGCCATTTCCCACTGTAAAATTGCTGGTACGCCATACATTGACCTCACCCAATTCATAATCCACGGTCATGCGAGAGTAATTGTTGGAGCCGCTGGCAGGGATAAGATTACCAGCGCCATCATCCTGAAAAGTGCCGCCATCAAAAGACAGTGTAAGTGTTCCCGGCAGTACGCCACGCTGAAGATAGGTTCTGCTCTGGTTGCCTGAGATATGAACAAAGCGACAACTGACGGATCGATTAGATTCCGCTGTGGCCACCATCGTCTTTCCGGTATAGCCGCCGTATTGATCGAGCAGAGGCGTTTCCACCTTGGCGCTCGGCACCAAAGGCGCATAAACGCTTTCAGCTTTTATATTAAGGTCGCCTGCGTTCACATCGGCGCTAAGGGATTGGATGCCGTAATAGCGGGAGGTGTCGGCTATCTGCGTCCCCTGAATCAGACTGGTCGCTTCCTCTGGTGCGCCCGGAACTGGCTGCGATCCGATAAAGGTAGCGATCAATGGAGCGCTAATTTCCAGTTCAATCTTGCGGCGCTCAAAATCAATAAATGACGATCCTGTGTTGTAGCTGAATGTCACCAGCTCATGGGAGACAGAAGTAATACGGATAAACTGACTGGCTTGCCCAAAACTATCAGGATTCGTAAGGCGATAAACTTCACCAATTTCAGGGATAGGTGAACTCTCACGCTGATAGCCGACCACTGACCTCTGGCCTTCCAGTTGGTTGCCGATCAAATGCCAATCTGCCTGAATCCCCGGCACAACATAGCTTTCAATTCTGTCTCTGGCATTGCCTCGCTCATCGGTTTGGCTATCGGTATCAAACAACAAGACAGAGACATTTTTATCCTTGGGAGGCTCGGTCAGGATAAGATGGCTACCAAGATACGGATCGTTATTGTCGGTGCTGATGCCAACAAACGCTTTACGCAAAGCCACGTCACCAATGGTACGGTCTATCCGGGAAATATCCCGGAACAGGTTATTTACATTACCATCAATAACCTCGTTGCCCGTCACCCGACCACCACCGTCTTCCTCGTCCGTGAGGCGCTGGCTCTCGAAGAGTTTTACATCGTTACTATTTATAGCCATGGAAAATCCTTAGTATTTAAATTGTTTCCTCATCACCTTGACCTGTCTACAGCTTTATAGTTTAAGCTCCTACATCATGAATTCCTGACCGATGGTGTTTTGGTTGTACCGTATTTCTGAACTTGCAAACCTGGTAGGACTTTCCCGGACAGCCCTTCTTTACTATGAAAAGCAGGGCCTCATTACCGGACAAAGACTGGACAACGGCTATCGTGTTTACAGTGATAAACACGTTCAGCGTCTACGGTTAATTCAAAACCTTCTGGCAGGGGGTATGACTTTAAAAGAGTGCAAAGCCTGTCTTGATACCAGAGTTGACCGTGAACTGTTGTTGAATCGATTGCACCTGCTTGATGAAGACATTGCCAGAAAGCAGAAATCCCGACGATTACTGGCCGCCCTCTTAGGCGAAGGCAAGCTATCAGACTGGCATGAATCAATGGATAAAATGGCTCCGGACGCACATCGGGAATGGTTAATTAATCAGGGCTTTACTGAAAAAGAAGCCCTATATTTAAAGTGGTTATCAAAAGACATGAACGAACACGAACAATACATGGCAGACTTTATGCGCGTTTTTGCCACACTCGATCGCTGGGGACCTGGATCGGAGCAAGATAGCTTGAAGGCTCTAGCCCTAGTTCCCTATCAGCCCCGGAAAATTCTTGAAATTGGCTGTGGAAAAGGCATAGCAACAACGTTGCTCGCTCAACATACTCAAGCCCATATAACAGCTGTAGACAACGAAGAGTCTGCCCTCGAACGACTCGCTGAACGCGCAAAAGAAGCAGGCCTCACAAATCGTATAGAAACAGTTTCTGCCAGCATGACTGATCTGCCATTTGAACCGGAAAGGTTTGATTTGATCTGGTGTGAGGGCAGCGCCTATATCATGGGTTTTGAAAATGCCATTCGACAATGGAAATCTTTATTAACTGACGAAAGCGTTCTTGTCGTAAGCGATCTGGTTTGGCTCAAAGACAAACCGAATCCAGAGGCAAAAGCCTTCTGGGATAATGATTATCCGGATATGACCAATGTTGATGACCGTATTAACCAAGTCAGGACGGCAGGTTATGAATTGATTAGCACCTTCCCTTTAAGTAAGGAAGCCTGGGATTTCTATATCGCTCCATTACGAGACCGAGTAAAAGATTTGCAGAGTGAAATGCATAATTCCCAGGCTTTAAAAAGTATTGTCAGGGAGTTGGGTGTATATAAAAACTATCTGGGTGAATTCGGGTACCAAATGTTTGTCCTGAAAAAATAGAAAGTCCTGCTTCCAAATAGTGAATGAATATCTTTTACAACGCTAATAGTCTGAGAGTCAGAAGGTATTCTTCACTATCCTTCGGATAGGCAAAGGGTAAAACTTGCTGTGCCTGCACGGCAGCTCCGTTTGACCGATCAAAAATAACTGAGACCTGACTGTTATCTGCGAAGGTCAACGTCATTGTTTTATTCGCTGCTTTAGAGAGAGCAAACAAATTCTTGACCGTTATACGGGATACCCAACCGGCCTCACCGTTGCCAGAAAGCACTATTGAACGACCATGACTCAGCATGCCTTCCTGAACCAGCAAGGCACCAGTCAAAGTCCGCTCTAGATTTTGCTCCACAGGGTTCCAGTCGAACTCATTAACCCAGAGCAGATCATCCGGCAGGACAATGTCATCTAGCTGCATCAGACTGTCCTCATGCCTGCGTTTTTCAATGCTTCCAGTAGTTTGGTTTCATCGGTAGGCGCAATACCCACATTCACACCACCATTTGGGTATTCAAGCCGGATGACTTTCTGTGGTGGCTGTCGTTCAATTCTGGTCGGCATTGCTGTTTGGGTAACCTGATCTTGTTGACGAGTACTCCTTTTTTCCTGCTGCGTCTGCCTGCGTCGCTCGCTGTATATCTGTTCACTGACTTGTAGGGCTTTGTTCAGGTTCTTGATGGCTTGCTGGTCGCCACTGGCAACGGCTTCTTCTTTTTGGCCTTTGAGGTCATTTTGCCGGTTTTCATAACGGCGTTTCTCAATATCATCCTGCTTGCCCTGAAGTTGATCTAACTCATCTTGCAGGCTATCGAGGGTATTACGTGAACTGTCGCCAAGCTGCGACATAGTTTGTTCTGCTGAGCGAATGGCGTTATTGAGGCGGCCCAGATCCTGATTATTGAGCAGATTAAGAGTCTCAGCAGTACGCTCTCCCTGTTGTACAAAACGTCGAGCGCTGACTTCACCCTGTTCATAACTTTCCAACAAATCTTCCAGGGCAATTTTTTGCTGTAAAAATTCCTTCTTAACAAACGCTGCGTTTCTCGCGGTTTCCGTCATCCAGGAGGATATGCCAACAAAGTCGCCAACGGGGTCGTATTTCAGCCTATCCAACTGATCGTTAGTTTCCTGAAGTTGATTTTTGAGTTCCGATATTCCATCGATGGCAGTATTAGCCTGGACACTTCCAATATTGCCCATATTCACGAAGGCATCGTGGGCGGCTGCACTCATACCCATCAGTTCAGAGGTGAGATGGTTGTAATGCGCGGCCATGGCTCCGGCCATACTTTGAACGGAGGTTTCCTGCTGCTTCGCGGATGACTCTGCTGCATCACCGGTGTCTTTTAATGCTTCTTTGGTTTTTTCTGATTCAGCCGTTAACTCGGCCAGTTTTTGCCGACTCGCTTCCGTGGCTTTGGTGTACTCCTCAAGGGAAAGTGTACCCTCTGTAAACGCCTCCGCAATAGCTACGCCAAGGCTGGCTAACTCTGTTCGGGTTTCTGCGCCGTTGATCTGATTGATGGCATCTGCTGCATCCGCAAATGCTGTTTTGGTGGTTTCTGCAGTCTGCTTTGCTGTGCTGCCGGTTTGTTCCAGTTCCTTCTGGTATTGTTTTTGTTCTTCACGAGCGGCTTCTACCGTGACTTTATTTTCACGACGAATGTCTTGCTGAGTGCTTTGATGCTTTTGGGATAACGCATCATAAATGCCGACCAACGAGTTCCTGGCATCATTGGCATCTTCTGCGGTTTGCTTTGCGAACTCCTGACCGAGAGAGCGGAGGTAATTGGTGGTTCCCTGCAGGCTTTTGGCAATACTGTCTGCACCAAGCACCTCGGCAATTTTTCCCCAGCCGTAAATGATCTCACCAACGGTATAGAGAAACGTTGCTGCAAAGCCTTTTACTGCCAGTGAGAAGCTGTTGAAGAAAAAAGAGACTGTATTACTGGTGACTGTAAAGGTCGTCTTCAGCCTGCCCATCACTTCAGTGATGGCCGCAAATCCGGTTTGAATCCTGGCAACTACACCCTCAAAGGTTAAACCCGATAAGGTATGCCGTACTGCATCGCCCATGGCCACAAAAGCATCGCTGATCTTTTGAGCCAATGCCTGTAAGCGACCATCTTGATTCATTGCCTCTATTTTATTGGCAATATCACCTAGTAGGTTCTTGGTGTATTCCAGTGCACCACTGTCGGCTATTTCACCGAGGAAGTTCTGCCAGCTGTCTTTCAGGTTACTGACATAACCCGACAGTAGACTCATGTTCTTGGCAGCAGCACCTTCTGAGCTTTTGCCGATTTCAGCGATCAACAAGGCAATGGTATCTCGCCCCAGCTTTCCGGCTGTGGAAAGCTTTTGCAACTCCTGAACATTTTTGCCCGTGGCTCGCTCCAGCATTTCCCAGACGGGAACGCCACGCTCCACCAGTTGTAGGATCTCCTCACCCTGAAGCTTCTGTTTTGCCCAAGCCTGACCAACTGCAAGCGTGATACCATTCAGCCGCTCCATTCCTCCACCAAGCTTGGATGCCTGATCCACAATGGCCTGCATGGTGCCATCCATGGGATCGAGGCCAAACGCTTTCAGTCGTACAAAGGCTTCAGAGACTTCTTCTAGTTGGAATGGCGTATTGCGGGTAAAGTCTTTGATCCAGGCCAGCGCCTGTTCACCTTCTGCCATAGAACCCATGATGGCTTCCAACTGAACATTTAAGCGCTCAAACTTATCACCCGTGGTGAGAATGGATTCAATACCACGCTTGATGGTGTACAACCCGGCACCCGCTGCAATCAACGCAGTGAAACGTCGGGTTAAACGACCAATGCCCGATGATGCCTGTTCTGCATCTCTGGCTACTGTCTTTAACGTGTTTTTCTTAAGGGTTCGATCTGCCGCTTTCGCCTTTTTATTGGCCTTCTCAAAAGCATAGCCAGTCTCGTCGATTTCATCGCTCAGCTTTTGTTGTTGCTGTGCCAGTTTGCTGCTGGACAATCCTGCTTTCGTCAGTTGTCCTCTGAGCTTGGCCAGGGTTTCACGTTGTCGCCCATAAGCGGTGTTGGATTTTTTGACCTCCTGCCTGGCTCGGTTAAGAGCCGATTGCATGGCCTTGATTGGCTTTTCTGCCTGATCCAGTTCTCTGGCAAGGCGCTCTACTTTTGCCTGAGTTGCACGAAACGCTTTACCGGCTTCGTGAGTTGCCCGGGTTTGCTGTTCAAAAGACGACAGCAATGCCTTTTGATCTTTCAGCTTCCCTAATTGTTCTTTCAGCTCGGCCGCTTCGCCTTTCAGATAGTCGAGAGATTGTGCTGACTGCCTGACTTTACCGGACAGCGCATCCTTCGCTTTTAGAACCAGCTGAATCGCGGACTGTTTGATTGAGGCCATGGAGAATTCTTGGGCAAGTCGCCCCGCACTTATCAATAAGCAGGGGCTGTTTTAGGAAAATTACTGCGCCAGATCGATCTGCATAAAAGTACTCAGACCGGAGCCTGTGACAGTGGTATCCGCCAGTACATCCAGCTCCAACGGAATGCTGGCAAAATCATCCGAGATAAAATCGAGATTCTGAACCGGTGAGAACTTCACCCGATGCACCCGGATATTAAATGCTTTGCCATCCTGAGCATCGTTTAGACCTTCCATAAACAAGGCAAACTCTTTTCCGGATTCGATCAGCGCCTGCACCATATCCGACGGTAGCGGTGTATAACTGACCGATACACCCAGATTATCAATGCCGCCACCATCGACCACTTTGATACCCGCCTTGGTCAGCATGTAATCGTCACCTTCGGTCAACGCGGTTTCCAGACTGTCTTTCACCGTGATGGCTTTGGTCAGATCGGGGATTTTATCAAAAGGAATCAGCTCATCAGCCACACCAAAACTGGTATGAGGCTCATCGGTGATTGCTGTGGTTGAAGCGCTTGTCGCTGAACCTCTCAGCGCCATGGCCAAATTATCCGCAGTGAAATCATGAGCTGTGACACTGGCCGAGATAGACGAGATTCGACTGATGGTATTGCGATTACCGCCACCGCCGAGATAGTTCTTCAGCTCTTTTTTATCTTCTTCAAAACTGAATTTGAACTCGCTCACGTTACCAACAGGCAACAGTGGTGCAGAATCATCCGCGGGTTTCAGGTAGATGCTTCCGGCACCAATAAAACTACGATCCATCGTAGACATGGGTTATCTCCTTATCAGGAAGGTGAGGTTAAAGGATGACGTCGATCTGTAATTGCAGGTCTGCAAACGACAGGTGGGCATTGCTGGGGGCAATATCGAATTGGGTTTCACTGAAGCTGATATTTCGGGCTTCCGGCGTGAAGCGTGTTTCCTGTGTGAACAGCCCTCGAATTGAGCGGGTCAATTCCAGCAACGTAAATGTGGTGTCTTTGTTGGTTTTCGCCACGGCACTGATATTGAATGCCATACGATACTTGGCTTTGGCACCCTGCCTCTGTTCTTCGTTGATGGATTCCAGTTGCACCAAGATGGCAGGCAGGTCTAAATCCGTTTCCTGACCGGTGGCTGAGTAACCCAGCAGCGTATTTTCTGAAACCTGCTTTAATCGTGTGATCAGGTTATCAATAATCTGTCGTTCAGGATTCGATGTTGAAGGCATAGTTGAGTTCCTGATGCAGCAGATCGGTAAACCGGTTCACCAGCTGCGGGCTGATTTTCTTCAGAGAGGTTTCCGTTTCAACATCAATACGCACCGTCTTCTTCTCCAATGGCAAACCCATCCACATCCAGCGGCCTGAGCGTTTGGATTGCTGATAGCGATGCTGCCAGTTATCTTTGCGCTCGAAGATGAGTGCTTTGGAAGCATTCGCCGGTTGCATCAAAAAGCTGCCTTCCCACAGGTGGTGACTGCCCACTTTGACACCACTGCGGGTTTGCCTTGAGTTTCCAAACCGGTGAGCACCCACTTCATTCACACCAATCCAGATCGTTAAATAGCACTTACTTCCGCCATACCCTTTGTTTAACCGAACCTTGATGCGGTTCATTTCTCTCAGCAGCTTTTGAGAAACCTTCATTCTTCGAGACAAATCACGCAACACCTGACGCTCAGCCCAACGGCTTAATTTGGATAGCGCTCGGTGAATCGCTCGATCGGCTTTCTTTGGAGCGTCTTTGAACAAGGCCATCAGTTCTTCAAGGTCACCACTGATGTCCTGTTCAATGAGCATAGATATTCCACTTGGCTAAATAGCCATCGTCTTTTAATTTGCAATCCACTTCGTAGGTCTGACCATTGGCCAAAACGGTATCGCCACGCTTCAAACGAACAGCGCTATCAACCGACAAAACCGTTACTTCGCCCTGAATCGCTTCGTATTGCCCAAGAGGTACCAGCTCCTTAGCGATAATCCCACGAGTTTCCAACGATGACTGATCAGAAAGCGTCAATAGCACCGACTGCCCAAAGGTTGAAAGAACGGTGTGATCCATCGTTTTAAAAGCTTCATCCATTTAAGCAGTCTCCTTATGCTTAACTCATGGTGAGTTTAATCACCGCCCGTGGTCGTAAGTTAATAGGCAGCGGGTTTGACTGGGTATGAATAATCACGCCCTTCTCAAAGTCCATCACCTTCTGTTTGGCATAGCGTGGTAGGCCGATGGTGTTCACCGTTTCCACAAAATCCGCCGGCGCAAACCAGGTTCTGAAAATATCCGCATCCACCGGGTAGAGATACGCTTCATTGTCGGCGACAAAGTCATTGCCGCCGACGGAACCGCGATACTCTTCCCAATCAATATCCGCAAACCGGAACTTGCCTTTGGGATCGGTGCGAAGTGCTTCACCATCCTGCCAACGCTGGTAGGCTTCTTTGACTGACTTGTGTCCGACCATGCCATCAAAGAAATCTGATCCGCAGAATGCGTGAAGGCCACTGTAAGGTAGCGCACCCAGCGCATCATCCACCAAGCGACGAGCCTTGACGCCTTGAGCACGAATATCCGTGGTCGTGCTGCTGAATTTGAAGTCATGACTCTGCTGAGTAACACCGAACTCATCAAACAAGTTGTAGAGAATGGTGCTGCCGTCGCCATCCAGAATCTCGCCTTTAAGTGCGCCCATGCGCAGAAACTCAAGAGTGACTTCATGGTTGGCATTCATCTTCTGCAGCCGTTGATTGATAACGGTCTGAACGCCTTGCATGGCATCTTCACTGCCAAACTGCCGCACATTTTGTACTTCGGCCGCCAGTACTGTGCTGTCATGTGGAATATGGGGCACCACAAAACTGCGCAGCTGACGTTTATCGCCAATGGCCTGAGTGGCTGGTGCTCCACGTTCGCTGGAAGGCAGTAAACGGAGTTCACCATTGATGCTTTCCACGACAACGGTGGTGGTATTGATGCCACTCTCCTGAAAGAGCCCTAATTGCCCAAGGCGACCGGGTTTGTAATCCATCTCGTTGATGGTGGCGGTCAGACTGGTAAGACTGAACGCATCGTCGTTAAAAATATCCAGCATGTTATCGCTCCTTGATAACGGAAGATTGTGAAGAAAGGGTTACAGCAAAAAATAGAGAGGGTTATTCAGTGCGCAGGATAATATCCAGTGCAGCCAGTTGATCTACAGCTGTCGCTTTTTGCTCATCGGTGATGCCTTCAGGCCAGATCAGCAGACTGTCCACCACTTCTGCCAACCGACTGATGATCACACCATCGCCACCGTTGGCATCTGTAGTCTTACCTGCATACAGCACACCCAAGGCATTTTGGGAACCATCATCTGCGGTGGGATCAAGTGGTTGAAATAATCCGGTATCTGTAGCCATCGCCACAATGGTGCCCGGTAGCATGGTTAGATTGGCAGCAAACACCACCTGCTCACGGCTGATAGTGTTGTTTCCTTCAGACACCAGAAATTCGCCGGTATAAACCGATTCCGTTTTTACAGTCATGGGTAAAGTCCTTTTGGGTTGGGAGAGGGTAAGAGTTAAGAGTTAAGCCAGGTTGCGCCGTTTGTAGATCGCCTGAGTATCGATGGCGGTTGCTGTTTGTTTTAAGCCCTGCTGTTTGGGTGTCAGGGCGTTATTAATAGGTTCATCGTCTGAAGCCAGCAATTCGAGCAGTTGGTTTTGAACATCGGATACTGTGCAATCGTCTTTTATGAAAGCCGCTGCTTTATCCGGGAATTGAGCTGTCTGGCAGAGGTTTTTAATCTGATCATAGTTGGCCAGCCGCACCTTGACCTCATCTTCCTGAAATGACGCTTTAAGAAACGCAGCGGTTTTTTCCGGATAACCAGCCTGACTGCAAAGATCAGCAATAGCCACAGCAGCAATGTCAGGTTGCGGCTCCACCGTCTGAGCAGGTGTTTCAGGTTCTTCGCTTTGGTTTTTTGTGGGTTCGATATGTCCATAGCCTTCCGGTGCATTGGTGAACATGGAGAGATCGAAACGGGCAGCGGCTTTGACGGGTTCATCGATTTGATCCACCAATCCCATGTCCAGCGCTTCCTTTGCCGTGAACCAGGATTCGGATTCCATCAGCGCCTTCATATCTTCCAGACTCTTTCCAGTTCGGGCGGTGTACGACACGGCAATACTGTCCGCGATCTTATCCATAATGTCAGCGGTTTTGCGCATGGATTCCGCATCACCCTGAGCCCAACCATACGGATTATGGATCATCATCATGGCGTTCTCTGCAATGGTGACCGTATCACCAGCCATGGCGATCACGCTGGCAATACTCGCAGCCAAGCCTTCGATAGTGACGTGGATATTGGCTTTATGCAGACGTAGAGCGTTGTAGATGGCAATGCCTTCAAACACCATACCGCCCCGGCTGTTCAGGCGAACATTGATGTCTGCGGCATCGAGATTTCGGATTTGATCAACCACGCTCTGTGCCGAAACGCCGTACCAGTCATCAATATCATCAAAGATATACAGCTCCGGGGTTTGGTTCGCTTCGTTTTTAAAGGTGTACCACTGTCGGTTATGACTCATCCTTGTCATCCTTTTCTGGTTGATTAGAGGCTTTGCTGTTTTCCGGATCACGACAATCGCTGTCGTATTTCAAAGAGTGGGTGTCCGCCCGGCGATTGTCTGCTGCGATCTCACCATCCATCTGCTCACTGTCGTAACCCAGTTCGCTGACCACTTCTGATCGAGATTTGAAGCCGGAACGCACTGCCATCTTCTGCGCCTGCATATCCTGAACGGGGTGCATATAAGGCCAGCCGTGAGCAATCCATTTCACTCGGCGATAGGCTCTTGGTTTGTTGGCATAGTCAGGAATGGAAACCGAACCATTGAGTACCGCCATATCCAGCCAGCGATTCCATACCGGGCGACAGAGCTGAAAAATAATCTGGTTGTGCTGAATCTGTTGAATGCGTCGGCGGAACTCGTTAATGATCAGTCGCAATGCCCGGTCACTGACACCGGCCATATCACCGGACAGCATTTCATAAGGCAGACCAATACCCGCAGCAATGGCCATCAGCTGCTGCTTCATAAAGTTCGGGTAATCGGCGGCAGTTCCCGGTGGATTGTTGAACTCCACTTCTTCTCCTGGTGCCAGCTCCTGCATGGTGCCGGGCTCCATGGCCACCATGGGAAGACCATTGTCGCCGAATACAAGCGGTTTGCCGGTTAGTGGATCAATGGGCTCCTGTTCCGGGGATGGTCTTTTGATAAAGCCGGTGAACAGGTTGGCAATTTCCTGTCGTAACAGCGTGGCATCATCGAATTTATCCAAGTGATAGAGTCGGACTAATACCTGAGTCAGTAAAGGTTGGCCTCGCAGCTGACCGGGACGCAGGGCTTCAAAAATGTGCAGAACATTTTCTGCTTTAACCCGAACCAGTTGAGTACTGTCGAAAGCAAATTCTGCTGGGTGTTCCCGGTGAACGTAATAGGCAACCCGTTTACCCAGCTTATTGAACTCAATCCCCGCTTTGATCACATGACCATTGTCTAACGCTTCGTTATAGCTGATGGGTACGAATTCCGATTCCAACACCTGAAGCTGTAGCGGAACTGTCAAACCATCTTCTGGCCTGCGAGGACGAAGCCGGACAAAACACTCACCACCTTCAAACATGGAGCGGGTAATCAACGATTGCTGGCCGGTGAAACTTAGCAGACCGTCCGCATCAGACTCATCCGACCATTGCAGAAACAGGTTTTGCAGTTGCTCTCGTAAAGCATCGTCATCCACTAACGACTTGGGTGTGATACCACGACCAATAACATTACTGACCAGCTTTTCCATGCCACTGCTTGCCCAGGGATCATTACGGATCGCTGCCCGGGAACGGTTGATCAGTTTGGAAAGATCGGCGGTCAGTGCCGTACTGGGTGATAGCCCTGGTGCATACCAGCTTTTGGTGCGGCGCCCCATACCTGCGGCGGTATAAGCCGAGTTTTTAAATCGACGGACAAGATTGGTGAGCAATCCCACGCTCAAACTCCCTTTGATGAATAGATGCCATACTGCCGTGGACGCTTTTGCTGCTTCATCAGTTCACGCTCAATGGCCTGCAGTCGTCTTTCCATTTCCCCAAAGCTGCTGTATTCCACTTTGCGCCCTTCAAATTCCACAGTGCGCGTCTCACGCAGTAACACTGCCCGTTTCAGAGCCTGATATTCTGCTTCGGTGATCATGATGGTTATCTCTGAAGGTAAGAACTGCGGGAAGATCGACGAATTGCTTTGGGTTTGCTGCTAGTGTCTTCTGATTCTGGATCAGGAATCGCTTCTGGTGCTGGACGACCTTTTGCCAGTAAGTCCAGATTAATGCCACGATGTTGTTGCAGAATGCGAATAGCCGTCAGTGAATAAACCCGGCAATCCAACGCTTCGTTTCTGCGGTTCTTGGCATCCCACGTGAAATACGGCACACCGAGCCGGTACTTTTTCAACTTTTCTTCGGCGGTTGCCTGTCTGAAATAGTCTTCATCAAAACAGTCTTTGATTGGCCAGTGACAATAGCCCTGGCCGGGTTCCAGGATTCGATAGCGCTGATAGATCAGTTCTTTCGCGGTATCAGTGCCAACCAACGTCAGATAAACACCTTTCTTGTTTTTGGTTTTGGGGAAAGTGGCGATTGGCTTACCAGCCTGAGATGAGCCTTTAACCGGGATTGCCCAATCAGCGCCTTGCTTACGACAGAATGCATACACTTCATCGGTGTAGTGGCCACCAGAGTCAATACAGACCTGCGCCACATTCATCTTGGTGCCATCTTGCCGGGTATAGGTTTTGTGAAGCATATCCGCCAACGCATCCCAGATACCTTGGCGAGAAAGATCGCCATAGAGCCGGATGTAATCGATAGACCAACTTTCTTCACCAGCTCCCCAGCCGGTGACTTCAAATTCAAAGCGATCATCCTGCACATCGCAGCCAACAGTCAGAATCTCTACCCACCATGGTACTTCTGCCGGGTAATGCTCCCTTCGCTGATAAAGTAAGGTGTAAGCAAAGCTAAGAATCAGTTCCAGGAAGGAGCATTGGCTACGAAAAGGCCAGAGTCAGACAATAAAAATAACAAACTGACATTACTGAAATTATAGCCCCGTTGATCGGAGCTTTATTTTGTCTGTTGTTTGACCAACCCATTGAGTATTGCCGCCAACTCTCCCTGAAGGTGTTCTGCGACTTTTTTAGGATCATCCTCAGCTGCCAGAACATCTGCCATTCGATCGGATATGGCCAGTAGCTCATCACGAACAATCCTTCCAGCCTTAAATGCATCCTGCTTTACCTTGGCGGCATCCGTAAGTGTTCCGCTTTTCTCCTCGTACTCCAGCTTGGCCATCTTTGCTTTGAAGGCTTCCCGCATGGTACGGGCAGTCACAAAATCCACAGCACCCTGCTGACCGGGCAGTGTTTCTGTCGTTTGATCCGAACGAATTAACGTCACCGGATCGGCATTCGCTTTCAGTGCTTGTTCAGCCTGTACCGAATCCACTTTGCCATGCTGGAGTTTCACAATGCCCTTTTTGATCAGCTTGGTGACATAGCCTCTGGTAAAGCCCTGCTGTCTGGCAAATTCGGCTTGAGAAATCAGCGCCATTGGAAGTCATACCTAGAGCCATCTCGTTCAATATGGACATTCGTCTTAATTTCTCTCGACTTATCGTGGCCATCCCCTATAGAGCTACTGCGACAACAAAAAATGAATCAATAAAGGATGTACTAATGAATGAAATCGCCACGTTAAATGATGCTGTCCGACAATCACTGGTGAATCTGGAGGTGAAGAACAGTCTTGCCCTGATCCATTGTCGGTTTGAAATCATGATGACTGCCAACTTGCAGAACACCATTGAGAACAAAGTCGGTTTGCTGAAAGCCATTGCCGAATTTGACCACTTCAATGAGCACAATGATCCCTATGAGGAACACGACTGTTTTCGTATTCAATTCGAAGATGAGTGGGTCATTGCCAAGTTTGATTATTACGCCCCGGATATGGAACACGGCTCGGAAGATGTTTCAGATTTAAACAAAACCATCCGGGTACTGACTATTATGCTGGCCATTGATTACTGACAACGCAGACAAATCACAATGAATAACGAAGCCCAATTGATCACCCATTATTATTTCTGTGCTGGAGTTCTGGATCAATTAAGCAACCAGACCCGAACACCGGCTGAACTATTTGGCGACGGTGAACTGGAATTCATCCAGAACCTCTGCCGCTACAGCCAGATTATCAGTGAGATCGAACACGCCAAGAATGAAGTGGAAGGTTTTCCCGGCGTTTTTGATTATGAGGTTTCTGAAATGCTGGCCGCTCAGCTCTGGATCGAATTGTGCGAACAGCACCCGGAATTTGAGCCTTGGGATTTTCCGGATGACAACCAGTTTCGCAAGCTGGTTGAGCGACTGATTGATGACTGGCTGCATCAGAGACTGCCAAGAGAACTGACGATTCAGCAATGGTTGAAAAAGCAGCAATAATTCACTCGCTAGGGAGGGCAAGAATGTATACCTGCCCAGTCAATTTATGAATCAGAATTTTCTCTATTTTATCAGCTACTTAATGCTGATTTGTATACCTGTGCATACCTCGTTTTCAGACCTGTCACTAACGCAAATCCGCGCCCGTTCGTACCCGCAAGAAGTTAAACATTGCAGGGACCCACGATCTTTTGAAGTTGACAGGATAAAGCCCATTACCTACTGCATAAATCATCGTGAAATCACCCTTATAGAGGATGGATAACTCAGAATAAAGATTGAGATATACGGCAGTTCACCCATAGTTAAAGTGTACGTTTAATAAACAAAACGAAAGGAGAAACATCATGACAACAAATAAATCTACTGCGAAAACGACTGCTAAAAACAACGCAAAAGGAGATAAAACCATGGCGACTAAAAAAACGGAAAAGAAAGTTGAAAAGTCCAATTCTGAAAAGTTTTCTGAACTGGCTAACATTCGTGTACCCAAAGCCCTTCGGGTATTGAAATCCATTTCATCGTTGGCGAATGATGATCGTTATGACTACACCGATGAACAATCCGACGCCATTCTCAATGCTTTGAAATCTGCGGTTGATGAAGTCACCCAATGCTTTGAAAACGGTGGTAAAAAGGATGAGGAGGTATTCCGCATTTAATCAACCATTCGGTCCTTCACGAAGCAGGCGACGATGCCTGCTTTTTTTGAGTTTGATGATTATTCATGCACTAACGGATCAACACCAGACACCGGTAAATCGTCACCACACGTTGTTTTCAATGTTGATCATGTTACCTATTGCAATCATTCAATGACCCGCCAAATCGACGTAGAACCGACCATATACGATGCCTCAATCATTGCCCACGTATTGAAACGAACAGGTCAACCGGTCGAACGAATGCTTACTCAATATGGACTGAGCAGGCATGCCGACCCGCCCGGGTTTACGAGTCATGATCCATCGGTCGGACTTATTCATGGCATGAATCAACGCAGGCGACGTGGTCACGGTATTCACTTTATAGCCTTGCTGCCTATATATTTCACAGATATAGCAGCGTAACTGAAACCCAATTCCCAAGCCCTGATAATCAGGCAATACCACAGTCCGATGAAGTCGCTTCAGCTTCTTATTGCTCGGATGAGGGAAGTGCAAAACGCTGCACCAACCCACGGGTTCACCGTCGATCTCGGCAATGTATTTATGGGCTGAACGATTATGGTCACTGCTCAGATAGTGAAACTGCCTAAATAATGCCCATTCGTATTGCTCGGCTTTTCTGACGTTGATTTCGATGTCTGGTCGCCGAAGACGCCTCCGTTTGAAGGTGTGTTTGTTGCAGTCATAGACCCAATCCGGCTGTAACCAGTCCACAATGTCGTAATGACAGCTGACGGCAATGAATTGCTTATCTTCCTTGCGGATATATTTCTGAATAGCGGCACTGCCAATCTTTGCTACTTTACGATCCACCACTGAAGTGAACTCGTCGTAGATCACTGGTTTGTCGGATTCAAGGATTAGCCTGGCTAACTCCGCCCGCATCTTTTGGCCATTGGAGAGTACTGAAAAAGGTTTTAACCAGTCCGGTGGTGAGGAAAATCCGACCTTGCTCAAGGATTCGGTAATCTGCTTTGCACTCAGGTCTTCACTGAAATCATCCACCACGGAATTATCGGACCATTGATAACCTGAGAACAGTTCAAAGTCTTTGAAAACTTCTCGGGCAATGGTCGTCTTTCCGGAACCACTGGCGCCAACAATTAGGCCGATGTTCCAGGGTTTGTCCTCAATGGGAATATCAACGTCAAATGACTTCTTCACCGACTGCATATCAATATCAAACATACCTTTGACTTTTTCAGTGCGGAAGGAAGGTTTGATGGCAGATTCCACTACAAGCTTTGAACTCGGCATTTCAGTCCCTTCTGTGTCAGTTCGTCGTAGATTTTCTGCTGATGGGCTTCGTTGTCACACTCCACCAGGATATTAAAGATTTCGGTGTATTCCTCACCATTGGGCTTCTGTTCTGGTTCAGGGGCGGGATCATCAAACAGGGTAACCATGAAATCATCCTTGAAACCGAGCAGGTTCAAATCAAAGTCTGCCGCTTGCAGAGCATCCACTTCCAGAGCCAGCTTTTCCATATCCCAAGAGGCATTCAGAGGAATGGCATTATCCGCAATGATGTAGGCTTTCTTTTGTGCATCCGATAAACCGGCCAGCACAATGCAGGGAACGGTTTTCAGATTCAGTTTCTTCGCTGCCATTAAACGACCATGACCAGCAATAATCCCATTATCCTCATCAATCAGAACCGGATTGGTAAAGCCAAACTCTTTGATAGACGAACAAATCTGAATAATCTGTTCTTCATCGTGAACCCGTGAGTTGTTTAAGTAAGGGATCAGGTCATTCACCTTGCGATCCATCATCTTGTATTTTTTAGCTGCCATTCCTTAGCGCCTTATCTTGTCTGCCACTTTCTCAATGCCCCGACTGGCAATGTAGCCACCGATGCCAATCTGAACGATAGAGAACAGTTTCAGTTCAACCGCTTCTGATAAATCCGGAGCCGACCAGCCTAACCACCTAGCAACGATTAACCCGGTAAAGACCAGCATCACAATAGGGCGCCAGTTACGCTGTAACCAACTTTCGCCTGTGGCTTCGGTATTGATTACTACGGCACGTTGAGCCAATTCATCCAGCTCGCCATTGACTGCCAGTTCAACCAGCTGATTCTTGGCTTCTGCTGCTTTACCCGGATCGGGAATCACTCGCTCGATGATCTTGCCAACAATAAGGATAGCTGCAGCAAAACTCATTGGATCGACTCCAACCAGTCCTCAACGATGAAGTTCGGACAAGTCTTGTAAGGGGTAAAGAAGTAGTGGCCAACTACTTGGGCTTCTGGATAACGAAGTTCCAGAGATTCAATCAGCATTTCCAGAGCCAACCACTGTTCAGAAGTGAAGTTGTCTTCAGGCTCGCCATTCTCAGCCATACCTCCAACCATGCAAATACCAACAGATTCATGGTTATGACCCCGAACATGAGCGCCTTGTACGTCAACATCACGGCCTTGCTGAACAGAACCATCTCGCTCGACCACCCAGTGATAGCCGATATCCGACCATCCGTTGTCGTTCATATGCCAGCGACGGATATCGTCTGTATTGATATGCTGGTCAGCACGAGTCGCTGAGCAGTGAATCACGATGTAATTGGTTTTCGTCCTTGGAATCATGTATTCACTTCCTAAAGAAGTAAGCTGCCAAACCAATGAGCGCAGAGATAGCAATCCAGCCAAACCGTTCGATGCCAGCCAGCAGAACACCACGGGAACTTCCCTGAAGCTCCAATGTTCTGATCCGGGCTTCCATATCGTTCAGCCGGGAATCAATCTGGCCCATATTTTCAGTCTGATGGGAAATACGTTCTTCAATTCTGGCGAGTTGGGATACTGCCTCGCTCAGCTTGTCCAGCTTCACATCAATGCGATCCAGACGGTCGGAGAGGTCAGTCATGAAGCATCCTGCACAAGGAGAAATTTTGGGCAATAAAAAACCCCACGCCGCTTTTCTTCAAAAGAGAGGTGAGGTTTTATATCTTGAAAAGATATGCCTTATTCCGTAATCATTAGCAACTCGTTGGTTTTTCCCAATCTATGAGCACTAATCTTGAGCCATACAGCGGCTAAAATAATCTGGGTGCGATTGTTGAATAGTCCCAATTATCTTTAGAAAAACCTGTTTTAAGGTTTGTTGCTCTCGGGATTTTATATCTGGACTGACCAAACGCATATATTCTAAGACTGCTTGCCTAATTTCTATTTTCCGCCCATGCCACATAATGACAGGCACTCTTATTTCAAGAGTTTCTGGTTTCTCAAGATCAGGTACTACCTGATTCATTTCTACATAACTTAGCTTAGGAAAATCCATCATGGAACTGCTCTCCATTTATTTCATTTTTATATATCTGAGCTATGTACGGGACAAAAACACCGCAAGCCAGATATAGCAATGCATAATAAGGTATGAGCTGGCTTCCATACTGGGT
>NZ_CANMAO010000044.1 GCF_947495845.1 uncultured Endozoicomonas sp. | reverse complement strand
TTCATTGTTCTATCAAATAGTGCTTACGACAATTTTCTGATAATGGATTGTGTCGCATATTCATCGGGAGTGGCTGTTGCCCATCAGAACACATGCGAAGTTATAGAGCCTGAGGCTCCAGGTGAACTCAAAGAATGAGTAAATAAATATAATGATCATGACCAGCATTTTCAGCTCCCACAATTCCTGCGTTGTGGTCCTCACAAAAGGAATAGTCGATATCACACTGACCGCCTGTTCTGATGCAGCAATACCGGTTATCAAACCTGCGACAACGAGCAAAGAGGTGGATGCAAAAAAGCTGACACTGGCGCGCAGACTACTGATCAAACTGGCATCAGACGTTCTGTTTTCACGGGCAATAACCCGAATCATCCATTCTTCCCGATACTGCGCCAGCACACTGGATAAACAGCTTGAGGACCGGGACCGACAATGTGAATAACAGGTATAGCCAATCCAGCTGCCCAACAAAACGAAAAGACCCAACCAGTCCTGAAAATTTCCGACACTTAATAACATGCTTACTCCGGCACTTATTCTTGATGTTCTTCATAGCCTAACGCTGATATCCAAAGACGGATAATCCAAAACGCAAACAGAGCCTGCGCGATAGATTTCAATCATTGCTCGAATGATGCAAAATGCATCCTTGGCGGATAACTAAGTACCCGATCATATGAAATCGAATATTTCTGGCTTAGCGGTTAGTCACTATGCAAGGCACATCGGAGTGAGCATAGCCATAGCTATGTAATCGCAGATGTAACGCCATATGACTGCATGGATGCAGGAGATAGAGCAACGCAGGAGCAAGTTGCCGAGAGTGGCTGACCACTAAGCCAGAAAATATGGTTTCATATGGTTGGGTACTTAATATAGACAAGCACTGAATTTTAGCCTGTTACCTGCGCTTTCTAACGGCAAAGGCTTTCGGCTCGATTTCATCTTCTGCTTTTAATGGAGAATGAATGACTGAAGCTCAATATATGTGGGGCTGGATTACCTATCTGGTGGGTGCGACCGGATGTTTGATCAGTCTATGGTTTATTGTTCGACGCTGGTGGCCCAGGTTGCGGCGCATCGTCATGTTGGTTGCTACTGCTTTGGTCTATGTGCCCTGGTACGTTAACACTGATGAGCATTTCCTGGCGCCGGCAGCTGTTATCAGCCTTTACGATGGTTTAGGCATTGGTGTGGATGCCATGTGGAGAAGCGGCCAGATAGCGGCGATTGCAGCCGGTATAGCAATGATCGTCGCTCTGATTTTACCCGTTAAAAAAACTAGCCCAGCCCCAAAAAAAGGTGATAAATCACCAAAAAGTGGCAATAAAAGTGGCAACAAAACATCGCAAAAACAACGTACCGAACCCAGTATTTAGAGCTGTTAACCCATGTGTGAACTCCTTGGAATGAGTGCCAATACGCCCACTGACATCGTCTTCAGTTTCAGTGGTTTGATGCAGCGCGGTGGTAACACCGGCCCTCACCGTGATGGCTGGGGCATTGCTTTCTATGAAGGGAAAGGTCTTCGTGAATTTCGAGACCCTAACCCAAGCTGTAATTCGGAAATTGCCGAGCTGGTCTGTCGTTACCCTATCAAGAGCAATATCGTTGTCGGACACATACGACAAGCCAATGCCGGTAGAATCGCCCTTGAAAACACACACCCGTTTACCCGTGAACTCTGGGGGAAGTATTGGACCTTTGCCCATAACGGCCAACTCAAAGGCGTAAAAAAACTGCCTTTATCGCACTATATTCCAGTGGGCACGACCGACAGTGAACACGCGTTTTGCTGGATCATGGACCAGATTAGAAACCGTTTTCCAAAGCCACCACAGCGTCCGGCTACGGTTAAGCGATTCATCAAATCCCTCTGCGATCAGTTGCGGGATTTGGGCGTGTTCAATATGCTCCTGACGGACTCCCGATACCTCTACTGCTACTGCTCCACCAAATTAACCTGGATTACCCGACGTGCGCCGTTTGATCAGGCCAGTTTGAAGGATGCGGATATTACCGTGGACTTTGCCAAAGAAACCACCGAGAACGATGTGGTGACAGTCATAGCCACGGAGCCCCTCACCATTAATGAAACATGGCACCCTCTTAACCCGGGAGACATGGTCGTTTTTGATCAAGGTGAGCTTTGCCAGCGCTGATGTGCTGACAACCTCCAGAAAATTGATGCTCAACACATAATCATAAGAAGGAACAATAATAAAATGAGCAAACCATTAGATGTCGTTGTTTTCGGAGCAACCAGCTTTGTTGGCCAGATACTTTGCCAATACCTTGAAGACACCTTTAATAGCGACTCTCAGGAAACCCTCACATGGGGGATTGCGGGTCGCTCGAAGTATAAACTTGAACAACTGAAAAAGAATCTGGGCAACGCTTCCCTGCCCGTCTTTGTGGCCGACGCCAGTGATGAAAACGCGCTGAACGACATGTGCCAACAAACAAACGTTGTCGTCAGTACCGTTGGCCCATACGCTCTTTATGGTGAAGCCCTGGTGAAAGTGTGCAGTGAAACCGGTACCGATTATTGCGATCTTACCGGTGAACCTCAGTGGATCCACGACATGCTGGAGAAATACGAAGAAACAGCGAAAGAATCCGGCGCAAGAATTGTTCACTGCTGTGGTTTTGACTCAATACCTTCCGACCTTGGCGTGCATTTTCTTCAACAGCAATCGCTTCAGCACCACGGACAATACTGCAAAAAAGTCAGCATGCGGGTTAAAGCCGCTAAAGGTGGTGCTTCCGGTGGCACGATCGCCAGTATGGTTAACATCACGAAAGAAATGTCAAAAGACCCAACGCTGCGTAAAAAACTGGTTAACCCATACCTGCTTTGTCCGGAATCAGATGCCAAACCTGTGAGACAACTCAACGTTGGCAAACCTATATTTGACAAAGGCTTTGGTGCCTGGATAGCGCCGTTTATCATGGCCGGTATTAATACCAGAGTTGTGCTGCGCTCAAACGCCATTGCCAAACATCCCTATGGCGCCGACTTCACCTATGACGAAGCCATGCTCATGGGCAAAGGCAGTAAAGGACGATTTCGTGCGACCACTCTGGTTGCCGGACTTGGCATATTTATGATTTCTGCCGCCTTAAAGCCTACCCGCTGGTTTATGGAAAAATTTGTTCTCCCCAAGCCCGGTGAAGGCCCGTCCCCAGAAGCTCAGAAGTCCGGATTCTATGATCTGCGGTTCTCTGGCGAAACGTCCGACGGTCAAGTGATCAAAACCAAAGTGGTTGGTCAGGGTGACCCAGGCTATGGATCTACCGGTCGTATGCTCGGTCAGGCTGCCGCTACTCTGGCTCTGAACTTTCACAACAATGGCCAGAAATCCGGACAGTCTGGTGGATTTTGGACACCAGCCACTTTGCTGGGAGATCGACTTGTAAAACGTCTACAAACGTTTAGTCAGCTTGAATTTGAAGTCCTGAAATAACGACATCCATCGCTTATAAAAAACTAACGCTGAAGCCACTTCTTCAGCGTTTAAAGAAACGCCTCAATTATTTCCCTTGGTTGGGCGCAAATAAGAATTCTTAGTATTAACAACCATTTCCTGCAACCTCCAAAGCCGCCACTATTGCACTTGATACAATTTGCGACAAATGGGTTGATATTACTGGGTATGTTTCACGCCCTTCACCCCTATAATCCGCACAACTTTTATATTTCAGCTTTGGGGAACGCGGGTAATGTCAGTACGCCCTCTCTTTCAACCGCCATGGTTGGCTCAGTACCACCGCAAGCATCCGGTTAAGCAGCTTATCTGCCTACTGGCGCTCGCTGGCACACTTTTCACATTGCCCATGGCATCCGTTGCAGCGCCTGATAGTGCGCCTGGTGGTGCGCAGGCGCCGGTTGTGACGGCTTTTCCCGTTATGGAAACGTCTGTGCAACAAAAGATACTGGCCCTCGGCAATCTGTCGGCCAATCAATCCGTCGACATCACACCGCAAATCAACGGCCGCATCGTCAGCCTGAATCTACAGGATGGCGGTTATGTAAAATCCGGTACACTGCTGGTTGAAATGGACGGGCGTGAACAGACGGCGGTGGTCGAAAAAGCCCGGATCAATTTGCAGGATGCAAAACGTCAACTGACGAATATGGAGGCTCTTAATAAGAAAAAAGCCATTTCCATTGATGAGCTGAAAGCACAAAAAGCCACTGTCGACGGACTGGCCGCCACTCTTCAGGCCGAGCAAGTCAAGCTGGATCATTACACCCTGGAAGCCCCGTTTGCCGGAAAGCTGAGTTTTCATAATGTCAGCGCTGGCGCATTGATTAATGCCGGTTCCATCATTACCACACTGGATGACCTGAGCACGATGAAACTGGATTTCTCCCTGCCAGAAAACAGTTTGAGCCATATTGACATTGGCACTCTGGTGTCCGCCACATCCGATGCCTGGCCGGGAGAAACCTTCCTGGGCACTGTCACCAGTATCAGCCCAAGAATCGACCCCATTAACCTGACGTTTCAGGTTCGCGCCCAGATGGACAATGCATCGCAACAGCTGCGTCCGGGTATGTTGATGAAGACCAGTATTCAACGCTCTGCCATCGAGAGGTTGGTGGTGCCTTCCCGTAGCATTCTTTTTGACGGCAACCGTCGTTTTGTCTTTGTGATCGATGAGCAGAGCAAGGTAGAAAAACGACTCATTACCACAGGCGACACCATTGATGAGTTCATCGTTGTGCTCTCCGGACTAGCCTCCGGAGAAATGGTGGTGAACGAAGGGATCGTCAAAGTCTCTGACGGCCGACCAGTGAAAATTCTATCCAGTGATCAGCCACGCATCACCGCTAACCCGCAACCTTCTTCCCTCACTGAAGGGCTGCTCTGAACATGATACTGTCCGATCTTTCTATTAAACGCCCGGTCTTTGCCACGGTGGTCAGCCTGTTGTTGATCACCTTTGGTGTCGTCTGTTTTCAGATGCTGCCCGTTCGCGAGCTGCCTGATATCACCGCACCGACCGTTATGGTGCAAACTTCTTACAGCGGCGCATCTGCTGAAGTGATTGAAAGTAAAATCACCGATGTTATCGAGGATCAGCTCGGCGGCATTGAAGGTGTGAAATTTATTGAAAGCACCAGCCGCAATGGCAGTTCACGCATCACAATCGAGTTTTCTTCAGACCGTAATATGGAAACCGCTGCCAATGACGTTCGGGAAGCCATGTCCCGAGTCATCTGGCGCTTGCCGGATGATGCAGAATCGCCCATCGTCTGGAAAAACGACGGCAGTGGTGAAACGATCCTGAGTATCAGTTTGCAAAGTGACACCATGTCACAGATTGAACTGACCGATTACGCCGAGCGAACGCTTCAGGATCGCCTTTCTCTGGTGGATGGAGTTAGTTCCGTTGACGTCATGGGCAGACGCCAATACGTAATGCGCATTGAGTTAGATGCCAATGCCATGGCTGCCCGTCAAATCACCACCAGCGATATTCGCAGCGCCCTGCGTCGGGATAACGTGGAACTGCCCGCCGGCGAACTCACTGATGCCCTGAGAACCTTACCGGTTCGAGTCAACCGGGATTACAACACCATTGATGACTTCCGTCGTTTATTGATTCGTCAGGACGGTTCGAGCAAGGTCTATCTAGAAGACATCGCCACCATTCGAACCGAAGCCAAAGACATTGATTCTCTGGCCAAAGCCAATGGTCGAAACGTTCTCAGTCTGGGTATTGTGCCTCTATCTCAGGCAAACCCTCTGGAAGTGATTGCCAATATCAAAAAAGAGATCGAAGCCTTTAAGCCATTTCTGCCAGAAGGTACGTACCTGACCACCACTCAGGATTCGTCTGTTTACATTCAGTCTTCTATTGATGAAGTGTACGTAACCCTGGGCATGACCATTGCCCTTGTGGTGTTGGTGCTGTATATATTTCTTGGCAATATTCGGGCGACACTGATTCCTGCAGTCACCGTTCCCGTTTCCCTGATCAGCGCCTTTATCGTGATTCACCTGCTTGGTTATTCCATTAACCTTCTGACGCTGCTGGCACTGGTTCTGGCCATTGGCCTGGTGGTGGATGACGCCATTGTTGTCCTTGAGAACATCCACCAGCATCTTGAGCGTGGCGAACCACCGTTGCTTGCCGCATGGAAAGGTGCGAGAGAAGTCAGTTTTGCGGTTATTGCGACGACCGTCGTATTGGTTATGACGTTTGTCCCCATCGTCTTTATGGAAGGCTCGGTAGGCAAACTGTTCTCCGAATATGCCATGACGTTAATTGGTGCCGTGGTTTTCTCAAGTCTGATTGCTCTCACACTGTCGCCCATGATGAGCTCCAAGCTGTTGAAGCTGAACGTTAAGCCTTCAAAAGTGAATCTGTGGGTTGATCGCACCAATGAAAAACTGATCACCGGTTATCGAAAGCTGCTGTCCAAAATGCTGGCTTTCCGCTGGTCTGGTTTGATGCTTCTGGTGGCCTCTTTGGGAGTAACCGCCCTGCTCTTCCCGACTATCCCACAGACATTCACACCTCCGGAAGACCGTGGTGAATTCATTGTTATTGTGAAAGGCCCCGACGGCGCCAATTACGAAAGCATGGAAGAAAGCATGTTGCAGCTGGAAGCCAAACTGCTGCCGCAATTGGGTCAGGGTGTTCTGAAGTATCTCTTTGTCCGTTCACCGGGCTGGGGCGGCAACAGTGGCAGTAACTCCGGCATACTGATCGGCACGCTTGAAGACTGGGCTGATCGTGACGTCAGTGCCCAGGAGGTAATGAATCAGGTGCGTCAGTTGGTTGCTGATATTCCCAATGTTCGCGCCATACCGGTTATGCGTTCCACCATTGGAGGGCGTTCTCAGTCCCCTGTTCAGTTTGTGCTCGGTGGCGGCTCTTTCGATCAACTGGTTGAATGGGCGGATATCATCGCTGAAAAAGCGCGAGAAAACCCGGGACTTCAGGATGTGAACGTCGGGTTCAACCAGAATCAGCCTCAGCTGGAAATCACCATCAATCGTGAACGGGCCCAGGAGCTTGGAGTGTCTGCGGAAGAAATTGGCGCTACCCTCGAAACCATGTTGGGTGGGGTGACTGACACCACCTTTATGGAACGTGGTGAGGAGTATGACGTCTATCTGCGTGCCAAAGAAGATGCGTTCAATAGCATCACTGATCTGTCGTCTTTGTATGTTCGCTCCCGTACCACCGGTGGTCTTGTTCGTCTCGACAACCTTGTGACCATGGAAGAAGTTGGCAAGGCATCGTCACTGACCCACTATAACCGTAACCGCGCTATTACCATTGAAGCCAACCTTGCGGGTAATTACTCCATTGGTGAGGCACTGGAATTTCTGGATCAACAAGTGGTGGAGCACCTGCCACCGGAAGTCATCGTGAACTATAAAGGCGAGTCGCTGGATTATCGAACAAACCAGAGTGCTATTGCCTTTGTTTTCATTATGGCGATGCTGATTGTTTACCTGGTACTTGCAGCGCAGTTTGAAAGCTTTGTACACCCATTGATTGTTATGTTGACAGTGCCACTTGGCCTATCGGGTGCTTTGCTGGGGCTGGCGGTGACCGGCGAAACCCTCAACATTTTCACCCAGCTGGCCATGATTATGTTGATTGGTTTGTCGGCTAAAAATGGTATTTTGATTGTGGAGTTTATTAACCAGCTTCGTGATCAGGGTATGACATTTGATCAAGCCGTTCTCGAAGCATCTGCACTGCGCCTTCGCCCTATATTAATGACGGCTTTAACCACGGTTGTGGGTGCCATTCCTCTGCTGCTGGCCAGTGGAGCTGGTGCTGAATTCCGTTTTTCAATTGGCGTTGTGGTCTTTGCCGGTGTGACCGTTTCCAGCCTGCTTACTTTGTTTGTTGTGCCTTCCATGTATTCCTTACTGGCACGAAAAACAAAGTCACCAGACGCTGTGACCAGAACGCTGGACACACTCATGGCCAAATAATAAAAAGCCGGGAGCACTTGCTCCCGGCTTTTTATATAAACCTTCCGATCTAAGCGATTAACTTTTCATTTGCTGACGCTGTTGGGTGGCAATACACTTCATCTTCTCCATATCCGGTGGTTTGTTGCCCTTGATAAGCGTCATAGCCCTGAACAGCGCCATAATGTCTTTTGGGGTTTTTACACCGTATTGATGAATCATATCAAAGATTTCAATAGGGCGTTGTTCCGGTGCTTCGGTATCACCGTCCTTAACCAACGCATTAATATTATTTTTAATCGCTTGCCAGTTCACGGCACCCGCTTTGAATTCACCAAGTTTTTTAAGGCATTCAACCACTGTATCCAGTGCTTGTTCTCTGCTTATTTTAGGCAGCGATTCATGTAAATATCCCGGCTCTTTCAACTCCCTTAAGGCAATGCCTATTTTCTGACTTGCGACGGTTTGTTCTTTCGTATGCTGCAAGGCATTCCCCAAATCAATAAAGTACACACATAGGGCACCATTTTCTTCAGCGACCATAATATTGCCATCATGGATATCGGCGTTGAAAAATCCTGATCGGGAATAACAGTAAAGCCATTGAGCAAAAGCAAGAAACTTGATGCTACTGCGAAGAGCTTCCAATCGATCAACGGTAATGACCTTTTCTGGTATCTTCAATACTCGCTGTAGAATGGCGCGTAATTTTTGATCATTCTTGTCAGAAGCCGTCAGCGTTACGCCCTCTACCCGCTGCATCACCATTGAGTGGCGGGTTGTATAGCGCGGATAGATTTCAGGCACTTTAAATTTGAGTTTGACGCCCAGATTGTCCAACAACTGAGTATCCGGTGGATCATACAGCCTGCTTATGGGTTCAAGGTCTTGATCATTGATCTCAAATTTTTCACATGCTGGCAATTTGCTGAATACTTCGGCCTGAGTTTGAGTATTTATGGCTTCCCCCGCCAGATTGAGTTCGCTCTTAAAGCTTTCAATAAAATCCGTGAGCGCTGCTTTCATGCCAGAACCCAACTTTCCTGGCGCGATAAAATTCACCACTTTCATCAACAGTGTCATCAGATTGATATCCGATAGAATTTTAGCCTCGTTGGCAGGGGAAATAAGTTTGACCACAATGGACATCGGTGTAATTTTGGCCAGCGTTGGGTCTTGAGTCTGTCCTGACTTGGTATAGATGTCATGTACCTCACCAATAGAACCAACACCAAGGTTTGTTCTGTCATCAAGAAGTTCAGGTTCATAATCGATACCTGCAGCTTCAAGGCACCGAATCAACTGCCGGTTGCTCATGGGTTTGTTACTGCTGCTCACATGACGCAGAGCTTTCGTGTAATCTTCATAATTATCCCCAAAGAACTTTTTGGCCATGCCTTCAGAACTGCAAATAAATTGAAGCAGCTTAAGAAATACGCCACCCAAACCATCAGCAGCCTGCTGAACACTTTTCGGGCTACCATTTCTTACCATAATATTAATGGTGTACCCCAAAATCTGAATCGACCGATAGCAGGTATACAGACCATTGCCGATTGCATTAAAAACTCGTTGAACAACATTTACTTGTTCGATCTTACGCTGGTGCAACGGTTTGTCAGGGGCAGATGATTCTGCAGCAGCCCTCTTGGGAATGAGGGGTTCCGAAGGTGCTTTTTTATGACTTGTTAACAGATTATCCGGAAATAATGTCGCTATAGAACTGGTGTTTTGTATGGCTGATAACGCAGACACACCATACTCCTTTATACATTATAAAAATATTAAAGCATGATACTAACGTCTAAGATCCAGGCGTCTAACAAGATGGTTAGCAGCACTAACTAAATGCACAACTTTAACAAGGCAGCTTAGATTAAATAGATTAAATAGATTAACCATCTACCCAAGCTACCTTTCCATATGATCGGGTACTTAAAGCATTATTTCATGACTGAACAGTTACCGGAGTCCAGAAAGTAGACCGAATCCATCTTTTCAAGCAAGGTGGTTTTATGGGTAATCATGATAATAGTGCTGCCTTCAAAAGACTGCAGTACCTCTTCCATCAGTGCTTTCTCACTATGGATATCCAACCCTTCTCCGGGTTCATCCAATATCAAAACCGGTGCCGGCTTCAACAACGCTCTGGCAATGGCCAGCCTGCGCTGCTCGCCACCAGAAAGCGCCACTCCACCCTGCCCTAACCAGATATCCAGTAATCCGGCATTGGCACTCTCCGTCATCGCTATTTGATGAAGCCCGGATCGTTGAATCACTGCCATTAGCATGTCATCGCTGGCATCCGGTGCAGCAAGCTGGAGGTTCTCCCTTAACGTTGCGTTGAAGACATCGGTTTTCTGAGGCACCACGGTGATGCCTCGATACAGTTCATGTTCTGAAAACCCGTTGATATTAATGCCATCTATAGAAACGGTTCCAGCTTCTGCTTCGAGGCCTCGGGTTAACAAGGTAATCAACGTCGACTTTCCGGAACCGGTTTTCCCCAGTATTGCCGTATGACTGCCCGCAGGAATGGTGAGAGACAATTCCTGTAACACTGGCAGCGCTGATCCATAGTGACAAGTAACGCCAGAGAACCGGACGTCACCTTTAGTGATCACACCACCGGTCTTTTCAGGAAATGAAACCACCGGCGTACTAACGACCTGACGCAGCCGGCCCGCTGCATGACGAGTATGACTTAAGAACTGAAAAGCCATCGGTAACGGCATTAATGCTTCAAAGCTGGCAAGCACACCAAATACCATCATCACCATCACTGGGCCACTGAAAACCCCCTGGGCCATTTCCCCGCTGGCAATAAACAACACTAATAATGACGCTAAGCCAGAACCAGTGACAAACAAAGCAGACCCAAGGCCTTCCAGTGACGACATTCTGGATTGATCATCGATCAAACCACGCTCCATGAGACGAACCTGATCCCGGCTGGCATCGTCACTGCCATAGATTTGTTGCTCCGTCATACCCTGAAGATAATCCAACACCTGCTGGCGCAATACAGATTGTTTGATCCCCATGGATTCGCCCGTCTTTTTTCCGGCCACGTAAAAAATCAGCGGCATAGCAATAATCCACAACGTCATGATAGTTAGGACCAGCAATGCCACGGTAGTACTGAAAAAGCTGAGAAACAGTGATAACAGCAACGTGACCGTCACCGCAGCGATCAAAGGGCTGAGTAATCGCAGATACAGTTGATCAAGCGCATCAATATCCGCCACCAAGCGATCTAACAGCTCGCCTTTGCGATAATACCCAAGGTGCTCCCGGGAGACAGGAACGACCTTATCAAAAAACCAACACCGTAAGCCGGACAATAGCCGAAAAGTAGCATCATGACTCACCAGACGCTCGGCATAACGGGCTGCGGTTCTGAGAATCGAAAAACCTCGAACCCCGGCCCCCGGTGTAAAAAAGTTAAACGTCTGAGCAGTCACTACGGTCAATCCGGCGATGGCCGTTGCAGAGATAAACCAGCCGGATAAAGACAACAGGCTAAGGCTGGCCAGAAGAGTGACAATGGCGAGCAGAATGCCCAGTGCCAGCAATCCAAGGTGCTGCCGGTAAAGCTTCAGGAAAAACCAGAGATCACGCATCATCAAGGCTCCCGCTGTGTGCACTGAGAAACTGCTGATAGTGCACATTCTCCTTTAATAATGATTCCGGCGAGCCACTGGCCACCAAACGGCCTTTTTCCAGCATGAGAATCTGATCCATCCCCTGCAGCTGATTCAATCGATGGGTAATGGTGATAACCGTACAATCATCCGGAATGGCGTTCAGGGCATCCAGCACCAGAGTTTCGCTGGCCGCGTCCAAACTGGCCGTTGGTTCATCCAGAATCAACACTTTTGCCGGTATCACCAGGGCGCGAGCCAGCGCGATGCGTTGCGCCTGCCCGACGGATAGGTTTCCGCCCTGCTCTTTCAAAGGGCTGGCCATACCATTGGGTAAACTCTTCAGGATGTCTAACCCCTGGGCCTTAGCCAGCGCTTGATAGCATTGATCTTTTGTAACTGATCGCCCAAAGGCAATATTGTCGTAAACGGAACCGTGAATAATCAGTGGCAACTGACCCAGCCAGGCAATCTCTGCGCGCCAACTGGCAAGCTCCGTCATGGCCAATGGTTGACCCGCGATGTCTATATCACCCTCATAATTCCGGAAGCCCATTAGCGTATTAATCAGCGTGGTTTTCCCAGCACCGCTGCTGCCAATAATGCCCACCTTTTGACCAGGCTGCAGGTTAAATGACACATCATTTAACAGTAACGATTGCGATTGCTGAGTCTCTAATCCCGCTTTTACACAAAGCCCCCTGGCAACAATGGTCAGAGGTTGTTTAGCAGGCACTGCCATATCACCAGAATGCACCTTCGTATCTTCACGGGACAACACGGCCAGAATATCTTCTGCAGCACCTACAGCCTTTGCCTTGGCATGATAGAAAGTGCCTAACTCTCGTAAAGGCTGGTAATACTCTGGAGCCAGTAATAACAGGAACAAACCGGTATATAAGCTGACTTCCCCGCCAAAGGTAATGTGCCCAAGGAACGTCATGCCAAGAAACACAGCCACCACGGCAATGGAAATCGAGGCAAAGAACTCAAGTACCGTTGATGATAGAAATGCCAGACGGAGTACTTGCATGGTTTTCACACGGAAATCTTCGCTGGCGTCAGACAGCTGTTCACTGGTGAACCGGGTTCGTTGGAACAGTTTCAGCGTTTCAAGCCCCTGAAGTCGATCCAGAAAAAAACCACCCAGGCGAGCCAGAGCCTGAAAGTTACGTCGATTCGCTTCGGCGGCTTTCATGCCAACAAACACCATGAACACAGGAATCAAAGGTGCAGTGCCCAGAAATACAATGCCCACCACCCAGCTTTGAGGAAAGGCAACCATCAGGATAATGATGGGAATCATCACCGCCAGCACCATTTGTGGCAGATACTTCGCTACAAATTCCTGCAATTCTTCAACCTGCTCCACCACAATAGCGGACCAGCTGCCAGCCGGTCTTTCGGCCACCGCTAGCGGACCGAGGTTTCGGAGCTTATCCAACAACTGTTTTCTGATAGCAATCCGCACGGCAGCGCCAGCACGAAAACCAAAGAACTCTTTACTCCAGACACAAACACCCCTGAGTACCAGTAATAACAATACCCATAAAAAGTCGGATATTAGCTGATCTCGATGGACACCTTCCATCACCATCTGATGAATCATTCCGGCCATTAATGAAGCCTGAAGAATAAGCAAGACCCCATTGAGCATGCCAAACAACATGGAAAACAGTAACCAGTAACGGGAAGCAGCAGTTTGCTGGACTAACCATCGGTAATTCTGTTTCTGGGTACTTTGCCCGAGTGGGCTTTCACTGGCAGAGTGTTGGCTCATATTAATTATGTATATTCCGTACAATCTGGATATATTTACGTGAACACATTGTACATTAAGACAGCACCGCTAAAACCACTGTAAAGAAGATTGATGCACTAAATGAAGAACATAAACGCAAAATCCATTCCTGAACTGGTGATTGAGGCTATGTAGGACTTATAATGCCGACCTTGAATTACCCAACACCATGGTCACCATGCTTCAGAATATCCGCATCATTCTTATTAATACCTTTCACCCCGGCAATATTGGCTCGGCAGCCAGAGCAATGAAAACCATGGGGCTGAGTGATCTGTGTCTGGTTACTCCCCAGCGTTTTCCAGCAGCAGATGCTAATTCTATGGCCGCAGGCGCGCTGGATGTCCTTGAAAATGCACGGGTATTTAATGACCTTGATGACGCCATTGCTGATTGCTCACTGGTCATCGGGACCAGTGCCAGAAGCCGTAGCCATTCCTTTTCCCGCCCCATGCTGGAAGCTGAGCAGTCTGCAGATAAACTACTGACAGAATCGTCCAGAAACCCTGTGGCGCTGGTGTTTGGCCAGGAAACCATGGGGCTAACCAACAGTGAGCTGGAAAAATGCCACTTCCACACCACCATTGATGCGAATCCCGATTACCCGGTACTTAACGTGGCATCAGCCATTCAAATACTCTGTTATGAGATTTTCAAAGCATCAACGAAAGTCGAAGTAACGCTTAATGATAGTGATGATGAGCCAGAATATCCGCTGAATAAGGATTTGGATCGATTTTACCAGCACCTGGAAAAGACACTGACGGATATCGACTTCATCATCCAACAGCACCCAGGTCTTGTCATGACCCGTCTTCGTCGGCTCTTCAACCGTGCCCGCCCTGAAGCCAAGGAGTTGAATATGCTCAGAGGCATATTGAACGCTGCACAGAAGAGTGCAGCAAAAAACGGGTAAGCCATGGACTTAGAAGCTGTTAACAATCTTTCTGCGAGCTGCAAACGATCATGAACAGCTTCTTAGACATAAGTTCAGGTTAAGACATAAGTCGACTATTCTTCCGTTCGTATAAAAAGATAATAGAAGCAAGGTTATCTTCGTTGGAGAATATCATGCCAATATTATCGACAACATCAGCATCAGTCAGAGGTGATGTAGCACTTCCATCAACAGAGAATGGGCTCGTTGATAATTTTCACAGCGATGTCTCTGTTCGCTCCAATGACGTTTCTAACGAGGGGATAAAGACTGAATCCCCTCCGATTTCCAAAAGAACTGCTGACATCAAGCGCACTTTCAAAAAGAAAAACACTAGTGATACCTTCAAAAAACTTTGTCAGTACTCTCTTGAATTGACCGATAGTGTGAAATCCGGGACCCCACCAACAAAAGAAGAGTTAGATAATAACCGTAATGAATTTATAAAACTGGTGTCTGCCAACAGCTTAGAAAGTTGGCTTAACACAACAAAACAGGAATCTGAAAAAAAGTATCCTATCAAATTCTATGTATCAGAAAAAAAGACAATGAAAAAAAGAGCTGCTTATGTAACCAATAAAATCCTATTACAAATACAAGCATTGGAAGAAGAGCTTTCCATGCCACCTTGTGGAAAAAGAAACACAGCTGCCGCTGCCATTAATACTGGCTTTAATATGACAGGAAAGATAGAAAACCTATATAACGCTATTGGTGTTCAGTTCCACTCTGTACCAGCCTTAGAATATGACATCAATGAAATGAAAGAGAAAATAAACAAAAACAAAGGTAAAGACCTACCATTAGAATCCATTAAAGAAAAAAATATTATACTTGAAAATAAAATCAAGGAATCACAAGATATAATTGACCAGTTAAAACATGAGCAAACAAAAAAAACAATCGAACAATTCCTTAAACAGTTCAACCAAGAAAAAATCAACTACTTAACAAAAATTCTGGAACACAAGAAAAAAGCACCAATGAGACCCCCTACATTCAAGGATGAAGCAAAAGCTCAATTATATATGCAACCAAATTCCAAAACAGGAAGGATCGAAACGCCAACCACTACACCAAAGGATGAAGGATATTATAGTGATGATCAAAACTACATCATCAGAAGTAATACAATCAATTCTAGATCAAGTGTTGCCAGCAGTGGCTACCAGTCAGACTTAAGTCGATCCAGTAGTATCAACTCATCAAATAGAAACAGTGTATATAGTAATAGCGCCAGTTATTCGATTAATCCAGATTCTATTGAATTGACAAGAAAAGAAAGTCCGGTAGAAACAAAAGCATTATCTCTAAAATCTGAACCGTGTACAGAAACAACTAAAAACCGAATATCCAACATCGATGTTTACCATAAAAAATGCATGGAGACTTCATCTGGCAAAGAAGCTAGAAATCAAATCGACAACTACCAAAAAGCGCTCGTTGAATTAGCAAAAGATAGTGCACTTTCATTAGAAGAAAAAAATGCCGCTTACCAAACACTGCTACCAATGACTGTAAAATACAATCTACTTATGAACAATATTGGTACAAAATCCTCAAAAAAAACCTTATCAACAAGAGAGATTCATAAAGAGCTCTTTAATGAAATAGACACTCTAGTGGAATTCCTAAAGTTAAGATCGACCCATAAGGTAGACGCTTTGCAATCTCAGGTATCTACTAATTTCGCTACACGAAACATGCGCAATGATGCTGAACGAGAATTTTTCCTACGTGACTGTCTTGGCATGGAACCAGAATCAACAGAAGTAATTGCTGTTGAAATTAACAAGATTTCAACAAAGGCTAAAAAAACTAAAGAAGAATTGGCTATTCTGGAAGCAGAGCTAAAACCAACAATAAATAGCTTAAATAAAGAGCGAACAAAACAATTAGAACAGTTAAACTCCATTACGATATCGCTATGCAATCTCGAAGAAAAATTAATGGCAAATGCCACTCATGAAGAACTCGGTACTATACATAAAGAAAAGCAGACATTACAGCAACAGGAGTTATTAATTACAAAGGAATTTGAAAGTGCGAAACTTGAAAAATTAGTTTCATTACATGAAACAAAAAAACTGCAGAAAAAGAGAGAGATTACCATAAAAATGCTCGAAAACAAGATCAAGTCTATCAACTCTGATCACCCAATTACTTATCGCGATTTCTTAGAAAAACACTGCGCACTTGCTATTGAGAAGTTAGAAGAAAGAGTTATTTCTTCGTTTAAATCCATAATAGTAAGCAACAAAAAACTACTGACATCGAAACACTTTAGAAGAGAATTAAAATACAAAATTCTCGACCAAAGAACGAAAGACACAAACCTCACCCAGTGCGAGAAAATATTAAATATTCTTTGCGACACTAATGCGAACTCAACAAAAAACAATAAAGCGAAGATTGCTCTAGCTTCATATACTGATATATCTCTTAGAACAGGCGATCTAAAAAGTCAAAGAGTAAGAGCTGACATAATGGCGACTTTAAACAGAATCACAACCACAAAATCCAGCCCAGACAACTGTGAAAAAACGGTAAAAATTTCAGAGAACGAGTCAGCAACTGTCGTCACCTCAAGTATTAAATCGAATCTCATACCAAATGGGGAAACACAAAATCATAGTAAAAGTAAAAGGGAAGAAGAATATGATACTGTTAAAGTAGTCACTGAGAATGATTCACTATATTCCTTTATAATGAATGACTCTAACGACAATGAAAATATAATCCCTAACATACCAAATCATGGCACCGTGGATGACTCAACACTATTAGCACCATCAAAAAAAACCACTATTATCCCGTTGAAGCCTGCTGCAGAAGAAGCTATTCATCGTCCGAAGAAAAAACAAAAAACATCTAAACCAATTTTCAGACACTCAATCAATGACTTTCTTGAAAGTAAAGGAAAAGATGAAAAAGTATCAGAGCTAATAAAGCTTTTTAGCAACAAAGACTCATAGGTCTGTGAATAAAAATTGGTATTTCATACTGTCTTAAAGCGGGTTCAGGGTTAACTATCAAGAAGGCCCTGAACATCGCTCTCTGATAAATGACTACACCCACCTTCTTCCAGGTCTCTCATAACCAAACACTTCAAACGATGACGGTACAAATCAAGAACTCGATAACCTAATGATTGACACATCTGCCTGATTTGACGATTTTTCCCTTCGGTTAAAATAATTTTAAAACTATAATCGTCTATTCTTTCTATGATACATGGTCGAGTAACTACATTTTTATAGGATACTCCGGCCGCCATTTTTTTAATAAATAATGCTGATAAAGGTTTATCTACTCTAACCCAATATTCTTTTTCATGATAATAATCAGGATGAATCAGCTTTTGACAAAGTTCCCCATCATTGGTCAACAGCATTAATCCCCTGGAATCCTTATCGAGACGACCGACCGGAAAAACTCTTTCTCCTGCATCACAAGCAGGCAAATAATGAATAATGCTATCTTTATCCTCAATATTTAATACGCAGTCGATACCAACGGGTTTATGGTAGATAAAATTTACATTCTTTTTCTTAAGAATCAGCCTCTTACCCTCAATAAAAACACTATCATCGTCGTTAATTCGATCAGAATGCTTACCCTGTCGACCATTGACCAAAACGACACCACTTTCAATCAAACGTGACGCCTGTCTCCTTGAGCAAACACCAGCGTCGGAAATAAACTTTGACAGGCGAATCGTTGGCATCATGCTTGTTGTCCGTTGTCCGTTGTCCGTTTCCTGTAAAAGCCTTGCTGTTTGTGCTTTTACGGAAAACGGTAAACACTTCTCCGAATAGTGAAGTTATTCAGGGACAGTTCCTTATCACGCTTTACTCTGCTGCCAGTAGGATTCCATCTCATCCAGCGTCAACTGTTGAAAGCTAAAACCGTCATTGTCGGCCAGCACTTCCATAGATCGAAAGCGTTGCTCAAATTTAACAGAGGCCTTTCTCATGGCCATTTCAGCATCCACTTTTAAGTGTCTGGCAAGGTTAACGCAGGCAAACATAAGATCACCGACTTCTTCTGACACCCGTTCAATGCCTTCAGCCCTGGCTTCGAGAACTTCATTGAGCTCTTCATATATCTTATCAACGACGGGCTCAACGTCCGGCCAGTCAAATCCGACTTTGGCAGCTGCGGACTGAATTTTTTCTGCCCGTAACAGAGCTGGCATGGATGAAGGCAAATCATCAGGCATCGCCGACGTTGACACAGCGATACTCTTCTTTGCTTTCTCTTCTGCCTTAATCGCCTGCCAGCGTTGTTTAACGACTTCTGGTGTGAGTTTATCGTCTGACGCAAAAGACGACAGGGTTCCATCAGGAAATACATGGGGGTGTCGTCTTACTAATTTTGACTGCAGTTCCTGACAGATGTCATCGAAGGAAAACATCCCTGCTTCTTCCGCTATTCTGGCGTGAAACAACACCTGAAACAGTAAGTCTCCCAGCTCCTCCTTCAGGTTTTCGTAATCCTCTCTGGCAATGGCCTCAGCCACTTCACTGGCTTCTTCCAGAGTATAAGGCGCAATGGTAGAAAAGGTTTGCTTAAGATCCCAGGGACAACCATGTTCCGGGTGTCTTAATCTAGCCATTAATGCCACTAAATCATGGATGGGAGATGACAATATGTATTCCTTTCGTTTGATAAAGCGGTTATGCCGGAAGTAACTTCTTCAATGCCAGCTTCAGCGAATCAGGGGATTTAGCCTTCTCATGATATGCGTTCAACAACGGCTGAACAGCATCACCAAACAGCATCATATCTTCACTGTACCGAATCATGTGCTGAAAGTTTCTCAGTCGCTCAGAGTCTTTAAACGGCCTGTTCAAGCATCGCATATCCGCAATATCAATCAAGCCTAATCCCCGATCCACAGTTCGAACAATATTTCCCATATGCAGCGAGCGGAAGTAAACACCGGAGTCGTGCAATGTGGCAATAAACGCTCCTAACTCTATGGCCAGCTGTTCTTTCTCTGATGGGGATGAGGATTTCAGGTAACTGCGGAGCACATCGCCCTGCAATGGCTGATAGTGAACAACCTTTCGTTGAATAGAAGGAACGTTATAAACACCATTGATATCGATGGTTGGGATACGAAGCTGGATTAACGCGGCTGCATTATTCGCAAATCGTTGGGCATAGGGATTTATTAATTCCGAACTGATCAGATGTTTACGACGAAACAGTTTCAAATAACTTTCGTCAGGCAACTGTATGACTTTTTCACCATGACCATCGGACTCGATGACCCGACCATTCTGTCGGAGCTCATTAAACTGAATTTCACTCAGCGTTTGCATTGACACCCTCAGCAACCCCGGAAGATGCAAAGCAAAAACTGCAAACCATCCGGCAAATGAACGGATTATATCCACAAGCCGAACGGTCTACAAAATTAGCTCATTTTTCTGTGCCTTACGGCCTCGATCACATTGTGCAACTGTTCAATCTTCGCCAGTACACGACCCAGACTTTCCAACCCCTGAACCTCGATACTCAACAGCATGCTGGCAAGATGCTCTTCCTTGCTGGTTCTTGTTTGCATGGACAATACATTAACCTTGTCGTTCGCCAAAACGATGGTGATATCACGCAGCAATCCCGGGCGGTCAAATGCGGTAATCATAACATCTACGGGGTAGCCGTATTCCGGCTTACTGCCCCAATTCACTTCGATTAAACGTTCAGGTTCCCGCTCCTGTAACGATAAGGCTGTATTACAATCATCCCGGTGAATAGTGACTCCCCGTCCAATGGTGATATAGCCAATGATCGAATCGCCAGGCACAGGCTGACAGCAGCCGGCCATCTGAGTCAGCAAGTTGCCCACACCATCGATATTGATCGTGCTGTCTGATATCCGATCCTGCTGAGGCTTGGTCCGAATTTCAAAGGATTTCTCTTCTTCCGGCGCTACCTGTTTTTGTGCCAGAGACACCACGTGGCGGAGCTTAATATCGCCGGCACCAATGCCCGCAAACAAATCCTCAACCGTTAAAACATTCGCGGTTTGTGCCAACTGTTCATAATTGACACCGTGCAACGCATGTCGTTTGATTTCCAGCTCCAGCAGACTTTGGCCATCGTCGATGTTGGCATCACGATCCTGCTTCTTAAACCAATTGGTAATTTTCGCCCTGGCACGGCTGGTGGTCACATACCCTAGATCCGGGTTTAACCAGTCACGACTCGGCTTGGCATTGGGCGCCGTCAGAATCTCAACCTGATCACCGGTTTTCAGTTTATGGGTTAACGGTACAATACGACCGGCTACCTTAGCACCACGACAACGGGTACCTACTTCAGAATGAATTCGGAATGCAAAGTCGATCGGCGTAGCACCAACGGAAAGGTCGACCACATGGCCATCTTTAGTGAACACATAAATCCGATCCGGCTCCACATCGGCGCGCCATTGGCCGCCCAGTTCTTCCAGATCACCGAGATCTTCATGCCACTCCATAACCTGACGAAGCCATGAAATTTTTTCTTCGTAACTGTCGTTTCGGCTATTGACGTCAGTGCCCTTATATTTCCAGTGGGCACAAACCCCAAGCTCAGCTTCTTCGTGCATCCCATGAGTACGAATCTGAACTTCCAGTGTTTTGCCTTCAGGGCCAAATACCGCCGTATGCAGGGAGCGATAACCATTTTCCTTTGGCGTGGCAATGTAATCGTCAAATTCTTTCGGAATATGATTCCAATGGGAGTGCACTACACCCAGCGCAGCATAACAATCACGGACTTCATTGGTCAGGATACGAACGGCACGGATATCGTAAAGGTCTCTGAAGTCGATATTCTTGCGCTTCATTTTGCGCCAGATACTGTAGATGTGTTTTACCCGACCACTGACCTCTGCCTCAACATGGGCTTCGGTGAGAGAAGACTTCAGGGTATCGACCACATCGGAAATATACTTCTGACGATCCAGTCGTTTACCGTCTAATAGTTTGGCAATTTTTTTATAGTCCTGTGGTTTCAAATAGCGGAAAGAAAGATCCTCTAGCTCCCACTTGATGTAACCAATACCCAGACGATGAGCCAGTGGCGCATAGATTTCAAAGACTTCTCTGGCAACCCGCTGTCGTTTTTCTTTACTGGCGTGTTGAACAGCCCGGATGGCACAGGTCCGTTCTGCCAGTTTGATCAGCGCTACACGCACATCATCAATGATGGACACCAGCATCTTCCGGACTTTTTCCAGTTGATCCTGACGATGATCCAGCACCTGCCTTCTGGGATGCTGAACATTACTGATGGCGGCCATGCCCTGAACATCGCGAATCAAACCGGCAACCAATGAGCCAAAATTCGATTCAACCTGTTCCAGGGTTAATTTTGTTTCCCTGACAGCACGATAGAGAACAGAAGCAACGAGAGTATCAATATCAAGCTTTAACTCAGCCAGGATCTCAGCCATCTCCAAACCGGTTCGGAAACACCCTTTCCCGGTTGGCCAGGCGGTTTCATTTTCAGCGCTCTGCTGCATAGCCAGCAGTTCCGATTGACGGGACAGTTCACAGGCATCACGCAATCGATCCGTATCGCCGACACCGAACCGTTCCTGAAGTCGGTTGAGCCAAGCATCCAGATCCACAGTGCCATCGTAGTGCTGGGGCTGATCCTCTCTAACCTTGACCATCTATTCCATTCCGTCTCTATCTATACTAATCATGACTATGATGAAATCAATTCTATCCGAAATGCGTCAGGCTATCGCGCAAGTTTACCCAATGCATAATTATGCCTCTTCCCGAACGCACAATCTAACTAGCGCACAAAAAGCGCCATAGATTCTACATGAGTAGTCTGGGGAAACATATCCATGACGGACAATCGCTGCAACCGATAACCATGTCCGGACAAACTCCCCGCATCCCTGGCCAAGGTTGCCGGATTGCAGGAAATATACAACAAGCGCTCGGGCAATAATCCAACCAGATGATCAATCATGAAATCAGCACCGGCTCTCGGTGGATCCAGTAGCACGATGTCGTATGATTCTTTAGCCCAGAGTTGATGATCAAAAGCCGCAGAAAGGTCTGCACAAAAAAACTCAGCATTCTCGATATCATTTGCCTTTGCATTGACCTTAGCTTGATCCACAGAACGTTGGCTACCTTCAACGCCCACCACTGTCGCACCATGACGAGCAAATGCCAGAGAGAAGTTACCGATCCCGCAGAACAGATCAAGGACACGATCGGTTTTTGCAGGCTGCAACCACTGGATTGCCTGATCCACCATCGCCTGATTCACCTGCCAGTTTACCTGGGTAAAATCCTGTGGTCTGAAATGCATCACCAATTGCTCAGAGGGTAGCGGATAATGCATCGAAAATTCGGACGAGTCTTCTGGGTATAACCGTTCGATGCGGTCAGCATCGGACTGCAGAAAAATAAAGAGTTGATGAGTTTCAGCAAAGACCCTGAGTGACGCCCTATCGGTTTCAGACAGTGGTCGAATATGACGAAGTAATACACCACGGCTATCACTCAGCTGAAATAACTCTGCATGTGAAATAGCTTCCCTGCCCTTCAATGTTGGTAGGTAAGTTCTTAACAATGCCGGCATGTTCTGCAGAGGTTCTGCCAATACCGGGCATTCTGAAATTTGACAGATGGCATTGCTGCCTTTTTCGCGAAAGCCCATGAGTAACTGACCCTTTTTCCAGCGCATGGACAGACGACTTCGGTGCCGGTAGCCATAAGGAGCCGAACGTAATGGTTCATCGATGGATTCAGGACAGACTTTGGCAAAGCGCTGCAGCTGATCAATCACAATGCTCTGTTTATTCTTCAACTGAGCATCATGAGTATTGTACTGTAAGCTACAGCCGCCGCATTGTTTAAAGTGACGGCACAATGGTTCACAGCGCTCTGCCGAAGCATCGACAACCGCACTGACTCTGGCATTCATAAAGCGACGCTTGTCTTCCAGCACCTGAACCCGAACCGTTTCATCGGGTAATGCACCATCCACAAACAGCGTTTTCCCACGGTGCCGTGCAATCCCCCGACCATCATGGGAAAGCCCTTCTATGCGCACATCCTCTTCAAGGACAAATGGGGTAAAGGAAGTACGTTTTAAACGCTGTTTCACCACGGGCACTCTTAACTGGAAAGTAGTTGGTTCATTTTACGCTGTTACGCTGTTTCAAAGCACTGGGATTGACCGCATTGTGATCAGGGTCAATTAAAGACACCCGTCGACAAATAGCGATCACCTCGATCACAAACAATGGCAACAATAGTGACATTCTCCAACTGTTCGGATAGCTTCAGCGCTGCCGCCACCGCGCCACCGGAAGATACGCCACAGAAAACACCTTCTTCCTGGGCCAGAGATCTCATGCACACTTCCGCATCCTGCTGACTGATATCCATGACAACATCTATCGCCGAACGGTCAAAAATAGCAGGCAGGTATTCCGGACTCCAACGCCGAATACCGGGGATTTTCGCCCCATCTTCTGGTTGCAGCCCGATGATTTGAATCTCCGGATTCTTTTCTTTCAGATAACGGGAAGTCCCCATGATCGTACCCGTCGTTCCCATTGAGCTGACAAAATGGGTCACGGCTCCCTGAGTCTGTTGCCAGATTTCTGGTCCCGTCGATTGATAATGGGCTTTAGGGTTGTCCATATTGGCAAACTGATTCAGAACTTTCCCTTTACCACGATTCTGCATAGCCAGCGCCAGATCACGGGCCTCTTCCATACCATCGCTGACCAATATCAACTCGGCCCCATAAGCAGACATGGCTGCACGACGTTCGACGCTCATGGTGTCCGGCATTATCAAAATCATTTTATAGCCGCGAATAGCCGCTGCCATGGCCAGCGCAATGCCGGTATTGCCACTGGTAGCCTCAATTAACACATCGCCGGGAAGAATATCGCCACGATTTTCTGCCTCCACGATCATGGACAAGGCAGGACGATCCTTGACGGATCCAGCAGGGTTTTGCCCTTCCAGTTTCAGTAACACCGTATTGGATGTTTCACCCTGCAGCCGCTGTAGACGAATAAGAGGGGTATTGCCGATTAACGACTCAATGGTCGGATATTCCATGGACATAGTACTGACGTTAACTTTATTATGGCGTGACTAAGGATTTGTCCTGAAATAACTTCCACATTTGAATTAACGTTGTCCGCACTCCGTCGTCCGTTTTCCGAAAAAGCTTGAGACACTCGCGCTTTTACGGACTACGGACATCGGATAGCGGGCAACTGTCTCAACGATGCTTCAGTGTCTCAGTATATGTGGATCTTATTTCGGGACAGTTCCTAATTAATAATACAGAATAATAGCCTTACAGGGAAAGGCAGTAGAATGAGACATAACCTTCTCGCGCTTCGTCAGCACATACTGTTGCTGGCTTTTTTACCAGGGATCATCGTTGCCCTCCTGATGGGCACCATGTACTTGGGCAAACGCTACATTGAACTTGATGAACAACTGATGTCGGAAGCGTTGAACGAGTCACAACGCAAATCCACAGCAGCGGCACTGCTCATGCAAAACAGTAATCATCAGGAACTTCAAACGCTCTTATCTATGCTTCTGGATGACTCTGATATACGTTCAGTCAGTTTATTCGACAAAGATGGCATGCCAATGCTTCATGCAGGCCCATCACTTTACCAACATGATGAACTGCCCTCCCTGTTAATGCCAACGCAGCAATCTTTACAGAGTGATGAAGTCATTCAGGTTGCCAGCCCCATTATCAGTCCTGTGACGTCAACTCATTACGGCTGGATGATCCTTGATTACACCTATGCTCAAACACACCTGAAACTATACCGTTCGCTAGCCTTCAGCGTTGTCGTGGTCGCAATGGGCTTGATGATTGCCCTGGTAATGAGCCTGAAACTGGCCAGTAACGTTATACGACCATTAGACAATATGGCCAGAGTGATCAGTCGTATTCGTGATGGGTTTTACGACACACGCCTTCCCGAAACTCCAAACAGCCTGCTATTTGAGCTGGAGTCAGCGATCAATGAGATGTTGGACAGTCTGCAGGCAAAACATCAAAAAATGACTAGCCATATTGCCCAGTATAATGATGAACTGCAGGAAACACTGGAAACCATTGAGATCCAGAATGTTGAGCTGGATCTCGCCCGAAAAGAAGCACTGGAAGCCAGCAGAAGCAAGAGTGAATTTCTCGCCAACATGAGTCATGAAATTCGTACTCCCCTGAATGGCATTATCGGTTTTTCCAGCTTAATGCAGAATTCGGATCTTACCCCAGAGCAGCACGACTATATCAATACCATTGAAAAATCCTCCCACGGCTTGTTAACCATGCTCAATGACATTCTGGATTTTTCCAGAATGGAAGCGGGAAAGCTGGAGCTTGACCCTCACCCCACCTGCGTCCGTGATGTGGTTGAAGATGTCATCACCTTTCTTGCCCCCGGCGCTCACCGAAAGTCATTGGAAGTCGTCCATTTAATTTACGACGATGTACCTGAAAATATTATTATCGACAGTCAGCGACTGAAACAGATTTTGACCAATCTGATCAGCAACGCCATCAAATTCACCAGTTATGGTTCTATTGCTATTCGAGTAATGCTGGATCATTGGGAAAAAGACGATCGCCCTTCCCTGAAGATTTCCGTGACCGACACAGGTATTGGCTTAACCAAAGAACTTCATCACAAACTGTTTCATGCCTTTGCTCAGGCAGACACCAGCAGAAATCGTAAAGTTGGGGGTACCGGGCTAGGCCTTGCCATTTCCAAAAGTCTGGTAGAACAGATGGGCGGTGAAATAGGTCTTGAATCTGACCTTGGGCACGGTGCAACTTTCTGGTTCACTTTTAAGACAAAAGTCAGTCACAGTGAAGAGTGTTGCGATCAGTCTATTGCGACAACCATCCGTGGCGCATTGGGTAAACGCAGGATGTTGTTTATTGAACCAATGGAACTGACGCGACTTTCCATCACTCACCTACTGGAAAAATTTGGTGCCCAGGTAACCGCAGTGAGCAGTTTATCTGACGCTACGACCAAGAAAAATGCCAAGAAAAATACCGCTACCACCTTTGACTACATCTTAATTGATCTGGATGACATTCCGCTCAACAACTCTCTGGGACAGCTGAAGGCATCTCACCCTGAAGCCAAAATTATTTTGTTAACCACCGGCACAAATGAAAAAAAACTGCCGAATAACGAAACCACCTTATTAAAGCCTATCAGTCAGCAGAGGCTTTATACTCTTTTCTCACACAAAGGAGCCCAGACAGGAAGCACCATTAACGAGCCAGATAAACGGTTAAACATCCTGGCGGTGGACGACAATCCGGTCAACTTAAAGCTGATCAAGTCCATGCTTGAGAAATTTGGCCAAAATCTGTCCAGCGCAGAAAATGGTTACAAAGCGATTGAACTTTGTAAGAAATCCCAGTTCGATATTATTTTCATGGATGTACAAATGCCGGAAATAGATGGACTGGAAGTCACCCGACGTATTCGCTCCAATATCCCGGGCAACCAGCGCACTCCCATCATTGCCGTCACAGCTCATGCTTTACCAGAGGAAAAGAAAGCGCTACTGCAAAATGGTTTTGACGACTACCTGAGCAAGCCTGTCAACGAAAAGCACATTGTGAGCATGCTTAATCAATGGGCACAAGCTGGCAACAAGACAGTTGTAAAGAAACAACCGCCAGAACCCGCAAACCACCCTGAAAAAAACAACTCTAACGCCCCGGTTGATATGGACCTTGCCGTTCAACTGGCCGCAGGTAACAGTGATTTGGCCTTGGAAATGCTGTCTATGATGAAAGATGGCCTGGATGATGATCTCAAAACCCTGCAACAGAGTTGGCAGAATAATGATTGCCCCGCCATGCTCGAGAGAGTTCATCGACTGCACGGCGCTTGTCGTTATTGCGGCGTACCTGAGCTTGAAAAAATATGCAATCGACTGGAAACCCGACTGAAAAAAACAGGTAACTTGTCAGACCCTGACATCGCTGATGATTATCAGAAGCTACTACTGTCCATTATCAAGCTAAAAGAGTGGGATCCGAAAAATGAGCCCACTAATGATCAGCAATTCCCGCTGAAGTGATTCCAGTCAACAGCACCAAGGCTTCTAGCCAGTTTTACTTATTCCGGAATCGCAA
>NZ_CANMAO010000043.1 GCF_947495845.1 uncultured Endozoicomonas sp. | reverse complement strand
TTGTCAACCGGTCATTCAACCTTGTTTTTCAAAATCCTCTTCTCGTTCAGCAGTGCTGTCCGGAAGAGCTGCGTATAGTACAGAGTTGGGAAATAAAGACAACCTGCGCATTCTACGTAAATTGAGATCTACTTAATCAGCTTGCGGATCGACTTCAGCCTGAGCGCCAACAGTAATACAAGAACAGTGCCGTACATCAATGGTTCTGTGTAGTCGCTTTTGACCAGCCAGAGGAAATGAATGATGACAAGAATACCAGCAACATAAACCAATCGATGCAACTGACTCCATTGCCTGCCTAGCCTTTTCATCATGCCTTTTGTCGAAGTCAGCCCTAATACAATTAATATTGATAGCGCAAATACACCAACAATGATTCAAGACCGCTTATACAGGTCTTCAAGGAGCGTCTCCCATTGCCAAGCTAACATGAACGCTAGATAGGCGATTAGATGTAGAGATGCATAAAATAAAGCAAACAGGCCAAGCATTCGCCTGAATCGTATTACCTTATTTATGCCTGTCAGCTGTCGTACAGGTGTCACTGCCAGTGAAAGCAATAAAAAGATTAGAGCCCATTCACCCGGGCCATGGGTCAGAGTGGTTGCTGGATCAGGCCCGAGCTTGTTGTTTATCGCTTTGAAGACCAAATCCACCAGCGGGAATAAGCTTAACGGAAAAACCAGCAGTTTGACTTTGGGTTAATGACGCAGCTGCCCCATATTTGCCCTTCTTAGCTTGCAATTGCTCTTTGTCCCCTTGCTTAGATCGATCGGCTTTTTTATCAATAGGCTCACTATCGACATTCCCCTCCTGAGAGCACCCAGATAACACAAGCCCTGCCCCAGCAGCCGCTAACCAGGCTGATTGCTTGATAAAACGCCTGCGCTCTTGGTAAACCTTGTTCGGTGTTATCTCACTGCCAAGAGCCGAAGATTTTTTCTTATTTATCAGCAGCATAATCATCCTTTATGCGCCACACGTTTTTACACAATGCCTTCAATAGAGAATGTTATGCATTCTAACCCTCTTGTTAGTGCTCCCCCCCTCCATGCATGGAAGAATCGTGGCATCAAAAATAAATTTTGATGCCATTAAATGCTTTCAAGGAGGATTTCATAATGACAACCACCCCACTAGGTCAGTCCTTTCGAAGTGCTGCAGAATTTGTAGCGCACCAAATCAGTAATCTACCAGAGAATGCCGGTTATTATGCCGGTAGAGTTGTAGGTGCTGTCGCAGCCACTCCATTAACCCTGCTAGCCAATGCTTCTGATGGCTGGCTTAAAACCAAGTTCGAGCCAAAACCTATTAATAGCTATTCAATTAAAGCCGCCGAGCTTGGCAAAAATTTTGGGCTTGGATTAAAAAAATTCTCTCAATGGGCCGCCGATTTCACCAATAAACTCGGCAATAAAGTTGGTTTTGCCTTAGGACGAGCCGTTGGTGCCGCAGCAGGTGCTGTTATTGTTGGTGCGAAGAAATGCTATGGCAAGCTGACACATAAGGAAGTTCAGCACAAATCTATCAACGATTACTCCATCAAAGTCGCAAAAGTAGCCGCGAAAATTGGAGGATACGCCTCTAATGCAGGATTCATGGCTCTTAGCCCAACCATTCTTGGGCCTATTATTGGAGCCGGCCTGCTCTTTAACTTCACAGACTCCTTCTGTGAGCTAGTGAGACAGCGCAAGGCTGCAGAAAACTATGGCACGGAAATGAAAGATCTTACGAAGAAACCAGCGGTTGTGCCAACTGCATCTCCGCTGGAAGAAGATGACTTCCCTGCTCCAGCTAAACTTGATCTTTCATTGTCAGATTTAGACGAGGAAATGAAAAACTATCCTGTGCCTAAATCGGGAAATGACGACGACTCAACTGCTGCTCCAGAAGGTACCAGTCGTGAAACCACAAGTTCATCGCCTCGACCATCGCTAACGTCAGAGGCCAGTGATTTTGAACTGGTTCCTATACTGGGTTCGACCAGGTCTTCTATATCGGACTATGATCTACCTCCAGAATCATTAAGCAGGCGCGCCAGTACTGCTAGTGATGGTTCTTCGTTTGTAGTGGTTCCTGAAGATGGAAATGAAGATAACGTCTTCGACTAAGTCAAAAACTGGCTACATTGCCAAAGCCACCCGTTGAAACCAACCGGTGGCTTTTTTACAACTACTTGCCAGGCTCTCCACCCAAACGGAAAATCGCAGTAATAGGCCCTGAACAGGCATAGGCGAGGAAGATCATCAATAGTGTTCTTGGCGGATCCATAAAGACCACAGCAAACGCCAGAACAATGGCCAGCAGGAAGATAAAGTGCACCCGCCCTCGAAGATCAATCTTCTTGAAGCTCTGGTAACGAATATTACTCACCATCAAAATACCCGCGCCGCCGGTAATTAATGCTGCCAATAACGCCACACTGGTGGATTCGCCATTAAAGCCCAAATCACTCAATGCCCACACCAGGCCAATCACCAGTGCTGCTGCAGCCGGACTGGCCAACCCAGTAAAGTAGTTACTGTCGGTGGTTTCAATCTGTGCATTAAAGCGGGCAAGACGAAGCGCCGCACAAGCCGCATAAATAAAGGCAACCATCCAGCCGAACTTGCCCAGATCGTGGAGCGCCCAGCTAAATGCCACCATGGCCGGTGCAACACCGAAGGTGACCATATCGGCCAGGCTATCGTACTGTTCGCCAAACTTGCTCATGGTGTTGGTCATTCTGGCGACTCGGCCATCGAGGCCATCCAGAATCATTGCAACAAATACGGCCACACAGGCCATACCAAAATTGCCGGCCTGGGCCGCAATGATGGCATAAAAACCACCAAACAGGTTGCCGGTAGTAAAGAGATTGGGCAGCAGGTAGATCCCCTTGCGGCGAATGGGCTGTCCCTCTTCAATTACTTCTTCTTCGTGCTCGTCGATAGGAAAAAAACCGTCGACGGCCTCTTCTTTACTCTCCGGCTTTTCCATTTTCTCAGTCATTGGTACATCTGCTCATCAATTACAGAATCAGCGAGAAACTCTATCACGAATGTCAACATTGCGGGATAGTCTCACATCAATCGTTCATCCGGTGTTAACACCCAACCTTGCTGACACTTTTTCCGAAGTGCTGACCAGAATTGCTCTGCGCCCGCGTGCAGCCTGATATCATTGCGGTACAGTTTGATCTCGACCTCGCCCCAATAAATATCACGCTTTTCTGGGCTGACCACATCCACCAGCTGCCCACTTTTTAATTCATCAACAATGGCGTAGCCCGGTAACCAGGCAATACCGCTGCCATTGAGTGCCATGACTTTTAATAAGTTTGTCAATGAAGATTCCATCACCGGCTGGAATGTTGGAGAGTCTTCCAGCGCTCGCAGTATTCCATTCACCTGCCGCCCCATAAAGGCATCAGGACTATACCCCAATATTGGAATCGGGGCTGACTGTGTGAGTTGAAACCGCGGCTGGCCACCAGCATCGGGAGCACAAACAGGTCTTAACTCAGTTTTTCCCAAAGACAGACTCAGAAATGGCGGCTGCATTAATGCTTCTATATTAAAGGCAAGAAGAAAATCGCAACGCCCTTCCTGCAATGCCTCCACCGCCAAATCCACATCAATACTTTCTACCCGACTTCTCAGCATTTGCCCTTCATGACTCATAGCTTGAATCAACTCGGGTAGAAGCGTGACGGATAGAGAATGCGCCGCGGCAAAATCCAACGGCTGCGGACCAAAGCCACTCTGGCCTTTAAGCTGATGAAGGCCATCTTCCATTTGCCGGAGCAGATTTCTGGCCGTTGTGCGAAACAGTCGGCCTTCTGGCGTTAGGGTGAGAGGTGTCGTTGCACGGTCAATCAACTCAACACCCAGCGATTGTTCCAGGCTTCGTATCCGGCGGCTGAAGGCCGGTTGAGTGACGTTGCGAAACTGCGCAGCTCTAGAGAAATTACGCAGTTCCGCGAGGGCTAGAAAGTCTTCCAGCCATTTGGTTTCCAGATTCATTCAGGCCATTTAGTCCAGTCGGCTATAAAAGCACCCTGAACAGCTCCCTTTCAGACATTAATACCCCCAGGAAATCACATGACTTAACTTCACATCATGGCAGCTCAGTGCGGAATAAGAGAAAGCGGTAAAGCCTGCATCACAGCCCACTGCAATTCTTCGTTTTGCAAAAAGGCCGAGTCTGCCACATTCGTGAAGAGGGGGGAATATCGGTCATCATACTAAGGTAGGGCTACATGCAGATATTTTATCATGTAGCATTATCGGAGTGAGTTTGCTTGTCAAATGTAAGACTGGATTCCATTCTAGAAGCACTCACGCATCTTTAATCAATAAGAATCATCTGGAATACATATGGATATCAAAAGAACCCCAATTCTCGGTCCTTCGACTATAAAGCCTGAGACTGATAAGCAGCATAAGCCTGGTCAATCAAAAATATACATCAGCAAACTTAATGAAGGTACAGAAGCACCTCATAACACTCCTATCAGAGACAGAAACCCGAAACATGATGACGCCCTTAATAGGCTTGCTACAAAGCCTAAACAGTGGTTAAGCAAACTAATTAATGATTCCTATAATGAGAATCCGAATCAGCGCTGTATCGGTAGCATGCAACTCTTTGGCGGTGCGAGGTACTTCGATCATCCAAAAAATACTGTTATAACTTTGGACTGCATTGGTCACCCGTATAACGCCAACACGGTTGGAGACTCATTTATTGCTTCCCACGGCCCCACAACTGGCGATAAATCCATTGCTGGCTTGTTTACCATGGCCATGGAAAATGAAGGTTCCACTATAGTGAACCTGGATAAACAGCTTCGTTACTGGCCTGAGACTGGAGAAAAACGCACGTACGATCTGGACAACCATCAAACGCTCAGTGTTACCACCAAAAAAGAAGAAGATAAAAATACTTCCGGATACGATGTGATTACGCTGGAACTGGAAAGTAACTTTCTGGATAAAAGCACAAAAGAGCCGGTAACCGAAAAGAAAACCTTAACTATTTACCATTTTCTATCCTGGCCAGACATGGGCGTGCCGGTTGATAAGGATCTACAAAATCTATCAGGTCTACTGCAGACGATAAATCCAGTAACCAACAATGAAAAATTGATCACTCACTGCATGGCAGGTATAGGGCGTACCAGTACGTTCATCACTCTATTGCGTGTCATAAAAGACATAGACAGTGGCATTATCACTTCTGACAACCTTCTGCAGTCCATCAACGATCTGGTTCTTGATATCAAAAAGGCAAGAGGTATCTACGCAGTAGAAACCTCAGATCAGCTTAAACTCATACTGGAGCAGGCAGAACTGCATCTTGAGCAGCACACACCCTCTAAATAATTTGTTAACCTCAAAGCAGGTACTGGGGATCGGCAACTGCATTCAAGCTGCATACTGTTCAAAATCGCCTTGGAAGTGGTTGTCGTGATCGGTGTAGTACCAATCCACACACGCTTTCGCCAGCAGCTCCGTGGCGTCGATACAAAGCTCGGGGTTCTCTCGGGCAATCTTGGCAAGGCCAATAGGGATTTCAGTGCATCCGAGAATAACGGCTTCTGCACCGGCACCCACCAGGTGGTTAAACACCTCTTCCATCCCTTGCGAACCTTGATTCAATCGGCCTGCTTTGACGTCATAAATTGAGGTCATGAGCTGTTGCTGAGTAAGCTCTTCGGGATTAATGCAACGCCCGCCCATGCTGCGAATGCGCTTCTTATAAAGGCCGGCAGCCACGGTGGCGTTAGTCGCCATCAGCCCGGTTTGAATAATGCCTCGCTGCAGAATTTCACGACAAACGACGTCAATAATACTGATCATCTTCACAGAGGTTTCTCCCTGCAAAGCATCAAACCAGTAATGCGCGGTATTACAGGGGATAACAATACACGTTGCACCTGCATGCTCCAGACGCTTTAATCCTTTCAGCAACGCTGGAAAAGGATCTTCTCCGCCGTGCAAAATGCAGGCACTGCGATCTGGAATCTGCGGCACGTTATGCACCAGAATCGGCATGTGATTCTGATCCGTTGCCACCTGACTCAGCGCCACCACTTTTTGCATGAAATCCACGGTGGCCAACGGCCCCATTCCCCCAAGAATCCCCAACATCTCTATGCTCCGGGTTGAAATTTGTTCTTGGGAGAATCATCTTCCCGGGGCAGTCCGGTGTGAAATGCTTAAAATGGTCGAGTCATGCAAAAACAGCATGAAGAGGAACGAGCAGTAAAATAACATCACTGCTTTTATGCCGTTATTTAAATAATGATAAAACGTGTTTCTTTACCGGTGTAATCAGTCGATTTTCAACATACGCATGAATCAGCCAGGCAACAAACAGCATCAGAAGAACGACCAGAATGATGGCGACGCTTTCAGGGATGGTATTCATGCAGTAATCAATTATCGCTTTACCGGCAACGTTATGAATCAAGTATAAAGGGTAGGTTATTCCTCCCATCATTAGGAAAACGTTCCTTTGCTTCACGGTAAATCGTCCGGTACTCAGGAGGTAGAACACCCCATAAAAAGACCATATAAACAGTACCGAAATCATTTTTTGCCACAGCCCGGCATTGGTTATGAACTGCTCGGTATGAATAAAACCGTAATAGCTGGACAAAATAAAGGTAGCCATTAATACAAAGCTATTAAATCGGCTCATCCCATGTTCTTTAATCAAGAAAAAGACAACACCAGCCATAAAGAAAGAAGAGTAGGATGGAGATATAAACCACCCCATAAAAAAAGGCTGCCCAAATAAAGTGTGTAAAACCGTTAAAAGAAGCCAAATACTCAGCCAGACAGATATTTTTTCGATGACTTTGAATTGTATTAACAGAAAAATACACAGGTAAAATTTTAACTCTGCTTTTAATGTCCAGTAAATACCATCAATATCCATAAAGCCTAAGTAACTCTGAAGCAAGGTTAAGTTGGACATGACATGCAGGAATGAGTGGCTATTATCAGCGAACATCCATGTAACAAAAACAGTGAAAACCACACCAACCCAGAGCGTTGGATACAGACGCATAAACCTTGATAGGGCGAACGCCATCGCGCTCCGATTCATGGCCGAGAAAACAATAACGAAGCCGCTGATCATAAAAAAGAGAGGTACGCCCAGATAACCGTACTGGGTCACTTCAGATAATAACGGATAGGCGTCAGATTCTGGCCTTGAGACAAGATGATAAAGAACGACCGATAGGGCGGCAAAAAACCGTACGATATCCAAAGCGACGATTCTCATTTTCTCGCAGCACCCACTTATTTTTGTGTCTGACTATCAACCTATCGACAATAACGACCGTTGCTTGTGAGTATTCATCAGCGCTAAGCCTCTGGCATTGTTCGTTACTGTCATTGATCACACAAAGCATTTAGCATAACGTTTACAGCACGAATACTGGTTCAACCTACCTCACATCACAGGTAATCTTTATGCGCTATTTTTTGGCCATCATCTTGCCGCCTTTAGCGGTTTTATTGTGCGGCAAACCTTTTCAAGTCATCTTGAATATTATTCTGTGGATTCTGGGTATTTTGCCAGGCATTGTTCATGCACTTTTTGTGGTGCACACCCATCTGGCGGATAAGCGTAACGAAGAGCTCATTAAGGCCATTGGGAATAAAGACCGCCTATGAACATCACATTTTCAGCCTTTAACTGGAAGCTGGCATGTATTCTGGCTTTGTCTCTGCTGACCGCTGGCTGCCAGAGCACTTATTACAGCGCCATGGAGAAGGTCGGTATCCACAAGCGGGATATCATGGTGGATCGCATTGAGGACACACAAACCGCCCAGGAAGAGGCTCAGGAACAATTCAAAAGTGCCCTTGAACAGTTCCAGAGCGTTATTAACTTCGATGGCGGCGATCTCGAGTCTGCCTACAATGAACTGAACTCCGAGTATGAAGACAGCTTGTCAGCTGCAGAGATCGTTCGCAGCCGGATTTCCAACGTTAAAGATGTATCCGACGCTCTGTTCGATGAATGGCAGGAAGAATTGGATCTTTACACCAGCGCCAGCCTGCGTCGAGCCAGTGCTCAAAAGCTGCAAGATACCAAACGCCAGTATCAACGCATGATAGTCAGCCTCGATAAGTCCGAAAAACGGATGCAGCCTGTGTTGAACGCCTTTCAGGATCAGGTTCTCTACCTCAAGCACAACCTGAATGCCCGGGCCATCAGTGCGCTTAAAGGCGAATTCAACACCATCAAGTCAGATATTGATCGTTTGATCAAAGACATGCAGATCTCTATCAACCACTCCCGTCAGTTTATTGCAGCCTTAAAGCAGCCCTGATCACTGCTGGAGGTTCATTCCTCCAGCATACCGCCGCTCATACCCGTTATCCATGCACTAATCTGAATACCGTATAGTGCTCATTTCGTGGATGCCTATACTTTTTCAATAAGTTATTACCTGTATTTCGAACTTTTGTAATGGGTTCAGAAGCTGCTCAGGAAATGCATCATCTTACTGTCACGGCAGAAGTTCAGGAGTTGTCATGGACGATCGCTCTAGTTCAACAGCGAACGAGCCCCCTTATTCATCAACGCGGAATGCCTCTGCACAATCCTCCGGTGATTCATCTTCGGTCACCATGGCCGCTCCGAGCGGTGAGTACCTGATTGAAGGTTCCCCCGCTGATGTGAAACTTGAGGTACGTGGCCCGGACTTCATCATCACACTCCCCGACGGATCGGAACAAACCCTGTTGATGGCGGGTATGGTGACCGCCTCCGGGCAACCCTTAGAGATCAAATTTGCCAATGGTGAAGTCATCACCGGCGATCAGTTCATTGCCCAGGCTAATTATCAGGAATCCGCAGAAGTTGAACATTTGATGCCCGACAAAGACCGGGCCATCACGATGGATTCAGAGTCTCAGGAGCAATCAACTTACCGTTCACAGAGTTCAGAGCAGCAGCCTGATAACCCTGATGAAAATACCAAGCAAAATGCCCAGGAAAAGGCGGAAAGTGCACCGGCGCAATCAGATTCCGAACAAACGAATGAGGGTGAACCAACGTTCAGTGATGAGTTCTCTGAAGCCATGGCTGAGCTTAAGGAAGAGTTGGATTCTCAGAAGCAATCCAAAGTGTCTTCCAAGTTGAAGAAGGAGCTGGAGGAGGCTTCTGAAAAGGTTCAGAAAGAAGCAGATGAAACCGAGAACGATAATCAGCAGGGAAATGTGACTCAAGATCCACAGAGCACGGAAAAACCAACAGTTCAACCGCCGGAGGATCCGTTTGAAGGGTTGCCTGAGGAATCTGCAGGCATTTTACTGAACGGGTTTGAAGTTCATACCCTCAACTTGGGTGCTCCCATACCTGTAGACGGGATTTACATAGGTGGAGGAGGTTCTGATGAATCAACCACAATGCCTCCAGAGCCAGATCCCGACCCAGACCCAGATAGAGCAACCTACGACTTAGCAGAATTATTTGAACCTGAAGAGATAGACAGCAGTGGCAATATCCAAGGTGATGATAAGAATTATTTTACTAAAGACACTATTGCACAAAAAATAGTCATTGACAGTGGTAACGCTAACCTCGGTATTGACACTGTAAAAGAAACTTTAGTTTATGGCGTACCTGATGGCTGGTCTATCGAGGGTGGTTCTCCGGAGCCTGCGACTGACACAGTTCCCGCTCACTGGATTATTACAGGTCAAGATTTCATACTGACTTACCCTGCCAACAGTGAAGCAGACCCTTTCTCTTTCGGGTTGGTGTTTTCTGTCACTTTTGCTGAAGTAGGCGGCGTTACACGGCCATCACTGAACTACCAAGTTCCAGCCTATGCTGCCCCTCTTGATAAGCACTCCGCAGACTTAGAAAACTTGGTTGAAGGAAAGAAGCCGCTGTTTTTCAATCTTACACATGGTACTGACACCATCACTGGCAGTGCTGGTGAGGATGATATCGATGCAGGTGTTGGTAACGACACCATTAATGCAGGCGCTGGAAACGACACTCTTAAAGGTGGAATCGGTGATGATAAGTTGAATGGTGGTGCCGGTACGGACACTGCAGATTTCACCGATAGCGTGAATGACGTGGTCACTCAAGGAGTCACTGTTAACCTGACCACTAACTCCGCCACCGATGGTCATGGTGATACCGATGAACTCAACAGTATTGAAAACGTCCTTGGCACCCAGTTTGATGATGACATAACCGGCAATGCAGGAAACAACGAACTTAGAGGTGAGCGAGGTGCGGACTTACTTCGGGGCGCCGGCGGTAACGACACACTCTATGGTGGGGATGATGATGACACCCTAAATGGCGATGCCGGTGATGACACACTTTATGGTGGTGATGGCGATGACACGCTGAATGGTGGTGATGGTAATGACACTTTCCATGGTGGAAACGGTGACGATACTTTAAACGGTGGTGATGGAGTTGATACGGCTGACTACAGCAACTACGACTCAGCTATTAATGACAATTTTGCCGGTGATAACCTTTCGAGCATTGAGAACATCATCGGTACTGCTTACGACGATACGATTACTGCCGGCGCAGACAATAATAATCTTCAAGGCAATGATGGTGATGACACTCTAGACGGTGGCACCGGCATTGATGTACTCGAAGGAGGAGCCGGAAACGACACGTTAATATCAAATCTTGATGGCGATACGCTTGATGGTGGTGATGGCGTTGATGATACCGTCGATTTCTCTTCTGCCAGCAGCGTCACAGTATATCTTAGCAACGGTGACACTACTGCTGGTTCAGACACTATCAGAAACATTGAAAATGTCATAGGTACATCCGGCAATGATACTTTCAGTGGTAATAGCCAGAACAACCACTTTGATGGTGGCATTGGCGGCAGTGATACGGTGCACTTTAATCGCACAGAAATTGTCTCCGGTGTCACTGCAAACCTTACCGATGGCAATGCCTCGTACACCTTTGATGGCACTGCCAAAACTGACACTTTCGAGAATATTAATAACCTTACCGGCAGTAATTATCAGGACACACTCACTGGAGATAACAGCGCGAACACCCTCACTGGCAATGATGGCAATGACACGCTTTATGGTGAAAATGGTGATGACACGCTTTATGGCGGTGAAGGTGATGACACCCTTTACGGTAATGATGGTGATGACACTCTATATGGTGGTGAGGGCAACGACACCTTTTACGGCGGTGAGGGTAGCAACACCCTTAATGGCGGCAATGGTAATGACACTGCAGATTATAGTGATAGATCGTCTGCGCTGAATCTCAATATGGGTGACAACAGCAATGCCGGTGGTGATGTACTTAACAGCATTGAAACCCTCATTGCGACCAACCTGAACGATGATATTACCGGCGATGCCCTGGATAATAATATTGATGGTGGAGATGGTGATGACACTATCAATGGTAATACGGGCGACGATACTCTAAGAGGTGCTAATGGTGACGACACACTTAATGGCGGCTCTGGCGATGATGAAATTTATGGAGGCACTGGCAGTGACACCATTAATGGCAGTGCGGGTAATGATGAAATTTATGCCGGCACTGGTAATGACACCGTTAATGGTGGTGCAGGTAATGATGAAATTTATGGCGGTGAAGGTAACGACTCTCTAACAGCTGGCGCTGGTACTGATGAACTCTATGGTGATGCTGGTAACGATACTCTAATAGCAGGCAGCAACGATGATTACCTGGATGGCGGTAGCGGAATAGATACTGCTGATTATTCAGGTCAACCTGACTCGAATGCCATTACTGTTCAATTTTATACCAGTACCGAGCCAGATATTACTGCCGAACTTTCGATCAGCAGTATTGCGGGCGACACAGATCTGTTGAATAGCGTTGAAAACATTACTGGCTCACAGGGTGACGATACATTCCGAGTGACGGGTGTTAACAACAGCCTGGATGGTCAGGCCGGTGTGGATATCGTCATTTTTGATAATGACAATATTTCCAGCGCAGGTGTAACCGCCAACCTGGAGACCGGTGAAGCTCGCTATACCTACGGTGCATCAACAGAAGTCACCGACACACTTGATAATATCGAGAACATTACCGGCAGCGAATTTGGGGATGAGCTCACTGGAGATAGCGGAACTAACGTACTTGATGGTGGTGACGGAAACGACCAATTTTTGGGCTCGGCTGGCAGCGATACTTTAATTGGGGGATCAGGGACTGATACTGCTGATTACAGTGCACTTGATGACAGTGTAACTGCAGCACTCGGCGGAGAATCTGACGGCTCGGCAAACTTTGGCAGTAACACGGATACGCTTCAAGACATTGAAAACCTGACCGGTTCAAGGGTCGATGATAACCTCACTGGCGACCAATATAACAACACCCTTGAAGGCCAGGCTGGAATAGACACGTTAACCGGTATGCTGGGCAGCGATACCCTTCGTGGCGGTACTGGTGATGACCTTCTTTATGGCGGAAATAGCACTGATGACCTGGCCGGTGATCTTAGAGACGAACTCTACGGCGATGCCGGCGACGACGAACTCTACGGCGGCCTTGGCGATGATCGGCTTGAAGGTGGAGACGATGATGACTTCCTTCGGGGTGGCGCAGGTGCAGACACCATTGATGGTGGAGATGGTATCGATACCGCTGACTACTCAACTGCCACGGCGGCTGTGACAGCTCTTCTGGATGGTGGAGCCGCTTCTGTTAACGATAATGGAAGTACAGACACACTGACTAACATCGAAAATATCACCGGCTCATCGAGCAATGACTCATTTGGTGGCGATGCAAACAACAACCGCATTGATGGTGGTAGCGGTATAGACACCATCCTTTTCAACCGAACTGAAAACACCTCTGGAGCAACCGTAGAGTTGGCAGATGTCACCGATGAAGGTTCTGCAACCTACGAGTTTGATGGTACCGAAGCAGAAGACACACTGATAAGCATTGAGAGCATTACTGGCAGTAGTTTTGCCGACACATTTACTGGTAACTCCGGTGTGAACGTGCTTTCCGGTGAAGCGGGAAATGATACGCTGAGCGGCGAAGGCGGAGACGACATACTCAACGGTGGTGCTGATAACGATACCCTGAATGGCGATGCCGGTATCGATACTCTGAATGGCGATGCAGGTGATGACACACTGAATGGCGGAGACGGTACAGACACACTCAATGGTGGTGCTGACAACGATATCCTAAATGGCGATGCTGGTGTTGACAACTTATACGGTGGCGATGGTAACGACACGCTCAATGGTGGCGATGGCAATGATATCGTCAATGGTAACAAAGGTGCAGATACCTTCATTGCCAGCGCTGGTAACGACACCTATAACGGTGCAGGGGATGACAATGATGCCGGCACATCTGACGACAGCACTGACGATGCCACAGATACCATAGATTACAGCAGCTTTGGCTCCGCGATTAATGCAACTATTGATGGCAGTGTTACCAGTGATACTAATGATGATGACACCGATGATAAAACAGACAGCTTAACCAATATCGAAAATCTGATTGGTACTGAATTTAATGATGTGATCACCGGTAATGGTGATGGCAATCAGCTTGACGGTAACGCCGGAGATGATCAGATAAACGGCGGAACAGAAAACGACACGCTGATTGGTGGTCTGGGCAGCGATACGCTTAGTGGTGGTGCAGGCAATGACACACTGAGAGGCGCTACAGAGGCTGGTGATCGAAATGATGACGACATCGATATTGCTGATTACTCCACGTTAGCAGACAGCCTTACATTTACCCTTGAAGATGACGGTAACATGACCTGGAACTTCGAAGGCACTGATACTCTGATTGGCATTCAGGGGGTAATTGCTGGTGGGGGGAATGACACTCTGATTGGTAGTGCTGCAAATAATATTTTGGATGGTGGCCAGGGTACTGACACAGTTGATTTCACCAGTATGGACATCGATTCAGATGGTGTTGAAGTCCGACTTCATGATGATGGTTATCTCACTGCAACCTATACATCTGCAATCAGTCCCGTTTCCAACACTGACATTTTACGCAATATCGAAAACCTGAACGGCACTGATAGTACAGACCTTTTTGAAGGTCACTCGGGTGCAAACACATTTAATGGCAACGGCGGTAATGACACCTTCAATGGCATGGGAGGTGCTGATATCTATAACGGTGGAACCGGAGTCGATACTGTCACCTTCGAGTCTTCAGATTCCGCAATTACTGTTGTGGGTAGTGGTTACAGTACCTGGACTTTAAGTGGAGGAGCATCAGGTTCAACTTTCTCCTCTATTGAAAACGTTACTGGCAGTAATTATGGAGACACCATTACAGGCACCTTTAATCAGAACACTTTGAGAGGCAACGGTGGTAATGACGTAATTACCGGTGCCGATGGGCACGATATCATCTACGGTGGCGCCGGCGATGATACGATTTATGGTGGTTATGATTACAATGGGGGAGCGACCAGGGATAATCAGGATGGTTATGATCAACTCCATGGAGGGGATGGTAACGACACCCTGTATGGAGGTACCGGTGTAGATGTTTTCGTTGGTGGAGACGATCGGGATGCCAGTGCAGCTATAGGTGAGGGTGGTTTTGACACTGTTAAATTCAGTGACCATCTGTCATCAACCAATAAAGGAATAGAAGTAGATTTCACCTACCAGTTTAATAATAAGATTCGTGATAATGGTGAAGGTTATCGCGAGGGAATGTTCTCCATAGAGAATGTCATTGGTACTCAATATAATGATTCCTTCACGACCAGTGACAACATTCTTAGCAGTATTGATAGCTATTCAGAACCAGTTATAGACAAAAATCATATAGGTGGTGGTGGCGGCACAGATACTGTTCATATCAAAACCACAACAGGCTCAACAACCAATCTCAACGACTATACTGGCCTGATCGATAATGTAGAAATTATAGATTTCAGTGACGAAAACCCTAACAGCGTTGGTAGTGGGAATGATGCTATCAATACCACTACCAATGACACGATCAATATTAATTTAAGTAACGTTGACGAACTTACAGGTGGAACCCATTTAACCATTCGCGCTGATACCACTGATACAGTGAATGTTACTGGTGATTCTAATAGTACGCCTGATAATAGCGATTCAAGTTTCACTCGCTACGAAGGTGGTGGAAATACAATTGATGTTTACTTCGTTTAACCTGAAGAGTTAGCAATCCGACTGACTCTTTATCAACATGCTTTAATTATAAAAGGCGCTTTTAAAAAGGAGTACTAAAGCAACCCGCCACAAGTCAACGGATGACTTATGCAAAAAAACACCCAGACAGAACCCACCCCCGGCAATCTCGAATTGGCTGTCATGGTGCTGTTTCGGCTTCAGGGTGTCGACCTTCCTCACGACTACGCTCGCACAGCAGCCGACCAACCTCTTGATGTTAAACACCTTTCTGACCTCGCAAAAAATCGTGGCTGGCAGCACAAACGCTATACCCTACCGTTTGGTGTGATGAATGACCGTCATTTTCCCTGTCTGATTCAATTAAAAGGGAAGCTGTTTCATGTGGTGATGGAGCGTAAAGGGGAAGAGTTTCTGGTGATGACTCCGGAAGGGGAGCAACGCTGGATCCACGAAGAAAAGTTACAGGCAGACTATTCCGGCGTTATCCACCAGCTGGAAAGAGACCCTATAGAGAGAAACAAGCCCAAGTTTAAACAATGGCTGCGAAATCAGGCGGTTCGCCTCTGGCCTCAGTATTCTCAGGTGCTGCTGGCGACGCTGATGATCAACCTGCTCACCCTTGGGTTACCGATTTTCACCCACTTTGTGTTTGATAAAGTATTGCCCGGTCAGGCGATGGATACATTGTTGTCCGTAAGCATTGGTATGGTGATTGTGCTGATTCTGGATTTTCTGTTGCGCTGGCTGCGGAGCTATTTTCTGGACGATGCCTGCCGTGCCATTGCCCAGCAGTCTGAAGCCAGCCTATTAAAAGAAATTCTTCATCAAGAGAGCCATGAATTAACGGCGCCTCCCGCCAAAATCGCTCAGGTGATTCAGGACTTCGCCCGGGTGAAAGAGAGCATTTCCAGCAGCGTGCTCTTAGCCGTGCTGGATATTCCTTTCTTCTTTTTATTCTGCGTTGCGATTTCAATTATTGGCGGCCCTCTGGTCTGGGTGCCTTTGATCATTGCGATACTGCTGATCCCCATGTCGCTATTCAGCTTTAGATTGTCTCAGGAAAAATCAGCGATCAGCAGCCAAAGCAATCAGGATAAAAATGTATTTCTCCATGAAACCATTCGCGGCATAGATACCATCCGGTCGATGGATTCGAGAAGTCAGGTGCTCGCCCGCTGGCGAGTGCTGATCACGGCGGCCACCAGCCGGGAGTTCAACAGTAAATCCGCCGGTGCATTGCTCACATCCCTGGTCGCCAGTTCTACTCAGGCAGTGGTGTTTGGCATGCTGGTGACCGGCGTTCTATTGATTCATGAAGGCAGCTTGCCGCCGGGCAGCTTATTTGCCTGCATTATTCTGGGCAGCCGAGCCATTGCGCCCATGGCGAATCTTTCTATGGCATTAAATCGTATTAGCCATGCTCGCCAGTCATTGCAGCAAATCCGGGCACTGTTCAGCCACCGGCTGGATGAGGAGATGGTTGATGAAGAGCATGCCAAAGAGCTTCACCCAGTGAAAAGTCTACGCAGTGGCCTGAAAATCGAAAACCTGTCGTTTCAATATCCTGGCACCCAGACCTTAGCACTCAGTAATCTTAACTTTCAGATTAAGCCTGGCGAGCGCATTGCGTTACTTGGCGCATCGGGCTGTGGCAAAAGTACTCTGATTGACCTGCTTCAAGCCAATCTTCTGCCCAGTGCAGGGGATATAAAAATCAGTAAACACTCGCTAATGCATGTCGATCTGAAAGACTACCGAAAACACCTTGGCGTTGCCCGCCAGCAACCAACGGTATTTGCCGGCACCGTCCGAAGCAATCTATTGATGGGCAAGGTCTCCGCATCCAAGAAGCAAATCGAGAAGGTTTGTGATCTGGTGGGTTTAAGTGCCTTCATTGAAACCTGCCCACTTGGGTTCGATCACCCTGTCAGTGAGCGGGGGCTCAATTTGTCCGCCGGACAACAACAGGCACTATCTCTGGCGAGAGCGCTGCTTCATGACGGAGAATTAATTATTCTCGATGAACCCACCAGCAGTTTTGATAATGTGAATGAATCCTTGTTGTGCAAAAAATTCCCCAAATTCCTGAAAAAGAAACATATCTTTTTGTTGATTACCCACCGTGCCAGCCTGCTGCAACTTGTGGATAGAATCATACTGATGGATGGCGGACGGATTATTGCAGATGGGCCAAGAGATGAGATTCTGGCCAGAATGTCTGGCCAGAAATCCAGTGGCTGATTATTTTTGCTTTCTCACTAATAATTGATAGATATGATGCAGAGCTCGGAAGACTTTTACCGTTATTGCATTGTTTCGGTTGTGAGACTCTTCCAGCTGAACTTCCATCTCCTGCTTAATTTGCGTTTCGTTATCCTGAAGCCTTTTTTCCAGCTTATCCAATTTTCTGGACTGATCTTTACGAACCAGCCAGCTGACATGACGTACATAACGTTTGATAAAGCGCGTGATGCGTTTTAGCAGTGATAACTCCAACTCTTCCGCTACTACTTTCATCTGTTCTTTGACATCAGAGCCCATCATTTCAGGCATACCTTCTACCTGTTGCAAAATAGACTGCAGTGTTTGGTTACCTTCTGCTGATTGCGACTGAAGTAACGCCTGTAAACGTAAATCGTCGCTTTTCTGTGAGATTGATAACGTACGGTGTTCTTCACACTGTTTATGTTCCTGCTGACTTTCAGACAGCTGTTGCCCAAGCAGTGTTGATTGCTCATCAAGACTATCCGCAGCCTTTTCAGATGTCGCAGACATGCGCTCCAACTGAGATTGCAGAGCCATCAAATAGCTTTCTACCTTTTGCTGGCGAAGTGTGTCCTGTATTGCTTCTAACTGATTCGACTGACTGCTAGCAATCGCTTCGGTTCTGGCGAGCTGAGAACCTGCCACATCCAACAACTGTTGCAGAATGTGCTTTACGTTCTGATCGCTAAGGTTCTCGTTGATCGCATCCAACTGCTCTCCCTGGGTCGTTGCAATGGCGTCCATTCTGGTGAGCTGGGTGCCCGAAATATCCACCAGCTGCTGCATAATGTGTATTGAGTTCTGCTGCCGAAGTGTTTCATGCATGGCATCAAACTGGTCCGCAAGGGAAGTGGCAATGGCTTCCGTTCTGGAGAGCTGATTGCCTGAAATATCCACCAGCTGGCGCAGCGCATGTTTCAGGCTGCCCAAATCCACATTCACAACCGCGCCATTGTTGCCGTTGCCTGAAGAATGACCACCAGCAAGTGGGTCGCTATTAGCCTGACTTTCTCTCAATTCCTCACTGGCAGAGATAGCGAACTCAAACAACCAGTTGGAATAATTGTTGCCAAACACCGTTCCCGCTTTGTTCACATTCATGGCCAGAGCACCAAGAATAACCGAAGAACTCAAACCGGCCAGAGAGGTACCAAAAGCCACGCCCATGCCATCCAGTGGCTCTTCCAGGCTTTGAATAAGTATGACCAGCATTTTGGTTAAATCTTCATCACCCGATAGGCCGGATGCAAGATAACCAATCAAACTGTTGATCGAGCTGACCGTTGAAAACAAACCTATAAATGTCCCTAAAAGACCAAGGTACAGTAATAAATTACTGAAATAACTCATGATCGAGCGACGTTCAGACAAACCATTATTCACAATATTGAACAGGCTTCTGGCAACTGAGGGGAGAATGCGATTGACCGCTTCGCCAGAAGACTCATATTTATTCAGATTCTTTTGAAGGCTGTAGAGCAACTCAGAGGTGAGAAAGGTTTTCTCTTGGTAAGCACGAAGGCCTTCCATATCGAGACTTTCAAACAGGAAGTGATCAATATCCCGCAAGGCTTTAAAGTCTCCTCTGAGCCGGTATATGTTCCGAAAGCAAAGATAAGTGCCAAGGCTAAAAGCACCGCCTATGGCCAGGTTGAGCAATATATTCGTCTGAAACACATCGAACAGAATGTTGTAATTAATGATTAGCAACAAGATGACTGCTGCCAATATCACGATCATTCTGCGGAGATAGTTACCGATAATGCCGGGCGGTTTAACCCGAATATGCTCTGTCAGTCCTGTCACCTTGCTTCCCCATTTCTTATAGTTGTTGAATCTTTTTAATGACAGCGTTTTGATAGAGCAACAGGCTCAATACGCTGTTGTAGTAATCATAAGAAATTCGTACATCGTCCATCTTTGCCCGATGGTGATCTCTCTGAGCGGTTGAAATATCCAAAAGACTTTTCTGCCCCAATTCAAACTCTTTTCGATAAAGACCAACGACTTCTTTACTGACTTTTAAATACTCAGCATTCGATTCTCGTTCTGCAGCAAACCGTTTCATGTTGCTCCACTCAGCCCGTATGTCTTTTTTAAGGTTTTTAATATACTCATCGCGCTGATATTCTGATCGGTTCAATAACAGTGAACTTTCTACTTTTTTGCTTCGAGCTTTGCTTCCATCCCAAAGGTCATAAGTCAGTACTAATTTTGCCTGAGCCTCTTCTACCCAAACTATCTTTTCAAGGCCTTCTGCGCTCGTTTTATCTCTGGTTTGAAGAGATTCCTGACGAGTCCAACTTCCTTCAAGTGTTAATGTTGGATAAAGATCCCGGCGACTCGAATTCAGCGTTGCTCTGGCTGCGTCTACTTCTTCATTCTTAACCAAAAGCCCGTAGTAAATATTTTGGGCTTTTTCTAAAAGAGCATCTTCTTCTTCATTGACCACCAACTTTGTGAAACCAGATGCGTTAAGATCTTCCGGGGGCTGACCTACCGCTAACGTAAATGCTTCGACCGCAAACTCACGGTCAGCGACATAACTAATTCGATCTTTCTTGGTTGCTTCCAATAATGCCGCCACCTGCTTAACTTCCGAGTAGGAAGACGCACCAGCAGCTTCGCGTTGTTTCATGGTATCCAGTAATTTTTTATACACCGCTGTATTCTCATCCAGCAGTGTCAACATTTCATCGAGGCGCAGAATTTCCAAGTAAGCTCTGGCTACCAGCAATGCCAGTCTCTGCTCTCCTTCTTGATAACTGAACTCTCTGGCGCGGACAGTGGCGGCAGCTGAATCTATGCGATAGCCCGTCTGGTGAAAGTCATAAACCAACTGACGTAGCTCAAGCTTGCTTTTATGGTTATCAGTCCAGCCTTGATCATTATTACCATCATCATTGCTGGTTTCATAAGTGCCTTTCTCAAAGCTTATCGATAGCTGTGGATGAAGGTCACCTCGTATCTGACGCAATCGAGCCTCACCAATACGGGCATCTACCTCCAGCGTTTTGGTAATCGGATTGCTGGCAATTGCCAGATTAACGGCCTCCTGCAAACTCATACCCCATGCAGTTGGGCTGCAGACTAGTAAGGGAAGTAAATATTTTCTGAAGTTAGGAATCATTTAAGTCAATTTCCCGTCAGACTGTTGAGCCAGCTATTTATTTGAATACGCTATAAATTGTCATCTGACTGTTAATCGACTGATTATCAGGAGTTTTTATCCTTTCAACACCAAATCATCATAAACTCACTAATTCGATAAATGGATTAATCATGCGATGAATATAAAGATTTAACCTAATAAACAGTTCACTGAAGGTTACGCCTGATAATTATTTTGATTTCATATGGTTACTGCATTCTTTAAATCCATATCCACGATCTGCACGCCATTTGACGTCCGATAAAGTCCATGCATCCCCGGTAATCACCAATAAGCCTCTACTATTCTTACCATTATCTAAACCTGCTTAATTTGCGCCCATGATCACCGGGTACTCAAAGGAAGACATAATCGATGAATGGACGCAATAACGTGAATGGAACCAGTGCCAACGATAACCTCGACGGCACTTCCAGCGCGGATTACATTGCCGGACAGGAAGGCGATGATGTTCTTAACGGTCAGGATGGCCATGATGTCCTAACAGGTGGCGCCGGTGCAGATACCTACGACGGTGGTGCCGGCAATGACCGCTATATCCTCGGCAATGATGGCAATATTGATACCCTCTATTTTGTCTCCAACGATGAGCAGCAGGACATTCTTGATGTCACCGACGTGCTGCCAGACCGGGCATCCAGCAGCAACCTTAAGGATTTCCTCAAAGTCACCAGTACCGGTGTCTATATCGATTCCACCGGCCGGGGTAATTTCACGGCGGACTCTCAGGTCGCCCGCTTTTCTGCTGCCAATTCTAATTTTGGTAATATCATTTCGGTGCATGTGGCCGGTGTTGGTACGATTCAGTTTGACCGCACAGTGAACAGTGATGATCCGCTCATGACCACCAGCCCGGTGACCGGAACAGACGGTGATGATGCATTGAACGGCTCCGATGCCAGTGATCGCATCACCGGTGGCGCGGGTAGTGATACGTTGTCCGGCGGAGCGGGCGTTGATTACTACCTCGGAGGGGCGGGCAATGACATCTATGTCATGGATGATCTGTCCAGTGTCGATGTATTGCGGTTTACCAACAACGATACCGAACAGGATGTTCTGGACATCAGTGAGATTGTGTCCGGCGTTACCGAGGAGAATATTGCCAGCTTTGTGAAGATCTCTGAGCGGGGTGTGTATATTGATACCACGGGCAATGGTCGGTTCACGTCAAACACACAGATTGCGGCTTTTGATAAGCAGTCGGAACTGGGTGAAGTGGTGCGTATTACCGTGGATGACAGCACCACTCTGGATTTTAACTGGGCAGAGTCTTCTGCAACCCCGCTCTCTGATGAAATCATGAATGAGCGCATGTTCACCAATTCCACCCGGGGGTTTTTGAACAGTAAGGATGGTGAGGTGTTTCAGCTGCAGCTGGATACCCATAACCTGCGCCAGGCCTTTGGTGGTCAGGGCGATGAAGAGCTGGATGCATCCAGTGTGGCCAGTGACCGGGTAAGCCTTTATGGGCGTGCCGGTAACGATACGCTCAGAGCGAATGACGATAATGCATACCTGGACGGTGGTGATGGCGATGACCGTCTGTTCGGTGGTGATGGCCGCAACGTTATGTACGGTGGGGAAGGCTCTGATGAATTCATCATGACGCTGGAAGCCTCCACCAATGAGGATTTGAAATACGACATCCTCGCTGACTTTACTAGCATTGAATCCCATCGAGACATTCTGAATCTTGAGCAGATCCTGCCCGAGAGTGCGACCGAGTCCAATCTCCGCGATTACCTGATGATCACCGACAACGGCGTCTTCGTGGATGTGAATGGCACCCGGGAGTTCAATCTGGAAAACCAGTTGGCTCGTTTTGGCGCCAGCAGTGAGCTGGACAGTCAGGTTCGCCTGAAAATGCCGGGTGGCTCCGAGCTGTTATTCAACCGGGATGAAAATCTGGTCATTGAAGGGGATGACGAAGACGAAGTTCTGAAAGGCGGTGATGGCAGTTATGAGATCCGCGGTGGCGGTGGCGATGACATTCTGGACGGTGATGCCCTGGGCACGACGAGCAGCGCTGACCAGTTGTACGGTGGCACTGGTAACGATGAGCTGTACGTGGATTTTGCAGATATCAGTGAAGGCGTCATTGATGGTGGTGAGGGTTATGACCGGGTCAGAATGGAGACAGAAGCAGGTCAGGACACCACCTTCAACATGCAGGAAAACAGTGTCGAGTTTGTTTTTGGCGGTGACAGTAACGACACGATTGATGCTTCCGGCTATCAGGAAGGCCAGGGCACCTGGGGGCACCATCTGATAGATGCGGGCGAGCGAGACGCATCAGGCACCCAGAGAGCGGTACTGATTGGCGATGCGGGTGAAGACACCTTGATCGGAGGGGATGGCCGGGACTACCTGGATGGTGGTACTGACGATGACCGGATTGAAGGCGGCGTTGGTCGTGACTTTATGATCGGTGGCGCTGGCGATGATACCTTTGTACTATCAGATGATGGGGCTGTGGATATTATCTGGGACTTCACCTCCACCGAGGATGAGCAGGATCGATTCGATATCAGCGCTCTGATCCCCGAAGGCGTCACTGAAGAAGAGATGTCCAACTACCTGTTGATTACGGAGGATGCGGTTTATGTTGACAGTACGGGTGGGGGTGATTTTTCAGACAGCAATCTGGTGGCTCGCATGGGGGGGGGCAGCACCATAGACAACCCGGTCAGTGTGACGGCCAATGGCACGGAGATGGCGGCTACTCAAAACACGGCACCGGTGGCAGGCGATCCGATTACCGCGAACGTCGCCGAGGACAACAGCATCACCCTGACTCAGGAACAACTATTGACGAATGCTTCAGACCCTGAAAATGATTCACTGACCGCCACCAACCTCAGCACTTCCGACGAATCCGCTACCATAACCGAAAACGACAATGGCTCTTTTACCATTACTCCCGGTGCCAATTTCAACGGCGAATTGGAACTGAATTTTGATATCACCGACGACAGCCTCAGCACATCGAGTCAGGTAAACCTGACGGTAACCGCCGTCAATGATGGTCCGGAAGCCAGCAATTTCAACGACACCATTGAAGAAGACCAGACTCGAATCATTACGCCAGAAGAGCTTCTGGAAAACGCCACCGATCTAGACGGCGATGACATCACAGTAACATCACTGCAGGTGACCAATAATACCGGTGACATCATTGAAAACGATGATGGTACTTGGACGTTCCAGCCCAATGAGCATCTCGGTGGAGCAGAAGCAATTCTGGAGTACACTGTTAGCGATGGAATAACCACAACAACAGCTAATTACACGTTGACCATTCAAGCGGTGGCTGACGATACGGACATTCAACTATCAGCCTACGATACCAGTGGCACTGAAGAAGGCAGTATTGAAGAAACGGAATTACTGGAAATTGATGAAGGCGGTACATTCCAAATGAATATTTCTTCTGAGCTGGTAGACACCGACGGCTCAGAAACATTAACCATTTTCCTCGATAACAACCCTATAGGCTCCGTAGTTTCCGATGGCACCAATTCATTTACCATAACCGAAGAAAACCCATCTGCAGAGATCACCGAGTGGAGTCTATCAAGCATTCAGGTGGTATTACCTGACAATTATGTTGACTGGTTTCGCCCCACTATAAGAACTCTTACAGAAGAAAACGATGGTGATATAAATGAAACTACCTCCTACATAAGGGTAGGCGTCCGCAATGTTAATGATGCACCAGAAACGGAAGACCGAACAGAAACGATTTCAGAGCATCGTATTCATCAATTTGAAACCAGTGATTTTGAGTTTAATGACATTGATTCTGGTGCTAACTTTGTACGAATAGAAATAAAGTCACTTCCTGACGGTGGTGAGCTAAAACTCAATGATGATCTGGTAGAAGTCGGCCAGCGTATTTCATCCGATAATATAGATAACCTGACGTATACATCTGCCAGAATAGATGAAGATACTCAGGTTACTTTTGACTTCACCGTCAGCGATGGTGCTCTGGAAAGTGAAAGCAAAACTTATACATTAAATATTACTAGTGATGTTGACGAAGCACCCACAGTAGCTGAAGCCACGGATGTGGAAGGCGCAATAACAGAGTTGGATGACGGCGCATCTGGAGAGAGCACATCCACACTAACGGAAAATGGCAGCTTTACCATCACCGCAGATGATTATCGAAATACCCAATCAGTTGAATTTGCTGCCACTGCGACAGACTATCTTGGTAGCTTCAGTGTTGATGTTGGTGATGACACAGCAGGTGATGGCAGTGGTCGAATTGACTGGAACTTTGAGATCGATGATGGCGATCTTGATTATCTGGCGGAAGGGCAAACACTCATCCAGACCTACACCGTGACCGTTTCGGATGGTGTTGGTGGTACCGTTGATCAAGACGTTGCCATTACTATCACTGGGACTAATGACGCCCCCGATATTACGGTCACCGATGTAGCTGGCACTATTACCGAGCTTGATGATGGTGCCGATGGTGAACGAACCGCCACCCTAACCGACGATGGTAGTTTTATTTTCGATGATGTGGATTTGAACGATGATGGTCACACGGTAGATTTCACCGCTACCTCATCCGGTTACCTGGGTGAGTTCAGCATCAATGTTGAGGATCCCAGCGATACCAGCTCCGGCCGCGTAGATTGGAATTTCGAAATATCCGATGGCGATATCGATTATTTGGCTGACGGTGAAACTCTGAATCAAACTTACACGGTTACTGTCTCTGATGGTCAGGGTGGCACCACTGAACAAGATGTCGTGGTTACTATTACAGGTACTAACGACAGACCAACAATACAGTCCGTCAATGATGTCAGTGGCAGTGTCACAGAGAGCGCAGACAGGTCTGCCAGCGAAAACTCGGTAACCCATAGTGATAATGGCAGCTTCACCATCGCGGATGTTGACTTATCTGATGCCCAGTCAGTATCTGTTACGCCAGCAGGCTCAGGCTATCGAGGTAACTTTTCTCCCACTCTTGGTAACTCTAGTAACGGAACGCAACAAATCAACTGGTCTTACAGCGTCGACGACAGTGCTCTTGATGACCTCAATGCGGGTCAGGCACTGACACAAACCTACACTGTTACTGTCACTGACAGTAGTGGCGATACTGTTACTCAGGATGTGTCCATTAACCTTAATGGTACTCAGGATGTCAGCGACCTCGTTAACCACAAGATGGCTGGGAAAACTATCACATTACAGATAGGTGGTAGTAATACCTTCGGGGCGCCCATTTCCGCTTCAGCCACTATCACACTGCCAGCGGACGTAAGCAGTGGCTACACTCGGGAAGTTCAATTCCAACAAGGGTTTAACTTGTATCATGCCACCATAAGAATTCAAGACGTTGGCTCTGGCATCAGCTTCTCGCAGACGACCGGTCATCAAACACTCTGGTTCAACCCTGGCGGGTATATATTTGGTAAGCAAAGCATTGGTGTGAGCACAGGTGGTGCTGGTGTCGGCATTAATAGAGTAAATATGGATGGAGGTACTCTTGTTAATGGTTATATAGGCACTGGGGGACGAACATGGACCACATCACCTCCGGTTGTGATTGATCTGGATGGTGATGGAATCGAAATTATCGGCGTTGATGAGTCAGAGACCTACCTCGATGTCGATGGTGATGGTGATCAGGAAAAAACGGCATGGGTCAGTGGCGACGATGGCTTTATCATCACCGACCTTGATGGAGATGGCACGCTATCTTCAATGGACGAACTGTTTATCGCCCAGCAAACCGAAGAACATGACACCGACCTAGAAGCGTTGGCAAAACTGTACGACAGTAATCAAGATGATGTGCTGAACTCAGAAGATGAAAAGTTCGAAGATATTCTGATCTTTCAGGACAAAAACCAGAATGGTGTCGCTGACGAGGGCGAAATTATCACTCTTGCCGAAGCGGGAATTACAGAGATTTCAGTCGTATCAGACAAGCAACAAAAAATACTGGATGACGGCTCAATAATCCATGGCCAAACCACTTATACCAAAGCAGATGGCTCTGAGGGCATTATTGGTGATGTTGAATTAGCTTATGAAGACTCACCACAGGAAGCCACATCAAACTCACCGGAGTTGTTAATATCCCACGCTACAGATAATGAATTGGTTCTTATGTTTTCTGAAACTCTGCATGGTTCAGTGGAAAATGCTGAGTTCACTATCACGATCGATGGTGTCAGCAGAATCGTTTCCAGTGCTGTAATTAACAATAGTGAAGTCGCCATCAGCTTTGATGGTCCAGCCATCGAAGATGATCAACAACTGACGTTTGACTACACCGGCAACGCTCTACTCGGCGTGAATGACATCCCGGTGGAAACCATCAGTGAACAGCTTGCCGGATTCAGCCACAGCACCACTAAAAGCCTTAATACCTTGATTGGTGATGCAGATGAAAACACGTTCCATATTGATCATGACGGCGCAACCGTAACCGGTGGCGAAGGTAGAGATGTGTTCTTCTTTGATGTGAGCGGTATGGCAGGGGGCCCTTCTGACCTTACCATCACAGACTTCAACCAAGAAGTCGGCGATGTGCTGAAAGTGGATGATATTCTTATCAACTCAGCTGATAGCCTTGATCAATTATTCAGCTTCTCCACTGCTGGTGCGGATACGATTATGGAAATACGTCAAGAGGCGGGTGGTGATGTTACCAAACGGGTAACCTTCAAAGACATTGATCTCACCGGTGGAGGGTTACCTGATGCAGACGTGATTAACAATCTTCTGGATAATGGTAACCTTCAAGCAGACCTTTAGTTAACATCGGATAAAAGCTCTTATCTGAGGTGCCGATAAACTCTTTCATCAATAGAGCCTATTCGGATTAAACACCTCAGCCATGTCAGATGAAAATCAAGAAAATCCTTGGCCCGGATTCGTGGATATCATGTCCTCGGCATTGCTTGTGTTTGTCTTTCTTGTTCTGGTGCAGCTGTTGGTCATTGCAGGCATCAGCTTGAAAGTTAGTCAGCAGGCAGTAGAGCAGGCATCAAAGAGTAATACAACCCAGAGCACTGATGTGGTTTCCAAGCGCCGGGAAAACGCACAATCTACGGAGTTGGTGCTCACAGATACGAGCATCAAGATTATCTATACACAGCTTGAAACGTTACTTTCTGAGCAGAATAAGGGTCAGTTCAATCAGTGGGTGAAAAAGCATAAAGATGAAATTCTCACCAACCCTATTGTTATTACCAGCTTCTTGAGCATGAAGGATCTCTCTCTCACAACTTCTTCTTTTGTCTCCTACAACCGTCTTATGGACCTTCGGGACAGGCTGATCAAAAATGGACTTCCAGCAAAAAATATTACTGTACGTATCAGCAATAATCAGGAAATCAACAACTACGCAATTATTCAGGTCAGCAAATGATCGTCGTCTGATACGCAAGCTGTTTTCACGCTACAGCCTTGGAGCACTGATATTCCTGGCATTTCTGGTTTTCTTAATCTGGGCCTCTGTCACCTCTATTGATATTTTTGTTCATGGTACAGGGAAGGTCACAGCAGATAGCAATAATAAAATCATTGAACACCTTGAGGGAGGCATTCTTTCTGAGCTCAACGTTTCAGAAGGACAGAAAGTAACTAAAGGAATGCTGCTTTTCATTGTGGAAAATCCAAAATTAATGGAAGTCACTGAGGTTTTGCAGGAAGAATTATCAGAAAAATACGCCCGCATAAAACGACTACTGGCAGAAAAGCAAGGAAATGCCTTTACTCTGGAATCAGTGGTCGATGAAACACCAGAATTAAAAGACTATCTATATAACGAGTGGCAGCTCTATCAAAACCGGCAACAAGCTCTGGCAGACCAGAGAGCCATCATCGAACAAAAAATAATTCAGAAACAAACTGAGTTTGAAGAGCTTGAGCAAACTACTCAGGATCTTGGCAAAGAGTTGGTCGTTGCCAAAGAGCAAAGAGATATGCTGGAAAGTTTGATGTCAGATCGGGCAGGCTCAAAATCAAACCTGTTGGAACGGCGTATGGATGTGTTGCGAATGGAAACACGCATTAATCAATCCAGTCATAAACTAACGGCAATCAGTGCGGAGCTGAAACAACTGGAGCTACAAAAAAATCAATTGCAAACCGATTTCAAAGAAAAAGTTCAAGATGAATTCAACCGGGAGATGGCAAAAATTGCCTTGCTCGAAGCTCAGGTTAACGCCTCAAGGCAACGTGAAAGCCGTAGCGAAATCCGAGCTCCTGTCAGCGGCACATTGCACAGATTAATTACCGGTACCGTAGGTGAAGTGGTTTCACCAGGAACAACCATGGCTGAAATCGTTCCTGAAAATGAGCCATTAATGATTGAAGCCAGAATATTGCCCAAGGATCGTGCTCGTATCTGGCCAGGTCAAAAAGCCAACATTCGTGTTTCCGCTTACGATTACAGCAGCTACGGTGGACTCTTGGGAACCATTATAGATATCAGTGCAGATACCTTTCAAAGTGAGAACCCGCCTGGGGATTATTATCAGGTATCCATTGCAACGGATGAGTATGGTTTTGGGGCTGACAAACCATTACTGCAAGGAATGACGGTAGACGCCTACATTGTATCCGGTAAACAAAGCGTGCTGGCTTATTTGCTACCAGATGCATTTTCTAAACAAACATTGGATTTGAAATGGTCTGAGTCCGCCATAGACTAACTTTAAATGTGTAACAATTATCAGGTAGCTAAACCATTTAATACTTAGCATCAACTGACCCCTTCCAAAATCAGCTCACTGACCAATCTTCTGAGCCTAAACGAACTTGCCCTTGAGTTCGTTCAATAAGCATATTGACGAACAGGCATAAGATCACGATTAGCGACAATAACTAGGTATTGTTCTTTGAGGGGGTTAAGAATAAATAGGTCACATAGCAAAAACCCCGAACACGAAGTGCTCGGGGTTTTTACAGCCTTGAGCGAACTCAAGGGTAATTTAGTGCCTGGCGATGACCTACTCTCACATGGGGAAGCCCCACACTACCA
>NZ_CANMAO010000042.1 GCF_947495845.1 uncultured Endozoicomonas sp. | reverse complement strand
TGAGTCTTGATTCAATTCAAAGGTGTGTAGCGATCAGTTGATTACAGAGGTTATGCACTTATGATACGAATTCAGGAGTGAATAATAATTCTATTTTTTATTTATTTTTTCTATTATTGACTGAACTTCTTCATCTGAAGCCAACTTAACAACTGACTTTTCAGACAGTTGCCGTATAATAAAAAACTGTCGTATAAATTGGCGACAATGATCACAAATAAATAAATGAATCTTCACGTTTATTTTCTGCCGCCAGCCAAGATCACCATCCTCCAGTGCACTGGCCAGCCTCTGAATATCACGACAAGTCAACATATACCTGTCTCCTGAAACCGCTCGATACCAGCATAAAGCCTGGTTCTGGCTCTATGAAGTAAAACACGCACATTAGCGGATGTTTCCCCCATACATTCAGCAATCTCATCTAAAGAAAACTGGCTAAAGTCTTTTAACCCAAAAACAATCCTCTGTTTTTCCGGTAACACAGTAATCTTGTGGTTAAGACAATCCATTAGCTCCTGTTTATTCAATAACGCTTCCGGCCCCTCTATATGCCATATAGAAGGGGGCTGTCGCCAATGACCATCTTCTTGAAACCGTTCTGCCATGAGATTCTCCTCGGGTGACTCTGAAAGAACTTCACGTTTTTGCTTGCGATAAAGACTTTTGGCTTCATTAGCTGTAATGGTCAACAACCAAGCCTTGAAACTGCCCCTGTCTTTCCACTCAGCTAGCTTCTGATGAACAGTCAGCCAAGCCTCTTGAACTATTTCATCTGCATTACTTTCTCCAACTATTGGCGCTGCTACAAATCGCATTAAATGATAATAATGACGAACTAAAACGCTGAATGCCTTGGCATCTCCGCCTTTTGCCTGTTGTATCAATAACGTTTCATCTTTCATATCGTTACAAACCTAAAAATATTTTTTTGACTGTAACAAAATCACAACTCAGTCGTTTATCTATTGAATCAGCAATAAAACGACAATGTGAGTGGATAATGGACGGCCACTCTAACAGAAAAACGACACTTATCTACAAGTAGCCGATAGATGGAATTTGTAACCAGAGAGTTACAAATTGATTCTGCGCTTGATATGGGAGTTCAGCGATGCATCCTAAACTCGATTATTTGAAACATTCATGGCAACCAATCGTTGACCAGATTGCTTCAGAAACCGGTCTTCACTCAATCCTTATTATGGAGTCTCTGCCCGGTACGATGAAAGTTGTATGCGCAAATCAGAATCAGGAGGTTTACAAAACTGGTGATGAAGGACCAAAGAGTGTTCAGCACGGCTGCCACGAGCTTTATTGTGAACGTGTCGTTAATACCGGAAAAGAACTCTTCGTCCCAAATGCTGCTGACTCAGAAGAGTGGCATGGGAATGAAGATCTGGCGAAGTTTGGGCTTGGCGTGTATCTGGGCTTGCCAGTCATAATTGACGGAAAGGTCTGCGGCACAGTTTGTGCGCTGCACAATACACCTTTTGATTTCCTGGCTGGCAATCAAAGCGCTCGCAGCTGGTTGCTCGCACTTCAATCCAAAGTGCACAGAGACGTTGAATCAACTAGGCTTGGATACTAGAACATATACTGCTGCCCCACCACAACTGCATGTAATCTGCGCCAGTTCCGGCTTAAAAAGACAGGCTAGAAAGTATGAAAATTCAATATGAGAAACTGCCAATAACCACATTATTGATCACTAGTTTATTACTGGTTCAAGCCGCAGTGGTAAAGGCTGAGGACATAATTCATACCGGTTTTTTTAGTGATCTAGCGGTCAGCGGTTATGACACCGTAGCTTATTTTACAGAAAATAAACCGGTCAAAGGCAGGCAGAAATTTTCAACTTATTATATGGGAGCAAAATGGCTTTTCAACAGTCAGAATCATCTGGATTTATTTATAGTCGATCCGGAAAAATACGCTCCCCAGTATGGTGGTTATTGCGCATGGGCCGTGTCCCAAGGCACAACTGCAAGCACGGATCCTGAGCAATGGCACATTGTTAGCGGAAAGTTGTACTTGAACTACGATCGATCAGTCCAAAAAAAATGGCTTGCCAATAAAGCAAGTTTCATACGACAGGCTGATAATAACTGGCCTTCTGTGCTTGATTAAACATTCAAGAACCAAAGATGTAAAAATCATGAAAAAAAACATTATTCATATATTCAGCTGGATCTGCGTGGTGTGGATAGCCAAAGTATTTCTTTTATCCCTTCCCTACAAGTTTTCTAATCATCCAGACACACAGCACATTTTTGACACCATTGGTCTATGGATGAAAAAAGTTCTGAGCGAAAATATCGGCAACTGGTTTATCAGCCATGGGGCTGTAACTGTAGGAACCACAGAGTTAATTGTCAGTCTGATATTACTAACTCCTGCACTCTTCTACATCGGCAACAAACTCTTCAATATTCGACTGCCTTTTAACACAAGCTTTTTCCATGCGTGTGGAGGCCTTGCTGCTTCGGCAGTAATGGCTGGGGCAGTATTTTTTCACCTATTCACGCCTTTAGGTATTGTTGTTCTACATGAAGGAAAAAGCGACGGTGGATCTTTATTTTATGCTGCTGCTTCCATTCTGGTGCTTGGCTTCATCATGAGTGTCAGTAACTTCTATCTTCTCTGGTCATCACAAAAAAATGACTGCCACGCAATCTAATGCCGGCTAAGTACCCGGCCATATGGAATCGAATATTTCTGGCTTGTTGATCAGGTTCTCTGCAAGGCGCAACGGCGGGAGCATAGCGAGCTATGTGACCAGAGTTGCAACGCAGTCAGAGGGTCTGATCAATGAGTCAGAAAATATGATTTCATATGGTTGGGTACTTAATAACCCAGAAAAGCCTCATTGTTGCTAGAACTAATGTGATTGCAGGCGCAGATACCCTTCGGTGAGTCAAGCAGGCTAAAAGGGCTGTGGCTCGCTGGTATATTAAACAGCTATTTTTAAACGGAAGGGGTAGATAATATGCTACCAAGAATCACTATTTTCATCGCGTATTTGTTGCACTGCCTGCGGCTCAAAGCAAAGCCATGGCACTTCTTCAAAATCAATGCCGCATATTTCAATGATGACAAAGGTCTCTTTTCTAAACAGGATATTAACCAGCTAATCCCTTCACGTTGGCGATTACATCAAGAACCAGACAATGGAGTAAGCAAACCAACCCGGTTTCCTGTGTTTGTGAAACCGGAATGGGGTCAGAATGCTACCGGCGTTTGTCGCGTGGATAACCAACATCAACTAGAGCAAATACGCCTTAACAAGAAGCATCAACCAATACCTTACCTGATTCAGGAAAGTGCAGCTGGGCATCGAGAGTTTGAGCTTTACCTCATTCGCTCTGATGAATCTGTTGACCAGTTTTTGACTCTGTCTATCACTGAGGTAATCAACACCAGTGGTGATGCGCTGCCAGTGAACAGCGCCTACAGCGCTCATACTTTTTATATTGATCTATCAAGCCAGTTTTCTTCAAAGCAATTGGATGAACTGTGGCAACACTTGAAAACCATCAGCCAGTTCAAAATGGCGAGATTTGGCATTCGGGCTGATAGTATTGAAAATCTGCTTGAGGGTAATTTCAAAATTTTCGAAATCAACCTCTTGTTGCCAATGCCTCTGGCACTGCTTTCAGAAAATATTGAGATACCGGGAAAGCTTGCATTAGCCTGTTTGTTTGCAAAGCACCTGGCCCAGGTCACTAAAACCCTACCCGAAAAGAAAAGCCAGAAGTCTATTTTTTTCCAGACCTTCTTTGGCAAAAAAGGCAACCTAACTCTTCAAAACGAAAACGTCGCCCTATGAAAATTTTAAAGAGAAAAATATACCAGTTCATCAGCAAGACATTCATGGCCGGCTGTTCAAACTATAATTCTGTGGAAGTCCGAAGGAGCTGTCGCTCAAAGGCACAGGCTCGAGCGGTATTCAGACAGTACGATTTTCCGCATGCTAAAGGTGAGATTTTTCTCAATCCCTTTAAGGCACACAAATTTGCCAAAACACATGGGTTTCCCTTGGTCATTAAGCCCAATATTGGAGGATTTTCAAGGGGGAGCTATTTTCCTATACAGAATTTCAGAGAGTTGTGGAAAGCGATCTTCCTTGCCAAAATCTGGTGGCCGACCACTGTTGTAGAACAATATCTGGAAGGTAAAAATTATCGGGCACTGGTAGCAAACGGTCAAGTTTCATCGATCATACAGAGATATGCCCCTTTTGTAAAAGGCAACGGCCTGGATGAAATCAGCACGCTCATCGATCAGGAAAACCAGACTCGAACAGAGATGGGCTTACTCGAATGTATGTACCCACTCCAGAAAGGCACACAAACTCAAACTTATCTCTCTAAGCATGGCTACACTTTGTACTCTATCCCTGAGCCCGGTGAAACAGTGAAATTATTTCACCGCATTGCCTTAGCCCCCGGAGGCGTGATACGGGCAATAAAACACGGAGCCATCCATGCGGATAATATCGAATTGTTCGAAAATGTGCTCGCCGCTTTGGACGCCCGCATTCTTGGAATTGATATCATCATGGAAAAAGGTGTGGAATACAGCTACAAGACTCAGAAATGCATTCTTCTTGAAGTAAATTCTCGACCGTTTGTTAAGATGCACGACTATCCTCGTTACGGTGAACGACATGATCTGTCTGATTGCTTTAGCGAACTTGATGCTCTCACTGTCTGCGGTTCAGATACTTACTAGATGTTGAAATCTATTCACTATTTTTACTGGTTTGCTGGTCTGCACGCTTTTCTTATGGGGCTAACGCCGTTTTTCCTGCCGGTATTGCTTTGGGAGCAAAGCCAAAGTATTTCACTCATTTCCACCTTGATTTCAGTGAGTGGTTTAGCCTACTTCTGTACTCTCTGGGTATGGGAGCGGATTCGAATCAGCGAGCGTCCACTGTGGATCATAAGATTTGCATTTATCATGCAGTCATTGCTGGTTCTTTATATCGCAGAGAACTACGCCAATTTAAGTGTACTGCCTTTGGGTATGCTAAATGGAATATATGGTTGTTTTTATTGGATGTCTCTGCGCCTGCTCTTCAAGAGTTTATCCAGAAATCATAATTCAGGCAGGCACTTTGGCAACTTTCAGATTCTTGTTGCCGTTTTATTGAAGGCTGGGATTATTGCTGGAGCCTATCTTCTCAGTAAACAAGGTATTCAACTTATCCTGTTGTCCAGTCTTGGCATCAGTTTAATCGGTTTACTCCAAACCAGACGATCCGTCCCGGCTGCTCAGATTTCAACAGCTCTTCAGGCTGAACCAGTAAATTTATTGAAACTGTTTAGCTTTCGTGATCATCTTTATTCTCGCCCTGTGTTTTTTCTCGATGGCCTTTTTCTGTTTCTCGAAAGTTATTTCTGGACGCTGTCACTATTCATTCTGAATCAACAAAACCTGATGAATCTTGGGTGGATGATCGTGACTCTGGGTGCAGTCATAGCCGTGGTCTTTTGGCTACTTAAACGTGTTATTGATCATATAGATGCAACGCTGGTGTTCAGGATTTCAACAATACTGTACACCCTTTCATGGCTTCTAAGAGCTAATCTGAGTCCTGAAGATAGCTTAACAATTCATTATCTTATGATCATAATAATCGCCTTTTTCACCAGTCTGTTCCGCTTGAGTTTTAACAAGTTGTTTTTTGATCAAGCCGACAGAACGGTGACATACCCATACCTTGTCGTAAAAAGCTATTTCTCTCAGCTCGGAGCTATGATTTTCTTTGGATTGATAGCCATCGCTTCCATGGGCAATACGGATTTTCAGTTTACTCTTGATGCAACTTACTGGCTCGCAGCCATATTGGCTCCCGTCTTTCTTCTATATGGTGGGCGAAAAGGCATATAAGTATTACTGGTTTATTCTTTGGCATAAGTCAGTTGCAGTAATTCAGACCCGATCTGACAACTTCCAGTTTTAAAAAGATGCCTGTCTGATAAAGCTAAGTACCCAACCATATGAAATCATATTTTCTGACTCATTGATCAGACCCTCTGACTGCGTTGCAAATCTGGTCACATAGCTCGCTATGCTCCCGCCGTTGCACCTTGCAGAGAACCTGATCAACAAGCCAGAAATATTCGATTCCATATGGCCGGGTACTTACGCTGGTGCACTTTTCCACCCAGATATTTTCAGAATTCAATTCCTATTTTCCTTGAATTCAGTTCTTTTTTTCAACAATCTTCGATACCTTCAGAGACTGGTAGCTGTATATTTCCATTTGCCCAAGGATAGGATCAATGAAGAATAAACACAGCGAAACAAATTCACCAGAAGTGAACCAAAGTCGACGTCATTTCCTAAAAACGTCATCAACCCTTACTTTTACCGCACTGGTTGCCACCTCTTTACCGATGTCTGCACTACTAACAGGATGTGATGCCACCTTTTACAGGGTTAACTTTATTAATTGGTCTGAAAACATTCAGGCTAAACAGATACTGGCAGCCAAAGTGACCAATGAAAGTGATGCCGTAACCATTGTGCAATGGGCTGCTGAAAACGGTTACAAAGTGAGACCACTTGGGGAAATGCATAACTGGTCACCCCTCATCATTACCAAGGGCACGACCAAAGACGACAATATATTATTAGTGGATACCTCACTGCTCAATACAGTAGAAATGGTATCAGCCCAGCCAGATTATGGCATTGTGCGAGCAGGCTCAGGCACATTGGCAGAAGACTTATATCGCTTTTTATCCGACAACCGCTCACCTGGTGGCGCCAGCCAGGGTTATGCGTTTCAGAATACGCCTGCTCCTGGTGATATTACCATTGCTGGAATTCTGGCCATTAACGGTCATGGAACTGGTGTTCAATATGATAACGCCACCGAAGACCCCAACTTTCATGGCAGCTTGAGTAATACCGTCTTATCCCTTAGAGCTGTCGTGTATAATCGTGGAACCGGAAAATATGAAGCGAAAACCTTTCACAGAGACGAGGAGGATACCGACGTATTCCTCACACATATGGGGCGTCTGCTCATTACTGAAGTAACGCTTCAGGCCGTACCTAATTTCAATCTACGTTGCCGCAGTTACACCAACGTCAGTTGGAAAGAGTTATTTCATGAAGATGCCAACAACAGTTCACAGACGGCTGCGAGTATTCTTGACCGCTATGGGCGGATGGAAACCATCTGGTTTCCTTTCACAGAATATCCGTGGCTGAAAATCTGGGAAAACAGCCCAACAAAACCACCGGAATCAAAAGCGACAAAAGGCCCCTATAATTACGCCTTTGCTGATCAAATACCGGTCATTGGCAGCCGCCTGATCAAATCGATTGTTAACAGCAGCCCGCACCTGGTGCCCAGTTTCGGCAAGTTCCAATACTGCTTAGTTGACCTTGCTTTGGATGGAAAACTGACCAGTGTAGAGCTGAAAAAGTCCATGTCTGATAATGATGCAGACAGCTCTGAGCTCGACTTATCCACTACACCTGCCAGCGTAATTCGTTTGAATGATCTTTGGGGACCAGCGTGGCACACGTTGCTTTATGTGAAAAAATCCACTTTGCGCGTTACAGCCAATGGCTACGCCATTCACCTCCCAAGGGCTGATGTGCAGAAAATGATTCACGACTTTGTGCAAAAATATCAGTCATTAGCAGAAGAATATGCTCAACGTGGGCTCTACCCAATGGCCGGCCCGATGGAAATCCGTGTCACTGGTTTGGAAGAAACGGGTAGCCTGAGAACCCGTAACGGACAGCCACCTAAACCACCCGCCATTTCAGCATTAACAAAATCCAGTACCAGCGATGCCAAGGTTGATACGGCGGTCTGGCTGGATTTGCTTACTCTGCCTGGCGCTCCAGCAGCCAATACCCTATATCGGGAAATTGAACGGTGGCTATACGACAGATACCCAGCAGCAGAAATGCGCTCCGAGTGGTCAAAAGGCTGGGGTTATACCGATGACAGAGGACCATGGACTGACAATGATGTTTTGCGTTCTAAAATCCCAGAGGCTTTTGCTCAAACACCCCGAAGCTTTGCCAGCACTGTCCGTGTTATGCAGGAGTATGACCCGTTGAACCTGTATTCTAATGCCATGCTGGATGAGCTTTTGCAATAACACAAAGACTTTTCCGTGATAGCAAAGCGCTTCACCATCAACCTTCCGGATAAAGCCCGGAAGGATGATGGTGACAGCTATCTTGTATTATTGCTCACACCAAACAGAGCGTTGAGTCTAATCTGTATTTTTACGAAACAACTTAAATAAATTAGACTTTTGTCGTTTTTTTTATGTATTACAATCCAGCATATATCGTCAGAAAAGCTAAGCTTTCTAGTCTATATATTACTCAGTCATCGCAGTTTAATTATGATTTGTTTTTAAGTTATCCAATGATGGTCTTTTGAAGGGAAGGCTATTGGTTCCTGTATTTATATGCCTCGTCAGTAAAATCTGTGGGCAATTTCTGGTTCAGGTAGCTTGCCAAGTGCATGGTATAACGCAATTTCAGCGCATCTGTAGGTTCTGAAGCCGTAAGGTTTTCTCGTAGTGAGTTTGATCTTGGTATTCAGACCCTCAACTATACCGCTTGAGTACGCCTTTTTAGCCCTGAACCAATTCAGGATAAGTGGCCTGTGTCGTCGAACTGTTTTGGCAACCTTCTTCATTATGGCAACGTGGACTGAACCGTTTGGTGGCTATGGTCCTTTTGAAGATACCCACTTCCCCCAGGATTGGACTATTTTTTATTGGGCTTGGTGGTTGGTCTTTGCGCCCAGTATGGGGCTTTTTGTTGCCCGGATATCCAGAGGGCGAATCATCAAACAAATGGTGGCTGGTGCAATTTTCTGTGGCTCTTTTGGTTGTGCTCTCTATTTTATCGTGATGGGAAATTTCGGCCTCTCGCTGCAACTCAGTGGCCAGCTGGATGTGGTGGGTATTCTGAATGAATCAGGGCACACGAAGGCCATTTTCAGTGTTCTTGAACAGTTGCATTTTAGCTACGTGTTTATATGCTTGTTTACCCTCCTGTGCATTATCTTTACTGCAACAACGTTTGATTCAATCTCTTTTATTCTGGCATCCGTGGTGCAGACTAATGTCACTGATGACCCTATGCGCTGGAATCGGCTTTTCTGGGTGTTTACCTTATCCCTAATGCCTTCAGTGTTGATGTTTGTGGGTGGCCTGACAACACTGCAGACTGCCGCCATTGTTGGAGGCATCCCCTTGCTGATAATAGCGATTATGCTGATGATTGCTGCCGTTAAAGCGACGCATCTGGATATAGCTACTCAGGTAGGTTACGAAGATTCAACCATTCATATTGAGGATCTTCCGGATGTTGATCCATGGAGCCTGGAAGGGGCTGCCCTGGCACGATTTGAAGCGTTACGGGATCAGGCAACGAAAGCTGCCATAAAAGAACGCAAGGCTTTAAACAACCTGGTATTGTGCAAGAAAGAAGTTCGTATGGAAGCCATGGCGCGCAGAATGTCCGGCGCAGATTTGGGTGATGAGCCCCAGTACCTGTTGAACAGAGAAGCGATGCTGACTCAAAAGGTGGTCATTGCAAAAGAGCAGAAATTCACCCCGTCTGAACTGGCACAACGGGCTCGTATCGAGTTCGATGAGTTGATGCGCCATAAAGAAAGCCTGACTTAGCCCAGGCATTTCATAAATGCTGCCAAGCCAGAACAAAACGTAATTAATGTAGCACTATGAGCCTACCAAAAAACCATTGATAGCGAAGTGTATTGATCGATGGGCAAGTAAGACAAAAAATTAAGGCGCTTGAATTTCACGTTCACCAATGGCGGTAGAAAATTCGGTAATCTCTTTAAAGATCAGGTACTTTTTTTTCTTTGATGATGTCCGGGTCTTTCTGGGGGATTCGGAAAAACACGAAACAACATTTTGATCAGGGTCAAGGGCTGTTTTTGTGGCGGCAGGGATGTACCAATATTGAAATTGTTTGCGCTTGGCGTAATAAATCACAGCAAGACCTCCAGAGAACTCTGCACAAAGCTTGTGCTTCGTACAGTTAGTCCTCTGAATTTATATAAAGTTCAATTTATTTCTTTCTGGCTACCCGGATCTGGTCGTAAGCACCTTGAATTTCTTGGGTTTTTTCTTTGGCTACTTCCATCATTTCTTCCGGCAGGCCTTTGGCAACCAGCTTGTCCGGGTGATGTTCGCTCATCAGTTTTCGATAGGCTCGCTTTACTTCGCTATCTGAAGCGCTTTCGGAAACGCCAAGCACGTCATAGGCCTGTTTCAGGCTCATTCCGGAAGGGTGCTGTGCGCTGCCAGACTGATAGCTTCTCTGCTGGTAATATTCCCGTTGAGCAATAAAACGGCGGTGTATCTGGTCAAAGGCGAAGCTTCCCACGCCGAGAATCGCACAAACCTGTCTGAACACAGCCTGTTCAGAAGGGCTGAGGCTGCCATCGGCGTAGGCCGCGGCTAACTGGATTTCCAAAAACATGGGGATCAGTGTGTTTGCACCCGCCACCTGCCGGAAGTCTTGCAGCGCGCCTTCGATATCAGAAGAGGGTTTCTTGCCCTCATTAAACAACTCAATGGCCATTTGCCGCTGAGATTCCGAGAGCCGCATATTGTTCATAATGGCTTGAGCAGCTTCTATTTCGTATTCACTGACTCGCCCATCGGCTTTGGCGATTCGCCCCATCACTAAAAAGGTGGCGCGGAAAAAAGCCGTTTGCGCTTTCTGGCGGTAAGCTGCGGATGCGCCAAATCTGGATGGGCCGCCCTGTCCACCCAGTATATTTTTGCTGATCCAGGAGCCAACGAATGCGCCCAGAATGGCACCAAAGGGGCCGCCGGTCATAAAACCGATCAGTGCTCCGATGAGTATTACGGTCATGAAGTCCTGCTCTAACTGGGGTGGTTTCAGCTTCGGCGTTGTTGAAGGTAATCTTCCAGTGCTTTAAGGCGCACAATCGACCCAACATCAGCCCAGAAACCATCATGGTATTGTCCACTGACCTTTCCCTGTTTCATGGCTTCAATCAGCAATGGTGCCAGGGCAAGGGTTTCACCAGCACGGTAGCCAGCGAATAATCGGGGAGACAGTACACTAACGCCGCTGAATGTGAAAGCCTTGGCGTCTGGGGTGTCTGCTTTATGGGACACTTGTCCATCCTTTAGGCAGAAATCGCCATCCGGGTGGAAGTCAGGGTTTGCGACCAGAACCAGATGTGCAAGCATGCCTTCGGGCAGGGTAAGGCTGTTCACTTCAATATCGGTGTAGATATCACCGTTGAGCACCAGGAAAGGGGTGCTGTCATCCGAGTTTTCAGTTAGCAAAGGGAGCGCATTCAGTATGCCGCCTGCCGTTTCAAGCGGTTCCTGTTCCGCAGAATAAGCAATGTTGACGCCCCATTGAGAACCATCTCCGAGGGCTTCTTCCACTTTCTCCCCAAGCCAGCTGTGATTGATGATCAGATCATTCAAGCCCGCTTTGGCCAAACGTTGGATGTGATAAGTGATCAGAGGTTGACCCGCCACCTGCACCAGTGGTTTGGGAATGGTCAGGGTAATTGGTCTTAAACGCTTGCCATAACCGGCGGCAAGAATCATTGCTTTCATATGTCGACACCTTCAGAAAGTCGGCCCAGCTGCTCTTGTAAAATGGGCTTAACATTATTTTCCAGCCAGATTCCATGGCGCTGCAGTTGTGGGTACTTTCGGCAGCAGTCCAGAACATAGTCCAGTGTTCCGGGAAGGTTATTAAGATAGTCGGGTTTTTTGTCTCTGAGGCAAAGTCGTGAAAAAATTCCCAGGCATTTGAAGTGGCGTTGCAAGCCGGTAAGGTCAAACCAGGTAATGATCCGGTGTTCGTCAACACTCGAAAGCTCAGGATGCTTTTTCACAAAGCCTTTCAACCACTGATGTGTTTTTTCTTCAGGCCAACAGACGTAGCAATCTTTAAGAAGAGATGCTGCGTCGTATAAAAGGGGGCCGTTTAATGCGCCTTGAAAATCGATAACGCCGATGGTGTTTTCCGGTGTCAGCATCAGGTTGCGGGAATGGTAATCTCGGTGAACAGTGCCTTGAGGTTGGCTGGTAAATACTGACGTCAGTTCATCAAACAGGGAAGATAGTTGTTCTTTCAGTTCAGCATTTTGAGTGTCCAGCCCGAGCAGTTCGCCCAGAAACCATTGTGGATAAAGAGACAGCTCAAAGCGAATCAGTGTTTCGTCGTAAGGCGGAAGTATATCAACTGGCTGTTGTTGAATGGTCAGCAAAATATCAAGCAGTTGAGGGTAAAGCTGATCTTCGGCACCACTGTGAAGCAATGATTGCAGTGGCTGATCACCCAAATCTTCCTGAAGCATAAAACCATGGTCGTAATCAACGGCATAGACTTCCGGCACATTGATTCCACCTTTTTTCCAGCAGCGATCAATCTTCACGAATGCTTGAGTGTCTTCCGTTTCTGGCGGAGCATCTACGACAACGATGGTTTGTTGAGGTGTTTGCAGCCGGTAGTATTTTCGGAAACCGGCGTCACTGCCAATGGGTTGAAGTGGTAGGTTTGCACCGTCGAGGGGAACCGTGGCAGCGTCGAAAAAGACAGTCGTCTTTTTGTCAGTCAGAAAGGGGTTTTCGTTACTGGTTAAAACCGAGGTAACCCAGTGGGCTAGTTGGTCCCGGCGCAACGATTCTGGATGAGTTTGCTGGGAGCTCGATATCTTGGTAACCAACGCTTGGCATCCTGTAAAGCGCGATGAATAAGAACTTCAAGGTTATCACAGGGAATACGTAATAGAACTGCATTTCCTGCGCAAATGCATATAGAATGTTCCGATTATGACTGTTTTCCCGGGATTAGCTAGCTCATGGATATGCATTATTTACCGTTTACTCCCAAGACGCTTACGCTCGCAGTTGCAGCCAGTATGCTGGCTTCGGGTGCCGGTGCAATGGAATCGGGAGCAAGTGACTGGCGTTGTCAAACCTTAGCCAATGGTCAATGGCTCTGTGCACCCGGAGATGGCAGTGCACCGTTGAAATCCATGAGCGGTTATAAAACAAAAGCCGTGGTTGCTGCGCGAGCTCCGGCAGAAAGTCAGCAGGTTGCGGTAGAAGTCGTCCCTGCAGTTTCTGGTCAGGGGTATGCATTAAAAGCACTGTTAGATTGGCAGCCTATCAGCCAATTGTCGTCTGAGCAGAAGGCAAAGGAACCGTTCTACAGTTGTGGCGCGTATATTGAGCCTGAGCGCCCTGGTAAGAATTTTTCCGGTGATAATAATCAGCAACCCATGTTGGTTGAGTCGGATGAATCCAGTTATGGCCAGAATGATATAGCCAACTTTAAAGGCAACGTTGTCGTACGTCAGGGCAGTCGACAGTTTGAAAGTGAAACCGCTTCGCTGGATCGAAACACCAGTTACGGGCAGTTTGAAGGCAATGTTCGCTTTCGGGATAAAGGCGTGTTGCTGGTTGGTGAAAAAGGTGACCTGAATACAGAAACCGGTCGAGCCTCCCTAGAAGACACCGCCTATGTTCTGCACAGTCAGGGTTCCCGTGGTAACGCTACGCACTTGCTGCGTAATGAAGACGATACCATGGAACTGACCGACGCCACGTACACAACCTGCCCTCCAGGCGACAATGGTTGGTTGTTATCCGGTAGCAAAGTTAAGCTCGATATGGAAGAAGGCCAAGGTGTTGCCAAACATGCAGTGCTGAGAATTCAGCGTTTGCCGGTACTGTATACACCATGGATTTCTTTCCCTATTGATGACCGTCGTAAAACCGGTTTTCTATACCCAACTTTCTCTCAGGGCAGCGATAACGGGTTTGATTTTTCCATTCCCTATTACATCAACATGGCGCCAAATTTCGATGCCACGGTCACGCCTCGTTATATGACCAAACGTGGCACCATGCTGGAAAATGAATTCCGCTATTTGCTGGAAGGTGAAACCCTTGGCCGCAATGAGGGCGAGCTTGGTGTGGCTGGCTTACTGAATAAAGATGAGCTGAAAGACGACAACCCTTATTACGATAAACAACGCTGGTTACTTAACTACCGTCACCTGGCGAACTTTACGCCGAGATGGCAGGCCGAGATTGATTATGCCAAAGCCAGCGATAAAAACTATCTGGATGATTTCAGTACAGACCTTAACTTGTCTGCCAATGCACCGTTAAACCAGCGCATCGGAACCCGTTATCTGGGCGGTAATATTGACCACAGCTGGCAGCTGAGTGTGGATGCTCACCAATATCAGAACATGAGTCGTACGTCAGATGACCCTTATAACAAACTGCCACAGGTTAAGTTGGATGGTAGTTGGTTTGCGGGTGATAATTTCAATCTGAGTTATGTGGCGGATTACACCAAGTTTACTCGGGATAAAGACTGGGATTATATGCGGGAGGTTGTCAGCAATGACTCTGATCACGAATATAAAGAAAGTGTTTATGGTCAGGGCTATGGTATTGATCGAGCCAATGGTGAACGTCTTTACCTTGAAACGGGTTTTAGTCTGCCGTTTGAACGCTCTTATGGGTTTCTTCGTCCGTCACTTAAGGTTCAGCATGTTCAGTATCGGCTAAGTAATCTGATTAAGACCGACGTTGAAGATGACTTGTCGAAAGCCTACGCAGGATTTGATAAAACGGATGACTACAGTGAGTCTCCAAAGACAACAGTACCTGTCTTGAGCTTGGATGGAGGGCTGTATTTTGATCGTATGACGACCATCGGCAGCACTTCGTTCACTCATACGCTGGAGCCCAGAATAAAATATCTTTACTCCCCTTATGAGAAGGGGCAGGAAATGAATCCTGTGTTCGATACAGCTCTAATGGGTTTCAATTACAGTTCTCTATGGAGGGATACACGCTTTTCTGGATACGACAGACTAGGGGATGCTAATCAGCTGTCGCTTGGTATTGCAACCCGCTTTATTGAAGATGACGGGTTTGAGCGCTTTAAGTTTGGTCTCGGGCAGATTCTTTATTTTGAAGACAGGCAGTTATGGATTAACCCATTGGCTGGAAATCGTACTAATAATCCAAGTGATAAAGATGACTGGGATACTAACCTAAATGACGAAGGAAAGCGTCTCTGGGAAGAAATGCATGAATCTACATCTTCTCTTGCTACAGAGATGGTTTATAACATCACAAGAAAAATGAGTCTGCGTCAGGATTTAATGTGGGATACCAACAACAATAGAATGGATAACTATGGTCTGTATTATCAATACAAACCAAGCAATAGAGCCGTCTTAAATGCGGGATATCGTTATTTGAGTCAATCTGATCGTTATGTAAAAAACTCAGAAGATCGATTGATTCCTGATGCGGCAGACCCTACAGGCTACCAAACAACAGACAACAACCTGAGCATCACAGACCTGTCTTTCGCCATGCCAATCTCCAACAAATGGTCGGCCATGGGACGCTGGCAACATGATTTGACCAACAGCAGGAACCTTGAGTTACTGTCCGGAGTCGAATATAACAGTTGCTGTTATCAGGTGCGCCTGTTCTGGAGACAATGGATCGATGATGATAACAATATCGATCATCCGGATTACAAAAAAGGTATTATGCTGCAGTTTGTCCTGAGAGGGCTTGGTGATCTTAGCGGCAGTGGCACCAAAGAATTGCTTCAAGGTATTAAAGGTTATGGGGACGAGAAGTAAATGATGAAGGGATTGAAACGTATTGCTCTGGCATCCCTGTGCGTACTGTCTATGGGAAGTACGGCTATTTCTGCGCAGGCTGATTCCGTTGAACTTGATCGCGTTGAGCTTGATCGAATAGTTGCCAAAGTCGATCAGGACGTGATCATGAAAAGTGAGCTGGATGCCCGGATGGACGCTGTCCGCCGGCAGCTGGCTGCCAAAAATATTACCCTGCCACCAGAAGATGTGCTGCAAAAGCAGGTGTTGGAACAACTGGTTCTGGAAAATATCCAGATTCAAATGGGCAAACGGGGCGGTATTCATATTGATGACTGGTCTCTGAATGATGCGATTGCCCGAATTGCAGAAAGAAATCAGCTGACACTGCAAGAGTTTAAGGAGAATCTTGAGCGTGATGGTGTGCCATTCAGTCAGGCTCGCGAAGAAATTCGCAAAGAGATGATTCTGAACCGTGTGCGCCAGCGTCAGATTGCCCAGCGGGTGCAAATCAGTGAGCAGGAAATTGATAACTTCCTGAACTCACCGGAAGGCCTTTCCCAAACCCAAACGGAATACCGTTTGGGGCACATCCTGATTGCGACACCGGATAACCCATCCCCGGAGCAGGTTCAGGCAGCTGAGAAGCAAGCCAGCGAATTGGCCAAACTGCTGCAGAATGGCGGTGATTTTCAGGCACTGGCTATCGCCAACTCTCAAGGGCAGAACGCTCTGGAGGGTGGTGATCTAGGTTGGAAAAAAGCCAATCAACTGCCAACCCTGTTTGCCGAACAGGCTCTGAAACTGGACAGTGGTGAGACATCCGCACCCGTTCGTAGCCCCGCTGGTTTCCATATCTTCAAGCTGATGGATACCCGAGGTCAGGAAGTAATTGTTCAAGATCAGATTCATGTTCGACATATTCTGATCAAGCCCAATGAGATTCGCAGCAATCTGGAAGCTCAGAAGCTGATCGAGAAAATCTACGATCGGGTAAACGCCGGTGAAGATTTTGGCGCGTTGGCCAAGGTGTATTCGGATGATACGGCGTCGGCTCTGAACGGTGGCGATATGGATTGGGTTGATCCAAATACATTGGTGCCAGAATTTAAAACCGTGATGAATCTGATTCCGCAAAATCAGGTCAGTGAACCGTTCCGCACCACCTACGGTTGGCACATTCTGGAAGTAATGGGTAAGCGTAAATCGGATATCAGTAATCAGGTTCGTCGTAACCAGGTGAGAGAGCTTCTGGGTAACCGCAAGTTCGAAGAAGAGTTACAGGTTTGGTTACGTGAAATTCGTGATCAGGCGTATGTGGAATCCCAGCTCTGATATGACGGACTCTCTTCCTTCAAAAATCCGCAATATTCCCCGGCTGGTGATAACCGCCGGGGAGCCTGCAGGCATTGGTCCGGACCTTTGCCTGCTGCTTGCCACTCAGAATCCAGAGTTTTCCAGATCAGTCCAGCTGGTGATTGCGGCTGATCCAGAGCTGTTATCCCAGCGAGCTGAACAGCTTGGCCTCCCGGTAACATTGCAGACGTTTGATCCGGAAAATGAACAGCCATCAGCAGCGAATACTCTATTGGTTGCACCGGTGGCTATGGGGGCTTTACCTCAGGCTGGTATTCTCAATCCTGCCAATAGTCAATATGTTCTGGATACGCTCACTCTGGCAGTTGAAGGCTGTGTCAGTGGTTTATTTGACGGTATGGTGACGGGGCCGGTCAGTAAAGAAGTGATTAATGATGCGGGTGTGCCGTTCAGTGGGCATACCGAATTTCTTGCTGAAAAAACGGCAACAGAAAAAGTAGTGATGATGCTGGCAACCGAAGGTTTGCGAGTTGCGCTGGCAACCACGCATCTGCCTTTGAAAGATGTATCTTCAGCCATAACGCCAGATTCACTGACCAAAGTGATTCGAATTCTGAACCATGATCTTCAAACAAAGTTTGGCATCGCTTCGCCTAAGATTCTGGTGTGTGGACTAAACCCCCATGCCGGTGAAGGTGGTCATCTAGGCTCAGAAGAAATCGATACCATTATTCCGGTGCTGGAAACGCTTCGGGCAGAAGGTATGAATCTGACCGGCCCACTGCCTGCAGATACGTTGTTTCATCCCGTGCATCTCGAAAAAGCCGATGCCGTTCTGGCCATGTATCATGATCAGGGTTTGCCGGTGTTGAAATACAAAGGTTTTGGCAATTCGGTCAATATCACCCTTGGGTTGCCCATTGTCCGCACCTCTGTGGATCACGGCACGGCTCTAGACCTCGCCGGCTCTGGCAGGGCAAATCCGGGTAGCCTTTACACCGCCATCAACTCCGCCCTTGAGATGATTGGCTAGAAAAAATCCACGCCGACCGTTAATATCCTCCAATTCGAATCAATCGCCATAGGGTTCGCGCTATGGTCGGTTTCATCACCAGATGAGCAATAGTTTCATGTCTCAATCAGCTGTTCCGTACCACAAAGCCCGCAAACGTTTCGGTCAGAACTTTCTTCATGACCCAGGCGTGATCGGTGAGATTATTGCGTCTATCAGCCCGAAAAAGGGTCAGCATCTGGTAGAAATTGGCCCGGGGCAGGGCGCTTTGACCGCCGATGTTCTGGAAAGAGCCGGTGAGTTGGACGTGGTCGAGCTGGATCGTGACTTGATTCCAACCTTGTTACTTCGCTTTGGCTTGAATGACCACTTCAGAATCCATGAAGCGGATGCGCTCAAATTTGATTTTGCCAGCCTGAAAACCGATGAGCGCCTGCTGCGCATTATTGGTAACTTGCCTTATAACATATCTACACCGTTGATCTTCCACTTATTAAGCTTTGAAAGTTTGATCGACGACATGCACTTCATGCTGCAGAAAGAAGTGGTGCAGCGTTTGGCAGCACAGCCGGGTGAGAAGCATTATGGTCGGTTGGGCATTATGACGCAGTACTACTGTCGGGTGGATTATTTGTTCACTGTCGGCCCTGGCGCTTTCAAACCGGCACCGAAGGTAGATTCTGCTATTGTGCGCATGACGCCTCACCGTGAATTGCCACACCCTTGCAAAAGTGTTGAGAAGCTGGAAGTGGTTGTGCGTGATGCCTTTGGTCAACGTCGTAAAACCATTCGAAACACCTTGAAAGCGCACGTAAAGGTTGAGGAGTTGGAAAGTCTGAATATTGACCCTTCTGCCCGACCTGAAGTGCTGACACTTGCCGACTTCGTTCGAATTGCCGATTATTTGGTTGAACGATAAGCCGCGGGAACAAACAATGGCGACATACGCAGTAGGCGACATTCAAGGCTGTTACGATCCACTCATGCGCTTGTTGGATGAGCTGGCCTTTGACCCGGAGCAAGATAAACTCTGGGTGGCCGGTGATATGGTCAATCGAGGGCCGGATTCGCTCTCGACGCTGCGCTATTTGAGGTCTCTTGGCGATCGGTGTGTGGCGGTTCTTGGCAATCATGACTTTCATCTGCTGGCTATAGCCAGCGGAATCCGCAATCCTCGGCTAAAAGATACCCTTGATGAGGTGCTGGAAGCGCCGGATGCAGATGAATTGATTCATTGGCTCCGCCATCGTCCAGTCCTGCATCACAGTAAAAAGCGCCAGATCACCATGGTGCACGCAGGAATTCCACCGGTGTGGAGCATTGAGCAGGCGCAAAAAGAAGCTCGCCGATTAGAAGACGCCTTGCGCTCGGATGATTATGTCTATTGGCTAAAGAAAATCTTCAAGCCCAGCAAACCTCGCCCGTGGGACGACGAATACAAGCGCAAACGCAAAATCCGCATGACCGCAGCCTACCTGACGCAAATGCGCTTTTGCGATGCGCATGGTGTGCTGGACATGGAAAGTAAAGGTACAAAAGCTCAGAAAGGCTTTGCGCCTTGGTTCAGCTTTCCGAAGAGCCCTTCCTATAATGAGCAAATCATTTTCGGACACTGGGCATCTCTGGAAGGGGAAACAAAAAGAGTAAATATTCACGCCATTGATACAGGCTGCGTGTGGGGGAAAACACTGACTGCCCTGAATATTGACACCTTTGAACGTATAGAGGTGGGTGGTTAATGGCTCGGTGGGTTTGACCGAAGTATTGATAATTGCAGAAAAAGTGGATCAGATCAGTATTTGGGATTCTCTCGATAGGATCCGAAGATAAGTCACTTTATAATCGTCAACGAAGATAATAGCTATGGATCGCGCATAATATGGCCGCAAAACAATCCAAATCAGTAACGTTTGTCTGGCAGGGCAAAGATAAGTCCGGCCGGAAAGTAAACGGGGAGATGCAGAGCTCTAGCCTGGCGCTGGTCAAAGCTGAGCTTCGTAAGCAAGGCATAAACGCCACCAAAGTCACTAAAAAAGGAATGTCGCTCTCTTTGGGCGGCAAGGGGAAAATCACCCCCCTTGATATTGCCCTGTTTACCCGACAGCTGGCGACCATGATGAAAGCGGGTGTGCCGCTACTTCAGGCCTTTGACATCACAGCGGAAGGTGTCGAAAAAGAAGCGTTAAGGGATCTTATTGTTAAAATTAAAAATGAGGTGGCCAGTGGTAGCACCCTCGCAGACTCATTAAGCAAACAGCCAGAATATTTTGATGATCTTTATTGCAGCCTGGTCGGTTCTGGTGAGCAGTCTGGTGCATTGGAAACCCTGCTTGATCGTATCGCCACCTATAAAGAAAAAACAGAGGCGCTTAAGTCGAAAATCAAAAAGGCCATGAACTACCCGATTGCGGTTGTGGTGATTGCCATGATCGTAACCGTCATTCTGCTGGTAAAAGTAGTTCCGCAGTTTGAGGAAGTATTCCAGGGCTTTGGTGCGGAGCTCCCCGCCTTTACACAGATGGTCATCGGGCTTTCTGAAGTCGTTCAGGCCTATTGGTTTGTTGCTTTGGGTGGGATTATTGCGTCTATCTTTATCCTCAAGAAAGTGCTGGCAACCTCTCAGAAGGCAAGAGATACCAAGGATCGTTTCGTTCTGAAGCTGCCAATTGTTGGCGAGATTCTGGATAAATCAGCAGTGGCGCGTTTTGCCAGAACCCTTGCAACCACATTTGCTGCTGGTGTGCCGCTAGTCGATGCGTTGGACTCTGTTGCCGGTGCAGCGGGTAATGTCGTCTATTCCGATGCCACGAAAAGAATCAAAGAAGATGTATCTACGGGTCAGCAATTACAGTTTGCAATGAAGAGCTCCGGTATTTTCCCCTCCATGGCCATCCAAATGGTGTCCATCGGTGAAGAGTCTGGCGCATTAGATGAAATGCTGGATAAGGTTGCCACACACTATGAGACCGAAGTGGATAACATGGTGGATGGTCTGACCAGTTTGATGGAACCGATCATTATGTCGGTTCTGGGTGTTTTGGTAGGTGGTTTGATCATCGCCATGTACTTGCCGATCTTCCAGTTGGGGGCCGTTGTTTAACGACAGTTGTCGTTTTTATAATCCTATCGCTAAATTCAAGAGGTCAGCTGAAATCACTTTAGCTGACCTTTTTTATGGTTATCATATTTATCGTATTGTTTACTGTTGAGCTGCATCAGTATTTTAATATGTCGCACAGATAATAATGGATTGCATCGATAATGCTCTGGATGATTGCCGTCACAACCCTGGTACCAGAGGCCTGCCTATAAGAATGAATTGATGATCAACAAAAATATGCTTCACGACTGGGAAAGCCCGCAAATTACTTCTCGTAATCGCCTGACCGCACACACACCTTTGAGTAGCTGGCGCAATGAATCTGAAGCGCTTTCTGAATCCATCAGTGATTCACTGCTAAGTCTTGATGGTTATTGGGCTTTTGCATTTTACGAGTCTCCCTCTTTGGTTTCTGAGCCCTTTTGCCGGAAAGGCGTTGATACCGATCAAACTATTCTGGTTCCCGGTAACTGGCAGCTGCAGGGATATGACAAACCCATCTACACCAATGTGAAATACCCATTCCCCTGCAACCCACCCCATGTGCCTGCAAAAAATCCGACCGGCTGTTACTCCACAACGTATAAATTACCTGAACATTGGGCTGCGGATAGTCAGACCCGAATTATTTTTGATGGTGTGAACAGCGCCTTTTATCTTTGGTGTAATGGTGAAGAGGTAGGCTATTCACAAGACAGTCGTCTGGCAGCGGAGTTTGATCTTTCACCCTTTTTGCAGCCTGGCGACAACCATCTCAGCGTGATGGTCTTGCGTTGGTCAGGCGGCAGCTATCTGGAAGATCAGGATATGTGGTGGCTCAGCGGTATCTATCGCTCTGTGTGGCTACTGAATAAACCGGCACAACGATTGGTTGATATACGGGTAACACCGGATCTGGATGACCGTTATCAGCACGGTTCATTAAACATCATTGCGGATACAGAGAATGGTGAAGGCCTCTCTATTCGCACGACACTGTATCTTGACGGTGTTGAGGCTGTCTCTAAATCTTCCCCTGTGGGCACTCCAGCCATGGACGAAAAAGGAGGGTACAGTGATCGAACCATACTGCAACTGTCCGTCAATAACCCACAGCAGTGGAGTGCTGAAATTCCAACACTATACCGGTTGGTAGTTACTCTGGTTGACCCGGTATCCGGTAAGGACATTGAAAGCGAGGCTTACGACGTTGGCTTCCGAAAAGTAGAAATCAAAAATGGACTGCTGACATTAAATGGTCAACCTTTGATGATACGTGGCGTGAATAAACACGAACATCACCCTGCCACCGGCCACTACGAAACCATTGATGATGTGCGTGAGCATCTCATGTTGATGAAACAGAATAACTTCAATGCGGTTCGTTGCTCTCATTACCCACACCAACCGGCATTTTATCAATTATGCGACAGGTTAGGTTTGTATGTGGTTGATGAAGCCAATATAGAAACCCATGGCATGACGCCAATGCGCAAGTTGGCGGATGACCCCATGTGGGTCAACGCGTTTCTTGAACGCATGATGCGTATGGTCAGCCGGGATTTCAATCACCCTTCTATTATTATCTGGTCTCTGGGGAATGAGTCGGGCTATGGCGCGGCTCACGATGCTATGTATCAGTGGACAAAGCACACCGACTCTTCGCGCCCTGTTCAATACGAAGGTGGCTGTTCCGATACGCCGGCAACAGACATCATCTGTCCGATGTATGGTCGAACCCATGAGGATCAGCCACAACAGTTTCTTGAAAAAAATAAATGGGCATTAACCAAATGGATTGGCATGCCCGGTGAGAAACGGCCAATTATTCTCTGTGAATATGCCCATGCTATGGGTAACAGTCTGGGCGGCTTTGCCGAGTACTGGCAGGCTTTTCGCACGCACCCACGCTTGCAGGGCGGATTTATCTGGGATTGGATGGACCAGGGATTGGATAAATATGATGACAATGGTCAGCACTTCTGGGCTTATGGTGGCGATTTTGGCGATGAAATTAATGACCGCCAATTCTGTATCAATGGCCTGTTATTCCCGGATAAGACACCTCACCCAGCACTTTTTGAAGCCAAGAGGGCGCAGCAGCCTTTTACCTTTGAACTGACGTCTACCCACCCACTCAAGGTCAAAGTAACCAGTGAGGCTTGTTTTGCAAGAGCTGATAACCATCTGCTGGTTTGGCAGGTGCTATCGGGAAACGACGTCATCTGTAATGGAGAGCAATCATTAAACATCGCACCTTCAGAGACAGAATTATTGTCGCTAAGTGAACAGTCGCTGGGGCTTGTTGGCAAAACACCAAGACTGAATCTTTCCATTATTCAGGTGGAGGCTACATCATGGTCGGATGCGGGCCATGAAGTGGCGCGTCAACAATTCCTGTTGGGAGGTTCTTTATCTCATCAGATAGTGATACCAAAACTCTCAAGAACAGCTGTCATGGTAGCGACAGCAACTGGCTTTTCCATTACAACGAGGTCGTCCAAGTGGCTGCTGGACGGTAGCAGCGGCCAACTGGTCAGTTGGATAAAAAACGACAAAGAACGTTTGTTGTCACCGGTGATGGACAATTTTTATCGTGCACCATTGGATAATGATATTGGTGTCAGCGAAGTGGATCGTCCAGATCCTAATGCCTGGATGCCCCGGTGGAAAAGAGCTGGTTTGCATAACCTTCAGCATCGATGTCTGTTGGTGGAAAGTGATGTTGAACAAAGCCTGATTATTGCTCATCACGGCTATTATCATCCGGAGCAGCCAGACAAGCAGATGTTGCGAAGTGTGTGGATGTACCGATTCACTGACGATGGCAAAGTGCGTATCGATATTGATGTGACGGTGGATAATGAATTACCCCCAATGCCAAGAATTGGAGCCTGCTTGAGGTTAAATGCTGTACCAGAAGTGGTGCAATGGTTTGGTCGCGGGCCCCATGAAAATTACCCTGATCGAAAGTTGAGTGCTGATATTGGGCATTGGTCGCAAACCGTTGAAGATATGCACACACCTTATATCTTCCCAACGGATAACGGCCTTCGCTGTGACACCACAGAGCTGGCACTGGGTGATGTTCACGTTGGCGGAGCTTTCCATTTCAGTGTTAGCCAGTACGGACAGAAACAGTTAACGAAAACAGCCCATACCAACGAGCTAAATGCAGAAGATGGTGTATATGTTTATTTGGATGGGTTTCACATGGGCGTTGGGGGGGATGACTCTTGGACGCCAAGTGTCCGGCCAGAATATCTTCTGAGTCAAAGTAATTACCAGTGGTTCTTTGAGCTCTGTTAATAGCTGTAGGTTTACAAGGAACCTCGCTCCCATGCTGTGCGTGGGAGCCGGAAACCCTGATGTTTGGGGTATGCATTCCCACGCTGTAGCATGGGAGCGAGATGCTGTTTCATGAGACCTTCGGGGTAACGGTATAATGTGAATCTAATACCCGTACCCAGCGGTCTACATCAATTCAATTCCAACTTAACAATATTCAGAAAATACTCAATTCCCAGCGGAATAATGTTGTCGTTAAAATCGTACTTAGGCGTATGAAGTGCAGCTGATTCACCGTTACCAATGAATGCAAATACTCCGGGTACTTTTTGCTGATAATAGGAAAAATCCTCAGAAGGCGTTACCGGTTTGATATCACCATCCCACTGCGCACCAACAGTGTTCATCGCTGCAGCTTCCGCAACTTTCATTTTTTCAGAATCATTGACTACCGCAGGATAGCCATACTGAACTTCCACTTCTGCAGCACAGTTATAAACAGCTGCAGTCTTCTCTGCTACTTCCTTTAGCCGTTCAAAGACCATTGAGTGAACGTTATTGTCATATGCACGACAGGTTCCGCTCATTATCACTTCCGATGGAATGACATTCCGCACGTCAGGGTCACCAGCATGAATATGTGCGATGGACAACACGGCAGCATCTACCGGAGAAACATTTCGACTAACAATGGATTGTATGTTCGTGATGATGGCACCCAGTGCAACGGTAGGATCAGTGGTTTGATGGGGCATGGCGCCATGACCACCGGTACCTTTGATAACCATTCTCCATGATCCGCCACAGGCCATTAGTGGGCCGGGTCGGCTGGCGATGGTACCTGCTGGAATGCCCGGCCAGTTATGAACGCCATACACGGCATCAATCTCTGGGAACCGGGTAAAGAGGCCGTCGTTAATCACAGCAAGGGCGCCAGCAAATCGTTCTTCCGCAGGCTGGAATATCAAATGTACCTTGCCGCTGAAATCTCTGTGCTGGGCTAGATAGGTAGCAACACCGAGCATGATGGCTGTATGTCCGTCATGTCCGCAGGCGTGCATAACACCGCAGTTTTCAGAAGCATATGGAAGGTTGGTGTCTTCTATGACATTCAGTGCGTCCATATCGCAACGCAGCAGGATCTCCCGACCGGGTTGGGTTCCTGTAATAGTGGCGACAACACCAGTTTTACCCAAACCTGTTGTAATGTTGATGTCGTATTTTTCGAGAATACGGATAACCAGTGCAGAAGTACTCTCTTCCTTGAAGCCGGTTTCGGGGTTGCGATGAATAGTATGACGAATCTCCGTCATATCTCTGGATATATCCGCGATAATATCCCGGTTAATGATCATAATTTGAAAACCATGAAATACTGTTATCTTTATAAAAAAGGCACCTGCCGGATTGGGAGGTGCCATTCATGTCACTGTTAAATCTACTGTAGGTTACAGAGTTAACAAGATAGAAGTACCGGTAGATACAATCAGTGCAACTATCATAACTGGTGCAGTCCGTTTAACAATATCAAAAGGACTCACGCCTGCGATGCCGGCAACGCCGATAATAACCCCGGCGATAGGCGACATAGAACGCGCAATACCTGAACCCAGCTGCATTGGCAGCAACATTGCCACAGGCAGAACACCCACTTTAGCAGCAATATCCGGAACCAGTGCGGCAAAGCTAAAGAATGGTGCGTTACCAGAACCCATCAGGATGGAGAACAGAGCGATAACAACAACCATAAGGATAATCAGCACCGCCATTGGGATAGAAGCAGACGTCGCTGCGTTGATGGCGGTTTCCAGAATGCCGATGGTTTTTAAACCACTGGCAAATACCTGACCGGCAACAATCAGGGTAATCACTCGTGCAAAGGCATTACCCATGCCATCAAAGAAGACCAGGATAGAGCTCATGGTGTCTTTAGCGCCTTGACGGGCTATCTCACAAACCATGGCAATGGTCAGGGAAACAAACATTGCCGTTGGAATGTCGATCTTAACAGACGACATAATCATTTTACTGAAGGTAAAGATCAGAGCCAGTGGTACCAATGGAAGCAGGGAGTACCAGATTGGCGCGGCTTTATCCTTAACATCGACGTCTACTTCTTGGCTGTATTCGGCACCGTGCCCTTTAGTATCGTAGTAACGCTGCACAAAGAAATGCATAACAGCAATTACTACAGCGGTAATACCACCCACGATGAACTGGTAGTTCATGAAGTAGTCAGTCACTTCCAGGCCGGAGTTAGATGCCGCCATCACTGAGTTGCCAGAGGCTGGTCCCAAATCCAGGCACGCGGAGGTAGCGATCACGGCAACAGCAGACAGTTTACTCACACCCAGCTTGGTCAATACAGGATACAGCGTCACCATCAGCAACAGGCCAAGACCTGCAGCGCTTGGAATGAAGATGTTTAGCATCTGGCCAGCCAGATAACCCAGCGCCATAACAATATAAGGTGACTGGAACTTCTGCAGAGGTTTCAGGGTCACCTTTACCAGCACTTGGGAAGCACCGATGTGATCCATATACTTGGCGAAACCGGCGACGGCCATGATGTTTAAACCAAGGCCGGCAACAGTAGAACTCATGGTCACCTTAATAAAGGTGAACAGATCCAGCATTACAGAGCCACTGCTCTTAGCTTCTGCCAGAGGTACACCGTTATCGGTGACAATGGCAGCACCCAGTAACAATAGGCCACCAAAGAACAGGGAAGCCTGAGCGTTGTACTTCTTAAATATCAGATAGCCTATTAAGACAATTACTAACAAGCTGAAAATCGTAGTCATATTAAATCCCCCATGGATAAACTACGGTGAAATGGAGTTACTCAAAATTTCCACTGACCAGAAGCTCATGGTTCTGCATCAGCATTTGTCCTTTGGCGATGACACTGTTTAGTGTGAAATCGTCGTTAAATACGCAGAGGTCAGCATCTTGCCCAACATCGATTCGACCTTTATTGATGCCCAGAGAAGCGGCGACGTTAGCCGTCATCATGGCGATTGCATCAGCAGGTGTTATTCCGGCGTTGATGAGCTGGGGTAAAAGCAGCAGGTTGTTATCTACTGCTGCAGCGGTGAGCCCAATCACTTCTCCCTGTTCATTGAACTTCGGAATACTTCCATTGCCGTCTGAGCTGATGGTGATTCTATTGGCGGGTACACCGGCTTCCATCGCAAGCTTGATGGCTTGTTCTGGAGGCGTAAATCGACTGCCACCAGAAGTGATGTCGATCATGCCGCCTTTAAGGGCAAACTGAATGGCATCCATAAATAACGCTTCAGTGCGGGCAACATGAGTAGGAGAGAAGTGTTGAATTGGCAGCCCCATCTCCAGCAATGCATTCACTTGCTCGAATGGTTGCGGTAACCCGCCCATATGAATATGAAGTACGCCTTTTTTACCGGCCAGCAAACTGGCGATACGAATGTCGGAAACAATTCGAGCCAGCTCCTGCGTGGTTGGGAAAGAGCAGCGGTGATCGGCCAGAGCAATTTTTACGCCGAGTACAGAAGGTAGAAAGGTCAGATCATCACGGATGGACGCGGTAATGGTTTTTGTCGGCACTTCATAGGAGCCGGTATGCATATAGGCAGTAATGCCTTCCAGATTCAATGCAGCGGCTTTGACGTATAAATCTTTTGGAGAACGGGAGATACCATCGGTACCGAGAACACCAACGACGGTGGTCGTTCCGGATTTGATCAGGTTGGAAAGAGTGACTTGTGGTGTACGGCTGGTATACCCGCCCTCGCCACCGCCACCAATCAAGTGAAGGTGTTGATCAATTAAACCGGGAGTAACGATCTTTCCTTTGCAATCTATAATGTTGATATTGGCCAGACCGGAAACATTCAGCTCCGGTTCTATTGCTAGTACCGTTCCCTGACTCAGCAATATATCCGTTTTGCCAACATGTTCCGGCTTAAAAAAGTCGGTGTTTTTTAAAAGAGTGAACATAAGATGACTTGAGACAATAAAATTGCGAATTAATTATTGGAATCAAGTATTTCTTTGAATGGATCGCTTGATTCGATGACGGTTCAGAGAGTACGACTAATGGCTTTAAAAGTATTTTTATTTCCATTGCTGATTGCGAATAATACTATTCGCTCAAAACATAACTTGTTTGATAGAATTGGATTTAAGTATCCGATCATATTAAATTCAGGTTTGGAAGTTAGATGTCTTCTCTGGAGTTTAAATGGCTTCATGATTTTATGAGCCTTAAGGAGTTAGGGAACTTTTCGGCAGCAGCAAAAGCCCGACATGTTACCCAGTCTGCATTTAGTCGACGCATTCAAGCATTGGAGCTCTGGGTTGGTATTCCATTGTTTGATAGAACGTCTTACCCCGTTACGTTAACCCTGGATGGTGAGAAATTTGTTACCTATGCTGAGCGAATGTTGCTTCTGATCAAAGAAACCAGTGATGATTTTTCATCCTTTGCTCTCAAAACAGACAACACTATACGTATTACTTGCCTTCACTCCTTTGCGCTGAACTTGATGCCGCGACTGTTCCATGCAACTCAAGATCTCTTTGGTCACTTGAATGTTTCACTGACTCCATCAGTTCAGGGCGTTGATAATCATTTCAACTCCCTGATGGAAAATCATACGGATGTTCTTTTTGTCTATGACATGCCGGGCATGCGCCCTGCTTTTCTACTGGAAGATAAGGTGGAGCAAATGGTGGTTTACACGACCCGCATTATTCCGGTGATTTCGCCGGAGTTGGTCGTTAATCGATTAACTCCGATTCCTTTTCTAGCCTATTCAAAAAATACATTTCTCAGTAATATTGTGAACGCCATTATTGAAAAACAAAAACCATTATTGAAACAAGTTTTTGAAACCACATTAAGTGAGTCGTTAATCAGAATGGCTGTTAATGGTGCCGGTGTTGCATGGGTTCCTTCTCATGCGGTTATTGATGAGCTGGAGGCAGGCAAACTTACACAACTATTTTCTGATGATGCTGGCTTTGAAGTGCCTCTTGATGTTGTGGCGTATCGATCAAAAGAATCCAGACGAGATGCAGTTCATGATTTTTGGCAAGGATTAAACGTTTTTTCTGACAAAGAAATTAATGTTTAGGGTTTGTTTTATTGATTTGGGTCAGTGTTATTTGTCAGGTGAATGTCTTTTAAAATGCCGCATTAAAAATGCGGCATTGTCTTTTTACCAGTTTTTCTCGGCGGTAATACGAATTACCTCAATGACAACGTTACTGGCAGCTTTCAATGAATCCACCGGTAAATACTCGTAAATGGAATGGAAGTTATGGGCACCGGTAAAAATATTTGGGCACGGTAGCCCTTTTTGTGAAAGAACGGCGCCATCATAACCACCACGCATGGGTGTTGCAGTCATGGTGATGTTGTTTCTGGCATAGGCTTCTCTGGCTATGGCAATAGGAAAACTTGCATCGCCTTCAAGACTGTTTGCCACGTTTTCATAACGGTCAGACAACTGAACTTCGATACTGCTTTCTCCCCACAGCGTTGCGCAGCCTTCACTGAGGGTTTTCAGAAATGCCATGCGCTGCTGATAGCCTTTTCGGGTAAAGTCGCGAATGTCCATTTTCAACACTGTTTTTGCGCTATTGCCACTGAGTTCTTTTACCCAGAAATAGCCTTCGCGGCCTTCGGTATATTCTGGTGCTTCGCCAGGCGCAGCCACTCCCGATGAATATGCGACACAATCCATTATCAGAAAATTGTCGTAAGCACTATTTGATAGAACAATGAA
>NZ_CANMAO010000041.1 GCF_947495845.1 uncultured Endozoicomonas sp. | reverse complement strand
TGTATTTTGACATGTATGCGATGTTATCTACAGACCTTGAGGCCTGTGGTTGTGCGGGGTTTCATGATTTTTCCCTGGCTAACAACTGACTTATCATTTCTTCAGTAAATCTGTAGCCAATAATTTTTGCAGGAACACCCGCAGCAATTGCGTAAGGAGGAATATCCTTCGTGACGATGGAGCCTGCAGCAATAACAGAACCCACTCCAAGGGAGCAGCCGTTGTAAATGATGGCTCGATTACCAACCCAGACATCATGTCCAACCGAAGTCGTATCCATTACCGGCTGATAATCAAGCATACCTTTGGTGCTCTGTCTGGTTATCGAGTTCCGGGAGTACTGGAATGGAGATGTACTCAACCAATGTAGTGGGTGGCCATTTTTCTCAAGCCCAATGATCACTTCCGTAGAAATAGAGCAGAACCGACCAATAGAAACACTGCCGATACAGCTCCCACTTCTCCAATACGAATGGGCTCCTATTGTGAAATCATGACTGTGATTTCCTACCAGGTTTACATGCCCCAGCGCTGAACCCTCTTCAAGAGTGAAGGCGTGTTTTTTGTCGAGAATTTTCCCTGATATTTTGATTCCATTCTTCTTCAGCTCCTTCCGTAGAAGCCAGCGCCTCCAAAACCTCATAGTTTATCCACCCAGTAAAACGCCTGCTGAAAGTCCAACCAGCAAACACAGAAGCTTGATCGCCAACTCTTTCTGCTTACGCTTACGCTTTTTAACTTTCTCTCGAACATCCTCCACATGCTCGCCAAAGCCGGTATGCAGAACTGCATCATTCTCCAAAATGGCTGCATAGTATCCCAACTGAGCATAGTGTCGAGACAGCTCTTTCTCGCTGGGAAAAGAGGAATAGCTCTTGATGGATGTATAATCAGAAACCCGCTTAAGCCCCGGGTTAAACGAAAAGCCTTGCCAGTCCTCTTTTTCAGAGCCCAATGGGTAAAAATACACATCGTCGGCCTGCTTGCGTTCCTTAAGGAAATGGTATGGGCTATGAATGGCAATATCATGATGAAAGCTTCGCAGCCATACCTGAATGATCTTCTCATCGGTGGCCATCACTTTCATTGAGTCTTCGATAAAACCCGGTCGATAAAATGACCAGTCATCCTCACAGTGAAAGATATAGTCTGTTTCAACCTTTGAGTAGGCCAGATCTATGGACTTGATTTGCCCTAGCTTGGGTTTATTGATAATGAGCTGAACCCGGTCACGAATACTTTCAGGTAGAAAATCCCAAACAGATTTATCACCAGAATCTTCGGTAATAATGATCTCTCTCACTGGATACGTATTATGCAAGATAAACGATTCCAGCGTCTGCTTCAAATGCTCAAATCTGCCACAGCTGGTGATCACCAAGGTAACATCGCTGTCTTTACTAAAAAAACTTCCCATTATTTTTTCGACTCCTTACTGATTCTGGTCTGACCATCAATAATGGCAAGGGGAAGAACCAGGCAAATCCATGTGATATTCAGATTATCCAGAATATTTTTTCCATCCAGAAAGAAAAAAGCAGACGATGCAGCCACACCATAAAACCAGGGAGACATCATCTTCCAGTTAGCAAAGAAGGCTCTCAACTGCAAAGCCAATAAGGCAATAAGGCTCAGCGGCCCAAGGTAAATAAGCAACGACGAATAAATACTATGGGGATGTGCAACCGGGTGTCCTCCAGCCAAGGTGGATTTAAAATCGTAGCCATATCCGCAACCTGTCAGCCAGTTACACGCCTGATACTCAGACCAGGAGATTCTGTAAAGCTCTAGCCGATAACTTTCACCTCTTGCCATCAGTACATCAAAAAAATTCATCTGATTAATCAGCACGCCACCTATCACTACAACCACTGCAGCCATAATACCAGCTTTGCCAATATTGCATTTATTCGATACGACTACCAGAATCAAAAATGCACCCGCTCCCAGCAATCCGGCAATACCACTTCTTGTTTGAAATAAGCTTTGTATAACGAGGATCGTCAAAATAACAATGCTTCCTAAAACAGGTTTTAAGCGATCAGGAAGTGCCATAATCCCCGTAACTGTAAAGAACACCAATAACATGCAGACATGGATAGGATTGCCAAAACGAAAGTATTCCCAAAAATTAGGGCGAACAGATAATGGTTGAGCGTTGATCACAAAGTGCACAAACAGCAGGACCAAGCTGAAAGTAATACTTAACCCCATCATCCAGAGGGCAAGTTTGTCGGTATAAATGATTTTTCTTGCGACAAGAGAACTGATCACTGACCAGAAACACATGAGGTAAATAGCGTACTTGATGGCCTTAAGTGGTTCATGCTGGAATGCAAACAGGCTCATCACAGCGATAAAGCCTAAAAACCAGGGTGTTAAAACGCCGAGACGATAATTAGCCCTTTCGCTTGTGGCCAAACTGATCAGGAATGGTAGCAGTACGAGAATATAAAATATATTATTCCCGAATTTGCTGGAAATCGGCACGAAACTGCTCACGAGAGTAAGCAACAAACCCAATGTCATCAGCTTTGTGAAAAAGCTGACGTCCTCTGGAAACTTTACGGGGGAAATGTGTAACACAAGGGGTGTCCAAAACTACAAGGCTTAAGAGATCAAACAGACAGTTAGGGTTATCGTTTGGAATGGAAGGGTTGTCAACTGTATGAGTACCGATGGAAGAATAACACTCTTTTTTTGCAAGGCACTCTCAAAGGAGGAATTAAAGCTTTAGCCAATTGGCTCGCAGTACTTGTGTAGGTATATCTCTGCTCGGCAAGTTGCTGACCATTGGCAGCTATTTTCTGTACTTTTTCGTCATCTTCCCGAAGGTTATGCAGCTTGTTCCTCAACTCATCAAGGGATCGATAAAGTACAATGTTTTCCATATCCTTAAAACCAAGGGCATTGTTCTCCTCTTCCCCTTGATCCCAGGCCAACACAACACAACCGGCCGCCATTGCCTCAAAGTTTTTGATCATATATTCGCCCATACCAATATCCGCACTGACAAAAAACTTTACTCGATTAAGAGTTGCAACATAGTCATCACCAGAATTTGTGCGTGTGATCAGCAAAGGCTCTTCGGTTGAAAGCTTTTCCAGAAACTCTTTCCTTTGGGTGTAGGTTTTATTTTTTATGCTCCCGATAAAACCCAACTCAATATCTCTGGCCTGATGATAGTTTTTAATTACTGCATCGTCATAACATTTGGGAACAAATAAAGCATCAATGCCTTCAGCCTGTAATTTTCGGGAAACGGTAAAACCAGATGACAAAACGCGAACCCATGGGATTTTTTTGTAATGCCGTGAAAATACGCCCTTATATTTGCTCTTGCTGTAATTCTGGTAAGCATCGTGCTCCAAAAAAACAAGATTTGGGATCGCTCTGAGAAAAGCCACCTGACGAATCTCTTTTTTGAAACGCAGAAACAGAACTATACGGTCATACTCATCACATTTTATATACTGTTCAAAGTAGCCTTTCAGATCCGCCTGCTCTTCGGATGACAGGCGCATAATCGTTGCATCATCAAACTGACTGGCAATCTCTTCATAAAAACGATCAAGAATAATGCGCTGCTCATCCTGAACCAGTAACAATAACTTCAATGTTTAAGCTCCACAGAAAAAAAAGGTCAAACCTTAACCAGAAAACGGCTGAACAAAAGGAAGCTGCCAAAAGGCTTCGCGAACGGCTTCATCTGAAAAATGGCTGATCAGCCTTTGCTCCATAGCCTGAGCCGCGACTCGTCTTTCCTCATCCGTGATATTCAATATTTTTTCCATTGCCCTGGCGAGCTCCGCAAAATCACCCAGTTCAAAGGTTATGCCTGTATTGCAAACCACTTCAGAGGCGCCACCTGTATTGCAGGCAGCAATTGGCAGGCCTGCCAACATCGCTTCCAGTAAAACCATTCCAAAAGGTTCATGATCCGATGTGAGAATATAGCCATCAAATGCCTGAAAGTATTTACTCGCCTCTGGCACCACACCCGTAAAACGGGTTTGTTCCTCTATACCTAACGCTTTGGCTTCTGCCTTCAGCGACTCTTCGAGCCGTCCTTTTCCAACAATCACCAACAATGCTTTCGGGTACTTTTTACTGACATCAGCAAACGCTTTAAGCAGCGTTGATTGATCTTTATCGGGATGTAACCGACCTACATTGGCAAAGACAAAGGCATCATCTGGAAGATTTAGTTCACGCCTTGCCTCTTCCCGATCTAACAAACCTGACTTCTGCTGTTGAATATCAATCCTGTTATAGAGCGTAACAATATTTTCTTGCGGAAATTTCGGCAAACAAGAGCGAATATCATCCCTTACCGCATTGGAGACTCCCATCAAGGCAAGGTTCTTTTTCTGCCTTTGGATATAGAACTTTCGCCCCCAACGCTGATAACCACCAAAAGCATGCTGCACACCCATAACAAACAGATTGGCAACATGGGTGGCAATATAAACCGACTTAAACCGGTGAGCTATGCAAAATTCGTAATGTCGTTTGGAACACAGTTCACGTACCTGACGAATTTGTTTTAACTTCAGGCCACGAATATCTTTTGATGTATTTTCCAGAAACACAACGTCATCAGAACCAACAAATTTTGCAACCTGTTCATTCTTCTTCCCGGTCAAAAATACTGTACAAACCTTATATTCCGTTCCTGCAAATAAAGCGGCATATTGACGGGCAACATCATGAAAAGGCATGCCATAGCCATGACAGAGTTGAAGCACCCACTTCTCTTGAACGCTCTTGGGTAAACTCTCCCTGATTTCATCAGGCATATAAATCATACTCCATGGAGCAAACTCGCTTGCTTCAATAAAGGTAAAGCCATTCCGAAAGACATCTGTTCCGCAGTATATCAATACAGAAATGAACGATTAAAGCTCTTCCTCTGTCTCTGGCTGTTTGTACAACCAATCGACCACAGCTGAACTGGGCTGGTAACCATTTACATACTGAAGAAGCAACTCCCTGGTGACTATATAATGGTGCCCATGAAGCGTTTCGTTCATCTCATCCAAAACCCCTTTTAGTTCTTCCCAGGAAAGAAACTCTTCATAGGCTCGGGAAATTTTCGGATGCTCCGTGCCTGTTACCGAATCACCAATCAATAATTCCTCATAAAGCTTTTCACCAGGACGTAAACCGCTGAATGTAATTTCAATATCACCATCAAGGTTTTCATCGCTCTTCACTGAGAGGCCAGAAAGAACGATCATCCGTTTCGCAAGATCAATGATTTTAACCGGTTTACCCATTTCAAGAACAAATACATCGCCGCCGTCCCCCATCGCTCCCGCCTGTATCACCAGCTGGGCAGCTTCAGGAATGCTCATAAAGTAACGGTTAATATCCGGATGGGTGACTGTAACCGGCCCGCCAGCGCGAATCTGTTCTCGGAATACCGGAATCACAGAACCACTGGAGCCCAGAACGTTACCGAAACGCACCATGGTGAAAATGGTTTGATTCTGAATAAGCTGATCAGGCTGAAATTTATAAAATTCCGGGTGATAAAGCCTTAACGATTGCTCTTTGCTCAACGATTGCAACACCATCTCCGCCAATCGCTTAGAAGCGCCCATCACATTGGTCGGACGAACGGCTTTGTCAGTCGAAATTAGAACGAAGTTTTTCACACCGGCAACAATAGCCGCCTGAGCGGTATACAAAGTGCCCAGTACATTATTCCGCAATCCTTGAGAAACATTGTGCTGCACCATGGGTACATGTTTATAGGCCGCCGCATGATAAAGTGTTTCTACACTATAACGCTGCATTACATCCAGCATTCGGCCAGGGTCGTTTATAGAACCGAGCAATGGGATGATACGCACATCCAGATTATTTAGCCGGACAGAGCGTTGCATCTCCTGATCGATGGTGTAAAGGTTAAACTCACTATGCTCAAACAGAATAATCATCTTTGGCTTGCGCAATAAAGCCTGCCGAACCATTTCGGAGCCTATAGAACCACCGGCACCGGTCACCATCACCACCTTATTGGCAATGTGTTTATCAATCAATTCCGGAATGGGTTTAACTTCTTCGCGGCCTAATACATCGGCGATATCAACGGCCTGAATTTCCTGTATCATCAGGCGTCCACTGGCTAGATCACTTAAACCCGGCATGGTTTTTATGGGCAATCCTGACGATTCAAGGTCACGGAGGATTTCTGCCCGTTGGGTTCGGCTCAGTGAAGGAATAGCCAGCAAAATTTCTTCTGCCTCAGTGTCACGAATAACCTGATCTATATTGGAAGCGACATGATAAACCCGCTTCCCCATGATGACGCGACCTTTCAGCTTAACGTTATCATCCATAAATCCGACAGGATGATACTCTCTCGACTTATTAAGGGCTTCAGCCAACTGGACACCTGCCGCACCCGCTCCATAAATAAGGACAGGAATTCCGTAGGCTTTATTAACCTTTTTATGAGAGGTCACCGGCTGTATAGAGAAAATAATTTTAAGCACATCCATCAGTTTGTACCCTCTCAACCACTGCCTTGCACCATAGCGAGTCAAGCTAAGAAACAGGCCTGAGAAGCAACAATATAAAATCGTCACCCCCCTGGGCATACTATCTATACCGAAAAGGTAAAATACCGAGATAAGCGCCAATACAGCAATAACTGTCGCCTTGAGTATGGTCAAAAGCACCTGGTGGCTCATATAACGCAAAACAGCAGAATAGAGCCCAAAGCGGATATAGACGGGTAGCGAAACCACTGGTGCTAACAATAACAATGTGATGAATAATGGCTGATACCGATCGTAAAAATTCTCCCAGCCGAGTCGTACTGAAAACGCAAGAACCAACGCCAGCCAGATGGAAAGCGTATCCACTGCAAGGGTAATCATGTGTTTCTGGTATCTTGGCAGGGAGAGTAATTTATCTCTCATAGAAAGGCTGTCCGTTGATAATTTGTCACCGCTATAAAAGGGAATTTCCTATATTTCCAACACTACACAGAGCAATAAATGAGTGGCAAAACTCCAACCTCCCCATACACCACCCAAGGCCCAGAAACCTCCCCCCGTAGGTCGGTAATTCTGAAATAATTGCCGACAAAGAGAATAGACCTGTGCCCCACTCGCCGGCCCCCTTCCGGTTATTGACCTGCATTTCTGTACAGGGCAACCTTTTGCGGCACATTTAGAGCATTTGAACGAAGGCTGGTAAAAATTAAATGTCTCTTCTATTAAAGAGAAGCTTCTTTCATTATTTTCTGAATACCCTGAACCGTTTTAGAAATCTCATCAGCTGTCAGCGTTGGATGCACCAAAAACATCAAGCTGGTGTCGCCCAATTCCTGTGCAACGACAAGCCTCTCTTTCGGACGAAAATCAGTATTATCAAATGCCTTCTCCAGATAAATCTCGGAGCAGGAGCCCTGATAGCAAGGAACTCCTACTGCATTGATTTCATCAACTATACGATCTCGATCCCAATCATCCTTAAGCATTTCAGGACGTACAAAGACATAATGTTTGTAGCAGGCATGCTCCATATAAGCAGGAAATTCCGGAACACGCAAAGCAGGAATCGTTTTGCAAACTTCAGTAATTGCAGCCGCATTACTTTGCCGCTGTCGTTTCCACTCAGGCATACGTTTTAACTGGATTCTGCCAATCACTGATTGCATTTCTGTGATACGCCAGTTAGTACCAAAGGAATTATGGAGCCAGCGGAAGCCTCGTGGATGGTCTGTGTTATAAACAGCGTCGTAACACTTACCATGATCTTTAAAGGACCACATCTTTTTCCAAAGTACTTCGTCATTGGTGGTGACCATGCCACCTTCGCCACCAGTGGTCATAATCTTATCCTGACAAAACGACCATGCACCGATATGGCCAATACTGCCTACGGGCTTGCCTTTGTATTTTGAGCCATGAGCCTGAGCGCAATCTTCAATTACATAAAGATTTTTCTTGGCGGCTAAATCCATAATCGGGTCCATATCACAAGGCAACCCGGCTAGATGCACGCAGATAATGGCTTTGGTACGCTCCGTTAATACTGCACGAATGGTTTCTGCAGTAATATTCTGTGAGTCACGATCCACATCAGCAAACACAGGTGTAGCACCGGCGTTAACAATACTGCTGGCTGAAGCGAGGAAGGTGCGGGGGGTAACTACCACCTCGTCACCTGGGCCAACGTTTAAAGCATTCAAAGCAAGGTCGAGTGCCAATGTGCCGTTGGCTAGAGCGATGGCGTGGGACGTTTCACAATATTCAGCGAATTCGCATTCAAACTCACGACTTTCGTTGCCGGTCCAATAATTGACTCTATTCGACAGTATTACACGGCTAACAGCATCGGCTTCTTCTTTGGTAAAAAAAGGCCAGGGAGAAAATGGGGTATTAAGCATGGCTAATCTAAGCTTGTAAATTAAAGTGAGTATAAAAAACAGGTTTATGAGATAAGTTTGGCAGGTACACCAACAGCTTTACTATTTGCTGGAACATCAGAAAGGACAACAGCTCCAGCACCAATAACAGATTCAGGCCCCACAGAAATACACTGCAGAACTTTTGCCCCCATGCCAACCCAAGCCTTTTCACCTATGGTGACACCACCGGCTAGCAAAGCACCTGGTGATATATGGCTACCATCCCCTACCAGGCAATCATGATCTATGGATGAAGCTGTATTGATAATACATCCAGAACCAATAGAGGCATTCACATTAATGACCACACCTGCAAAAACCACCGAACCTTCACCTATCTTTGAAAAAGGAGAAATAGTTGCTGATGGGTGAATAATGGCAGGAAATTTCGCGCCGACTTGCTGACCACGAATAATCAACTCTAATCGTAAACTTTCATAGCTGACGCCAACCCCTAAAGCCATTTCTGAATATTCAGAAATAAACGACTCCAGATCAGCAATACGACCTATTGCTGGCCAGTCATTAATTAGAGATAGCTCAGGATACCGATCATCTAAAAAAGCGATAGATGACCAAATACCCATAGCTAAAGCACAATCGGCGACAACTCGGGCATGACCGCCGGCTCCTAAAATGAGTAATTTTTTATTCATTTGGTATTATTTTTTGAATCAAGAATTTCATGATTACTATATGTCTGCTCTTTTGATCCTTCAAAAACAGGCATAGTTGCTTCCTCACCATGAGAGATACCTTCTCGTAGCACAACTTTTTTAAAAGTTAAAAGTAGAATCTTGATATCTAACCAGATTGATTGGTTATCTACATACCAAACATCGAGCTTAAATTTCTCATCCCAGGAGATTGCATTACGCCCATTTATTTGTGCCCAACCGGTAATACCTGGCTTCATTTGATGACGGCGATACTGTTCTTTAGAGTAAAGCGGCAGGTACTGCATCAGTAATGGGCGAGGCCCAACCAGGCTCATCTCACCTTTCAGCACATTCCAAAACTCTGGTAATTCATCAAGGCTTGCCCGGCGCATAAAACTACCAAAAGGGGTAATACGTTCCGCATCAGCTAGTGGCTTTCCATCTGGCCCGTTGGCATCTCTCATAGAACGGAATTTCACCATTTGAAAAGGTTTGCCAATTAACCCAGGGCGCACCTGTCGAAAAAGAACAGGTTTACCCATGGTTTTTGCTACCTTCCAGGCCGTGAATAGCATTAAAGGGCTAAACAACAATAGTGCAAACAGCGCACCAACAATATCAATCAAACGCTTTAGCATTTTCCTACCTAAAAGACAGACTCTATTAAGCCACTTCCAGTCAGTGTTTTATTATCACGTCATCAAGCATGGCAGCCAATCTTGCAGCGAGGACATCAAAGCTATAATGCTGTTCAACATAAACTCTCCCAGCATGCCCCATAGTAGCTCTGTCATCCGAAGACATTTCCGCAAGTGTTACAATTGCTTCAGCAAGGAGTTCAGGATTATCTGGTGGAACTGTAATCCCAGCTTGAGCATCTTCAATGGGATTATTTGATGATAAACACGAGAAAATAATGGGCCGAGCCCCCGCAAGATAATCAAATAGCTTGTTTGAACTAATTCCAAATTTAAACACAGGAGTATCAATCAGATTGAAAACAAATGCGTCAGCCTCTGACGCTAAAGCTGGAATCTGCTTTTTCGGCACAGGACTCTCAAATTCAACATTATTCAATCCAAGCTCTTTAGCCTGTTGCAACAATGCAGGCTTTATGGGGCCATCACCAATAAGCCGAAGCCGGATGTGTTTCGTATAAGATTTTTTTTGTAGCTCAGCCATCGCTTTCAATACATTAGAAAGACCATTTGCCTGACCATGAGCTCCAAAATACATCAGCGTAAACAGAGCCGATTCAACAGGTTTTTCTGGCTCAGGATTCCCCTCAAGCTCCACACCATTTGGAATCCAAACAATCTTATCCTGCGTAATGCCGAACGGAGTAATATAATCACCAGCATTAGGCAATAACACAATAATTCGGTCTGCCCGTTGGTAAAGCCACTTTTCTAAAAGACGTAAAAAACGGGTAATGATACTTTTATCAGATAAACGACCAAGATCAACCAACGTCTGAGGCCAAAGATCACGTACTTCAAAAACAAATGGCACTTTAAATCGCCGGGATAGAATCGCGCCAGCAACGGCTGTAAATGGGTGTACGCTGGAGCCAATAATTGCATCTGGCTTTTCTAGCTCCCGCGTATATTTGGACAGCAGTGAGCGGAAAGCAAAAGTCAACATGTTGATGATTCTGCCAATACCATTACCTTTGTACTGAGGTGTACGTATCCAGCAAAAGCGTACACCTGAACAATCTTCCAGCCGTTTCTGCTCACCATCTAAGAGCCGTTGTCGACCAGTATTCAACTCAACGCTTGCGGCTACGACGGAAGCTTTCCAGCCATATGACATAAGATGACGAGCGAGGCTAAAATGTCGAGTACCTCCTGCTCCACTCGGCTCCTGAGCATAATGATTTAGAATCCAAACATGTTTCACAATAAGGGACTCTCAATCAGGCTCCTGACAATCAACGATGATGCATCGCCTGTGCCATAAGGTTGTATCTCAGAGCCTTTACTACCCAGTGAAGCCAGCATTGCAGAAGCAACATGTTCAGCAGTATCGGGAGAAACAAGATGATTCCATCGAGCTTCAACCAACTCAGTCCACTCCGTTTCGTCACGCAGCGTTACACAAGGAATCCGATGAAAAAAAGCCTCTTTCTGTACGCCACCAGAATCGGTTGCGATCAGATTCGCATTTTGCTCAAGACTCACCATATCGAGATAGCCTACCGGATCAATCAGGCGCACATTTGATGGAAATTGCAGACCAAAGCCAGACAAGCGGGCCCGTGTTCGAGGGTGTAATGGCAACACAATCGTCTTTCCAAAAGCCGCAAAGCCTGAAAGAATGGCGTCAAGGCGTGCAGGGTCATCTGTGTTTTCAGCACGATGGATGGTTGCCAATGTATAAGCTTTGGGCTCTAAATCAAGACGTTCAAGCACACTACTCAAATTCTTTGCTCTCTCTCCGTAATGAAGAGCTACATCGAACATAACATCGCCAACATTTATCACAGATGCTCCGACAATACCCTCATTGGCCAAGTGCGCTACCGCTCTTTGAGTTGGAGCAAATAACAAAGAAACGGCATGATCTGTTAGAACACGGTTAATTTCCTCTGGCATTCTGCGATTAAATGAGCGCAACCCGGCTTCCACATGAGCCACAGGTATATGCAACTTCACAGCAGCCAATGCACCAGCCAGCGTAGAGTCCGTGTCGCCATAGACCAAAACCCAATCCGGACGTTGCTCTAAAAGTACCTTCTCTATCGCTTCAACCATCCTGCCCGTGTTTTGGCCATGACTCCCCCCACCGATGCCCAAATGAAAGTCTGGTTTCGGAATCCCCAGCTCTTCAAAAAACACATCGGACATATTTGCATCGAAGTGTTGCCCGGTGTGCAGAATAGATTCTTGAATGCCATGTGCAGCAAAGGCATGGGAAACCACAGCGGCTTTAATAAATTGTGGCCGCGCACCTAATATTGTAATTACTTTGGTCATTATCTATTTACTCAAAATTTTCTCATAGAACTGCAATAGCTTCTCTTCTTCTATTGACCAGTTGTATTTTTTAAGAATTGCCTTCCGACCGTTTTCACCCATTTTTTTCGCTTCTTCAGGATGATCAACAAGGTAATCAATGGCTGCTGCAATCTGTTCAGGTTTTAGAGGGTCAACTAAAAGCCCACACTGATTACCTTCTATAATTTCACGCCACAAGGGAAAGTCGGAAGCAATGACAGGAATACCAGCACTCATATATTCAAACATCTTGTTTGGTTGAGCATCAACATGGTTAGGTAGAGGATGAAACGTTACAATACCTGCTATTGATCTGGACAAAATATCTCGGACAGCATTTCGATCAACGAAGCCGTATTCGTTAACTTTACCCCATCCTTTACCTTGCTGAACGTCATAGTAAGTTTGAGGCTCACTAAATTTTCCACATAAATTTATTCGTGCATCGGACCTTACTAAATCCATTGCATTACATACTTCAACTATGCCTCTAATATTTGTAATGCCTCCGACATAACAAACCTCAGCCCCTTTTTTCACCCACGTCGTTGAGTCTAATAGTTCATTTATAAGCGGAAAGTTATTGACATCAATAGAGTTAAGGTTGATAGATAAGAATTTGTCTCTTATAAAAGGTGTCGCTGTAATAATCCCATCAAATTTTTTGCAAGCAATCTGCTCATAAAACCTAAATATATTTGAAAGTAGCCACCGACTTACTTCATTTAAATAAGGCTTACCCAATAACTGTTTTGGCACATCCTCATGAGCATCAAAAATAACTTTTTTGTTCACTTTCTTTAGTTCAATCCCGATAGGAATTAGTTCAGGATCATGAAGATGATAAATATCAGCATCAAGTTCAAAGGCCTTATTAAAAATGAGTGAAGGTGCATAACGAATTCTATTTACCCTTCCGGATGATGCTCCAACATCATGGATAGCTACCCCGTGTTTCTCCTCAAAACCGCAGCCGTCGGCAACTACAAGTGACACTTGGTAGTTTTTAACGAGAGAAAGACATTCTTTCAAAAAAATACGTACATCATAACGAGAATGGACAGAGGTTAAATGAACGACTTTCATCTCTGCGCCTTAATCTTCAATCTAAAATAAATCTTATATAACAAAGCAAACATCCTGTACAAAAAAGAATCCGCTCCATTTTTCCATCTACTAACAACAACATCCAAAGATTTCAAATTAAATTTCCGCATAATGTAAGTTAATTGAGAAATCTGTAGATTATGATATTTTGGAGTGCAGGTATTAATTTCATTTTTACTATTTGAAACTTGATACAACGACCAATTTCCAAAGCTCCATCTCTCAATATGATGCAATAATGTTTGTATAAGCTTATCACGCAAGCAACAAATTTCTTCATCATCAGGTTTAAGGTCAGAATATTCAGACAACCCAATCAAAGCATACATAAATCCATTTAAAACATGCTCAGGCTTTTCTACAGGATACTCTTCTAGATACAACCAAGCATCCCCAATATATGATTGAACTCCACCAGAAGTAATATTATTCAAAAAAGGTTCCAATGCTAACCGAGCCTTTTCAATATAACGAGAATCATTTGTCAATGTAAATGCCCTGACTAATACAGAGACAGCTTCACCTTGAGCCATGCAGGATATCCAAGGATTTTTCAATGTTCCCCAGTCAAAATGATATTCATAACGTCCTGATTTATTTTCAAAAAACCAATTGGCCATTTTCAGAAATTCATTTCTTGCAGAAAAATCACCATCAAGGATCCAACGATTGTAGTTCGCCAAACCATAAGCTGCAATCCTAGTAGGATTGTATTGTTCGCCAACACTGATATATTTTTTTATTGGAATACCATCTTTATCCATTGGAGTGTAATAGTTTTTTTTATCCTGAAGCGTAAATTCCAAATCTATAGGATAAAGCCTCTCATCCAAATCACCACAAAAACCGAAAAGATTTGTTCCAAAAAAATAATCTCTCAGATCCTCAATGATTTTTTTATAAAGAATCAATAACACACAACCATTCCTCTTTCAGAACATTTTGAGCATCATCTTGAAAAATAACAAATTCATCACTATTTTTTAAAAGAGCCCAATCACAATCAAACAAAAACCGTCCATTAGATATAAAAACATAAAAATTGAAGATCAGGATTTTTATATTTTCACGAGAATTAAGCCAAGATAAAAACAATAAAACATTAAGAATAGCCCTTGATATTACGACCAATAATTTTGTTTATGAAAGACTTTACTCTCAGCATTATTTTATATCGAGAATCCCAATTTGCATAATCAGAGTATTCATGACCTGGAGAATAGGTTAATTGCCCCAATTCTTCTATTGTAATACCAAGCTTTTTCGCAATAAAGGCTTTATCATCATACAGCTCTGCTTCATCATACAGAGGCTTTTGTAACTCTGCCAACCCTATTTCCCGCGTTAGTTCTCCTGATAATATCTGACTGGATAAATGTGCACGTCTTTTATCTATATTAAACTTCGTAGGCAAATAATAATTCTGATAGAATTTAGTAAATCTTGATTCACCATGCTTACGACCATACTCTTTATAACCAATTGAGTCTTTCAGGAACTCAAGAGCTTGTTGTTTATGATAGGGCATAAAATTCAATGGACGAACAACAGTCATACCTTTAACAAAGGGATAGTAGAAATAATATTTAATAAAACTAATAGTTTTATAATTAACTAACTTTCGTTTACCAAATTTTTTATGAATAGCTTTCAAGTTTATCGAATCCATTGCCCCATGCTGCCATGCTTTCGGAAATACAGATTCAGTAGCAATATTCCCTCCGCTTATCACATATTTAATATTGTTTAATACGGCAAAATGATAGAGGGAAGCAAAAAATGCATGATCTTGAACAACATCTTGGTTAGCAACCCCTGCCTTAAGATAGGCACATTGTAAATCCTTAATTTCTGACCAGTCCATAACATGAGTATGTAAGTCGTAACCGCAATGCTTAACAATTTGTTCAATATTATAAACGGCCAGTTCACTATTCCATCCTGCATCAACATGCACGACCAGAGGTCGAAGCCCATAATCTTTCATTACAAGGGCAAGATATGAGCTATCTACCCCACCTGATAAGCCAATAATGCAATCATATTCATGTTTTTTACCTTTATCTTTTATTTCCGAAAAAATAGTTTCAAGTCTATTTTTACCTTCTTCATTTGGAAACCATCTTTTTCTTGTTATTTCATCAAATTGATGACAATGGTTACATACACCTTGCTCGTCGAAAATAATTTCAGGATCAGTTGTATCCATCACACAACGAGAACAAATTTGATACTTAGCATCTTGCATATAAAGCCTAATTAAATAATTTTTCAAGTTCAGAATATTTTGGATAGGTAATCAGTACTGCTTTATGTTTCCCATAGAATACAAACATATCACCAGCAGCAAGCGCAGAAACAGAGGTTTGTTTTTTCGCATCAGCTAAATCCTGAAGGCATCCGGCACCTCCCAGGCCAACTACAGGAATATCAACAGCACTACCTACCATATTCAGGAGTTCTATGTCATAACCTTTTTCTGTACCCTCTCGATCAATAGAACTCACAATTAACTCACCAGCACCTAAATCCTGCATTTTCTTTGCATAATCTACCGGGCTCATTTTTGTCTTACTTTGACCGTTTTCAACATAGACTTCATAGTTACCAAACAACGTTTTTTTTATATCCATAGATACAACAACGCTCTGACTACCAGAAACGCTAGCAGCTTTTGTAATGAGGGCAGGGTTATAAAAAGCTGAAGTATTAATTACCGCCTTTTCAACACCAAGAGAAAATAATTTTTCTATTTGATGTATTGTGGTTATACCACCACCATAACCAAAAGGCATAAATGCTTCACTGGCAATATCAGCAATCAAGGAAAAATCAGGGCTACGTCTTTGAGGTGTCGCAGAAATATCCAAAAAAATAAGTTCATCTACTTCCTTTTCGTTAAAAATTTTTACTGCATTAATCGGATCACCCACATATTTGTGGTTCTTGAATTTATGCCCCTTGACTAAACCACCTTCTTGCAACAAGAGCACAGGAATAACTCTTGTTCTAAGCATGACTAATTCCTTTTAAAAAGTTCTTGAAAAACTGAATACCGAAGCGATGGCTCTTCTCTGGATGGAACTGTACCCCTAATATATTGCCACGCTGAACAGAGCAGGTAAATTCATAACCGTAGTGTGCAACAGCCAGAATATCTGATTCATTTGCACAATTTACATGATAAGAATGGACGAAGTAAAACCGGGCTTCATCTTCAAGGCCTGAATATAAACTGTCAAAATTAAGAGGCTTTACCAAATTCCATCCCATATGGGGAACCTTTAGCGGCTGGCTTAAATTCAATTTAGAAAAATCGAATTTTGTGACTGCCCCATTGAGCCAGCCTAAACCAGGTAATAGTCCTTCTTCACTTGTGTCAAACAGTAACTGCATCCCTAAGCAGATACCTAAAAAAGGAACTCCTTCATCAATTACTTTTTGCCTTAAAACATAAAGCAAACCAGACTTTTCAAGTTTAGTCATACCATTATCAAAAGAGCCTACACCGGGAAGTATAATAGCGGTTGCCACAGCCAGATCACTGGGCGAAGAACAGAGTCGAGCCTCACCTCCAGCTTTGCGAATCATATTAAGAATTGACGAAGAATTACCCATGCCATAGTTCAAAACAGCAATCATTTTCCACCTAATAAAAAATTGTAATCAACCAGCATCTTTAGCGCCTGATGTTCCCAAGCGTTTTCCAAAGCTGCTAAACGGGCATTATTTTTAAATTTCCTCATATCTGAGCCAACAATCTTATCTATTGCCTGATTAATGGAATCTATCGTCTCATCTTCGATAACCCAGCCAATACGATACTTTTCCACGAATTCTCGCATCTCTTTCATATTAGATACAAGTACTGGCAAACCCGCCATCGCGTATTCAAACAATTTATTGGGCATACAAAAATAGTAACTTAAACATGTATTACTTATTGGACTAATACCTATGTCGGCTGAGGCTGTATAGTTCAATAAATCTTTTGGCTGAACAGCTTTATGAAAAAAGACTGTATTATATTTATCTGCTGTATCTTGAATCAATTTTTCCAAAACACCATATCCCATAAATACAATAATAACTTTGTCATCCGTACGAAGGGAGAAAGTCTCTAAAAGTAAGTCAATACCACGCCCAGGAGCCAACCCACCCTGATATAGGACAATTAATTGATCTTCCCTTAACTCAAACTTATTTCTGAAGTACTGATTATTTTCAACGGTATAGGATTTCGGCGCATTCATTACAACAGTAGGCCTTTGTATCCCGTATTTTTTTTGATACCAGTCAGCGATATTTTCACTTACAACAAATATGTGATCAACTTTATCAATTAAAAATCTTTCGATTATTTTAGCAAGTTTTTTTCTTAACCCATTCAATCCATTCGTTTCTGTTTCAAGTTCGTGAGTATCGTAAATAAGCCTAGCCTTATAGAAAATTTTCAAGAAATAACCCAATGGAAGCAGCCCAAGTGAATGAATATTAATCAAATCTATATTTTTATTCCGGTAATAAAAAAAAACTTTTAGAGAAAACTCAATGTACTTAATAATTTGAGCAAATAAACCTTTGTTTAAAATACGCGTTTTTAGAATCATTCTTTTTAATGAGATTTTTCCACTTAGTTTCTCTGCAATACTAAGCCCACTCCCGTGAAGCGATGCAATATATACATGCTGCATATATTGCAGACTGGAAATACTATCAACCTCTTTTAGAACACGGCTTTCATTTCTAAATTCTGTCAGGCTTATATGTAAATTATTCATACACTTCCTTGAATTTAACGGCATTTAAATACAACCCCATAGAAAACCAAAGAACTGACCATGAAATAAAGGTTCCAACAATGGCAATCAATAAAACAGCCGAAATAAACAGTACACTATAAAGATTTAGAATATTAGATAACAAAAATTTAGGATGCCCATATGAAACAGTTATTGTTTCAAAACGCTCTTTATAAGCAAGAAAAAAATAACCTAATAGCAGAAAAAACCCAACTATACCTGTATGAGTAAGAGATGAACCCACAAAGCTATGAACATAAGTGCCACAACCAGTTGTAAGACAGTCAACCTGCATATTTCCGAACACGGGGGAATATGAGAAATGAAGGATGAAATTATCAAGAAGAGTTAAACGAGAAGTCACTGAAGAAATCTCATGAGATCCAAAACCAGCAAGTCTAGTCATAGCTAAATCGACTCCAATATAGCCTGCTGATACAATAACAAATAAAACCAAAAAAAAGAACAAAATAACAATCAAGGTAAATAAACTCACTGCTATTTTTCCAGAAATAAACCTATAAAATGTCAACTGTCTGATAGCTAAATATCTTTGAATTCTACTAACCTGAAGCAACAGAGAAACTGAGGTTAGGATTAATACTAACCCTGCAAGCAAAACCACTGCTTTATTTGAGCCCATCATTTGGGCAATTACCATAGAAGTCAGAGCATTGATAACAAGCAGAGTAAATACAATAATATTCACTCCCCTAAAAAAAATAGAATTTTTAATCTGCTTCAGTGAATAAAACTGTACATAAAGTGAGATTAAAATCAAATACCCAATTACGAGGAAATCACCAGATCGCTGATAGCCTTCGTTCAAACCTTTGATCAGGAAAATATCTGAGCGCAATTTCGCAGTAAAGTCGAAAAAAATACTTAGCAGTAAAGTGTAAGTAAAACAAGAATATAATAATAAAAAAAATGCGAAGAACTTAAAGTAGTCATATGATCTTAGTGAATATTTTTGATGTTGATCAATTGAAATAGAAACCATAGTTCCTAATAGATAAAATAGAAAAACCCCACCAGTTGTCGCAATAAGATAGGCTTTAATCTCTTCAACTGAACCGGTATCAAAACCTATTCTCACTGTGAAATATGCGAAAAAACAAGCAAGAAGCAAGATTGATCGACGTACTAATATTAACCGTGACAAACCTGCACGCCATAACACCAGCCCCCCGCCCAAGACAAAAAACAGTGCCAAGACTTGTAAATTCAGAGAACCTTCACCTATACCGCGAATATTGACCTTCAAATAAAAGTCTAACAAGGTTAAAGAGCAAAAGCTCAGGCCTAAATAGAGTAACTTCATCCGAACTTTACCTTGAAGGTTACAGCAACATCATTATTTGGTTTTGATAAGGTGAAGAGCTAACAGGCTAAAACATCCCGATAGAGTTCACGCTTTAATTGGCTCAAAAACTGTGAGTTGTGCCATAATAATGTAAACTCCCCGTTGACCAAGCGACAAACATCCTTTAGATTACAGAACTTAACCAATGCCTGTTCACCCGTTCCCAAGCCCATGTAACAATCATCAATCACTGTACACTCCATGGCGATGAGCGGGCGAATGCGAAGCTTTAGCAGTTTGTTTTTTACCGGATCAAATGCAGGGTATTCGAAACAAGTTCCGCAACGAAATCCTACACGATCTGCGTAACCCATCGTTGTGTCGTATGACATCCCAGCATCATCCCAGGCCCTCAAAGTAGTAGGTTGTTCCCAGCGCAGATAGTGCATCCGACCACCCCATTGAGACTGTTCAATATTTTCTTCCGCACAAACTTGAAAAAGGCGTTCAGCCTCTTTCTTTATAAGTTCAGGCCTATTGAAAGTGCTGTAACTTGGATGTAAGCCAATCTCATGCCCACGATTATAAATCCGACGAAGCAGCTTCCGGATGACTGGGTGTTCTGGAGTATAATCTGAGTCATACATTTTATCTGTTTGACCACAGATAAAGTAAAATGCGCTTTTAAGGCCATTTTCTTCTGATAAATCCATCAGCCAGTCAAATGTATTATACGGGTCGATGGGATGTAACTGATTGCGTGTAGCCAACTTTACGTATGGCGCAGTTGCAAATGCCCGAAAATCGTGCCTTTTAAGAATATCACCAATCATCATGCGGCCAATAGTTGACCATGGCTTGAAAGCATAGAGACTTGGACTATCAACATCATGGGAAAGGTGGGTGCAAAACTGGTGCTGCTTTAAACTCAGGTGAGGCCAAACACGCTCAATTATCTTGCCAAGAATATTAAGCCACTCATCCACAATGGGACGTTCAAGATAGTTATTCTTAAATGCATGGGATGATACTGCAGGGAAACGGCTATGACTATCCAGATCGGTTCTTCCCACTTCTTCTAACCGAGACAGCATCCAATAAGTTAAGCCAAGAATATCATAATGTACTAAGGCACCCTTATCTACAAATTCAATCAAAGGATCGCTTAAAGCCCTGCTTGATGGAGCTGGCAATACATCATAGATTGGAGCACAGAACCCCTCACGAGATGCCTTCCAAACTTCGCATTTAAAGTCAGAAAATGATTGAAGAAAAACATCATCGAGACAATCAAAAGATACCAGTTTATTAGTCCCTTCAAGCCCAATAGTCAGCCAATTACATTCACTATATTGTAATTTCAAAGGATGACCAAAGCGTTCTTTGATTATTATTTCCAACCACAACAGAGCTTGGGAAGACAGCTTTTTCATTTTGCAACTTGTATTAGCTTTTTATTGAACGGAAGAAATTAAGTGTTCTTAATAATTTCGACGGTGTATGAGAGATATAATGATATGGTGTTTGAACAGCGCCAAATGCCCTGAAAAAACGCTCTACGGGCTCTATCATTGACCCTTCAAAATCAAATGATTGAGTAACAGTGGAAGCAAACTTGACAGCTTCCCACATACATAAACTGGTTGCACCACTATTTCGAAGTTCAGGATCACTTCCTCCCATCAGATAATATGCACTATGGTTATCCCAGACTATGTAAACTGCTGCATGATAGCGCCCTTGAGAATCAATTGCAGCAAACATTCTACGCGAGTTTTTCTGATACGCTGCTTGATCGATTCTTCTAACTAATGTTCCTTTATAAGGCAATTCTTTTCCTTGCCGAAGGAAAACTTTTTCATTCAATGTAATAAAATCATCGATACTGACATCTGACGTTACAATTAAGCCTTCTCTTTGACTGGCTTTTCTTATTTCTCTACGTATGTTTTCTTGAAAAGAATGCCATATCATATCTAGGTTAGTTAAGCTTTCTATCCGATAAGTATATCTTGTTGTTTGATTGAAACCTTTCCAATGAAAAGGCAACCAGTTAGTAATAACCGGGCTCCAGTTTTGAGAAAATTTATCATATTGAGGTAGCTGTTCGATCAATGCCTGCATCAAATCTTTTTCCCGCCCTAACCGCTTTGCGTATTTTGAGTTATTGGCTTTTAACCAAGGACCGAGACTTTGAGTTAACTGAGGCTGAGCTAGTAAAGTAAAATCGTATTTTTTTCGTAACGTATATGGCAATGATGCCTGAATCTCCCCTCCTTTTTCAACCAGTACTACATCCCAAAAATTTCCTGCAGTAGCATCTAGCCACCACGATTGAGAAAAAATAGGAATAGTTGACTCAATTTCACACACTTTCCTATATTCGTCTTTCCTGCTCATTTTCCAAACATCTTTAATACAATTTTTTTAAAATCAATGGTTAGGCTTAAAAAAATACAGCCATCTTTAGCCGCAACACAATATTGCCCATTACGCCTATAAATTGTTCCATAAGGTTGTACTTGGCCGATAAACCTTTCGAACTCCAATACAGACCACCTCTGACCAAAATATAGTTTCTTGGGCTGCGGTAATGCGTTCAACCATAATTCAGTTCCGCGCAATAAGTTCCAGATGCGCTCTATAGGCCAATTTTCCCAATCTATGATGCCTGCGTGCTCATCTGATAAGAGATTTCTCGCCCTCTCAGTGGGACTATTTGTCCCCTGAATTTTAGGGATTAACTCACCAGAAGATATCGTATTCAGGGCCTGCAAAATCAAGCGAACACCAGTATGACCAATTAATTTATCCAACCTTTCCGGTGACTTTATACCAAGTGGAACCGGAACTCTTTCCTGGCAGATAATATCACCGGTATCTTCACCTTTATCAATAAAATGTACAGTAACCCCAGGATTAAGTTCCATATCATAATACTGCCAAAAATCAGGATTAGGCCCCCTGTATTCTGGTAAAAATGATGGATGTAAATTTATTGTTCCGAACTTTGGTATTGAGAAAATATTCTCTTTTAACAACTGAGACATACTGAACACTACTATTATGTCTACCTCTAGTGACCTTATCCAGGACTCTAGGCCAAGATCATCACTTGATATCATAAAACGATATGGGATTTTTTTTTCCGAAGCAAAGCTTTTTAACGTCTCTTTTTTTCCAAAAAGGGTGGAGTGGCACTGCTTTATGATGGTTAGCGCAATGCTTTCCTTTTTTATTAACTGATAACCTCTTGGCGCTGACTCCATCAGGCCAACTATTTCATGCCGGCTTTCCATCAACGGCTTAACAACTCTAGAAACACCTTGTGTTATTAAGAGAACTCTTAAAGGTGCTGACATCATTTAAAAAACACCTTATCAAATACAGAAATATTTAGTATTCTAATTCTTTTTTGCATTGTAAGCTCGTCGGCACTGTCTATGTCGGTACTGGTTTCTCTAACCAACAATGAATTATTTATTCGGGAATTCATCCATCCATTCAGGCCGCCATTAAACCATTTTTCCTCAGGAATAGGCCAACCCATTTTATCCACACGCCAACAAATATCATCTGGCAATTTATTATTAAATGCCATGCGCGCAATATATTTAGTCCAACCATTGTGCATTTTGTAACATGCTGGAACAGATGCTAGAAATTCTACCAATCGATAATCCATAAAAGGCATTCTGGACTCAATAGAATGCCCCATTGAAACATGATCAGAATAGTGTATTAGATTTAACAACCCTGAGTTAATACTTTCTTCTAATGTAACATTGAGATTGAGATTAATTTTTTTGCCCAAAACTTTCTGTGCAAAGCGAACCAGATTCTTTTCACCAAAAAGAAGCTTAAAGTGGTTCATTATAAACGCCCTAAAAAGATACTTTTTAGCACCAGGTATTTTCGTAAAAAAAGGTATTTCTTTATAAAAATCAACAATTGGCAAAGATGTCAAATACGTTGCAATATAAGGGACATAACCTGCAAGTTGCTCATCAGCCCCCTGACCATCAAGAGTAACAATAACGTTTGATTCTGAAACTTTTTTGAAGGTATGCCAGCCAGACATACAGGAGCTTTCCGGGGGATTTTCCATAGACCAAATCATTTTTTCATGTTCTGCTGGAATATCATTCTCTTTAGGCTCAATCTGATTAGACCTAACATTTAACTCTTGCGCAAGCAGATCAATAAAAGTACTTTCATCACAATGCTCAGTGCCTTTTGTCTTATAAACGCTTGAAAATGTTTCCTGCTGTTCTTCTTTCCCCAGTTCACGTAATTGCTGATTGACTAAATAAACAATAGAGCTACTGTCCAAACCGCCGGACAAGGCTGAGCCAACTTTTACATCAGCCCTCAACCGAAGCTTAACTGCATCATATAGTAAGTCATAATACTGCTGAGCATAGATAGCTGCTTGTTCTCGACAAAAGCGTACATCTTTCACATTGCTCTTTATCCTCCAAAACTTTTCTATTTTTAGGTGATTAAGTTCTTCAACACTACCCAAAAAGTAACTTGCATGCGGGAAACGAAATACATCACTAAATGCCGTTTCTGAAATATATTCTTTCGGGCCATATTTAAGGTATTGCTTTAAATATGCAACATTGGGAGACAATGAATCTTCTGTATACGCAGATATGGCCTTTATCTCACTTGAGAAAACAAACTTACCATCTATGTTAATATAATAGAGTGGTTTAATACCAAATCGGTCTCTTGAAATAAAAAAATTAGCCAGCTTTTTATCATAAATAACGAATGCCCACATCCCATTAAATTTCTGGAGGCACTCTACTCCCCAGAAATCATAGGCTGCCATGATGACTTCAGTGTCTGTATTACTAAAAAATACATAACCATTTCTGATCAATTCTTCTTTAATTTCCGGATAATTATATATTTCACCATTGTAAGTGATAACATATCGATTCAGATAAACCATTGGTTGATGACCAGCATCGGACAAATCCACAATTGCTAGTCGTCGATGCCCAAAGACAAAGTTTTCACCCAAATAACTACCTTCACCGTCAGGACCTCGATGAGCAATCACATCGGTCATTCTTTTGATTATGCTTAAATCTTGAGTTTCTCTCTCATTATTTAAATGGATATAACCAGCAATACCACACATTAACCATTTCTCTCTAATCGACGGGCACCTTTAATAATCAGCCCAAAATAAACCATGTATTGGATAATTTCATGTACCACAAATGCAAGGATGAATACTTCTATTGATGATTCCCGGAAATAAAATAACGTCATAAAGATCGTAACAAGATAAAGAAACTGCCAAAGCGTACCTAATTTGATGTTTTTTTCTATTGCCAAAACTGCACTCATCGGGCTGACAACAAATCTTACCGCAACTGCAAAAACCAATACTGTTGCCATCTTTCCTGCTTGGCGCCAAGGCTCACCAAATATTAATGCAAATAGCTGTTCGCCAAAAAGATTCACAAAGATAATAAATGGGGCCATTAATCCAAGGTTTAAAATAAACAGCTTAAAGAGTAGTTGTGTAATGCCCATGCTATTGGCATTTGACATATCATTTATTCTTTTATAAAGCACCTGTGAAACAGCCGATGAAACAACGGTTGCAGGCAAATTAAGCACTCTAAATGTTAAGCTAAAGGCTCCAGTAGCACTTTCAAGAAAAAAACGGGAAATGACCAAAACAGGCATTTGGATTGATAACATATCTGCCAATGCTCCTGCAGTAGAATAAGTTGGCATTCTCCTGTATTTTTTAATATTAAATAACATTCTTTCTTTATTGATATTTAATGAAAACGACCTTACTTTCCTGGCTGATTTAAATCCAGCAACTAAACTTGCCGCAGTTTGACCTACAAACTGACCAATAACCAACCCTCCTTTCAAAGAAAATAGACTGAGAGCTACTTGAAAAAATGATGAAAACAAGCTCTGTGATACAGTAACTTGCGATATCGCTTTATAAGCATCATTTCTTAAAAGCCAGCGATTAAATATTTTAAACACACCTAAAACAAGCACACTCAGAGGAAGTAAATATAGCCAGCCTCTAATGCCCTCAACCCCAAGAAATTCTAATTTAAAGTGGTTATATGAAAAAACGGCTAGTAAAGTTATAGAGAAAACGATCCCAATAGCCGCTAACGAAATCCATACTAATGCTATTGCGTCTTCCTCATCTTCTGGCTGTAAAATTGCAAGTTCATAACGTAGAGACGCAACAGTAGCAATAATTGAGGCTAGCGCAGCATATAGTGCCAGCAAACCAAAATCATCCGGAGAGTATAGACGGCTTAGTACAGGGCTTATTCCCACTGGTAAGGCCTGTGCTAATACTGTCCCCGTCAACAAGGTTACGACATTGCGTTTAATCCCACCCTGTTTTTTTTCTGACACTATAAAATAACCTTTGATAAAATTTTTAGCTTTATTAGTGCATTCTTTTCACATCATTCCAATAAGTCATATTGATTTATCAGTCTTAATGACATGCATAAGATTAGAGAACGCATCTAAAGACATTTTCCCATATAAATCAGCACCAATCTGGTTAAGATGATTTTTGTCATAATAAATAAGTTCATCTTTATAAAATGGAGCATTTTTATAGAGATGCTCTGTATTTAGGGTCAAATATTCAACATTTGTATAAATTTTCGAGAACTCAATGAGTTTTGGATTTATTGTTTCTGCCGATCCATCATTCAAATTTCTCCCTAAAGGCAACCCAATATGTTGAAACCGTCTTAATCTTATTGGGCTTTGATCGAATAGCGGAATTTAAAGAAATGTGCGTTATTCATGCAGTAAGTGAAATAAGCAGAGCCGCCATAGTAGAAAGGCATGCTCTGACTGTTAAATCCGATTGACGATTATTCTGTAATCAAGTTAGTGGTGATATATTTTTGTTTTTCATGAGTTAACTCAGGATAAAAAGGGAGGCTTAAAACCCGTTCTGCCAGCCTATTACCTATGGGCACGTAACATAAGTCATCACTCACTGCTGGTTGTCGGTTCAACGGTACTGGATAATGAACTGCAGTAGGAATACCGAATTCCTGCAGCCGTACTTGCAACTGATCCCGGTTATTAACCTGTATTGTGTACTGTGCATACACACTCATATTATGAGACTCAATATAGGGGGTAACAATACCAGCTAAGCCAGTTAGAAACTTTGTATAATTCTGGCTGATAACTTGCCTATTTCGAATCTCGTCATCAAAAATCTCAAGCTTTGCCAACAATACTGCCGCCTGAATGGTATCTAAACGGCTATTCACACCGACTCTTATATGATGGTAGCGGCGATCCTGACCATGCCTTGCAATTTGTCGGATAACCAAAGCCAACTCATCATCATTAGTAAACATTGCACCACCATCCCCATAGCAACCTAATGGCTTAGATGGGAAGAAACTTGTGCATCCAATCGTACTTAAATTACAAGATTTTCGCCCTTTATAAGTAGCCCCGAAACTTTGTGCCGCGTCTTCAATCACCAGTATATTGTATTTGCTGGCAATGGCGTTGATTGCATCGAAGTCGGCACATTGACCATACAAGGAAACCGGAATAATAGCTTTGGTTCGCTCTGTAATAGCAGCTTCAAGCAGATTAGGATCCAGGTTGTAGGTTTTCGGGTCTACGTCCACATACACTAATTTTGCGCCCAATAATGCCGACGTTTCTGCTGTAGCAATATAAGAGAACGCTGGTGTAATCACTTCATCTCCGGGCTTTATACCCAGCGCCATCAAGGCAATTTGCAGAGCATCAGTACCATTCGCTACAGAAATGCAGTGTTTCGCACCGACATAATCTGCCAGCTTTTCTTCCAACTCGTCCACTTCCGGGCCGAGAATGTATTTGCCATGTTCCAGCACCGCTTTGATTCGACGATTCACATCATCTTCAATGCGTCGATACTGGGCTTTTAAATCAATAAATTGCATCTGGGTTAATTCTTTCTCAATATGCTTTAATGGGAGTTGCGCAAGAGGAATTGAACAATGGCAGAACCATTATACGAAACCGATTTTTACAGCTGGACGCAACAACAGGCAGAGTTACTTCGTCAGGGCAGATTAGGAGAGCTGGATTTGGACAATATTCTCGAGGAAATCGAAAGCATGGGCAGAAGTGAACATCGTCAACTGAGTCATCGGATGGATGTTCTGTTGATGCACCTGCTGAAATGGTGTTACCAGCCCGATCACAGAAGCTCAAGCTGGCAAGGCTCAATTAAAGAGCAGCGATTTCGCATCAGAAAATTATTGAAAGAAAACCCCGGGCTGAAGCCCAGAATTCCTGAAACCAGGATCGAAGCTTATGAAGCCGCATTAATTACGGCATTCAAAGAAACCGGTCTCCCGGAAAATACCTTTCCAGAGCAATGCCCATGGAGCTTCGATGACATGATGAACAGCGATTTCTTGCCTGATGCCTAACCCGCATTATTCCTTGGAAATGTGGCTACCCTGCAATACGTATCTGGCATTCGTCGCAGGGCACACAGCCTCTATTTGCTCGTCTTCAGAAGCAGACAATGGCAAATCAAGCCGCTCACCAAACTCACTCATCCAACCGATCTGCTTTGCAGGCACCCCTGCCATCAACGCATAGTCTGGTACATCTTTATTGACCACTGCACCAGCACCGATAAAGGCATAACAGCCAACAGTAACTCCGCAAACAATGGTACAGTTTGCACCAAGGGTAGCCCCTTTCTTGACCAGCGTATTGCGATACTCATCCTTCCGACTCACTGCAGAGCGTGGGTTATAGACATTAGTAAACACCATGCTCGGGCCACAGAATACATCGTCTTCCAGGGTGACATTGTCGTAGACAGAGACATTGTTCTGAATTTTTACATTGTTGCCAATGCTGACCTTATTACCCACAAATACATTCTGCCCAAGAGAGCATCGTTCACCGACACTTGCCTTGCTACAAATATGCACCCAGTGCCAAATACGCGTCTCTGCGCCAATAGTTGCACCTTCATCCACAATGGACGTTGGATGAGCTGTGTAAACAGTATCTGCCATGATTTAGTACTCCAATGGCAGCGAAATGGTTTTGCCATCCCGAGCTGAGAGGTAAGCGGCTATCAGTAACTCAAGAGACTTCAAACCTTCACGACCATCCGTTTCTGGCTCAGCTTCACCTCGCAACGTATCAATCACATTTTTGTAATACAACGGGTGACCAAAACCGTATACTGACGTGGTTTCATAATTAGCTGCTTCAACTTCAGCATCGTAAGACGCAGGCTCGGAGAAATTCCATTCCTGAATTTCATTTACAGCAACACCGCCCACTTTTACGGTTCCTTTCTCTCCCAGAATGGTGATAGAACCTTCCAGGTTTTTCGGGTAAGTACACATAGTGACAGCCATAGAGCCAAGTGCACCATTTCGCCAACGTACATTCATTACACCAGTGTCTTCTACCTCTATGTTTCGATGGGTTGATGTCATGCACTGTACATCAGCAACTGGGCCAATCAACCATTCCATCAAATCCACATAATGGCTGGCCTGATTCATAAAGGCACCACCATCCAGCTCCCAGGTACCGCACCATTTAGCACGATCATAATATTCTTGCGGGCGAGTCCAGAATACATTCAGGTGTACCATATGGATTTTACCAAACCGCTGTTCATCAACAGCTCGCTTGAGCAGTTGCAGGGTTGTGTTGCGACGGTTTTGTTTCACCACAAACAGTCTTACACCCGCTTCGTCACATCCTTTCACCATACGCAGGCCATCTGCCCAGCGGGTAGCCATGGGTTTTTCACTGATCACATGAACACCGGCTTTGGCGGCCATAATAGCCTGCTCTGGGTGTAACCCGCTGGGAGTGCAAAGGCAAACTGCATCCAGCTGCTCTTTCGCCAGCATTTCTTCCAGCTTTTGATAGCCGGTTACCTGATATTGATCTTTGGCTTTGCCCACTGCAATTGGGTCAATATCACAGATGGCCACCAACTCAAGGTCGTTTTCATGCCTGCGGATCGCTTCACCATGCTTCTCAGATATACGACCACAACCAACGATTGCCAGTCGGATTTTTCTGCCGGTAATAGTATCGAACATGGTAATTCCTTATGCCTTAACGATATTTTCAGCGGGCTGAAGATACTTGCCACGAGTATCCACCAATAGCTGGGCATGCTTGCCAATCATTTCGTAATCAAAAGATGAGTGATCCGTTGCCAGTAGTACACAGTCGTAAGACGCGATGTTTTCTGGTGTCAGTTCCACACTGCTCAAATCAAAATGATGCTCTCGCATTGTTGGAAACACAGGTACGTGAGGATCTGAGTAATCCACTACAGCACCTTTTTGAACCAGTCTCTCCATAAGCTCTACGGAAGGAGATTCACGCATATCATCCACATTCTTTTTATAAGCTATGCCTAGCACCAGAACTTTTCTTCCGTTAAGCGCTTTACCACGCTGATTCAGTGCTTCTGTTAATTTATCCATAACAAACCTTGGCATATAGGTGTTGATTTCACCGGCCAGCTCAATAAACCGCGTATGAAGGCCATACTCGCGCGCCTTCCATGTCAGGTAAAATGGATCAATTGGAATGCAATGACCGCCCAGACCAGGACCCGGATAGTAAGGTGTAAAGCCAAAAGGTTTGGTTGCCGCTGCGCTGATGACTTCATGAATGTCGATATCCATTCGGTCAGCAACAATTTTCATCTCATTGACCAGGCCAATATTCACCGCGCGGTGGATATTTTCCAGCAACTTGGTCATTTCTGCGGCTTTGGTGGATGAGACAGAAACCACTTTATCAATAGCTGCTTCATAAAGTGCAACACCCACCCGCTGGCATGCTGGTGTGTGACCGCCACATACTTTAGGTATTGTTCTTGTTTCAAAATCCGGGTTAGCTGGGTCTTCACGCTCTGGTGAATAGATAAGGAATGCATCTTCTCCGATGGTCAGACCAGCCTTTTCCATTCTTGGTAACAGCTCTTCTTCGGTAGTGCCAGGGTATGTAGTGCTTTCCAGAGACAAAACATGACCTTTACGCAGGTAAGGAACCAGCGCATCAGTGGTATCCAAAACGTAGCTGAGGTCTGGCTCACGGTATTTGTTCAGAGGGGTGGGAACGCAGAGAATCAATGTATCCGCATTTGTTGCCTGAGAGAAATCTGTGGTTGCCGAAAACAGGCTCTTTTCCAATGCGTTTCTAATACCTGAAGAGCTGATATGTTCAATATAGCTAACGCCATCATTCAACATATCTACTTTGGCTTGATCAATATCAATGCCGAGAACTTGATAACCTTCTTCAACAAATCGAAGCATTAATGGCAGACCGACATAACCCAAGCCCACAATGCCAATAACGGCATTTTTATTTTTAATCTTTTCAATTAAATCATTTTCAAAACTCATGGATTATTTTACTCCAATGTAACTTTTAACTTTAAATCAGGATTAGTTTCGCAATCTGCTTTTTGGCTTGTTAGAGAGCGTCAAAAATATCGAATAGGACATGCAACAAGCTTTTTTGGAACACTTAACTTCGCGTACGAGTGGGATAGATTATTGACCGTACGATTATATTAAATTTGTTCTCATAGACGGAACAAATGCACTAGCTGTGCATCAAATCTCTATAGAGCCCTTTAAATTCAAGGGTTGACGCTAAACACCTAATATACGACGAGTCACACCGCTGGAAACGGTTATTGAACGACAGCCGACTAAGAAAACAATCATTTAAAACAACTGTGTAATACTTGCTACAGCCTTTGGTATTCAAAGAGTTTACGGTTCGGGTTAATTTAACCGATGATATTTGAGTGGCATTTTTGTGAAATCTAAAAACAGTTCGGGTTATTCATGAAAAAGAGGTGTAGATGGGTAACGGTTTTACTGGGCTGCAGAGACGAGTTAGTTCGGGTTATTTTAGAGGATATACAGCGAGAACAACTGGTAGAAGAATATCGCCTATACCTAATAGATTCCCGAGATTGGTGAACATTTGCCCACCCCAGTACATCATTACGCCAGTGGCTATGAAGGTGCAAACTACCCGAGCTTTTACGCTGAGGTCGTAGCGATCATCCAGCATGCCGACAAACGTCAGAAAGCCAGCAGAAATGTAGTATGGCGATAATCCAACCGTTTTTGAGAAAAACAGCATCTCGACAATGAGCAACGTGAGATAGATAACCACACCACCAATAAGCGGCACTGCATTTTCATGGTGTTTACGCTCATTGGGTACATCTACCAAATGAAGCTTTCTGGAAAGAGGCTTCAGAAGCCGAATCAAGGCAAACGCTAAAGCAAAGGCAAATACAGCTCGGAATAGTGTTATTTCCATAAAGTGAATATTTCTTTCTATTCAGTGATTTTTTTGCGTCTGCCTAAGTGGTAGTTTTTTAACACTACAACAGCAATAGCAATCAGGTCTACCGGAATGCCAGCTTTGCCGGCAATCTCACTTTGGAGTAGTGAACCCTTAGCGGATCTAGCGGTTAAAAACACAACCAGTCAGTTTGATACCTGCCAGCTGCAAACGCTGCATTGCCGATTCAATTTCTTTGCCTGATGTTGTTTCTGCTTCTGCAACCAGCAGATTGGTTGCGCAAAAGGCTCCAGCTATTGCAGCCTCTGTTGCAGCTAGTGCTGGAGGCGTATTGATCAAGACCACATCGTATTGGCTCGAAGCTTTTTCCAACAATTGTTGGAAAGCATCACTCATTAACACTTCAGAAGCTTTTTCTGGTTGCGATTCTCCGGCGATGACGTCTAAGCCTTCAACGACAGTGACTGCATTTACACTGCCTGAGAGCTCGTTCGTTAAGCCTGAAGCGTTTTGGATATTGAGTGTTTTATACAAAGTGCCGTTTCGTAGGTCTGCATCGATTAGCAGAGTCTTTTTACCGGCATCAGCGCATAGCTTTGCCAGCTGGGTGATAACTTGCTGACTACTTTCATGCGCTGTAGGCGCGCAGATCATTGCACGATTGTTGTCGCCTTTATCGAGATGATAAAGGAGGTTGGTGCGCAGCACCCTGAACCCTTCTTCTTCCGATTGCGTTACGGTTGCCAGAACAGGCAAGCCGATTTTCTGCTCCAGCTCTTCAGCTGTTCTGAAACCCTGGCGTAACATTTCTCTAACGAAAACAACGCCTACGCCAACCATGCCACCGAGCATTATAGCCAGCACCAGGATCAGTGCTTTTTTAGGTTTGACCGGGTCATGCAAAGACACGGCACTACTCAACACTCGCATGTCGCTGGTTGCCGATAATTGCTCAATCTTTATCGCTTCCAACTGGCTCAGAAGGTTTTCATATATCCTGTTTTTCGTCGCTATTTCCTCCAGCATTCTCATGCCGATGAGGGTTTGCAGGCCCTCATCATTGGATGCGCCATCTGGGTTATTGAGTGCTTCCTGCTTTATATCAAGGCTATTGCTACCTGCAAGTTCTGCAGCGTTGATGGTGACATTGTCTAATTGGAATGTTTCGAAATCGGATTGCGCCTTTTCCAGGGCTGCTTTTGCAATGTTCAACTCAGCTTCAAGGGGAAGAACCTTTATGTCTAACTGGGTGAGCAGCGTTTCTACTCTGTATTTTTGGTATACAGAGACCACCGTATCTAACAGCCATTCATTTTCTGATGTGAAAGGGCCATCCATACCCAAGGAGATAATGCCCGTGCCTTTACCCACCTCAGACACTTTCAATGCTTTCGATAAATCATCTGCCACCGTTACGGGGAATTGCTTTTCGAGGTTGAACTGAGCCCCAGCAGCGGCCGCAATACGCGAAACCTTCAGGCTCATTTTTTGACCATCAATAGTGCCATGGGCGAGCTCCCCCGCTTTGCCATTGAGGATATTCTGCCCGTTGAATTTGAGCTTATATTCACCGGCCTCACCAACCTGTAAAGAAAATGGCATACCCATCATTTGCTGGGGTAACTCAAAATACTCTACCACAGGGTATTTTTGTGGATTACAGGTTTCCGGGGAGATAGCACAGGTAAACGCTTTACCCAACACAGGAAAATAATCTGGCGTAATGGCAATATCCAGATGGGTTTCGGCGATCACAGTATCGAGGACAGCAGCGCTCTTTATCACCTGTATTGCTGATGACGTATTGCCAGAATCCAGACGAATCATCGCCTTGGAGGAATAAACCGGCGCGGCAAGCCAGAGATACACCAGCGAGAAGATGGCAAATATAACGGTACTGCCCACTATCCAGTATTTTCCCCGGAAGATAATGGCAAAAATGTCCGTCAGACTGATCAGATCATCCTGATATGCGGGGTTTTGGTATCCGTTTTGGTGTTGTGTCATGAGGTAGTATTTATGTAGTTCGCTGAAGTATGTAAGCGTCCCTGGAATATATCTTTGTCATTCTTCAGGGTGTGTTTTGCCGTTTGCCGTTTGCCGTTTGCCGTTTGCCGTTTGCCGTTTGCCGTTTGCCGTTTGCCGTTTGCCGTTTGCCG
>NZ_CANMAO010000040.1 GCF_947495845.1 uncultured Endozoicomonas sp. | reverse complement strand
GGACCAACAGGACCAACAGGACCAACAGGACCAACAGGACCAACAGGACCAACAGGACCAACAGGACCAACAGGACCAACAGGACCCACAGGACCAACAGGACCAACAGGACCAACAGGACCAACAGGACCCACAGGACCAACAGGACCCACAGGACCCACAGGACCAACAGGACCAACAGGACCAACAGGACCCACAGGACCAACAGGACCAACAGGACCAACAGGACCAACCGGACCAACCGGATCAACCGGATCAACCGGATCAACCGGATCAACCGGATCAACAGGATCAACAGGATCAACAGGATCAACAGGATCAACCGGATCAACAGATCTTGTTAAGGATGAATCAGTTGATCCAGTCAGTTTGGATGAAGTTAGAACGGTGATAATAAATGGAAGTTATCGTTATATAGAGAAAGAGGCACAAAAAGAGTATTACTCACGAACACTACAAGCTGGCGATTTGAAAGATGACAATGTAGTAATCATTACACTCTCAAATCAAAGCTCAGTCTCTGCCAATGATGTTAAGTATGATTATGAGCTACCAGAAGGGTCTGAGATTCTATCTAACAATTGTTCTGGCACCTTGAATAGTAATGCATCATGTTCATTAATCATTAGGTATCCGGAAGACCAGTTGTTAGAGGATATTAACTTCAAGGCCGTTTATGATAATGACAGCAAGATTAACCTTGTAGTACCTACAGGTGAAGAACCCGATGTCGATTCACCTTCTGTGCCATAGGTAGTTGGTCTGTTTCTGCCCATATAGGATTAAGATAATGATTATATGGGCAGTGACGTCATACCAACTCGATTCACTCGTGCTAGAGCGTGTCAGCTTTTCTGAAACTCCCCTGATAATCAAAAATCTTATCAATGATTTTCCAGTAGTGCTTTTCCTTGTGGGCAATCACAAAATCCGGTTTACGGAACTTTTTGCGATTGTGGATAACATTATCCACAGTTGATGCTTTGAAGGGCTCACCACGATTGATTAGCGAGTGTTTACCAAAATGGTGATAGAAAGCGCCTTGCTGTGCGGGAGTGTCCAGGCGGAAAAATTCACTTACCTCTGCTCCGTCTTCATCATGATAAGTGACTTTCAGGCGTGTATTTCCCTTACTATCTTTACTGCAATTCATCTCCATGCCGGAGCAACGGATAACCATGCAGTTTTTTAAGTTCAGGGCATCCCGCAGTTTTTTATCGGGGTCTACAAGGCCGTTCTGACACTCATGACACTTTCTGGCGGCAATGTCGTTTTCAGCACCACATTTGTCACACTCTTTGAAGCGATAACGAAAACTGCATTGTTCTTTTTCGCCTTCAAACTCCTCAAAACCCTGGCATCGTCGTCCATAATGTTCAACCAGATCCCCATCGCCATCAACAATTCCCCAGAAACTGTTCTCGTTCCCGCAGGCAGGGCAAGGGACGGTGACCGGTACTGCTTTTGAATCAGGCTTTGGTTCACCAACTTCCGGGCTGAACAGGCTGAAGCGGTTACCGGCATAATCAATGATCAAACATTCTTCTTTTCCTTCAGCAAGCCTCAGCCCACGACCCGCAATTTGCTGATAAAGGCTGACTGATTCTGTCGGACGAAGGATTGCAATTAAATCTACATGAGGCGCATCAAAGCCGGTGGTTAAGACAGATACGTTAACCAGAAACTTCAGTTGCTGATCTTTGAAATCATTGATCAAACGGTCCCGCTCTTTTGCTGGTGTATCGCCAATAATCAGCGCACTTTCATTCTCTGGAAGGTAGCTAATAATTTCCCTGGCATGATCAACGGTGGAGGCAAAAACCATCACGCCCTTGCGATCAGTGGCTTCGCTTGTCACTTGGTCAATGATTTGCTTGGTTGCTCGGGTGTTGCCTTTTAGCAACTGGTTCAATTCTTGTTCCGGATAACGACCAAAGCTGTCTGTGGATAAAAGGCTGAAGTCGTAAAAAACAATGGGTGCATCCACCACATTGGGTTTCGTTAGGTAGCCGTTATCGATCATATAAGAGAGTGGTAGTTCAAAAAGGCAGTGTTTAAAGAAACGAGGCTCTTCGGTTCTAACAATGCCTTTATTGTTCAATCCATTCTTATATTGATAGAGCCAGCCCATACCAAGACGATAAGGCGTTGCAGTTAAACCAAGCACTTTCAGGTTAGGGTTTAACCGCTTAAAGTGTTCCACCACTTTCTGATAGCTGGAGTTTTTCTCCATGGAAACCCGATGGCATTCGTCAATCACCAGTAAGGTGAATGCTTTTTGCTCGGGCTCATGGTGGAATTGGCTCAGGTTACGAACCACGCTTTGCACACTGCCAAAAACGACCTGTTCAATGGCTTCTTTTTGCCCAAGCCCGGCGCTGAAAATAGACGCTTTCAGACCATAGCTTTCATACTTATCGTGGTTTTGTTCCACCAATTCTTTCACATGAGCCAGAACCAGTACTCGCCCACGAGCGATGCGTGCGAGCTCTGAAATAACCAGGCTCTTTCCGGCGCCGGTGGGTAAAACCAATAATGCAGGATCGTTGGATTGGCGAAAGTGCCGTATCACACTGTGTACGGCATCGGTTTGGTAGGGGCGAAGCTGATAAGCCATTCAGAAGTCGAAATCTAAAAAGTGGTTAGCCAAATTTCTGCTGCAGGAAATTCAGAATATCGCCGGATTCGTACATCCACACATCCGGCTTTCCAGCTTCTTGAATACGGAGACAAGGAACTTTGACTTTACCACCGTTCTCCTGCAATTCCTGGCGGGCTTTTGGGTCATTCATGGCATCCTGGGTCTGAATATTCAGCCCCAGTTTATGCATACCACGACGCACTTTGATGCAAAACGGGCAGGCTGTGAATTGGTACAAACTCATATTGGCAGTCTGAGCGTCCACTTCTGCCTGCGCCTGTGGAGCGCGTTTGAGGCCTCGGGGCCGAGTCACCACATCCATGGCTGCAATACTGTATCCCAACACGTTACGAATTATTTTTAAAAGCATGTTTTGGTCATTTAGTGAATGTGGATCGAAGCTTCAGTGTATCAGACTAACTGATTCTTCTTGAGCGCTGAGTAAATTTTTCGGGCAGTTTTTTCCAGCCGACCAATATCCCCGAGATTGGGTTTTTCGCCATGACCGAGTCGATGGCTCCAATCGAGCAACTCCTGATCCAGAAATTCCAGCAACTTTTTAGAGCAACCTTTGCAGTTTCCTGAACACAGCTCCGCTTCAGAGAGGCCAAAAGGAATGGCAGTGCGAATATCCGCAATCAATATTGCCATGGCCTCGGGCGTAGAAGGTTTCATAGAGTGATTCACTGGAAAACATTAGCAGCCATTAGAATATATCGAATAGTGCTGAAATTATGAGAAAAAGACCTGATATTACGACCTGCAAACACTGCACGAGGTCGTTGGCAAGGTGTATGATGAACACCACAAGAATAATACCAAGGTGCTAATTAATGAAGCCGGAAACCATCGCCCTGCACGCAGGTTATGAAGGTGATTCTTCCACCAACGCTGCAACAACGCCAATTTACCAAACGGTCTCTTATACGTTTGATGATACTCAGCACGGTGCTGATCTGTTCGATCTGAAAGTACCGGGCAACATTTACTCCCGTATTATGAACCCTACTAATGCGGTGCTTGAATCCAGGCTGGCTGCGTTAGAAGGTGGCATTGCGGCACTGACCGTCGCTTCCGGCATGATCGCCATAACCTACGCGATTCAAACCATCGCCGACGCTGGCAGCAATATTGTCTCAACCAGTCAATTGTATGGCGGCACCTATAACTTGTTTGCCCATACCTTTCCACGACAGGGCATTGATGTTCGTTTTGCTTCCCACGATGATTACACGGCTCTGGAAGCATTGATTGATGAGAATACCCGGGCGTTGTTCTGTGAATCTATCGGCAACCCGCTGGGCAATATTGTTGATATTCAGCAGCTGGCAGACATTGCGCATAGGCACGGTGTGCCACTGATTGTGGATAACACTGTGGCAACACCAATACTGTGTCGTCCAATTGAGCACGGCGCAGATATTGTTGTGCACTCTCTGACTAAATACATTGGTGGTCATGGTACAACACTGGGTGGCGCAATTATCGATAGTGGTAAATTTGATTGGGCGGCTAATAAGAAACGCTTCCCTATTCTGAATGAACCGGATCCTTCTTATCACGGTGTCGTCTATACCGAAGCACTGGGTGCCGCTGCATTTATTGGTCGTGCCCGGGTTGTCCCTTTAAGAAATACCGGTGGCGCTCTGGCAGCACAAAGTGCTTTCCAGCTTATGCAAGGCTTGGAAACGCTGTCTTTGAGAATGGAAAGACACTGCGAAAACACTGAAAAAGTAGCGGCTTACCTGAAAAACCATCCACAGGTGAATTGGGTTAATTATGCGGCCATGGATGAAAGTCCATTCCGTGAAACGGCAGAAAAGATCACCGGTGGTAAGGCATCCGGCATTATCAGCTTTGGCATCAAAGGTGGTAAAGAAGCTGGTGGACGTTTTATCGATGCGTTGCAGATGATTCTGCGCTTGGTGAATATTGGCGATGCGAAGTCTTTAGCCTGCCACCCTGCATCAACGACTCACCGACAGTTGAACCCTCAGGAGCTGGAATCGGCGGGTGTATCAGAAGACATGGTTCGTCTATCCATTGGTATTGAGCATATCGACGATATTATTGGCGATATTCAGCAAGCTCTGGAAGCCAGTCAAGGTTAGTTCAGGGTGGCCAGGTCACGTACCTGGCTATTCTTTTGTTCAGGGGTGACGGATGAGTCGATACATGCGTACAGAGTGCTGTTTAATTCTTTGAAGATCAGCATCATTCCATCGCGAAATGGGCGTCCTTTTGGCTCGCTTCTGAGTAGGCGTGACAACAGGTTTTTGAATATCTTGAGCTTTTTTATGCTGACAGGAGTGGTTCTTTGAAGAGCTTTGCTCCAGTGGCAGTGCATTGAGTCTAGCCAGAACTTCCACTTGGTGTGCATCTCTGGATTTTTTCCACTTTGTGGCAGACTTATTAGAAAGGTAATTAAGACGCTTCAGCACTTCATTTTGATGTTTATTGCGTGATAATTCCCATTTGGTGGCTGCTTTATCAGAAAGCTCAGATAGCTGCTTAAGTACATCACCCTGATGCTTATCTTGAGAAAGCTCCCATTTGGTGGCGGCTTGATCAGAAAGCTTATTCAATCGAGTTAAGATTTCAGTTTGATGTTTATCGCGAGATCTTTCCCACTTGGAGGCAACCCTGTCTGAAAGAGCAGAGAGTTGTTTTAATACGCCATCTTTATGTGTTGTTCGTGATAGTTCCCATTTAGACGCTTTTTCCGGAAGCATCTTGCTTATATGGGTGTTTACAGCAACGCTATAGTAGCCAGAGCTGGCTTTGGCGGAATTAGCCATCATTTTTGGTGCGGCGTTTCTTTGGTAAGCTTGTGTTATAACAGAGCCCATTCCTTGGCTTGGGTTATTTGTAATAGTACACATATCCTGCCTCCCTGCTTCAGTAACGGGTGAAGCTACTGATACTGGCGAATTGTTTTAAAATCCATTTTGATCTTATAAGTATTAAATCTTACAGGCTTCTTGACAGTTTCGCCGTTGGACAAAGGTCGTTGGGTCGTTTTGATCGGACTAAAGTTGTAGGATCAGGAAAGGTGAAGATTTCTGGTGCTGAAAAGTTCAGCACCAGAATTGGCCGAAGAGATTTTTCAGTTAATCAAGGCTTTTTTTAGGCGTAGGAGCTTTTCATTGAGGACACTTGCGGGGCAGCCCAGATTTAAGCGGATAAAGCCACTCCCATCTTCACCAAATGCATATCCCATGCTCGGAATAACGCCAGCGGAATGTACTTGTTTCTCCAATGCTTCATCACTTAAGCCAAGGCTTCTGCAGTCCAGCCAGGAAAGATAAGTGGATTCCTGACGTCGGTAGATGATGTTTGGCAGTTCAGCTTTTATAAATTCATCAAGAATACGGCTGTTTTCGTTTAGATATATGATGGTCTGATCAACCCACTCGGCGCCATTTCGATAAGCAGCCTGATTCGCAACCAGGCTGAAAGCGCTATAAACATCAATTCCATAAGCCTGCAGTTTATTTTTGAACGGGATGGACTCTACCTCGTTGGGAATCATGGTGTTAGTCAATCGCAGAGATGGCAAACCAAATGTTTTAGTGCCAGCGATACAAACCGCCATTTTTTGCTGCAGTGACTCGTCAACTCGTAGACAACTGAAGAATCGGTGCTCCGAAAAATCGATATCTGCCCAGATTTCATCAGAAATAAGGTAAACACCATACTGGTGACAGAGTTCGCAAACCTTCGTAATTTCCTGCTCAGTCCAAACCCGACCTACCGGATTGTGTGGGTTGCAGAAAATCATCACCTTAACACCGGCTTTGAATTTCAATTCGAGATCATCAAAGTCAATGGTGTAGTAACCATTGTCGTTAACCAGCGAAGAAGTAACGAGGGTGCGTTGCGTATTGGTGATGGTGCGGAAAAAAGCGTGGTAAACGGGACTCATGACCAGTACCTGATCATGTTGCTGACTCCAGCACTCGATCAGCATGGCGATAGCTGGAAGGCTGCCCGGTGTCGTATGAAACCAGTCCTTTTGCAGGGTTACCTGATGGCGTTCACGCCACCAATCAATCAACGAATTGAAGTACTCTTCACTGCGCTCGGAGTAACCAAAAATACCGTGATCCAGACGTTCCTGCAGCGGTTTGAGGATAAAATCCGGCGCTTTAAAGTCCCAGTCCGAAACCCAGCTTGGGAGCGCTTCACCTTCAGGAACGCCAAGCCACTTTTCCATATAATCCCACTTCAGGCAGTCCGTGCCGTAGCGGTTGATAACAGCATCCAGATCGGGGTGCATAATAAACCTCAATAGAAAAACCCTTTAAAAAAAGGGCTTTTCTTATACTTCATGTTCAGCGGAATTGATTAAGCCGTAGCAGGTGTTGCCTGTGGTGCGTTGTCGTCTTTCAGCTTGGCGATGCCGATATTGGCAGAGGCAAGAATCATGGCAAAGATCACGCCGGCGTAGTTTTGAATGGCCCATGGCAGGTAATCAAGCGTGGAAACACCCAGAGTTGCCGCCATAAATACACCAGCATTGGTCCATGGCACAAGAGGCTCGATAACCGTACCGGCATCTTCAATGGTGCGAGACAGGTTGGTGGCCGCCAGTCCCATGCGCTTGTAAGTATCGCGCAGCAATTCAGAAGGAATCAGCAGCGCCAGCTTGCCATCAGATGTGGTGCAGACGACAGTGAACGTAGTGACGATAGTGGCACCAATCAGGCTGGCGGTGCCTTTAATGCCTTTAGCCAACACATTAACCATCACTTTCAAGCCACCGGTCAGTGCCAGAGTACCCGCAAAGGAGAAAGCACAGAATACCAGCAGTACCATGCTCAACATGGAGGACATACCGCCACGATTCACCAGTGTCATAACATCTTTGATAACGTCCACCTGACCAAGGCCGGCATCGGCAAACATGCTGCTATTGAAGCCTCCCAGCATAGAATTCAAGGCGGTGATCAGGCTGAAGCCTTGCACAACAACCGCATTGAAAATACCCACGGCAATAGCAGCCAGCATCAGAGGAATGGTTGGCAGCTTACGAATCGCACCAAACAGAATGATCACCGGTGGCAGCAGCAGGAAGATGTTCAGAGTGAATAGCTGATCCAGATTGGCCAGGATGTGGATTACCTTTTCTGGTGTCTCATTAGAAACGCCACTGGTGCCCGCAAAAAAGAAGACAGTGGCCGCAACCAGAAAGGCTGGCAGTGTCGTCCAGAGCATATGTTGAATGTGTGAATACAGATCGGTACCAGCCACCACAGGGGCGAAGTTAGTACTGTCAGACAGCGGAGAGATCTTGTCGCCAAAGTAGGCACCGGAAACAACGGCTCCGGCAACAGCTGCCAGATTGGCATCCATACCGCCGGCAACACCCATGAGGGCAACACCAACAGTACCGGCAGAACCCCAGGAAGTACCAGTACACAGAGATACCAGACAGGTGACCAGGAATGAAGTCAGCAGAAGGTATTCAGGACTGATGACTTTCAGGCCGTAGTAAACCAGCATTGGGATGGTGCCGCCGATCATCCAGCTGCCGATCAGACCGCCAACCAGCACCAGAATAAAGACTGCTGGCAATGTCTTTGCCAATCTTTCGACGATGGCTTCCTGAATTTCATCCCAACTGTAGCCCTGTTTCCACGCTACGCCTGCCGCTATGATGGCTGAGGTTAATAGCAGTGCTTCAATGGGCAGGCCATACACACCGTAGCCTACCATCAGCAACAGCAGCATGGAGATGATAGGAACAAGGGCTAGCCCTGCGGAGGACGTTTTAGGTGTTGAAGTCTGGCTGACGTCGGAAGTATTCATGTAATTTACACCACAAGGTGATCAGGTATTCACAGATGAGCGCATCATATTCCCAAACCTGTTCGGTTTTAATGATGTAAATCAATGAAAGAATGTGACTGTTTTTGATGTAATTTACATGGTTGTTTCAAGTCTAGAGAAGTTCATGCCCACCATTAATGATGTTGCGCAAGCCGCCAGTGTTTCTACGGCAACGGTATCCCGGGTTATCAATCGTTCTCCTAATGTTTTACCGGAAACGGTTGAGCGAGTTGAACATGCGATGACGCAGGTGGGCTACCAAACCCGTGACAATCGCCGTCTTGCCATCAACCAAGGCGGTGATAGGATTGGCTTGATTCTGAGTAATTTTAACTCGCCTTTTTATGGGTTACTGACTCAGGGCGTCGAAAAAGTCGCACGTAAATACAACCGCAAATTGATAGTTGCCAGCGGCCAGTATGATCCGGATTTTGAAGAGGAAGCCCTAAGTTATCTTTTGAGCAAGGGCTGCCGGAATATTGTCATGCACAGCAAGGCCATGAGCGACGAAAGAGTGACGCATTTTGCCAGCAAGCTACCCGGGCTGGTGGTGGTGAACCGACGAGTACATGAAATAGAAGAACAATGCGTCTGGCTTGAGAATCGAAAAGGGACGTATCTTGCAACAAAACACCTTTTAGATCAGGGGCATAAAAAGATTGGTTACATCAGCTGCGAGCTAGATATTGATGATAAGGCTGAGCGATATTCGGGCTATCAGTTGGCGTTGGAAGAAGCAGGTATTCCTGTTAATCCGGATTGGGTTGAGGAGGTTCCTTTCGGGGAGCTGGGAGGTGCTTTGGCGGCAACCAACTTGCTCAATAAAGGGCTGCCAATCACGGGTTTGGTCTCTTACAACGATTTTTTTGCTGCTGCCGCTATTCAGGTGTTCTCAGAGCATGGTATCTCTGTCCCTGAGCGGCTTTCTGTGGTGGGGTTTGATGATGTCCTCCCCCAATGCTACTTCACCCCCAGACTCACCACGATTCGCAGTCCTATTGAGAGTATGGCGATGAATGCTGCCCGGTTGTGTATAGAGGGGCCTGATAGCGGGGTTTGCCGGAGGTTTGAGCCACTGCTGGTTCGTAGGGAATCGGTTACTACGATTTAAGGCTATACTTTTATCTAAGTATTTTATAGATCAAAGTATAGTAAAAAATTATATTTTTTATACTTATCCTTCATAAGTATGAACTTATAGATTTAAGCGCTAGCAATGACCAAATCCATGGAAGGATCGGTATGAAATTCAATCCAACAAAAGTTGAGCCTTTAGTTGTATCAAGAAATGCATCTCCAGAATCTGGCCATGATTTCGCGTCAAGTTTTAAAAACCGCAAGGTTTCACTTAGAGCTACGGATGGCGAAATAAGTATAGACAAACTTTTAAAAGATAATGGATTTACTAAGTCCAGACGTCACATTGGAAGTGGAGCATTCTCGAGGGTATACCCAGTTACGGTAGAAGGAAATAAAAATGCATTTATTCTTAAGCAGGCCAAAAGCTGCAAGACACTTGATAAAAATGAATTGAGTGCTTTTTTATTGCAAGATGGGAATCCTTCCGTAGCAAAAGCATTTTTTGGGGTGGTGAGTCATAAAATTGATAAGCACCTTGAGTTTGTGTTTTCGTTAGAAGAGTTTGATATCAAGTCTGAACACTTTGATTTGACCGCCGTGGGTATGGAGTATATTCATGGTGAGGTCTTAAGCAAATATAGAGCGAAAAGGGAAGATTTTGGTCCTCCTATCTCAGAAGAAGAGTTTATTGATATATTCATTGGTATTAGTAAAGGAATATCAGAGATTAATGAGCAGGGGGTAATTTATCGAGACTTAAAACTTGATAACTTAATGTATGATGAAAAGAAAAGAAGTTTGAAGTTAATTGATTTTTCAACAGCCACAACCCTAGCCTCAGCATCAAACACCAAAGATCTTGGCATAGCAGGTACAGAGGGATTTCGGCCCCCAGAAGTGAATGACCGGAAATATAAGCCAAGCATAAAAGATGACTCTTGGGCGCTTGCATCAACTCTAACGAATCTTATATGTGGAAAGACGTTGGATGAAATTTATGATGAAGAATTAGCTAATAGCAGAGGCGATATAAATAATTCGAAATTTTCTAGTTGGAATGATGAAGAAAAACGAGAAATTCTAAATAAGATTTTTGAAAGTAGGGAGCTTAAATGTGCCGATAGATTAATTAATTTATTAATTGGTTTGTCAAAAAAAGATCCTGACCAGAGGTTGACGACAACGGATGCATTTTTAGAATTGAGTAAAATTCAAAACAATGAGGTAGATAACTCTAACCGGGAACCTCAGCAAAATACTAATATAGAATCTGAGGGAATAGCTTTTAATGACCAATCGTCAATTGACTCGGGTTACCAGTCAATGCCGCCGATTTCAGATCAGTCTGATGAGTATGAAATCAAATTCCTAGGGGAAGATGCAGTTTCAGAAGTCCAAGAAAATATTGATGCCAGCCAAGACGCTCTTTTTACAGAAGAAGCTTTTTCAAAAATTGACCTTCAAGAGACCTACGTAACTGTTAATGAATTCATAACTAAGAATGCATTTAGTAAGGGTAAGAACATAGGTGTTGGGGAATTTGGAAATGTCTTTCAGCTGAAATCTGAAACTACAGATAAAGTTTATGCCTTAAAGGAGCCGGGTTCTAAATCAAAAAAATTGGCCAAAGCAGAGCTGAACGCGCTTTTAGTTAATCATGAAAATATTGTAAAAACTTACATGGGGCTGGTGAAAAATAGTAATACGGGAGAAATCAGTATTGTTGCCTCACCGTCGGATATCGATAAATTATCTACAGATCATGAGGTCGTCGCTGTCCTGTCAGAGTATGTATCTGGCAAAGAGCTATTCGATCATATGAATGATTTAGTGGATGAGCAAAAATATGTAGATGTGGATACCATCAAGAAGATGTCTTTTCAGGTCAGTCAGGCTATTTCAGCTATGCACAAAGCGGGCCTGTTATATCTGGATTTGAAACTTGAGAATGTTGTTTATGATGAGAAATCTGGAGCACTTAAAATTATTGACTTTGGAACAACTTGTCGCGAAAAGGATATAGAGAGTTTAAAGAAAAAAATACATATAAGGCCAGCAAATACACCGGGCTCACCTGGGTATGTTGCTCCTGAGTTGGCAAATCAGGACGTTTCAAAATCGGCTGATGTCTGGAGTCTTGGGGCATTTATTTCAATGCTGATGTGTTGGGACACTCCCGGAAAGGTATTTGCAGAATTGAATGGTGAAAAAATTAATCAAGATAATTTAAACTGGTGCGCTAAGTTCTCAGGCCTTGCCCGTGAGGAAAGATTGAAGGTTTTATCGTTATCTGCAGCGTTGAATTTTGATTGGGGTTTTGATCCTGAGGAAAATGATTCTTATTCAGTGGCTGAGGTAGAAGAACTTAGCGATCTGATACAATTGACTACCGACCTAACCAGTCTTGATCAGACTGAAAGACCGAGAATTGATGAGACTGTTAAATCTATTGAAAAGCTAATTGAAACCAGTCAGGATAATGATGATCCTATAACGACTTTTGCCGAAGAAGGCATAAGTGATGATGTGAAGAAAGGTTTTGTTGATGACAGTGATAGCGATCCTGTTTTAGTGAAAGAGGATGCTTTGACAGAGAATGATCTTGTAAGTGTTAGAAATGATGAAGACGTGCAGTTTGAAGATTTTCTTATCGAGGAAAGTGGTACGTCGATTGTCAGTAATGATATGGCTTCCAGTTCTGTAGAAATTAATCCTGAACATCTCAATACTAATTTTGAAAAAGAGTTGGGGTTAGAAGATGAAAAAGAAATTATAATTATAAGCATTAACGGTATTGAATATGATGTCGGCAAGATTCTTAATGATCTCAGTGATTTGCAGCTCAATTATCTTGATCTTGATTTTGATGCTTTTCAGGAAGTATCAAAAGTTTATAACAAAATATTAGATGAAAAAATGAGTGATAATTTTCAAGAATCCACACTGCGTGACGCAGAAAAGATACTTGAGATCATAGTGGACGGGAATAGGATTCAAGATGAATTAATGTCTGCTTCACGTAAGGAAGGTGTTGAGTCTGTCCTATTCTCTGACTGGGAGGCCCCTGATATTAGTAAAAAGTCAAATGATTCAGATGTTAAACTAATCAAGGAGCGGGAAGATATGCTAGATAATCTCGGATTGTTGTTGGAGGAATATCCAGAGCTTTCTATCGAGATTAATTTTGCAGTTGATCAGTTGGCAAACGAATATTTTGAGCCAAAGCTATCTGATACTACGGAAGACTTGATTAATGAAGTTTTCTACAAAGTGGCAAATCTCAAGAAAGAAAAAGGGGAGTAATTATTCCCCCCTATCAAATCATCCATAGATTTTATCAGGCAGCCAGGTGGCTAGCTCAGGCCATACAGCAAGAGCAATAAGCACCATCAGTTGAATGATAATAAATGGAATCACCCCTTTATATATATCCGCTGTCGCCACTTCTGGTGGCGCGACTCCCCGTAAATAAAACAGTGCAAAGCCAAAAGGTGGTGTCAGAAATGATGTCTGCAAATTCACCGCAATCATAATACCTAACCATACTGGATCCAGCCCCATTGCCAGTAGAACCGGAGCCACCATAGGAACGACAACAAAGGTTATTTCGATAAAATCCAGAATAAAGCCAAGCAGGAACATCACCAGCATGACAATCAACACAGCGGTGAATACACCACCCGGCATGGCCTCGAAATAACCGTGTATTAATTCTTCCCCGTTAAACCCTCTGAACACCAGCGAGAATATGGATGCGCCAATCAAGATCAGAAATACCATACAGGTGACTTGTGTCGTTGAACGAACAACTTCCCCAAGGGTTTTTATCGTTAGCTGCCTACGCAGCAGAGCAAGAATAAGAGCGCCAACTGCACCAACACTAGCTGCTTCAGTGGGAGTGGCTGCACCAGCGAGAATAGAGCCCAAGACAGCCACAATTAATAATAGTGGTGGCAGCAAACTCAACAAAAGTGAATTGTCGCCTTTCATCGTCTGAAGGTCTTCATCCGTCAATGCCGGTGCTGATTCCGGCTTTACCCGAGCAACAACAATCAAGTACACCATGTAGCAAAAGACAAGTATCAGGCCGGGAATGATGGCTCCAACAAACAAATCACCCACAGAAACTGTGTCTGGTGAGTAAATACCCATTTTGATTTGCGCTTGTTGATACGCGCTGGAGAGTACATCACCGAGCAGCACCAACGCGATAGAAGGTGGAATGATCTGCCCAAGGCTTCCGGTGGCGCAAATAGTGCCGGTTGCCAGTGCTGGTGAATAACCCCGGCGTAACATGGTTGGCAATGATAATAATCCCATGGTGACCACGGTGGCGCCAACAATGCCGGTACTGGCGGCCAGTAACATGCCTACGACAGTGACAGATAATCCAAGCCCCCCCCGGGTTTTACCAAATAACCGAGCCATGCTTTCCAGAAGGCTTTCTGCCACTTTGGATTTTTCCAGCATGACGCCCATAAAAACAAAGAGTGGCACGGCAATTAATGTCTGATTGGTAATGACACCAAATAAACGACTGGGTAACGCATTTATGATTGAGAGATCAAACACGCCAGCCAAAGCGCCTACCCCAGCAAACAACAGTGCGGTACCCGCAAGAGAAAAGGCCACCGGATAACCCGCCAGCAAAACAATGCAGACGGTGAAGAACATCAGAAAAGGAATGGCATCCATCATGATTGCACCTCCTGACGATCAACAATAATCATCAAGGAGCGCAGCAGTTCAGATAACCCTTGAAGCAGAAGTGTCACCACCATCACCAGAATCATACTTTTCAGCAAATAGATAAACGGCAATCCGCCGGGGTCTTGGGAAGTTTCTAATATTTGCCAGGAACGCCCGATGTAATCCCAACTCATAAAACCAATAAACAGGCAAACAGGCACCAACAGGAAAACCGTGCCCAGGCTATTGACCAGCGCCTGAGATTTCTTGCTCATATTCCGGTAGAAGACATCTACACGCACATGCCCATCATGCTTGAGCGTATAAGCACTGGCACCAAGGAAGACAACAGAGTGCAGGTACATGGCGGATTCCTGCATGGCAATGGAGCCAATATTAAGCAGGTATCGAAGAACAACAACGCAGCAGACAACGAGCACCAGAAATAGAGTCAGCCAGCTGATGACTCTTCCTATTCGTTCAGTGATGGTATCAATGGTGGAAACGACAGAAGCCGTTGTGCTCCAGACGGGATGCATACAATCTTCCCCGGCAACCGTTGGTGGTTGCTCATTATTATCATTTTTACAGGCAATCGGGCATAAATTTTCTGACGTTCATAGAACTGTCATAATCCGCCGCTAAATTATGTTACCAGAAGTCAGGCAAGGAGGCTCACGCCTTCTGACTCCCTATCATGAATCAAATCAGGCGTGTTTATTCTGGAGAGCAAATGATGAAAATAAAAAAACTAGTGACAGCGTTGTCCGCGACAGCCGCATTGGCTTTTGCCAGTGGTTCTGTAATGGCCAGTCAGCTGGACCCTTCTTTGCCAAAGTATCAGAAATCCAGCGGTGTGTCCGGTAACCTGTCCAGTGTTGGTTCCGACACTCTGGCAAACCTGATGACGCTTTGGGCTGAAGACTTCAAGCGTATCTATCCAAACGTCAATGTTCAGATTCAGGCTGCCGGTTCTTCTACTGCGCCACCTGCACTGACTGAAAGCACGTCCAACTTCGGCCCAATGAGCCGGAAGATGAAAGATAAAGAGCTAGCTGCTTTCGAGAAGAAGCATGGCTACAAGCCAACTGCCATTCCTGTGGCGATTGATGCGCTGGCTGTTTTTGTCAACAAAGATAACCCCATCAAAGGCCTGACCATGGCGCAGGTTGATGCGATCTTCTCATCAACACGCAAGTGTGGTTCTGATGCGGCAGTGAATACCTGGGGCGACGTCGGTCTTGAAGGCGGCTGGAAGAACCGTTCTGTTCAGCTTTACGGTCGCAACTCTGTATCCGGAACTTATGGGTACTTTAAGAAGAAAGCACTGTGCAAAGGCGACTTTAAAAACAGTGTGAATGAGCAGCCTGGTTCTGCTTCTGTCGTACAGTCTGTATCTGCTTCTTTGAATGGCATCGGCTATTCCGGTATCGGTTACAAGACTTCCAGCGTAAGAACAGTGGCTCTGGCTAAGAAAGACGGCCAAAGCTTTGTAGATGCAACACCTCTGAATGCAGTAGACGGCAGCTACCCATTATCTCGCTTCCTGTATGTGTATGTGAACAAGCAGCCTAACAAAGCGCTGTCTCCACTGCAGAGCGAGTTTGTGAAGCTGGTGTTGTCCAAGCAAGGTCAGGAAGTGGTTGTGAAGGATGGCTACATCCCACTACCAGGGAAGGTAGTTAATAAGTATCTGGCTCAATTGGGTTTAGATGGAACCAATATTGCCAGCAAGTAAGCGTAGCTGATCCGGAAAGTAAAAAGGGCTAAAGGATTAGCCCTTTTTTTTCGTCTAGAGAATCATGGCTGCCGCCCAGCCAAAGATAATCATTGGAATATTGTAGTGAATAAACGTCGGAATCACAGTATCTCGAATGTGATCGTGTTGACCATCCACATTCAAACCAGCCGTTGGCCCGATAGTGGAATCCGATGCTGGAGAACCTGCGTCGCCTAATGCGCCAGCGGTGCCCACCAGCACGGCAATCGCCAGAGGTGAAAAACCGAGCGTCATCGCCAGTGGTACATAAAGTGTGGCGAGAATGGGAATAGTTGAGAAAGAAGAACCAATACCCATGGTAATTAGCAAACCAACAATCAGCATCAACAGAGCGGCAAGTGCCTGACTGCCAAAGACCAATTGCTCAACCGCTTCGACCAGCGCAGGAATGTCGCCAGTTTCTCGCAACACTTCGGCAAAACCGGAAGCAGAAATCATGATGAAACCGCACATGGCCATCAATCGAATGCCTTGTGCAAAAACATCATCGGATTCACGCCAGTGCACGACACCGCCAATAATCATTATCACAAAGCCAGTGGCAGCTCCCATGGCCATTGAGTCCGTGGTTAATTGTACCGCCAGTGCCGAAATGATGGCTGCAAGGCTGACTATTACCGTTTTTGGTTTAATCTCAGCTTTCTCTCGAGTGTCTGCGACGTTGACTTCTTCAACGCGATAATTACGCGGCTTGCGGTAGCTCCAGAAAATGGCAATCAATAACCCCACAAACATACCAGCAACCGGCATCGCCATGGCAACAGGCATCAAATCCGGGTCTATGTTCAGGCCATTGTTATTCAAGTTACCGGCCAGAATCTGGGTTAGATAGATATTACCGAAGCCAATGGGCACCAGAAGATAGGTTGCTATCAGGCCAAATGATAGGGTGCTGGCAACAATTCGCCGGTCCAGCTGCAGTGAACTGAAAACCCCCAGCAGCGGTGGAATCAGTATGGGGATAAAGGCAATGTGCACTGGCACCAAGTTCTGCGAAGCAAACGCCATCAACAGCAAACTGCCGATAATGCTCAGCCGAATACGGCTAGAGCTTTTTGTATTGGCGACCTTGTTAATAATCTGATCCGCCAGCCATTGAGGAATACCTGAAACGGAAATGGCCATGGCAAAAGCGCCCAGCATGCCGTAACTGATGGCAATGCCAGCGCCACCTTCCAAACCTTTAGTAAAGGCAGCAAGGGTTGTGTGGAAACCCAGCCCGCCAATCAGTCCACCACCAATAGCACCTAAAAATAGTGCCAGAACCACATTTACACGCAAAACACTCAGTGTCAGCATGATGGCAACAGCCAGAACGACAGCGTTCATAATCATCCATCTTTTTTCGTCAGCTGCGAGGCTTCAAGTGAGTCAGCCATCGCAATAAGCATGAGATTTGCTCTGGAGCCGTTCGCTGGTTTTCTCGTTTTGTTATAAAAGCCAGCAGCTCAGGCAATATTGAGTATATATGTACAAACAGGGTTGAACTGGAAATTAATGGTGATGATGGTGTCGATGGGCATGTAGGCAGGTGTTAACAGCAGCGGTTAAGCAGAGCTTATCTGATTGTTGTTCTATAAATTTTCTGGGTTGCACTCTGTTGGGGTACATCGTTATTTTCTCGGTAAATCATGGCAATACGTGTAGAGGGTGCTTCAATACTCTACGCCAGAAAAATACACTGTTTTTTGAATACAGACAATGGAATATTCAAGATGGACTAAAACAAGAAATGAATGAACTATTTGTAGAAGAAAGTGTCTCTAACTGTGCAGGTTTTCGGCTCTATGAGATGAGTCATTTATAGGTCTCAACACTACAACACAGTTAAATAAATAGGATGTCGGAATAAATAGATATCTGGTGAATTCCTACAATACCCTCGGTAGAGAGCATGGATGTAAAAAGAAAAGAAACCACGTCTTTTATATCTCAAAACACTATAGATCAAAACAATTCCACTTTGAAAAGCGATGTGGAATCTGGGGGCCGTTCTAAAAACCAAGCTAAGAGTTCTGCATCTCGCTTTGCACACTGGATTGTTGACAATACTGGCAAGGCTCTGATGTATGGCGCTTTTTTATCGATCGCCATTGGGGGCTTGGCTGGAGGCATAAGCTATTTGGCGAGAGAAAATAGTGTTAAAAATACGAATTCCGCGCCAAGCTTATCAAACCGCCAAATTACCAAAGTACCCTCAGATGAGGTCTACAAGAGTAGACCATCTCATACAACTACATCTTTACCGCCATCGCTTGATGAAACCACGGCAGAGTTAATTTCTAAATCTATTTCAGAAGCTCCAGATTTTTTAACCGCCATGCCCATGGAAAAATCAGAATGGTACACGGCGCTCACTACTCAAGCTGCTGATACGCAAAATACGACAGTCGATGAGAGAGTGACAGTTACACCACAAAAAATGAGATACGAAACGTACAAGCTACCTGACTGGTGTCTGGGGTCAGAGACGAGGACTGTTGATCTTACTCCAGTCTATGGCAGATCTCCCTATGCTGAATACAATAAAGCTTGGTATGTTATTTTTAATGATGAAACGGATTATGAGTCTGGAATCATTAAACAAAAAATAGCAGAAGAGCTGCCGAGTGATGTTAATTTGCTTGTATACAGCAGTAGTAACAGTACTGAGTTTGTTAAAAAATATGAGACTTATGTGGATAAAGAACGGCTACATACTTTAAAAATAGCGCCAGCAAACGTAACTTTTTGGGCCAGGGATAGCCTGCCAATACCAGTAAAAGAAGAGGATGGAAGCCTACTGTTGGTTGATGCCCAGTACAGACGTTTTCAACAGGATCAGCGTTTTGCTGACTTCTTTAATACATCTATACTTTCTTACCCTCTATATTATGAAGGTGGAAACTTCATGGCGGATGAACATGGAAACTGTATCACCGTTAACGCATGTAATACGCAATACATTCCGGATAGTTTGTTCAGTAGATTTTACGGGTGTAAACGTTTAACCCGATTGAAGTATTTGTCAGGCATTGGCCATGTTGATGAAGTGGCAAAGTTTATAGATGCAGAAAATATCGTGACTGATCAGCCTGGATACAAGCAGACTTTTGAAGATCTTAGATACAAGGTAACTATGTTGCCGCAACCTGCACACGATTATGAAACTTACGTGAATGCTCTCCGTGTAGACAATAAAATATTTGTACCGGTATACGGGCAGGAGACGGATGCGGAAGCAATCAGGGTATATCAAAGCTTTGGGCTGGAAGTGTTTCCGTTAAGAAGTAATGGATTGTCAAATAATTATTTGGGTTCGATTCACTGTTTTACCATGAAGTATCCACCGGTCAATCTCGCGTAACGAACGTACCCATGGGATCTATTCTTGTGGTCTGACAGTTGTCACATAACTGTCATATTCCCCCTGTACATTTACCCCCATGATCCAATCCGGCCTGCGCTATGTACCAAAAACCGATAGATAACAGCCCGGGTATTGATTTCAATACACCGGCACTAAAAAAATATCGTTCGCTGCGCTTCTTGAAAGACCATCTTGCGCGCTGGGGAGTTGCTTCCGGCGGGCTTGGGGTTATTCTGGCGATTCTGCTGATTTTTATTTACCTCCTTTATGAAGTGGTGCCCCTGTTCAAGGGCGCTGAGATTACGCCACTGACTTCCTATACTTCCTCGAGCACACAGGCGGCGGATGGTAGCAAACCGCTATTTCTGTCTGTGGAAGAACAGGGCGAAGTGGCCATGGAAGCCGAGACTTCCGGAAACCTTCGCTTCTTTTCTGCCCAGACAGGTGAGTGGCTGCAGAATGAACATTTGCCTATTTCCGCCGGCAGTAAGGTGACGCAAGTGGTTGAAGATGCTGCTGGCACTGGCTTACTGGCGGCAGGGCTGACCAGCGGTGAAGTGGTGGTCTTTAAACAGGGCTATCGAATCACCTGGCCCGATGACAAGCGCAAAATCTCGCCGGAAGTGAGCTATCCCTATGGTGATGCGCCGCTCAGCATCAGCGGCGCTTCCGCTCCGGTGTCTCAGCTCGCCATTAGTGACGGCGAAGAGAAGCTTCTGGTGGCAGCCAGTATTGATGATCAACTGGTGATGGATGTTTTTAATAAAGAAGAAGACTTCCTGACGGAAGAGGTCACCATCGAGAAGCAGCGTGTGACGCTTCCCACCATCAGTGGCGCGAACAGCCAAATACAGAAGTTGTTGCTTGATCCGGAACAGCGCTGGCTCTTCGCACTCAGTGGCGAGAATCAGCTGAATGTTATGGATATCAGTGATCCGGATCGTCCCTTCATTCATGAGGTTGTCAACCTCACAGAAACAGGCGTTGCCATTACTGAGATGACGTTTTTGCTGGGTGGTGTTTCTTTGCTGGTGGGTGACGCCGAGGGAACCATTGCCCAATGGTTTATGGTTCGTGAAAACGGCGAACTTGGACTGCGTAAAATTCGTTCGTTTGAGTTGAGCGACTCAGCGGTGGATAAGATTGTACCTGAACATCGTCGTAAAGGGTTTCTGGCCTCCGACGTAAATGGACAGGTTGGCCTGTTTTATACTACGGCTAATCGTTCACTGTTGGTTGAGCCGCTGGCGAAAAGCAGAATTGATCAGATGGCCATTGCGCCACGTGCGAATTACCTGATGTTTGAGAATGAGGGTAAAACCCAGTTTCTCGGCCTTGATAATGAGCATCCGGAAGTGTCCTGGTCGGCTCTGTGGGGCAAGGTTTGGTACGAATCTTACAATGAGCCAGAGTATGTCTGGCAATCTTCCGCATCCAATAACGACTTTGAACCCAAGCTGAGTTTAATGCCACTGTCGTTTGGTACCCTCAAAGCGGCTTTCTACGCCATGTTGTTGGCAACACCGTTGGCAATCTGCGCCGCGATTTACACCGCTTACTTTATGGCGCCTTCCATGCGCCGAAAGGTGAAGCCGGTGATTGAGTTGATGGAAGCATTGCCAACCGTCATCCTTGGTTTTCTTGCCGGTTTGTGGCTGGCACCGCTAGTGGAAAACCAGCTGGTGGGCATTTTTGCACTGCTGCTGTTTGTCCCCATAGGCATTTTGATTTTCGCCTTTTGTTGGGACAGCTTGCCTTCATCCATTCGACATCGAGTGCCCGATGGTTTGCAGGCAGGTTTACTGGTGCCGGTGGTGATTATCAGTGGCGCGATTGCCATGTCCATGAGTACCGATCTGGAGCTGTGGCTATTTAATGGCGATATGCGTTCATGGATGACTACCGAGTTGGGCATTCCCTACGATCAGCGAAATGCGCTGGTGGTTGGTTTGGCCATGGGTTTTGCGGTGATTCCTACCATCTTCTCCATTGCCGAAGATGCGATTTTCAGTGTTCCTAAACACCTGACGTTTGGTTCTCTGGCTCTTGGCGCCACGCCTTGGCAAACCCTGACACGTGTCGTCTTATTAACCGCAAGCCCCGGTATTTTCTCCGCAGTGATGATCGGCATGGGTCGGGCAGTGGGTGAAACCATGATCGTATTGATGGCCACCGGTAACACGCCCATCATGGATGCCAATATTTTCGAAGGCATGAGAACGCTGGCGGCGAACATTGCCGTTGAAATGCCGGAGTCGGAAGTGAGCAGCACTCACTACCGGATTCTGTTCCTGGCGGCCTTGGTACTGTTTATGTTTACTTTTGTGGTGAATACCGCGGCGGAGATAGTGCGTCACCGTCTCCGTAAAAAGTACAGCTCACTTTAAGGGAAGAAAGGAGACCGTAGTTATGATGAATAAAACCCTCCGCTCTTCTCTCAGCGGCGCCTCAAGCAACAGCGTAGGCAGCTGGGTAAAAAGTGGTTCGCCCTGGGTATGGCTAAACGCCGGAGCGGTTGCGATCAGTCTGGTGTTAGTGATTGGTTTAATTTCCTTGATCGCCGTTCGCGGGCTTGGGCATTTTTGGCCCGGGCAGGTGATGGTGGCGGATTATCAGGTGCCTAATCAAACCGTAAGAACCGTTGCCGGTGAAATTGTCGACAGTGAAGAAGTGTCCGCCGCGCGGCTAGAAACATCAGGTCTGGAAGCCAGCGATAGCGAAGAACTCTTTACTCGCGATCTGTTGAAGCAAGGTAACCGGGATCTCAGCGGTGCTGACTTTGTTTGGATTGTGGATGAATGGCTGAGCAACCGGAGCTATCCCGAAGAAATCATGGTGCTTGAGCGCCGTGAGTGGGGTAACTTTTATGGCTTTCTAGAGTCTGTTCAACAAGAAGGGACAACGGTTGCTGCTGGCGACGCCGCCTATGCCGTGTTTCAGGAGCGATTGGCTCGTGCTCTGGAAATCTACGAAGCCATTTACCAGATTGAAAAGCACGACATTGGTTCTGTTAACGCTTCAATGGAACAGCTGCGCCTTGCAGAGCGTCGTCTGGAGTTGAGTGGTAATGTGGATCCGGTACAGCTGGCAGAGCTTGAAGCCGAGCGTAAATTACTGGATAAACAATATCAGCAGCTGGAGCAGCAGCTGGGTGATCTATACCGGTCGTTCAATCGTGACAGCTTTACTGCCAAATCCATTGATGGACAGGTGCTTGATCAGTCCATCAGTAAGGTTGTTCGAGCCTGGCAGCCTAATACTATGACGCTGTCGGATAAGCTCGGCTTTTACTTCGATAAAGTGGCTGAGTTTATTCTGGATGATCCTCGGGAAGCGAACACCGAAGGCGGCGTGTTCCCAGCTATTTTTGGCACAGTGATGATGGTGATTTTGATGTCCATCATGGTGACGCCATTTGGTGTGGTGGCCGCTGTCTATCTCCGGGAATACGCCAATCAAGGATGGTTGACCCGGGCAATACGGGTGGCTGTGAATAATCTGGCGGGCGTTCCCTCCATTGTTTACGGTGTGTTTGGCTTGGGCTTCTTTATCTATTTTGCCGGCGCTCAGGTGGATCAGTTGTTTTTTGCGGAAGCGTTGCCATCACCCACGTTTGGTACTCCGGGATTGTTGTGGGCTTCTATTACTTTGGCGCTGCTGACTTTGCCGGTGGTGATTGTGGCGACGGAAGAAGGTTTGTCCCGCATTCCCCGCTCTGTCCGTGAAGGCAGTCTGGCATTAGGGGCGACTAAAGCAGAAACCTTGTGGCGCGTAGTGTTGCCAATGGCCAGCCCGGCAATGATGACCGGTTTGATTCTCGCCGTTGCCCGTGCCGCCGGTGAAGTTGCACCGCTGATGCTGGTGGGTGTGGTGAAGCTGGCGCCCAGTTTGCCGTTGGATGGAAACTATCCATACCTGCACCTTGATCAAAAATTTATGCACCTTGGCTTTCACATATTTGATGTGGGCTTCCAGAGCCCCAATGTGGAAGCGGCAAGGCCATTGGTATACGCCACCGCGCTGTTACTGGTGATTGTGATTGCGGTGTTGAATTTATCCGCTGTCGCTATTCGTAACCACTTGCGGGAAAAATATAAGAGCCTGGAGGATTGATCACCATGCTGGTAGAAGAGCTTGAAACATCCTTTGATGAAGGAAAAGACAAAGCAAGTGATAAACCGGTGGCGACACCTGTTGCGCCACGGGTTATGAAGCCATTGTCGGTTGGCCGTGGTCGGCCGGCTCTGGATTTAGAGCTGGAAGAAACCTGCATGGACGTATCTGGCCTGAATCTGTTTTACGGTGAGAAGCAGGCATTATTTGATATCTCCATGAAAATTCCCCAGAAACGGGTAACGGCGTTTATCGGACCTTCCGGCTGTGGTAAATCCACGCTGTTGCGCAGCATGAATCGGATGAATGATCTGGTGGATGGCTGCCGGGTTGGCGGAAAGATTCTGCTGAATACGTCCGAAGGGCCTGAGAACATCTACGAAAAATCAGTTAACGTCGCCGATCTTCGCCGCAGGGTCGGGATGGTGTTTCAGAAGCCGAACCCATTTCCCAAAAGTATTTATGAGAATGTCGCTTATGGCCTTCGCATACAGGGTATCAACAAAAAACGGGTGCTGGATGAAGCGGTGGAGTGGGCACTAAAAGGTGCGGCGCTGTGGAATGAAGTAAAAGACCGGCTCCATGAAAGTGCGCTGGGGCTCTCTGGTGGTCAGCAGCAGCGTTTGGTGATTGCCAGAACTATTGCGGTTGAGCCAGAAGTGCTGTTGTTGGATGAACCAGCGTCGGCTCTGGACCCGATCTCCACATTGAAGATTGAAGAGCTGATCAACGAGTTGAAGTCCAAATTTACCATTGTGATTGTTACCCACAATATGCAGCAGGCTGCCAGGGTTTCCGATTACACCGCATTTATGTACATGGGGCAGATGGTGGAATATGGCGATACGGATACGCTGTTCACCAACCCCAAAAAGAAACAGACTGAAGACTATATTACCGGCCGTTACGGCTAAGGATTAATCATGCCAAATCAGAGCGATTTGCTGACCCATCACATTTCCCAGCAGTTTAACAATGAGCTGGAAGAGCTGCGCAACAACCTGTTGGCCATGGGTGGCATGGTGGAGAAACAGGTGAGTGATGCCATTGACGCGCTTATCAATGCGGACAGTGACTTAGCTGTGAACGTGTGCGAGAAAGACACGGACATCAATTACATGGAGACATCCATTGACCAGGAATGCTCCCGTATCCTTGCCCGCCGTCAGCCGGCGGCCAGCGATTTGCGTCTTGTTCTGGCCTGCACCAAGGTAGCGACGGATCTTGAAAGAATTGGTGACGAAGCGGCCAAAATTGCCCGTTTTGCTATTCAGCTATCGGAGCAGGGTGAAGCACCAAAGGGCTATATTGAAACCCGTCACATTGGTAGTCATGTTCGTCAGATGACACAGGATGCGTTGAATGCATTCGCCCGATTTGATGCAGAAAAGGCGTTGGCCGTTGCTAAAGAAGACAAAACGGTGGACCGGGAATACAAAAGCGCTACCCGTGAGTTGGTGACGTATATGATGGAGGATCCTCGCTCAATTACCCGGGTGTTGAACATTATGTGGGTACTTCGTTCTCTTGAGCGGATTGGTGATCATGCACGGAATATTGCGGAGTATGTGATTTACCTGGTGAAGGGGACCGATGTTCGTCATATTGGAATTAAGCGAATGCAGGAAGAAGTTTTTGATAATTCCGAAGCATGAGTAGATAGAAAAAAGAATGTTTTTTTTCTGACAGATGCTCTTTTATGAAAAGGGTGTCTGTTTTTTTTGTGTCAATTTTTAAATAATGTGCGTTCGTTTTTAATCCTCTTTTGTTTCTTTCTCTAGTAATTGATTCCACTTTTTTATTCTGAGCTAATCTAAGTTTATTAATGTCCTCAGCCAATCCTGTTGTTTGATCTGAGTTGATTTCTTGATGAAAACAAATAAATAAACAGCAGGTAGCTATGAACCCGTCCAGTAATTCCGATCAGAGCTGGAATGTTCCCACTGAACAGACAGCAGACAGTGATGCACTTTTAGAATGCCTTGCCCTTCTGACCCGTCATTATGGTCACCCCTATTCTAGAGAATCCCTGAAAGCAGGCTTGCCATTGGAAAATGGTAAGTTTACAACGGACGTGTTCATTCGCTCTGCAGAACGGGCTGGACTGGCGTGTAAGCTTAATAAAAAAGCGCTTACGGAAATATCCTCCCTGGTTACCCCTGCTGTTTTACTGCTGAATAAAAAACAAGCCTGTGTTCTTCTTGATGTTGATGAAAAAAAGGGAATTGCCAAAATTCTGATGCCTGAAGCGGGTGAAGGTGTCAAAAGAATAAAGCTCAGTGCATTGAGTGAATCATACACTGGCTATGTTATTTACATTCGTGAAAAACACAGGTACGACAAAAGGGCACCAGAAAAGCTGAATATTAAAAAAAGGCACTGGTTTTGGGGTACCATTTTCGGATCCTGGAGAATCTATCGTGATGTGTTGCTGGCCTCTCTTTTAATTAATATTTTTGTTATTGCCAGCCCGCTGTTCATTATGAACGTTTATGATCGGGTCGTGCCTAATCAGGCGTTCGACACGCTGTTTGTTCTTGCTATAGGTGCATTTATTGTCTTCACCTTTGATTTTGTTTTAAAGATGGTGAGGAGCTACTTTATTGATCTTGCGGGTAAAAAGTCTGACATCCTGCTCTCTTCCACGATTATGGAAAAAGTGCTCGGTTTGAGTATGAAGGCGCGTCCCACATCAGTGGGCTCCTTTGCCAAGAATCTACAGGACTTTGAGAGTATCCGGGATTTCATTACATCAACGACGGTAACGGCACTGGTTGATTTGCCGTTTACTCTGGTCATTATTGCCGTGATCTTCATGCTGGGTGGTCCGCTGGCTGTCGTACCGTTCGGAGCCATGGTGTTGATTGCTCTTTATAGCTTCTTTATCCACGGTGCTCTAAAACGCTCTGTAGAGAAAACTCTGCGAAGTGGCCAACAGAAAAATGCCACACTTATTGAGAGCCTTACCGGTATGGAAGCCATCAAGGTGGCTCATGCCGAAAGTGATGTTCAGTATCGCTGGGAAAAGGCGGTCAGCCATATTGCAACCTTCAGTATCAAAACCAAACTACTGAGCCAATCTGCTACTTCATTCGCTGCCTATGTTCAGCAAATGTGTAACATTGTTTTGGTCATCATGGGTGTTTATTTCATCTCAGAAGGTGATCTCAGTATGGGTGGTCTGATTGCTTCGGTGATGCTTACCGGCCGTTGCCTTGGGCCAATGGCACAGTTTGCCGGCTTGGCTACTCGATATAATCAGGCCAAATCTGCCCTTGAAGCCCTGACCAATATCATGGATATGCCTGCTGAACGAAACGAAGACCGGGATTATGTGAACCGTCCGGAGCTGAAAGGCAGCATTCAATTTGATGGTGTGAACTTCTCCTACCCAGATCAGGAAATTCAAGCGCTTCGGAATATCAATCTACAGATAAAAGCCGGTGAAAAGGTGGCAATTATCGGCAGGATTGGCTCTGGTAAAACCACAATGGAGAAACTGATTCTCGGACTTTATGAGCCTGATGAAGGTGCCGTTCGAATGGACGGTATAGACCTGAGACAGATAAACCCAACGGATCTTCGCACCAGTATAGGGTGTGTCACCCAGGATATAACCCTGTTCTACGGTTCCATTAAAGACAACATTACTCTGGGTGCAAACCATGTTGAGGATGAGCAGCTGCTGAACGCTGCTGAGATTTCCGGCGTTGCTGAGTTTGCCAACAAGCACCCTAATGGAATGGATATGGTGGTTGGAGAACGTGGGCAGAATCTCTCTGGTGGTCAGCGTCAGAGTATTGCAATGGCCCGTGCGTTATTAATGGATCCACCCATTCTGGTGATGGACGAGCCTTCAAGCTCCATGGATAACACCACAGAATTACGATTAAAGGAGCAGCTGAAAAATCGTTGTCAGGACAAAACATTGATTCTGGTCACACATAAAGCGTCCATGCTGGAGCTGGTGGATCGACTGATCGTTGTTGATAACGGCCATATTGTGGCTGATGGTCCGAAGGATCAGGTTCACGCTGCCCTGAAGCAGGGTAAATTGAAAATAGACTAGGGTAGGCAGGATCATGGACGGAAATGGAATGCAGCCAGATGAAGAGAGGGAGCCTGTGAGTAATCCATCAGAGCCACAACGCCCTCAAACGAAAATGTCGTTTAGAGACTATCGCTTTGACAAAGAAACGTGGTTAAGCGTGTGGCAACAGCTGGTAGATTTTGTGAAGAACAAGCTTCCCAGTGATATGAAAAAGCTGGTGAGTTTTTTGAAGAGTAAGCTCTCCAGCACTCAGAAGAAAATAGATAATTTCATTGAAAAAAAGCTGTTTGGTGAAGAAGAGCAAGTCGACTCAGATACTGCAACTACCACCAATGGAGATCAGACAATGGCGCCCGCGATGTCCATGGAGGGTTTGGAGAAAATGGTTCGTCCAGAAGATATGGAGTATATCTCTGATAAAAGTGCAGCCATGCTGATGAGAACACCAACAGGTGGCAGGCTGCTGATTTATGTTGTCTTTTTTGCATTAATCAGTCTTATCATTTGGGCTAGTGTCGTAAGGCTGGATGAAATTACCCGGGGGATGGGGCTGGTTATTCCTTCTTCTCGACTTCAGGTGGTTCAGAACCTTGAAGGCGGTATTCTTGAGAAAGTCATGGTTAAGGAAGGGGCGACGGTTAAAGCGGGTCAGGAGCTGATGCTGCTGGACGATACACGCTTCGCATCCACCTTTAAAGAAGGTTCCATTGAATACTATGGTGAGCTGGCCAAGGCGGCAAGACTCCGTGCTGAGTTTACTGGCGGAGAGTTGAGTTTTCCTGGCGTCCTTCAGAAGCACCCCAATTACATTTATCGTGAAACGGATATTTATCGCCAGCGTGCCAAGAAGCTTCGCTCTGAACTCAGAGTTGCCCAGGAACAGGCTTCGCAGGCTCAGATGGAGCTGGACTCGGCCAGAGATCAGCTAACATTTCTGAAATCCAGTTTTGAACTAGGTGAGGATGAGCTTCGGCTGACAGAACCTCTGGTTGATCAGGGAATTGTGTCCAGAGTAGAGCTGATACAGTTGCGGCAGCGAGTAAACGATCTGGAATCACAAAAGCGCATGACGGAAAGCAGTATTCCAAGATTGCAGGCCGGCTATAACGAAGCCATTGCCAGACGGGATGAAGTGGTGGAATTGTTCCAGGCAGATGTGGCGCAGGATTTGAAAGATGTTGAGGTTCGGCTGGATCAGTTAAAAGAATCCAATATGGCGTTGGAAGATCAGGTAGATCGTACGGTTATCCGTGCGCCTATGGATGGCATTGTGAAAAAGATTCACGTCACCACTATCGGTGGTGTTGTTCAGCCCGGTATGAATCTGCTGGAAATCGTACCCATCGAAGACAATCTTCTGATTGAAGCGAAAATTCCACCTCAGGATATTGGTTTTCTCCGCGAAGGGATGAAAGCAGTCGTCAAGCTGACCGCTTATGACTTTGCCATCTACGGTGGTCTGGAAGGGTATGTAGAGAATATCAGTGCGGACACTATCATGGATGACAAGGGTGAAAGTTTTTATATGGTTCGCATCCGTACTGACGAAAGCCATGTAGGCACTGCTGAGAGGCCTCTAGTGATTATCCCGGGGATGATGACCAATGTGGACATCATTACCGGCGATAAGACCCTGATGGCTTATCTGCTGAAGCCGCTGCTAAGAGCCAAGCAGAATGCGCTGACTGAAAGATAAATCGCGAAATACAGTGAGCCTGTTCAGGCTCACTGTTCAATCACCGTCTCATCATCAATCTTCGTTTTCTTCAGATCCCATTCACTAAAATCAGAATCTCTGATGGTTGCGCCAATAAAGGCACTGTCTCGGAAAACAGCTGTGGTCAGATCCGTGTGTTCAATGCATAGATGATCCATACGACAAGAGCTGAATGAAGGGGCTTTCTCAAGACTAAAACAATCTGCAAAGTGACTTGCATTGAAGTCGACTTGATGGAATGAAGTGTCATCCAGCTGGGCATCACGGATGATAATTCGCTTCCAGATGCACTGCTTGAACTCGGTGCCCGTCAGGTTAACGGATTGCAGATCGCAGTCTGTGAACACCGAGTCAGAGACTCTGGTATGAACGAAGGATGGGCCGTCTTCGAAGCTCTCGCACCCTTTGAATTGAACCCCGCTGATATCTGCATCATTAAAAAAAGTTTTTGTTAATGTGCAGTGACGAAACTCTACATCACGAATTTCGGCTTTGGAGAAGTCCGTATTATCAAAGAAGCCATGAATAATATGGCTATTGAATAAACAGATCTTCTGGCAGGAGGTCTGGTGAAACGTCTGAGCGACCATATCACAATTCTCGATGACCGCTGAATCCAGAATAGCCTGATCAAAACTGGCGGCAGACAGATCGGAATCGATGATACGGGCGTTGGTCAGATTCGCTTTGCGCAGATCGGCACCGTTCAAATTACAGCCATCCAGAATACAGTCGCGAAGGTCTGCTTTACGGAAGTCAGCACCGCGCAGGTCACAGTTCTTGAAGCGGGTGCCGCGTAATTTGGTGGCATTGAACTTACACCGTCTCATCAGACTGCCTTGAAAGCGCACTCGTTCCATGTCCAGCCGTACCATCGAGATATCGCTAAAATCAACGCCCTCAGGCACTTTGGCACCTGGGTGCATATGGCCAAGCAGCGCTTTCCGACGTGCGGCTTTGTCTTTTTCAAACTCAAGTTGAGGTACCAACCCAGGCTGAGTTTTCACTTGATAGTTTGAAACGCCTTTTTTGACGTTTCCTTTACTGGGATTGATCCCGGGGGTTCTAACGCCATCAGTGTCCAGGGCACTATTTACTGAAGTATCGCTACCAGATTCTATTGAATGGGGGCTTGAGGAAGATTGTTTATTTTGTGACACAAGAAGAGTTCTCCGGACATACTCATTTCAGACTGAGTCGCCCAGAGAACGTAAAGGTTTAGCGTTTTTTCTTATGGGCCAGTAGTCGCAGAGCGTTTGCAGTGACCAGCGCTGTTGCTCCGGTATCGGCTAATACAGCCACCCAAAGGCCAGTCATACCCAGCAACGTCGTTACCAGAAAGAATGCTTTGCTGCCCACTGCCAGAAAAATATTCTGTCGTATAATCGACATGGCGGATTTGGACAGATCAATCAATTCTGGCAACTCTTCAATGCGATTATGTGTTAATGCGCAGTCGGCGGTTTCCAGGGCGATATCGGCGCCGGAACCCATGGCGATACCAATGTCTGCCGCTTTCAGTGCGGGCGCATCGTTGATGCCATCGCCAATCATGATGACTTTTCCGGAGGCGCGCAGCTTCTCTATTTCTGAAGACTTATCGCCGGGCAGAAGTTCTGCCCGGTATTCCATTCCCAGCTGTCTGGCAATGGCTGCAGCTGCCCGACGATTGTCGCCTGTTAACATGACGCTGCTAATGCCCATGGATTTTAAAGCGATGATCGCTGCCTTGGCATCTGTTCTTGGGGTATCACTGAGGGCAATAAACCCAATAAGTTCATCCTCGACAGTAACGACAGCTATCGTATTGCCCTGATCTTCCAGAAGCTCCAGTTTTTTGCGGGCACCACCGATTTGATCAATGGCATTTTTAAGATGTCGTGGAGAACCAATATTGACCGACTGGCCATCCACTAGCCCCTGAACGCCTAATCCCGCTTTCGCTTCTACATGCTCTGCAGCAGGAATAGCTAACTGGCGTGACTGGGCGTAGGCAACAATCGCTTTAGCCAGTGGGTGAGTTGAACCTGACTCAACAGCGGCAGCCAATTGAAGCACCGTATCCTGCTCTACAGAAAATGTTTCAACATGAGTGACTTCTGGCTTCCCCTCAGTCAGGGTTCCGGTTTTATCGAAGGCAACCGTAGTGACCGATCCCATGAGTTCCAGAGCCGCGCCACCTTTCACCAAAGCGCCATTTCTGGAAGCCCGGGCTAAAGCAGAGGTGACGGCCGCAGGTGTGGAAATAACCAGCGCACAGGGGCAGGCAATTAATAACAGAGTTAATGCTTTATAAATCCACTCTTCCCAGGATTGCCCAAGTGCAAGTGGGGGAACAATGGCCACTAACCCTGCCAAAACCATCATCAATGGGGTATACCAGCGGCTAAATGCATCGATAAAGCGTTCGACAGGTGCCTTACGTTCTTCAGCTTCCTCAATGAGCCGAATAATACGATCAACCGCGCTTTCTCCGGGCTTGGAGATAACTTTTATTCGGGCAACCCGGTCAACGGACAAAGCGCCAGCCATGACACTGTTGCCTTCGTCGTGCTCTACCGGGACGGATTCTCCGGTCAGTGCGCTTTCATCAAAGCTGACACCTGCCGTTAACAACTCGCCATCGACTGGAAGGCGGCTGCCGGGCAGTACGTCGATAATATCTCCGGGATTGAGTGTATGTGCGGCGACCTCTTTTTTATTGCCGTCACTATCGATCAATAAGGCGGTTTCTGGTGTCAGGGCCATCAACTTCTGTACGCCCTGGCGCGCCCGTCCGGCGGCAAAGGCTTCCATATGTTCACCAATGAGAAACAATAACAGCACCATGGCGGCTTCTATGGTTTCTCCCAGAAACATTGCGCCAATAGCGGCAATGCTCATCAATGTTTCGATGGAAAAGGGTGTGCCGCTTTTGCCAAGCTTGAAAGCCTTGCTGACAATAGGAAAAAGCCCCCAGAGGGTGGCAAGGTAGAAAAGCACGTTACTGCCGGTTGGGCTGATTTCCTGTGCCAGTGCAGCAATCAGCATAACCGCAGCCAAAGCCAGAATTCGCCAGTATTTTTTCAGAAAGCCTTCGGAGGCAGCCTCAGAATTGCGGTTGTTACGAATAGAAAAGCCAAGATTCTCGACCACATTGACAACGGCTCTGTCGATACCGGATTTATCCTCAGCCACTACCAGCAATCGTTCCGTAGCAAAGGTCACCCGAGCCTGATGTATTCCATCAAGCGCGTTTACGGCATTTTCAATTTTGGCAGCACAGCTTGGGCAATCCATGCCAGTGATGGACCAGCTTAACTGACTCGTACCGGCGGCCTCCAATTTGGAGGCTTGAAGGGTTTCAGTATCGGAGCTGCAGCATGAAGAGGCTGCATTCTGGCCTGATTCACTTTGAGGGGCTGGATCTGATTTAGCCGAACAGGAAGGCATGGCTAATACTCATAAATAATATTTAATATAAATATATATTTATATGTTTGAGGTAGTCAAGCCAGATCTTTCCAGTTGACTACATGAATGGTTGAAAAGTAACTATAGGGTAGGATTGTAGGGTATAAGATGGCATCTGAAGCATTCACTGGCCCCAGTTATTGAGCAAAGCAGTCTGTTACGTTTGTCAAGATTGGGGGTGATCCTGAGCCATAAAAATCAGGGGTTCATTCCGTGAAAGCAATCATTACTTCCATTGCCAGTTCGCCAGCAGAATCAGGGATTGGTTGGTCTGATAATACCTTTCCTTTAGCCCATTCAACGACATCATCAATGATATCCATTACGTTTTTGTCAGGAAATACATCTGATAGCACGGGACAGGCAGCTTTAATAATTTGCATTTTTGGGGACAGCATCTTGAATATATGAACGTTTTGTACTGCATTTTTAGGATCCTGTTCCTCAATAAGAGCTATAGCCAACGTGTGAGCATCATTAGGAGCCTGACCTGTGGTTTGTAGCTGATCCACATACCACGTGTATATGTCATGTTCGCTCTCTTCAAAAATGTCTTGTAGCAAGAGCTGCGCATCATTTAAGACGCTCTTTTTATCGCTAAGTAGATTTATCAATTCAACGCGTTTTTTCAGGAAGGCAGTTTTTTCATTCCTATCAGATCCAGACCCATAGACCGCATTTTCATAAATCCAGCTGTCAAAGGATGGTAGGCGATCAATATAATTCTGACAGAACTTAACGTTATAGCTTGATGTAATGTCAGAAGCTAACAGTCTGAAAAATGAATTCTTTCTAGCAAGGAGCCATATCTGATCATCTTCGCTTTCAGATATCCATGTTCCACGTATGTCGCTTGTTACCTGCGTCTTTCTGTAAGCGACTATGTCGTCTCCTTGGAGAGCCTCAGCTGTTGTAACATGCTCAGCAAATTGAATACGCCTGCATCGTATATTAGTATCTGCTAACTCCCCCTTAAATCTATCTAAGTCAGATAGCTTTGCTCTGATTAATGATTGCAGAGTAGGCACTACATTATTAACTTTTGGTTTTAATATTCCTTTCCTAAGTAAAGTCAGCGATTCCCGCTGCTCATTCATTAAAGCTGGATTCTAGAGATTGTCCCATCAGGCATTTATTCAGGCCGTGAGAT
>NZ_CANMAO010000039.1 GCF_947495845.1 uncultured Endozoicomonas sp. | reverse complement strand
GCCTACGCCATTACCACTGCCTGTGGATGATCCAGAGCCTACGCCATTACCACTGCCTGTGGATGATCCAGAGCCTACGCCATTACCACTGCCTGTGGATGATCCAGAGCCTATGCCATTACCACTTCCAGTAGATGATCCAGAGCCCTTGCCTGACTTGGATGTTGGGCTAGTACCGCAAGGAGAAGTCTCTCCAAGTGAGCCCCCTGTCGGCTTATTAGGAGGTTCATCAGGAAGTACATCAGGAAGTACATCAGGAAGTTCATCAGGAGGTTCATCAGGAGGTTCATCAGGAGGTTCATCAGGAGGTACATCAGGAGGTTCATCAGGAGGTTCATCAGGAAGTACATCAGGAAGTACATCAGGAAGTACATCAGGAAGTACATCAAGTGAGTATTCCAATAGTTCCACGAGGAGTTCTTCTGGCTTACGGTATGGAGGCTCGTATACAAGGGCACATAGCAAAGCTGCCAGTGGGCTCTCTCAAAATAATCTCAGATTGAACATTGTGGACCAAACGAGTTCTGTAGGTGCTATTGATCAAAGCGTACTACAAGGTTTGACCACTGAAGCAGCCTGGTCATTAGCAGTGACTGGAGTGTGGGAAAATATAAGGAGTTTCTATCGAGTCGGTGCTAAGAGCGTGAAAGTGATTGGCGCAGAAAATAACCAATACACGATTGTCTATTCATCCTGTGCTGCCGGGCGTTTCTTCTGTAATGAAGGCAAGAGTCTTTTGACCAGAGCTACAAGTGATGAGTTTACTTCTCTGCTGCAGCTTTATGGCGAGGTACGTACAGAGTGGCCTGCTTACCCGGGCTTCTGGATCGATAGAAGTACTAGCCTCAAGTTGAATAATAGAGAGGATGAAATTGAAGCCTTCAACGTGATTAAGTTCAATTGGAAGGGGCAGGAGTTCCAGATTCAGTACAAAGACTATTATCAGAAGTAGTGCTGTGGCATTGCTTGGACAGGTTATCCAGACAACGCCATTTTTCTACCACTACAAACTAATTATTGCAAAATTTATCCAAAAGCCCCTGAATTCTTGCCGCCTCTTTCTGGCGCCCTGCATCATCAAGCACTTCAGATTCACCGTTTGCACGGGTGATTTTTAATCTCGGCGTACTTTTCAGCATGACTAGATTGCCGTTTAAAGAGCTACAGTAAGCGTTTTTTTCAGCTTCATTCGAGAGGCTAATTGTCGGACTAGACGTTGGTTGTTCTGTATCGGAGCCAGGAGCTTCTTCGGGGGATGGTGGAGCACCGTTTGAAATAAGTTGTGGACTTTGTTGATTCAGCAGTTCAGTTTCCATTTGCTCCACAGGAGGAGTGGTGGAAAAGTGAACAACACCGTTTTCATCAGTCCACTTATACATGGACTCGGCAAAGGTAAGAACCGGAAGAAGTAGAGCTATTGAGAATAATACCTGTTTCATATCCCCCGCCAATGTAAAGCTTGCGTGTGTTATCTGAGTTTATAAATAATGCACTTTTAAAATGCAGGCTAAAACAATTTTCGTCTTCGTCAGTCGCTATATGCTTTAGGCTCCAGCACTATGCACTGTCCTTCATGATCTGGCCAGCTTTCTCTTTGACGACCAGCCCACAATAACGACATTTTGATATCAGGATTCCTGCTTTATCCTCAGTTTGCTTTGACTTTTAAGTAGCTTGTCTTCTTCGTTAGCCTTTCTGGTTAATGATTGGCTTATTCTATCAAGCTGTTTGTCCAAAGTAGATCTTGATGCATCGATAGACTTACTTACATTGAATGTAATCTTTTCGGCTTCCTTTTCAAGCTGCTCAGTGCTTTTTTTAGCGTCGGCAAGCGCTGTCGCATACTGTTCAAGTTCCTCAATAAAGCCTGGTTTGTATTCTTGGGATTTTCCTCGATTTTCAATAACAAGTTTAAAGCGTTCGCCACCACCGGAACTATCATAAATGCCGCCTTTAACTTTAATCATGTAACCATCGCTACTACCTACCTTATTATTACCGGTTTTTTCACTTGCATCAGAAAGTATAAGAGATCCCTTTTGGGTAATACTGCGCTCATACCCATTTTCAAAATTCAAAAAATCCAAGGCCTGTGTTACCTCTTGGCTTTGCAGGGGGTTGCCCATGTGCGCACCACTTCTAAACAACATGCTGTTGAAAATTGAGTTTTTACAGTTTTGAAATGCAATAAATATTCTATTTGGTATCTTTGTTAATTCATCTGTACTTATATTTCCGTTAGATACCTGATTTTCTATGCTTGATAAAGCTGACGAATACTCACTTAAGCTCTCTGAGAAGTTTTCTGAGACACTGCTTCCTAATCTATTTGAGTTGGCATAAGAGGAATAGGTGCTATCAAGCATTGATGCCTTTTCTTTTAATGAACTGATCCTATTCAGTATTGCTTCTTTCATTTCTGCTTTTGTGTTTTCTAAATGGCTATTTGATGCACTCATTGTCACGACTGGATTTTTACTGGATGTTATTGCACCCTTCAGCTCAGAAAGCATATCTTGGGTATCGCTTGAGGCGTTGCTTGATTTTACTGCCTGACTGAAGGACGTTTCGGCAGTGCCTTTTTTTAAGGTAGCGCGAGGAGTGTTTTCCACAACCTTATCAAATAAATTTCCAAGTTTTTTGGGAACGGACTCGGCACTTTGAACTAGTGATTTGTCGTAGGCGTATTGGGCACCAGCTGCTTTGACTTTTTGGAATTGTGCATAGATTTCGTTTCTCTTGCTACGTCCAAGATCCGTAGTGCTTTTCTTCAAGAAATTATCTATTTTATTTTCTTTAATGATTTGGTTCAGGGTTTCCATATCGTTTGTTCTGGTTAATTTTAATAGTTTGGTTTTTTCTTTTTCCAGGGATTTCTTTGATTCCAATGCATCAATGTTTCCGTTAGATTTAAGCGATTTCCTAGTTGAACCTATTGCCTGGCTTTTACTTTCTTTAATCGCCTCTTTGATAAGCTGATGCTCTTTCGTATAAAGATTTTTTATAATACCCTCTTTCGTACCTGAGAACATGCCTGCTTCTGCATTCTGAACGTGTTCATTCACAGAGCGTTTGGCCACTTCATCGATCAGTAGGTTTTTAATCGACAGTTGAGCGTCTTCTCTTGTTAAATGAAATTCATAAAGTTTGTCTGCAATCTCACTGTTAAAGCTTTTTGACCACCCATCTTTTAGTTTATCAAGGGTGGTTTTAACCGTTTCAAGGTATTGATCTTTGCTGGCTTTTCCCTCTTTGGCCCGTGGCAAGGTCAAGGGTGTGTTTTTGATTTGCAGTATTGCGTTTAGTTGATCACCATCAAGATTTCTTATGGCATCATCCAGGCTGAGACCTGCTCGGTCAGCTTTTTCCTGCAGTTCCAGGTGGTTTTCACGTTGTGTCTTAGTAAGGCCTAATCCCTTAATTTCGTTTTCCGTAATAATTAAAGACACCTTCTGAGCTCTATAAGGCTCACAGTTTGCGCGGTCTCCACGAGCCTCCCATTGCTCCAGGGCATCGAAATTACCAAATTTACTATTACCCAGAACGCCGTAAAGTACCGTATGGGTTTGTAATTCTTGAGTGAGGGAGCCCATATCAGAGCCAACACCCTGGTCTCTTGTGAGTACGCCATCTCGTCTTAGCAACTCAAAGTTTTCATCTGCTTTTGTTACCTTGGCGCCAAAGTTCACCGCAGTATCTGCCGCATAGTTCTCGTTATCAGCATCGTGGAGCATTGTCACACCTTTGCTGTTAATCCACTGCGTTGCGTATGCTTTATCATCGCCGAGTTCTGAGCGGGCATTGTTCAGTACATCTGTCCAATCCTTGGCGGCATTTCTAATGGTGCTTTCATCACCACCTTCTACGCTGGTGTCGAGAACACAAAAGCCATGTTGTGTACCGCTGCGCGCCATGATTTTCTGCATGGTATCGACTCTGGAGACATCGGAGCCATCTTTGCTGAGCACAATATCTACTTTGCCTAACCGGTCTAATAGCCTTGAGCGGGTAGTAGCGAGATCCTCATTCATGGCTTTAGACACTTCATTTTGCTCTGCCTTGCCACTGAGAACAGCACTGATTGCGGTTGACCCAGATGTGGCAGAGAAACCGACAAAATTCTTAACGGATGCGGAAAAGCTTGAAAATAAGCGAACCATGTCTTTTAGCTCATCATCTCCGGAAGCCGTATTCTTATCTCTGCCGAAGGATGATAGAGATGCTTTCATCTGATCCTGTACTTCGTTCAATGCCGTGTCTGTATAAGGCATGCAACCAGCAGTGCACTCATCACCTAATACGACACTGGAGCGTAAAAAATCACACAGTTCATGGACCTTACCTTTAATTTTCGGGGAGACATTACTTTGCTCAGAAACTTTTTCTTCCAGAGAAAGCAATGTCAGAGCGTCTGCATGGGTGAGCATGCATATGCCACGGTCTGCCAGTGCTGCTTTGATCTCTGTATTATTGAAAGGCGTATTTTCATTGATACCCATGAGTTTCAGGTGAATGCGATCTAGATTTTCAGTGTTGTTCCACCACTGGCTATCCAGTTCAGCCATGTCTGGAATATTAATTTCCTGTACTTGTTTCTCTTTGGATTGGAAGTGCTCATTCATCGGGCCTTTCAATTGGTTCAGATTGACCTTGGGAGCAAAGCAAATAACATTGCGCTTTCGTTTTTCATTGGATGGAATAGCCTCAAGAGCGGCATCACTCAGAAGGGTCATAAATAAACTTTTACCACTGCCAGCGCCCCACTTGGCGAAGATCTTTTTGTCTTCATTATTTTTTATGGCATTACTTAGCTCGCTCATAACGACGGGAATTTTCTTTTCCTGATGATCGCGCCACTGAATACCTTTGGCTTCTGCAAATAAATCCATCTTACGCTGATCCACCGTCAGCGCTGATGATTTAGTAAGATCCTGTTCAAAGCGCAGGATATTGCCTGTTAATTCGGCAACATCTGCATTGGCTTGTTCGGCATGTGTTGTATAAATTTCTGCCGGTAATTTGTCTTTTATGGACTCCAGTTGAACCAGACTGCCTTTTAGCGTTTCAAATCTCTGACTAAACGAGTGAAGTCCGTTAGACATTAGGTTTAATTGCGATAGATCGCTCATCAGGTTGTCATAATCCCGCTTGTTTTGGATGCCTGAATCTGTGTTCGGGTTACAGGATTTTGGGTATTGATTGTTAGACCATAAGTTTCTGGCAATTTGTACGTTGTTAGTATTAAGGTCAGATTTGCTCAGTGTTTCGATTAATTTTTGCTCAGTCTCGTCTGCTTTGAACTTTACCTGCTGAGCCAGATCCGTAAAGCGCTGTTCATAATTTTCGAATTTTTCCAGCTGGGATTTGAACGATGAATCTTTTTGAGGCTCTGTGGGTACCAAAAGCTGCGAGAAGGCTTCAATAGGGCGAATAGCTTCCTTTCTGAAAGCCTGATGCTTACTCTGAGTATCACTTTCTATGAGAGATGCATTGATGCTGGTTCCATCTAAAGCGGATGTTATGGCATCTTCATAGAATTTTTGACAAACGGTACCCATGGGTGTTGCTGATACAGTCCTCAAGTAATCACTGGTGATTGAATCGGTCATGCCAAAAACAGAACGATCTCTCAGCGCTGTGGCAACAAATGTAGCGGTGGGAACTTGACTTCTTCTTACTGAGCTATCGGTTGTTGTAAACACCGATTTTTTATCAATGTGTTTGATGCTGACGGCATGAGTACTTCGCAATTCAGCAAGCTTTGTTTGCGTACCCTTATTCTCCAATAAACCTTCTAAGTCCGCTATTGCATTCGCATTTTGCTGAAGAATACCACTATCACCCGCAAGGCGTTGTGTATTCTCACGCACAAATCCTTTGAAGGCGTCATAATCGCTGCCTGGGTGTGTGAGCGTATAGTGATCCAGAGCTTTTTGAATATAAGTGTAAAGGTGATCACCCTCTCTTTGTGCTCTCGGTAAATTGGTTTCATTCAGAGCCAGTAGTAAATACCCTTCAATGATTTGATCTGTTGTCCCATTCTTCTGCCCCGGATGTACTGGCCTGGCGTTCCAACTACCATCCTGGCTTTTCGTGAATAAATGCATATTCCCAGACTTTCTGACCATCAGCAGGCCATTACTGTCTTCGCCCGTATTTTTCTGCATATTCTGCAGTGGGATGACGCTTGAGCGGTCGTGACTGTTTTCAAGCTGAGTGAATGGCAGTTCAGATTGAGGGTTTTTGATAAGCGTTTCTGGCGAGAGTTTCCAGTTATAACCCGCGATACCCCTAAACAGAACATCCACCTTTTGATCATTTTGACGAATGTCAGCAATGACCGCTGGTTGATGGTCGGGCTTGATCTCCAGCTGGGTCTTTCCAGTTCTGTGGTCAAACCGGAGGTTACTGGTATTATTTAGCAGTACATTATTGAGAATGAAATCTTTGTGATCATGGTTGAGAAACCCTTGGTCTGAATGCTCACCATCCCTGTTCCAGTTGATGTCCAGATAATTCATGGACTCAAGCATCTTTCGATATTCCTGATGGTGGGCCTTGTCATCACTGATTGGAGTTAATTCTGCGCCTGAACCCTCTTTGTTGCTTTCCAGAGCCATGCCCCTGTAAAACTGACGGGTATTGTTTGCAGCGTCTTCTGGGCTAAGGCGCTTCTCCTTTCCTTTGGCATCAACAGTATAATCATTGAGACATACGGCCTCTTTATTTAGAAAAGAGGCCATTCTGTTTGCAAACTTGCTTCTGCGCTCGCCAGACCCTTTGCTCTTTGTGTAGGTCGCCTCCATGTGGGGCAGGATACTGGACTTTTCGAGCTGTATATCCAACAAGCCTGCCAGTAGAAATGCAGAGACAGGAATATTCCGGACACGATTGTTATCCGTCAGAACTTCCTGAATGCCTGACAATGTTGATTGAAAATAGTCAGTATCCAGCATGACGGTTTTACGCACATCCTGCCAGTTTCTGGTGGTGCTGAAAAATTGCTTGGCAAGTTTCGGGTTCTCACGAATTAGCTCAAGTGCTTCGAGTATTTTTTCGTCTTGCCCATCCTCTTTGAGCCTTTCAAAAACGGCTTTTGCATTCGCTTGAGCCGCTTCTCCAATAGTACTCGCAGCACCATCAATGAAATCAGGAACGGACTTGGGGAGATTGATAGACTTCTGATAACCAAAGGTTTGAACGTTCTTCTGTGGCTGAACACGGCTGAAGTTAAGGCTTTCTCCTGAGAATGCGCTTGGTCGTAGATATTTACGGCCGGAGACATTTCTTCTGGGTGATACATTTCCGCTATCTAATTCTGTGGTTGTCAGTGGACTCGGCGTTTCTACTGGCTCGTTCTGGGCAGCGCTTTCGAAAGAAGGAAGTTCAGCAGCCTCAAGAACAGTGGCTTGCTCTCCGGTGCTTTGGTCAGGTTGTGGTGGAATCAGGTCTGTCGTGGCTGTCAACTGTTCGGCAGCTAAAGGCTCATCGCTAGCTGGTGGCTGATCACTTCCCAAAGGTTGCTCTGATAAGGCGTTCGTGACTTTTATGTCATCTGTGAGCAAATTTGGTGGAGGAAGAGGGAGTTCATCCTCAACTTCTGACTCTATTATCTCGTCAGTTGGTTGAAGAGCGTGGTCTAATACTCCTGGGATAAGATCAGGAGTAGGGGCAGTAATAGGTTTATACCGACTTTGTGTAACAATTGGCGCTTCGTTTGCCTGCAGCTCATCTTCATTTTCTGTTCGGCTTGGAGGTGTTCCATCAAGGTCATCTGCTAGCAGATCTGCAAGTTCATCCAAGGCAGCAGCTTTGCTTCCACGATTGCTTGGCTCAGGTTCAATGACTGGAGCTTCCTTGGCAAAACCCTCGTTAGAACCAGCCTTTGGTGGCGATGTTTTTTTTAATCGTAGTGTCGAAGAGGTATCATCATCTGAACCATATCCACCATCGTTATTATGAGATGGATATGGACTAGGCAGGTCCTTTAAGTCTTGTTCAGAATCTGAGTGATACCCATCATCTGGATCATCAATACTAAAATCATTGGGTCTTTCTTCTACTTCAGGTTGAGCTGCTTTCGGCGGACTAGCGGAGAGGGTTCCATTATGGGGGTTGTCAGTCTGAGCGCCAAGGTTTTCCATTTCCGCTAAAAATTCATCAGGGGTTATGGTTTTGTAGTTGGCTCTTTGAGAAGTTCCCAGCGGAGGTGGTGGTAGAGAGATAGTAGATTTGCGATTTTTATAACTATCAAATTGTGCTTTCCAGTCTGTTTCTTCATTACTCGCCTGAATCTGCTGACCATTCACTTCCAGAAACGTTTCTGTGGTCTTGATGTCTTGTTCAATTTGCCCAGCGTTGTAGTCTTTGAACTCGGTTTCATCAAGATCTTTTATCAGGCTCAATGAAAACAGCAATAGCTCTTTAATGTTTTCATTTTTGAGTTTAACGGGGTCAGGAGGTAACAGGGAAAACTCTTGACCATCATCGTCGTCAATGATGATTTTGAAAGAAGGTGGTGCTTTTTCTGTAATGGTGACCAGAAGCTGAATCAGTTCATCCTGACTCTGGTTTTCATCTATAGCGCCAACTAATGATGTCAGATGTTCCAGAGCATTATTAACCAGGCTTTTGTCTTGCTGCTTTTTTAACAGTTTATCAGCCAGATCCAATAACTTTGTTTCCTTGCTCTTTGCCTGTTTCAGTTGATCAGCTGATAGCAGAGACTTAACAGGCGCTAATGGTTTTGCTGATCTTTGATTTAAATCTACGGCTGCAGTTTCAGCTTTTGTTGCGGTTTGACCGGCCGCAGGTAACTTTTTTTCAGCATCAACCTTTGATACAGACTGTGCTCCCATTTTACCAGAACCTTGTTTTTCTGGCCCTGTGGGCTGGTGGCTTGGGGAAACACTACCGGAGCCACCGACTCCACCTGTTTTTTGTTGCAAGGGTTGAGGAATATGAAATGTAGGCATAAGGCAGCACGTTCTGATAGATGATGTAATCTAAATCGACATGACAGCTGCTTTATTAATGTTCTGTGGTATTGAGGAACAGAATTTACTCCGATGCCACCATATCCGTCAGCATTCTCTGCAAACATTGGGTGCATGTAAGTAGTTGACCAAATGAAATCATATTTTCTGACTAAGTAGACAGTCACTCTGCAGCGTTGCAGCTTCGGTCACATAGCTACGGCTATGCTCCCTACGCTACGCCTTGCATAGCAACTATCCACTCAGCCAGAAATATTCGATTTCATTTGCACAACTACTTAACCTTTTTATCGAGGACTGACGTATTTCCCGAAAGAAAGTGCGTATTTATATTGACTGTGCAAGGCTGAACGTCAAAAATGGCAACTCCTGAAGCTGCCCAAGAAGCTGAGTCAGGAGTTATGCGACCATCTAATGCTGCTTATCTGCGGCCCGGATGATAGCGTTCCTTAGTATGCCGGCTCTTCGATCTCGTGCTGAGATGCTGGGTTGGTGTACTGCTCCTACCCGCACAGGAATGTAGCAATTCTGCAAGCCGGAATTGTGAGTCTCAGGCAGCCTCAGGCTGCACTCACTGGTGAGTGTGGTTCTTCGAGCCACGATATCGTCAGATACTAAAAGCCCTGCTTTTTCCAGCAGGACAATATAAGAAATTCATTTCATACGATGAGTAGAGCCGAGGGTAAGTACGTGGAGCAATTATCCGGCGCGGACATGGTAGTCCGATCACTGGCTGACGAAGGAGTAGAGTACATATACGGGTACCCGGGTGGTGCACTGTTGCATGTCTATGATGCCATTTTCCGGCAGAAGGCAGTCACGCACATTCTGGTACGACACGAACAAGCCGCCACCCATATGGCAGACGGTTACGCACGCGCAACGGGCAAGGCTGGCGTCGCATTAGTGACTTCTGGCCCTGGTGCCACCAATACCATTACGGGTATTGCGACGGCCTATATGGATTCCATCCCCATGGTGGTGCTTTCCGGTCAGGTGCCTTCCGGATTTATCGGTAGCGATATGTTTCAGGAAGTGGATATGGTCGGTATTTCAAGGCCTATCGTAAAACACAGCTTTCTGGTGAAGCGGGCGGAAGATATTCCGGGCATTATCAAAAAAGCATTCTATCTGGCACAGACTGGCCGACCCGGTCCGGTGGTGGTAGATATTCCCAAAGACATCACCGATCTCAGTAAAAAGTACGATTATCAGTATCCTGAAAAAGTCCGGATGCGATCCTACAACCCGCCATTGAAAGGGCACAACGGTCAAATCCGCAAAGCGGTTGAGCTGTTGGCTGAGTCCAAAAAGCCTATTATCTACGCAGGTGGTGGTGTGATTCTCGGGAATGCCTCAAACCAGCTGAACACTCTGGCGAAGAAGCTAAATGTGCCTGTCACTAATACATTGATGGGGCTGGGTTGTTATCCGGGGTCTGACCGTCAGTTCGTCGGGATGCTCGGAATGCACGGCAGCTACTGTGCTAACCAAACCATGCACAACGCAGACCTTATTCTGGCCGTGGGTGTTCGTTTTGATGACCGGGTCACCAACAATGTAGCCAAGTTCTGCCCGGGTGCAAAAATCGTTCATATCGATATCGATCCGGCCAGTATTGCCAAAAATGTACCGGTGGATGTGCCTATTGTTGGTCCGGTGGATGCAGTTCTGGACACCATGCTTCGGCAGGTGGATGAGAATGAAACAGCCATCGAACCTGCCGCATTAGAACGCTGGTGGAAGCAGATAAATGAATGGCGCAACAGTCGTGGTGGCTTATTCCCTTACGATAAAGGCGACGGCACTATTCTAAAACCGCAGCAGGTTATCGAAACCCTGTACGAAGTCACCAAAGGTGAAGACACGTTTGTGACCTCGGATGTTGGCCAGCACCAAATGTTCGCTGCTCAATACTTCCCATTTGATAAGCCTAACCGCTGGATCAACTCCGGAGGTCTTGGCACCATGGGCTTTGGCCTGCCTTCTGCCATGGGCGTAAAGCTCTCGTTCCCAGACAGTCATGTTGCCTGTGTGACCGGTGAAGGCAGTATTCAGATGAATATCCAGGAGCTGTCTACCTGCTTGCAGTACGATCTCAACGTGAAGATCATCAACCTGAACAATCAGGCGTTGGGCATGGTACGACAATGGCAGGATATGCAGTACGACAGCCGTTATTCCCACTCTTACATGGAATCGCTGCCGGACTTCGTTAAACTGGCAGAGTCGTATGGTCACGTTGGTATCCGGGTAACGGACCCATCGAAACTTCGGGAAGAAATGGAAAGAGCGTTCTCTCTGAAAGACCGACTGGTGTTTATGGATATTCAGGTAGATACCCGTGAACATGTGTACCCCATGCAGATCAAGGATGGCCACATGGCCGATTTGTGGCTTAGCAAAACGGAGAGGACGTGATGAGACGGATTATCTCTGTACTGGTTGAAAACGAACCTGGTGCTCTGTCCCGTATTGTCGGGCTCTTCTCTCAGCGCAATTACAACATTGAAACGTTGAACGTTGCGCCGACGGAAGACAAAACACTCTCCCGATTGACGCTGACAACCGTGGGCACGCCGCAATCTATTGAACAGATCACCAAACAGCTGAACAAGCTGGTGGACGTGGTCAAGCTGGTGGATCTGACGGAAGGCGCCCACATCGAGCGGGAAATGATGTTGATCAAAGTTCGCGCCAGTGGCCCAATGCGTGCCGAAGTGAAGCGAACGGCGGATATTTTCCGTGGGCAGATCGTGGATGTTACCAGTTCGGTGTACACGATTCAGCTCACGGGTACAGCTGAGAAACTGGACGCTTTTATTGAAGCAATTGGCCAAGCTCAAGTACTGGAAGTAGTGCGAAGTGGCGTAACCGGCATTGCTCGGGGTGAGAAAGTACTTTCTTTATAATGTCTTTCCTGCAGAAAAACGCCCTTGATTGGGCGTTTTTTTATTCAGATAGCATCTCTTGGAGTTGGTTGCAAAAAGCGTGTACCAGCGGGTTTTTCAGCTTTTTCTCCAGCAGACAAAGGCCGACGTGGTATGGCTCAAGTTCAGGTGTTGCGTTTAACCTTTGAACACTACCTGCCAGAGGGCTGTTTTCCAGAACGATGGCCGGTACAACACCCACGCCAAAACCCAGACTGACCATGCTGACAATAGCCTCATTACCTGCCACTTGTGCATATATTTTAGGCTTCGTATTACCGGCCTGAAACCATACATCAAGCCTTTTTCTGGCAACACCTTTCTCCTGAACAATCATCGGAACTCCCTCTAAGGCAGAGGCGGTAAGTGGCTGTTTATAAACATGATCTGGTAGTGATGACTTTATAGGGGCAATAAAAACCAATGGTGAAATAGCGATAGGCTGAAAGGCCAGCCCCACAGGCAGGCTGTCTGGCTTAGCTGCCATTGCCAGATCTTCCTGTTCGGAGAGAACACGCTGGATAGCAGGTTCTGGGTCACCTGTGTGCAATTTGATCTCAATATGCGGGTATTTGGGGCGAAATTGTTTCAAAATCTCATAAACAAAGCTGTAACTGGCAGTGACAGAACAGTAAATGCTCAGAGAGCCCTGAAGTTCCTGAGTTTCATTCAATAGTTCGTTATGAATGATACCCCATTGGGATAGAGCATCTTTGGCATAAGACTGGAATTTTTGTCCCTGAGCCGTTAATGAGACGCTTCGGTTATCCCTTTCGAACAGCGCCACGCCAAGCTGTTCTTCTAGCTGCTTTATCGTACGGCTCAAGGTAGAAGGGCTGACATGGCACTCCAGGCTGGCACGATGAAAGTGCAATGATTCTGCCAGAGCCAGAAACTGTTTAAGTGGTCGAAGATCAATAGCCATACTTAATATCAGTTATGTTGCATAAAATGGGATATTTGGTTGCAAATATATCATCATTTGCAACTATACGTGTTGATCTCTTTCGGCTATTGTTCTCTCCAAGTTGAACGAAACACCAAAAACAACATTCAATGATCAAAATCAGCCTCCCTGCCGGAGCTGTCTTAAGGAGTAGAGCCATGCACGTTTATTACGATAAAGACTGTGATATCTCCATTATCCGCGGTAAAAAAGTATCCATCATCGGTTATGGTTCTCAGGGGCATGCCCATGCCAATAACCTGAAAGACTCTGGTGTCGATGTTACCGTTGGTCTGCGCAAAGGCTCTTCCTCTTGGGCCAAGGCTGAAGCTTCCGGCTTGAAGGTTGCGGAAGTACCTGCAGCCGTCGCTCAGGCAGATGTTGTGATGATTCTGACCCCGGATGAATTCCAGTCTCAACTGTACAGAGACGAAGTTGAACCAAATTTGAAGCAAGGCGCTACTCTGGCGTTTGCCCACGGTTTTGCTATTCACTACAACCAAGTCGTTCCCCGTGCTGATCTGGACGTTATCATGATCGCACCAAAAGCTCCGGGTCACACAGTACGCTCTGAGTTTGTAAAAGGTGGTGGTATCCCGGATCTGATCGCTATTTTCCAGAATGCATCCGGCAATGCTAAAGAGGTAGCGCTTTCCTATGCTTCCGGCGTTGGCGGTGGTCGTACCGGAATCATCGAAACTACCTTCAAAGATGAAACTGAAACCGATCTGTTCGGTGAACAGGCCGTTCTTTGTGGTGGCGCAGTAGAACTGGTAAAAGCCGGCTTCGAAACCTTGACCGAAGCAGGCTACGCTCCGGAAATGGCTTACTTTGAATGTCTGCACGAGCTCAAGCTGATTGTTGATCTGATGTACGAAGGCGGTATCGCCAACATGAACTACTCCATCTCCAACAATGCGGAGTATGGCGAGTACGTGACCGGGCCAAAGGTTATCAACGATGAGTCTCGTAAAGCTATGCGTGAAGCCCTGAAAGATATTCAGAATGGTGAATACGCCAAGAAGTTTATCTCCGAAGGCGCTCTGAACTACCCATCCATGACGGCATATCGTCGCAACAACGCTGCTCACCCAATTGAGCAGGTTGGCGGTAAGCTGCGTGAAATGATGCCTTGGATTACGGCTAACCAGCTAGTTGATAAAGAAAAGAACTAAGCATATATCTTATCAGATACTGTCGCTTTGGCAGTATCTGTCTCCCTGTCTCCCTGTCTCCCTGTCTCTCTCAAAATACTGCTTCATTAATTTCAAAATTCCCCTTTTCTACTTGAAAACAATTCCTCTGAGCGCACTGATTTTCTTTAAATCGAGACATAGGTCGTAGTTCTACAACTAATTGATAAGTTGCTAGTTTACAGGTAAATGGTAAATTCGCAGAGTGAAAAATAAAACAATCCGAACTCAGATGAAATCAATTTAATCCGAAATGGATAAAGATTTATAGCATGAATAATTAGATTCCAAGGAGTGGTATATGACAGCTTCAGTTAACAGGCCAGGGCAAGGTTTGGTAAATATGCGTATTGGTGTTTTTGATAAGAAAGAAATCAAAGAAATAAAAAAAGCGGTTGACTATAAACCGGATATAAAACCAAAACTGATTGATCAGAAAAAATCACTACCCAGCTTTGCTCCAAGAGATGCAGTAATTGCTCTCTGGGAGGCTTTGTCTAATAATGGAGAAGAGCTTCATCGCCCTGCCATCACAGATAATGAATACTTGGAAAGTGAGCTTATAAGAATGCTTTGTTCTTCTAATACTCTAACAGTTGGGGATATAAAGAGAGCGTTGAATGGTAAAGGTATTCCAAAAGATTGGAGGGAGAAATTCAATAAAATACCTGAAATTAAATATTACATTGATCATGATAATCTTCGATTTTATACAAAGACCCTGGCTAAACGTTTTGCAAGGGCACTAACTGACTCTATACCAGTTAATGCCAACCAATTAAAGGATCGAAAAGGCACTCTGCCTGTTATCAAAATCACTCCTAAGGTTGCAGAAATTATCCCAAAAGGAAATATTAATGATACAGAATTATTAAAAGCAAACACTAAAAGACTGAATAAAATATCGGGTAAAAGTAGTGCTAAGGGAAATAAAACTACTACAAATGAAGCAATCAAGTCATTGTGGAAAGAACTTTACCAGAAAAACAAAGAAATCCAGGAGCCAAAATACACGAATGATACGCCTAATAGCAGAGTGATTCGGATACTACTCGATGGCTCAAGAATGGATATGAAAGAGTTTCGAAAGGTGTTGGAAAACTTAAGTACTGAATATAAATGGGCAAGTTCAGCTCTCAAGGATAGAAAGCTACTCAGGATTATGTCATATAGTGGTGGGCCTTATGAATTTTCGTTTATAATTTCTGATATTTTGAGTAGTTATATTGATAGCTCTTTGGGGTTTGGGAAAAAAGAATCAAAAAGCCATTATGTAAAAAATAAAAAATCAATAGTTGGAGAATCAGAATCGGCATTAAATGTTAATGCTAGAAAACAACGACTCAATGCAAAAGTTCCAGAGCCAAAGTTAGTTAATAACGTAGAAAATAAAAATAAATTTCATGAGAAGCAATCTGGGTTGAGTGTGGAGGAAATACGTGTAAGTAGAAAGCCAAAGGTTCAGCCTGAATTAAAGTCGGTCTTAGGCTATCCAGGTAAAGATAATAATCTATTAAATGTTGCTTTAAATAGCGATAATGAATTAAAGCTAGACGATCAAGGTTTTAAAAAAAATGGACTTAAAGTAAGAAAAAAGCTTTGGAATGAAAACCGTGAAGATAAACGAAAAACAGGCGCTCCATTCACAGAGGTTCAGGCTGAAGATCCAGCTACTGGAAAGTTAATTAGAGCTGCTTTATTGAATACCCTGCCAGAAGATTTTTTCCTAAAAAATGGCTGGTCAGCAGAAGCAGTAAATAAAATGCCAGTAGGTTATAGGAAAAATGAGCTATCAGCTGTTGCAAAAAAGACATTAAATATTCAGAGTGCTCGTGGTCAATGTAGGTTTTTGGGGAAGGGATCGTTTGGTAAGGTAACGCCAGCATGGGTTTATTTGCCAGGTTCAAAGGAACCAACAGTATGTGTTGCAAAAAAAATACAGAGAGAAGGTTTTGATTTAAGCGAAGCACTTAACGAAATCAAGTTGCAAACAGGATCAGGTGTTGCTCCTAAAGTCTACGGCGTGTCAGAAACAACAACCCAGAAAGGGAAGCGGCAATTCATAATTTTCATGGAACCAGCTAAAGGTTCTGATGGGTTGGAATATATCAAAGCAGAAAAAACAAAAATGCGTTCTGGTGATAAATATGAACTTGCTGAGAGTTTCTCAAAGCTAATCATTGAGATGCATGAAAATGACACCTTCCATTGTGATATTAAGCTAGAAAACAGCTCAATAGAGTCGAAATCGAGAGTGAAGTTGTTAGACTTTGGCTGTGCTACAAAAGGCAAGCATAAGCGTGCTGCAGCATACTTCACCGGTGCTCCAAAATACATGGCGCCTGAAATGATTGCTAAAGGGCCTTTTGTTAGATCTGTCACGGATATGGAGAAAGTCGATGTATTTTCATTAGGTGTATTATTTGGTGAGATTTTTGGTAATGGGTATTACATGAGCAAAGATGGTGGAGCGTGGGATTGCTACTCGCGCGCGCTTAAGTTTGCTGATGATACGATAAATACTCAAGTTAAGAAAATGAAAATATCAGATAAAGGTATGTTAGGCCTTGTCAGAGATATGATGCATAAGAACCCTGATAAAAGACCAACAATGCAGGCTGTGATGAGCCGACTGAAACAACTAAAAAATGGTCAGACTCTAGCCCGTCAGGATAGTGGTTATAACAGTGTGGATAGTAATGTAGAAGATAGCGTGTTGTTCTTCAGGGAGAAAAAGAGAGTCCCAAGCCATAACGCGATTAATTATGCCTTGAACGGAGGATGGTCACATAACTGGAGGCAGGATAGATGGGAGCCTTTCCAGCGAATACCAACTCATGGTGACATTAGTGATGTCAAAGACAGGTTTAATCAGGGCCTGAATCTCCACAGGAATCAAAGTCATTGGAATCAGTTCCAGTCCAGGCCTTTTACGGGGTGGGGGCGTGAGGATAGAAACCGTGACTGGTGGTCTTTCTAACCAAACTGATCGTTGGAGGAACAGGTGTAGGAGTTTCTATACCTGTTTCCTTCTTGATTATTGTTGAATGAGATGAACATCTCTTTGAGGGAACGGAATTTCAATACCCGCTTCATCAAGGGCATTCTTAATGTTCTCATGAAGTGAGAAATACACATCCCAGTAATCGCTGGACTTAGCCCATGGACGCACAGCAAAGTTGACTGAAGAGTCAGCCAATGCCAGAACACCGATGGTCCAGGAGGGATCTTTCAATATACGATCATCTTCGCTGAGTACTTTCTCAAGAATCTCTCTTGTCTTTTTCAGATCGGCGGAATAGCTAACACCAATCACCAGATCAACTCGGCGTTGCCCTGTTCGGGTGTAGTTAACGATGTTGTTACTAAGAACGTTGTTATTTGGAACGACCACCATCTTATTGTCCGGTGTAATGACAACCGTGGTAAAAATCTGAACAGATTCTACAGACCCACCAACGCCGGCAATCTCCACATACTCTCCCTTCTTGATAGGGCGGAAAATAATCAGCAGTACACCAGCAGCAAAATTCGAAAGAGAGCCCTGCAGTGCCAGACCAATAGCCAGACCTGCGGCACCAATAATGGCAACTAAGGATGCCGTCTGAATGCCAATCCGGCTGAGAGATGCAGCAACGACGAAAGCGATGATCAGATACTTGGTCATATTGCTGGTGAAGCTAGCTACAATGCCATCGACGTTTTTCTTCACCATGATGCGATTTAAAGCGTTACTGACAAATCGGGCTATCAGTATGCCAATCACTAATGTCAGCAAGGCTGAGATGATATTGACGCAATAATCGATTAACAAAGCTTGGTTGTTCTGCAGCCAGTCTGAAGACTGTGCAGCTAAATCAAAGTCCATCTGATATTCCTTAACATAAACGAAGTTAAGTGAAGAATATCAGAAATACTAAATGACCATAGTCGTTTTTGAAGGTATGTGCGCAAAGTCGCACTCATTGATGAAACATATAATCAATCATCTACAATACTGAGATTATCAAAATCGCTATCTTTTTTTTGTCCATCCAGCTTAATCATAAGGCGCATGTTGTTGGCTGAGTCTGCATGTTGGATGGCTTGTTGTGCGGTAATCTTGCCATTTTTGTATAAGCCGAAAACGGACTGATCAATGGTTTGCATGCCAGAATCTTTTGATCGCTCCATTAAATCTGAGATTTCATTGATGTTGCCCTTGTGGATTAATTTGGCCAGCGCAGGGCTATTTAATAGGATCTCATGGGCAATAGTCGATTTGCTTCCATCCTGAGCGCTAATCATTTGCTGCCCCAGAATACCGAGCAAACTTAACGACAGGTTTAGCAGTATTTCCCGATGCTGGTCATGGGGGAAAAAGTTAATGATCCTCTCAAGTGCCTGATAAGCCGTATTGGCGTGCAGTGTCGCAATGACCAGGTGGCCAGTCTGAACAAACTCAAGTGTATGTTTCATTGACTGGGTAGACCGGATTTCCCCAATCACTATCAAGTCCGGTGCCTGACGCAAGGTATTGGCCAGGCCTTCTTCATAACTGTCTGTATCAATACCCACTTCCCGCTGTGTGATGATGCAGTTGTTGTGTTCATGGACAAATTCAATAGGGTCTTCAATGGTGATGATGTGTCCTCTGCCTTCTTGGTTCCGATGCTTTACCAGAGACGCCATGGAGGTTGATTTACCAGTACCTGCAGGGCCAGTGATTAAAATCAGGCCACGTTTTTTGAGAATCAAATCTGTGAATATCTTGGGTACACCAAGCTCTTCTGGTGAACCTATGTGATGATGAATTCTACGAATCACCATGCCGGGCTCGCCCTTTTGGAAAAAAGCACTGATGCGAAAACGACCAGATTCAGGCGTTTGAATGGCATAGTTGTGCTCGTGGCTCGCCTGAAACGCCTGGTAGTCATGTTCACCCATTAAGTTCTGGAAACTGTGATGTGCCTGCTGACTTGTCAGGGATGCTTTTGAAATGGGAATAAGCTGACTATTTACCTTAAGGCAGGGAGGGTAGCCGACTGTCAGGAACAGCTCTGAGCCATTCTTTTCAGCCAGCATTTTCAGGGCTTTATAAATATCCACAATAGTAAGAGCTTCAATGATTGAGACTCTTAATATTTCGGCGTGCTCAGCGCTCTCTTAATGCTGTGCAGATATCTTCTTCCAGATCTTCAGGCTTGGTCGTGGGTGCGTAACGATCGATCACGTTGCCTTTACTGCTGATCAGAAACTTCGTGAAATTCCATTTGATGCCCTGAGTGCCTAATAACCCGGGGGCTTCTGCTTTCAAGTCTTGATAGAGCGGAGCAGCTTCATCGCCGTTGACTTCGATTTTTTCAAATATTGGGAAAGTGACGCCATAGTTTTTCTCACAGAAAGCACCAATCTCTGCGCTGTCGCCTTGTTCTTGTTTACCAAACTGATTGCAGGGAAAACCAAGAATAACCAGCCCTTGATCTTTATATTTGGTGTAAAGATCTTCCAGCCCTTTGTATTGAGGAGTGAAACCGCACTTGCTGGCTGTATTGACAATCAAAAGCACTTTGCCCTGATACCCTGATAGCGGCTGGGTGGTGCCATTGAGCAAAGGCATTGTGTACTTGTTCAGATCCATGGAGTGGCCTCGTTATTACTTTATTAATGGTTCTTTTGAAAGGCGGGCTTTCGCTCTGATCTCAGCAGGGTTTTTATAATGAACAGAAAGTGGCGGTCAGACAATAAAAAAACGGCCTGAAATTCAGGCCGTAAAGATGAGGATTTGCGAATCACTGGCATTTGCCAGCTAGTCAGGTCTGTTTTCTTCGATGGCAGTCCCTCCATAAGTGGGGTTGCATGCTTGGGGTGGCTCAAAAAGGCTTGGGGAGAGTCAAGTTGAGCCTGAGGTTAATCCGATCTCATTCGTTTAATGAGAATGGTTATCATTCTAGTGTGAGGGTGGTGTTTGTGCAAGCTTTAAATGAAAATAATTATCATTTGGTTTTTTGCTAGCTAGGAGCCTGTCGGACTTAGCCGACCGTAGCGAGAAAAAGTCCGGTTTGAGTCAGTTTTTATGCTCATTTGAGGCGAATAGTGAGCTATTCAACGAAAAGGAGCATAAAAAATGGCCAAATCCGGCTTTTTCGCAGTAGGTCAGTGGTAAGTCCGACAGGCTCCTAGAGAGTGCACCATTGATTGAAAATTGAAATAGGACTGTAAGCCTCAGTGTTTTGACTATTCTTATGTCTCAACTTATACGGTGGGCCTCAAAAGTTCTTATGATGGTTATAAAAAGGTGTTGTGGTGCTGTGGCATTCATTTCGATGATTGCATGGGCAAAAGGCCATCCAATGGGTTCTGAAGTCAACCAGGTAACGGAAAGTGTTACAAGTGTTGAACAGGATGCGCAGAGTTTTTTATATAAGACAGAAGACTACCTGAGCAAACTAAATCATTTTGTTGCACGCACGAGATGGGTGCATGGAAATTTCATTACATACGATACATCTGCACTGGTAGCAGAAGCAGAGGGGCAAAGGCGTGCCGCTGTTGTTCGCCTTGCTCATGAAGCTTCTCAGTTTAATAACATCCCATTGAGTCAGGATACGTTGCGAAAGCTGGACAAGTTAAAGCTCTCCCTGACGCTGCCAACCCCAATTGATGAAGATAAAAATCAACAGCTATCGAAAGTGACTACGGCTCTGGGCGACCTTTATGGGCAGGGGAAGTATTGCCGAGATAACGACAGTTGCCTGAGCTTGACGGAGATCAACCGAATCATGTCTTCTAGTCAGGACTACGAAGAGTTACTTGATCTGTGGACTGGCTGGCACGATATTGCAAAACCAATGAAGCCACTTTATGAACAGGAAGTATTACTGGCGAACCAAGGAGCCAGAGAGCTTGGGTATAATGACACAGGTGCCATGTGGCGTTCTAAATACGATATGCCTCCAGAAGAATTTACCCGTGAGCTTGAACAACTCTGGTTGCAGGTAAAGCCGTTCTACCAATCTTTGCATTGTCATGTAAGGGCGAAGCTTTCAAAATGGTATGGCGATGATAAGGTGGCGTTGGATAAACCGATTCCTGCACATTTATTGGGAAATATGTGGGCACAATCATGGATAAATGTTTATCCGATCGTCGCGCCGGAATCGAGTCATCGTTTTGACCTGACCGAGCTATTGAAAAAAGAAGGTTATGACGAACTGAAAATGGTGCGGGCGGCAGAAAATTTTTTTACATCAATAGGATTTTCACCACTACCAGACACTTTTTATGAACGCTCTCTCTTCACTAAACCCCGTGACCGTGATGTACATTGCCATGCATCTGCCTGGAGCTTGGATGGGCAGGACGATATTCGAATCAAAATGTGTATCCAGAAAACGGGCAAGGGCTTTCATGTAATTCATCATGAACTGGGCCATAACTTTTATCATAGAGCCTATCGGGAGCAGCCATTTCTCTATCAACAGGGCGCTAACGATGGTTTTCATGAAGCGATTGGCGACACCATTACGTTGTCAGTGACTCCAGGCTATTTGCATGAGATTGGCTTGTTGGAAGCGCTTCCCGCTGAGAGTGAGGATATTGGTTTTCTGATGAAGATGGCGCTGGATAAAGTCGCTTTTCTTCCCTTTGGGCTGCTGGTAGATCAGTGGCGCTGGAAAGTATTTTCCGGGGAGATTACTTCAGATAATTACAATCAGGCGTGGTGGAGTCTGCGAGAGGAATATCAGGGAGTGAGAGCACCTGTGCATCGAAATGAGGGTGACTTTGACCCGGGCGCAAAATACCACGTACCTAAAAACACCCCCTACGTCCGCTATTTCCTTGCGCATATCATGCAGTTTGAATTTCATCGTACACTCTGTGAAAAGGCGGGTAGCCGCGTAGCACTTCATCGGTGTTCTATTTACAAGTCAAAAGAAGCGGGGAGACACTTTAATAATATGCTGGAAATGGGAGCCAGCCGACCATGGCAGGAGATCTATGCTGACTTCACCGGAAAGGAAGTATTTGATGCATCAGCAATGCTGGAATATTTTGCGCCACTGCAAGCTTATCTTGATGAGCAGAATCAAGGGTTGTCTTGTGGCTGGTAGAAACTATCGTCTGGCCGCAGCTCAAGTAATGTTAACTCCCCGCTTGGACGTCGATACAGCTCTGCCAGCCAAAAGCCATCAGTTCGAGTCTGTAGGATAACCTGATAATAAGTCCCATAAATTGCTTGAAATTGGGCGTTAGTGACTCTTAATAAGGTATTAGCAGGTTGGTCTCTGAGCGCAAACTGTGCCAGAGATATTCTTTCCTTTTCTGGCTCAAGCGCGTGCCAGTGATCCCCGGAGCCTGAGAGGCTTGTATACCCGTCGCCTTTCAAGTTGCTACTTTGTTGGCTGTGTTCACTCACCCCGGTCACCTACTATTTGTAGGCTCACGGGGATTCACTCACTTGCCGCCGCGTAGCAACTTGAAATTCTTTGGGTATAGCTCTTCTGGTTTGAGTGAAAGAGCAGTTAATGAGCAACAAACACACTAAAATGGTAGCGATTGATCTATACATATTGCCCTCTGGCTCAGGAAGTCAGGCAGCAAGTGTAGATGAGCAATGGCTGTCAATTTGGGTTTTTAGTACTTTTTCCTGACTTTTGACTAATCTGCTCCAGAAGAAAACCGGAATTTCCTTCGATAATACAGTCTCTTGGAATCATCTCAATCCAGCCATTTTTGCCAGAAATTATGATGATATTATCCTCAACGACAATGGCTTTGATCTGTCGATAAGGTCGAAACGCTGGTTTGAGCAGCGATGAATCGATACGGATTCCAGTATCCTCCAGCTGCAGAATACGGGTTTCAAGTTCAAGTTCCGGTTGGTAGTGAAGGCTGAAGCGTTTGTGTACTGCGTAACGGAGCCCGAGGTTCAAAATCCAGAAGGTAATAAATGCAGACCCAAACAAGCCGGAAAGCATGATAGAACTGAGATTGTTTTTGAAAACCAAAAGCGGAACGCAAAGGCAGGATAGAGAAGCGATCCAGATAACGGCTGTATGCTTCGGACTGTACTTAGCCATCAACGCATTAATGCGGTTCTGAGCCTTACCTGTAATGGTGTAGGAAATCTGTAGGGTATATTGCATATAAAATAGTTTTTTATTCTCTATAGGTATAAGGGGCGGCTATACTGAGAAGGTTGTTGATCCAAGCAAATGACAGAGGCTAATTTAAGCCAATATTCGAGTCTAGGAATAACGAAATCGAGAATGATAGTACTAAAATAAGAAGTCAGCAATTAATGAATAGGAGGTTGACAGTTTAATGTCTATCAAAAAATTAATTAAGCTGTAAAAAATACACAGTGAATTCATATCTATCTGATACTTAAAGTATTATATGTAAATTGTGGACGAAGAATATAAAAAAACTAGTATTAAATAAGTGATAGGGAATTTTTCTCAATTTTGCAGATATGGATTTACCAAGAAAATAGATTCAATGATGCAGTTTTAGAACGGAACGATGCTGTATTCTGGGTTTTAAGCTCAGTTATCTTCCTGGCTATTAAATGGTTATCTGGTTATTAGGTTAAATGTCAGATATCAATATTTAAAGTAAGGGATTGTCAAGGATGATAGCGGCTCTTCTTAAGAAAGAGGTTTTATTGTTAGGGCTTTTATATTTTTCTTCTGCATTCGCAACAGATGCTGAGGATTTCAGGGTTGTTGAAAAAAATATCAATGAAACACAACGGCAACTTGAGGATCAGGTAAAAGAAGATATAGAAAGAGGTATCGGAAATAAAGGTGGGTTTAATAAGCTTGAGTTTAAGGTTGATGAAAAAGAAATGAAAAAGGATAGTGGTGATGGAAATTGTATAAATATCACCGCAATAGAGTATGAAGGTGATGATAGAATACCACTAAGCTTTAAAGAAGATATCAAGGCTGAATACCTCAATAAATGCCTGACAGCGATTGACATAGAATCCATAATGTCCTTGGTTGTTAACTGGTTTATTAGTGAAGGGTTTTCGACAACCAGAGTTTATTTGGAAGCCCAAAACTTGACCGCTGGAACCCTAAAGCTACGAGTTCAGGATGGCATAGTATCAGATATCATTCTTGAGGATGGAGGAAAGAAAAGCATCTATTTGCCGTCTTTGTTTCCATTTATGAAGGGAAAAACATTAGAACTTACAAAAATAGAACAAGGTGTTCATCAAGCCAATAAACAAAGATCTAACAGAGCAACAATGGAAATAGAATCGGGTGAAAATCCTGGTGATAGTGTTGTCGTGGTAAAAAACAAAAAAAGTTATCCAATACATCTTAATTTTTCAATTGATAATCATGGTTCACGATCGACGGGAAAAGTGCAAGGCGCAACCACTATTACTGCAGATAACTTTATAGGAATCAATGATATTTTAACATATACCCATCGTGAATCTATTTCAGAAATCCATGTTAATAACCCTGGAGAGTCAATCAGTGATTCATTGGCACTAGTGGTTCCCTTTGGATTTTTTACACATACATTTACATTCTCAAAATCAAAATATGAGAGTGATCTTTTGACGCCATCGGGCACAGTACTTGTGAGCTCTGGTGAGAGCATAAATGCGGGTGTTACGGTGGATAGAGTGATGTACCGTAATGCGGATACAATAATAAACACATACCTTAGGCTAAACTTTAATAGAGGGAAGAATTACTTAAACGGCTCATACTTGGCTGTGAATAGTAAAGATACCACAACGGCGACTGTCGGCACCGCGTTTAATAGTAGGTTGTTTAACAACCCAATTTCTTTTTCACTGGATTTTTCCAGAGGTCTGTCACTATTTGGTGCAGAAGAAGCCATCCATAATCTGCCCTTTAATTTCCCGGTCAACTTGTTTAGTAAAATTGAAGGAACAATATCTTACATACAAAGTCTTGACTTTATGCTCCAAGGTTTGACATTAAGTAGTAGCATTAACGGACAATACGCTTTTGATAATCTTCCATCTTCTCAGAGGATTTCGATTGGATCTAGGTATAGCGTTCGTGGCTATGTTGAAAACTCATTATCAGGAGATAACGGAAGCTACATTAGAAATGAATTGATTTTGAATAATCCATTTGAAATTAAATGGCAAGATATAAACACAAGAATAAATGCCGGATATGATATTGGTTGGGTTGAGAATAGATACGATTTAAATAATAGCTTGGATGGATGGCTTTCTGGTGGATCTTTAGGTTTAACAGTCTTATGGAGAAAACTGGCAGCCACTTTCTCCTATGATTTTCCGTTAAATCAACCAAGTATTCTGCCGGAGGAAAGTGGTCAATTTTGGTGGCGATTAAATCTTGATATTTAAGGAGTAAATATCATGTTGTCCCGGGCGGTTAGAAAGGGAACCTCGTATATACTGCTATGTACATTTATGATTTCTCAGCAAGCTGGGCTTGTATATAGTAATGATGTTGTTTCTGCAGATTCAACAACAAATGTTTACCAAAGTAGTAATGGTACGACAGTTGTTGAGATATCTACAGCGAACTCTCATGGCTTATCACATAATAAATTTCTTGATTATAATGTCACGCCAACTGGCGTTGTGTTAAATAACACAACCGCTTCAGGTAACACACACCCTTCAAAATTGGCCGGTTCCATTCCCGGAAATCAATATTCAAATAGACAAGCAGATATCATTTTAAATGAAGTAATCACTACGAATAAAAGTGAGTTAAGAGGCTATACCGAGGTTGTAGGGAGAAATGCAGATGTCATCATAGCTAACCCTAATGGAATTACTTGTAATGGTTGTGGGTTTATAAACACCAACAAAGTCAGTTTAACCACAGGTAACCCCATAATAGATGGCTCTGGTAAACTCTATGGTTTTGAAGTTAATGGTGGAAATATCCATTTTGGAAGAAATGGCGCAGACCTCACCAACCAGCAGAAATTCAATATTGTCGCAAGAGGGATTGTTGTCGATGGCAATATTGTTATGGACAAAAATGATAGTGATGGGGATGGAGAGCGTGAACCCAATGGCGAACTTCAGCTGATTTCTGGAACCAATAAATGGAATTACGAAACCGATGATATTGTAGAGCAGAATGGAAATGGAAATACACCTGCATATGGAATAGATTCAACTGTGTTTGGAGGCATGAATGCAGGTGTCATTACTTTTAAAGCAACAGAAGATGGTGTTGGTGTAAGAGTTCTTGGAAATGCTGCGGCCAGCGCAGATGACTTCGTTATCACAGCGGATGGTAGGGTTGAATTGAACTCAAAAATAAAAAGTGCTAAAGATGTTCGTATCGATGCAGGTGGAAATGCTAATCAGGTCATTATTTCCGGCAATAATGCAGGTGTTTCAGCAGAAGGAAGTGTCATCATAAATGCTGGAAACAGTGATTTGACGTTAAATGACTCTACTATTTATGCTGGTAAAGATATTGAAATTGAATCGAATAGCCTGACTGATGAAAACACTACTAAGGTTCAAAGAACTGCTAAAACTGGTTCAATAAAAATAACTAGTCGTGATAATATATCTACATCGAATTCTATATTGAAGGCGACTGATGGTGAAATCAATATAGAAAGTAATAATGATATTGATGCCTATGATATAAAAGTGGTTGCTGACTCCGTAATCGTAGTTTCCAATTCTGGAGACGTAAACTTAACTGATTTCAATGTAGAAGCTGATGGTGATATATCAGTAAAAAGTGCATCCAGTAATGTGAATCTATCGAGATCATTAGGAACAAAAGATGATGATAGTTTTGTAAAAAGTGTTCGTGGTGATATCAGTATTGAAGCTGATAATGATTTTGATAATGAAGGGATTATTAGTGCCGAAGGTGGCGTGATTAATATAACGGCAGAGTCTTTTGATAACAGAAATGATATCCAGTCTAATGATGTTATGACTTTAGAGGTTAATGCTCTTAATAACGAAGCAGAAATTACCTCGTTGTCTGATATTGAATTAACAGGTGAGAATGCAGTTCTAAATGGAGAGGTTAAAGCGACTGGATCTATAAATATTGATCTCATAGATACATTGACTCTAAATATCATAAAATCCGCTCAAAATATATCAGTGAATTCGAAAAGTTTAAAAATCATACAAGGTGGAGAGCTGGAATCCGAAGGGCAGTTGACACTTTCTCAAACAAATATCGAGAATTCTGGAACTATATTTTCTGAAGGTGATTCGTCAATAACTGCTTCAAATGATATTACCAATGCAGGGACTATCCAATCTCAGGGTTCTATTTCACTCAATTTTCGGGATCTTAAAAATACATCAGACATATTTTCATCATCCACAATTTCGTTATCTGGTGATAATGCAGAGATTAAAGGCAAAATTGAAGCATTAGATAATATCACCATTGATCTGACCGATCAGTTGACATTGAATATACTGAGGTCAAGCCAAAATATATCAATTAATTCAAACAGGTTGACTGTGGATTCAGGGGGTGAGCTATCATCCCAGGGCAGTATGACGTTATCAAATAATCGCATTGAGAACTCTGGAACAATTAATTCAGGAACCAATGCGGATATAACGGCGACAGATTCTATAAGTAACTCTGGAACTATACAATCGGACAATGATATCGAGATCACCATTACCAACACGCTGGATAACTCAGGGATAATTCAGGCTGATAATGAAATTCGGATTGATGATGGGTCTGCTAATAGTGGTAGAGTAAACATGCGTAGTTATTCAAATCTTTCAGCTAATTTGGTTGATATTAATGTATCTTCTCTGGAGATAGAAGGCGATGGTTTAATTACTTCAGAATCAGATATGAGTTTATATCTATCAAGATTAAATTTAATTACCAGTATATCAAAAATTGTTGGGGCTAACTCCGGAGCTGGAGAAGTTACTGTCGATGTAAGTGGTAATCTTGAAAATAATGGTTCAATACATTCAAAATATAATCTAACTCTTAGTGCAAATAATATAAGAAATACTGATACCTCAGCTATATCTGCGCTAAATAATCTTAGTTTAAGTGGTGCTGATTTATATAATCAGGGTCTTATTTTCTCATCAGCGAACACAGATTTGAATTTCACTGGGCTACTTGAAAACGACTCTGATGGGCTGACTGCAGCTGCAGGTAATATTCATTCAGATGGAAATGTTTCAATAACAACTGACCGACTGATAAACAGAAGCAAAATTAATGCTCTAGGTGATATCTCAATAAATGCGAGAAATATTCAAAACCTAAACCCGGTAACGTATGGTCCTACACAAACGGCATCAGTAATAACAGCTACTAATACTGTATCCAGTACAGGAGCAGGGCAAATCATTGGTGCTCGAGAGTATTTCAACATCACGGAGACGATAACATCTATTGTTGTGGAAACTGATAGTTATATCACACCAGCCCCCATTAATTTTTACCCTACAATCTCTGCAAAAAATGTAACCATAACAAACTTTGATGAAGTCAATAATGATTCCGCTATTATTTCAGCGGAAAATACACTCTCCATTTCCAGTGGTAGATCCGGTGCAGTTTTTAATAATATATCCGGCGATTTAGAGGAGAGGACTTATACCGATCAAACCATCACGGTATATAGGTATAGCTGCCTCCTGGGTGGCACAGGCTGTAGCAATCCTATTGTTTCGATTGCCCCCGTCACTACTCGATCATTGGTCAGCGGAACTGTTTACTCAAGCGCTCCATCTGGATTATTTACAGACACATTAGTAGCGTCTGGATTTACGTTGGATAATAAAGGTGCTCTATATTCAGCGTCAGCATCAGCCCGTAGTTCACAAAATGTTGCGGGTATATCAAAAGCAGGGGTTGCTAATGTTAGCGTGTCTGGGCGAAACCTAAATGTTGGTAATCAAATAGCCTCATTAAGTTTGCCAAATCTCAGTGCCTCACTGCCCTCTAATCCAAATGGTTATTTTGTTTTTTCTTCAAATACATCATCTAATTATGTGGTTGAGACCAATTCTTTGTATACAACTGGAACTACGAGTGTCTCAACAAAATATTTTGAAGATAGGTATGGATATAGCCCACAAGCAAAGCTTAGAAGATTAGGGGACGCCAATTATGAATCCTTCCTGATCGAACAGCAGCTTATTGATCTGACTGGTTCTAATCTACTTTATGCAGGTGTCAATAGACGTGCTCAATTTCGTCAATTAATAGAGAACGGTGCTAAAGAAGCAGTTCAACTTGGATTGCAATATGGTAAAGAGCCAGCGCCTGATCAGCTGGTAAACTTAACCGAAGATATTGTATGGGTAGTTTCTATCGAAGTTAATGGAGAGAAAGTTCTGGCTCCTAAGGTGTATCTATCGGACAACACAAGAAATCTTATTGATTCCGGTGCTACGATTTCCGCCAACAATATTGCTGCGGATCTTGATAGTCTTAAAAATACAGGTGGAACAATAAAAGCCAAAGAGAATCTGAGCATTACTGCTAAAAATGACATTATTAATACAAGTGGTGTGATTACAGCGGAAAATGTATCTCTGGAAAGCACCAGTGGCGATATTGTTATAGAAACCTATACAGAAGATGGAGTACTGAATCAGTCAACAGGCGCCGAAGCTGTTGTATCAGGAAACAATGTATCACTAAATGCGAAAGATGATATAACCGTTGTGGGTGCAAAGATAAAGGCGACAAATGATGCCGACCTTACCTCAGGCGGAGATATTACCTTTAGTACCGTAGAGTTAGTGACAAAAACGGGTACCGGCCTCAATAACATGACAGTTACCAGGAATGTGAAATCAGGGCTTGAAGTGGGTAATGATTTATCCATGTCCTCAGGTAATGACATCATTCTTGCAGGAACCGACGTTAATGTTGGTAATAATGCTGATTTCGATGCAGCTAATGATTTCCTCGTTGTTGATGTCGTTGATAAAGTTGAATCAAATTTCTACACAGACAAATCCAACTCTGATGGATTGCCAAAAATATTTAGTATATTTTCAGGAGTATTTGGTACGTCAAAAACCGCGATCAACACGAAAAAAAGTACCAGTGTTGGCTCTAACTTGAATTTTGGTGGAAACCTTAATGTTAGTGCCGGGAGTGATATTATTATTCGTGGCTCAGATATTACCGCCGGTGGAGATGGGAAATTAGATGCAGCTAATAATCTTCTCGTTGTTGATGTCGTTGATAAAGTTGAATCTAATGTCTATCAAGAGACATCTGGCTTTGGTGTAGGGGGAGGAATATGGGGCACGTCAAAAACCACGACCAACTCTAAACAAGGTACCAGCGTTGGCTCTAATTTGAATTTTGGTGGAAACCTTAATGTTAGTGCCAAGAATGATATTGTTATTCGTGGTTCAGACATTACCACTGGTGGAGATGGGAATTTAGATGCGGCGAATAATATCTACGTTCTTGATGGCATTAATTACAACGAAGTAGATTCAACATCAGAAATAACCACCGTTGGTAAATTTTTGGGCCCATCTTCAACGGGTGGAGCCAGTACCTATTCGGGGGCAGAGGGTGAAAGAAATCTAAATGGAACTGGAAACGAAGGGAAGGCGTCTGCAGGGGCAAGTGCCTCTCAAACCGGCTCTATCGGTATTGCCCTTATGCAGAATACTAAGGAGAATCAATACAAATATGCCGCTAGAAGTAAATCCAGTAATCTGAATTTTGGAGGAGATCTCAATTTAAAAGCTGACACCGGTCTTACTACCGTTGGTTCTAATTTGGGTGCCGGTGGTGATCTTAATATTGAAGCGGATGAAGTTAATATTCTTGCCGGTAGGAATGAAGATATTTCCAGGTCAACGGTGGAAACTATAACGCTCGGTGCGATGATCGAGAATAAAAACGATGCTAATGCCAATGTAGAGGCTTCTGGCAATCAAGATGTTAGCTCAGTATTTGGCGGTGCTTCTGTGAGCGCCGATGCAAAATCTGATGTTACAATTGATGTACTAACAATTACGAATCAAACCAACACAAAAACAAAAGTGACTCATAGAGGAAGTCAGATAGCTGCTACTAACGTTAATATTTCTTCGAACAATGACATCACCTTACAGGCTGCAAATATTATAGCGTCAAATGATGCAAGCCTGGATGCCGGTGGTGATCTCTATGAGATGGCTGCTGAAGATACCTACAGTGAAACAAATTCCTCATCAAAAATGGCGGTTGGTCTCTATCTATCAGTGGAAGGTAATGGCAGTGCGCAGGCAGAAGCTGGAGTAAGTGCCGCAGGTGGTGGATTTTCTGCGAGCGCTGATGCTGGCACCAGTGCCAGCATTGGTGCCAGAGTGAAAAATACAAATCAGCAATCGACTTACGCTAGAACGACAGATGTCGCATCAAAAATTACAGCTGGTGGAAATGTTGATCGTAAGGCAGGTAATGCTATCTTCGTCCAAGGAACAGAGCTTGAGGCAGGTGGAAATGTCAATGTAACGGGTAAGTCTTACACAGAGTTAGCGCTTTACGACACTGAGTCCAGCACATTTAATAGAGATAATAATGAAGTGCGGGCTGGTGTTTCTGCCGAAGCTTACGGTGGTGCAGAGATGACTGGAGGTACAGGCGGTGCTATGGGTGGCGCCTCTGGTGGTGCTTCAATTGGGTTAAAATTGCAGGTTAAGAGTAATTCGGTAAGCTCAAGCAAGCTATCCATGACCGCTAAGACCGCATCGTATCAAGCAGGAGGCGATATCAATTTTAATATAGCAGACGATGCAAACCTGTTAGGCACCGAGATGAATAGCGGCGGTGATATTAATATAAATGCCGGCTCACTAAATTTTGCTGAAGCCAGGAGTATTCAGACTGAGTCTTCTGATTCTCTGGATGTAGATACAACGACAACAGCGGGTGCTGGCGTTGGCTCGACCATTGTTGATGTCGAAGTGTCCAACGAAACTTCTGTTGCAACATCTGAAAGCGACTCCTTCAGCTCTACAGCTACAGCTGGCTTTATGGGAGCGGGCGGCAGTATAAATATTAACACGAAGGGCTCTGCAAGGTTTGTTGGTACGGGGATAGGTGCGGGTGAAGATATTAACATTGACTCTGGGGGAGACGTCACCTTTGAATCAGCCAAAGATTTTTCGAATAGCTCATCTTTATCAACAAATACAACAACAAGCATCCAGGGGTCTGCGGATTATACTTCTGTGGGTGGATCCAATGATTTAGATAAATCGAGCGGTAACTCAGTCAAAAACAATGTAGCAATACTGAATTCGACTGGTGGCAACATAAATATCAATTCTGGCAATAATATAAATCTTGAAGGCACTGCGATAAGTGCGAATGGCCAGGCAGCTGATGCAGGATTTATAAACCTAGATGCAAAAAATAATATCAACATGCTGGAAGCTAAGGATGTTGATCAAACGAGTGATCTGACAACGTCTGCCAACTTCGAAGTTGCCGGTGGTACTACGTCAGGTTTCAAGCTTGGTTTTAAAATGGATAGCGATGAAAATAATTTGCAGCAAGGTATCGCTACTAGCTTTTCCGGTAAGGTGAAATTAAATGCAGACACCATCGTCAATCAGGAGGCTGAATTTAACGTTGGTAGTGGCGGAAATGGCCTTGCGAGGTCTGCCGGAGTGGGCACAGGTTCATTGGAAATTAATGCAAAATCTGTTGTTGGTGTGAGTAGAACAAATGTTAAAGATTCTACTAGTTTTGGTCTTTACACAGGACCAGTAGGAAAAACAGGCGATAAAGGCAAGAAAGGGGTTGCGGCATTGGCAGCAGGGGCAACATCTTCTAAGCGAGACCCTTATGCTGTTAAATTTGTACCGGGGAAAAAGCCGACAGTACAAGCCGTTAAACAGACCACTCCAGGCACACCCGCGACAACTACAACTAAAACCATAGTCGTGCAAGCTGAATCAGGCTCGAAAACAATCAAGCAAAAAGTCGAGGATCAACCCGAACAAGCGGAAGTCACAACAACAAGGAAAGAGCTAGTTAAAGCTGAAACGCCTGAGAAAACGGAAATAGTACAAGAACTGGTTAAAGATGCAGTACCTGAGAAAAAGGAAACAGTGCAAGAGCTGGTTAAAGATGCTGTGCCTGAGAAAAAGATAGTAGAGAAGGAGCTGGTGAAAGCTGCAGTACCTGAGAAAAAGGAAATCGTGAAAGAATTAGTGAAAGCTGAAGTAGTTGAAAAAAAGGAAACAGTACAAGAGTTAGTTGAAGCCGCAAAGCCTGCAAAATATGAAGACCAAGAGTTTGAGAAAGAAGTTGAAGTTAAAGATTATGCATTTGACGCTCCCGATATAGAAAGTGATTCAAAAAACCCCGCTCTTGGCGGTGGGTCTTATTCGACAAGTAATAAAACAGGTCAGAATGCGGCTATCAGAGTAAATGATCAAGAGACTGCATTAAGAGCTGGCCAAATAAATGCATTAACAAACGCTTTTACCGATTTGAAAAAAAACTTGACTTCGGCACAGAAGACAGATGTTAAAAAACTACAAGCTATATTCAGGTCATCGAATGTTACTAAAAACCCACAGAATGCTCCAAAGAATGCTCCAACTGGAAGGCAGGTATATGAAAAAGATAAGGAAGAATACCTTAAAACTCTGCCGGAAGAACAGCGGGTGCTTTATGTTAGTGACCAGATTTACCAGGCGGCTAGACTATTTGAAGCGGCTGGGGGGCTAGATGGTGTTAATGCACTTAAAGACGTGCCAGATAAAACAATATTCGCCCGTGATCCTAAGGAGCTTTTAAATGCCCTGGGTAGTTTTCAGGTTGGAGGTGTGAAAACAACGACTGTGCAATCCACAGATAAAAGTAAGAAAATAGTTAACAAAACATCTGTTTCAGTATCAGGAAATCTATCAACAAGAAAAGTTAACGGTCAGTCTGCAACTGGAGCAAAAAATCAGAAGAGTGCATTGATCGCGTTCAATAAGCAGCAGCTCCAAGCCAGTAAGAAAAAATCGGCTCCTGCTGGAAATAAAAAAAATGTTGTTGATAAAGATACGGGTGAAAAGCTCACTACGACTATTGAATCATTAAGAGCTAGTGGCTTGCTTAACGATAAAATGACGGATAGAGACTTAGCCAAGATCAAGACAAAGCTGGAGTCTGATAACAATCTCATGTCATTTGATGAGTTCAAAAAATTAACACTAAAAGAAACAGGTTCTCATAAAGAAACAGAAAAAGAAATTAGGAGTGTTAAGATTCAGGATGCTAAGGATGCGGTCTATAGAGATGTAGAGAGAGTAGTGCAGAAGGCTGAACCAGCAGTTTATAAAGATGTAGAGAAGGTAGTACAGCAGGCTGAGCCAGCGGTTTATAAAGATGTAGAGAAAGTAGTGCAACAGGCTGAGCCAGCGGTTTATAAAGATGTAGAGAAAGTAGTGCAGCAGGCTGAGCCAGCAGTTTATAAAGATGTAGAGAAAATTGTGCAGCAGGCTGAACCAGCGGTATACAAAGATGTAGTAGAGGTTGTGACACCGTACAAACCGGCTACTTACAAAGACGTGGATGTACCCAATCCAAACTACAAGCCAGAAATTACAAAGGACGTTGTTGTACAAACTCCAGCAGGTCCAGATAAAACTACGGTATCGTTACAATTAGTTCCAGGTACGCCCGGCAAGTATGTAGCTGATCCTAGTAAAACAATTACTACGACTGGGCCGGATGTTAATACTTATACTCCGTCACCAAAACAAAAATATCGGTATCCTTTTATTTTCAGGGATCATCTCGAGCTTAGAGATAATGTAGTTGAGTATCTAGATCCTAAGTACACTGCTTTCTTAAATGTGCCTTATGAGGGGCTACCACCAGTACCTGCAGGATCAACAGGGCCAACAGGACCAACAGGACCAACAGGACCAACAGGACCAACAGGACCAACAGGACCAACAGGACCAACAGGACCAAC
>NZ_CANMAO010000038.1 GCF_947495845.1 uncultured Endozoicomonas sp. | reverse complement strand
TTGTGCGGGCTGTGTTTTTCTACCTCCTCTGTACATCTTGCAGCTGTGAGGCTTCAGGAAAGAGCGGGAATTGCTGTTGGGTTGGCGTTGGCCACACCTGCACCGGCAAAAGCTGCAAGAGCAATGGGCGGCGTGACATTAGAAGTTTGAGATAACCAGAAAATAATCAAGTGTGATGTCAGCAATGGCAAGCCAAAATCACCCAGCAGTGGCACCGCGATAACTGCCAGCACAATATAGGCGGCAGTGACGGGTAATCCCATTCCCAGTATCAATGCGACGAGACTGATCAGTAGCAGCGCAGTAAACAGATAGCCACCAGATAGAGCAGTGACAAATTGGGTGAATTGCAGTCCTATTCCTGTTTGACCCACGACACCGACAATAATACCCGCAGCACCGCAGGCAGCCGAAATAGGCAATGCCAGTAGTGCCCCTGACTTCATACCTTCTATTATTTGACGAGCATTGACTCTGCTGTGTTTGCGTAAGGCCGCTGTAATAAGAATAGATGCACAATCAGCGACGCCTTACATCTGGCGAACCAACTGGTTCCTAGACCGGGACACCGCTGAAACGCATGCGATACAAGGAAACTTCCTTAATGTCTACCCTAAGCGGAACGCTTAGCCAGAAGAAACAGTTACTTCTCAAGATCACTGATCAATAGAGTTTCATGAGAAGGTCATCGGGGAATTTATCTCCCCAAATTACTATCAACAGCTTTGATAAATTACCCAAGTTGGCTCATAAGGGGTTTGTTTTGGTTGTTAGACTTGCTTGCTGCTTGGTTAGTGAGAGTTTTATAAAACTATGTAGAATGAATGCCTGTTTATTCTGCAAGATTATTAAATAAATTTCTGGTGCTTTTTTATTGATTTTAATGCTGCTTCTAAGCTAGGCGCTGGTTTTGCAGTGTGCTAATTTAAAATATATTTGGGGTAGGTATGGATTTAAATGCTACTCAGGCTGCGTCATATGCTGGGCATGTTGATTCTGGTATAAGGTTATTGAAAAAGGCCGAGAGTGCTACTGTGCAGGGGCATGTAGTTTCTGAAGCTAATCAGAAAAACTGTCTCCGCGTTGATTGGCGACAAAATACCATTGCCGATAGGGCGATACAGGATGAACAAATTAGAGAACGAATGGTAACGCAGGCTGATAACATAAATCAAATAGGTAGAGTAAAAGACCTTGGAAAAGCAACTATTGCTTCTGCACCTTCCCTTAACGATTCCCAGAGGCCAGCTCCCCCCTCCGTAGTGATGACGCAGCAGGATTCCCGTTCTCTGCGTGCTGTTGTCGGTGGGAAAGGCATGTTTCTGCAACATATGAGTGCAAATGGTATCCCTGTACCTGAATTCCGCTTGGTGGGTATTCCTGAAATTCTCTTGCTGGAAAAAGCCGGTTTTGCGAAAAACATACTGCCTGAGGCTTTCTCGTCGATTGAATTGCCGGATGCACAGGATTTCGTGAGTCTCGTCCAGTTAAAAGAACGAATCGCTCGTATTACCAATCCTGACGAGCAAGGCCGGTTGCTGAAAGCATTGTCCGGATTTCTGGAAAGCGATGCTTTTTATAATGCCATTAAAAACCATTCAACGGCTGATATCATGCGGAACCGTTTCAAAGCTCTGTGTGCAGATGATCCGGAGCAGATGTTTATTATCCGAAGCTCTGGTGCAAAAGAAGATGATTATGGTGATGCCCAGGCCGGTAAATACGAATCTTATGTGCATGGTGCTGATGATGTCGTACAAACCTGTTTAAAGGTCATGGCCTCCGGCTACCGTCCCGAAGCCTGCAAAAATGGCATGCCAACAACATTATCCCTGGTGATGCAGCACTGTGTTGATTGCCAGTTTGGTGGTGTTGCCATGAGTTACACCAGCTTAAAAGATAACCGTATGCAGGTTGAGTATGTTCCCGGACAGCCCAAGGGTGCTGTTTCCGGACTTAGTGGTTTAACGCCCCATCGATACACGATCACCCGAAAAAATCATCAGCCTACCTTGGAACATATACGTGGCGACGTTGCCCAGGCCTTTTATCTTGAGAGTCAGAGGGAAAATGAAGCTATTGAACGGCTAACTGACCTGCCCACTTCTGAGGAGAAAACGCTCCCGGAGCCAGCAGCAAAAGCACTGTATGAGATCATGGTAAAACTGGAAAACCTATTGCAATGCCCGGTGGATGTCGAATTTGGGGTTAACCGACAGAATCAGGTGCAAGTCTTGCAGGTCAGACCGGTGACCCGGTTGCAGGGCGGTGCTCAGTTCTCAGTTGGTGTCCCCTCTGAAGCAATAGTTAAAGGCACGTTAGTCAGTGAGGGGCTTTGTAAAGGCCCGATAGTATTGGTCAAGGTTGGCGCCAACCCGGAAAACCTTCCGGACAATGCCATTATCGTTGCTCACCATGGTGAAGACTGGATGTTGGCACCGGACGTTCTGGGCAAAGTCAGTGGCTTTGTGTTTGAGCAGGGTGGAACGGGTGACCACGTGGCCATTACGCTTCGGCAGGCGGGTAAACCCTGCATTATTGCTGATGATAAACCCGTCATTGTGGATGGAAACATAGCGACTCTGGCTTGCGGCGAATTTAATGGTCAGTCCGGTGGTTTTTTGCTGAATGGTGAACAGCCCTATGAGCATTACCAGGCAAATACATTGCCAGCCGCTTCTTCAGACTTCAGTGCAGCAATAGCAAGAACAACTCGCTGGCAGCCTACCCGTTGTGATGAAAAGAGGGTTGATCACCAATTTAAGTGGCTTAACGGGCAGAATACCCGTTTGCTGCAATATTTTGATCGAGATGCTTTGATAAACCGGTGTCTCTCGCCGGAAGGTGCGGTTTTGATCAGTATGTCCCCTCAGAGACATCAGATATTACGCTGCCTTAACGATGAGGTTTCACACTTCCTTTCAGATACGGATGCCCTGTTACAGGGGTATGGCGACTATCTGAATGAAGGCTCTAAAGGAGAAGAAACGCCACCAAATATTAAATACTATCTTGAAAATCTGGAGGCTCTGAAAACTCGCTTAAGTGAGATCAAAGCAAAGGTCAATACCGGGTTAGACAGAATCACCAAAGGGCTTCTGGATGGTGACAAACTGCTGCAAAAAACCGGTGACTTCAGCCAGTGGCAAACGGATTGTCAGAACTTAAAGAACAGCTTGCAATCTCTGTCCCAACCCCGTACAGCGCATCAGGTGCGTTCGATTCACGATACGGTTTTTCTGGTACATAAAAGCTTTGTGGATATTCTGGCAGATGTTGCCAATGCTTCAGGGCGTGGAGAGGTTGTGAAGAAGTCGAATCGTGTCACTTTCGTGAATTTCAACACCCCGAGGATGACACAATTATTGGATGACCAATGCGCCAGCGCACTGGAACACTACGGACGCCATAATACCGTTCTGAACATGGATGGAGTCAGCATTATCAGCACCGATATTAATTATCATAAAGGTGTCATTGAGTTAGTTGACAAAGGGGCAGGTAGTCAGGGAAGGCTGATGCGTTTGCGGATGGTAGACAATTTTAAAGACACCAACACAAGCTATGAAGGTAAGTTCAAACGGTTTCTCTGGCTGGCGTTGTTATTGAACAGTATCGGTAAGCAGAACTCATCTCAGGGTGTGCAAATAACGCTCAATGAAGAGATGGGTGAGATTGTTGTTGAAGTGAATAATATTCCTGATATTGAACGTATGCGGCAGCAATTAATTGCAGCGATAACGGTTATGGGTCGCAGCTTTAACAAAGATAGCGCTTTCTGTGTCGTCACCAGAGGCTTAGCCTCTGTTCAAGACTTTCCAGCACTCAGAATTTATCTCAATCGTATTCAAGATGCGAATAGTCGGCTCATGAGTAAAGCATTAATCTTTAGGGAGGCGTTGAAATGGGCAAAAGGTAAATTTACTAAATCTCTTGAAGCTTTTTTCCCCGAAGACAGTGATGAAGTTAAACTGATCCATTTTGCTCAAAAAGTTGGAAAGCAGGACAGAGACAAGGCTTTTGTTGTTGACTCTGAACAATCGTTTCAGCGAGATGCAGAACAAATCCGCCTTTTATTGATAGAAAAGCCAAAGCAGGTGCTGGAATCCGTAGCGCAGTATTCCGATTGGCTTGAGAATAAAGAGCAGGCATTACCTTTGGTTGCCTTGAATGGAGAACTGCTGGAACACTTGTCTCCGGCATTGAAGAAAGATCGGGATATTGTCATGGCGGCAGCCACTCACACCCCCGCAGCGCTGAAACATGGTGATGAAGCTTTCTGGAATGATCGTGAAATATTGTCTGCAGCGGCTCATGCTAATTCAATGGAATACTCAGTTGAATGTGGATCACTTAGCAGAAGTGCCATGTTGGAATTGTACAATTTACCCGTGGGTGGTAGCAAGTTCCATAAACTACGCGATAATGAATTTGAATCTTATTCAAAAGACGCTGAAATCATGCTGGCGGGTATTAAGCACAATATTCACTATCTGGTAACAGCAGCTGAGTCGTTAACAGATGATACGGACTTTATGAAAAAGGCAATTCAGATCAATGTTTGGGCATATGTCTATGCATCAGATCGTATTAAGAGTGATCCGTCTATTGCTGCCATGGTGTTACAACTCTCCGATAGCAGAATTAAGGAACTTTACGATAATCGTATTCCCGAAACTTTAAGGCAAAGACCAGAAATCAAGACCCTATATGTTGAAGGCCTGCAGCGATGCCTTAAACAGTTGGATATGGAATGTTCAACTTTAGATGAATTTGATTATAAGTGGTGTTTCTACAATAATCCATTCGAGTGGAAACAAGAGATAGAGGATGCTTTAACTGAAGCTCTGCCCTATCCCGATTTTAATGAACCTTTACTGCCTTCCAATGAAGTATGACGATAGACAACATCAAAATAATACCGACCCAGTAAAGGCCAAAAGGATTAAACAGCAGTATTGGCAGACTTGCCGCGGACAGAAGTCGCTCAATAATAGAAAGCCGTGTCAGCAAATATCCCTCTATCGCCATGGCCATTCCGACAATAACCGACAGCGTCTGAATAGCTGAGATAATCAATTCCAAGGAATCATCAGAGGTATTGATCAACCCGGTGTATGCCATCATCAACGGAATCACAAACAGTCCAGCGGCAAGCTTAAACGCTTCTATTGATGACTTCATTGGGTTGGCGTTGGCCACACCTGCACCGGCAAAAGCTGCAAGAGCAATGGGCGGCGTGACATTAGAAGTCTGGGATAACCAGAAAATAATCAAGTGTGATGTCAGCAATGGCAAGCCAAAATCACCCAGCAGTGGCACCGCAATAACTGCCAGCACAATATAGGCGGCAGTGACGGGTAATCCCATTCCCAGTATCAATGCGACGAGACTGATCAGTAGCAGCGCAGTAAACAGATAGCCACCAGATAGAGCAGTGACAAATTGGGTGAATTGCAGTCCTATTCCTGTTTGACCCACGACACCGACAATAATACCCGCAGCACCGCAGGCAGCCGAAATAGGCAATGCCAGTAGTGCCCCTGACTTCATACCTTCTATTATTTGACGAGCATTGACTCTGCTGTGTTTGCGTAAGGCCGCTGTAATAAGAATAGATGCACAACCAGCGACGCCTACCAGCAAAGGTGAATAGCCCATCATTAACAATGTTGTGATTAAGGCTAATGGAATCAGGAAATGCGCTCCCTGCTTCATGACCTGCAGTACCGCTTCAGTGCGGTTGATGGTTTTGAGTTCCAGTTTGCACGCCATGATATGCACGTAGAGGAGTGTGCAGAAAAAGTAGAGCAAGGCAGGAATGATCGAGGCGATCATAATGTCGCTATAGGGAATGCCCGTGAACTGAGCCATAACAAAGGCGCCAGCTCCCATGATGGGGGGCATGATCTGTCCACCAGTAGAGGCAGCAGCTTCAATACCTGCAGCCTGTTCCGGGCGATAACCCAGTTTTTTCATCATGGGAATGGTGATGGAGCCGGTGGTTACCGTATTGGCAATGGCAGAGCCAGAAATGGAACCAAGGCCTGCGGAGGCAATGACTGCTGCTTTTGCCGGGCCACCTCGATACTTGCCGGCGATGGCAAAAGCCAGATCAATAAAGAATTTTCCGGCACCAGTGACTTCTAAAAAAGCACCAAATAACACAAAGATAAATACGGTGGTGGCGGCAATACCCAGAGCTGAACCGAAGATACCGTTGCTGGAGAATATCTGAAACTGAACCAATTCCTGCAAACTGTAGGCTTTGGTCGCCAATGCGCCGGGCAGCGTATCGCCAAAAGCGCTGTAGAGAAGAAAAATGGTGGCAATAATCACCATCACCCAGCCAACGGTTCTACGACAGGCTTCAAGTAATAATGCGGTGAAGGCAATCCCGGCTATCAGGTCGATGGTCGTGAGCCCAAATAGCAGGTAGTTAATATCGTTGTAGTCAAACTGAACAATTCGATAGCCGGCAAAAACGGCAAGTGCACTCAGGGAAAGATCAATCGTTCGAGATATTGCGAATGACCAGCGTTGATTGGCAAGAGCTTCAATGTTCACTAAAGGGTAGTGAATAAAAATCAACACCATCACCCAGGTTAGATGAACAGGGCGGAAGTAGGTGGCTGATATGGTGGACGTAATACCTTGCCAGATTTGAAACACTGACAGGGAAACAGCCAGAGCCAACAATAAACGGCTCAATAAAAAATAGCCTGAGTTTTGATCAAACCTGTTCATAAATGCTTACGCCGGAAGTTTTGACCGGTGAAAGTAATGAATTTACTGCCACCGGTAGGTTCTTTTTATTGAACGCTGTTCAGGTATTTTTCAGCGCCGGGATGCAGGGGGACACCAGCCAGTTGTTTGGCGTTAGCTGGAATGGTGGCATCAGCTACTTTTACCACCTTACGAACGTCGTCTATATTTTCATAAGCAGCGCGGGTCAACTCGTAAGCCATGTCGTCGGACATATCGGCGCGGACAACCAGCACGTTCCAGATACTCACCGTGTCGGTGGATGGTACGTTGTTATAGATACCTTCAGGAATGGTGTATTCGCTGTAAGCTGGATACTCAGCAATAAAGGTTTCTCTTTCCTGTTGCGCAATCGGAATCACTTTCAGATCGTGAGTTAGCGCAATTTGAGTCACTGCACCAACACCCTGCCCGCCCACAATAAAGCCTGCATCAATCTGACCATTGGCCAGTGCATTGGTGGTTTCAGAGTAATTGAGATAAACGGCGCTGATATCCTTTTCAACATCAAAGCCAAGGGTTTCTAACAGCGCTGCGGACGTTACTGCAGTACCGGAACCGGGAGCGCCCAGAGAAATTCGTTTTCCTTTCAGGTCCTGAAGTGAGTTGATATCAGAACCTTGCAACGTCATGGGATGAACCAGGTTAGGGTAGAGCGCAAAGAGCACGTTAACGGGCATTTTGGCAGGAAACTTACCTTCACCATTAAAAGCATCCATCACCACATTGCCCATGGCGATACCGGCCAGCATATCTCCGCGAACGACTTTAATGGTGTTTTCTACTGACGCGGCGGTGACTTCAGCTTTCACGTTAACGTCACTGACTTCATCGGACCATACCTTGGCTAATGCGCCGCCGAAAGGGTAATAGATGCCGCTCTGGCCGCCGGTACCGATTGAGTAATTCTGGGCAGAGGCAAGCATGGGCAATAGCAATGCAAAGGCTGCAGCTATCCGTTTCATTGGGTTCTTCCTCATAGCAATTATTTTAATTATTAGGGTGCGGAGGTCTGAACAAGGCGCCCGCAGCTTTTTGAGCTTACTACAGTATGCTGGGATGTAGAACTGTTCTTGCGGACAATAAAGCTGATCTGGTTCAGGTGTTTTGCCAGAGGGTTCTGAATACCTGTGGTGTGACATGCGCTTGTTTTTTAAAAAAACGACTGAAGTAAGCTATATCGTTGAACCCCAGATCGTAAGCAATGGTTTTTATGGTTTTATGGGTGAAAGCCAGCTCACGTTTGGCTTCAATAATCACTTTCTCGTGGGTGAGCTGGGTGATGGATTTGCCGGTAAATTGATGACTTAACTCATTGACACGTTTACTGCTCATGTTTAGCCGTTCTGCATAGAAAATCACCTGCTTTTTCTGTTGATAATGTTCATCAATCAGCTGCATAAGCTGGAGAGCTTTATGATTCTGAAAATCAGGGGCACGCTCATCATCTGGCAGGTACCTCAGAAGGTATCTTAAAAAGCTGGTGAACAGCATATTGATCAGCTCATTATCCGGTGATGAGTGACTCAATTCATGGTTGATGATGTCTATCAGCTTCAGTAATGTTTCTTGTCCGGTGTCATTGATGTTGATGTAGGGCTGACAGTGGTTGTTTTTCAGGAAGATCTTTTCCAGAATTTGCCTGCTCTGAACATCTGGCTTGATCAGTTCAGGATTGAATGAAATAGCCAGCATCTCATCTGCCAGATATTGGCAGTGGTGCACTTGACCGGGTGCGATGAAGTACATCCGATGAGGCTCTAGCGGATATTCAGCAAAATCAATACTGTGCTCACCGATGCCTGTTAACACCCAGAATATTTCATAGTACTCGTGTCGGTGAGCTTCAGCAGATTCTGGTGTAGCGTTGCTACCAATCCACTCCACATCCAGTACTGAGCCGTGAGGTAACTTTTTTACTTCAAGCATAGGAGGAAGTTCCAGAAAGGCTGCTGTGTATTAAAACGACATTGAACGTTTACATCGATAGCCTAAAACAAAAAGTACAATACGTCGTGTAAATTATCCTATTTCATTATCCCCCTGAAAATAGAGAATAAATGATAATTATTTCTATTTAAGTCAGGTGGTTATCATGAGCTCCAAAATCGATCTTGATAATGCTCCTATCCGGAGCACATTCTTCCAGTATCTAATACCTTCTGTTTTTGCCATGACCATCAAGGCTCTGTTTATTATTGTCGATTTGATGTTTGTCGGGCAGGGCGTGGGTGTTGCTGGTTTAGGCGCTATTTCGCTAACGGTACCTTTCTTTGTGGTATCTGCCGCTCTGGCGCTGATGATTGGTCTTGGCGGTGCGACCATTATGTCGGTGCAATTTGGTAAAGGGAATATTGAAGAAGGGCAGCGAGTCTTTGAGCAGTCGGTTCTGTTTTTCCTGGGGTTAGCCAGTGTGTTGATCGCCATGAGCTTTTACTGGCTGGATGAAATTGTCGCACTGATGGGCGCGGAGGCGATTTAGCCCAGGCTTCCATTGATTACCTGAGTGTCATGTTGGTGTTCTTTCTGTTTCAGGGCGGCCAGTTTATTCTTGCCGGATTTGTAAGAAACGATACCAATCCGGGCTTGGCGATGAAAGCCATCATGTCGGGCTTCATGCTGAACATCATCTTGGATTATATCTTTATCTTTCCACTGGGATGGGGGATTAAAGGGGCGGCACTCGCTACCGGCCTGTCACAGTTGCTGATTTTTGTCTTATTGCTGACTCACTTTATTCAAGGGAAAGGCAAGCTGCGCTTAACATTCTCCGGTGGTTATTCGGTTAAAACCGGTATGGAGATTATCAGGATCGGTTCACCCAACTTTTTTATTGAATCAACGGCTGCCGTTACCGCTGTCTTTTTCAATTATATCCTGCTGACCCGGTTTAGTGCTCTGCATGTGACTGCTTACAGCATCATCATGAATGTCGGGCTGGTCGTTATGTTGGTGTTCTCCGGCACTGGTCAGGCCTGTCAGCCGATCATCAGTTATAACTTTGGTGGCGGTAAAATCGAGAAAGTGCGTGAGACGCTCTACCTCGGGTTACGGTATGCCGTTGTGGTGGGTGTTGTTGCGATCGCAATCTCTCTGGCAGGTGCTGAGTACATTGTCTCTATGTTTACGGACAATAATCCGCAACTGGTAGAACTGGCATCTATTGCCCTGAAAATTTATCTGGCGGGTTCCGTGTTTATGGGGGTGAACATTGTGGTGGCGACCTTCTTCCAGTCCGTGGAATCTCCTGCTATTGCTACAGTGATTTCTCTCTCAAGAGGGCTGGTGTTCGTCTTAATTGGTTTGCTGATTTTGCCAATGTTATTCCCGGCAAATGGTGTGTGGGGAAGTATCTTTCTGGCAGAAGTGGTTACCCTTGGTGTTAGTCTGCTTGGTATCATTCAGTTCCTGAATAAAACATACCCAAGGTTCATGGAGGCGGCATAGGAGCGATTGAGCGCTGCTATGCCGACAGCTTTTATACTTCGATCACTTCCCAGCTATGAGTAATCTCAACACCACCTTTACCGAGCATCAGTGCGACAGAACAGTATTTTTCTGCGGACAGGTGAACCGCACGTTCAACGTGAGATTCTTTTATGGCGGAACCTTTAACGACAAAGTTCAGATGAATTCGAGTGAAGACGGCAGGCACTTCATTCGCACGATCCGCTTCTATTTCTACATGACAGCTCACGACTTTCTGTCGTGCTTTTTCCAAAATGCCCACCACATCAACAGAAGAGCATCCGCCAAGCCCCATTAATACCACTTCCATGGGAGTCGGCGCTGTTTTTTGTTCGCGGCTCGCATCCATAACTAATGAGTGACCACTGGCGGTTTTTCCAATAAAACGTTGATTATCTACCCATTTGACTTGAGACTGCATGGCAAATCCTGATGTTGATTATTGAGATTGTGAAATATTCTAAGTATTTGCACCGTAATTTGCACCACAAACAGCCAGCGAGTTTTTTTATGAGTTTGACGATAAAATTGGTTGTTGGATATGTGAACCAAGTGGCTTTTTTGCCTGTTTGGACACAGGTCAATGCAGGTTGGTATTCAGGTATGATACAAAGAAAAACAAAATAGTTAACTAAGGAATAGAAGGTTACAGATGTTGATGAATAGTTTTTCTGTCAAAGTTAACACCGATAAAGAGCAAAGCCTTTCCGCTTTTCTTGAAGAATGTACTCTACGCACTTATCCAATCAAAAGCACTATTCTCTGTGCTGGTGATAGCTCTGAGACACTTTATTACATTGTAAAAGGCACCGTATCGGTGGTTATTGAAGACGACGAGGGTCGTGAGATGATCGTCGCTTATCTAAACCAGGGAGACTTTTTTGGTGAAATGGGGCTTTTTGATGAGGCGGCTTCTGCCAGAAGCGCTTGGGTTAAAGCCAAAACTGCCTGTGAAGTTGCTGAGATCAGTTATCAACAGTTCAGAACGGTGATTGAGAAAGATCCTGAAATTCTGATGTTGTTATCCAGTCAGCTGGCGGCACGGTTGAAAGACACGACTCGTAAAATGGGCGATCTGGCTTTTCTGGATGTAACAGGGCGGGTTGCCCGGACGTTGCTCGATCTGTGCAAACAGCCGGATGCAATGACGCACCCTGATGGTATGCAGATTAAAATCACCCGTCAGGAAATCGGACGCATCGTTGGTTGTTCGCGGGAAATGGTGGGACGGGTACTGAAGAGTCTGGAGGCTCAGGGACTGGTGTCGGTTAAAGGGAAAACCATGGTGGTGTTTGGCACCCGGTAGTTTTGACGGTTTCCCCTTGTGTAGCTGAGCTTCAATCTATACTGATCTGATGATAAGTATGAATAGAGGAGCTTACTCACTATGGGACATCGCTGGTCAAAGAAATTGGTACTGTTAAGTGGTTTTTCATTTTTCCTGTATGGTTGTACAGATCATGTAGAGCGAAACCGGGCGGTTGAAGAAAGTTTTGATGTGATCATGTATCACGTGACACCAGAGGGAAATGGCGCCACCGTTGGCAAAGTGTATATTCACCATGCCGATAATGATGACCCGGGCAATGGCGTACGAATCCAACCGGCATTGCATGATTTAACGCCGGGAGAGCATGGTTTTCATGTTCATGAAAACCCTTCTTGTGAGCCCGGTGAGAAAGACGGGGTGATGGTTGCAGCGTTAGCTGCCGGTAGTCATTATGATCCTGAGCATTCCGGCCATCATGAAGGGCCTGATGGTCATGGTCACCTTGGGGATTTACCAAAGCTGCTCGTAAATAAATACGGTGTGGCGGATACGCTGATGGTTGTTCCTCGTTTATCTCTGAAAGAATTAAAATTGAGGTCCCTGATCATACATGCAGGTTCGGATAATTATTCTGATAACCCGCCTTTGGGTGGTGGTGGGGCTAGAATAGCCTGTGGAATTATTCAGTAATTCGCTATTTGATGGTTTGTTATTGTCGGTAATCCTTCGAGTTACCGACAATCCGAATAGGTTTCAATTTTTACAGGTAAGGAGCAAACAGTGTTTTTAGCTCTGAGCCTGGATCATCCTTTCGCATAAAGGCTTCACCTACCAGGAAGCTACGGACATTCCGGTTAATCATCAAATCCACATCTTCACGGGAATGAATGCCGCTTTCGGTGACCACCAATCGACCATCAGGAATCTGATTGAGCAGTGCCAAAGTGTTATCCAGACTGACTTCAAATGTGTGCAGGTTGCGGTTGTTAATACCAAGAATGGCGTCAGGCAGTGTTAGGGCTCGTTCAAGCTCATCAGCACCATGAACCTCAACCAGCACATCCATGCCAAGGGATTGCGCCAGTGCATTAAACTCACTGAGTTGCTGATCAGACAGTGCCGAGACAATCAAAAGAATGCAGTCCGCACCAATGGCTCTGGCCTCATAGATTTGATAGGGATCTACCATAAAATCTTTTCTCAGTACCGGCAGTGAGCACGCACTTCTGGCGGCTTGAAGATAATCTTCGCTACCCTGGAAAAAGTCTTTATCGGTGAGCACGGAAAGACAACTGGCACCTGCTGCTTCGTAGCTTTTGGCAATCTCAGCGGGGGCAAAATGTTCCCGAATAACGCCTTTGCTGGGTGATGCCTTTTTGATTTCAGCAATAATGGCAGCCTGCTGATTGTCTGCTCGTTTGAACAGTTGGCGGGCAAAACCCCGAGGCGCATCAGGCGCATTAGTAGCACGCGCTTTCATGCTTTCCAGAGAGGTAGTGAAGGAGCGATCGGCCACTTCTTCATGCTTTCTCTCGATGATCTTGTTGAGAATCGTCGGCAGTGCCATGATTTACTCCTCTTCCAGCGCAAAGACGCGGGTGAAACTGGCCAGCTCTTTCATTTTTTCCAGAGCAAGACCACTGTCGATGGCATCCTGAGCCATCAATACGCCTTCTTTTAAGCTGCTGGCAACACCAGAAACATAAAGGGCGGCACCAGAGTTCAGTGCGATAATGGCCGCGGCTTTTTCTGCATGCTGTCCCTGCTGTTTTCCAAGAGCGTCTTGAATAAGTGCCAGAGAGGCGGAGCTACTGTCAACGGCTAAGCCAATCAGGCTTTGTGATGGAATGCCAAAGTCTTCAGGCTTAATGGTGTATTCGGTGATTTCACCGTGCTTGAGTTCAACGACATGGGTTTCGCTGGCAATGCTGATTTCATCCAGACCATCGTTGGAATGCACGACCAATACGTGCTCATTGCCCAACTCCCGTAATACTTCAGCCATTGGACGACAAAGTGCTTTATTAAATACACCAATCAGCAAGTTTTTAACGTGGGCAGGGTTGGAAAGCGGGCCGAGAATATTAAACACTGTTCGTATACCGAGCTCACGTCGTACACCAATCACATTTTTCATGGCTGAATGGTGGGCAGGCGCAAACATAAAGCCGACTCCCACTTCTTCAACGCATCGAGCGACTTGCTCAGGTGTGACACTCAGATTGATGCCTGCTTGTTCAAGAAGGTCGGCACTGCCGCTTGAGCTGGAAACACTGCGATTGCCGTGTTTCGCCACACTGGCACCGGCGGCTGCGCAGACAAAAGACGACGCAGATGAAACATTAAACAGATTGGCATCATCACCGCCAGTGCCAACAATATCCACAAGATGATTGGCATTCACCTGAACTGGCGTTGCCAGTTCGCGCATAACCGTGGCTGCACCAGTAATCTCTTCAACGGTTTCGCTCTTCATGCGCATGCCTACAAGAAATGCAGCAATCTGACTGTCCGTACATTGGCCGGTCATAATATGTTGCATCACTTCGATCATTTCCTGACGGGTAAGGTCAAGGTTTTGAACGATGCGGTTGATGGCTTCATTTATTGTAATGGTCATAAATCAAACTCTTTTTGCGCAGTCTTTTTAAACAGCGTTTTTTAGGCTTTTGTTTTAAGAAAATTGGCCAGTAGGTCGTGGCCCTGTTCCGTCATAATCGACTCTGGATGGAATTGCACGCCTTCCACTGGGAGTTCTTTGTGGCGAACTCCCATGATTTCATCATTGCTGCCGTCTTCGAGGCGAGTCCAGGCAGTGACTTCCAGGCAATCGGGTAACGTTTCTTTATCAATCACCAGTGAGTGGTACCGGGTGGTGGTGACCGGATTGGCCAGCCCACGAAAGACACCGATATCCTGGTGATACACCGGAGACACTTTGCCGTGCATGACTTGTCTGGCCCGGATGATATTGCCACCGTAAACCTGTCCGATACTTTGATGACCAAGGCAAACCCCAAGGATCGGCACTTTACCTTGGAAATGACGTATAACATCCATGGAAATACCGGCTTCATTGGGTGTACAGGGGCCGGGAGAAATCACGATATGTTCCGGGCTCAGTTTTTCGATATCCGCAATGGAGATGTGATCATTGCGATGAACGTCCACATTGGCGCCCAGTTCACCAAAATACTGAACCAGGTTAAACGTGAAGGAGTCGTAGTTATCAATCATTAACAACATTATTATTTCACCTTCACTGTTTTTTGTTCTGTACTGGCTGAAAGATTAAGACCGGTTTGCGCCATGGCGACAGCTCTGAAGACCGCACGGCCTTTGTTCATGGTTTCTTTCCATTCCATATCCGGGCTGGAGTCTGCAACGATACCGGCGCCAGCCTGAATGTGCAGTTTACGGTCCTTAATGACCGCGGTTCGAATAGCGATGGCCGTATCCATATTGCCATTCCATGCCAGATAACCCACAGCGCCACCATAAACACCGCGTTTTACTGGTTCCATTTCATCAATGATTTCCATGGCTCGCACTTTGGGTGCGCCACTTAATGTACCGGCGGGGAGGGTGGCGGCCATGACATCCAGTGCGTCCTGGCCTTCTTTGAGCTGGCCGGTCACATTGGATACGATATGCATAACATGGGAGTAACGCTCGATAATCATTTTGTCGGTGAGTTCGACGGTGCCGGTTTTTGCAACACGACCAACGTCGTTTCTTCCCAGGTCGATCAGCATCAAATGTTCCGCCAGCTCCTTTGGATCATTGAGCAGCTCTTCTTCCATGGCTTTATCTTTAGCTGCGGTATCGCCGCGTTTGCGAGTGCCGGCAATGGGGCGCACGGTCACTTCGCCATCTTCCAGTCGGGCAAGAATTTCAGGGGATGAACCGACAACGTGGAAGTCGCCCAGATCCATATAATACATATAAGGCGATGGGTTGGTACTTCTCAGGGCTCGGTAGAGGTTCAAAGGAGAGCTGTCATATGGAATGGTCATGCGCTGGGAAATCACCACCTGCATGGTGTCACCGGCGAGAATGTAATCCCGAATATCACTGACAGATTGTTTAAATGCTGCTTCACCAAAGCCGGATTGGAAATCTTCTTCTTTCGCTGGGTGCAAAGAGTGTTGTGCTGGTGGTTGAACATGGCTGGTTTGCAGCTGTCGAACCAGATAGTCCAATCTGGATTGTGCGGTTTCCAGTGCAGCGGCTTCGCTGGGATCGGCATGGGTGATCAGAATGAGTTTGCCGCTGAGGTTGTCAAACACCACAAGTTCGTCAGACACCATTAACAGAATGTCAGGTGTATTCAGCTCATCTTTGGGAGCAGATTTGGCCAGCTTTGGTTCGATGTAGCGAACGGTGTCGTAGCCAAAATAACCGACCAGTCCGCCGGTAAAACGTGGAAGCTCCGGCAGCTCTGGCACTTTGTATCGATCCTGAAAAGCCCGGATGAATTCGAATGGGTCGGAGGTGGTATGTTCTTCGATGATTTGGCGGTCTTTCTCCACCTGTATTTTATTGCCACTGACTCTCATCAATGTTCTGCAAGGTAACCCGATCATGGAGTAGCGGCCCCATTTTTCACCGCCTTCCACAGACTCCAAGAGATAAGAGTAACGACCATTGGCCAGTTTGAGGTACGTGGTTAACGGAGTGTCCAGGTCCGCCAGAATCTCCCGCACAACAGGGATTCGGTTGTACCCTTCACTGGCCAGACGTGCAAAGACTTCAGGTGTCATAACAGGTCTCATAAAAATGTTTAGTTTGAATTGTTTGGGATCGCAACGACCGTGTTGCAGTTAAAGTTGGGTAGAGTATAGATGAAGGCTCAAGGCCAGCTTTGCCAGCGCCAGAAAGTAGGAAGGGAAGAAACAGAATGTGACATAGAGCCGCGGCCAAGGCCGATGCTGACCAGAAAATATGGTAGATAAGAGTAATGGTAATAACAGTATGTCACTGCAAACTCCGCATGTCAGCCTTAAGAAACGCTGATCACGTTGTTGTATTATTTCTACACGAAGACTATAAGACAACCAAAATTAATGCAAATAGTGCTGGTATTGGAGCTGTTTAATGTTCCTTATAGCGACTCAGCCAACCTCTGCTCTATTAACTAACGCTGGCACAACGACGCTTACCAATTTGAACAGAAATTTCGACGAAAACAGGATAAAAGCTCTCAGTTTTTCCATATTCCATAAATGGTTAATCGTATGACCGTGGGTGGTTGGCCCGAACGCCAGGATTCACCTCACAGCTCAATGGCCAGAATCAATCTACCCAGCCAGGAAATGGACTATGTTTATTCTTGGCTGAAGTAATTGAACACGCAACAAAATGTCAATAGACCTTAAAAGGTAGTCTTTATGTTCAAGCATATCATTACTAGAACACCTTGCCCGGCAATGATCGAAGGACTCAGCGAAGCAGGTCTGGGTAAACCCGACTATGACAAGGCCATGGATCAACATAACGACTATATTCGAGCTCTGCAGACCTGTGGTGTTGATATTACTATTCTTCCGCCTGCCAATGATTATCCAGACTCTGTGTTTGTTGAAGACCCCGCTCTATGCACTCCTCACTGTGCAGTTATCACCCGCCCCGGTGCGGAAAGTCGTCGTAATGAAGCAGAACTCATTGCTCCTGTTCTGCAGCGGTTTTATAACAGGGTTGAACGCATAGTCGAGCCCGGCACGCTGGATGCCGGTGATGTCATGATGGTTGGAAGTCATTACTACATCGGAAAGTCTGCCAGAACCAACGAAGAGGGTGCGCGCCAGTTAATCGCTATTCTTGATAAATATGGTATGACTGGTTCAATTGTTGTGCTGGAGACTGTTCTGCACCTGAAGACAGGCTTGGCCTATCTGGAAAATGGCAATCTGTTGGCCGCCGGAGAATTTGTCACCAAACCGGAGTTTCAACAGTACAATATTATTGAAGTGCCTGTTGACGAATCTTATGCCGCTAACTGCATTTGGGTAAACGGCAAAGTCATCTTGCCAGCCGGTTACCCTTCAACCCGGGACAAAATTGCCGGGCTGGGTTACGACGTTATCGAAGTAGATACCTCCGAATATCTGAAAGTCGATGGCGGTGTTAGCTGCATGTCTCTTCGCTTCTAAGTCGTCGCAGGCTTTGGGCCCTCTCTGTATAAAACTCCAGAAGATGAAGTTCGGTCCGGAGTCAATCATGACGGAAACAAGTAAGAAAAAACTGGGTATCGTTTCCATGACGGCCCTGGTTGTTGGTGCTATTGTTGGCAGCGGCATTTTCAGCCTGCCACAGAATATGAGCGAAGTAGCTGGTCCGGGCCCGATTATTATTGCCTGGATAATTACCTTCATGGGTATGCTGACTTTAACTCGCATCTTTCAATGGTTAGCGATCAATCGACCTGACATTGATGACGGTGCCTACGGTTATGCCCGGGCCGGTTTTGGGGACTACCTGGGTTTTAATGCAGCCTGGGGATACTGGATATCCGTCTGGGTTGGCAATGTGGGCTACCTCGTCCTGTTATTCAGTGCGCTGGGCTCTTTTTCAACGCTGGATTTCTTTGGTGAAGGCAATACAGCGGCCGCTCTTGTGTCAGGTCTGGTAGTTCTCTGGACGTTTCACTGTTTCGTTCTCAAGGGGGTCCGCTCGGCAGCATTTCTGAATGTGGTGGTTACTTTTGCCAAAATGGTACCTATCTGCCTGTTTATCCTATGTGTTGCACTGGCCTTCCGGCTGGAAACCTTTCAGGTCGATTTCTGGGGGGGCAATGCCTTGGGTTCTTTGACTGAACAAGTTAAAAACACCATGCTCTATACCGTGTGGGTTTTCCTTGGTGTTGAATGTGCGGGCGTCTATGCAAGCCGGGCTAAAAACATGCAGGTCGTTAGTCAGGCGACAATGTTAGGTTTCTTTATCACCATAGCCCTGTTGGTTTGTGTTTCAGTTCTCTCACTCGGTGTGGTTCCACAGGAAGAGCTGTCGGCGATGCGCAATCCATCCATGGCCGCCGTTATGAAACGTGCGGTGGGTTCCTGGGGGGAGATTCTTATTAATACGGGGCTGATTATATCGGTCGGTGGTGCCCTGTTGGCCTGGATCATGATCTCTGCTGAAATGCTGTACCTTGCAGCGAGGGGAGCCAAAAACACGGCTCCCACGGTTTTTGGGCAACTGAATGCTCATGGTGCGCCTGCCAATGCCATGTGGTTAACCAACGCATTGATCTCTCTTTTTCTGATCGTCAATCATTTTAACGGAACGGGTTATAACATCCTGATTCAACTGGCTTCTTCTATGGCTTTAATCCCCTATCTGCTCTGTGCAGCTTTCGGACTGAAGCTGGCGCTCAAGGCAGAAGCTCGATGTAGAACATTAATTTTAATAACCTCATTAGGCACAGCCTATGGGTTCTGGCTGATTTATGCAGGGGGTATGAGTTTCCTGCTGTTATCGATGATTCTCTATATGCTGGGGATCCCCTTTTACTTGACGGCCCGTTATGAGCGGGGAGAAAGGCTTTTCGTATCGTTTGAACATGTGGTGGTTATTACCTGCGTAGTCTTGCTGGGTATGACGGCTCTTTATACCTTGTTCTCAGGAAGGTTTGTCATTTAGCCAGCACCGTTTACCGTTACCTGTAAAGCCTTGCCGCTTTTACGGATAACAGTAAACGGAAAGCGTTTCTCTGGGCAGTGAAGTTATAGAAGTTGGTCTAATGACATAACGACTAAATCTGGGTTGGCGATTTCAATAGGCTCCCCATGATTGTACCCATAGGGCAGGCCAATGACTTTAACGCCGGCAGCTCTCGCGGCCCTCACATCACTAATAGAGTCGCCAATCATCAGTGCCTGATTTGCAGGCACATCAAATTGCTTCATGACATGCAATAAAGGCATGGGATGAGGTTTTTTCTCTGGCAGGCTATCCCCACCGATCACAGCTTCAAAAAAGTGATCAATACCCATGATTTGCAGTAATCGATGAGAAAACTGTTCGCTTTTGTTGGTGATCACTGCCTGTGGGATGCCACGTTGGTGCATCGCTTCCAGAAAAGGGACGATACCCGGGAAAAGGTAGCTGTGCAGGCCAAGTTCCTCGTTGTAGTACTGACGGAAGAGATCAAAACCTTTTTCAAAAAGAGTGTCGTTAACTCGCCCGGGTTGATCCCCGTGGGCATCGTCAGCGATTGCACGCTTTACCAGCGATGGAATACCGTTGCCAACCCACAGTCGGGTTTTGGATTCGCCGGCTGGTGGCAGGTCAAGGGCGAGCAACATTTTGTCCAGGGCAACGGCCAGGTCAGGCACGCTCTCAACCAGTGTGCCATCCAGATCGTACATAACGAGAGAAACACCCTGTAGAACTGGGTGTTTTGTATCAGATGGTGTGGTTATAAATGGTATGCTCATAAACGTTAGATGGATCCAACCTGGGAGAGTTCAGTGCGCATTTTTTCGATAGCACCCTGATACGTCTCAGCGCCAAAGATGGCGGAGCCGGCAACAAATGTATCGGCACCCGCTTCCGCAATTTGTCGGATGTTGTTGGTGGTCACGCCGCCATCCACTTGCAGACGGATATCCAACCCACTGTCGTCAATCATCTTACGAACGCGAACCAGCTTCTTCAGTGTGGACGGGATGAACTTCTGACCGCCGAAGCCCGGGTTTACGGACATCAGTAGAATCATATCCAGCTTGTCGATGACGTATTCGAGGATATCTGGCGATGTGGCCGGGTTAAGCACCAATCCTGCTTTACAGCCACCTTCCCGGATGAGTTGTAAGCTGCGGTCGATGTGGTCAGAGGCTTCTGGGTGGAAGGTAATTGTGGTGGCGCCGGCTTCAATAAAGTCGGCGATCATGCGATCCACGGGGCTAACCATCAGGTGCACATCAATGGGTGCGGTCACTCCGTGGTTTCTCAACGCTTTGCAGACCATTGGCCCCAGAGTCAGGTTGGGAACGTAGTGGTTATCCATAACATCAAAATGTACCCAGTCAGCTCCGGCAGACAGGACATTGTCCACTTCTTCTCCCAGTCGGGCAAAGTCAGCGGAAAGGATACTCGGGGCAATAATATAGTCGCGCATAGGATTCCGATGGTGGTCAGATGTTTCTGGCGATTGTAGCGGTTTGTTCCTGAGCTGTCAGGCATTGGTGGCAGGATTTACCTTGTCATCTGCAGGTTTGATAGCGGTGGCTATACTCCGTGGCGTCGTCACATGATCGTATCGTTAGAGTATGTAGAGAAAAAATGATAAATACAGAATCTTTAGTCAGTACTTCTTTTAGGGAGCGAAAACACCTTGTTGGTATATGGATAGTTTGTATCTTCTTGCTGTTGAATTGGAGCGTCAGGATTCAGGCTCACCTCATCGAGGAAATCGATAGAGTCCACTATTCAGGGAGTTTTGAATTGATGGATGTGTATGGTGACAAAGGTTTACTGCAGTATACGGATGGCTGTGTGGCCGGTGACTCGGAAAACTGTGAGCTAAAAATAGCGGTAAACGCCAGAAGTATTTACGTGGAAGAGTTTGACCCGCTGGATGAACCGCTTCTCGGATACATTAATTACTTGTCTCACCTGAAAAGAACAGGGCAGGTCTTGAGGGTCCGATTTACACCAATATTAACCGATGTTGCTGCAGAAGTTGTTGGGTACCGCATTCATTACGCTACCGATAATGCTCGTATGACAGTGGTAAAAAGGATGGATCCGCTCTTGTTACCCAGCGTGCTTGACAGGAATCCCTTGTTATTGTTTTCGGTGCTTGCGACGCATCAATCGTCACTTGATTTATTACTGTCCCCATCCAGAGATGTTTACATTAAAAGTCTTGAGTGGGCAGGGCAGCATACCTTGAAAATGTCTATTGCAGGGCGTGGGGGGAGCTTTGGTTACCGCTATTACAGTTTCCCAAAAGATAACGAGCTTTTTCTCGATCTTGGTGGGCCGTTCAGCATAAACAGTTTGTCGGAAGGCGTAGCGTTCAGTTTTCCAACCAGTGATAAAACCATTCCACCGGTGCGTATGGTTACGGGGTATCACAGTGATCAGCGGGAGTGGCTTATTAATCGCGCCTCTGCCGTGGCGGCCTATGCGACGATATTCAGTGGTGTGGGTGTGAGTATCTGGAATCGAAGTCTGGTGGGTGGCGTAATGAGTGCTTTGTTAATGCTGGTTGAATTGAGAACCGGGGCTGCGTCCTCTGAGCTTCAGGGGCTGGCCCAACGCATTTTACCTGAGTCGTTGCAATTCAATCCACGTTATCAGGGGCGGTATATTCTGAAGGTTCTCAGGAGTGAATCCGAAGAAAAAGAGCCATTGCTTTAGTAGATTCAGCAAGGGCTTTCTTTCCTGTGGCTAAACGGTATAATACGGCTCCCGTTTCCCGATTGAGCGCCCAATGTTTTGAACAGGCCACTATTGGCTGGGTCTGGGGTTAATAGCCTGACTCTTGATGCAGCCGGGAACGGCCATGTAGGAACAGGTATTGCGTAAGCAATATCATAGAGGCGAATTAAATGAAAACTTTTAGTGCAAAGCCAGAAGCCGTAAAACGTGACTGGTTCGTAGTGGATGCCGATGGCAAGACACTGGGTCGACTGGCAACAGAAATCGCTCTGCGTCTGCGCGGCAAACATAAGCCTGAGTTCACACCACACGTGGACACTGGCGACTACATCGTAGTAGTTAACGCCGAGAAAGTACGTGTTACTGGACGTAAGTCCACTGACAAAATGTACCACCGCCACACCGGTTTCATCGGCGGCCTGAAGTCCATGAGCTTTGATAAGCTGATCGGACACAAGCCTGAGATGGTAATCGAACTGGCTGTAAAGGGTATGCTGCCTAAGAATGCTCTGGGTCGCGCCATGTTTCGCAAGCTGAAGGTTTATGCCGGCAGTGAGCACCAACATGCTGCTCAGCAGCCTCAGCAACTGGAAATCTAATCAGGGGTGGTTATGTCTGTAACACAATACTACGGAACTGGACGTCGTAAGTCCTCTACCGCGCGTGTTTTCCTGAGAACTGGTACTGGCAGTATTACTGTCAATGGCCGTGCTCTGGATGAATACTTCGGCCGTGAAACTGCTCGCATGGTTGTTCGTCAGCCGCTTGAGCTGACTGAGCTGGCTGAAAAGTTCGACATCAAGATCACTGTATCTGGTGGCGGCGGTTCTGGTCAGGCTGGTGCAATCCGTCACGGTATTACCCGTGCACTGATGCAGTATGACGAAACTCTGCGTGCTGACCTGCGTAAAGCTGGTTACGTTACCCGTGACGCTCGTGAAGTTGAGCGTAAGAAAGTGGGTCTGCGTAAAGCGCGTAAGCGTCCTCAGTTCTCCAAGCGCTGATATCAGTTTGCCAATACCCGGCCAGGCTTGCCTGGTGGGTTTGGTATCTGGGAAAAACCCGCTCCTGTTTACAGGGGCGGGTTTTTTTTTGCTGATTTGTAATTATTGGGACTGATGGCTGGCTGGGGGAGGCATTGTACAGGCGGTAATGTAGTCAGGTGGGTTGTCTTCTGGATAAGGTGGGTTGTCTTCTGGATAAGGTGGGTTGTCTTCTGGATAAGGTGGGTTGTCTTCTGGATAAGGTGGAGGCTCTTGGTTTAAGGGCGTTGTATCGTGGCTTGTTGAGAGGTAAGGCGTTTCAGGTTTGACGATTTCAATGGATCTTTGATCAAAGCATCGATCCATTAATAGAAGGTCAGCAGCGAAAAATAGAAGCATGCATCCGCCAGCGATCATGAAACCGGTACCGATTGCTAGAGGGGTAGATACAGCGGCTGCTACCGAAAAACCAGCAAAAGAGCCTACCGTTGAGCTCAATATGCCTTGGGAAATTACAGTGGTAGCAAAAAGTCGGTTTTGACTGTCTGTGGGTTTGGTGGTTTGGTTGTGTTGATGGGGCGATGGAGTGTCTACTGGAGTTTCGAGTTTCATAGAGGGTGCTTCTTTCAATGCTGTGAATCGTGAATTATCAGCTTGTAAGTATTGTGACTTGTTTTATTTAAATAAGTTTCGTTCGGATAAAAAAACTGATTTCTATACGGGCATTTTTTTTGTGCGACAAAACCAGTATCATTACGCACTGCCGCTTATGTGGGTAAGTAAAAAGCGACGGCAGTTTATTGTTTGGGGGAGCGTTGGCAGCAAGGCTGCTGAATGCCCTGCAGCAGAAAATAAGCGACTACAAAGAGCGTCTGTTGCGGGTAAATCTGTTATCCTGTCTTGGTATATTTTGTACAGACTTGTGACAACAAGTGTGACAAACGGATTGTGATAGAAGGTATCCCACCAATAATAAAGCTTGAGGTTCGAGGTTTAATCTTTGAGTTTCATGCTGGCTATCATACCCATGAACAACAAGAAGTCATTGGGCATTGAGCCCGGATGGGGAGAGTAGGTTAATGAGTGACAACGGCGTAAACAAAGGCCGGCGCCGCTTTCTCGTGGCCGCGACTTCGGTGGTGGGGGCTGCCGGGGCTGTGGGAGTCGCCACGCCTTTTCTGAAGTCGTGGAACCCGAGTGCAAAAGCGAAAGCTGCGGGTGCTCCTGTTAAAGTCAATATAAGCAAGCTGGAGCAGGGTCAGCAGGTGGTTTACGAATGGCGGGGCAAGCCGGTATTCGTAGTGCGCCGCACTGAGGCCATGCTTGATGAGCTTCCGACTCAGGACGACCGCCTGCGAGATCCAAATTCAGAAAACTCCGAGCAACCGGAGTATGCCACCAATTTTTATCGTTCAAGAACTGAAGAGTTTCTGGTTCTTGTAGGACTTTGTACCCATCTTGGGTGTTCTCCAAAATACATGCCGGAAGTCAAGCCCATGGAGTTTGACTCGAATTGGGTGGGCGGTTATTTCTGCCCTTGCCACGGTTCCCGGTTTGACCTTGCGGGCCGCGTTTATAAAGGCGTACCAGCCCCAACCAATCTGGTCGTTCCGCCGTATACCTTTGAAGGCGACGATATTTTGATTATCGGTCAAGATGAGGAGAATGCGTGATGGCCAATAAGCTTATGGATTGGGTCGATGCCCGGCTCCCCGTCACGCAGGCGTGGGAAAAGCATCTCAGCAAATATTACGCACCCAAAAATTTTAATTTCTGGTATTTCTTTGGTTCCCTCGCGCTGCTAGTGCTGGTGAACCAGATTCTCACCGGCATCTGGCTCACCATGAGTTATGTGCCCAGTGCAGAAGCTGCGTTTGCTTCCGTTGAATACATCATGCGTGATGTGGAGTACGGCTGGCTGATTCGCTACATGCACTCCACTGGCGCGTCCATGTTCTTTGTGGTGATTTATTGCCACATGTTCCGTGGTCTTCTTTATGGTTCTTATCAGGCGCCACGGGAATTGATCTGGATCTTCGGCATGGGTATCTACCTTGCGCTGATGGGCGAAGCGTTTATGGGTTACCTGCTGCCATGGGGACAAGTTTCGTACTGGGGAGCACAGGTTATCATCTCCTTGTTTGGTGCGATTCCGGTGATTGGTGCTGACCTGCAGCAATTTATTCGTGGTGACTACCTGATTTCTGGTATTACCTTGAATCGCTTCTTTGCCCTCCATGTTATTGCACTGCCTTTAGTCATTCTCGGCCTGGTTGTGCTGCACATTCTGGCACTTCATGAAGTGGGCTCTAATAACCCTGACGGTATTGATATCAAAAAAACCAAGGGCGCGGATGGCATTCCTCTGGATGGCATTGCATTCCACCCTTATTACACCGTTAAAGATATTGTCGGTGTGGTGGTATTCCTGTTCGTTTTCTGCGGAATTATTTTCTACTTCCCGGAAATGGGCGGCTACTTCCTGGAACACGCCAACTTTGAGCCGGCTAACAGCCTGAAAACACCAGAGCATATTGCTCCTGTTTGGTATTTCGGTGCCTTCTACGCCATGCTGCGAGCCATCACGTTTGATATCGGGTTTATTGAAGCCAAGTTGGGTGGTGTTATCACCATGGGTGCTGCGATTGCCATTCTGTTTGTGCTGCCATGGCTCGACCGCAGTCCGGTTAGATCATGGCGTTACAAAGGCATGATCAGCAAAGTGGGTCTTGTGGTGTTTGCCTTTGTTTTCATGTTGTTGACCTGGTTGGGTACACAGCCGGCCACTGAGCTCTACACGCTGATTGCCCAGATTTGTACGCTGATTTACTTTGCGTTCTTCCTGTTGATGCCTTTCTACACTCGGTGGGAGAAAACAAAACCTGTACCGGAGAGGGTGACCGGCTAATGAAAAGAATAATACTGACCAATAAGGTTGCGTCTACGTTGCTGTTCTTGGGCTCGGTGCTGTTTTCATCGCTGGCAGCGGCTGCCGGTGGAGGATACCCTCTTGATTCAGCGAATATCGACCCAACGGACACTGCATCTCTGCAACGGGGTGCCAAGTATTACCAGAACTACTGCGCTGGCTGTCACGCCACACAGTACCAGCGTTATGAACGTGTAGCGGATGATCTTGGCATTCCTCACGATTTAATGATGGATAATCTGGTCTTTGATAAGCGTGCGAAAATCGGTGATCTCATGTTTAACAGCATGGATCCGAAAGAAGCCAAAACCTGGTTTGGTGCAACGCCGCCGGACCTGACTCTGGTTTCCAGGGTAAAAGGCGGTCCTGACTGGATTTACACATACCTCAGAACTTTCTACGAAGACCCAAGTCGCCCTTATGGTGTGAACAACAAAGTCTTCCCGGATGTGGGTATGCCCCATGTTCTATTGGAACTGCAGGGTATTCAGGTCGACACCTGTGGCGATAGTGATCCTAATGCCCGTGACCCGCTTACCGGTGAGAAGCTTTGTGGCTTAACCGTAGACCCTGAAAGGAAAGGCAGCATGACACCTGCTGAATACGATCAGATGGCCTACGACTTGAGTAACTTCCTGGCTTACTCGGCAGAACCAATGCAGCAACAGCGTAAGAGTCTGGGCATTTATGTGTTCCTGTTCCTTGCGGTATTCCTGGTATTTGCTTACCTGCTCAAGCGTGAGTTCTGGAAAGACGTTCACTGACGTTTTTCTGCACTCTGAACAAGAAAAGCCCGGTTTTTTATACCGGGCTTTTTTATGATTGATGTTCTATTTTTAATGGTATGGCTATCATCATCTGGCTGTGATGGCTCGGTATTGCTAATATTCCCTCCTTTCTCATTTACACTTTAATGGCAAACCATGGCTAAATCACTTCGAGACCAGCTGATGAAAGCAGGTCTGGCAACCAAGCAGCAAGCTTTGCAGGCAAAAACCAGTAATAAAAAGAATAAGAAGCAGGCGAAGAAAAGCGGTGAAATGACTGAGCAGGAAAAACGCCGTATTGAGCTGGAGCAGGAAAAACAGGCGAAAATTGAAAAAGACCGAGAGCTGAACCGTAAGCTGGAAGATGAGCGCCAGCGTAAAGCGGTTGAGGCACAGGTTAAGCAACTGATTGAAGCTAACGCGCTGTCCAGAGACATTGGAGAGTCAGAATACAAATTTGTCTATGAGGGTAAGATTAAGAAGATCTATGTCACCAGCGAGCAGCAAATAAAGCTGGAGCGTGGCTTGTTAGCGCTTGCGGTGGTGGGTGAAGATTTTTTGGTGATTCCTGCGCCGGTTGCTTCAAAGGTGGCTGAACGCAAGCCAGAAGCTATTGTCATGCAGAATGACAAGTCCACAGATCTGACAGAAGATGAGGAAGATTGGTACGCCGATTATCAGATTCCCGATGATCTGATGTGGTGACAGGGCTTGAGTAACGGGGGATGCACCCCCGTTTAATGGTATTACTCAACCGTCGCCAGTGCTTCAATTTCAACTTTCACGTCTTTTGGCAGGCGGGATACTTCCACCAGGCTGCGAGCAGGGAAAGGGACTTTAAAATACTGCTTGTAGACTTCGTTAATGTTACTGAACTCTTCCATGTCCCGAACGAATACAGTGACTTTTTTTACTTTGTTCATTTTGCTGCCAGCTGCTTCCAGTACAGCTTTCAGGTTCTTCAGGCATTGATGAGCCTGCTCTTTGACGTCTTCAGAAACTTCACCAGTTTCAGGATTGATCGGCAGCTGGCCGGATGTGCATACCAGATTGCCAAAGCGCATGCCTTGTGAGTATGGGCCAATAGCTGGAGGTGCATCGGGAGTTTCGATTACTTTTTCCATGAGGTTAATCCATCTGGCTGATTGAAAGGGGCAGGGATTTTAGAGCCCCGAAGTGAGTTTGTCTCGAATGGAGATCAGTGAATGTTTATATTTTGGTACAAATACTTAATATGTCAGTATTTAAGTAATGATAATGGCGGAATAGCCATTTAAGGGTTTGTCCTGAAATAACTTCCACATTTCAATTAACGTTGTCCGAAAAAGCTAGAGCTATCCGCGCTTTTGCGGATCACGGATCACGGACTACGGATAGCGGTCTCACCAATGCTTCAATGCCTCAGTAAATGTGGATCTCATTTCGGGACGGTTTCTAAGCAGTTAACCTCTCATAGATTAGTTGGACGACTTATCCAGTTTTGAGCGGAGTGGCAGGCTACTCACTTGGGTGGCGTTGAGTAATGCATTCACCAAATCTCCCCGATATTTTTTTCGATTCAACAGTAGCCAGAATTGTCTTTTGATGGTTTTGGATTGAAAGGACAGTGGCACAAATTCACCCTGATCCAACTCTTTGGCAATGCTGAGCTCCGACAGGCAGCTGATGCCAGCTCCTGCACTGACCATGTTTTTTATAGCTTCCGTTTGGTTAAGTTCCATTTTGATGAGCGGCTGTCGTAAATACTGCCCAATATGTTTGTCGAATATAAAACGGGTGCCAGAACCCTGTTCCCGGAGAATCCAGTGTGCTTGCTCCAGATCTTTTAAGGTAACAGTTGGTTTGTTGGCCAGCGGGTGCTCTGACGAGCAGAACAGCGTTAACTGGTCCTCTCTCCATGGAATGGTTTCAATTCCCGGGTGCTGGCAAGGGCCTTCAACGTAACCGATATCGAGCTCCATTGAAGCAATGCGTTCGATGATGGTGGTGGTGTTGTGGATATCCAGTTCAACATCAACCTCTGGGTGGTTTGTTTTGAAGCGGATTAGTTGCTGCGGCAATAAATAGTTACCTATGGTGGTGCTGGCACCAATGGTCAGCTTTCCGGAAAGGCTATTTTTGGCGCTGAACAGGTGAGTGATTTCGTTGGTTCGATCCAGTAATTCGCAGGCAAGGGGGAGTAATTTTTTTCCTTGCACGTTGATTAGCAATCGGTTGCCTGATCGGTCAAATAACAGGCAATCAAGATGCTTTTCCAGCTCAGAAAGCGCCATGCTGGTAGCAGGCTGTGACAGGTGGAGTTGTTTTGCAGCCAGCTGTACCTGCCCAAGAGTAGCGATGGATCTAAATACCTGAAGTTGTCTCAATGTGACGTGCATAAGAACCTAACCATATGAAATCATATTTACTGACTTGTTGATCAGCCCCTCTGACTGCGTTGCAACTCTGGTCACATAGCTTGCTATGCTCCCGCCGTTGCGCCTTGCAGAGAGCCTGATCAACAAGCCAGAAATATTCGATTCCATATGGACGGGTACTTAGCGTGTCCAGAGGTGAGCGACAGCTGTGTAAGTATAAGTAATCCTGAATCAATTTATAGATATATTTTATTATTCTTATTTACTTTTGGGTAATAACCTTATTCCAACTATTGTTTGGAGGTGCTCAAGTGTCTGTTGTTAATCAGTCTGCAGATGGTCTTATCATGCCTGAAGATAGTTTTAGTGCGCGTCTTAGAAAAGTACCTACGCCCCTGGGTGGTCTTGCTCTTGCCATTGCCAGTCTTGGGGCGCTGTGGGCTTTTGTCCTTCCGGAATTTGGTTATTTATTAAAGTTGCCTTCAGCGATTATTGCCGGATTGATGGTGCTGGCAGTGGTTCTGAAGTTTGTCAGTAATCCCGATCTTTTTCGTGATGACCTCTCTCATCCAGTGTTGAGTAGTGTTTTACCGACCTGTGCCATGGCCACAATGATGGTTGCTCAGGCGCTGTTGTTGCACATGCCGGTTTTCGCCAAAGCACTGTGGTTGGTGGCTGTGTTTACCCATATACTGTTGTTCATTGGTTTTGTGCTGCAACGAGTGAAAGACTTTCAGTTGCAACATATGGTGCCCAGCTGGTTTGTTCCGCCAGTGGGTATTATCGTTGCGGCAGTCAGCAGTACGGGTATGGGGTATGAAACTCTGGTCTCTGTATTGTTTACCTTTGGTCTTACCTGTTATTTCATTAAATTGCCTGTGATGTTCTATCGCCTGATTTTCAAAGAAGCCATTCCGGACGCGGCGTTGCCGACATTTGCCATTATGGCAGCCCCTGCCAGTCTTTCTCTGGCGGGTTATCTCACTATTTCTGACCGTCCCAGTTATCTGTTAATTGCAATATTGCTGCCATTGGCTATTTTTATGACTGGCCTTGTTTATATTGCGTTTATTCGTTTATTGCGCCTTCCTTTCTCACCGGGGTATGCTTCTTTCACATTCCCGATGGTAATTGGTTCCACTGCGCTTTATAAGTCTGCGGATCTACTGGGTAAACAGGGCTACCAAAAGCTTTGTGATATTATTAATCAATTGGCCGGTTTTGAGTTGTTAATTGCAACGGTGATTGTTGTCTACGTTGCCATGCGCTATCTCTGGTTTTACTTTTCACCTCGTCATGCCTGAATTTCTGGCTTGAGCTGAGAGCAGTAGTACCGGTCTGGGGTCTGTGGATGCAGGCTCTACCAGGCCATATAAGGAACGGTACAGGAAATGTCTTTCACGCAGCCTGCAACAGGCCTTGCCACACCAATGTTGATTTTCTGCGGACTGTTTTTTTTGTCCGCAATTTCTGGCATTTTTCTGAAAAAGCTCCGCTTTCCATACACCATCGGATTGGTAATTATCGGTATGGGGCTGGGTATTGCGGCAGAATCATTTGATCTACTGGCGCCAATTCGTGGCTTGTCTCTGACTCATGATCTGATCATGTATGTTCTACTCCCTATTCTGGTCTTCGAAGCCGCCATTAATATTAAGCTGCCGGCGCTGGTTAAAGAGTTGGTACCTGTCTTGATACTGGCTATTCCCGGGGTGGTGCTTTCTACCGTTATTGTGGGGTATATCGTTGGTGAGTTTACGCCCATCACTCTGGCGGGGGCTCTGCTCTTTGGTGCGCTGATTTCTGCTACAGACCCAGTGGCGGTGATTGCCTTGTTTAAAGAGGTAAATGCACCGGAGAGGCTGTCTTTACTGATGGATGCCGAAAGTTTATTCAATGATGCAACCGCCATTGTGATGTTTGGTATTGTCCTGTCCATTATTCAAGCGGGAACAGGGCTGACAGGCGATGCTGTTTTCGCATCCATTATTGAGTTCATACGGGTGTTCTTTGGTGGGATTGCCATAGGTGCGATCTTGGGTGGTCTTATGTTGATTCCCCTGAGGCTCTCCAGAGGCATGCCTTTTGTGCATTTTGCTCTGACGACCATTCTGGCGTTTTCCAGTTTTATCATTGCCGATCATGTGTTTGGCACTTCGGGCGTCATGTCAGTCATCGCGGCGGGGATTATCACTCGCAGTTACGGGCGGCGCGCAATGGCAGATTTTATGACGCTTCGCCACCTAATGCCTTTTTGGGAGTTTATGGCGTTTTCAGCCAATAGTTTTATTTTCCTGTTGCTAGGGCTTAGTGAAGACTTTTTATTGAGAAATATCGAACACATCAGCAGCTATTACTCAACATTGCTTATCGCAATTGTTGCTGTGCTGATTGCGCGTTTGGCTGTCGTATATCTTCTGCTGCCGCTGTGTAACCAATTACCACTCAAGGAAAAGATCGATAGCGGTTCCATGAAGGTTATGTTTTGGGGAGGATTAAGAGGGGTTGTGCCTGTGGCGTTAATGCTGTCTATTCCGGACTCGATTCCTGAAAAAAAGATGATTATTGAAATGACCCTGGGTGTGATTTTGTTCTCCTTGCTGATTCAGGGAACCACCATTGGCTGGGTAATGGCGAAGCTTGGTATCAGTAGAGAAGGTTGAAGGGGTTTAGAGGTTGTCGCAAAAGATCGTGAAGAGCAAATGCCATCGGTAACCCAAAGGGTTGCCGACAATCAGCACCTTCAGGCCTGCGAGATGTCGCCATTTTTTGCAGAATTTCCGACCTACGAGTTTTGAGACACCCTCTTTAAAGTGATCAGGATACTCATTCTGCGTACCAAGGCGCAGTTTTCGTGATTAACTCCCATCGTCAAATATGATCTTCGGGTGTCGTCAGTAATAGATTATAATGTCCGTTTTTATTTTCCGCCCTGTGCATGACGTTATAAATATCGGGGCGATCAAGAGATATGACTCATGACTGTTCGCACTCGTATTGCGCCCTCTCCAACAGGTGATCCTCACGTTGGTACTGCTTACATTGCTTTGTTTAACTACGCATTTGCCAAAAGTCAGGGTGGTCAGTTTCTTCTCCGTATAGAAGATACGGATCAGACGCGCAGTACGCCAGAGTCTGAAAAACAGATTCTGGATTCCCTTCGTTGGTTGGGGCTGGATTGGGATGAAGGCCCTGATGTCGGCGGTCCACACGGCCCTTATCGCCAAAGTGAGCGCGGAGAAGTCTATGCAGAACATGCTCATGTCCTGTTGAATAAAGGTCACGCTTTCCGTTGCTTCTGCACATCAGAGCGTCTTGATGAATTACGTGCTGAGCAGATGGCAAGCAAGCAGACACCGGGTTATGACGGTCACTGCCTGCACCTGTCTGAAGAAGAGGTGCAGCGTCGCGTTAATGCCGGTGAGCCTCATGTGGTGCGTATGAAGATTCCTGAAAGCGGTATCTGCAAAGTGGATGACCTGCTTCGCGGCACCATTGAAATCGACTGGTCTCAAGTTGATATGCAAGTTCTGGTGAAAGCGGATGGTATGCCAACTTATCATCTGGCGAATGTTGTTGACGATCACTTGATGGAAATCACCCACGTTATCCGTGGTGAGGAGTGGATAAACTCAGCGCCTAAACATCAGTTGTTGTATGAATACTTTGGCTGGGAAATGCCAGTGCTATGCCATATGCCACTGTTGAGAAACCCGGACAAGAGCAAACTCTCCAAACGCAAAAACCCAACCTGCATCACTTACTACCGTGATATGGGGTATTTGCCTGAAGCATTATTAAACTATCTTGGTCGCATGGGTTGGTCCATGCCTGACGAGAGAGAGAAGTTCAGTTTGGAAGAAATGCTGGCAGATTTTGACATCAAGCGTGTGTCGCTGGGTGGCCCAATCTTCGATCAGGAAAAACTGTCCTGGCTAAATGCCAGTTGGATTCGTGAAAACCTGAGCGCCGAACAGTTTGCGGATCGTCTCCATCACTGGCTGTTGAACAGTGAGTACATGATGAAGTTTTTGCCCATGGCGAAAGAGCGTGTTGAGCGCCTCAGCGATTTTGCGCCAATGGCATCATTCATGTTCTCTGGTATGTTGAATCTGACAGCAGACGATTTTTCCCATAAAAAAATGGAAGCTGGCGACGTTAAGAAAGTGCTGCAATTTACTCTGTGGAAACTGGAGCAGCTTCGTCAATGGGAGCGTGGTCAGATTTTTGCGGAAATTAAAGGCCTGTCTCAGGCGATGGGCGTTAAGTTGGGTGATTTTAACCATCCAATCTTCGTTGCCATTGCTGGAACGCCAAACTCTTGGTCGGTTATGGAATCCATGGAAATTCTCGGCCCGGATATGACTCGTGCTCGTTTGCGACACGCAGTGGAAGTACTGGGCGGTGTTTCCAAGAAAGAAGGGAAGCGTTTGGAGAAAGAGTTCGCTGCACTCTAATGCCATTGGCTTTAAAAATCAGAAGCCGGTGTTATCACCGGCTTTTTTGTGCATGTGATTTATACCAATGGCGTTTTTAAATTTTGGAGCGAGCAAGTTATTTTGGGCGGCTGGGCAATACCCACAGGGCATAAAGGCGAAGAGACGAGTCATAGCCTTAGCTATGGCGAGGAACTTCAACGCAGATCCAGCCGGTCAAAATAGCTGCGCAGCCCATAATTTAAAAACAGAATTGGTATTAGTCATCTGACACGCATTCCATGTTTTATTGTCATTTTACTTTTTGTCTCGTGGCGTATTGGTGGTGGCCTTGAACAGAATTCGTATCAGTTTTTGGTTGTTCGGGATTGCCCAAAGAGAGTTTTGATGGAAAACCCGGTAACCAGTGCTGTACCAATGAGTACTGATATGCCGCCAGCAATGGTGTGCCAGCCAATGGACTCACCTAACAGATAATGCCCCCAGAGAGTGCCAAAGACGGGAACCAAAAATGTCACTGTAAGAGTGGAAGGTGCACCCAGAGCATCAATTAATCGGAAGTACAGTAAATAAGCGACACCTGTGCACAGTATACCCAGCAGAATAACTGCAGAAACGATCTGGGTGGTAACACCGGTATTTGCTGGAGAAAAAGGAACGATGGGTAAAATCAGCAAGCTGGCAGCCCACATGCTGCCATGTGCATTATCAAAGGATGACACTGTCGTTTTTGCACTGTGGGCATAATTGCTGGCAATGCCGTAGCTCATTGCAGCACCCAGCGCTGTTAAAATGGCGAGAGGGGCGGCTTTCAGTGTGAGTACATTATCCATTCCCACCAAGACAGTGACACCGGTAATGCCAATGGCTAAACCTAATGCTGAGCGAACAGTCATCGTGGACTGACGGAACAGAAGACCAATCAACAAGCCCCAGATCGGAGAGGTAGCGTTGAGTACTGATAGCATGGAGGCTGTTAGCGTTTTGGCTGACCAGGCGAGTAATAAAAATGGCAGAGCCGAATTAAATAGCCCGAGAATTAGAAAGTGTTTCCAATGCTGTCGCAAGGGAAGTTGCTTTTTAAGTAGCTGGGCTACAAGCAGTAGAAAGAGCGCCGCCAGCAACACTCTGCTTTCGATCATCGCTGCGGGGCTAAGTACCCAACCATATGAAATCATATTTTCTGACTCATTGATCAGTCCCTCTGACTCCGTTGTAACTCTGGTCACATAGCTCGCTATGCTCTCGTCGTTGCGCCTTGCAGAGAACCTGATCAACAAACCAGAAATATTCGATTCCATATGGCCGGGTACTTAAGAGAAACAGCGCTGACGCGCATCAATAGGAATGACCCGCCCCAGATGGCAGCCAGTAAGATTAGCTGCAATAAGTTTGAAAAATGCATGACGGTATTCACAATTATCGGTGTTGTGATTCAGTATGACGTTGTCGGCTTTCAAAACCGCCCGATTCTTGCTCAAAAATAAGATAAATGTCGTTTCGTTGTGGTTTTGGGATGCAGAAAGAGTGCTTGTTAGAGGAGGGGCTGCCTTTTATATGGGCGAGAGAATGTCAGTGGAGAGAGTGCGTTTCTTTATAACTACGGGATTTGTAGGAATATTTTTTATAAGTGAAGCTTGACAGGATAGAGGGGCATCCATATTATTCGCCCTGCATTTCGGGGGCAGCAAAGCACGACCCGAAGTGAGATAAGCAGCTTTTGGGGCTATAGCTCAGCTGGGAGAGCGCAACACTGGCAGTGTTGAGGTCAGCGGTTCGATCCCGCTTAGCTCCACCAAATTTACTAGCTTCAAATGCCGGCTCGGTGTTTGAAGAAGAAGGTTTTGCGTCCCCTTCGTCTAGTGGCCTAGGACACCGCCCTTTCACGGCGGTAACAGGGGTTCGAGTCCCCTAGGGGACG
>NZ_CANMAO010000037.1 GCF_947495845.1 uncultured Endozoicomonas sp. | reverse complement strand
TCTCACGGCCTGAATAAATGCCTGATGGGACAATCTCTAGAATCCAGCTTTAATGAATGAGCAGCGGGAATCGCTGTTGCTGGATAAGAGCGTCTTCATCAATCTGCCCATCCAGAAAGCCAGAACAACTACTGAGATATTTACTTGAGGCAGATGTCGCTTGTTTTGGAGCAGTTTTCAGATGTTCACACAGGTGATGAGCAAAGGGCTTTGCCAGATGATCAAGACGGATGAAGTCATCTTTAGAATCAGCAAGGTCATAGAGAGCATGGGCAAGAGCAAATTTGTAGGAAGCAACATTGCTGCCAAACAGAATAATACTGCGCCAGTAGTTATCGAGCGAAGGCTCTATCTGGTAGAACTTTGACATCCTTGCCTCGTTGTCAGTCCTTGTTAGAGCCTCCTATTAAATTACTTATGAAATCAAAATTAAATAAGTGATTTCATTTTGTTATATTCGAGTTGCCAAAAAAGTGACTGATTTTCGGGAGTGATATCTTGATGAAGGCAGTAGAAACGCTGGGTCAATAGTTATTAGCAGAATGATGGGTAGGCTATAAACGACAAAGTTAGCCAGAAGGATAACTGCGCAGTAAAAACTCTGCGCACCACACAAATAGGGAAATCATTCCACCCGCTCAACCCAAACAAAATTCCCACTCTCCAACACCTTCTCCCCAGACCACCGATAAGCCGACAGTTTGCCGCCGGGTCGTGCGACGCTGTAATCCACACAGACGACATTTTGGGCAAGAGGCGTTGGTGTGCCGTTCATCCAATAGTGGCCGACAAACAGTGGCGTGTTATCCCGGTAGCGGTAGACGCTATCGGGCAGCGGTGTTTCTGGAAGTGGGGCGTTGCCTGTGCCGATCACGGCGTCTTTCCAGGTGGTGGCGGTTTCATTCCACCATTGAATTCTGGCGGCTGTACGGCGGTTGCCTTTTTTATCGTTGAAGGCATAACCTGCCGGAAGTTCTACTTCGATGCCTTTGAGCAGGTATTCAATGGCGTCGTAGAGTGGGTGGGTTTTGTTCGATGCCGGTGCGTAGGCATCGGGTAATAAACAGTTTTCGTCGTTCAGCCATTGGGAGGCAGTGGTAAAGCTGGCGTGATGCCATACGGCGTGGATGATGCGAAGTTCTCCGAGGTCCAGAAACAGTGGCAGTGTGCGAAACCAGTCAATGGTTTGTTGATGTTCTGGTGAGTCAAAGGGGAGTTCATCCAGAAATTCCTGATGGTCTGTGACGTTCTTTACTTTTGCGTGAGGTCGGAGGTAGTCACCATCCGATCCGGGTGTAGCAAAGCAGATGGCGTTGAATTCGTGGTTGCCCATCACGGCCAAGGCAGTTTGGTTTTCCACCATGGCTTTGCAGATTTCGATGGTTTTCTTTTGCTGGTGACCACCGTCAATAAAGTCTCCGACAAAGATGGCTTGTCTGTCAGGGTGGCGGTAAACGTCGTTGGTCTTCTGGTAGTCCATTTTCTGCAGCAGTTGTTCAAGCTCATCAGCCTGACCGTGAATGTCTCCGATAATGTCGTACATGGTTTTCTCTTATTGTTTTGGGTTGTGGGTTTTGAGTTATGGGTTTTGAGTTATGCGTTATGTGTGGTACCAAGCCAGTTGAGCACTTCATCGGCATCCAGTGTACTTGAATATTGGGGGAGATGGTTTTGCATGAAGTTTTCTTTTAGTTCGTGTTCGTCTGATTGAAGTTGCTCTTCTCGTTGGCGAAGTGTTTTGAGCTGTTGTTGATGTGCTTTTTGAGAAAGCACTCCTTGTTTGAGTTGTTGTTTGGCGGTCTGTTTTTGTTGTTTCAGTCGTGTTTTCTCGTCTCTGATTTTATGCAGAGCGGTTTTTAAGCCATCTGGCTTGTACAATTGATGTTGCAGAGCATCTTGTTGAACCTGAAGCTCCCGGGCTGCGTGGTAAAGGCGGGTTAATAACTCTCTGGCCAGATCTTCCCCGAGAGAGGTTTGGTAGTCTTTCTTTGCCCTGGCAAAGTAAGGGATATGCGGCGCTGAACAGCTCAAACCCGTTATTGGGTCGGTGATGGTTACGGTAAGGTCAGAATGGGAGCGGTCAGTGATTGAACCGTGAATGGTGATACGATTGATGATGACAGATATTGGGGTAGACATAGTGCATCTCCTGTTTAGCGATTTTTGTTAAGCGCCTGCAAGTGGGAATAAATGAGCGCATATATTTAGCCTATAGAGCGCAGTTGTTACAGTCAATGCGCGCCCAAGTGGAATTACGTAAGGAAAGCCCGATGTTACAAGTGATTTTTTCTGCTACCAACGCCTTCTGTAAATATATGAAGGAAGATCTGGCTCGTTTACCCAGCCCGGACGGTAAACGAATCGGTACCCAGTCCATCACCACCGACGCAAATACCATTTCCTGGCAAGTGCATGCCATTAAGGGCGTTGGACGACGGAGAAACTATACGGATGTGATTGCGGTAGAAGCCCGTAGCCGCTATGCCATTTTGTTTTCTCATCCGCAATTCAATAACCTTGAAGACTTTGTGGAGCGGTTTAGCAGTCGCTGGGCATATGAGGGTGTGGATATGGCTGTGGAGAGCGGTGCTGCGGTAGAAGAGCAGGTTCAGACTATGTTTGATCAGTTTCTGGCTATGGAGAAAGAGATTTTCTTCTGCCGGAATACCGATCTTAGCGTGAATGGCCACGTTTCTGATGCGGATTGGTGGTTGAGCGGTAGTTATGAGAATTATGGGCACAATATTCTGACGGAGCCTGAAGAGATCTGGCTGGGGATGGAACGCATTAACTGTGTTCATAAAAAAGCGAAACCGTTTCCGGGAGCCAGACATCAGGAGTCGTTTATTCCCATGTCCCGAATGGTGGATGACTGGCTTTTCCGGTTTGCCAGAGGGCTTTCTCAATGGGATTATCCACAAACACCGGATGGCGACTTTCCTAATCCTTTTCCAATATCCACAGATGCTGATGAGAAGATGGTGATTGTGAAAAAGCCTGAATCTTATCCTGTGCCCGATAATGTGATTAGTCTTGATGAGGCGCGCAAACGGAAAAGCCGTGTTTGACTGTCCTTATTTCTTCCCCGCCGCCAGCCGGTTGATTCAGAGACAGCTCCTAACTATTGAGCAGAGTTTTTCGCATTATGATGAATAAAAGCACTCCTCCCGCTAAACAGTCCATGGACTACGCCCAGCTCCTCGAAGCACTGAACCAGGCCAGTACGTTTGATCTGTTTCGGTTGAGCTCCATGATCAATCGGGAGCTGGACTCGTCTGAACGGATTGATCGAATCAAAGCCGCACTGACCATCGGGCAAAAACTGAGTTATTTTGACAGCAACAGTAACTCACTCCATGACTGTGAAGTCCTGCAGCTGAATCAGAAACGGGCACTGGTGCTGGATTTTAGCGATGGCAAACGTTGGAAAGTTCCCTATTACACGCTCAATCTCGAAGGTGCTGATGTTCGTATTCATCATGAAGCGGAAGAGGGCCTGAGCCGCCATGCCATTTCTGTTGGCGATGTGCTGGGCTTTAAAGACAAACACGGACGGGAACATTTTGGCCATGTGCTGCGTCTAAATACACAGACAGTCACTCTGAAGGTGGAAGAAGTGCAGTGGCGGGTTGGGTATATGTTTCTCTACCGGGTTCTCGAGGGGCAGGGTGATCAGGAAGGTGAGTTGTTGATTGAAGGCGAACGTGCCGAGCAGCACGATGAGGTTAATCAGGGGACGTTGCTTGAGTAAACAGCTTCAATATTGTCCAGACAATCATTTAATAGTTTATTACCATTAACTACTTCAAGAATTCTCATGAGTGAATATCAGTATTATGAGTAAGTGGCGGTTGACCGGCAGCTGTCCAGAGAAGAAATGGATTATCTCCGGGGGATATCCAGCCGGGCGCAGATCTCCTCGCCCCGGTTCTGTAACACCTATAACTACGGTGATTTGAAAGCCGATCCGAGACAGTTGTTGGCGAAGTTCTTTGATGCGTATGTTTATGTGTCGAACTTTGACTGCAAAATCTTCGCGATCAAAGTGCCTCGAAATCTGCTGGATGAAGCTCTGTTGGGCATCTGCTGGCTTCAGCGCGGGAGCTGAAGAAAAACGCCCGCGAAAGGGCGCTGGAACAAAAACGAAAGCAGCAACAGGAAACTGCAGAAACCGTCGCAGCAAATGAAGATCTGTACTGGCGTCGGGTGGAAGAGCTTTTTGGTGAACGTGGTAGTTCTGCTGTGTATTCAGAACTGTCGGCAAAGCTTGGGGATCTGCAGCTCATGGCAACGGTGTTTGAAAAGCAAGCCGGCTATGATCGAAAACTGGATGAGTTGAAGCAGCGTTATAAGAAAAAGGTCAGCCATTGGCAGGCCATAAGACGCGGATAATTGGGGATTGTCCGATCTCGGTGTTAAGAGGTCGGATCCTTATGTATTTCTCTGGTATCGATAAACCATACATTGGTTTTTATAATAGTGATGTTGGTTGTATTGAGAATATCATCGATGCTCCGAAGGGACTGCTGCGAGCAGTAAGATATCTGGAAGCGAGATTGCAGTTCCCATTACTGCAGAAACATGGGGTTTTGGGTTCTCAGTATTTAATCACAGTACCAAAGCATCTGGATGGCCAGTAAACCAATGATTCTATTACATAAAACATATATTGGTTTTTAAAATAGAATTATTGGTTTATACTTAGAGAATCACCAATACAGTGGGGCTTCATATATGTTTGTCCTGAAGGGAATACTGCGAGCAGAGAGTCAGGAAAAAATACTCATTTACTTGATGCTCAGAAGCTCTGGTTATGGCAAAGGGATTGCTGAATTCTTCGGACTTTCCCAAAATACAGTACAAAAGCAGTTAATCCGAATGGAAGATGATGGCGTTGTTGTCAGCCATCTCATTGGCAGGCTCAGAGAATACCGGCTCAATCCAAGGTATGCCTTTTTGACACCAATGAAAGAATTACTGAAAGTTGCTATGGAAGCCTACCCGGAAACAGTCATTCAAAGCTTACTAATGACTCGGAATAAACCACGGGGCGCTGGGAAACCTCCTGTTAGCGCTCGTTTATGAAACGTGAAGGATGAGTTCGAAGAGTTTTGTAACCAAGAAGGTGAAGCGGATTCTGTTAAAATCTTAAACAGATTGTATCGATTGGCGAAAGATCAGGGCGTTAATAATATGGATACGATGCAAGCGTTAATTCTGAGAGAGTTGATGCAGCGGATTTAAACGACAAATTGTATCTATTGACGTTGTAAGCCACAAATATCCCACAACGGGCGTCGATTTTGATCGATAATTGTACTTTTGTGCTATATCGATGGTTATGCATAAAGTTCGATAAATCAATGGGTTATAGGTGTTTTAAAAATGCGTCAAAGTCTAAATATGTACTATAGATCCACTCCGGAGGCAGAGGTCAGAGGTTCCTGGCTTCAGGACGATCTGTGATGTTTTTGATGGAAACTTGATTGTTCAGCGTCCAAAAATCGTAGATGACACCAAAGCCAAACAAACCAAGTGTAAACAGATACAGTATCCCGGATATCCACTTCCCCAAATACATCCGGTGAACACCGAATAGACCTAGAAATACCAACAGAATCCATGCAATAGAGTAATCATAATTGCCGCTATGGAAGCGCAGGTCGGCCTCGCGATCCATTGATGGAATCAGGAATAGATCAATCAGCCAACCAATACCACAGAGGCCCAGGGTAAATAGCCAAATAGTACCTGTCACGGGTTTGCCGTAATAAAAGCGGTGTGAGCCGAGAAAACCAAAAATCCAAAGCACGTAGCCAATGGTTTTGCTGTGGGTATCGTTCATTTTTATGACCTGAACCAGAAAAAACAGAAATGATGCAAACCAACTTACAGCAGTCTCCGTATTTTGTCGCCCATGTATTTATACCCGTCGCCTTTCAAGTTGCTACGTTCGCTCACTTGCCGCCGCGTAGCAACTTGAAATCCTTTGGGTATAGAGCACTGTTTCCTATTAGTTAAAAGGCCACTTCTTTTTCTAGGAAAGGTTGTGGGATTTGATATGTTTGCCCTTATCGTAAGTGCCCAGCCATATGAAATCATATTTTCTGACTCATTGATCAGACGCTCTGGCTGCGTTGCAACTCTGGTCACATAGCTCGCTATGCTCCCGCCGTTGCACCTTGCAGAGAACCTGATCAACAAGCCAGAAATATTCGATTCCATATGGCCGGGTACTTATTAACCAATAATATTTGACCATAGTATGGGGAAATAAGTGGCTTTAGGTTCATTAGATAAACGCAATGCAAATACGCTGGTGGTTCTGGATTTCGAAACCACCGGTCTATCCCCTAATATGGGCGACCGCGCAATCGAGATTGGTGCGGTGTTGGTGGAGAATGGTCGTATAACCGATCGCTTCCAGCAGTTGATGAATCCCGGATTTCGTATCAGTGGTTTTATTGAGAGCTATACCGGCATCACCAATGCCATGGTGTCCGGTGCTGAGTCTGGCGCATTGGTGATGAAAGATTTTGCCGAGTTTATCCGGGGCCATAATCTTGTGGCACATAATGCCGCATTTGATCAGAAGTTTCTGGATGCTGAAATGTCGGCAGCCAGAGCCCGCTATGATGGCTCTTTTGCCTGCTCAATGTTGATTGCACGACGGTTGTATCAGGATGCCCCGAATCATCAGCTGGGTACGCTGGTAAAATACAACCGGTTGCCAACAGAAGGTGTGTTCCACCGTGCGTTGGCAGATGCAGAGATGACAGGCCATTTGTGGCTGAAAATGCTGGATGACCTGAAATATAAGCATCAGGTGTCTGATGTTTCCTTTGGGTTGATGAAAACGTTGTCCCGCACCGCTAAATCGGGAGTTGGTTCATTTTTGCTGCGACAACGTCTAGACAGTCGCATCTGAAGCCCGGCATCCCCGGAATATATCCTTAGGATTTGTCCTAAAATAACTTCCACATTTCAATTAACGTTGTCCGAAAAGCTGGAGCTACCTGCGCTTTTACGGACCACGGACCACGGACTACGTATAGCAGTCCCAACGATGCTGCAAGGCCACTGTAAATGTGGATCTTATTTCGGGACAGTTCCTTAATCACCTTTCGAAAGGGCGTGGTGTTATACTTCACCTCTGTTTTATTTGGATAAGCTCATGGCAAAGATTGGTCGAGTGAATCACCTGAAGGTGGTGAATATTCTGGATTTTGGTGCGTTTCTGGATGGTGGCAGGCTGGAAGATATCCTGATGCCGAAACGCTTTGTGCCAGAAGACTGTAAAGTGGGTGATGAACTGAAGGTCTTTGTCTATCTGGATTCTGACGATGTGCCCATTGCAACAACTTTGCGCCCTAAGGCTCAGGTGGGTGAGTTTGCCTGTCTTAAAGTGATGGATACTAACCGGGTGGGTGCGTTTCTTGATTGGAATATGCCCAAAGAGCTGCTCGTACCGTTCAGTGAGCAGAAAGAGCGCATGGTTAAAGACCAGTTTTATGTCGTCTATGTGTATCAGGAGCAGCAGAGCTACCGTATTGTTGCTTCTTCAAAAATCAGTAAATTCTTCAGCAATGAGCCACATAATTACACCAACGGACAACAGGTGCCGTTGATGATTTGTGATCGTACCGATATCGGTCATACAGTTATTGTGGATAACAAATACCTTGCCGTGTTGTTTGATCAGGACATTGATCAGCCCATCCGCATGGGGATGAAGTTTGACGGTTATATCAAGCGGGTTCGCCCCGATCAGAAGTTGGATGTGTGCCTTAAAAAGCCCGGGTTTGATAAGCAGGAAATGAAAGGCCTGGGTGGTGAGATCATGCAACGGTTAAAGGCAGAGGGCGGTTTTCTGCCGTTTAATGACCGTTCCGACCCGGAGACTGTGAAAAGAGAGTTTTCTGTCAGCAAACGGGTCTTCAAGATGGCTATTGGGGGCTTGTACAAAGAGCGTCTGATTCGGATTGAAGACGACGGGATTCACTTGTTGTAATACCAATTCTGCTTTTAAATTATGGGCTGCGCAGCCATTTTGACCGACTGGATCATCGTTGAAGTTCCTCGCCATAGCTATGGCTATGACTCGTCTCTTCGCCTTGCCCAGTCGCCCAAAATAACTTGCTCTCTCCATAATTTAAAAGCGACATTGGTATACCATTCTCATCTAAAATCATCGCTGCTCCTTTCTCTGCAATCATTACCGTTGGCGCATGAATGTTGCTGCCGGTGATGGTTGGCATAATGGAGGAGTCGATGACTCTTAAGTTATCCACACCATGCACTTTTAGCTGGTGGTCGACGACGGCATCGTCTTCCAGTCGGCCCATTTTGCAGGAGCCAGCGGTGTGATACACGGTTTCTACGTGGTCTCTCAAGTATTGGCGAATGTCATCATCGGTTTTAATGTGAGTGCCGGGCAGCTCTTCTTCGCCACGAAAATCGTTCATGGTCGTTTGATTAAGAATATCCCGCCCGATTTTTACGCCATTGATTAGCGCATTCAGTTCTGTTTCATCCTGAAAATAGTTGGCTTCAATTTTGGCTTTGCTGAACGGATTGTTGTCTCGAAGCAGTACACGACCGCGGCTTTTTGGTCTCATATGACAGACGTGGAGCACATAGCCCGCTTTCATGGAGGTGTTCAAACCTTCGCCGTGAGGGTTCATGCGAATAGCGGCAAACTGTAGCTGCAAATCCGGTATGGGTTGAGATGGGTCGGATTTGATAAAGCCACCGCAATCCGTTGGTGTAAAAATCAGTGGCTCAGCGCCGGTGAAGTACCGCTTGAAGAACTTAAACAGTGGCGGGCTCCAGGGAGCGGTAGCGAAGGAAGTGTTACTTTTATCCTGAAAGCGGAGCAGGATGTCTGGATGATCTTGAAGGTTTTCTCCGACGCCGTTCAGGTTGTGTACCACAGGAATATCGTGGTGTTTTAATTCAGCTTCAGGACCAATGCCGGAGAGTTTAAGAATCTGGGGAGAATTGATCACACCGGCGGAAAGGATAACTTCTTTTTTTGCCAGTACCTGTTGTACCGGAAAGTTTCCATCAAAAAATTCCACACCGTTGGCTACGGGTTTTTCACCATCAGTATTAAATAGAATACGGCTGACGTGTGCATTCTGGATAATGGTCAGGTTAGAGCAGTCTTCAATAGGGTCTAAAAAGGCTGTGGCCGCATTACACCGTTTTCCTTCTGGGGTTTGTGTGACCTGAAAATATCCACAGCCTTCTTGATCTGGCTGGTTGAAATCGTTATTTAATTTAAAGCCAGCTTTATTGCAGGATTCGATAAAAGCATCGCAGACGGGGAAGTGATAGTTGGTGTCGGAAACATCCATTTCTCCTTCTATGCCATGGTGTTCCGATTCACCACGCGCCTGACGCTCCGACTTTTTAAAGAAGGGGAAGATGCTTTGGTAATCCCATCCTTCATTGCCCAGCTCAGCCCAGTGATCAAAATCCCATGGATGACCACGTGTGTATATCATGGCATTAATTGAACTGGAGCCACCCATGACTTTGCCTCGGGGCCAGAAAAATGAACGACCACCGTTTTTTGCATCGGGTTCAGTTTTATAAAGCCAATTGTACTTTTTACTGTTCATCAGCTTCAGCATGTTGAACGGATTACAGTCACGCACCCAGTAGTTCTTGTCGGAACCGCCGGCTTCGATAAGGCAGACTTTGTTGTCAGGATTGGCAGAGAGGCGGTTGGCCAGCACGCAACCGGCAGAGCCGGCGCCGATGATGATGTAATCGTACATGAGAAAAGCTCACAGTTATTATTGTTATAGAGCTTGTTTAACCTATTAAGGCGGGAAGTACAATAAAAAGCCCGAACAGTGTTCGGGCTGGTAGGTTGGTCAGTGAAAGTTTACTTACCCCATCGTCGTATGGCGGCAGGCGTATAATCCGATTTGCTGGCCGTGTGGCCAAACTTCAAAGGCGCCTTGAAATTATTGGATATGCCGGTAGTCACATAACGACCAGAGGTTAGGTCGTAAAACACTTCCATGACAATCCATGGAACCTGATAGGGATTGTATTGCACGATATGAGCCATGCCCACCCGCCAGAGTTCACCCCGATTATCGTAAAGGTCTACCGTGGCAATCTGCCAGGTGTCTTCATCGATATAGAAGGTGCGTTTGCCATAAACGTGCCGCTCTCCCTCTTTCAGGGTGGCTTCTACAACCCAAACTCTGTGCAATTCATAGCGCAGTAAATCAGGATTCAGATGACCTTTCTGGATGATGTCAGCATTGCTCAGGTTTTTGTCATAGAGCGAATAGCTGTTGTAGGGAATGTAGATTTCTTTTTTGCCTTTTAGCGTCCAGTTGTACTTGTCTGGTGCGCCATTGAACATATCCAGATTATCCGATGTCTTCAGATTATCGGAGCTGGTGGCTGGGTTATCGTAGGAAATATTGGGCGCCCGACGAACACGACGCTGGCCCGGTAAATACTTCCATGCTTTACGAGGTTCGGCAACTTGATCAATGGGTTCGTGAACCAGCGTCACTTCACCGGCCATACGAGCCGGAGTCAGTACTTTGGACTTATAGAAAAAGAGCAGATTGGCGTCTTCTTCCAAATCCGTCACGCTCGGGAAAAAGTTCCAGATCGTCTGATTCGTGATCTCCCGGAATGATCCGTTGGCTTCAGCAATGATATGGCTAAGATTGAGATCCAGGCTCATGCCCCGATAGCGAAGCATGTGATTCCAGATAACATGAAGCCCATTTTCTGGCACGGGAAAGGGCACACCGCTCACCAGATTCTTCAGACCATTACCGCCTGTCAGCATTTCAGCGCTTTTGGCATTGGTCAGAGTTCCCTGATAATAAGTGTCCGGGTAGCTGGCGCTGCGCCGGGTTGGATACACCTTCATAGAAAAGGTATCCGGGTATTGCTTGAACATGGCCATCTGACCGCGGGTTAACTGACCTTTATATTGTTCAGCATTTTTGGCAGTGACAGTAAATCGAACGCTATCGCCTTTGAACGGATCAGCCATACTGCCATTGTCTTGCATTGCCCCATCACTGGTTTTAAGGCCTCCTGTCCAGGCGGGAATCGTGCCATCGCTGTTACCTGCTTTTTCAGCACCAACGGGAGTTAGCGTATCGCCCTGAAGGCTGGTTACGGCATCCGACAGAACCAGGGTGGATACCGTCAGAAGCACTGTGGTCAGCATCATTCTTACGGTAGATAGTAACGACATCAATTTCTGTAAAGTGTGCATGGTTAGTTCCCCCGATCAGAAGCTGGCGCTTAGGCTGAAGCTTATGAAGTCGCGGTCATCCCGCGTGCTGTATTTGTTGTTACCAAAGAAGTTGGTATAGGCGAAGGCTGCCTTGTAGTTATCCAGATAGATGGCATCCAACCCCAGGGTGGTGGCCATTTGATCTTCTTCGAAGGCACCGCCGGGCATGTAGGCATAGCCGCTGACATCATGACGGAAAGAGAGCGACGGTTTAAACGTCACTGCTGGCAGGATGCCACTGTAGGTAAGGCCTGCCCTCAGGCGATAACCCCAGCTGTTGGAGGTGGTGTAGCCTTCGTCTTCACAGAACTCTCTGGTGATGTTGGCCCGGTATTGACAGTTACTGGCTGCAGGCCCTGTACCAAAGAGCCCGCTTCTGCCGTAGGTGTTGCCATCTTTTAGGTCACCAATATGTATAAAGCCTATTTCACCGGCAACGGATAATTCGGAAGCGCCCAATACCTGCGGGAAGGTGTTGATTGCCGAGAGTTGAATTTGGGTGACCGGTTTGAGGGCATAGCCTTGAGCAGGTTGACCATAAAGGGCGGGAGCTCCACCGCCGCCGGCAGCTGTCGCAATTAAATTATTGGTGTTTAATTGCAGTGGCATATCTGGGCGATAGCTGATTTCTCCAGCAACAGACCAACCGCTATCAAGGCTGCTGTTGAAACTTATGCCGTAGAGATCAATATCTTCAGGGAACGCTGCGTTATATTTTGGTCCTTGAACTGTGCCAACTCCTGGAAGAGGAAAGCCACCTGTTACAGACACAGTTGGATTAGCATTTGTTACGCTAAGATAAGGAAGACGACTGTGGTAGTTGATGTAATAAAAACCGAACTCACTGCCATTCAGTTCTTCGGCATAATACTTAACAGAAATACCCCATTGTCCACTATCACCAGGTAAGTCATCAGATGTTCGGTCAATAACTGATCTTCCGCTTATAAGAGGGTTTTCTTCTTGTGCATTGGATAAATCAGCCTGAGTATAGATGGGTTCACAACCAGGTTGTATCACATCCGAGGACGCAAAAAATGTATGGCATCCATCCAATACAGAAGCCCGCCATTTCAACTGATAGAAACTCTCAATGGTGATATCCGGCGTTAAACTAATACTGCCATAGAGCATTTCAACGGGAAGCAAGCCTTCTTTTAACTCCACTCCCGGGCGATTGAAAGCTGCAATATCAATAGGATTGATTGCGTTAATGCCGCCACTTAAAAATAATCCTTCACCCCAGGTCACCACCTGTTTTCCCAGACGAATATCGACCGGTTTATTGTCGATATCAAAGTAAGTCCACGCGTAGGCTTCCAGTAATTCAATACCACTGAAGCTGGCAAGATCATCAAAGCCCGTGTCGTCAAAATCGTTATAACGCCCGCTTTTTGTTTCCAGCCAATGGTCATACCAGTATTTGATGCTGCCTTTCACGCCGTAGTTCTGGTATTCCAGAGTCAACTCCGTGAGGCCTTTATACTGGTTGGAGATAACATCGCCTTTCTCAAAGTTCAGGCGTCCATTGTCAGCATTTACACCCACACCATTCCCATTAGGAATGTCGTCATTACCTTTACTTTCACCGTAGGTATAGAGGTTTTTGCTAGGGTCTGCAGTGCTAACGCTGATGCCAGCACTGAGCGTTGTGGTGATGGTGCCGTATATCTCACCATCTTTCAGTTCAAAGGTTTGGGCGGATGTATGACCAGATCCGTATGCCAACAATATGCTCAGGCATAGGGAAGGGAAATGTATGCGTCGGTTCACGGGCTTCCTTCCTCGTTATTATTTTATCCCATACTGCAGGTGCCACCGGCGACTCGTCTGATTCTGCTTTTATTCACTTCAGGCAGAACCGAAATCACACGTACAGATATCGAAAAAACTAACAACGGCAAGTAGCCGGGTGTTCCTCGTTGTTGAGCCAGCTTATCACTTGTGTCATGTATTGCAAACTTGTGTGGTTTTCTGGAGCCCTTGTAAAATGTGGGCTGTAGCGTTGTGATAAATACCAGGGTTGATATTGAGTGGTGACGCCTCAACAACGTATATACCCGTCGCCTTTCAAGTTGCTACTTTGTTGGCCGCGTTTATGCCCTCGGGTGCTCGCTCACCCCGATCACCTACTTATTGTAGGCTCACGGGACCCGAGGGCCTAAAGGCTTCGCTTACTTGCCGCCGCGTAGCAACTTGAAATCCTTTGGGCAGACAATCAATCAATGCTCAAACCGTGAGGCGTATTGGATGAATGAAGTACAGCGAAGTCTGGCAATTCAGGATGCCATTGAATGGTCGTTGATGCATGGTATGGCGCTGAAGTCGTCTATCGATTCAGCGAGGCATTGTGCGTTCAGTTTTGCGCCCACGTTAATTCAGCGTGATCGGTTTGAATTATTAAAATCGGTTGTGCCGCTGATGGGAAAATTGATTCACGGTGTTTCTGAGAATCACGAATTTCTTGAGCAAGCGATTAAGCCCCTGTGCAGTGGCGATGCGTTTTTTGCCAGTTTGATGTCATTGCATCAGGAAATTCATCGAGGCTCCGAAGCGGCTGAACGTATTCCCATGCTACTCATGCGCACGGATTTTATGGACGATGCTGAGCATGGTCCAAAGCTGATTGAATTCAATGGTATTGCTGCGGGTATGGGGCCTTTTGGTCAGCGAGCCCATGAGCTGCACAGTTATCTTCAATATCAGTGGCCTCAACAATTTAAACACTGGTCGGAGACAGAAACCCTTGAACTGGTGCCCAATCAGGGCATTGAAAACCTTGCCAAAGGCATTGCCGGTGCAGCGACGACGGTGAGAGCGCAGTCCGGCGAAAGTGGTCAGCCGTTGTTTATCATGGTGGTGCAGCCCGATGAAGATAATGTATACGACCAGCATCTTTTGGAAGAAGCGATTCAGAAAGAAGGCGTGAAGACGGTACGCCGAACGTTCCGGCAACTGTACGATCAACTGTCGTCTGGAGAAAATCACCGCTTGATGCTAGAAGGTTTGGGTGGTGTGGATGCCATTTACCTTCGCGCCGGTTATCAGCATTGCGACTATCACGCGGAAGATCTGGACGGTGGCCTTTGCTGTTCCAAACTGGGTAAGGTGCGTGTGATGATGGAACGCCATCGGGTGGCGTTAAATGCAACGGTGAGCCAGCAGCTGGCAACCAGCAAGCGGGTGCAAATGTTATTGTCTTCTATGGATGAAACAGCGCTTAATGCGTTTGGCCTGACGTTCGATGAAGCCGCCAGAATCAAACCGTTTCTTGGAGAAATGCGCCCGATTGATGAGGGTTCTGCGGACTGGTTTGAATCAGAGAATCCCCATAACTGGGTACTGAAAAATCAGGGAGAGGGCGGTGGCCACTGTGTGTTTGATGGCGATATTCTGCCTCGATTGAAAAGCCTCAAACCCGAAGAATTTTCCGCCTGGTCTTTGATGCGGAGGTTACATCCAAGGCATCGATCCAGCCCGGCGCTGGTGGTTCGAAACGGTGAAGCGGCGCCAGTGGATGATTTAATCAGTGAGATTGGCATGTTCACCCTGCACTTGGACGGGCACTCCCTGACCAGCGATCTGGGTTATGCCGGTTATCTAATCCGCAGCAAACCTTCCTCCGTGGCGGAGGGCGGTGTGCACAGCGGGCAGGGCTCAGTGGATTCTCTGGCCTATGCACTTTAAACCAGCTGCTCTTGTTTTAGCCAATCAAAGCAGTCTTCCAGCATCTCATTAATTGGTACGTCGTTTCGGTAGTTCAGTTCCGAAACGGCCTTACTGCTGCTGGCAACCACTCGCTTGGACACCAGTTTGGCCTTTTCGGTGGTGATCTCGGGCTCTTTGCCAGTGATCTTGGCGCCAAAATCAGAAACCTTGCCGAGCAGTCGTAAGGCCCATGCCGGAATGGTTCTCTGACGTTCTGGTTTGCCCATGAGCCGTGAGATGGTGTTGACCACTTCCAGAAACTTGCAATCCACACCGCCCAGAATGTAGTTCTCCCCGGTTTTCCCCTGTTCAAATGCTGCAATATGGGCTGCAGCCACTTCCCGAACATGGCAGTAAGAACCTTCGCCGGGTGGCACGCCGGGCAAGGTGTCGTTGCTGATCATGGAAAACAGCTGCGCCCAGCTCTGCCGATCGTGGGGGCCAATAATCGCACAGGGGTTGAGAATAACCGCATCCAGCTGGCGTTCCTCAACGGCTTTCTTTACCACCATCTCCCCAAGGTATTTCGTGCGAAGGTAGTTCACACCGCTGGTCATGGCGCTGGATGGTGATGATTCGTTGATAGTGCTCTGATGAAAACCGTAAGCAGAAATGGATGAGGTGTGGATAAACCGTTTTATCCGTTTCTCAAGCGCCGCATTGATCAGGTTTTCTGTCACCGTGACATTCATCCGATGTTGTCGCGCGTTATTGGCTGCCCACAGGCTGGTATCACCGGCCACATGGAAGATGGCATCAAGGTCTTTGGGTATTTTAGCGGAGAGATCAGAGGGGCTTTCGAGATCCACTTCCAGCAGGGTAACGTTCAGCGCCTGCAGATCTTTGATGTTGGAACTTGCCCGGTGAGTGGCGATCACTTCCCAGTGTTTATCCAGAAGCTGTTTGATCAGGTTGATACCCAAAAAACCACTGCCGCCGGTGACTAATGCTTTCATCATGCTCTCTTATTGTTGTTATTGGCCTGGTTCGCCATATTTCCAGAAAATACTATCCTTATCTACACAATTCCAACAAATGACATAGAAAGGACTGGATAGGGTGAATACCGAAGACATCATCAGCGCATTGTCCTCTTTTGAAGTGGGCAAACTTCCAAAAGCCGCATTGCAGGCCGCGGTCGCCAATCAAGACGCCGTTACACCCATACTGTTAGATCATCTTAAAGAGACGATTGCACTCGGGGATGACTTGCCAAAACATCACAACACCACTTTGTTGTTCTTTTCCGCTTACCTGTTGGCTCAATTTCGGGAGCCCAAGGCACTGCCTTTAATGGTGGAATTGGTGTCTGCCAGCCCAAAGACGGTAAGTCGGTTATTGGGTTATGTGATCAGTGAAAGCCTTGGTCGGATGTTAGCGTCAATAATGTCGAACGCCGAAGTTGATGCTATTGAGACGCTGCAGCCATTAATAGAGAACGATCACACTCACCCTCAAGTACGAAATGCAGCTCTGGGCGCATTGGTGACTCATGCCGCCTATGGGCAGATCACTGATGTCGCCTTGATGGACTACTTCGAGTCGCTCTATCAAGGCAAATTGGAAAGAAAACAGAATGCAGTCTGGGATGGTTTGATTTTCAATACAATGGTAGCGGGTTTGGTGGAGTTGGAAGCGGATGTGCTGAGTGTTCATCAAGAAGGGTTAATGGTTGAAACCATGCTGGATGAAGACGGAATAAAAACCATGCTGCAGGCTCACCCCGGTGAAATCAAAGCACCGTCGTACAAGAATCTTACGTATATTGATGACTGTGTATCCGAGCTGGAAAATTGGGCTGCCTTCATGAGTACTCCGGAAAAGGCTGTTCAACCGCAGGTAGCCGCTTCTGTGGCCACCCGTTCTGGTGAGGTTCAACACGTTAACCGACCTTGGCCCGCTAAAAAGCCGGTGAAAAGCAAAAGACCAATTGGTCAAAAGCAGGCGTTGTTCAAACCGCCCATGACACCATCAAAAGAACCATTGGTTCGTAATGGAGCTAAGGTTGGCAGAAATGATCCTTGTTTATGTGGTAGTGGGAAAAAATTCAAGAAGTGCTGTGGGTAACAGCACTTTTTTACCTCTGCTTGGTAAACGTCGCTGGTTTGGTCTTACACCATCAGCATGTGGTTATCCCACTGACACTGTGAATGCTTCACCATTTTCACTGTTTCCGCCCTGCCTTCAAAACACTCGAGAATCTGTATCTGACCGCGGCCGTCGCTAACGGCCAGTTGGCTTTTATTGATGGCGGCGATCCCCGCACAATCCTTTTGGTAGATAAACGTCTGAAGACGTCCGGTAGATTGCTGGATAAAAGCGATACGATTACCGCGAGGAGAAGTAACGGCTAAGGTATCCATATCCGGTAATACCGCAACACTGGCAATATAACTATTCAGCGCCATCCATTGTTCCGGAAGCGCTTCAACCGCCTTGATGGGTTGTCCAATCCGGTGAGTCGCCACCAATGGCAGCGCTTCATCATTCGTCCCCTGATATTGCATACCAATGGCCACCAGTCCATCGGGGGCGACATCAAGGTGTCTGATACTCAGTCGTGGATCAATAAAGCGCTGTTGATCGATTACCTTTCCAGAGCGTCTATCCAGATAAACCAGAGCTGGCTGAAGTGTTTGAGGGTTCAGTGTGGTTCTGCCGGCATCCGGGTGGGTTTGAATACCGCCAACAGCGATGACCAGGGTCTCACCATCAGGCATCAACTTCAGCTCGTGAGGCCCCGGCAGTAATAGTTGCCATTCACCGACTCTTTGATAGTTTTGTTCAGCGTCATAGATGCCAATAACACCATTTAATGTCGTGGTGTCGTTCTCAGTGGTATAGAGAAACTGCCCGTCGTGGCTAAAAACACCGTGGCCATAAAGGTGTCGTTGATTAGCTACCGCCACCGTTGATGATAACTTCTCATCGCGAAGATCGACGACATGAAACTGATAACCCAGGCGGCGCTCAAAGGCGACGATTTCTGAATAACCAGGTCGATGGCAGGCATCATGAAGACGACTTGGAACCGGTATTATTGTTGAATGATCAGAGAGTGGGTCATTCAAGCGAATGCTGAATTTTCCCTGAGTGTCTCTGGCAGCACTGACCAATACCCTGCGGTCACTCTGTGGTGAACAGCCTGTACCAATCAGACTGATGCCTGCCAGCACGGCTGCACTTTTTATAAACGTACGACGATACATTAATCACCATCGCTGGAGTTAAACCCGAGGGGCACGTGAAGATCTTTAGAAACCGCCACAACCGAAGCGTGCAGGTTGTCTACTTGGATTTTGAACTGCTTAAGATCTTCAATTTTATCCTGCTCAATCACTTCAGAAAAGCGATGGGGGAGTGTATCAACTGATTGGCTTAATGAATTCAGGCGATTGTTGATTTCCTGCCATTGTTCAGGATGGGTGTTACCCGTTTGTTGCGATGCCAACGCCGTCATGGCATGAAAAGTAGAAATCACCTGTCGAATATGTTCCAGAGACTGACCGCTGCGCCAGGATTCTGCGAGATAGAGATTGGTTCGCTTGTCGCTGAAAGGCAGAGAAAGCTCTTTCTTTAAGCGGGCCGTTTGAGAGTCTAGCGTGTTTAGTACCCAACCATCCAAACTCAGCGGATTTTCAGTGGCATTTTCCAGCGCAACCGCCTTGGTGAAGAAAGTACCATTTGATTGCCATTGCTGTTGTAGCTCCTGACTGTTGGCCAGAATCGATTCTGAGTTTTCTATGAGAAATTGACAGTAAGCAGAAGGTTTCTGATTAAGTGCTTCTAACACCTGCTGATCAAACAACAGGTATTCGGCAGCGGACAATCCTTGCAGAATAACGCTGTCAGACAGTATGGGAATCGGGTTTTCAGCAGCAACTCTGGCTTCGACCTTTCTTCCCGTCAGGTTCTTTTTATCGGGCCAGAATTGAAAACGCCAGCCTTCCATATTCTCTTCCAGCATCAGCTGGCTAAGCGTTTCTGAGGTTTGCCAGCGCAACATGGTTTTCTTCCACTGTGCCTGCAGTAAACCAATGTCGTTTGTGGCGTCAGGCTGGCAGAAGTCAGTGGTCAGCTGATTGTAAGCCGTTGACTCAGCGACTAACTGCTGCCAGGCCAGCTGAATTTGTTCTTCAATCAATAGGGTTATGGGTGAACGTGTTGGCTCTGTCATCACTGAGTCTGATGGGTTGCAACCCATCAGACCAAGGGAAAGAATCAAGAGAGAAAGTGATTTCTTCATAAGGACTCAACAAAACGAATGATGGCGTTGCGATCACTAGCGTCCATGGCCAGAACCTGCTCTTTAGCGTTGGCAGCTTCGCCATCGTGCCAGAGAATGGCTTCCATCAAGGTTCGGGCGCGGCCGTCGTGTAAAAAGCCGGCTGTTTCATCCACTTCATGGGTATGCCCAATTCCCCAAAGCGGTGGCGTGCGCCATTCACGATCATCGGCAAGATATTCCGGTCGATGGTCTGCCAGGCCTTCCCCCATATCGTGAAGTAACATGTCGGTGTAAGGCCAGATTTTCTGGTTTGCTTGTTCGGCATCTGCGTCAGCGCCAACGGTGAATGATGGAGTATGACAAGATGCACATCCAGCGTCGTAAAAAATCTGTTTGCCTTTGAGAACCTTAGCGTCTTTAGCATCCGGACGAACCGGCACGGCAAGGTTGCGGGTATAGAACGTGACTTTATCAAGGATGTTATCAGAGACTTCCGGATGCTCACCGGCCATTAATTCGTGGCAGCGAGTTTGATCAGGCGTACAGTTTTCTTCCATAAAGAGGTGGGTGGTTAAGCCCATATCGCCATTAAATGCGCCGGAATTTTGTTGTTTCAGCGTTGGTTGGCCTGCTTTCCAGCCAAAGCGACCCAGTGTCGTTTTCTGCTGCTCTACATCCCATACCTGATTGGGTTTACCGGAGATACCATCGTCGTTTTCATCATTTACATCGGCATTGGCGAGAATGTCGTTTTCTGAAATGGCTTCCAGTAAACCAAGTCCTATCATCGGTGGTGCAATGCGGGCAGACATCATAATGTCACCATACTCATCGGATGACAGAGGCCCATAGCCCAAGTCTTCAATCGTGATGACCGGCTTTCTGAGTTCCACGGTTTCACTATCAGAGAACTGCACGTCATGATATGTGTAATTCACACGAACACGACCTTCAGCAATGCCGCCTGGCAATGTGAAGTCTTGCAATTGCCCTCCATAGACAGGATGTGGCATGACGCTCTGATCTGGACGTAACGTCTTACCTTCCGGTGTTGGAATGCTCAGGCGAACCAGCATGGATACGCGGTTCAATTCACCATCATTCGGTGCATGACCTCGCCCATCTTTGATATGACAGTTCTGGCAACCGTTAGTGTTGAACAATGGCCCAAGCCCATCTCGAGCATCAGTGCTGGCTGGTGCTGCAACCCAAGGGTTACGGAAAAAGCTATTGCCGACGCTGAAATCAAGACGACGAGTGATGGCCATATTGCCGGAAGGTAGCGAGAAGGCATTACGACCTTTGGCGTTCACTGAAGACTCGCCACCAGGACGTTCTTCGCCAACTTCGTAGGCTATTTTTTCGGTTTTATTACAGCCCGAAAGCCCCGATGCCACTACTAGAAAAGCGGCCGGGGCTATAAAGGCGAACCGTAAGGTTCGAAGATCCATTTATCTACTTCTTATATTTAGAACTTGTGATCCGCAGTATCCGGGTTCAGTTGCTTAATACCAACAAGGCCGGCTGCTTCTTCAATGGCACTGGTTTGAACGACCAATGTCGTTATTGCAGATTGTACCAGCGCATTGCCTTTTTCGTCACCGGCAGCAATCAGCTGATCGAAGAAAATGCCGTCTTTCTCGGCAGAATCCACCAGAGATTGCAGGGCGCTTTCACTATGATCAAAGCTGCTAAGAATAGTGGCGGCTTGGGCTTCATCTTTGGCAGCAACCAAATCCGCAAGGCTTGGTCCGGAAAGCACGTCGCCATTCACACGCTGATATTCCCCGGTATACACGTTGCGAATGCCTTTGTTGTTATAAAAGTGAGAGTAGTGCGTGTTGTCGCTGAAGCAATCGTGCTCATCTTCACTGGAGTTGGCTTCGAGAGCGACCTTCATACGCTCACCGGCCAGTTCGCCGAGGGATAAACTGCCCATGCCAAACAACATTTTGCGAAAGCCTTGGTCGGTAGAGTCTGCCAGTAATTCTGCACGGTAGTTGTCGCCGACTTCTGGTTGCCACTGGCCAACCATGTATTCAAGGTCTGCAATCAGCAAGTCCATAGCGGTGATCAGGTATTGGCCACGACGCTCACAGTTACCACCGGTGCAGGTTTCGCCTTTAGCAAAATCGGTAGCCGGACGATTGCCTGCACCACTGCCGGTACCGTTCAGATCCTGACCCCAGAGCAGAAATTCAACGGCGTGGTAACCGGTAGCTACGTTGGCTTCACTGCCGCCGAGCTCATTCAGGTTTGCCAGCAGTTCCGGTGTCAGTGTTTCAAGGTTTAGTAGTTCACCGCTGACGTTTAATTCAGTGTTGTTGACGATATTGGCCAAAGCGCCATCGTTACCCATTTCAAAGTCGTAGCTTGAAGGCTGAACGTAGTCGATCAGGCCTTCATCCAGAGGCCATGCATTCAACTGACCTTCCCAGTCATCAACAATGGCATTACCAAAACGGAATACTTCACTCTGCTGATAAGGGACACGTGCCGCTTTCCATGCCGCCTTTGCCAGCTCAAGATTTTCTTCGCTGGGGTTTTCAACCAGATTATGACTGGCTTCTTTCAGGCTTTTTGCGGTGATCAACGCATCTTCAAAGGTAGCGAGTGCCACGTCTGCATAATGGGCAACCACATCATTGGCAGAAATTGACGTGCTCGCGGCTTCTCTGGCCGCTTCGACGACAATGGTTTCCTGAGTTTCTGGTGCAACACTGACGGTTTCTTCAGACTGGTTACAGCCCGTCAACAGGGCAGATGCGACCATCAATGTGCCGATGGCGGAAAGCGAAAAGTTTGGCTTCATCCTGATTGAGCTCCATGATTCTTATTGTGCATTGGTAATCTGGAAGAGAATTATAATGAGAATTATTCTTATTACAATGTTTTGTAAAGTTTCTGTCGTTTATAACGAGCTCTTAATCACAGATTGAGACTGTTGCGAAATCTCAAACATCTCGTTCTTATGCTCAGAGGTTGTCGTAAAACCACAAGGTCGGTAATTCTGCAAGACTTGCCGACATCTCGCCGCGCTGTAGGGGCTGATTGTCGGCAACCCTGCATGTTGCCGACCTACGAGATCTGTTTTTAAACACCTTTTGCGACAACCTCGATCAGCGTGGGAACCAGAGTGTTTGCAACAACCTCAGATTGGGTGGGAGTGGGAAGACACGGAGAGTGTAGGATAGCTCGAAAGAGCCATCCCACATTTGAAGAGATAATTAGGAAGCGGTGGCTGTCAGGCGGTGCGCCCATTTAGTTTTTGCAGCTTGCTGCATATCCACAACCTGATCGCTTTCGTCTACGATCTCACGACCCAGCAGGGTTTCGATCATGTCTTCCAAGGTCACAATACCGCGGATATCACCGTATTCAGTGACCACCATGGCGATGTGACTGCGTTGCTCCAGAAAGGTCGCCATTAATTTTGGTAACGGTTCTTTTTCCAGGACCGCAATGATTGGGCGCTTGAGGCTTTGCAGGTTGGTATTGCCACCTTCTCGCAGATGAGCCATCAAGATATCGTTACGGATAACAAAGCCATTGATATCATCAGGGTCTTCACCGTACACCGGGATACGGGAGAAGCTGGAATCCGAGAATGCTTGCATATAGCCTTCGGTCGTCGTTGACTCTGGCAATGAAAAAAGTACGGAACGTGGCGTCATGATTTCGACAATCTGCAGATCGCGAAACTTGAGCATGTTCTTCATCAATTCAGATTCAACACCTTGCAGTGCACCTAATTGCAAACCGAGGTCTGCCATGGCATGAATCTCATCTCGCAGGTAGGGATTGGTTTTGTCTTTAGGCGACAGCTTACTGGTTAGAATTTCTGTCAGCCAGATAATAGGCAGCAGCAGTCTAACCATAAAACGAACACCGACGGCCATGACCGGAACCAGTGTTTGCCACCAGGAAGCACCAATGGTTTTTGGAATAATTTCAGACAGCACCAGAATCAGCAGAGTCAGCACGCCAGAGAAAGCACCAATGTATGCATCACCGAATACTTTGGCGGCCTGCGCACCAGCACTGGCAGCACCAATGGTGTGCGCAATGGTATTCAAGGTCAGGATAGCGGCCAGTGGGCGATCAATATGGTCGTGAAGCTCACGAACCAAGCTGGCCCATTTGCTGTTTTTTTGCTCAAGGCTGACCACATAGGCCGGGGATATACTGAGAAGAACGGCTTCAAATACCGAACAGATAAAAGATACCGCGATAGCGATAACTACATACGCAACAAGCGTAACCACGTAGGGCTCCAGATGTGAACAAGGGATGCATATTCTATCCTGAGATTTAATTTTCTGGCGATAGATATTTTTGTTTATTACAGAGTACTTTCAAAGGCTATTTCAGCCAGGGGATTTCGTCAGATCCCCATAAAGGGGTCTGATCATTAGGAGAACCATTGTAGTTTATAGTGATTTCTTCGTTAGCCAGTATTTTTCGGATAGCGACGAATTCAATCAGCTGCTCTGCTTCCCGCGGAATATAAACGGCATTAGGTGTGTATGAATGGTTGTATATTGAACCCAGCCCAAGAGCGAGGGCTGCCTGTTGTTGATCAAATCCCCAGGCAAAGTAATAGTTGTTCAATATGGTTAGCTGAAGCATCTCTACTTCTTCTTGTGGTATTTCCAGAATAGGGGTGCGTTCGATGATCGTTTCTCTTTCAATACGGCTGTCTGTATAAACGCCGCGACCTTTGCCATGACTGTGAGAGATATAGAGCATTTATTTATTTTTATAGTTATGAAGTTCAATCAGTATACAGGATGTTGTAAAGGCTGGGGTGAGGTAAAACGAAGGCGATAGAAATGCCGGCACTCTGACCGGCATTAAATGAACAAGCGAGGTTAAATTGACTGGCCATTAACAGTAACCACAACATCAATATTGCCACGCACTGCATTGGAATAAGGGCAGACCTGATGGGCAACACGAACCAATTCAAGCGCCTGTTCTTGAGGTAGATCGAGAGTAACAGCAAGACTGACTGTTAAGGCAAAGCCGCCTTGGCCATTAGGACCGATCCCAACTTCTGCAGTCACCGGAGCATCTGTAATGGCTACTTTACCTTCCCGGGCAACATACAGAATCGCATTGGAGAAACAGGCTGAGTACCCTGCTGCAAACAATTGTTCCGGGTTTGTGGCTGCACCAGAGCCACCCATTTCTTTCGGATAAGCCAATTCCAGATTTAACAGGCCATCGTCTGTTTTTACCTGGCCGTTACGACCTGCTAATGCGGTTGCCTGAGTTTTGTAGAGGGTAGTCATAGTCGCTTCCTTACTCATTTGTATTGTGTGCAATTGAATAGAGGGCAATCATATATTTATATAACCATTGAATGCAAGTATATTGTGTGCAATTTATTTTTAATGGTGCCTGAGATGACTGACTGTGTGAGTAATAATCCGTTATCTGCCCAAGATAGTGTGCTGCTTGAAAATCAGGTGTGTTTTCCTCTCTATAGTGCGTCCAATGCAGTTATTCGAACCTACCGTCCGTTGTTGGATAAGCTCGATCTGACCTATTCGCAATATCTGGTGATGATGGTGCTGTGGGAGAGTGACGGAGTCAGTGTGAAAGATGTAGGTGCCCGGCTTTATTTGGATTCGGGTACATTAACCCCGTTGCTAAAACGGCTTGAAGGTAAGGGGCTGGTAGAGCGTGGAAGAAGCGAGCAGGATGAGCGGGTTCGGGTATTAAAGCTTACGGAAGCGGGTGTATTGCTCAAGACTCAGGCGCTGACAGTGCCAGCAGAGATGAAGTGTAAAATTAAACTGGATCTCGATGAGTTGCTCTTGTTGAAAAAACTTTGTGAAAAAGTGATTTCTACGTTGGAAAAATAAAGAGAGAAATAAAGGGAGAAAAAGCCCCGGAACCGGGGCTTTTTAACGGTCAGGCGGTCATATCATCAAAGAATTTCTTAACACCATCAAAGAAGGACTGCTTCTTTGGGGATTGTTTGGCGTGGCCTTCTTTTTTGAAGGTTTCTTCCAGTTCTTTGAAGAGTTCTTTCTGGCGTCCGGTTAACTTCACCGGCGTTTCCACAACCACACGACACATCAGGTCGCCGGCACTGCCGCCACGAACAGGCAGAACACCTTTACCCCGCAAGCGGAACAATTTACCTGTCTGGGTTTCTTCTGGAATCTTCAGTTTCACCCGGCCATCCAGCGTTGGTACTTCCAGTTCTCCACCCAGTGCCGCATCCACAAAGGTAATGGGGACTTCACAGTAGAGGTGTTTACCATCGCGCTGGAAAATGGCGTGATCGGCAACGCTGACCTGAACATACAAATCACCGGCAGGGCCACCGTTAACGCCCGCTTCACCTTCGCCAGCCAGACGAATCCTGTCGCCAGTATCCACACCCGCTGGAATTTTAACGGACAGTGTCTTGTATTCCTGTACGCGACCTTCACCGTGACACTCTCTGCAAGGATCTTTGATCATCTTGCCAGTACCACGACAGTCCGGGCAGGTCTGCTGAACAGAGAAAAAGCCCTGCTGCATACGTACCTGACCAATGCCGCCACAGGTGGTACAGCCTACTGGCTGAGTACCTTTTTTGGCGCCAGAGCCATCACAGGCGGTACAGCCAACCAGTGTTGGAATACGGATTTTTTTGGACACGCCGCGAACGGCTTCTTCCAGACTGAGCTCCATCTGGTAACGAAGATCGGAGCCGCGCTGAACGGAACTGCGACCACGGCCACCACCGCCGGCACCAAAGATATCGCCGAACACATCGCCGAAGATATCGCCAAAGCCGCCAGCACCAGCGCCGCCAAAACCACCGCCGCCCATGTTGGGATCAACACCAGCATGACCGTACTGATCATAAGCTGCCTTTTTCTGACTGTCGGTCAGAACTTCATAGGCTTCGTTGATTTCCTTAAACTTTGATTCTGCTTCCGCATCACCCGGGTTTCTGTCCGGGTGAAACTTCATGGCCATACGACGATAGGCCTTTTTTATATCCTTTTCTGAAGTACTTTTATCAACACCAAGTACTTCGTAATAGTCGCGTTTTGACATCAGAAAACCCTGAGCTACCTGCATTCACCAGTCGAGCATGAAAACACAGTGCTAACTGGATTCATGGTCAATTCTGTCTCATTTTATAAATACGACAACGCGGGAAATGCATCCCGCGCCGAGTATACCAACCGCATTTTATAAATCCCTATTGCGCTGGTAACCTGAAGAGTAATCCTGCGTTGAAGCTCCTCGCCATAGCTCTGCTATGACTCGTCCCTTCGCCTTGTTTTACACTCCAGTTCACCATGCTCATTACGGGTTTAGAAAATTTGACTGGTATTAACCATCAATCATTGACGATCATTTACTTCTTTTCGTCTTTTACTTCTTCAAACTCTGCATCTACAGCGTCGTCAGCAGCATCGGACTGCTTGCCTTCAGGTTGGGCTTCGCCCTGTTCCTGAGCGGCGGCATCGGCGTACATCTTCTGAGCCAGACCAGCAGAAGCTTCAGACAGCGCCTGAGTTTTGGCTTCGATAACTTCTTTATCGTCGCCTTTCACTGCAGCTTCAAGTTCTTCGATAGCGGCAGTAATGGCTGTCTTCTCTTCTTCGGTGGCTTTGTCGCCTGCTTCTTCAAGGGTTTTACGAGTGGCGTGTGCCAGGCCGTCAGCCTGGTTACGAGCCGCAGCCAGCTCTTCAAACTTCTTGTCGTCCGCAGCGTTGGCTTCGGCGTCTTGTACCATCTGATCGATTTCTTCATCGGACAGGCCGGAAGAAGCCTTGATAACGATAGACTGTTCTTTGCCGGTCGCCTTGTCTTTTGCAGACACGTTCAGGATACCGTTGGCGTCCAGATCGAAGCTCACTTCGATTTGTGGCATGCCCCGTGGTGCTGGTGGAATGTCTGCCAGATCAAAACGACCCAGAGATTTGTTATGGGTTGCCTGCTTACGCTCACCCTGCAGAACGTGGATGGTTACCGCGCCCTGATTGTCGTCTGCAGTAGAGAATACCTGCGACTTTTTGGTTGGGATAGTCGTATTTTTCTCGATCAGAGCGGTCATTACACCACCCATGGTTTCGATACCCAGAGTCAGTGGCGTTACGTCCAGCAGCAGAACGTCTTTCACGTCGCCGGCCAGTACGGCAGCCTGAATAGAAGCACCCATGGCAACGGCTTCGTCTGGGTTCACGTCTTTGCGAGGCTCTTTGCCGAAGAATTCAGCAACCAGCTTCTGAACCAGAGGCATACGGGTCTGACCACCAACGAGGATGACTTCGTTGATCTCGGACAGATCCAGATCAGAGTCTTTAACCGCAGTACGGCAAGGCTCCAGAGAACGCTTAACCAGATCTTCTACCAGAGATTCCAGCTTGGCACGGCTCACCTTAACGTTCAGGTGCTTAGGGCCGGTGGCATCAGCAGTGATGTAAGGCAGGTTAACATCAGTCTGGGTTGCGGAGGACAGTTCGATCTTGGCTTTTTCAGCGGCTTCTTTCAGACGCTGCATAGCCAGTGGGTCACCGTGCAGGTCGATGCCCTGGTCTTTCTTGAATTCGGACGCAAGATACTCGATCAGACGCATGTCGAAGTCTTCACCACCCAGGAAGGTGTCACCGTTGGTGGCCAGTACTTCGAACTGGTGCTCGCCGTCTACGTCGGCAATTTCAATGATGGATACGTCAAAGGTACCGCCACCCAGGTCATAAACCGCGATGGTCTGGTCGCCTTTACGTTTGTCCATGCCGTAAGCCAGTGCGGCGGCGGTTGGCTCGTTGATAATACGCTTAACGTCCAGACCGGCGATGCGGCCCGCGTCTTTAGTTGCCTGACGCTGGGAATCGTTGAAGTAAGCAGGTACGGTGATAACCGCTTCAGTTACCGCTTCGCCCAGATAATCTTCAGCGGTTTTCTTCATTTTTTTCAGGATTTCAGCAGAAACCTGAGGTGGTGCTTTCTTGTCGCCTTTAACTTCTACCCACGCGTCGCCATTGTCCGCTTCGGTGATTTTGTAAGGCACCATTTTGATATCTTTCTGAACCACGTCGTCCTGGAAGCGGCGACCGATCAGACGCTTGATAGCGTAAAGCGTGTTGTCTGGGTTAGTAACGGCCTGACGCTTGGCTGGCTGGCCTACCAGAACTTCGCCGTCGTCAGTGTAAGCAATGATAGAAGGCGTAGTACGTGCGCCTTCAGCATTTTCGATGACTTTTGCTTTTTCGCCGTCCAGGATAGCCACACAAGAGTTGGTGGTGCCCAGATCGATACCAATGATTCTACCCATTTTGATTCTCTCCATGCCCGTATAAACGGACCTTAAACTTTAAAAACTGGTCGCTTCCCAAAGGTTTCCCCAACCTGAAGAGCTGGGGAAACGGTGGTGTGACGTTTGCCACGAACTTGACTTGCTATATGGGAGCGGCATTTTCATTTTCAAGGGCTTTTTCAAGAAACAATTTAAAAGAAGCCATTTAAAATAAACCGTGAAATCTTGAAAAAGCCTGTCGATGGTCAGCTTGCTTTGGAAACGACCACCATGGCTGGACGAATCACGCGACCGTGCAAGGTGTAGCCTTTCTGAAACACGTTCATCACGGTATTCGGTTCCATGTCTGGGTTCGGCACCATGGAAATCGCCTGATGGAAGTTCGGGTCAAACGGTTCGCCTTCAGGGTTAACCTGCAGAACCTGAAACTTGCCCAGGGCATCCAGCAGTTGTTTGTGAGTCAGGCGCATGCCTTCCAGCATGGTTTCGTGCTGGCCTTCAGCCTGTTCAGCGTTCTCGATGCCTTTTTCAAGGCTTTCAACCACCGGAATCATTTCATTTACGAACTTATCAACGCCAAATTTGTGGGCTTTTTCCACGTCCTGCTCGGCGCGACGTTTTGTGTTCATCGCTTCAGCGGTCGCACGCAAAGCCTGATCTTTGGCAAGCGCCAGTTGCTGTTCCAACTCTTCGATACGGCCTGCATTTACCGCTGTTTCGTCAGCGGTCATCAGTTCAGGCTCTTCGTTAAAGAGTGGGTTTTCCTGCGCAACGTCTTCTGCCGCCGCTTCAGTTTCCGGTGTTTCTAACGGTTCTTCGACTTTACTGTTTTCTTCAGCCATTCCAGCGGTTCTCCGGATATCTACCCAGCTCAACGAGGGCTGGGGTTTGTCGTAATGGATAACAGGCGTGTCGACCACGCAAAGTAATCTTTATTGATAGCGTAATATGGGGATGGCAACAGTATATTCAAGGGGAAATTTCTTTACCAATGCCGATCTATATATTACTGTATAAATAAACAGTATTTAGGTGCGTGGCGCTAGTGCCACTCACCCAATCGGGATTGTGAGAATTGTCATGCTCAACCAAATCTCTATCAGCGACTATGCCATTGTGGATCAACTGAACCTGGATATAGCCTCCGGGATGACCGCTATTACCGGCGAAACCGGTGCTGGTAAGTCCATTATGCTGGACGCACTTGGGCTTGCTCTTGGCGGAAGGGCTGATAGCGATTGTGTGCGAGATGGTGCTGAACGAGCAGACATTCGCGCATGTTTCGATCTGCACAGAATTCCGGTGGCACAACAGTGGATGAAAGAGCGAGATTATGATGGCGGCTCAGAAAGTGATGAGTCTGCCTGCATTCTCCGTCGTGTTATCACCAAAGAAGGGCGTTCCAGAGGGTATATCAACGGCACGCCGGTGACGCTTTCTGAACTGAAGTCGCTCGGTGAGATGCTGATTGATATCCACAGCCAACATGCCCATCAATCTCTGCTGCGAAAAAGTCATCACGGTGTGATGCTGGACGAGTTTGCCGGATCGGTAAAACAGGCCAGAGAAGTTGCGCAGCTGTCGTCGCAGTATCGCCATACCCATGAGCAGCTAAATAACTTGTTGTCGGATCAGCAGGAACGAGAAGAGCGTGTGCAACTGCTCAGCTATCAGCTGAATGAGCTGGAACAACTCGGTCTGCAACCCGGTGAAGTGGAGCAGCTGGAGCAAGAACATAAACAGCAGTCCCAGGCTGGCACCACGCTCAGTGCCTGTCATCAGGTCACACAACTGTGTTCCAGCGATGAAGGCGATAATGTGTTGCAGCAACTGTCTGTTTGTCTTCATCGCCTGAGCGATTTAGAGATTGACCATGCTGGCATTACCAACGCCATCGATATGCTGTCATCTGCACAGATTCAAGTGGAAGAAGCGGTGGGTGAGCTGAATCATTTTATGGACAGCTTTGAAGCCGATCCTGCTCGTGCGCAGGAAATTGAAGAGCGATTGAGCGCCATTTTTGAGTTGGCAAGAAAGCACCGGGTTCAACCAGAGGAGTTGCTGGAGAAGCAACAGCAAATCAGTGAAGAGTTGGAAAAGGTTCAATGCCACGATGAGCAGGTGGCAGGGCTTGAAAACGCGTTACTCAAACTTAAAAAACAACATCAAGAGTGCGCTTCCGCTTTATCAGTGAAACGTAAAAAAGCGGCAAAAAAACTGGAAAAACTGGTCACGGAGCGAATCGCCTTGTTAGGCATGCCGAAGGGGCGCTTCTGTATTGAGCTGACTGAAATAGCAGAAAGAACCGTTTCTTCTCAAGGGTTTGAGTCCATTGAGTTTCTGGTGACAACCAACCCGGGGCAAGCACCACGACCATTAGCAAAAGTGGCTTCTGGCGGTGAGCTATCCCGTATCTCTTTGGCGATTCAGGTCATTATTGCCCAAACCGCAGCAACGCCAACCCTGATTTTTGATGAAGTGGATGTGGGTATCGGCGGTGGCACCGCAGAAATTGTGGGCAACATGCTTCGGGAAGTGGGTAAAAACGGACAGGTGCTGTGTGTGACTCACCAGGCTCAGGTTGCTTCACAGGCGCACCAGCACCTTCATGTAAGTAAAAAGGTCAGTCGTAAAACCTCGAGCACTCGGATTCTTAAATTGGATGGTGAGCATCGCCTGCATGAAATTGCCAGAATGCTCGGAGGCGTGGAGTTGACAACGCCAACCTTGAATCATGCGCAGGAAATGCTGCTTCAGGCGCAAGCGTAGGGTTATTGGTTAAGGTAGGGGCAAAAAAGAAATTCCCAGTATCATTCCCGCCTTCGAGGCTGTCGCGAAACTCTCAATCATCTCGTTCCCATGCTCCAGAGGCTGTTGCAAAAGATCAGCACCGACAGACCTGAGAGATGTCGGCAATTCTTACAGAATTACTGACCTACGGGTTTTGCGACAGTCTCCTTCGCGGGAATGGCGAATCAGTAGTAATTTGCTTACTACCGTTACCCTTAGGGTGTTAGGTTAAGTCGTAAGCTAATGCCTTATCAGGCAGCATGAGAAAACACTAGCGTAGTTAATGTTTTCTCATGCTGCCTGTGACTATCACGACCACGATGCTTCTCTTTTCTTTTATAACCTGTCTTTAGTACTTCACGACGTTGGCGGAACATGGGTTCCTGCATCAACTTAAGAACAGCAGATGCTGGCCGTTTACGTTGCTTCCTGTTTTTGCTCATTGCAAAGCTCCAGTTGGATAAAAAATACCTCTGAAACATTGATGCTCCAGAGGTATCAAGAATAAGGTTAGAAAATAGTACAGCCGTTTTTCTAATTATTATTTCTTCTTAGGTCGAACGTAAATCACAAGGTTGTGATCCACAATTTCATAGCCGTGTTCTTCCGCTATCGCATGCTGACGTTTCTCGATAGCGTCATCAACAAACTCAATGACATCACCAGTTTCCATGCAGACCATATGATCGTGATGCTCACCACGAGACAGTTCAAACACGGAGTGGCCGCCATCAAAGTTATGGCGTACCACAAGGCCGGCGCTTTCAAATTGGGTCAGCACCCGATAAACCGTTGCCAGACCAACGTCTTCTTCTGCATCCAGAAGTGCTTTGTAAACATCTTCCGCAGACATGTGTTTATCTTCAGCACTTTCGAGTATCTGAAGAATCTTAACTCTTGGCAGGGTTACTTTCAGTCCTGCTTTACGCAACTCTTGATTTTCCAAAACGTTTCCCTAACCCTTAATAAGATAATCCTGCTATTATCACATTTTCGTGCAGTTTTTTCATAGAGCCTCAACTGTTTGAGCCGCTGAAACACTGCAAGTTTAACTTAGAGCAAGCAAGATAGTGGAAGTCTGAAATCGATGCAAAAAACCTCGTTCACACTGGCCGCCGCGCTTATAACAGCTACCTTCTCCGCAACCCTGCTAACAGGATGCGCCAGTTCCACTGACGGTGGTTCCAAGCTTATCAGTTTCCCCGGTGCGTACAAGATTGATGTGCAACAGGGAAACGTTATTACCCAGGAAATGATTAATCAGCTCCGTCCGGGTATGTCTCGTGCCCAGGTTCAGTACGTTATGGGTACACCATTGCTGGAAGATACCTTTAACCCGAATCGCTGGGATTATGTGTACAGCATGCAACCGGGCGGTCAAGACCGGGAGCAGAAAAACGTCACGCTCTTCTTTGAAGAAGACAAGCTGCAGTCTATTGTTGGCGATTACCGCCCCGAAAGCACTGAGCAATAAAGCAAAGTTGATCGTTGCTCGGTAACCTGAAAGGTTGCCGGCAACCTTTTCCCTTCTGCTTCACTTACAATTCAATCCCGTTGTTCCAGCTCAGCCTTCTGCTTGGCCTGTTCTGCCCTGCGTTTGCGAACCTCTTTCGGGTCGGCAATCAGTGGGCGATAAATCTCAATCCTGTCGCCTTCTTTTACAGCTTGTTGATCGGGCTTGGCTACGGTTTTGCCGAAAATTCCCATTGTTGATTGATCAATATCAATGTCCGGGAAAAAGGAGGCAATGCCGGATTGCCTGACCGCCTCGCGAAGCGTTGTGCCTTCCTTTAAGGTGACCGAGACAATCTTCTGCTCATGAGCTTTGGCATAAGCCACTTCAACATGAACCTCTGGCTCATCCATCAATATCTCAGCTATCAATATGTCAGCCATAAATCTGCTTCGCTCTGTTACTGAAAGCATCCACCATTGAGTTCATCATTTGGCCAACCAGCGCACCGAGTGTAGCGGCGGTGAGCTTGTTGCTCATTTCAAAATCCAGCTCAAGGGAAACCTTACACCCATCGTCACCCAGTTGGGTAAACGTCCAAATTCCCGAAAGATGTTTGAATGGGCCTTCCAGTAAGTTCATTTCTATAGACACGCCGGGAACGATTTTGTTCCGCGTCGAAAAACTTTGTCGAATGCCTGCTTTTGCTACTTCGAGAATGGCTTCCAGCTGATCGCCTTCCTGGCTAATGATTTTACCACCGGCGCAACCGGGTAAAAACTCGCCATAGGACTCAATATCACTGACCAGATCATACATCTGTTGAGCGGAATACGTGACCAGTGCAGAGCGGGAAATCTTCGGCATAGATAGCGTGGTTCTTTCATAAAAAAGGCCGGATAGGATAACCCATACCGGCCTGATAGAAACAGTGAGTGTTTAAAAGATTGTGGTGATCACGACCACAAGTACACACACGGGAACAACAACACGAATCATGGCGCGCCAGAGGTTGAACATGCCAACACTCAGGCCCAGCTCATTCATCATGGTGGAGCGTTTGATTACCCAGCCGGCAAAGATGGAGATCAACAGACCGCCCAGTGGCAGCAGGATGTTGCTGGTGAAGTAATCCAGCAGATCAAAGAAGTTTTTACCAAACAGAGTGAAAGTGAAATCACCGCTGAAGGCAAACACAGTACCCAGACCAACAAACCAGATTGCAGCACAAAGGATGATGGTAGCAACGGTTCGGCTCAGCGGTGTACGCTCCAGCAACCATGCCAGTGCAGGTTCAACCAGCGAGATAGCAGAGCTCAGAGCCGCGATGGCAACCAGGACAAAGAACAGGAAGCCGAAAATTTCACCCATCGGCATGTGCACAAAGGCGGCGGTCAAAGAAACAAACAGCAGGCCCGGGCCAGCGGAAGGTTCAAGGCCATAAGCAAATACGATTGGGAATACGATCAGGCCAGAGACAATAGCCATTAATGTATCCAGAGCTGCTACGTTCAGTGCAGTTCTTGGAATGGAATTGTTCGCTGGCATGTAAGCACCGTAAGCCATTAATGCGCACATACCCAGGCTCAGGGTAAAGAACGCCTGACCCAATGCCGCCGTTACCGCTTCACCGGTGACTTTGGAGAAATCCACGGAGAACATGAATTCGAAGCCGCGCATAAACTGGCCAGTTTCCAGCATGCTGTAGCCGAGCATAATCAGCAGCAGGGCGAACAGCGCAGGCATCATTACCTGCAGACCTTTCTCCAGGCCTTTGTGAATACCACGGGCAGTAATTGCGAAGGTCAGAATCATAAAGGCAGAGTGCCAGAAAATCTGACGATCAGCAGACGACACTAGTCCACCAAATGCATCACCCACCTGATCAGTGGTCATGCCAGTGAAACCACCAGACACAATCTGCCAGGCATAAGACAATGACCAACCGGCGATAACACTGTAGAAAGACAGGATCAGGAAGCCCGCCAACATGCCCATCCAGCCAATCATGCTCCACAGTTTACTGGCACCCAATTCGCTGGTCAGTTGACGTATAGCGTTCAGAGGACTGTGTCGTGTATGGCGACCAATGGCGGTTTCAGCCATTAAAAGAGGAATACCCATCACTGCAATGCAGATCAGGTAAAGCATCACGAAAGCGCCGCCGCCGTATTGCCCGGCGATGTACGGAAACTTCCAGATATTACCAAGGCCGATGGCGGAGCCGGCAGCTGCCAGCAAAAAAGTCCAGCGATTAGCCCAGGTTTTTGTTGAGGTTACAGGATTTTGTCCAGACATAAGTTCCCCAAAAATGCGTTCAGATATAGTTATAATAAAATCGCTTGCATTGAAAGCAGTGAGGAATCTGTGGTCTTGGTTGGCAGTGCTTTGTAGCAGCTGGCATACCATGACCGTTTCACGAAACTTTCGTACTATTTAGCGCATGTCTTGCTGATGAATGAGTGTTTCACGGTACAGCATCAGGTGTTAACAACCTGATCCCATCAAACCTCAAGCCCTTATAACTAAGATCCAATCCAACAGACTGTTCTTAGAATAATGACGAAGATAAGAGCGGGTTAGGTTGATTGTACCGGTCTACCCTTACATCTCAATAGCTAATACGTATGCACTGATTAAAAAATAGATATTTGATTGATAACGTCAGTAAATGCAGAAAAATCATCTGTGAGGGTTCTGCACTATTGTAGAGACCGTGACTATGCCCGAGAATAGATGACTTTCAGTCACGCTGCTCCTATACTCCGCGCCATGGCAAAAAGTAAGAAAAGTAAACAGGGCGATTCTTCAATCGTCGTCAACAAGAAGGCTCGCCACGATTATCATCTGGACGAGACCTTCGAAGCAGGCATTTCCCTCGCAGGTTGGGAAGTGAAAAGCCTCCGGCAGGGCAAAGTTCAGCTGGTGGATAGCTACGTCCTACTGAAAGATGGCGAAGCCTGGTTGATTGGTTCATCCATCACCCCGCTTACCACCGCCTCAACTCATGTGATTGCGGATCCATTACGGGATCGTAAACTGCTGTTGCATCGTCAGCAATTATCAAAGCTGTTCTCCGAAACACAGCAAAAAGGCCACGCCTGTGTCGCCACCAAGCTCTACTGGAAAGGCCACCTGATTAAATGTCAGATCGCTCTTGCCCGTGGTAAGAAAGAGTTTGATAAACGTGCAGCCACCAAAGAGCGTGAATGGAACATTGAAAAACAGCGGGTTATGCACCGCGGTTAATCAGCCGTTTCAATACAAAAAAGGCGTACAGAAATGTGCGCCTTTTTTGTTGATCACTTACCAAAGATCGGGCGACATCAACGCATCAGCACATCTCAATGTACCTTTTGTAGAAGTCAGTACGCCTTCCTTCAGAGCTTGCACTTGCCAGCCATGAGGGTGTTCTAGGGTATAAGGGGCTGAAATATCCGAACACAGTGAAAAGCCTGAACGACCATAGTAGTCTGGGTCTCCATAGACAAACACAAGTGCAGCGTCGTGTTCCTTCAAAATCTGCAGTCCCTCTTGAATCAATCGTGTACCCACTCCCTGTTTTTGAACATCGGGCGAAACACCCAGTGGCGCAAGAATGGCGGCTTTTATAGAAGGGTCTTCATTAATCACCACATGGCTGAAAAGAGTATGACCCACAATACGGCCATCCTGCTCGGCAACAAGGGATAGCAACGGTTGTGCCGAGGTGTCTTCTAATAGATCGCAAGCCAACTTCGCAACGGTTTCCGCTTCAGATTTGTCAAAGGTGTTTCTATGCAACTCATAAATCGCCGCTGACTCTTCCGGCAGTGATACTCTGATCTTCATACCTACTCCAAAATATCCGGGATAAACGACAAACTAACGAATTATCCCACAGAAATATCTAACGACGATCATCGTTTTTTTGGTGTAAAAGTACCTATGTACTAAACACGCTTGCATTTAGTACAACTGTTTGGCTAAATACGACAGTGTTTTGTTATCGGGGGCGATCTGGATTCGACGACGATTACGAAACCTGAGGTGCATGTCGAGCGTGTAGTGATGCTCGTTAATCCAAACACTACAAACGTATTAGTTGCTAACGATAATAGCTACCACGGAGCTATGGCTGCCTAAAAACAGTCGTCTCCCGATCACTCTGTTTTGTCTATTGGGTGGAACTGATCGCAATCGAAAATAGAATCGCCACATTGGTCTTCCTGAAGCCAGTGGGTTAAACATTCCAGGATCGCGCCGTTCACCCTGGCCGTTGGGTCGTTCAGCGTTAACCGAATAACGGAAACTAAACATGTAGAGCCAATGGCGTAGGATTGTCGGACGCGGGTTCAATTCCCGCCGCCTCCACCAATCAGAAACCCTGTAAGTCAATGATTTACAGGGTTTTTTATTGTCTGAAATTTCCCCAGAACAGAGGGTGTCGAAAAAGTGTCGAAAGAAAAATTCGACTGAACTTCATTATCTGTATTCTGTCGTTCAAGGATGGAAAGTAGGTATAGCCCGGCTGTTTTCTTGAGGTGTAAGAATCAAGCTTTGATTTTGCACGATGAAAGACCTGGCCCTGCATTTCTTCAATTATTCAGATTGTCGCTGAGTTAAGAAAATCCCTGCTTGGCTGGAAAGCGTATTTCGACATAGCTGAAATAC
>NZ_CANMAO010000036.1 GCF_947495845.1 uncultured Endozoicomonas sp. | reverse complement strand
CCAGGCACTAAATTACCCTTGAGTTCGCTCAAGGCTGTGAAAACCCCGAGCACTTCGTGTTCGGGGTTTTTGCTATGGAGAAAATTTTATGAAGTTTATCAATCGCTGTGTAGTAACACTTAGACCAAAGCCAGCCTTTATCGAATGGATAAAGAGCATTGATGTAGAAATTCCAGAAATCTGGGACTTTGAAGGTGGAGCATACCTTTTTGATGAGCAGGAAACTGATGAAAGTTTATTAGCTGAGCTGGAAAAAAAGGCAGAAGAAATTCTGGAAAATGAGTTTTCAGTTTGGACTGAAGACTCAAGTCAGTGGCCTGTATCAAGAGATTTTGCTTATTTGAAACAGCATTTTACGTTTCACATTGCTATCGCAGCTTTTGATTTAGGGCGAGAGCAATTACTGCGAGCCGATGTTGCTGGGTTGTTGTAATAAGCTCTGCTTTCTCTGCCTTGCTTACTCCGTAATTTAACAGTCAGATATTAGAGACATGACTCTGTAACTATCAATAGAAAGATAAGTTAGTCTAGCGTAGTTTTTTGCAGGGGGAGGATAGAAAGAAGGCGGGAGAAATGAACCAAGGCTAATAAAAAGCCTTGGTTTATATAGAAAGAGTTTACATCTCTCTTAATTCTTCAAGCATTTCAAGACGGGCTTGACGCTTTTCGTACATAGTAGGCTCATATTCTGACTTCATAGTGGCACGACCTGTATAAAAGTTCAGATTCAGCATTTTTACTGATTTTTCAAGACCATGTCTTTCTCTGGCTTGCTCTGCATAGTCAGTCTGACTTTCGGAAGAAAAGGCTACTGAGCTAAGCAGCAAGGCAGAAGCAGTTGTTAGAGCAAGAAATACTTTTTTCATTGTTCATCTCCACGGGAGTAATTAAGTTGATATGAAAGCACTTTCAATAAAGCTTATGTATCAGTGAAGACGTTGGATTTTTGATTAACAAGTAATGAGTAGATTGAATGCATTAAAAGTGATTATTTTCTATTAAAATCAATAGATCTGACTGATAAGTACCAACATTGTGAGTGCTTTTGGCATAAAAATACTAAATCGTCATAAATCAAACAGATTACTTTGGCTTCAGATTTCCAAAAAAACTTATGTTAAATTACAACACTTTTAGTTGTTATCGATCAGAGTGTCATATGGCTCAGACTCACCACGCCCTAGTTAAACTCCACATTGCGGTGATTCTATTTGGCATATCGGGTCTTTTTGGTAAGTTGATACCGATAGACCCAAGCCTGATTGTATTTGGTAGAACTCTGATTGGCAGTATCGTTCTTCTTCTGGTTATGACTGTTACTGGAAAACTAAAGTCGTTATCGATGACTCGACAGACCTTGGGTGATATGGCTTTAGGTTCTATCCTGTCGTTTCATTGGATTACGTTCTTTCACTCCATACAAGTGTCTTCAGTTGCCATTGGTCTTTTGGCCTTTTCCTCCTCTCCTGTATTCGTAACCCTCCTTGAGCCATTCTTTTACCGTGAAAAGCTTCGCAAGCTGGATCTTGCCACTGCAATGGGTGTGGTTGCAGGCATCTCCATCATATTTCCATTTAGCTCTATAGCGAGTGAGTCAGGCATTGTACAAGGCATTATCTGGGGAGTAATGAGCGCGCTTTTACTGGCGCTGTTATCACTGGCAAATCGAAGTCGAGTACAGAAGTCGGATCCAATGGAGCTCACGTGCCTTCAAAATATTGGAGCAATGGTAACGACCCTTCTTATCATCCCAACATCAGAGTGGCGTTTATTGGCAGACTTCAGTGTTGAAGTTATAGCTCTTGGGTTGATCTGTACAACCTTGCCATTAATGCTTTTTCTCATCAGTTTGCGTCATATCAAAGCACAATTGGTGAGTTTGGTGCTCTGTCTTGAGCCGGTTTACGGTATCATTCTGGCGGCAGTTGTACTGTCTGAAATACCATCGTTAAGAACGCTACTTGGTGGCGCCGTCATTCTTATCGCCATCACCGTTGGGACTTTGAGCAGTCGCTCGACAACCGCCCATTAATCTATTGGATTTGGATGGGGGCAGCTTATATTCTGCAGCAATTTGTTGGGATGTTGGACATTATGAGCAGTGTCACTGAAGAAACGTTGGATATCATCTATCAGGATGAGTGGCTCGTTGCCATCAACAAACCCTCCGGGCTTCTGGTGCACCGTTCTATGATTGATCGCCATGAGACCCGGTTTGCCATTCAACTGCTGCGTGACCAGATAGGACAAAAGGTTTACCCGCTTCACAGGCTGGATAAACCCACTTCCGGCGTATTGGTGTTTGCGTTGTCATCGGAAGTAGCCAGTTTGGCTGGGGAGCAGTTTCAGCAAGGAAGCATCAGTAAAACCTACCTTGCAGTTGTGAGAGGTTTTGCGCCGGAATCGGGTACCATCGACCATCCCTTAAAAGAGAAGCTGGACAAGATCGCGGATAAAAAAGCGCGGAAAGACAAACCCGCTCAAGAAGCTGTGACAGAATTTGAACGACTGGCAATCACTGAAATGCCTGTGGCCATTGATCGATACCCCTGCAGCCGCTACTCGCTGGTAGAGTTACACCCAAAAACCGGGCGTAAACACCAGATTCGACGTCATATGAAGCACATCGCGCACCCCATTATTGGCGATGCTAAACACGGCAAAGGTAACCATAATCGATATTTTGCAACTCACCTTGGAGCCGACCGGCTGTTGCTTCATTGCACCAATATGACCATGACTCACCCGATGACGAATAAAACGATTAAACTCTCCGCACCACTGGATACCGTCCTGGATCAACTCTTTGATCGATTTGGCTGGACAAGCTTTAAGACCAGTGACTAAATAACGCCTTTTCCGGTTTGGGATAGATTAATGAAAACAATTGTTTCCGCAGTGCTGGTCTCTTTTGCGCTTTTGCTGACAGGTTGTGCAGCGACTCAGGAAAGTGCCCAATCCAGTACAGAGGTTACCCGTCAGTTCTACGGAAGCACGCAGAACCCTGATACGGTTTCCAGGCAAACTCTGGAACTCAGTAAAGCTGGCGTGCTGAAAAATGTTAGAATGACGCGCTCTATCCCTGCTCAGATTACCGCAACCGGCCCGGAAAATGTGCTCTCCTGTATATCGGTTGAGGGAAACAAATGGGTTGCTGAGCATCAGGAATGTGAGTACATGGATGAGAACACCTGCACGGATCTGGGTGGTGAGTTTAATGCTTGTGCTTCTGCCTGTCGCAATGACCCGAAAGCTGAAATCTGCATCATGATGTGTGTTCCCGTCTGTAGTTTTGCTAAGTAATACCTCGCTTTACAGCCCCGTGAAGTCCTACTTTGCGGGTTTCTTTGTTAAACCCTCCCTTACTCTCGCATGTTGTAATGATGTTAGGTGTTATTACGAGTTTGATTAAAAAGTATCCAATGAATATCCTATTATGAATTAGGTTTTAAATAATTGAATTTATTTAATGATTTTTCGACTCATATTTAGCGATCCATAAATTACCCGATAAATAACCAATTATTATTTATCGCTTTGGCCTATGAAGACACTGCAAAATTTATCCAATTACACCTTTGGCAGTCACCAGCTAGGCCTGTTCCGTCAGCTGGGAGAATTCAGGGGACGTCAGCTGGTGACGGTACGTCAGCAGCCAGAAGTGTTGGACACCCTTCGGCAGATTGCAGTGCTGGAATCCGTAGAATACAGCAGCCGCCTTGATGGCATCACGGTCAGTCGAGAGTTGGTGCGTAGGTTGGTTCATAAGGAATTTCAGCCGGTTCTGGCTATTGAAAGCCAGATTGCAGGCTATCGTGACAGTCTGGACATGGTAGTAGAGCCGGGTGAGCATATGACCCTTTCGGTCAGCTTGATCCGCCAACTGCATACTATGCTTTACTATCATCTTCCCCATGAAGGCGGTCGCTGGCGAGTCACTAATAAAGAAATTGTCGAGCGAGACTCTCGTGGGCAAAAAGTCGGTATTTTCTATCGAACGATCCCTGCATCCTCTATCGCTGGCGCTATGGAAGAGCTGATTGCCCTTTATCACGAAGGATTACAGCAACAAGTAGAACCTCTGTTATTAATTCCAGCCGTGGTATTGGACTTTCTCTGCATTCATCCGTTCAGTGATGGCAACTCGCGCATCGCATGGCTCATAATGTCGATGATGCTGGCGTTGAGTGGTTATCGAGTGGCTGAATTGATCAGCCTTGAGAGACTGTTTGTCCGGCACGAACAATCTTATAAAAGAGCGTTGCAGTTGAGTGTAAAAGGTTGGCATGAGGGAACCCACAACCCAATGCCCTGGTGTGACTTCTTTTTGAATACCTTGATCCGTGCTTATGATGAAATGGAAGACAAAATCCATACGCTGCAATGGGAAGGTAGCCGAGCGCCAAAATCCCAATTGATCAGGGTGGCTATTGAACAAACCCGCCGTGCATTTTCCATTGCCGATATCTGTTTGCAAATACCTACGGTCAGTCGAGAATTGGTGAAAAAAGTTGTGCAGCAAATGCGCTCAGAAGGGATTTTAGAACCGGTTGGTAAGGGTCGCGGGGCTCAGTGGCACAAGAGTCAGTCAGGCTGACTCTTTTAGGTTCTGTTGACACAAGGTTCCTTTCTCAGAACAAGCCAGAATGCTTCCTGGTATTGAAGGTTTTTTCTGGCAGCACGATTCTGGCAGCACGAGAATGGATTACATCATTCTTTTAAGTACATCGTGCTCTGGTTTATCAAAGAAGCGATGCTTTAAAGCGCCCAGTATATGAAGAGCAATGATACCGAGCATAATGTAAGGAATCAGTACGTGGATCTCATGAAATACCCCTGCCAGCTCTTCATTTTTGTCCATCAGGCTGGGCATCACCAGATTGAACAGTGGCACATCACGACCTCCGGCACTGGACATCAAGTAGCCACTCAGAGGAACAGCCAGCATCAAAAGATAAAGCAGTACATGTATTAAACTGCCCAGCTTTTTCTCATGACTCGGCATGGTTGCCGGAAGTTCGGGTACTTTACTGAGGTGACGCATAACAAGACGGGCCACAAATAAAAACAGTACCAGAACCCCAAAAGACTTATGCCAGTGATAAAGGTCAAACTTGTAGCTGACGGATCGATCAAGCCCGGTCATATACCAACCGACACCGATCAATGTAAGAATCATCAAGCTAGCAACCCAGTGCATAAGGCGCATGGGTACCGTATATTTCTCTGAACTGCTCATCAGATAACCCTATTGTTTTTTATCCGTAATATCGTAATTTATTCTGTGGATTTTAGGCTATATATTTTTATATCGAGCGATTAAATATCTGGGGTTCACAAAGCGGAGAGCTGACAGTTCTGCCTTGAAATCCTATTAATGGATTGGTCCAGATCTTTTTTAGATGAAGGTACAAACATCATTAATTGACCTTCGGTATCCATCAGTTTTATGCGATCGGCCTCTCTGGTTAAAATAAATACATTACTATGATCGTTCTGACTTTTAAGCTCCCAGTTGTTTTGTTTTTCTCGCACACTTCCGGTGACTTGATAAAGCTCGCAGTTGCTGTCAGAGACCAGTAAGGCAAACTGATTGGGTTTATCCAGCTTCAGGCTGCCAAAAGGCTTTTCATCATCACTATTTTCCAGCAACCAATAGCCCGAAGGCTGCGCTACATCTGCGGCAACAATGCTGGACAACAGTAAGCCGGAAATTAGAAGGGAGGATGTTTGAAAAGAAAAGCGCATTAAAATACTTCCATCAATATCAATTGGTGGAAGTATAGAGCTAGAAATAAATGACTTTAGTGCTAACTATTAGGACTAAGCAGAAAGCGCTCCCAGGGCCGCCGGGTATTTGGCATCGATATCGTCATTAGAAGTGACTGTCAGCCCAAGGTCACTGACCAGACCATCTTTCAAACCGTAGATCCAACTGTGCACCGCCAGCTTTTGCCCTCTATCCCAGGCATCTTGAACAATTGATGTCTGGCAAACGTTCAATACTTGTTCCAACACATTCAGCTCACACATTCTCTGGAACTGATCATCATCGGTGCCGGCGTTGTTCAGTAGTTCGATATGTTTCTTCTTAACGTCCTGAACGTGTCTCAACCAGTTATCAATCAAGCCAAGCTTGGAGTTGTTCATGGCTTCACGCACACCACCACAACCGTAATGACCAGTGACAATAATGTGTTCAACTTTCAGATAATCCACGGCGTATTGCAGAACGGACAGGCAGTTCAGATCCGTATGGACAACCACATTGGCAACATTACGGTGTACAAACAATTCGCCAGGCAACAGGTCAACAATCTCATTGGCGGGAACCCGACTGTCGGAGCAACCAATCCAGAGGTATTTTGGTGCCTGCTGCTTTGAGAGATTTTCGAAAAAATCGGGCTTTTGCTCACGAATAGACTTGGACCATTGTTTATTCTTTTCAAGCAGGTTTTCCAGACTTGGCATAGGCTTTCCTGATCCACATTTCCTGATTTTTACTTAGAGGACGTTATAGCAACTCCCCTGAAACAACACCAGAAGAGTAGTGTAATTGGATTGTAACCATGGAGGCGATCTGATTTGGTGCGTCAGGTGTGTGCAGTCGTTTAGAAACGCACTTTCATCTTCTCTCTCATAGGCTAGCGGGGTAAGGTCGGTTGGGTGGCAAGGCTCTTTGTCTCTCTTTTTATCAATAATTCAATGGGTTATCAGTTTTCTTCCAGTTTGGCACGCTAGCTGCATTACCCACTTCAAGCATTCCTTTCTTACTCATGCGAAACATGAAAGCACGGCATGAGCTAAGAGTCAGCACTTCCAGGAGGGGATAATGAAGTGGCTTAAGCCGTTACGAGAAAAATCAAAAAGAACCGTCACCCAGTTGGGTAAAGCTGTCGCCATGACAGCGATGGTCGGCGCCACAACCTATTCCAGCGCAGAAGAGCTGGGCTATCCGGAAAAAGAAGAGCTAACCATCGGTTTTATTAAACTCACGGATATGGCGCCTATCGCCATTGCTTATGAAAAAGGCTTTTTTGAAGACGAAGGTCTCTACGTCACTATTGAAGCTCAGGCCAACTGGAAGGTGCTGCTGGATGGCGTTATTGATGGTCGGCTGGATGGCGCTCATATGCTGGCCGGCCAACCACTGGCAGCTACCATGGGTTTTGGCACAAAGGCTAATATCATCACGCCATTTTCCATGGATTTAAACGGCAACGGTATTACGGTTTCCAATGAGATCTGGGCGCAGATGAAGCCAAACATTCCAAAAATGGCGGATGGACGACCACAGCATCCTATTAAAGCGGATGCGTTAAAACCGGTGGTTGAAAAATACCTATCCGAAGGTAAACCATTCAACATGGGTATGGTGTTCCCGGTATCGACCCATAACTACGAACTTCGCTATTGGCTGGCTGCTGGTGGTATTCACCCAGGCTTTTATGCGCCCCATAAGGGTGATACTTCCGGGCATATAGACGCCGATGCACTGTTATCAGTAACCCCGCCACCTCAAATGCCGTCCACTATGGAGGCTGGAACCATCTACGGCTACTGTGTCGGTGAGCCTTGGAATCAGCAAGCTGTCTTCAAGAATATTGGGGTGCCGGTGGTTACTGATTATGAAATCTGGAAAAACAACCCTGAGAAAGTCTTTGGTGTTACCGAAGCGTTTTATGAGAAGTACCCAAATACCACCATTCGCCTGACCCGCGCATTGATTCGTGCCGCACAATGGCTGGATGCCAATGAAAATGGCAACCGCCCTGAAGCGGTGGAAATTCTCTCCCAGTCGAACTATGTGGGTGCGGACTATGAAGTGATTGCCAACAGCATGACGGGAACGTTTGAGTATGAGAAAGGCGACAAGCGTCCAGTAGAAGATTTCAACGTCTTTTTCCGCTACTTCGCAACCTATCCTTACTACTCAGACGCCATCTGGTACCTGACACAGATGCGTCGCTGGGGACAAATCTCAGAAGACAAAAGTGATGATTGGTATAAAGAGCTGGCTGCCAAGGTTTATCGCCCAGATATCTACGCCAAAGCAGCGCTTTCCCTGATCGAAGAAGATCTGACCATGTCTGAATTCTTCCCGGACTTTGAGACAGAAGATGGGTTCCGTGAGCCACAGACCCACTTTATCGATAACCTGGTCTACAACGGTAAAAAACCAAACGACTATATCAACCAGTTCAACATCGGGCTGAAGGAAGGTGACAGGATTTAATCCTGTCAGCATTAAGGAGTCCAGACTATGTCAGAAGCCAGTACAGTGGGTCAGGTTGAATCCAGTAAACAACCGTTGTTGTCTTTGTTGAACGATTTGGTTGGCAAAACAGGGTTTACGCCCAAGTCTGTATTCCAAACCTTTGTTTTGCCGTTGATTGGTGTGTGTGCTTTCCTGCTGATCTGGTCAGCTGCTGCTCAAAAAATTGATACGTCGCTGGGGAAATTCCCGGGGCCTGCGGTGGTTTGGGAGCAGTTTGGTTCGCTTTACGATGAGCATGTAACGGAGCGTGAAAAGGCAGAAGCATTCTATGAGCGGCAGGAAAAACGCAATGCGGCTCGTATGGAGAAAGACCCCGACTACATTCCTAAAACCCGTGCGTATACCGGCAAAGAAACCTTCCTTGATCAGATTGGTACCAGCCTCGTTACTGTCATGAGTGGGTTTCTCTTGGCGGCGATGGTTGCGATTCCTCTGGGTATTGCCATCGGTCTTAATAAAACGCTGAGTGCCGCAGTCAACCCGGTGATTCAGATATTTAAACCTGTGTCTCCTCTGGCCTGGTTGCCGTTGGTCACGATGGTAGTCAGTGCGGTGTATGTCAGCCCAGACCCATTGGTGGCCAAGTCGTTTTTAAACTCCATGATTACCGTCATGCTCTGCTGCTTATGGCCCATGGTGATTAATACGTCGGTCGGCGTGTCATCTCTGGATAATGATTTAGTAAACGTTAGTCGTGTATTGAAATTGTCTGCCATCAAGCATGTACAGAAAATTGTATTACCGGCCTCTGTTCCTATGATTTTCACCGGCATGCGGCTGTCTCTTGGTGTGGCTTGGATGGTGTTGATCGCTGCAGAAATGCTGGCTCAGAACCCGGGGCTTGGTAAGTTCGTGTGGGATGAATTTCAGAATGGCAGTTCAAACTCTCTGGCTCGGATTATGGTGGCAGTGATTGTGATTGGTGTGATTGGTTTTGGTCTTGATCGAACCATGTTGAGCATCCAGCGTTATGCGTCCTGGGATAAATCAAAGAGCAGTCATTAATAGAAAGGCCAGCCATTAGAAGGAGCGGACGATGAGTACATTACTGGATATCAGCCACATCGACATGGTGTTTGAAACACCGAAAGGGCCATTTACTGCGTTGCAGGGCGTAGATCTTAAAATCGCCGAAGGTGAGTTTGTGTCCCTGATCGGCCACTCCGGTTGTGGCAAGTCCACCGTTTTGAATATTGTTGCCGGTTTGCTGCAGGCAACCAGTGGCGGGGTGATTCTCAATGGTAAAGAGGTTTCTGAACCCGGACCTGAACGGGCGGTCGTTTTTCAAAATCATTCTTTATTACCATGGCTTACGGCGTATCAAAATGTTGAGCTGGCGGTGAAGCAAGTATTTGGTCGTACAAAAAGCAAATCAGAAATTAAGGAGTGGATCGAATACAACCTGCAACTGGTGCATATGGATCACGCCATGCATAAACGCCCAGATGAAATCAGTGGCGGAATGAAACAGAGAGTGGGCATTGCTCGCGCTCTTGCCATGCAGCCCGAAATCTTGTTGATGGATGAACCCTTTGGTGCTCTGGATGCGCTGACCCGTGCGCATATGCAGGACTCGTTGATGGAGATCCAGCAGGAATTAAACAACACAGTGATTATGATTACCCACGATGTGGATGAAGCGGTGTTGTTGTCTGACCGTATTGTGATGATGAGCAATGGGCCAGCAGCAACGGTAGGCGAGATTCTGGAAATCAACCTTGAGCGCCCAAGGGGTAGGCTGGAGCTGGCTCAAGATCCAGAGTACACAAGGTTACGCTCAGAGGTTTTGAAATTTCTCTATGAAAAACAGAGGAAAGTTGAGAGCCTTATCAAGAATAAAGACTCAACAGTAAGTAAAAGATCGCAACAGAACGTTGCTGCCTAGAGTTCGGTTTCTGACCCAGACGCCGGATTAGGTTTTTTCTTCGACTGCTTTCTCGAGCTCGCTTATGGCTCTGTCCAGATCGGCTGAATATTCCTCTAAGCCAAACTTGCTGAAAGTATCTGATACTTCCTGGTCGAGCTTAGCTCTCGGTAATGTTGATTCATTGGGAGGGTTTCCTGTTGCTGTACTGGTCATTGATCGCAGTACCTGAGAGTTCTGATCAGATACAATACGAAATTTTTTTGCCTCACCTTCTGACAAGGTGCCATCGTTAGCACGCTGAAAAAACTCGTCAAGTTCTCTTTTATCGCTTTTGGAATTGCTGTGCGGGTCTTTCATCCATGCGGGGAATTCGTTTTTGTGCATTACTGAAGTGAGTATTGGTGCATCCTGATGAGGCTTGGCTTTTTCTGCAACCGCTCCAGCTGCTTTAAAATCTTCTTTTACAAGGCTAAAGTTTTTTGGGTCGGTGGGTTTCAGGGTGTGAAACTGGGTTGCTCTGGAAGTGTATGAAGACGACCCTTTACCATCCTCAGTGAATGAGTTCTTCTCGCAAATTACTCTATGTCTAGTGAACAAAGGGTGTTTTAAAAGTTCAGTATCTCTGGAAGACGTTCGGTCAACTTTTGAAAGCACTCTATTTGCAAGTCTAACGGATTGGCTTGGATTAGACGTGTCCTCTTTGGGCTCTATTTTATTTTCAGTGTCAGAGGTGCTTAGAGTGCGTCTGAACGCAGTTGTGTCACTGCTATTTTTCTTTGTTTCCGGCGCAACAGAGGAATCTGTCGTCGCAGTATTGAGGGGATGTTGGCTTATTTCTGAATAATTAATGGACATGGCGTTTCGATTTGAACCTCGGAAGTTATGACGTCATAAACAAGACTTTTCTGACTAGGGAAAGTTCAGATTATTAAGAAGTAAGAGGTTTTACTGATGAGGTAGGTGTAAATGCAGGCAGACTGCAAGCATCGAAGTGACAATAATTCCTGCTCAAACAACAGCGAAAGATCCTGCGCAATGGCTCATCGGAATGATGAGGTAAGTTGCTTTAAGACCATGCATTATAAACCCGTCTTATACGTCATCGGATTACTATTGATGACACTCGCCGCACTTATGTGCATACCATTTCTGACGAATGTCATTCTTGAGACGCCCAGTCATCGGATGGCCTTTACGGCTTCACCGCTGATCACCCTTGGTGTTGGATTATCCCTATGGCGAACGTGCCGAACCGAGTTATTTGGCCTTCGCTCTCGGGAGATTTTTCTACTTACGAACCTTAGCTGGATCATGGTGTGCGTTTTTGGCGCACTGCCTTTTATTTTTGAAACTGAAATCAGTTTTACGGATGCTTTTTTTGAAGCCATGTCTGGCATAACAACGACCGGCTCAACGGTGTTGGTGGGTTTGGACAGCATGAATCCTGGCATTCTGATGTGGCGATCTGTTCTGCAATGGCTTGGCGGTATTGGTTTTATCGTAATGGCCGTTGCGGTTTTGCCCTTTCTAAAGGTCGGTGGGATGAGGCTGTTTCAGAGCGAATCTTCGGATTGGTCGGAGAAGGTGATGCCCCGCTCTGGCGTCATCGCAAAACGAATTGTGCAGGTTTATATCGGGCTGACTTTTCTCTGTGGCTGGGCTTATCACCTGGGCGGCATGACGATATTCGAAGCGATCAATCACAGCATGACCACCCTATCCACTGGTGGTTACTCCACCTCAGATGCATCCATGGGCAATTTTGCTAATCCGACAGTGCACTGGACGGGTACGTTATTCATGCTGTTAGGGAGCTTACCTTTTGTTCTGTTGGTGCGGTTTTTCTCCGGCAGTGCAGAGCCGTTGTGGAAAGATTGTCAGGTTCGAGGTTTTTTAAAGCTGCTGGTGTTTGTCTGGTTAACCATGACAATGTGGCTGATCTGGAATTCAGAATATTCTGCTTTTGAGGCCTTAACGCTGGTGGCTTTCAATACGACATCTGTCATCAGTACCACAGGTTTCGCTCTGACCGACTATTCCTTGTGGGGCGGTTTTGCAGGCGCCTCTTTCTTCTTGTTGTCGTTTATTGGTGGCTGCTCTGGTTCTACCAGTGGTGGCGTAAAAATCTTCCGGTTCCAGTTGGGGCTGAAGCTTTTGGATGTTCAGCTGAAACTCATGAGCCACCCAAGAGCCTGCTTTAGTATTCAATACAATGGTCAGCCAATCACTTCCGAGATTACCCGATCGTTTGTTGGTTTCACTTTCTTCTTTCTGATGCTGACGGGCATTATGACCCTTTTGCTCAGCTTGATGGGTTTGGATTTCATTACCAGTCTAACCGGTGCCGTGACGGCCATTGCCAATGTTGGCCCGGGGCTTGGTGATATTATCGGGCCTGCTGGCAACTTTTCATCGTTACCGGATATGGCTAAGTGGGTTCTGTCTATTGGTATGCTGATGGGGCGTCTCGAAATTATTACCGTTCTGGTGATGTTCACTAAAGCGTACTGGCAGAGATAGGCTTACATTGGCGGCGGAGATGTGAAAGCACAGCCAATGCTCAATTGTGAATGGTTAGAATGCAGGCTTATATACTGACCAACCACTGCACGACAAGACTATGAAACCAAAGCAAGCATCAGACTGGCCAGAAAAATAGAGTTGGAGACGACCCGAACATAAGTAATTGTCTCTTCACTGTATAAGCACCCAACCATATGAAATCATATTTTCTGACTCATTGATCAGACCCTCTGACTGCGTTGCAACTCTAGTCACATAGCTCGCTATTCTCCCGCCGTTGCGCCTTGCAGAGAATCTGATCAACAAGCCAGAAAAATTCGATTCCATATGGCCGGGTACTTAGGAGAAAACTGCTTGAATTTAGTCGATGTTCGGGAGGGCGATGAAAAATAAAAATCAGAGTATTAACATCACTCATATTACGCATTTTTAACGAAGGAATAAGGGCTGCAGAGCAATAGTCTCATCTGGAACCCTTGATGACTCTTAGGGGGTGCGTATCATCAGTTAATTCATTAGAAGTGGATGGATGCCGCTGCGTATACTTGGCGAGACTCAGTTACTTTTAGCTTATGGCCGTTGTCTTTCTTCCACTTATGTTCTGCATCATTACTCTGGTATCTCACGCCTGCTTCAAGGTCAATACTGTCAATATGGAACAAGATGCCGCCTTGCACACCGTAAGCAAAATCCCATTTTTTCTTGTAGTCAGCTGACTCTGTATTTTTCATGCCTTTTGCTTTGATCTCAGTGGCGCCAATTGTACCGCCTATGAATGGCTGAAAATCAGAGCCCTGTAAGAATAGGTAATCTGCAGAGAGTAAAAGATTTAATTGTTCAATACTCTTAACCTTAAGAGTATTTGCTGCTCCAGAATGAAGTGTCACATCATCGGGCTTGTATTGACTGATAGTAAAATAACCGCGAACTTCATCATCCCAAGTGCTTCCCACTCTTAACCCATATGCTGTGGTGTCATCATCTTTCTTTGATCCAAAAGTGCTGGCGTTTACTTTGGATTGGCCGTAACCAGCCTCAAAGCCAATAAAAATATCATCTTCTGTCATCTCTGCCATAGCAGAGGCGGATAGGGTTATCGCAGTGATAGCAGTAAATAGTGTGGTGAGCTTTTTCATGGGGAATTCCAAAAATCTTCCATATCAGGACTCGTAGGATTTATAAACAGCCATTAGGAAAACACCGATTAGTTTGCGTAACCTACTGACTAGATATAGAGAATCCTTATAGTTCAGATGTGTTGAACTCGCCAAGTTTACCGATGTTTTATTATTTTTATTTCTTGCCGGCCCTTACAAACAAAGCCGTAGCAGTATAGTTTTATTAGGAATAAAAAATATTTTTGAAATGATGATAGTTGGATCTATAGAAGACAATGAGCAAATAAAAAAGCCATTAAGAAATTTAATCATTACTTAATGGCTTTTAGAGGTTATGTAAAACTACTTAATATGTTTGTCTGCTTCTTTAAAGAAAAGCGCCATGTCATTCCATGGTGTCGTCTTTCTGGTAATTCGTCTGCAGGCCAAGATGGTTTCCATATAAGGAGTACGTCTTTTAAGCTCGACCCAACCTTCGATGCCACTATTTTTCATGGTATAGCTCGTGATAACTGAAAGCGTTCAGCTTCCGGGGGTGATAATGGGGTGGAGTATAGGAATGCTTGCAGAACTTAAAAAATCAATAAAACTTTGCCACCCTATAAAGTATGCTTATAGCCTGATTTTCAGAATTGAATGGTACTATGTGGCACCATAGCTTTGCATGAAAGAAGGCTGTTTATCAGCAATTTATTAAAGAATTATCAATTCAAATGTTCAAGATTGATTTATATTGTTGATTGATGTGATCGAGTTGTCATCAAATGCATATTACCTTGCGCCAGCTGGAAATATTTCGTGCCGTTGCCCAGTTTGGCCGCGTGACCGGTGCCGCTGAAAGTCTCTATATTTCACAACCCGCCGCCAGCATGGCGCTATCTGAATTGGAAAAGCATTTAGGCCCTCTATTCGATCGAAACCAGGGCGCTGGTCTCAAAATGAATGATGCTGGCAGAGCGTTATTGCCAAAAGCCTGTGAACTGATTGATCGGGCAAAAGAGCTGGAAATGCAATTTGCAGGCACAGGTTCATATAAGTCCGGCTTGCTGGTCATGAATGCAAGCTCAACGATTGGTAATAATCTATTGCCAAAAATGTTGTCTAAATTCAGCAAAGAGAATCAGGGGATCAGAGTCGAAATGGATATCGATAACACTCGTGTTATCGAGCAGAGGATTCTGGATTTCAAAATTGATCTGGCGGTGGTTGAGGGCACTTGCGTTCATCCGGATATTGCCGTTACTACCTGGCTGGCGGATGAGTTAGTCATCATTTGCAGACCAGGCCACCCTCTGGCAAACAAAAGCAATATTCCGCTTACCGCGTTGTCCGATGAGTTCTGGGTGCTGAGAGAGCAAGGGTCAGGTACACGAGAACTGTTCGATGAAATGATAGCGCCTCAATTGAACTCACCGAAAGTAGCTATGATTTTAAATCGCTCCGAAGCGGTCAAACAGGCGGTCAGTGATGGTGTTGGTATCGCTTGTATATCCAGCCTTGCGGCAAAGTCTGCACTGGATAGTGGACATATGGCGACTATCGGAGTCATCGGATTAAATCTCAAACGTCACTTTTATCTAATCACGCATAAAAAAAAGTACCGAAGTGCGGTTTTTGAGCAGCTCTGTGATTTTATTGTTGGTTGGAGTCCTCTTTAGAATGCATTGATCGCTTGTTGATTTGTAAAAAATTCAACAAGTTTACATTGCATAAATTCTATCTTGCGCTAAGCGGTGTGATGGTTTGAGCCCGGTTAACCGGTATTTTCAGAATTAAATTTCACAGGTACAAGTGCTGTTGCAGTTGAATGTAGGTAGTAATACCAATATACTGCAGCCCGCTGGGATGTCGGAATTCATCACACTAATAACAGATGCTGACACATTCCAACATTGTTTGTAAAAGACAGTTGTGCGATGTGTAAGCGGTAATCATTTACTCCCGGTTCTCTTGAGAGACAAGAGTTCGAGCTGTAGTAACGGAAGTATGTCAGAAGCAAAAGCCTGGAAGCACCAAATGGCAATGCGTAGTGATGAGTGGGCAGGTTTTGGGAAAAACAAAACAGCTCATACTGATCGCCGCCAATACTCATGGCTTCAGTCACCACCGGTTTACCGAGTTGTCGTGGCTCAGTTTGCTGTCTGTACAGTGCTCACTCTTGCACTGCTCCCCCTGGGAACTTATTTTGCGCTGTCATCCTTATTGGGTGGTTTATGCTGTGCATTGCCAAATGCGTACTTTGTTGGCAAAGCATTTCGGTATCGCGGAGCTCGCTCTGCAAAACAAATTGTCAGCTCATTCTATCGTGGAGAAGCAGGCAAGTTGGTGTTGACCACCGTCGGTTTTATTCTGATTTTCACACAGGTAAAACCGATAGAGCCGCTGGCACTGTTTGGCGCGTTTGTCGCAGTGCAGTCGGTCAGTTGGTTTGCACCATTGCTGGTGGTTCGCCGGCAAAGTTGAACCAATAAAAGTGTGGATAAAAAAACAGTCTGAACTGTTGTACTGAGTTAGCTGGAAAGTTAGGTGGAAGAGTTACTTCAAGTTATGACAGGATGCCTCTTAGAGGCGGAATTGAGTGCTTGAAATAGCTTTGAAAGTAAGAAGTATGATGGACGGTTTACAGGAATAACCATGGCAAATACTGCTACTGAATACATACAGCACCACTTGCAGAATTTGACGTATGGTCAGCTGCCTGCTGGTTATGAGCGTATCGACAACTATGGAAATCCTCAGGGAGTTCTGACTGAGCCAACCTGGACATTCGCCATCACATCGGCGGAAGCCAAAGAGATGGGTTTTTGGGCGATTCATGTAGACAGCATGCTTTGGTCCGTATTTCTTGGGTTCGCCTTTGTATTGCTGTTTCGCTATGTAGCTAAGCGTGCGACTACTGGCGTCCCCGGTGGCCTGCAGAACGCTATTGAATCCATTATTGAGTTCATTGATACCAGCGTTCGCGAATCGTTCCACGGCAAAAATCCGATGATAGCGCCACTGGCGTTGACCATCTTCGTCTGGATTTTCTTCATGAACTTGATGGATCTGATTCCGGTTGACTGGATTCCGGGGCTTGCCACGCTGGCGGGTATTCCATACATGAAGATCGTGCCATCCACTGATCCGAACATCACCATGTCGATGTCCATCAGTGTGTTCTTCATCATGATTTTCTTCTGGATTAAGGTAAAAGGCATCGGTGGTTTATTTGCCGATCTGGCTTTGCACCCGTTCTCCAGTAAGAACCCGGTAGCCAAGGTTGTCCTGATTCCAATCAACCTGCTGCTGGAAACTGTCTCTCTATTAGCGAAACCCGTTTCTCTGGGTCTTCGACTGTTCGGCAACATGTATGCCGGTGAACTGATATTTATCCTGATCGCCATGATTGGTTATGCACAGCTGCCACTGCACTTTGGCTGGGCCGTGCTGCACATCCTGGTTATTACCCTTCAGGCTTACATCTTCATGACACTGACTATTGTTTATCTGAGCAGCGTTCATGAAGATCACTGAGTGATAGAAAGGTAGGCGGGCAAGGTGTGAAAGCAATTTGCCCGCTGGATAAATGAATAACTATTACCATTGGCGCTTTCAAATTATGGAGCGAGCAAGTCAGGTTGGGCGATTGGGCAAGGCGAAGTGACGAGTCATAGCCAAAGCTATGGCGAGGAGCTTCAACGCAGATCCAATCGGCCAAGATGTCTGCACAGCCCATGATTTGAAAGCAGAAATGGTAAGACCGCTAAATCTCACAACACACGACCTGAAAAGTCGGGAGGAAATATGGAACTGGTAGTTGGACTGACTGTAATCAGTGTTGCAATTATGTTGGGTGTGGCTGCACTGGCAACAGGTATTGGCTTTGCACTTCTGGGTGGCAAGTTTCTGGAAGGGTGTGCCCGTCAGCCTGAAACTGCACCAATGCTGCAAACCAAAATGTTCATCGTAGCGGGTCTGCTTGATGCGATCCCAATGATTGCTGTTGGTATCGCCCTGTTCTTCACCTTTGCTAACCCGTTCGTTGGACTGCTGTAAGCAAAGACGTTAATGCCCGACTGGCCTGACGCGTTATGAGTAGCCCTAAGCTTATATAAAGTTTTAGCGAAAATGACGCCAGGAAGGTACCCAGTGCTTTTCGATAGGCGGGCTTACTGTGAAAACAATAGTCCGCAGTCGTATAAAGTGTTGGTATCAAAAGTCGGAAGGCAAGGCTCTGAAAAGAGCCAACGACATTAACAAGAAGCAAGAGGTGGTGGCGTGAATTTAAATGCAACTCTGATCGGCCAATCCATCGCTTTTATGTTCTTTGTGTGGTTCTGCATGAAATATGTATGGCCACCGCTGACACAGATACTGAGCGACCGACAGAAAAAAATAGCCGATGGTCTGGCTGCTGCTGATAAAGCAGAAAATGACTTGGCTCAGGCCAATGAAAAAGTCGCTGAACTGCTGAAAGAAGCCAGAGTAGAAGCTCAGGGCATCATTGAGCTGGCGAACAAACGTGCTAGTCAGATTGTAGACGAAGCGAAAGAACAGGCTCGTGCCGAAGGCGATCGCCTCAAGGCTGCGGCAGCTGCTGAAATTGAGCAGGATGCCAACCGTGCCCGTGAAGCACTTCGTGCCCAGGTGGCCTCACTGGCGGTTGCCGGTGCCGAACGTATTCTGGGCGAACGTCTGGATGAAGCGGCAAATGGCAAGCTGGTTGATGATCTGGCGTCTGAACTTTAAGAGGGCAGGAGATCATGGAATTAACCACATGTGCTCGCCCTTACGCCAAAGCGGCGTTTGAGTATGCCCGTAATGAGTCGCTGCTGGCGCGCTGGTCTGAAATGCTGTCACTGAGTGCCAGCGTGACCGCGTATCAGAAAGTGGTTGATATGCTGAGCAATCCTCAACTGAGTGGCGCACAGCAGGCAGATATTATTATCGGGCTTTGCCAGGACAGTCTGGATAAGTCATTTGAAAACTACCTTCGGGTGTTGTCAGAACATCGTCGTTTAGAGCTATTGCCTGAAATCGTCGTTCTGTACGCCCAGTTGAGAGCAGAAGAAGAACGCTCTCAGAAGGTATTTGTGACTTCAGCTTATCCGTTGAGTCAGGCACAGCAAGATAAGCTGGCCGAGAAAATGGCGGCCCGCCTAGGGCGTTCTGTCCAATTGGAGACAGAGATCGACAGTAAAATTATAGGTGGCGTTATCGTCAAAGCGGGTGACATGGTCATTGATGGCAGTCTCCGCGCCCGGCTGAACAAGCTGGCCGATGCGATGATTTCCTGAGTATTGAACCTTTCATGGAGCCACGGCGCTCATGAACCGTAAAGGTACAGTTTTACTCATCATGTGCATCAGCAATAAAGTTCATGGCCATTGGCAGCAGGCGATAGCGTCGGTTTAGAGAATTTAAGCCCAAAGGATTTGGAGTTGATACGCGGCGGCAAGGGAGCGAATCCCAGGAGCTTAGATAGCTAAGTGACTGGGGTGAGTGAGAGCAGCCAACAAAGTAGCAACTTCAAAGGCGACGGGCATAAGACTGTATTTTTTGCGGTAGAGTGAGGCAGGTAAGCTATGCAGCAACTGAATCCTTCCGAGATCAGTGACATCATCAAGAGCCGAATTGAGCAGCTTGATGTGTCCAGTGAAGCCCAGAATGAGGGCACGATTGTCAGCGTAACTGACGGTATTGTACGTATTCATGGTCTGGCTGATGCCATGTACGGGGAGATGATTAAATTCCCGGGCAATGTTTACGGCATGGCACTGAACCTTGAGCGTGACTCAGTCGGCGCCGTTGTTCTGGGTGATTACGGCGATCTGGCTGAAGGTCAGAAAGTGCAGTGCACCGGTCGAATCCTTGAAGTACCAGTAGGTAATGAACTGCTGGGTCGAGTGGTCGACGCACTGGGTAACCCGATTGATGGAAAAGGTGCACTCAACACCACGCAGACTTCTCCAATCGAAAAAGTAGCTCCAGGCGTAATCGCCCGTCAATCCGTTGATGAGCCAGTTCAGACTGGTTATAAAGCGGTAGACGCCATGGTGCCAATCGGTCGTGGTCAGCGTGAGCTGGTAATCGGTGACCGTCAGACCGGTAAAACTGCACTGGCTATCGATGCCATCATCAACCAGAAAGGCACCGGCGTTAAGTGTGTCTACGTTGCTGTTGGTCAGAAGCAGTCCACCATTGCCAACGTAGTACGTAAGCTCGAAGAGCACGGTGCGATGGATCACACCATCGTCGTTGCAGCCGGCGCTGCAGACCCAGCGGCCATGCAGTTCCTGGCACCGTTTGGTGGTTGCTCCATGGGTGAATACTTCCGTGACCGCGGTGAAGACGCTCTGATTGTTTATGATGATCTGACCAAACAAGCCTGGGCTTATCGTCAAATCTCCCTGCTGCTTCGTCGTCCACCGGGTCGTGAAGCGTATCCAGGTGACGTTTTCTATCTTCACTCCCGTCTTCTGGAACGGGCAGCACGGGTTAACGCCGACTACGTTGAGAAGTTCACCAACGGTGAAGTGAAAGGCAAAACCGGTTCTTTGACCGCACTGCCAATCATCGAAACTCAGGCCGGTGACGTATCTGCTTTCGTACCGACCAACGTAATTTCTATTACTGACGGTCAGATCTTCCTGGAAACTGACCTGTTCAACGCCGGTATCCGTCCTGCGATGAACGCCGGCGTGTCGGTATCCCGGGTAGGTGGTGCAGCGCAAACCAAGATCATCAAGAAGCTCGGTGGTGGTATCCGTCTGGCTCTGGCTCAGTATCGTGAACTTCAGGCATTTGCCCAGTTCGCTTCTGATCTGGACGAAGCAACCCGTAAGCAGCTGGAACACGGTCAGCGTGTTACTGAACTGATGAAGCAGACTCAGTATGCACCCATGTCGGTTGCAGCCATGGGTCTGGTGATCTTCGCTGCAGAAAAAGGCTACCTTGCAGATGTTGCCCTGAACAAAATTGGCGCCTTCGAAGGCTCATTGATCAGCTACGCCAATGCTGAGCACGCTGCTCTGATGGCGAAGATCAATGAATCCGGTGACTACAACGGCGAGATCGAAGCTGGCCTGAAAGAAGTCATTGAGAAGTTCAAGGCTACTCAGACCTGGTAAGCGGTTATCAGTAGGCAGTTGTCAGTGGTCGGTTTAAATGCTGACCCTGAAAAACTGCCCGGCGGTTAACACTGACAACTGATCACTGACAACTGGAAACTGATTATGGCCGGTGCAAAAGAGATAAGGACGCAGATATCGTCCATTAAAAGTACGCAGAAAATCACCAGCGCCATGGAAATGGTGGCGGCGAGTAAAATGCGTAGAGCCCAGGAGCGGATGCAGACCAGCCGCCCCTATGCGGATCGTATTCGCCAGGTAGTAGGACACATTGCCAACGCCAATGCCGAGTATGAACACAGCTTCATGATCGAGCGTGACGTTAAGCGGGTTGGCTACATTATTGTCTCTACCGATCGTGGCCTGTGCGGTGGCTTGAACATCAACCTGTTCAAGAAAACCGTCGAGGACATGAAAGCCTGGAATGATAAAGACGTTGAGATTGACCTCTGTCTGATTGGCAGTAAAGCCGTTTCCTTTTTCCGCAGTTATGGCGGAAATGTTGTCGCAGCGCTGACCCACATTGGTGATGCACCGAATATTGGTGACCTCATCGGTGGTGTGAAAGTCATGCTGGACAGCTATGAAGAAGGACGGATCGATCGCTTGTTCGTGGTGCAGAATGAATTTGTTAACACCATGACTCAGAAGCCTGAGATTCAGCAGCTGCTGCCACTGGTGCCTGATGATGATGAGTCTCTGAAAAGACCATGGGACTATCTGTATGAGCCCGATGCCAAAGAGTTGTTGGATGGTCTTTTGGTTCGTTATATCGAATCTCAGGTATTCCAGGCAGTTGTGGAAAACAACGCCTGTGAGCAGGCAGCGCGGATGGTTGCGATGAAGAGCGCCACCGACAACGCCGGCAACCTGATTGATGACTTGCAGCTGGTGTACAACAAAGCTCGACAGTCGGCGATTACACAGGAATTGTCTGAAATTGTTAGCGGCGCCGCTGCGGTATAAAGCGCCCGCAGCCGCATAAAAAGCGCGGTCGGAAAATAGAAGGTGAGGAAAGGCTATGAGTAGCGGTCGTATCGTACAAATTATCGGCGCCGTCATCGACGTCGAATTCCCAAGGGACAGTGTCCCGAAAGTGTATGACGCACTGAATGTAGATGGTAAAGAACTGACTCTGGAAGTTCAGCAGCAGCTGGGTGACGGTGTGGTTCGTGCTATCGCCATGGGTTCCACCGAAGGTGTTTCCCGTGGGCTGAACGTTGCCAACACTGGCGCACCCATTCAGGTGCCGGTTGGTATGAAGACCCTCGGACGTATCATGGACGTTCTGGGTAACCCAATTGATGAAAAAGGCCCGATCGGCGAAGAAGAGCGTGCCTCTATTCACCGTAAAGCGCCAAGTTATGCGGATCAGGCGTCCAGCAACGAACTGCTGGAAACCGGCATCAAGGTTATCGACCTGGTTTGCCCGTTTGCTAAAGGCGGTAAGGTTGGTCTGTTCGGTGGTGCCGGTGTTGGTAAAACCGTAAACATGATGGAGCTGATCCGTAACATTGCGATCGAGCACTCCGGATTCTCGGTATTTGCAGGTGTAGGTGAGCGTACCCGTGAAGGTAACGACTTCTACCACGAAATGACCGATTCCAACGTAATCGACAAAGTATCCCTTGTGTACGGCCAGATGAACGAGCCACCCGGAAACCGTCTCCGTGTAGCCCTGACCGGTTTGACCATGGCTGAGAAGTTCCGTGACGAAGGTCGTGACGTACTGTTGTTCATCGACAACATCTACCGTTACACCCTGGCGGGAACCGAAGTATCTGCATTGTTGGGTCGTATGCCTTCTGCGGTAGGTTACCAGCCAACACTGGCGGAAGAGATGGGTGTTCTGCAGGAGCGTATTACTTCTACGAAGACCGGTTCCATCACCTCTATCCAGGCGGTATACGTACCAGCGGATGACTTGACTGACCCGTCTCCTGCAACCACGTTCTCTCACTTGGACGCAACCGTAGTACTGAGTCGTGACATCGCTTCCAAGGGTATTTACCCTGCGATCGACCCTCTGGATTCCACCTCACGTCAGCTGGATCCTCTGGTCATTGGTCAGGAACATTACGATGTGGCTCGTGGCGTTCAGACCGTACTGCAGCGTTACAAAGAACTGAAAGACATCATCGCGATTCTGGGTATGGACGAACTGTCTGAAGAAGACAAACAGACTGTATCCCGTGCTCGTAAGATTGAGCGCTTCTTGTCTCAGCCATTCTTCGTAGCGGAAGTATTCACTGGTTCTCCAGGTAAATACGTGTCTCTGAAAGACACCATCCGTGCATTCAAAGGCATTCTGGAAGGTGAGTATGACGCACTGCCAGAGCAGGCCTTCTACATGGTTGGTTCCATTGACGAAGCGGTTGAGAAAGCCAAGTCCATGTAACCGCTACCCGTTGTCCGATGGCCGTTATCCGCAAGAGCGCTGCTTTTTACGGATAACGGAATGCGGTCAACGGATAACGACCCGAAGGGGGAACACATTATGGCTTTAACCGTAGATTGCGATATCGTAAGCGCCGAAGAAGAGATCTTCAAAGGTCAGGTAGAGATGCTCATCGCTACCGGCATTATGGGTGATCTGGGTATTTCTCCAGGCCACGCGCCATTGCTGACTGAACTGAGCCCAGGCCCGGTTCGACTGGTCAGAGACGGTGGTGAAGAAGAAGTCTTCTACGTTTCCGGTGGTTTTCTGGAAGTGCAGCCGAATCAGATCAAGATTCTGGCAGACACAGCGCTGCGTGCTGATGACATGAATGAAGCTGCAGCTGAAGAAGCTAAGCGTCAGGCTGAAAAAGCACTTGAGAAGCAAAGCGGTGACTTTGACTACTCCAGAGCTGCAACTCAGTTGGCGGAAGCCGCTGCCCAACTTAGAACGCTTCAGGCGATTCGTAAAAAGCTGGGTAAATGAGCGAGCTGATTTCATAAAAAACCCTGCAGCTGCAGGGTTTTTTTTATGCCTGATTTTTTATTACTGAAATAGTTGATCACAAAACTCAAGAAACCTCGTTCCCATGCTCCAGCGTGGGAATGCATACCCCAAATATCAGGCTTTCCGACTCCCACGTATACTCAAAGGGCATAAAAGCATGGGAACGAAACTTGAAAATCTTTCGATAGCCGCTTAAGGCTGCTGTCGTGTAGCTGCCACCACCACTTCCCGCACGCAAACATTCTGTGGCATGTTGTAAGCAAAGCTCACACAATCGGCAATATCATTGGCATGGATTGCACCGCCAATACTGTCCTTCCAGCCTTCATAACCTTCTTTAATTTCATCGCTGGTGGTATGACTCAGTAGTTCTGTTTCAACAGCGCCTGGTGCAACAACAATTATACGAACATTATCGTTAGCAACTTCTTCGCGCAGGGTTTCGGTGATGCCATGAACTGCGTACTTGGTTCCACAGTAAGCCACATGATTCGGGAAGCCTTTAATACCAGCTACAGAGCTGATGTTAATGATGGTTCCCGCTCTACGTTCTTGCATGGATTTCACAACACAGTGAATACCATTCAGTAAACCTTTGACGTTTACATCCAACATAGCATCCCATTCGGCTGGATCTTGTGTTGCTGCTGATCCTAATTGCATTAATCCAGCATTGTTTACCAGACAGTCTACTGGCCCGAAGGTTTCTTCTGCTTCAGCAATAGCGGCTTTCACCGCGTCACGATCGGTGACATCGACCTTTCGGTTAAGTGTGTTCGGTAAATTTAGAGCATCCAGCCGATCAACACGACGCGCCAACAGAAGCAATGGATGGCCTTGGCCACTCAACTGTCTGGCAATCGATTCACCAATACCAGAGCTTGCACCTGTAATGACCACCAGTGGCTTTGACATGTAACACACCTTTCATTTATTACGGATAACCGGTTAACCGGAAAGAACGGTTGCCACTCTACGGGTTATAACCCATACACAGAAATACCGTTTAGTTAGATCATCCATAACCTTTAATTATCTCTGGATTATAAGTACCCGATTGATATTCGCCTGCCCAATTAGTTTGTTGCTATTTATGAAGAGCAAAGTATCTCAAAAGCCGCTGTTCGTACCTTTTTCTCTTAGCCGACGTTATCGAATGCCATCCGGCATGTTGAAAAGGGGTTAGAAAGTATATTATTTCATTGCGGTCTGACCCTGCGAAGCACACCAGAGAACATTAGGTTCACTGATTCATCACGGTCTTGATGTGAATATCATTGCCCGCGTGGACAGCAAGATCAGGTAGTTATGTTGCTACTGGCGAACCAAGGTGTGTCGTTCTTACAGAGAGGCATGGCAGAAACATGGCTTGAACTGTGTATCAAGCCATACATTGGACCCACGGGTTCAAGATAAGTCGGCATAGCCTGAACAAGCACTTAATCTGCGGGTTGAAAAGTCGCACGATAGTGGTCTTAAGGGTAAGGGATAGGTTTCCCTGTCAATTAATTCTGAGTCTTTTGCTGTTCGTCCTTCATGATGGCGAGCTGCATTTGCATATTCTCGGTCAACATGGTGGTGAACTGGCCATTTATCCACTCTTCGAGCTTTTCTCTGTCCTGTTCAAGATTTGGACTGCCGACAGCTGATTCATGGGAGCTGTAGCGGGCTGCAGCAAAGCGAAAAGCAGTGCCAATCTTCCATAACTCCTTCTTTTCTCTCATATTCATGTTGTTAGCAAGGGCTATGAATTTATCAGCTAGCTTGAAAATTTCCTGCTGATTTTCTTTATCTTCTTCGGTCATTTCTTGTTGGTTTTGGTCTGCCATAGGTCTGTCCCTCAATGTTATTAGTGGTCATAAAATAAGACCTTTTCAAAGTGCTTTAGTTCAATTCCTTTTATCATAATTTTAGAGGGTTGAGGCTGTGCCGGAGACTACTCACTGGAGTCTACTGGCGGCATTCGCTATATTGCGCGGCGATACACCTGTTTACTCGCCGGATATTGAAACATGCCCCTGAATCAGCCTTTACTGCCATCCATGCACTACGATGCCGTTGTTATCGGCGCCGGAGCCTCGGGATTGATGTGTGCATTGACCGCTGGTGAGCGTGGCAGAAAGGTTCTGGTGATTGATCATGCCAACAAAATCGGCAAGAAAATCCTGATTTCCGGTGGTGGTCGCTGCAACTACACCAATATGTATGCAGAACCTGCCAATTACCTCTCGAACAATCCGCATTTCTGCAAATCAGCACTGGCTCGCTATACCCAGTGGGACTTTCAGGCGTTGGTGGATAAATACAATATCCCCTGGCATGAGAAAACCCTCGGACAATTATTCTGTAACGAGCAATCCAGCGATATTGTTGAGATGTTGGTGGAGGAATGCAGAAAGGTCGGTGTGACCATTCGCCTGAAAGCGGTACTGAACCATGTAAAGGTAAAGGGAGCGAGTACAGGGTTTCAGTTGGATACCACCTTGGGAAATATTTCCTGTGAATCACTGGTGGTCGCTACTGGCGGTTTATCATTTCCAACCATGGGCGCTTCCGGTCTTGGATATGAATTGGCAGAGCAGTTTGGGCATCACCTTATTGAGCGCACTCCCGGCCTGGTACCGTTCACTATGGATAAACAATGGATGTCTCATTTTATAGAGCTGTCCGGCGTGAGCGCAGATGTGTTAGTCAGCTGCAACGGCCAAAGCTTCCGTGAAAACCTGCTGTTCACCCATAAAGGTTTAAGTGGGCCAGCGATTCTGCAAATTTCCTCTTACTGGAAAGCCGGTCAGAAAGTCATGGTGAACTGGCTTCCCGGCATTTCCATTGCAGACTGGCTTGCTGAACAGAAAGACGTAAGGCCGAAGGCAGAATTTAGAACCATTCTGTCCGATAAGTTAACACGACGCCTGACAACTGCACTTTGTACTTTCGGCGAGTTCAAAACACTCACTGATGATGGTCGTAAAATAATAGGGCAATTGAATACCAGCCAGCTGCAAGAGATCTCCGAATACCTTGAATCTTGGGTGCTTATGCCTGCAGGCACTGAAGGTTATAAAAAAGCTGAAGTGACCCTTGGCGGCGTCGCTACCGATAATATCTCTTCCAAAACTTTCGAGAGTCAGAATCAAAAAGGTTTGTACTTTATTGGAGAGGTTTTAGACGTCACTGGACACTTAGGTGGATTCAACTTTCAATGGGCGTGGGCTTCGGGGTATTGTTCTGGGCAATACGTCTAACTGTTGTCAATGAACAATAAATCGTGCACATTTGTGCGATATACTTCATATGCTTGAATTATGTGATCACCAGCACTAATACGACAGATGTTCATTGTTTTTATTTTTACTGAAAAGTATCATCCTCTCACGGATAATGATGTAAATCCTTTATGAATATATGGTTTTAGCGCAAGCCTGAACCAGTCCTAATAAAAGATCAGGGATGCTTATCGATGTTGAAATTTCCAGTAATTGCTACTGCTCTTCTGTGTGTTGCTACCTCTGTAAGTGCCGCCAAGCCGACAGGATCAGGGCCAAACCCATTTTCTGACTGCGGTATTGGTGCAGCACTGTTTGCTGATGGCCCTAAGTGGGCTGCCGTGACCTCAAATATTATTTGGGATGTTGGTACTACAGCTGTCACTTCGGCAACCATGAGCCCAGAAACCTGCAATGGTAAGAGTGTAAAAACGGCGCAGTTTATTATCGACAACTACGATAACCTTGCTGAAGAAACAGCTCTGGGTCAGGGAGAGCATTTGACTGCAATGTTGACGGTTCGTGGCTGTCAGGCATCTACTCACCAGACCATCGTCTCTTCCATTCGTGAAGATATGGCAGGTAATGTGATGGCTATTGATTATTCAGCACTGTCTGACGTTGAGAAAGCTGCTCAGTACTATCAGGCTATGGATGCTGGTGTTGCAAGCGCTGCAGACAGCTGTTCTGCGTAAGCTCTGTTATAAGACGTTGCCTGTTTAATCAGGCGGCGTCTCAAAACATGTTAGTCAGCCTTCAGGCATATCTCTAACTCCAGATTTGTAAGCCGTGATCAAAAAACTTCTACTATGCTGGCTATCACTTTTCTTCCCGTTTTTTGCTTTTTCAAGTGTAATATCGACGCACTCATCTTCTATTGATTCTGCCATTATCCAAAGGCTGTCTCATAGCAACACATGGAAAAAGTTGCTGGTTTATGAGCCTGACTCATGGACGGAATCAGGTGTTGAAAGTGCCATTTTAACCGATGACTTTTTTCTGGCAGCTGATGGACGAACAGACCCAAAGTCTGAGTTGTTAGCAACGATAAATGCATTTTCTTTGCCCGTTAGTAGTGATGATAATTTACATGCTCAGTGTCGTTTTCCTGCCAGATATCAATGGTTGAAATCAGAACTGAAACTGACTGACGAAACTGTAATCCCTGTGCGTTGTCCTGAGTATTTGAAATGGACTGAAGAGGGGGCGGCAGAGTCCATTAGTGTTGTTTTTGCCTCCGGATATCTTGGGAATCCAGCGTCCTATTATGGCCACACGCTACTCAAACTGAATTCAAAAGATAAAACTCGAACACGCTTGCTGGATACCAGTATCAACTTTGGAGCCATTGTGAACGATGGCGATGATCCGCTCAGCTATATTCTCAAAGGCTTATTTGGGGGCTACAACGGTGGCTTCAGCCATGCTGAATACTATTTCCATAACCAGAATTATGGAGAGTTGGAGCTGCGGGATCTCTGGGAGTATGAGCTGGATCTGACAGCAGATCAGGTCGATTTTGTGCTTGCCCATATCTGGGAGGTGATGGGCAAAGAGTATCAATACTTTTTCTTAAATAAGAATTGTTCATTTCGACTAGGGGAGTTGCTGGAACTGATTGAAGGTGTGAAAGCGAATCCGGACAACAATCTTTGGGTTATCCCTCAGTCTCAGATTCTTGAGTTGGATCGTACGACGCTGGATGAACGCTCTTTGGTGAAGGAGGTTTCATTTCACCCCTCCAGACAATCTCGACTTTATGAAGGTTTTGCTTCGTTGAACGCTCAACAGAAAGAATATGTGACAGAAGCGATTGAGAACCCACCTATTCTTAATTCTGCATCATTTCATTCCGAGCCTCTAGACGACAGGTATTCTGTGTTGGATACCTTGTTGGATTATTACCAGTTTGTAGGAAAAGCCGGAGAGGAAGATGATGAACTGGCTGTGAAGCAATCGTATCAGAGTGTATTGGCTCATCGTTATCGTCTTCCACCTGGGGTGAAAATGCCGGTGACGCAAGAGCTTGCTTATCCCCACGAAGGACGTGACCCAAGTTTCATTCAATTCGGGTGGGTGCACACTGAAGGGGCAGGTAGTGGCGCCAGACTGAACATTCGGCCTGCATACTACGATAGTCTTGATGCTGGTTTAGAGCATTCAGAATATGGCGAACTGATTATGGGTCAGGTTCAGCTTTCTGCAATTAATGACAAAGTAATGTTCAACTCGGTAGATCTCGTCAGCATTAAAAGCCTTTCAACGAAGGTAACAGGGCTTCCTGGGGATGAGAGAACAGCGTGGCGCTTAAAAGCAGGCTTGCAGTCTGTTCGATTTGATTGCACGGAAACCTGTCTGACTCTACAACTTGAAGGTGATAAAGGGTATACGACGACTTTAGGTGATGATGTCATCGTGTCAGGCTTTATTGGTGGGGCTGTGAGAGATAACAGGCAAGGATCGGGAAATATTGAAGGGCGCGTGACTCTGAACGTGGTGACACGCATGACTGAAAACCTTAATACTCAGTTTGAATATCAGCACAAGAAGCAACTGGATGAATCCAGATCAAGCTTCAACAGTTATCGTTTTGAGACTCGATATCAGCTGGCAAAAAACTGGGATTTGAGGGGTTCCTACCAATATGAACAACAGGGGCAGTATACTTTGCTTCTGGGGCATTATTGGTAAGGCTTTGTCTAACAAAGCTTGTGCTAATTGATGGTGGAGAGTGAAGTTCATTGCGCTGCGTAGCGTAGCTTTTCAAGATCGTTGTACTGAGCGTAAAAATGCCTGAGCTCTTGCTCTATTCGATTGCGTAACCATTGGTGAGCCGAGTTGCATTCCCAGTGCTGTGGCCAGATCAGTTTTAATGTGGCGGGCGGAAACTCTACTGGGAGCGGGATCACCTGAAAGTCAGGGCTATTTGCCAACTCAGGCTGCATAAGCAATGTGACCAAGGTGAATGCATCTGTACTGCGTAAGATATCCAGTATTGCCGAGAAGTTCGCGATAGTCAGCCAGGGGGAGGCGATGGAGTCGGAGTTTTCTTTTAACTTTCTAGCGGCTTTTTCTGTCACCATGGGTGCATCGGAGCCTATAAAAGGGTAGTCATCCAGTTGTGCCATCCGCAAGTTTTCATACTTGCTTAATGGATGATTTTTCTTAACAAGAATACAAACGGTGCCGTCGGCGATTGGGGTTTCAGTCAATTCATCATCACTGACACTGGTTTGAAATATTCCTAAATCATGCACGCCATCTTTCAAGTCTTTGATTGAGTCTTTATCTGAAATGTTAATGATAAATGACATGCCCGGAGCACAGGATCGTATATTGGTTAGTGCACTGGATAAAAAACGTTGTTGGAAATTCATGCCAGTGACAAAACTGAATTTCTTTGTACAGGTTTCAGGGTTAAATGCTGATGCTTCAAAAATATTATTTGCTTGATTCAGTATTTTATCAACTTCTGGTTGAATACGTTTTGCTTTTGCCGAGAGGGAAATTCTGTTGCCATTGCGAACCAGAATAGGGTCGTTAAGAGCATCCCGGAGTTGAGAAAGTGTTCGACTCATGGTGGATTGCGTGACATGCATTAGCTCGGCGGCCTTTGTTACGCTGGTGGTATCAAGTAGAGCCTGCAAGGCAGGTAGCAAGCTCATTTTCAGCCTTCCGGTCACCATGTATTTATTCTTCCCATAAAAATGCCGGCACTGCTGAATTAACAATGCCGGCTATAACACAAACACACACATTTTAATCAAGAGCAATGAATGATTCATGTGTAGATTATTTCAGCGTGAATGATAATTCCAATGGATATTCTTCATGACCTCATCGAAATGACCAATAAGTATTTTGGCTTATCTGTTGTAGAAGTATCGATTAGGTCAATAGGGAGATTGAAACAATCAACGTGCCAAATTCTACTCTCTGTCAGAGAATTAAGTCGCAACAATTCAACACGGCAAGGGATTTAACCTAATCAGAATTTATAAATGATGTCTGATTGTTTGATTCCAACAATAACATGAGGCAGGAGTATTTCTCATGCAGAAAACACTGATTGCAGCCGCTCTTACATCTTTAATCGCCAATCAGGCAATGGCCATTACGTTACATGATGATGGCACAAACAAAGCAACTCTGGGTGGGTATCTCGACCTTCGATACACGGATCAGGATGACGGAAAACATGAAGGTGACAGCAGCCGAATCAACTTTGGATTTGAATCTATCTTAAGCGACGATCTTACTGCGTTTGCCATGGCGGAATGGGGGATCGATACCGGCAGCTCCGGCGATACGCGTGATGTGAATGGTAATGAGGGCGATTTGATGTGGCAGCGTCTTGGTTATGTTGGTGTGGAAAGTGAACAGTGGGGTTCACTGGCATTTGGTAAACAGTGGTCGTCTTATAGCCAAGTGGCAGGCTGGACGGATATGTTCGCCACAGTGGGTGGTGATGCCTCTGGTTTTTATGGCAAAGATGCGGAAGTGCTGGGTACATCTCGTGCTGATGATGCACTGCAATATAACGGCAGTTTTGGTGGGTTGAGTTTTTCGGCTCAATATCAGATGGGTGACAGAGATGTTGTTGATTTAGATCGTGATTATACCAATCGCGACAGCGCATATGGTTTTGCTGCCAGCTACGATTTACCAATGGGGCTGAGTTTTGGTGTCGCTTACAATGAAGCCAAGCTGGATGACCTAACTGAAAATACAGTTTCTGATCAAAGTAAAAAGGCAAAGTCTGCGATAGTGGGTGCCAAATATGAGGCGGATAAACTCTACGCCGCTCTGACGTACGCCGAACTGAAAGATCGTAATGCCCATGATTACCTGGGGCAAGTGGATAAGGCGGAAGGTTATGAGCTTTATGTGAGTTATCAGTTTCAGGACAACCTGAAAATAGAAACGGGTTATAACCAATTAAAGGATAAGGGCAGTGCTGCGGGTGAAGGTGAAGTAGAGTACTACCCGGTTGGGCTGGTATATACGACGGGGCCACTGCAACTTTCAGGTACTTATGTGTTTGAAAACAGTACTGACATGGATGGTGACGATGTTGATGACCGAGCTGTTTTGCAGGCACGGTATTATTTTTAGATCGAAATAGCGTGGTTTTGCTCTCTTGTGCAGAGTTATGCACAAGAGAGCATAGGAAAATCAGTTGGAACTGTTCAAATCTAATTGCTCATCAGTCATATTTTCGAACCACTTTAACCGGTAGGAAGGAGATGGGTTTCCTGTCATGACTGATGCGTAATTCTTGTCTCGGTAGCCTAAAATATTCCAATGGGCATTGTGCATAAAGTCGATCAGCATACGATTGATTGCTTCTATCTCTATTGATGGGTAGTTCGTTTGCTGGATCAGCTCTTTTAAGTAGTTACCCTGAAAGCGGATTTTCTCTTCATCTGTTTCCAGTCGTTTTTCTTTTTCTAGCCACAAGAGAGTATGCCTTTGCATCTCTTCGAGAGAGGGAAGAGACCGTTTACCTGATATGACGTCGCGGACGAACCAGGCCTGAGCGTCGAACATGGTGAATGAATAACTCTGATCTTGCATGCCCAGATACATCAACTGAGGGTTCCAGTGACAACAGACACCCCAGTATAAATTGGGAATCCATAGCCGGTTTCTGGTTTTCAGACGAAGACTTTCTTCAAGAAAAGGAAAGTGGTGGCGGTAGCCTGTGCACAGGATGATTGAATCAATATTTGCAGTAGTGCCATCCTGGAATTGAACAGTGTCGTCTGACAGTTTTGTCAGTATGGGTTTAAGTTGCCAGTGATCCGGCCTATTGGCCTGCATTAGTTTTTTGTGGGAGCTGGTGATGATTTGTTCCGCGCCAAATTTGCAGCATTGTGAACCAATGTCTTCTGCAGAATAACTGCCGCCAACAATCAGTACTCGCTGTCCCTGGTAATGACGGGCATCCCTGAAATCGTGCGCATGTATAACGCTACCCGAAAAGTCATCCATGCCCTCAACGTCAGGAATAGACGGCGTAGAAAAGTGCCCTGTCGCTACCACTAAATAATCATAATGCTCACAGGTTTGGTGATCATTAACCAAATCGTGATAGCTGACTGCAAACGTTTTCTCATCAGGTAGATACTCGACCCAACGCACCACGTGATTGAATCGAATCCACTCATCAATATGCCCTTTGGTGGCTCTGGAACAGAGGTAATCCGTAATAACCTGTCGTGGCGGGAAGCTGGGGGTGGCGTGACCAAAATGGTCTTCAAAGGTGTAGTCAGGATATTCCAAACACTCTTTAGGCCCGTTGGACCAGATGTGTTTATACATGGAACTGTGGACGGGTTCTCCGAACGGATCTACTCCGGTTCTCCAGCTGAAGTTCCATTGTCCGCCAATGGCTTCCTGCTTTTCGAAGCATACAATATCGGGAATAGAGTCACCGTTTTGCTGTGCAGCACGGAATGCCAACATAAGCGATAAACCGCTAGGGCCGGCACCGATAATGGCAACTTTTGTCATTGATTCAGGATCTGTTTCTATAGAGTCGCTGAAGTGTAGATCAATGGAAGTGATCTGAGAGTGAGTTTATGACTGTCCTTTTCCTTCTAAATATTATTTTATTACCGCCGAAAGAAGTTTTTATTTTGAAACTCATTAGATTGGAGTTTGGTGTGGAGGGAGTTGGAAAAACAGGGGGCGGGCATGGTGTTGGTGTAAGTGGAGAAGAGTCCAAAATAACAGAAACCCAAAGACAATCGAAACTTAATGGACGTGAACTGCATGCCACTGATAGCCAGAAACAATTGCCAACATCTGGTGGTCAAAGTGTTACTGAAAAACGTTTGTCAGCAAGAGATTCGATTGCTCTGAACCCTGAAAGTGCGGATGCAAATATTTCAGCCTGTGAGCAAATCGACGCACTGATAGAACGTTTGAGTGTTGATGATCAGCGAATTACGACTCGGTTTGAGCAGCCTACAAAAACCATTGAGAGATTGAAGGGCTTGCCTTTGGGAGCGGGTGGCCGTTTTCAAATACAGACTGCTGATAGTGAGGCGCATGATTTAACTCGGTTTGAGAAGTCTATCAATACATATCTGAAATTACTGTCAAAAGTGTTTACATTATCTAATACCCAAAATGAAGGGCGTGAAATCTTGGTTGCTCTTAATGAGGTAATCAATGACCTGAATGCTATTGCAGACAATGTTTCTCCAAAGTGGGCTGCAAGTGAGGACAATAAAAAATGGTTAAATAACTGCCGTGACCAGCTAAATAATGAGAGAAAACTTGTCCTTCAGGTTATGCAAGATAAAGATATTGATCTGCCTGATGGCAGTGTCATTGACTGGCAGGCCATGATAGAACTTAAGCGAACAGGCTATGAAATAACACCTGAAACCATAAGCCTGTTTGGTGGTTTTAGTGATCTGGATGTTGTTAAGGGAAGTGAAAAGTGCTTCGGGAATGGTTCATTTCATACTGTTTACAAGCTGACATACCAGTCAGCAGAAGGTGAAGTTAGTCGGATTTTTAAGGCAGAGGATGCTGTTGATATAAGCAATTATTATAAAGAAAATCATGTTGCTCTGGATAACTATCTTGATACCCAGAGGCCGAAGTTTGCAGCAAGGAATATAGCCACTTTGAAGGTTCAGGAACATCTCGGGCTTGACCTTTTACCCGGAATGACTTTATCAACACATGATGGGAAGTTAGGCTTGTTGATGGAAGAGGCAGAAGGGTATCGGCTGGTTGGTTACGCTGTTGAAGATGAAGGGGATGAAAAATATACACCTGAAATCCCTCTAAATGACTCTTCAAAGCCTGATGTGTCTGCCACTATTCGTAAAAACCTTATTCGGGCTGAATGGTTAGATGGCGTCTGTGGGCAGTACGATAGGCATTTTGGAAATCTATTTATAGACCCTGATTCGGGCAGAGTGACCTTGATTGATAATGATCTGTCGTTTTTTCCGGGGCTTCTCAATGTTAAATATAAAATGCATCCTGATCCGTCGCTTCGACGTTCAGGTAGTCGAGCAGGGTGGCCACCTGTTATAGATGATGACCTGTTTACACGACTTATGAATCTGGATGAAAAAGCACTGGCTCAGGATTTGAAAGGTCTTCTTACTGAGAGGGAAATTAACGCCACGTTAAGTAGAATTCATGACTTGCAAGAACATGCAAATGGTCTTGCAGAAAAAGGCCTGATTATTTCTGATTGGGGGCTGGATAATACCTATGGTATCCCTCCTAAAAATACCCTTTTGTTACTGAAAAGAGCCCCGAATGATCGAAGTTACTACCGCAATATGCTGCAGCATTTGAATCATATGGAAGATATTGATGGTACTAAACCCGTATCTTTTTTTAGGGAGAGGTTAATATGAATAATACTGTGGCTGGCATTGAGGAGCTCTTATTATCTCAGGAAATGCCCTTGCCTCCAATTCCTCGAGAAATGAGTGATAAGTTGTGCTGTATAAGCAACTCTCAATATTACTCTAACCGTACTGATATTCCTTCTCCTTGGCGCATTCAATGGTTCATGGAGGAGTTCATGAGTAAGCCCGTAGAGGATTATCTGGTAGTAGGGTATGCAGGGCATGGTGTGGAATCTTATGCTCTTCATTATTATTTGGTGACATCCAACCTTGCAGTTTTTTTTCAAATAGCTGCTGAAACCCCATATAGAGGAATACCTGCTGAAAATTCTGATATTCTTGAAAAGCAGTATCGCTTAATTTCTTCTCTGGAAATAGCAATAGAGCAAGCAAAATTGTCTGGTTTGTTTGACGAAACCAGCCGACTTGTTATTTCTAAACCGTTATTCATGATGCCTAGGTGGGGCGTTCAAAACAAAGAAAAAAATACGGTCGATAATTGGGAGTTTGCTAATGCCCCATTAGTAGGCGCAGCGACATGGTTGGCAGACCAAATTAATAATTAAAAATTTCGGGCACCCATAAATTTGACCACTACATAGGGTAAAAGTTCAGAAGAGTTGGTGGAGGTGAAACATCAGTAAAGCCTGCTATTCTGCTAGTTTTGTTTTGTACTTTCATGACTTTTGTTGAAGTTAAACGTATTCATTGTCGTACAACTGATGATATTGTCAGAAACAGGAAAGCCAGATCAGGGCTACAACGATTTATTTGCCGCTGTTGCAATAAAACCTTTCAGCTGGACTACCCCTACAACGCTAACCAGCCAGGAACTCACGAGCAGATTGTGCAGCTCACGCATAGTTTCAGGACAACCTGAAAATAGAAACGGGTTATAACCAATTAAAGGATAAGAGCAGTGCTGCGGGTGAAGGTGAAGTAGAGTACTACCCGGTTGGGCTGGTATATACGACGGGGCCACTACAACTTTCAGGTACTTATGTGTTTGAAAACAGTACTGACATGGATGGTGACGATGTTGATGACCGAGCTGTTTTGCAGGCACGGTATTATTTTTAGATCGAAATAGCGTGGTTTTGCTCTCTTGTGCAGAGTTATGCACAAGAGAGCAGAGGGTGTTGGAAGGTAGTTATCCTTATTTCAGATGGAGATAAGGTAAAGTAGTTTGTTGGGGAACCTTTCACTGCTTGCAGAGATAAACAACGAATGGCAGATAGCTCCCGTATTAAACTGATTGCTGTCGATATGGATGGCACGTTTCTTTGTGACAACAAAACCTACAATCGCCAACGGTTTATACAACAATACCAAGCGTTAAAAGAAAAAGGCATACGCTTTGTTGTGGCCAGTGGTAATCAATACACCAAGCTGAAATCCTACTTTGACGACGACTTCAATGATATCGCCTATGTCGCCGACAATGGCGGTTATGTTCACGATGGACAACGGGAGTTGTATGTTGGAGAAATCCCCAACAGCATCATGACAAGGGCTTATCAGTTTCTGGAACGTCTGGAACAGGTGAGTGCGGTTATCTGTGGTCGCAATGGCGCTTATATTCTGAACACCGCCAGTGCTGAAGATCTGTCGAATGCTAACAAGTATTATCAGCACCATGAAGCCATCAACAGCTACGGGGATATAAACGACACGGCTATTAAAATAGCCTTGCGAATGCCGGCTGACATTCACGATGCGGTATTGGCTCAAGCCAATGAGCAACTGGGTGATGTTCTTGTGCCTGTTACCAGTGGTCACGAATGGATGGATCTGATTATGCCCGGCATCCATAAAGCCCATGGCATTCAGTTGCTTCAGGAACAATGGGGCATTGCTGATCATGAAATTGCCGCTTTTGGCGACAGTGGCAATGATATGGAGATGTTGGAAAAGGCCGCCTTTAGTTTTGCCATGGACAATGCGAACCACCACGTTCAATCCGTTGCCCGATATAAAGCGCCGGGCAATAATCACGAAGGCGTATTGCACGTTATTGACTATATTCTTACAGATGAGTTGGATAATGCCGGGTTTCAGCAAGAGTTTGGAAAGTCCGACTGATGAATAAGGACTGCTTCGAAACTGAAGTTGGTTGATAACCGATAAGCTAGGCTCGCTTGCTGGATACTTTCGGCAAGCGAGCCTTTTCAATGCTGGTTATCGGTATTGATTCACTTCGTCACGAAGCTCAATGGCTGCCTGTCTTGCTGCCTCTGCAAAATCGTCTCCGCTGCTGGCGTAAATGATGCCCCGGGAGGAGTTGACGATAATACCTTTTCCTTCGCTGTTCAGCCCGCTTTTCACCGTGGCCTCTACATCACCACCCTGAGCCCCTAAACCGGGAACCAAGAACGTCATATCACCGGTCAGTTCACGTATACACTTAAGTTCTGCAGGATTGGTGGCACCGACAACGAGTAGGACATTGTTATTTTGGTTCCAGTCCTGCTGGCACATTTTGGCGATGACTTCGTAAAGCAGTGCTGAATTACCGTCGTCCTTCTGAATCTTTAGATTCTGGATTGCCGCTGCACCCGGATTCGAAGTTCGGCAGAGCACAACAACGCCCTTATCAGCGTAAGTTGTGAAGGGCTCAATGGTATCGATGCCCATATAAGGGTTCACAGTAACCGCATCCGCCTGATAACGATCAAAAGCTTCAATGGCATATTGACTGGCGGTGCTGCCGATATCCCCCCGCTTGGAGTCCAGAATCACTGGGATGCCAGGATACTCTGAGTGGATATAAGCGATGGTTTTGGCCAGCTGATCTTCCGCGCCACAGGCATGGTAATAGGCCGCTTGCGGCTTATAAGAACAGACCAGATCCGCAGTGGCATCAATAATGGCTTTGTTGAATTCAAAAATAGACTGCTCACCGCCAGCAATGGCTGATGGGAAACGTTCTGGAGAAGGGTCGAGGCCTACACACAGCAGAGAGTTGTTTTTCTCCATGGCAGCATGAATCTGATCAAGAAACCCCATTTGTAACCTCAGCGTAATGACTGTATTTGCTGAGCGGGAAGTGTAACAGCATCCGGCGCCTTTACCTACACCGCAGGCTGTTACGGGGAATCAAGAAGCCAATTGTGATGGCTAATGGATTGATTTAGCCCATTTTTACGTGCTTCGGATGCTCACGGACCCGCTTCAGCCATGCCACAATAAATGGAAAATCGGTAAGACCGAAGCCACCTTCTGGCGCTACATGGGTATAACCGTAGAGACATATATCAGCAATAGTTATATGTTCGCCAACCAGCCAATCATTGTGTTCCAGATGGGTTTCCATCACCTGTAATGCTGTGTATCCACTGGCCTTTTTCGCCTGCAAGGCAGCTTCGTGCTTCTTGGGGCGGCCAAGATACTTCACGATGAAACGGGCTGTGGCGATGTAAGGCTCATGGCTGTACTGCTCAAAGAACTGCCATTCGAGAACTTTTGCCCGCAGGAAAGGGTCAGATGGTAGATAGTCAGTACCGTCGGCCAGGTAATTGAGAATGGCGTTGGATTCCCAAAGATATCTGCCATCAGGCAACTGGATGACCGGGATTTTGCCATTGGGGTTCATGGCCAGAAACTCATCGGTATGAGTGCCACCACCAAGTATATTAACGTGCTCCCATTCACTCTCAACACCAAGGTGGTTCATGAGGAGCTTGATTTTGTAACAGTTACCGGATTGGGCATCTCCGTAGACTTTGTACACAGGCGGCCTCCTGTTTGCCTGAACGAAAAATGTTATTCGTACTCTCATTCTACTGAAGTCGCAAGGGAAATCTGTCAGTAATAACCTTCCAGTAATAAGAAGTGAGACAAAGATAGAAAACGTCTGTTGTTTATCGATAAAATGCCGGTTTTTATAGGCTTTGGCATAGTTTCTGGAGTGTTGTGATGGCTGAGAACGATGATGTAATGGGTGGTGAAGAGGTCACTGAGATTGTTGAAAATCAGTTGGCAGAAAATAATCCACCACGAGTGAAAGAGACGCTAATGCGCTTAATGCTGGAAGGTATTGAGCGAGAAGAGGCGATTGAGTATATCGCCTGTGCATTGTGCGTTGAGCTGGATGATGTTGTGAATAATGGTTCAGCGTTCAACTTGGAGCGCTATGAGAGGCATCTGGGCTTACTGCCTGAGATGCCGTGGTCAGAGTAGCCAGAAAGCCCATAACGACCTGTTTTATATGCAAACGCTGTTGAACTCTTTGCGAATTGCTTTGGCTTCTTGCATACGTTCTTCAGCACTGAGCTCCTGATAATTGCCCCCGACATTCTTAACTTCAACTAACATCTCTAACTCACCGTTCATGACCTTCATGAAGTTACTTAGGGTCTTACAATAAGAGTCTTGATCATTCAGCCTGGTTAATGACACAGGAATCTGTTTCTGATCCTTTGGGCTAAGGAAGGTGCGAATAAGTCCTGACTCAACTTCAGAAGCCATTGGTATCACTGAAGCTGGTTTTGGGAAAGAGGACTTATTCGCATATTCCCTAGCCTGGGTAATGATAAATATAGTGTTATCTATGAGTCCTGTGCAGCAGGAGGCTTCTATTGTCATGAAGGTAAAGCATTAACCGCACATTCTGCCGGTGTAGCATTTATGCCAGAGCAGCTTTTACAAGGTCGCTCCATAATTAAGTGGAATGATTTCTCTGTTGTTCGAAATATTGAGCTTAAATTGGACGAGAAGTCTGAAATAGAATCTAAGAATTCTCTTGAATTTTATTGGAGGGGGAGAGTATTTCAGGTCAAATATAAAGACTTTTATGGAGTTGGGGATTAAAAAAGTCGTTATTTAAAGACATAGGGTTATCAAAATATATTTTGGTACCCCTATTTATATCTGATGAGGTTGAATGCATTTTTCTTTAGATTCTTTAGAAATACTTTTGATGGCAGATTCTCTTTCTTCAGGATTTATTATTTGATATTGCCCATCAGGGTTTTTTATTTCAATAGCCAAATCTACTTCCCCACGTAAAACAGAAATGAAAATGTCTAATGAATCGCAGTAAGAAGATTTATCCTTTACTCTATTTATCTGGTTTATAGGTTGCTTGCTGTATGCGTCAAAATTTTGACCAGCACTGTGTGTTTGTTTTTGTTTTTGTTTTTGTTTTTGTTCTTGTTTGTACTTTGGCTGGCTAGAAAAATTAGTGACACCTCTTTTATCTTTCCACTTGTAAACAGTGTCGGCTATCCCTGACAATGGGATGATAAGCATTGTGATCATGAGGAATCTATTCATTTGGTCGTATCTTTTCTGAAATAAGAAATTTAAGCTTATTGTATGGTTTTAATTAATGCCCGTGCCATAATAATTATATTTCATGCATTTGTTGAATGCTCGGTAATTGATTTTTCCTACCCTGGTAAATGATTAAGGGTTCCCTATGATAAATAAATTAATATTGTTAATGCTTGTTTTTGTTGGAGCTGTTTCGATTAGTGCTTCTGGGTGTGAGGAAGACCATGGAGCAAAAGTGTATGAAAGAGATATTGCCGGTAGAAGTTATTATTTTTTTGAAGAAGGTTATATTTGTAGAGCATTTGCACCGGGTGCACCCTATATAAAATCATGGAGAGATCGGATTGAGTTTCTCGATGGTAAAGTATTAGTCTGGCAATCACTGTGTAATGATAACCCCATTCAGAAAGAGTTTGACTCATCAGAATTCAAATTCTCCGATGATCTAGAATCTTTTATCTATAAAGGCAATGAATATCAGTACCACCAAATTCCTCCAGACCTTTGTGTAAATGGTCAGTGGTGCCCTGTCGATGAGGAATAAGTCGCAATGAACCAATGGAAGGTTTCTTTTTTTTCGGTATTACTTTTTTTCATCTGTAGCCCTACCAATGCAATTGAGAGCAGAATTTTTGGCTTAACATCTGCAATGTGGGAAATCACTGAAATCCCGGTATGTTGGGAAAATCCAAATGCTGATCCAAAAAATACAGATAAAACCGAAAGGGCCTGGGTAAAAGAAGCGATTGATACGACTTGGGGGCGTCATTCCGGACTTACTTTTACCGGTTGGGGGACTTGTGAAGCTGGCAGTCTGGGTATCAGAATTAAAATTGAAGATACTGGTCCTCATGTTAAAGGGTTGGGGAGTGACCTCGACGGCCTAAAAAATGGAATGGTGCTGAACCTCACCTTCGAGGAATGGAGCACTGCGTGTCAGAGTCGTCGTCAATACTGTATCAATGCAATCACTGTACATGAGTTTGGACATGCCATCGGTTTTGCGCATGAGCAGAACCGTGGTGATACCCCGCCGGAGTGCGATGCTGAGCCCCAAGGTGGCGATGGTGATGTGTACTTAACAGAGTATGATCCCAACTCCGTTATGAACTATTGTACTCCTGGGTATACCGGTGATGGCAAGCTGAGTCGACTTGATATTGACGGTGTACAAAAATGGTATCCACTGCCTGAACCTGAACCTCAGTCAGAGCCTACGCCATTACCACTGCCTGTGGATGATCCAGAGCCTACGCTATTACCACTGCCTGTGGATGATCCAGAGCCTACGCTATTACCACTGCCTGTGGATGATCCAGAGCCTACGCCATTACCACTGCCTGTGGATGATCCAGAGCCTACGCTATTACCACTGCCTGTGGATGATCCAGAGCCTATGCCATTACCACTGCCTGTGGATGATCCAGAGCCTATGCCATTACCACTGCCTGTGGATGATCCAGAGCCTACGCTATTACCACTGCCTGTGGATGATCCAGAGCCTATGCCATTACCACTGCCTGTGGA
>NZ_CANMAO010000035.1 GCF_947495845.1 uncultured Endozoicomonas sp. | reverse complement strand
GGAATTGGTAGACGCGCTAGCTTCAGGTGCTAGTGTCCGAAAGGGCGTGGAAGTTCGAGTCTTCTCCTGGGCACCAATTCGACAAAAAAGCCAGACGGAAACGTCTGGCTTTTTTGCATCTAAAAAAATTAACGGCAATCGTCGTAAATAACACCATCACACAATCCTTCTTTAATTCTCGCTGTTTGAAAACCTTAAGTAAAAGACGACTGTCATCTATGGCGAATATCTCACAAATATTGTGGGGTTTTCCTGACTATTCGTGACAGGGATCACATTGCATAATGGTAACCGTCAGCTGAGACAGGAAGTCTCAAAGCCACGGAGGCAGACAGCTGACGTATTATCAAGGATGACACCAGGCAGGAAGCCACAGGACAGGATGTCCAAATCTCTTTCAGGAAGAAAGGCAATGATCAGGCAGGAAGCCTGATTTAGCTTTCCTGCTATTTTCACCATTCCCCCCTCCTTATTTAGTCCCGGACTTTTTCAGCCGATACACTGGCTACTTGGAATCTGGGGTGGCTTATGCTTTCGGAATCAAATAAACGTTACCTGTGCTGGTGGCTGGCGGCTGTAATGCTGTTCATTCTTCTTGGCTCGTTGTCATTGAGTTTTGAAATTTATCAGCGCTTTCCCGCTATTGGATTTATTGGTTATCCAGTGTTGTTACTGCTCCTCCTGACGGCGCTGTCAAAGGCACAGGAGAAGTGGCATTACATCACGATTGGTGCAACGCTGATTATTTTTGGTGCGATTGCCTCATTGGATATAGTGCTTTCCAGAGAGAGTATTATCCAGGCGCTGCTTGAGATGGACAGTGCCGTGGTGCAAGAGCTTTTGCCTAATCCTGAGCGATCAGAAAGCTATGTGAATGTGCTAGTTATTCTGCTGAACGTTTTTACTAGCAGTGTGGCAGGCAATGCACTTTTTTATGGGCTTAACGCTCGAAGCTTCCACTAAATAAGAGCAAACGACTGATAATCAGTGGATTCAGGCAAGTAGATTAGAGTGCCTCAAGGCGTTGTGTTAATTACCTTAACATTTGAAGTTGACAAACCCTTCGGGTGTAAATATTATTCACCTCGTTCCTCGCCGGTATAGCTCAGTTGGTAGAGCAACTGACTTGTAATCAGTGGGTCCCGAGTTCGACTCTTGGTGCCGGCACCATATACAGCAAAGCCCGAAGTGTTAGTAAATACTTCGGGCTTTTTGCTATCTGCTAGTTTGTGCCCACTATTGCGCCCACTTTCCTTTGGGGTGTTATGGGACTACACGGCGATCCTCTTCTAATCTGCGCATATTTTTTAAATATCAATACCTCATCACGTGTTGTGCTCAATACGTAAATTCTTAACGTAGAACCTGTAGCTATATCCCCCTTTTTATAGTGGTATACCTTGAGCCTACACAACGCTGTAAGTTAGCGGAAAAGTCATCAAGTTTGATGGCAACGTTCAAGGAGGTATTTTCCATCTATCCTGCCAAAGCCTCTACAAAGAAAAGCAACGATGCTGTGGGGTCATCTTATTTGAGCAGGTCGCTTCCTAAGCATCGACTAGATGTTCCGCGCTGGTGGGTAAAATAAGGTATTGACGGGTATCGGTATGAATGAGCTACCACGTTCGCTGTTCGCAAACAGAGAACATTATGGAAAACCAATATGCTAAAACCTCAAGGCTTTCCGGTAAGGCTTTACACTCTTAGTCACGAAGGTGGCAGTGAAGATCACGGTATTCCGGCATAAAAATATGCAGGACAAAGTCTGGCTTCTCAATAAGGCTGATCTGGGTGCTATTTGAAAAGCTAACCATTGCCAGTAAATTTGATGACAAACTTCTGGGACGAGTGGCGTATGCTGTCAATGCTACGGTATCTCGGCATTTGGATGATGCCACAGGCAGTAAGCATCCGCAGCAAAATAGATATTAGTTCTTTCGTTTCTGCCAGTAGTTATGGGGCTATATCTGGTTGAAAACCTGATTCGGTACGATGCCCTTTTTAGACCAGTGTTCGCCAATACTTTGAGTAAAGTCGCTTCTTACCAGCTTTGCTCTTTGCTTAAGCCATTCACCCTGGTCTTGCCTCAGATAGATGCCTTCAATTTTGTCTGAACCGTAACGGGATGGTTTATTCAGTAATGCTAATAGTTGCTCTATTGAGAATGTACCGCTGGTCAGTGACTCGATCGGTTTTAGATCGAGTAGGGTTAGCAGCTCATCCCTTCGTGGAACAGAATAAAATCTGCCAGCTTTGCGATCATAGAGATCAAATCCAACAAACCAGTCAGGCAGAGACTGATAAGCCAGCGAATGGAAGGCATAGCACCATTCGCCAAACAGAATCAGGTTGTTGTCCAGAAGACTGATCAGATCGGGTTCGTACCGTTTGATCCAACGCCAGAGATGTTTAAACTGACCGCCCGCATCCCGTTCAATCCAGGCACCACGGTTTTGTGCTCTGAGTTTTCCATCAGAGCCAACAGAGAAACCGACATTCGCACCATCAATCTTTTCTTCCACCGTAAGTTCTGCCGACAGAAGTTCATTGACCTCGTTGCCAGATAGCAACTTGTCGCCGCGAGGTTCGCCAGAACCCAGCCATTGAATATGTGGGGTGTGGGGGAAGCGGAAAAAATCATCGTTCATGGTGTTCTTTCCATTTTTTACGGGACCAAGATTCAATCAACTGTTCAACCTGAACACCTGCGGCCTCTAAATGGACCTGCCAGTCATACCAGTCTGTATCACACGCATTGATAATCGTGCAGGGCATATTGTGTTCTATAGATTTCAGGCAGGCCGCAACAATTTTGGTATCTGCCAGATCATGTATGACACTATTAAGTGGCTCGTTCAGCACTGCAACCTTATCAGGGTGGGAGTTGTCCTCTACCCACTCAATGTGGACAAAATCCATTTCTCCCCGTGACATCTTTTCAAAAACAACCCGGTGCCCATAATCTTGCTCTGTTAGCTTATTCTGATATTCACCCAGTATCTGCCAATCATCATCGACCACCATATGATCATTACCAGTTTCAAAATCTTCCAGCCATTCCAGTACCTTTTCAGCTTCGCTGGCATCTTCCACTGGGTGCATGTCTGACGAAAACGGCGATTCCGGATGTTCACCGCTGGCAACAATCAAAACATTAGTATCCACTACATGCCGACTCATGAAGCGCTGCGCTCCTTTTTCATTCGGAGCATGGTCTGCTTTGCCTGCTCACGCACTTCCCCTGTTGCATCACCAAAAAAGTTCTTTGGCCAGTCGGATAATCTACCAAAGGCATCCATTTCCAGCGTTTTCAAAACCGCATCGGACTTATGGCGCTCAACAAAATACAGCGCACACTCTTCAGGTTTGGCTTTCTTTTTAGCCACCAATGTTTGCATCCGGCGGAACAGGTGCTCTGAATGGGTTTCCACGATAAATTGAACATGACGCTTCTTGCTGACTTCAAGAAACAGTTCAGCCAATAAAGATTGTGCCTGTGGGTGCAGATGGATTTCTGGTTCTTCAAGAAGGACGGTAGAGTACGACGGAGCAAAATAAGCCAACACCAAAACCGGTAATACCTGTGAGATGCCGATACCCACATCCCGTAGATTGGCGACGATACCATCCCGGTGAATCAGCACACTGTAATGACCGGCACTGAGCTGTTTCACTTCCAGCCTGTCTGCGATCTTCATTTTTTTCAGCCAGCGGGAAACGGAGGCAACAAGGTCATCATCGTTTCTCTTTCCAGCCTGAGCGCTGGCTAATAGTGCGGGGATCGCATTACTACCATCATCACCAATGATGCCGGGGCGGGTACGATTCCAGAGGTAAGTCCGTTTTGGTTTATTTCTCAGCGGCCCAAGGTAAGAGATTCCTTCCAGTTCACGCCGTAGTTGCAGGCTAAGATTTTGCACGGTTTTCCCGGACTCCCCCAGAGCAGCAATGGCATCTGCTGAAAAGGCAATACCGCGCTCAGGCGCAAAGGAACGTGACTTCAGAGTGGTACGGGTTTCTCCGGGCAGGTAGATGCCGAATGCGCTTCGTTCAGTTCTGGCGACACGGAACCATTGCTCGCTGTCCGGGCTTAGCTTCATGCTGTCAATCACCGGGCTTTTTTTGGAATCCTGAGCGTACTCTACTGAAAAGAAGCAGTGATCTTTGTTGTGTACCGCATCCAGCTCAATGCCTACTTTGCGCTTTTCCGGATTTCTGGTCAGCAGATCCTCAAATGACCCCATATCCACATAGTCATTAACTTCATCGCCCAGATTAAGATGAATGGTGTGGTCTGGCGATGTTGCTGTCTGCTTCATCAACAACAGGCTTTGTAACAGGCTCGACTTACCCGTGGAGTTTTCACCCAGCAACAAAGTGACCGGTTTAAGCTGAATGTCACCTGACTCTCGCCAGGCCTTAAAGTTGGACAGTTTTAATCGGGTGAGCATATTGCGTTCCTTTAGCAGACCAGCAACCGTTGCTAATCAGTGTATTCTATTTATCGTGTAACCAGACAGTCCAGTCCATTATCTGTAGCCTTGACGGTCTATGGTTACAGCTTCGCTCTCGCTGACTGATCAGTCTCTATGGAATCAACTGGGTTAAGTGCCTGCGTTACCATAGCATCCGCCAGATGCAGGCGGGTTTGCTGCTGGTGTTGCAGGTGGGTTTTTATTTGGTCGCAGAGGGTTATTAGTTGGCTGACTTTGGTGATGATGCGGTGTTGTTCTTCCAGTGGTGGAGTTGGAAGTAAAATCGACCGACTCTTTGTTACTGATATATTGTCTTGTCCTGCGGTGCCAATCAGTTCAATTGCGTCTAGAAATGTACCCGCTATTAAGTACGTGTAGATGTACCGGTTAAAGCCGGGCTTAATGGGCCTGAAAAAAGTTATAGCCTGATTGCAATTCCATTCTGGATAGGTGTTGGGAATAATTGCAATCTTGCCGAGTGGCGGCCCTACGATATTCATAACAACATCGCCGGGATACAAAATCGATCGTTTAAGCTTCACTGAGTGGCAATCTTCATCGACATACTGAGGCTTATATTCAAAATCTATCTTTTGATCGCGAATGTTGTAGACCTTTAGGTAAGGGGCTCCTGAATCCTCATGAAAATTGGCTTTAGGCGGTGTCGACCCAGATGAAATTCCGTGGCAAATATCATCTAATCGGCACCACTCCCACCCCCGAGGCAGTTCAAACGGCTTCTCATCCTCACCAATCGGCGGCAACGGCTTCTGCTTTTTGATTTTACCTTCTTTAATCAGTTGGGCTTTTTCGGCAGCTATACGTTCCAGCAGTTTGGCGGCGGGTTCGTCGTTGGGGTCTTGAGGGACCAGCTTGCCCATCACGGCCAGTTGCAGGATGGTCTGCTTGAGCTGGTCGATGCTCGCTTCGGTGGTAAACAGGGTGGTGAAGTGGCCGGCGATGCGCTGCCAGTTCTGTTTCAGTTCTTCGGCATTGGTGCTGTTGGTGAGGGTTGCCAGCAGGTTTTCTACCAGTGTCGTATGAGCGGACAGGCTGGCTTCGGTCTGCTGTTCAATCTGGTCGCACAGAGCCATCAGTTCATCGACTTTGGCGACGATGCGGTGTTGCTCTGCCAGCGGAGGTATTGGAAATTCAAACATTTCCAATACCTTTTTGCTAAGACCTTCAATCGCCATACCTACTTGACGCCCCCAAACCAGCCTCTGAACCATTGGCGAAAGAATTCCAAGGTGAATAAATTGAGCCATTTGGCTTTCTACAGGTCGAATAATGGTTACGTGCTGGCTGACATTGGCTTCACAAAGTTCTTCAGGAAAGATTGTTGAGCGTCCGAGCGATGCTCCAGTAATATTTAGAAGAATATCTCCTGGCAACACCTTTGTGTTTGCCATTTTTTGATGTGTCTCAACAGGAATATAAGCAATATCATCCAGCTTAAGTCCTTCATTCAGCACATTTTGAGATCGAAGAAAAACTATACCTTCTGTGACATAAGCATTTTTTCCGCCCTTTGGTGTGCTACCTGATCCCATCTTGGATGTTATCCCACCAAGGCGAACAACCTCCCACCCCGTTGGTAAATCATTAGGTTTTTCATCCTCTGAAACAATAGGAAGTGGCTTTGAGCGTGAAATTACTTTTTCTTTAACTAACTTTTCCTTCTCAGCCTCAATCCACTCCAACAGCTTTGCAGCAGGCTCATCATCAGAATTCTGCGGAACCAACTTCCCCCGCACCGCCAATTCCAGAATCAACTCACGAACTTTCTTGATGCCATAAAGATCAATCTTCTTACTGGAACCCAGACCAGAAGATGATTTTTTCTGCACCGCCAGTGCCAGCGTCGAAAGATTATTACTAAGCAGTTGTTCCGCAGCAGACATTACGCTTCCTCCTGCTGTTTATTCATTAGCGCATCGCCCAGAATCGTCTGCAACTGCCCCAGCAACCCTTCCAGTTCCTGCTGCTGTTGCTGATAACTGGCCAGCAGTTCATCCGGATCGTGGCTGATGATTTCGCCTACATGGGGATTTTTGATATCCAGATTGAAGTTGCGGGCAATCACTTCATCGATGCTCACCTTCCAGGCTTGTTCGTTCTCTACCCGTGCGGCAAAACCGTCCGCCTCATTACCCCACCAATCGTTCTCCTGCTGGAACTCTTCAAACTTCATGGGCCGGGTTTTGCTGTAGTTTTTCACGCCCGCCGGATAAGGATGCTCGTAGAACCAGATATCCTTGGTGGGTGTGCCTTTGGTAAAGAACAGAATATTGGTTTTGATGCCGGTGTACGGGTTAAACACGCCGTTGGGCAGGCGCACAATGGTGTGCAGGTTGCATTCTTCCGTCAGCAGTTTTTTGATTTTGGTTTTTACGCCTTCACCAAACAAAGTGCCATCGGGCAGTACCACGGCTGCACGACCGCACTTTCCATCCGCTGAAGGCTCCTTTAGCACTTCGATAATCAACTGCAAAAACAGATCGGCGGTTTCCCGGGTTTGCAGTTCCGCCGGGAAGTTTTTCTCAATGCCGTCTTCTTCGGTGCCACCGAAAGGCGGATTGGTGACGATCACATCCACCTGATCATCCCAACTGGACAGCGGTTTGTTCAGGGTGTTGCCGTGTTTGATTTGCACCGGCACTTCAATGCCGTGGAGCAGCATATTGGTGGTGCAAAGCAGGTGTGGAAGCTGCTTTTTCTCCACGCCGTGAATCTGTTTTTGCAAAGTCTGATGATCGGCAGCAGTTTTTACCTGATCTTTCAGATGATCCACCGAACAGGCCAGAAAGCCGCCGGTGCCACAGGCCGGGTCCATAATGCTTTCGCCCAGTTGCGGGTTTATGCGGTTCACCATAAAGCGGGTGACGGCGCGGGGCGTATAAAACTCACCGGCATTACCGGCACTTTGCAGATCCCGCAGAATCTGTTCGTAGATATCACCAAACAGATGTCGTTCTTTGGAATCGGTAAAGTCGATTTCGTTCAGCTTGTTGATCACCTGTCGCAGCAGTGTGCCGTTTTTCATGTAGTTGAAGGCATCGCTGAAGGCTTCTTTCACCACAAAACCACGGGGGTTTTTATCCACCGGAGCGATCAGGTTTTTCAAATCCGGAAACAGGTCGTTATTAATAAACCCCAGCAATTCATCGCCGGTCATGCCCTGTTTGTCCGCCGCCCAGTTGCGCCACAGATACTCGTCCGGAATGGGTGATCGGTAGTCGTCCAGTTCAAATTCCAGCTCTTCTTCCTGGGCATCAAACACTTTGAGAAACAGCAGCCAGGACATCTGCCCAAGACGCTGGGCATCGCCATCGACACCGGCATCTTTACGCATGACGTCCTGAATGGATTTGATTACGGAACTGATGGACATGGGAATCTCTTACAATTTGAATTCTGACGCCCATGCACGGGCATGAGCGTATTTGATAGGAAGGGTATCAGGCAGAGCGGTAAATTTCCGCTTCCAGTTCGCTGATGGCCTGTTCGTAGTCTGCCGGTTTGCCAAAACCCTTTTTCACAATTTCGATGGGGCGACCAATGGCGGTGAACGGGGCGACTTTCAGTACATTTTTGTTCTCAATTTCCTGCACACCGGCATCGGCGTATTTATCCAACAGGGTGCTGAGAACGGTTTGCGCTGTGTCGGAGTAGCGGGTGAAGTAGTTGCGCTTCTTCACATTCTCCGCCCGTTCTTTGCGGGTTAATGGCGGCTGATCGTAAACAACGTGGCAAATCAGATCGAAGGGGTCGAGGTCTTTGCCTACTTCATCCGCCAGCACTTCCCAGAGAATACCTTCGTTTTCCAGTTCATCAATAATGGCCTGTTTGCGCTCGGCGGACTGCCATTTTTTTATGAATTCATCCAGAGTGGTGAACTGTTTGGCCATGGTTTTACGGGTGTAATCCCGGAAGGATTCCGTCACCAGTTTGCCATCGGTATCGTAATACTGAACCCGTTCGGCAATGGCTTTGACGGTTACGCCGTTGACGTGAAATTTTCTGACTTTGTTGTCATCGTAGTCAAAGCCGGTGTTGTCTGTATCGGTCGCTGTGTCATCTCTGCTGTTGACGTTGTATTCGCCAGACTCTTCACCAACGGCGGTTTCGCTCTCTTCGTCTTCAGTGTTATTGAGGATAGCTTTCAGCTCATCGTCATCACTGTTGATGGTGTGGCTGTTGGTATCAATCACTTTTTCCGGAATGCCATCAAATCGTTCATCGGCAAACAGTTCGGTGGCCTTTTTGAAATCCAGAATGGTGAACCAGAGTTTGTTGTAGCGATCATCAATGCGGGTGCCACGGCCAATGATCTGTTTGAACTTGGTCATGGACTGGATGGATTGATCCAGCACCACTAGTTTGCAGGTTTTGGCATCTACGCCGGTGGTCATCAACTCGGAAGTGGTGGCGATGACCGGATAAGGTTTCTTCGGGTTAATGAAGTTATCCAGTTGCGCTTTGCCCAGATCATCGTCACCGGTGATTTTCATTACGTACTTGTCGCTTTTTGCCACCTGCTCCGGATTCAGGTTAATCAGCGCCCGTCGCATTCTTTCGGCGTGATTGATGTCGTTGCAGAAGACGATGGTTTTCGCCATTGGGTCAGTACGCTTCAGATAACTGGTGATGGTTTGCGCCACCAGTTGGGTGCGTTCATCGATCACCAGCGTGCGGTCAAAATCTTTCTGGTTGTAGATGCGGTCTTCAATGGTTTCGCCGTGTTTATCGGTCTGGCCTTTGGTGGGGCGCCAGCCTTGCAGGTCAATATCCAGATCAACCCGCACCACTTTGTAGGGTGCAAGAAAACCGTCTTCTATGCCTTCTTTCAGAGAGTAGGTGTAAACCGGATCGCCAAAGTAATCGGTGTTAGAGACTTCATCGGTTTCTTTTGGTGTGGCGGTCAGGCCAATCTGGGTGGCGCTGCTGAAGTATTCGAGAATTTCCCGCCATGCGCTGTCTTCAGCGGCACTGCCACGATGGCACTCGTCGATGACGATCAGATCAAAGAAATCCGGGTTCACTTGTTTGTAGGCTTTTTGATGTTCTTCTGGCCCGGTGAGTGCCTGATACAGTGCCAGATGAATTTCGTAAGCCGGATCAACGGTGCGCTTCGTCACCTTGGTCATAGCGGAACCAAAGGGTTGAAATCGTTATTCTTGGTTTGATCTACCAGTACATTGCGGTCTGCCAGAAACAGAATGCGCTTCTTGTTTTTAGCTTTCCACAGGCGCCAGATAATTTGGAAGGCGGTGTAAGTTTTACCGGTGCCAGTGGCCATAACCAGCAGAGCCCGATCCTGCCCCCGGGCAATGGCTTCGATGGTTTTGTTGATGGCCTGAAGCTGATAGTAACGAGGTGATTTGCCACTGCCGTCGTCGAAGTAATCCTGGGTAATAATGGGCAACTGTTGTTCAGTGTATCCCTTCCAGGTGCAGAGCTTCTGCCAGAGCGTTTCTGGTGACGGAAAATCTTCCAGACGGATTTCCGTTTCAAGCGATGCCGGGTTGGTTTTGTCGTGGAAGATAAAACCATCGCCGTTCGAGGCAAAGGCAAACGGCACATCCAACAACCGGGCATAATCCAACGCTTGCTGCATGCCTTTACCGATTTCGTGCTGATTCGCTTTGGCTTCTACCACCGCCAGCGGTAAGCCGGGTTTCTGGTAGAGTACGATATCTGCAGACTTCACTTTCTTACGGGCAGCCGCCTGACCACGAACCACCACCTTACCATCTCGCAGTTTCACTTCCTGACGGATCTGGGTCATGTCATCCCAGCCAGCGTCTTTAATGGCCGGCAGAATGAACTTGGAAATGATGTCGGATTCGGTGAGTCGGGATTTGTCGATGGGCATGGCGGTGCATCCGGTCACAGCATAATTTGGTCATTGTCGCATAATCGGCGAAAGGGTAAATAGGTGTGACTGGCGCTGTTGACGAAAATAACGAATTTACGAACTTATGCACACAGGCGGCATGATGACTGGATTATCTAATTCGTATTCCGGTTACGAATTAATAAATGTCACGAATTAATTCAGCGCAGGTCATTTTTTCATAGTGAATGATTTACTGCGTAAACCGTTTTATCTTCGTAATCGGCTACGTAATTTATAGCTCCCGTGGTTCGTGGGCTGTAGAAAACTTTCGTAAATTCTTTTATTTCGTTGTAATGGGTTTGAAGATGGTTTTCTTCTTCCCACGACCTTTTTTCTCTGGCTGAAATTGTTCCACTCTGGGTGGAGTGGAGTCGATAAGTGCCTTTAGAGCCGGAGCAATGTCTTTAGCCTTTTTGTTACCGCTGAACAGAATGCGGCTGATATCTGTGCTGGATGCACCCTCACCGTTGTTATAGCTCAGCAGGAAATCGTAGATGGTATCGGCCAGGCTCATAACCTCCTCCTGCTCCGCTTCCTGCCTTGCTGTACCCAGCAGATAGCGGATGCTGTCCAGAGAGTAATCCAGCCAGCGATAAGCCTGCTGAACGTGTTCTGCCGCAACGGTATCAGTGCCATCCATCAATGCCAAAATAGCCGACAGTCGCCAGACAAAGACCCGGTGACGTGACACTAGGTTAGCTAGTAGTTCAGGCATAGCATCCTGTTCCGCTTCTCTGCGGTGGTACTCTTTTGTAATAACGTCTTTAGCAGGGTCAGACATCACCATTTCTCTGTTTTTTAGTTTGACCTGATAGTTATCGGAGTTACTTTGATCCCGGGCTCGATAAATACTTTCGGCAAACCACTGTGAAAGACTTTCCGCTTCTTCAGGCGTGTATTGTCTAGGTGTCGGGGTCGTCTGTTCACGACGGGCAAAAAAGATCAGGTTTCGGTTTAGGGCGCCATTAACGGATTGCGACAAAAAGGATTTGTGGCCAAGGAGTTCGCCGGGAGTGATGTGACCAATAATGCTGATATGGGGGCTGGTGGCTACTCGGGAGGTGACGGTGAGGTTGGACAGGGTTTTGCCATCGTAAGCATCCCTGAGTATCACCGACAGTGTGTTGCCGCCCCGCTGATCCTGAGTCAGCACGTTGGCGTATTCTGATTCGGTGATCAGTAGCCGTTTATCAACCCATGCCTTGTCATCTTCCTCATCACCGGGGTCTTTAATGGCTTCGATTAATCCTTCTCCGGATGATAGGCCAGATAGTTTGCGGGGTGGTTTATAGCTGTATCTGGTCACGAGATCGGCAGTCGCCAGTTGTTCAATGAAACGGGCCTGAGATTCAGCGGTTCCTTTCACCTTGCCGGTTTTTCCCACCAGCAGTCCGTAGAAATTGAGATTGTGCTTTTCATTGCCAATTCGGATATAGCGCTGCTGACCAATATTGGCTGCAAAGTAGACGACATAGTGAAGTGCTACGGCCATTGGGTGGGCTTCTGTACCATGGCAGGCTATACCCACCGCAGACTGAAGGCATGGAGGGAAGGCGTTGTCAGGGACTGTGGGTGGTGTGTTGAAGTGATCCTCATTGTCGGCGTCATGGGGTTGAGTGTAAGCAGCGGGTTTTATATCAGGTGCGTTGTCAGGGTGATTGTTTGTTTTTGCAGGTGCAGCCTTATTGAGCTCATTCCTTTGAGACATCGCTTGTTTATTGGCCTGCTTATTTCGTTCTGTGCCATTGGCATTGAAGTGTTCTTTGTAAATGGCACCGTCCATATAAACCGGACGGGGCTTTTGACTGAGGGTTTCATCCACCGGTGGGGTGTAGGTGGTCGTCTTCACTTTTTTCATGCGGCTGACTCTTGTTCTTCCCGGTCGTAAACGGTGATTTGGTTGGTATGTATCTGCCTTACACTCACCTCGGCGGCTCCAGCCTCAGCAAGCACTGCGATCAGGTGTTCTACTTCTGGATGTTCTGAACCTCCAAAGTCGATGGCGGTGATAACGCAGTCTTTAACTGGCCACCGGTACTGTTCGGCGTCCTTGATCTCGGGCAACACCAGATGATGAAACTGGCCCAGTGACTGGTCATGCTTCGCAGCCTGCCTGCAATGTGGGGTGCCGACATACAGCATAAGAATTCGGGTTTGTGGCGAGACAAATAGTTGCCTGCCGTATGGGGGGAGTTTTTTCATCGGTCAACGAACTCCATCCGGTGGGCTTCATCAAACTGAACCCGTTTTTTTAGTGGTTCAGTTTCAGCAGATTGACGGCTCAGTTTTGAGCTGTAGATGACGGTGCCCCATCAGACCCGCTGTGACTCCCAAGCTTCCAGGTCCGATTGCCGCCAGCGGACGCAGCGCGGCCCTAACTGGTGTTGTTTCGGGAAGTTGGTCTGTTCATCATTTATCCAGCGGTACAGCGTGGTATTTCCGATCTGGTAGCGTTCACGCACTTGCTGGTTGGTGAGGTAGATGACACCCTGCGGCAGAATTTTTTGCGGTTCAGGCATTGGTAGAGGTGTGCTGGCGTCACTGCTTTGGCTGACGACAGATGTCTGGTCAGCAGCAGTAACCGGGCAGGTTTTGCTTTTTATGAAAGGGGTGTTGCTGGTGGTCATATCCCTGACTCCCGTGTAGTTTATGGAACTGCATGGGAGTAGCTTATAACCACCATAAAACCTAAAAAAGATATACTACCGTGGTATAGGTAGCTGGTTTTACCTGGGGGTAGGTAGCTCTAACTATCTGTTTATCAAGGCTAAAAATGATTTATAGTTAGTTGAAATTATTTTTTGTATTCTTTTAATGGAGGGAAATCTTTTCGTCCTTGTGGATACCAATTGATGACCTTCACAAGCTCCTTTACATCGGTTGTTGCTGGGTATTTATCCTTTATTATTCGTTCGGCTGCTTGTTTTGGTGTTTGTCCTTGAGTCCCTTTTTCGACGAGCTCCAACCAAACATCAATAATGACTCGTAGTTTGTCACTAAGATATGGATTGTTTGGGTCTAGGAGCTCATCCAATGGACTATTTGTTTTAGATTTTTGAGTGGGCTCATGAGAGAACCCATAAGGAAATTCCAACCCCGAATTGGTTGCCCATTCGATGATTTCTTCTTGCCCAAATGAAAAACAGCCTTCATCTGGATGCTCTTTCGACAGTACTTTTTTTCCTAAACGCCCAGCCTCAGCTTCTTCTAGGATCAACCTCTCATACAGAGCCATTTTGGCTTCTAAGTAGTTGTAATCTTCAACATCTAATAAGGGGTCAAATAAACTTTCGTAAGGGTCACAACCGATTAATAGCTTTGTTACTTCGTCTAACGAATACTCCTTACAAAGCAGCCAGTCTTTTAATCTATTACTCACCTTTCAACTGCTCCACCCGTTTAAAACACCCAGTACAAACAGCCGGAAACCTGTCATTTCGGGTAAAACCCTATACTGGCCAAAGAAAAAATCAGCGGTAAACCGCCTTACGGTGACCGACTTTGATCACTTCGATAATTAGCTGTCCGTTGTCTATCTGGTACACCAGACGGTAGTTGCCTGTTCTGACTCGCCATGTATGTTCTGCACCGGACAGTTTGCGACAGCCATCGGGAAACGGCTCATCCATCAACGACTCCGCCAGTGCCATCAGTTTGCTCACCGTGGCTCTGGGCAACTTCTCCAGCTCCTTCAGGGCGGAACGCTTCCAGTGCAACGTATAACGGCTCATAGCTTGCCGCTGGCCTTCAGGTGCTTAAGTACATCGTCGTGGGAAACGGACTCTTCATCCCGGCGCTCGGCAATGGCGGCCAGGTCTTCAAGGTCATCCAGTAGTTCCTGGTAGTCGTCCACTGGTAAGACGACAGATACCCGGTTGCCCTGATCGTCGGTGATGTACTGGGGGTTGCTGTCTGGTTTCATACCAGTGTTCCCTTAAGTTGGTTATGAAAAACTGAGTTCTTTCTGTTGGCGGTAGGTATCCATATTCACCAGGGTGATCTCTTCCCCTTTCAGGATTTTATCCAGCAGGGCATCGTATCTGCGGATGCTTTCCCGCTTCTCTGGCAGGTGCTCATGCCGGTCGTAATGCTTCACGTCCACACCGTTCTGTGCGTGGGACTGAAGCAGATTTCTTTGTTCCCGGTTGATGCCGGCATCAATCATCAGGTTTTTAACCGTACGGCGAATATCCCTGGCCGTGAAAGGTTCTGGTGCCGGTTTTCCCTCAGCGGAGGCTCGTTCAGCCAGTGCCTTGTTATAGCGTATAAAACCGTTCTTCAGAGATTCCAATGTAAGTGGCAACAGTTCGCCCTTATTGGCTCCACTACGGCCTTTCACTCCCGAACAAAACGGCCAGGGGTATGAAGCGGAGACTTCTCTCACCGCTCGAAGGATCGCCATTGCCCTGCCGGTTAGTGGTACCACATGTATCTTTGCCGTTCCCTGTCGTCCCTTCCGGTCTATCAGGGTAACGCAGTTTCGCTGAAAGTCGTAGTCCTCCCAGGTTGCCCGGAGCAACTGTTTTGGCCTCTGCCCTGCGGTGGCCAGCATAAAGCGGATCGCACAGGCCATAACGAAACCGACGCGATGGGTGTTGTCAATGTTGTTCCAGAACAGCCGAACCTCTTCATGGCTCAACACACGGTTACCGGGCTGGGAGGCCTTGGTGTTTTTCTTGGTAGCTGTTACCGGATTATGCTGGATATAGAAACGCTTTTCGGTAATCCGTGTCGGGTCATAGTCGCCCTTGATGCCAAAGTTAAAGCAGGCGTGAAGCAATCCCGAACCCGAACAGACTCTACTTCAGAGCCTCGCTGGTGGATCGCTGCCAGGATGGTGACAATGTCGTCCGGCGTCACATCCTTAGCCTTTTTAGCCGCAAACATCGGATAGGCCTCAAGCACATTGAGTCTGAATGCTTGGCGGGACTGATGGGCACTTTCATGACCCTGAGTTTTCTGATCCAGTACATAAGATTCCATCAGATCAGAAAATGAACCTTTGCGGGCTTCCATTTCCAGCCGTTGTTGCTCTTCTAGTTTCTGCTGTTCCTGCTTACGTTCTTTGTCTTCCAAATACCCTTTCAGATCACCGCCACACTGGCGACGCAAGCGTGACAGGTCACGGGACTTTTCACGGCAGTAATCCAGAACCTTGGAAAGAGAGCCGTCATTTGATTGAAAATGCCCCAGCTTAACTTTGACCTCTTTGCCCAGATGTTTGTAACGATAGTATGCTTCTATCGTTCCACTCTCTCTCCGGATAAAAAGTAATGACCCATCACCACGGCCACCGATGCGCTCACTGAGTTTTGAATTGATGTCCTTTAAATTATTTGCAGAAATATTTGCCATTAATTAACACCATTTTTTTTATTGTTATGACTGCTCATAATCTGTGCCCACTTTTGTGCCCACTTTCTATTGGAATTATGTGGAAGCTAATGGAATTATACAAAACAGTCTAACATCATAAACCCCCTGTTATTAAAGGGTTCTGGGCAGTATAGTGGAATTTAGCGGAATGATATGAAACTATAATACTTTCAACTTGTAATCAGTGGGTCCCGAGTTCGACTCTTGGTGCCGGCACCATATACAGCAAAGCCCGAAGTGTTAGTAAATACTTCGGGCTTTTTGCTATCTGGCATTTTGATCCAGCAAAGGTGTCGGCAAAGTGCAGATGCCCCTCCCGATAAAAATATTCCTACCCGTTTCTCACTTCCTTATCTGAAAGAAATTCACCATTGTGTTATTGGCTGAAAGGCTGCAGAATCACAAAACAAAGAAAAATAACAAAGTAGAACAAGGATTTCACCCATGTATCAGGCACTCGTTGGGATAGGGCTACCCGTTGCTCTTATTCTCATCATGATCGGCGTTGGGCTAAGCCTCACCTCCAAAGATTTCACCCGCGTTTTCATGCAGCCAAAAGCGTTTATGGTCGGGATTGTCTGCCAGATGTTGCTTCTACCTTTAGTGGCGATTGTCATCATTGACCTTACCGGGCTAACCGGTGAAGTGGCGATTGGTTTGTTTATTCTGGCGCTATGCCCTGGCGGAACCACCTCTAACCTCTACAGTCTTCTGGCAAAAGCTGACGTTGGTCTTTCAATTTCACTGACGGTGATTGCCGGGTTTGTCACTACCTTTACCATTCCATTGTTGGGCAATTGGGCTATTTATCACTATGCGGGCGCAGACTCTCAATTTGAATTACCGGTTCTGGAAACCTGGATTAAATTGATGGCGATCTCGGTGATTCCTATTTTGATTGGCATGGGTATTCGTGTGCAGTGGGAGAATTTTGCGAATAAAGCGGAGCCGTACGTCAACAAATTTTCTGCAGCGTTACTGGGCTTGATGATTGTCAGTATTGCGTTTGAACTGGGAGAGAGTGTTGTTGATTATCTGGCTCAAGCGGGTATTGCTGCACTGTCGTTGAATGTGCTCACCATGGTGTTGGGTTATCTGGTGGGTAAATGGCTGGTGGATAATGACCAGCAGGTTCGTACGATTTGTCTGGAAGTGGGTTTGCAGAACGGCACATTAGCTCTGTTGGTCACGGTGACTATTCTAGAGAGCGCACCAATGTCTGTTGGGCCAAGTGTTTATAGCTTGTTGATGTTTGTAACCGCTTCTCTGTTCACGATGGTGACATTGAGAAAAGACAAAGCCTCTCAAGGAAAGACAGTCGCTTCATGAGGCCTGGCTGCTCTGACAAGTCGCTTTGCCAGAGCAGATGCAACAGTGTTTAATCAGGGGCTACGATTAAATATGCCGTATCTTTGTATAATCCGGCCTCTTTGCCTTTTATCTCTGCGTTGTTAATGGTTATCCGTAATCGCATATTTTCATTGGCGCCGTTATCGCACAGCTGGGTACTTGACGCTTTCCATGATTGCTTTGTGATGTAATCACCGCCTTCTTCCAGCGTGATAAGGTTGCCATTACCGTTACTATTTCCGGAACCTATGGATAAAGAATACAGAATATCACTGTTTCCATTGGACAGTCGGAAGTCACCAGAGCCAGTCTTACTTTCACCCCGGATTTTAAAGCGTTTTGTTCCGAGACCATAAACACAGAATTTCTGTTCTTCCTGAATATCTTCTCCGTCATTATGAGAGAGCGACATATCCTCAAGGCCAGATATCTGAACCATGGGGGTCAGTTCAATAGATACTGTAAAAGGGACTTGTACGGTTAAAAGAGGAGTAGTGTCTCGCTGAGCGGTCAAAATAAATCGACCGAAATACTGAGCACTGGTCGCATTGTTGAGAATGTCATCACTCATGACACTGGCACTGATGATGTATTCGTTGTTTTTGCAGTTTCTATAGATGCTGTCATCAGGGGCTTGCTCAACGGTGATCGACTCAGAAAGATCTTTACCGACGATCTTTCCATCCTGTGCATCGCCCGGTGCTGCTGAGATGGTTAGTGTTACCGGAATGCTTTTTTCACTGCTGGCATTGCGCAAAGTGAATCCTGTGCTCCTCGGTTGAGGAGTGACTTGTGTGAGACTGATGGTGAAATCATCAAGCTCTCTTGGGTTGTTTTCTGTATAGGCAATGAGACAGAAAAGACGACCATCGTTGGCAGCTTCTGTTTGCCCGCTGCTGACCTGCTCTCCACCCCATTTCCCTAAATCTATATTGAACAGGCGTTTGATCTTGATTGCAGAGTTACCACTACTATCGCAGGCAGCGTCGGACTGGTTGCAGTCGTTATCAGCAAATACCGCCCCCGAAAAGAACAGGCTGAAAAGAAGGAGAAAAGTACGGGGCATCATCAATGAGGGCTCCTGGTGTTTTTATTCGCTAATAATAATGTCGAATTCCGGTTTGTTAAGCAGGGGGCTCAACAACAACTGTGACAACATCGGAATATACGCCGGAAGGTTCTGAGTTGCCGTTTACCCGCACACGCAGGGACATATTATTGCCATTGGAACAATCTGGCGTGGTAGCGCCTGCCCATTGGTAGGCAGAAGAAGAGCCGTCAACAGGATTCGGTTGGATATTTTTTCTGTTGCTGCCGTCACTGGCTCTTATCAAGAGTCTGTAAGTTATTTCCCCTGAAGTTGGGGACTGCTTAAGCACAAAGCGGTCAGTGGCGTTACTGCCGTATGCTCTTAGCTGAAATGGCAGGCCACCCTGAGAGAATACGCAGAAGTTTATCCATGCGCTGCTGACGTTGTTGTTTCCATTAGAAGTGAGTTCAATATCCTTTAAACCACTGATTTTCATCCGCTCAGGAATTTTGATGGTGACATCAAACTGGGTGGTGTCATCAAAACTTGAGTTATCATCTCTTTCGATGCCGTAGAGGTTTATTGTTGCCTGATATTTGCCGGGCAGTGCGTCAAAAAGGTCTTGGTTTAACACTCGAAACGTCAATGCGGCCTCTACGAAGTCCGTTGAGTCAGGGTCAAAACTTCCCGCTTCCACGCCATCATTAAGGACGCTTGTGTTAGTGCCCTGTTGAAAAATTACTTCTGCAATTGATCGCTCTTTTGGGTCTGGGCCGTAGGAGCCCTCATAGGTTAAATTGAAATCAGAAGCGGTTAAAAAGTAATTCTGTTTGCCTGTCAGCCACCATGTATCGCACCAATCTGCCGAGAGTCCGAAGCAGGAGCGTAAAGAAAATGGGATGGTTTTCTCGATATTTTCATCGTTCCAGTCAGCAGTCACCGAGTACTGGTCGCTGGAAAACTCAAACCAACTATAGGCATTATCAGATGTGGCTACCGTGACGGTAAGGAGCACTGAAAGATACCATTTAGGCCAATGGCGAATGATGGCAAACAGCATAATGCCATTCCTTGATTGATATGCGTCTTTGTGACGTTGTTGTACTTATTTCAGTGTTGGTTTTACCTTATTTTTTTGTGGAGTTCACTAAAAAATTTTGGCTTCTTGGTGTTTTGATGTCAGCCGTGAATTTAAAGCAAGGTAGGAATGGTTGTTCGGAGTAGCTGACCATGGTGTTGGGTTATCTGGTGGGTAAATGGCTGGTGGATAATGACCAGCAGGTTCGTACGATTTGTCTGGAAGTGGGTTTGCAGAACGGCACGCTTGCACTTCTGGTCACTGTGACGATTCTGGAGAGCTCTACGATGTCCATTGGACCAAGCGTTTATAGCCTTTTAATGTTTGCGACAGCATCTCTGTTTACCATGCTGGTATTGCGGAAAGACAAATCCGTCTCCGGAAAAGCAGCCACTTCATAAGCATCCGAAGCTGCCTGTTCAGGGTAGCTTTTTACATTGGCATAACGGTTAAGGTAACCGTATCAGTGTAGACTCCGGTATTAGCGTTCTGTCCGCCAGGGATATGGACGCTTAATGACATATTGCTTCCTCCTTCGTCAGCACAACTTTGGGTTTTGGATCCACTCCATGGGCTTGTAAAGCTATTGGGAGGAAGAGATGAATAGTCCGGATGATTGACTAACAGATCGTAATTTATCGCGTTACTGCCCTGCTGCAATACAAAAGAACCTGCGTCATTTGTGCTATTTGCTTTTAGTTGAAAATCGCTGCCGCCCTGGGAAAAAACGCAGAAATTCATTGGCGCGCTGGTGACGGCGTTCGACGATGACGAAGTGAGAACAACATCGTTTAAGCCGCTTATCTTTACACGGTCAGGGACTTCAACGTCGACATCCAAGTATCTTGTGTCTTCCTCTCTACCATCCCAAAAAGGAGGGTTATTATACCCATCAAGAGTGACACGCGCGCGGTATTTCCCCGGCTGGGCACTGTCCAGAGCACTATCAAGTATATGCAGAGTAAGCTGACCGCTGACATCGCTTTCAACGGGCATAATGCCACTGGTTGGGTAAGTCCCGATGAGGTTGATGGCCTCTCCACTGCTAACCTGAGAAAACGTAATTCTTGCTAAGGCTAGCTCTGAATCGATGGCGCTGTTTTCGTGAGTAAAACCAAAGTTATAAGCTCTGAGGTAGTACTCTGCTCGACCCAAACAGAAAAAAAAGCATGACCGGATCGGTATTGTTAGAGGGGTGGATGACATATTATCGAGCCCATTCCAACGCCCCATATTGATGTAATAACTGTTATTCGTTGGGGCGTCAGTAAACTCAAAGGTTGCAGGGACCGAGACACTAACGAAAAGTAAGATGAAAGCGAGGCTGCGAAAGTAATTCATGATATTCGCTACTTGTTATTTTAACGACTGACGATACTGACCGCATTCTTGCATCATTTCTATGTAAGTCTTTTGTCGTTTGATTAGTGTTTTTATTGCGAAGATGATTATACGTATACTGCTGTAAAACGCAGTATTTTCATGGCTGGGTGATGCATCACGCTATAACCCGCTCATGTTTTCTTCACGCAGGCTCAACGGTCAAATAAAGTGTCCCTTTATAGACACCCGCGGGCTTATCCTGCAGCCATTCATCCAGAAGAACAATTCGTAATTTGGCGTTTGTGCTGCCATTACAGTCGAGTGATGTGCTGCCATTCTCGGCAGTAATCCACTGGCCTGGGTCAACGGTGAGATTATTGGCGCCATCACTAGACAGTCTGACCCGATAAGGAACCGTGTCGACGCCATTATCCAGCAGGAAAGGTGTTGTAGAGGCTGTGCCTCCACTGGCGCGAATTCGATAATTTCCTCCGCCAGAAACAAAGACGCAAAACTGCTCTTCCTGACGAAACCGGTCGTTATACTGGCCTCGTCCCCGCTCAGTGAGGTTCATATCATCCAGTCCACTGATTCTCACCAGTCTTGGCAAATTGACCGTAAAGTTGACGTCTGCATGGTAAAGGCTGTTAGCGCTACCCATATCGACCTTAAATAGCCCTCTGTAGGTTCCTGGGAGTAAACTGCTGAGTTGCGACTGCAATACTTCAAAGCGAACCCAGGCTTGTGAGTTAGGTTTGTCTTCGCAGGAGATTGCGCCCTGTTGGCTGGCGGTTAATCCATTGGGCGCAGGTTCCTCCCAGGCAGAAGTGCCATTAACGGGTGCGCCACCGCGCCATTTAAACGACACAGGTAATCGACTGCTGCCATTGGTTAACACAAAGCGGTTATCAAAGGTGTCGCCATCCATCTGAACATCAAAGGGGTTACGGCTCCATGATGATGGATTGCTGGTACTGGAGGGGCGGGTATACGACAGGGTGCAGTATTCCTGCTGGCCATAGATGACATCATTACCATTGACGATATCTTCTCCGGTCAGAGTAACAGTTTGGTTCTCAAGGCCAATGATATCGGCGCAGCGATTGTTGGAGCACTGAAGTGATCCATAGCTGGATAGAGGTAAGAAAAGAAAAGGTGCTGCCAATAGGTTAAGCGGTAAAAAGCGTAAAAGGGCATAAAGCATAATCAGGGCACAACAACTCTGGCGTCCCTGAATGTATTGAAAAGATATCCATCATCTTTATTCGTTATCAATTATGACTTTCAGTGTAACCTATCTGATATTCAAGTCTACAACCGCCGTCGTCTAATTCCTTCCCGGCTCTTACTGTTTTGGGGCAATCGTAACTGTCATGGTATCGCTGTAAACACCAGCCTGAATAGAATTGAGCTCGCTGGACGCCACTTCAATTTTAATACTGAGATTATTGCCACTGGTGCAACTCTGATGTTGTGAGTCAGCATTCCACCTTTTTCCAGCGCGGTGATTTTGTTTTCTATACCGGAACCAGTCATCACTATTGGGCACAGCCACCAACAGCTTGTAGGGAATGCAGGATGCGCCACCATTGCAGTGTGACGTGTTGCTCAGTTGGAATTCTTCACCAGGCGCATTATTACCGTCAAAATTGAGAGTGACTGCTCCAGTAGTGCTGTAAAGACAGGCGTTGAAGACGTGCTCAAGCTTATTTTGATGAAGCGTGACATCTTCCAACCCTGAAACTCTGACGAACGATTCGATGCCAATTGGAATGGAAACCAGCAAAGTGTCGATAAAATGGGTCGACTCAATGTCTTCACCCACGACATAAAAATTCAAGCTGGTATCACCGTTTCTAATACGATTCTCAAGCTCCTCTTTTTTTAATCGGAAGGTGAATGTTGTATAAACGTAGTCTATTCCCGGGGGAATAAACTCTGATGTCCATACACCCAGGTTAAACGTGGTAGAACCGTTCGATGTCGCCGTATCAATGCTAAAAGGGTACATGAAGGGTGTCAGACCATAGGTGTATGCTTTTAAATCCGGAGGGCCATCGTCTTGTACATTGTCGCCAAGTGACGTATCTGAAAAGCCCAGTCGGTATTTTTGAGTGAATTCTCTGCCACCACACCGCTGGCTGCATTTGGATTTGAAGCGAATAGTGATGGAGTGTTCTATCCAGCAGGTGGATGTATCTCCAGACCAGCAGCTGGGATTACCGTCGATGTCAATATCGTCGGTCTCCAGATAATTATCGTCAAAGAAAAGCCCTCCATGGGAAAGCGAAGTAAACAGTAAAAAACTGACCGCAAAAAATACACGAAGCATAAGCAACTTAACCACTATCCTTAGTGATCGCTTTCGCTCAGAACATCATGAGTTAAGCGTAACCATCCTTGTTTTGGTGTTTCTGCCGGAGTGCTTGCACCACAATATCCATTTTGGTGTTACTTCAGCAGGCTTTATTACCTTAACCTTTTTTGAAAGTGCAGGGAACTATAACGCCCTGGGATTCAGAGAGTTCAAGGCCTTGTTATTTCGGCGAAGCGGTCACTGTCATGGTGTCAGTATAAATCCCGGGCGGATGTGTGGAGGACAACGGGTAAGCTTTAATTTTTAATTGCATATTCCAGCCTCCTGAGCCAGAACAGTTTTCATCGGTTTCCGAAAAAGACCAGTCGCCGCCATTATTTGGGGTATTTTTACGGACTGTTTTTTTTATGCCCTGTCTATCCAGTACTTCCACTTCGTAAGGTATATCACTGCCTGCTGAATTCGACAGGCTGAATATATTTCTATGTGCCTGTGTGGCACCTGAGAACTCAAGCCTTGCCTCCATGGTATTGCTGTATAAGCAAACGTTCATATAGTCAGACTCGGTTTTGCGGTCGGTTAAAGCAACATCTTTTAAGCCAGATATTTTTACCTTGCTCCCTTGAACGGCTCCGGTATCTAACTTGATAGAATCATTAAAATCGCAGTGGTTGCCATACCACCCGACAATATAAAAGCTTATTTTTTTTACTGCAGGGTTATGGTTGGCTTCAATAAAGCTTGCATTAATTTTGACGTTGAATGTTGCTGACAGCACTTCACTGGTTAAGTTAGAGCCTTGTGAAGGCCATTGCAGTCGATTACCAGGCCAGCTCCCTACGTTGATGTCAGCTTTTCCATAATTGTCAACTGTGTAGGAAATCTGGCTTCCCTGGCCCATGATGTCCCTTAAGCCACCTTGTCCGCTGGGTAGCAGTGTGATGCCGCTATTGCTGCCGTTAGTCGCCGGGGCATCTGAAAATGTTAACCGAAAATAGGTCGGCTGGTCCCCGCATGTAGAGTCTGTCGTCAGTTTGAAACGAAGCTGCACTATTCCATCTACCTTCCCATTTACAGCAGGTTGGTTTGCATCAATTGGTAGCATCTCAGCAGAAATCATTTCTATTTGTGCAAATACAGTAGGGGGCTGTAGCAGCATGAGGGAGCAGTAAAAAAAGAGTAAAACGTTGCGCATATAATGATCAGCCAGACCAAGAAACTCCCGGACAGCTATAACCAGCCACAGGAGTGCTTACAAGAAAAGTCAAAAAATTTAGGAGCGAGGATATAAACCAACAAAGCATTAGGCGGGCATGGGGTTTACGCCTTAGTTAGTCGGGTTGAGCTTCGTTAAGGTCGTCACGCCTGGTGATCGCCAGCTGCCCTTCAAGTAGGGGCGTACACTGAGCATTTGCCAGATCAATATTCCCCATCCGCAGTACATATCCACTATCTAATGGTTTGACCGGGAGCGGGCAGATCCAGCCATTATCCATCTCGATCTGAAGATTACCTACATCGGCGCGGGTTTCCAATTGAAATATACCGACGTCGTCTGTGGTTCCGGGGTAAAGCCCTCCATTAATACGAGCGCCATTCAAGGGTTTACCGTTAAACAATAGTCGTCCAAAAAGAAGCTGCAAGGGCATTGCTTCATAATCGAGAGTAACGACATTGCCCGGATAAAGCGTGACGGACTTTTCCCGCTCATCAAAACTGTAAAGCGTTTCACCAGCCGGACTGAGGCTGACACGATACTGCTCAAACGGTGAAAGTGAAATGATGGATGGGGAGCCAACAATGGCGTAACCACGACGTTGACCGTTTACTTTCACATCGAACACATCGCCGGAACGTCCTGCAATGGTGACCACTAATGCACTTTCAGCACGATCTTCACCGCCAATGGCAACCACATTACCGTCAGTAATAAAGCTGGTGCTCATGCTGCCACCCCAGGAGGTGGTGTTGTTGGTTTCAGTGCGAGTGTGGCTGGCGCTGAAACTGGCGCGGCCATAGTGGTTGGCAAACTGGACACTGCCGTCCATCCGCTCTTCACCGGTGCCGCCTTCAACGCCTGCATCAACGCGCAGATCGCTGTCCAGTAGGTTGCCATCGTCCCACGACGTAGAAAGACGCAGACGTTCAGAACGATTCGTTGTCACGCCATTTTTGCGGACTTCTGCCCGAGGGGTTGCCCGGAAATTCCAGTGATCAGTCCGATAGCGGAAGCTGAAGCTGATCAGACCAATTTCATTGTCGCCCGATTTGCTGAGGCTGATGGATACATCGCCATCGTAATCAAAGGTGCGGAAGAGCGTGCGACGATAATCCAGACTGTTGGTGCGAGCTGGGTCCTGTTCTTCATTGTTGTCGTTGTAACTCTGGTTCAAGCTGTAACGGTACCCAAGGCTACCCCCGAATAATGGCATGGAGGCTGATAGAGAATGTTGCTCAAAGGCATTGCCAAACAGGCCAGGAATTGGATTCTCATTATCGTCAATTTCATTATCCAGAGGCTCGTCGTGCCATAAACGACGATAGTTGCCAGACAGCGACAGATCACCCAGGCTAAGCCGACTGTTCAACGTAAAGCCTTTACTGCCAACATCAGACAGCATAACTGAAGGCGAAATCTCATAGCGGTAGCCAAAATGGTACAGGCCGAATTCCATCAGCGATTCATCATTATTCACCGCCACGGCGCCAGTGGCGGCCAGCGTATCGGTGATCCGGCGGCTCACACCGGCTCTTGCCAGCCATTGACTGGTGGTTTCAGGCAGGGCTTTATCGCTGGTGCGGTTCACCAGTTCACCGGTTTCGGCAAAGTACAGCCACTCACCCATGGGCGGAATCTGGTTCTGTTTGGCAAAGAAACGGGTTTCGGTGGCGATCACATTGCCGCTCTCATCCAGAATGCGGATTTCAATATCGTAGGCGCCACTGGGGAAGCTGCTGGTATTCAGCTGTTGAGCACCAGCTTCGTAAAAGGCGCTGTTGATCAAGCGGTCGTCTTTACGGATCTCTACCCGACCACGGGTTGGCAAGAATACTTCTACCGGCATGCCGCCAGAGAAGTCTAAATCTTCCCGGGTGTTGTCAGAGCTGTTAATGCGCACGCCGATCATGGGTTGGTCAGAGGTCAGGTTCAAACCAAAACCACGGGTGGATAGCAGACCAATGTTGTATTCCTGACCTTCAAAATCCCGCTGGCCATAAAGCTGGTTTACCGAGAAGTGATTGGTATCGGAATAATCCCAGCTGAAGTACAGGCTGTTTTCCTGAAACGCTGCCATGGTAAGGCCGTTCAGGGTGTAGCTGTTGTCGCTGCCTTCTGCGCTGGAGCCGGATACGGCAGCAGAGAAGTTCTGCATAACGGCAAAACCCGCATCCGATGGCGGTAAGTATTTCATCACATCCGCCGCACGGGTCAGCTGAAAGCGACGGTTGACGAATACATCAATCCGGAAGCGGGATTCGTCAAAAATCACACCGGCAACCGGTGTTTCCAGAATGCCGCAATCAGTGGCAAAGTCACTCAGGCAGACTTCGTCGGCATGGGTATTCAATTCGCCACTCAGCGTATCGGTAATTAAGGCTGGGTCGTTCAGGTTGCCAATAAGCCGAACCACTTCCGCAGCGTTTGCCAGTTCAATAACACCGGGGCTGAAAGAGACCAACTGAGAAGTGAGGTAGCGGTTACCAAAATAGATATCCACCAGAGATTGCTGGGTACCGCTCAGAGCCTCAAAACCCGGAGGTGCTGTGGTAGCAGCGAGAAATATGGGGGCTTCGGCATTCGCTGTGTGGCTGAAAGCAGACGCAGCAAATGCGAAAAGCATTTTTTTGTTGCACTTCCAACGACGCATATGGGCGAATGAATCCTGAATTGTTGTGGCTTTTCAGGCCACTGTATTTCTTTTAAATGGTATTCCCCGGTTATTCGGGTTGGTTATTTTTGTAGGTCGGTAACCCGGAGGGTTGCCGACGTTTACATCAAATGCAACGCGGTGGTTGCGGGTTTTATTGTCGGCAATCCTTGCAGGATTACCGACCTACCTGGCTTTTTCTTTTCTCCAGCAGCGGGATTGCTGAGGGAGTGGTATGCATTCCCACGCGGTACCCAAAGGGCATAAAAGTGTGGGAACGAGCTCGAGTCAGGTTAGACAGGTTCGACAAGTAGTGTGACAGTGCTTGAATAGCTACCATCAAATGAGTTGAAGTCTGTCGTTGTTTTTACAAATATGGAGGCATTTTCTGATGAGCCACAGTCAAGAGTACCGGAACCTTGCCAGCCGCTTCCAGAATTGTTACTTACAGTACCGCTGGTCAACTTTGGAACATTGCTGTCGACGGAAATGGCGTCAGTAAAGTGGAGATCATAATTAATTATGTCTGCATCTCCCTTACCGAGGGAGAATCCTGTTTGGGCAGAGCCGTCGTTGTAGCTACCGCTGGCAGTAATTTGATACTTACTGTTGGTGTTGTTTGTATATACACAAAAATCCATTCCACCAGTAGCATCACCATTTGTGTATGTAAGCGGAATATCATTTAGTTTGCTAATTTGAATGACAGTTGAAAGATCCAGAGTGATATCAAACTCTCCCTGAGAAGAATTAGGCTGGAGTAGCCCATCAGTCGCAGCCATCACCCCAGAAGCCCCCAACAACCCCGCAGAAACCGCAGTCGCCAGTGCCAAAGTCTTAAACGTTTTCATTCTTATTGCCCCCATGCAGTTATCTTCTGCAAGTTGTGGTTAAAAGTGGGCATGGGTTCGTGGTTTTGAGTCGTGTGAATTGTTGGGAGCAGATACATCTGGCGGCTTTAACCGCTTCTTCTCACGCAATGACACACAAAACTGCTCCCTCAGAACACAAAACACATGTAACCATTACCCGATAGTATATGTTTCCCCTTCACGATGGTTTCTGTAGCCTGTTAACCGTTGTTATTGTTAAACCAGTAAAGCTAGACCGCTACAGTCCCAAATGCTCAGAGTATGCCTGACGATGAACTCTGGTTACTCATTAATCAGAAGGTCAAGATCAGGCAAGATCTTATATCGAGTTTAAATTTTTCAACATTCCGGAATAATACTCAAGCTTTTTTGTGATTTGAGTCACGAAATATACCTTCACTGTGGCGAATGCCTATAGCGCAACGCTACCTCAGTATGTTTATTCGCAAAATGAGTGCTCATGCATTCAATGGTTTCGACGCATCGTTTTTTATTGGTGAAGAAGGCGAGACTGTTGAAACAATGTGTTCAATGTTGATGTGAGCACCAGTCATTCATTAACCTATGCAGCCGCATTCGCACTTTTACAGGTTGATGACCGATCATCCTCCTGAGAAACCATTCATAGCATCCATTATAGAAAGAGTATTCCGGTCACTATTCTTAAGTAGTTAGAAGACTGATGAAACGAGCACTCTTTGTAGGCATTTTTGATTTGAGGCTGAAGACAATGGATCTGTCCCCCTATAACGAAAATCGTAACGATCAAGAGCAAACCCGCTATGGCTGTGCGGGTAATCATTTAACCCTGTTTTTAACACTGGTGATGATTCTTGGGTTTACCCATACAGCGTTAAGCTAAATCGCTGGATACTAAAAAGCCGCCGCTTCAGAAATGAAACGGCGGCTTTTTTATGGTGACGTCAAAAATCAGTCGTCGTTAACTTTGATCACCAGCTTGCCAAAGTTCTTTCCTTCGAGAAGGCCAATAAATGCTTCCGGTGTATTCTCAAAGCCTTCTACCAGATGCTCTTTATATTTGATTTTACCTTCTGTTAGCCATGTGGTCATATCCTGAGCAAACTCAGGGTAACGATCAGCGTAGTCATCAAAGATAATAAAGCCCTGCATTTTGATGCGCTTCACCAGTAACATGCCCATAAGCATGGACATGCGATCCGGCCCTTCTGGCAGGGATGTTGCGTTATATTGTGAGATCAAGCCGCAGACCGGAACCCGTGCGCTGGTATTCAGCAGTGGCATAACGGCATCAAATACCTTACCGCCGACGTTTTCGAAATACACGTCGATGCCATTGTCACAGGCGGCGTTAAGCTGAGCGGCAAAGTCGTCTGCTTTATGATCAATGCAGGCATCAAAACCCAGAACTTCTTTGGCATAGCTGCATTTTTCATCGCCACCGGCAATACCGATCACCTTACAGCCTTTCAGTTTGGCGATTTGCCCAACCGTTGCACCCACAGGGCCTGTTGCTGCAGCAACGACAACCGTTTCGCCCGATTTTGGTTCGCCAATATCCAACAGTCCCATATAAGCAGTAAAGCCTGGCATGCCCATAATGCCGAGAGCGTAAGAAGGCATGGTTGGCGATTGACCAAGGTTGAGTAAGCCTTCACCGTCAGAAATGCCGTAATCCTGCCAGCCGGTAAACGACAATACCCAGTCACCAGCCGCAAAACCCTCAAGGTTGGATTCAACCACTTTGGCGACGGTACCGCCCACCATCACTTCGTCAATGGCCACAGGGTCGGCATAGGATTTCGCATCATTCATACGGCCACGCATGTACGGATCGAGGGACAGGTAAATCGTTTTCAGCAGTACTTCGCCGGCACCAGGTTGAGGAATCTCTGCGGTTTCCAGGCGAAAGTTTTCAGGAGTAGGCGCACCTTGTGGGCGTGAGGCCAAAACGAAACGGCGATTCTGTGCTTGTGACATGGTTTCTCCTCGGAATGACAGGGTAGTCAGTTCGGTGTTGTTGTTGCTATTGGTTTTATTTTTTCAGTAGAGAACGTGTGGCGTTTAACGCCGATTGTAATGGCTCAAGGCTTTGGGTCAGCTTGCTCATCAGGGTTGCGCCAAGCCACAAATGGTAAAGCGTGTGTGCTGAGCTAAGGCTATTTTGCGAATCGATTGATCCATCTTTAATACCGAGTTCGATGCACTGAGCGATGGCTGCAGTAATCAGTTCTGCACCTTTCAGTAATTCTTCTCTCATGGTGTCAGACAGGTCGGAAACTTCGGCACCCAGTTTTACGATCAGGCATTTGTGGGCTTTGCAGCGGCCATTTTCAAATTCCAGCCAGCGCTCGAAGTAATTCATCAATCGTTCAAGCCCGGAGCCTGGCGTTTGTACAAACAATGTATCCAGCAGTTCAACGTAGTTGGAAAAGTAATCTGCAATCACCGCTTCACCAAAATGCTCTTTTGAATTGAAGTAGTGGTAGAACGAGCCTTTGGGTACTTCTGCCGTTTTCAAAAGTTCGGCAAGGCCCATGGCACTGAATCCTTTGCTGAGAATGAGTTCGTAGCCGGTGTTCAGTATGTGCTGTTTTGTGGTTTCGGTTTTTACTGTCATGCAGCGCACTATAATTAAAATTAGACCGGTCGTCTAGTGGTTGTTTCAAATCGAATTTGAGAACCTTCAGGACGTCGTCCTTTCAACGAAGAACGTTATCGCCAAACCTGTCGGTAATTCTGTAAGAATTACCGACATCTCGAAGGCCTGTAGGTGCTGATTGTCGGCAACCCTTTGGGTTACCGACTTACGACATCTGCTTTTAATGATCTTTTGCGACACCCAAAGCATGGAAACACGTTGTGATCGAAAAAATACAGGAATAGTTAAACGTTGTTGGGGATTGTTCTATGATTGCGTTTTTCAGCAGCGATGATGACTCATGCTTGATGTCGTGCTTTATCAGCCGGAGATCCCACCGAACACCGGCAATATTATCCGCCTTTGTGCGAATACCGGTTTTCGTTTGCATTTGATTGAGCCGTTGGGGTTTGAGCTGGATGATCAACGATTAAAGCGCGCCGGGTTGGATTATCACGAGTTTGCAGAGCTGAAAATTCACGCCAGTTTTGATGCGTTTCTTGAGAGCGTGCATCCCGGTCGAGTGCTTGCCTTGAGCACAAAAGGCACCAGTAATTACAGTGATTGTGATTTCAAAGAAGGCGATGCGTTGATATTTGGCCCGGAGACCCGAGGCTTGCCTGCGGATATTTTGGAGTCTTTACCGAGAGAGCAGGTGCTGCGGTTGCCGATGTTGCCGGAGAGTCGGAGCTTGAATCTGTCCAATACCGTCGCCGTGGTTGTCTACGAAGCCTGGCGGCAGATAGGGTTTGCCGGAGGTCGATAATTTTTTGTTGTCCGTTCTCCGTTGTCCGCTGTCCGTGTATTGCTTTACGGAAAACGGCTAACGGAAAACGGCTTACGCTTTTTAATTCACCGCTTCGGCTTCTGGCTGTTGCTGCGCCTGCTGTTCACGAGCTTGCATGTACAGAGCGTCGAAGTTTACGGGTGCCAGCATGAGCGGAGGGAAGCTGCCGCGCAGTACCAGGTTGTCGATGGCTTCACGAGCGTATGGGAACAGAATGTTCGGACAGAAAGCGCCCAGAGTGCGGTGCTGTTCGTCTTCGGACAGACCTTTGGCCAGGAAAACACCTGCCTGTTGTACTTCAGTTACGAATGCAGTTTCTTTGCTGCCTTCAGGACCATTCTCAACAGTCACTGTCAGGGATAGAACCACTTCGAACAAACCTTCTTCCAGCGGACGGTTGCTGGTGCTCAGGTCCAGTTTGACTTCTGGCTGCCACTGCTTCTGGAAGATCTCTGGCGCTTTTGGCGATTCAAAAGAGATGTCTTTCACATAAATACGCTGCAGTGCAAACTGTGGCGCCTGCGGCTGCGAGGCCTGCTGCTGATTCTCAGCCATTGTCATTTCCTTAATTTTGATAATCATAAGCAGCCAACCGTGAAATCTTGTGATCTCAAATGGTTGGCCACATGCGACTCAAGCATTGTGAATCGGGCTATCCAGATTGTCCAGCCAGTGTTTTCTTTTGCTTATTTCTTAACCACTGGCAGGCTGTCTGAAGTCCAGGAGTTCATGCCACCACTTAAGCGCACAACCTGAGTAAAGCCGGCCGCTTTCAGTTCTTTTACGACACTGCCGCTGTGCTGACCCATAGCATCCACCACAATGATGGTTTGCTCACGGTATTTGTCCAGCTCTGAGGCCCGTTCCTTGATTTTGGTGAACGGAATGTTGATGGCGTTCACAATATGGCCCTTGGCAAAATCGGCTTTTTCGCGAACGTCCAACACTACGCCCAAGTCCCTATTTACCAGGCCGGTGAGCTCGGCAGTCGAAACGCTCTGCCCGCCTTTGCGCATTTCTGTGAAGGCCAGTGCGCCAACCAGTGCCGCCAGTGCACCCACGTGCAGTGGATGATTGATTACAAACTCAATGAATTGTTCCATTTGGACAAGCTGTCAGTCTGAATAATGAAAACGCAGCAGTATACTGATCTGCTGGCAGGAAAGTAAGGGAAAGGGTGGCTTGGCAGGCTAAAAAGTCACTTTGGCACTAGAATGGATCGTAGCTATGTACAGATCAAAGTGCAGCTCACAAGATTTCAGCAAAAAGCACATATCCACACAAGGTTTCAGCGGTTTTCGTATCCCTGTGTGATAGTTTGCAATCACTGCCAATTCACTGGAAACCGGCGACGAAGCCGGTAGAATGCGAAGCATTCCATTCTACTCTACGTACATATTCGCCAAGGTTTAGATCCATGACTGAAAAACGTACCCCTACCGCCCTGATTATTATGGATGGCTTTGGCCATCGTGAAGAAACTGACAGCAACGCGATTCACGCAGCAAAAACACCGGTGCTGGAAAAGCTATGGAATGAGCGTCCGCACAGTCTGGTGTCTGGTTCCGGAATGGACGTAGGCCTGCCAGATGGTCAGATGGGGAATAGTGAAGTTGGGCACATGAACCTTGGCGCTGGCCGTGTGGTTTATCAGGAACTAACGCGCATCACCAAAGCCATTAAAGATGGCGACTTCTTCGATAACGAAGTGCTCGTTTCCGTTGTGGATAAAGCGGTATCCGCCGGTAAAGCGGTTCATCTGATGGGACTGCTCTCTCCCGGTGGTGTGCACAGTCATGAAGATCATATTCACGCGATGGTTGAACTGGCCGCTCGCCGTGGTGCGAAAGAAGTCTACGTTCATGCGTTTCTGGATGGTCGTGATACGCCACCACGCAGCGCCGAATCCTCATTGGCTGCGCTGGACAAGTTGCTGAAAGAAAAAGGCATTGGTCGTGTTGCCAGCCTGATTGGTCGTTATTTTGCCATGGACCGTGACAACCGTTGGGATCGTGTGCAGCAGGCTTACGATTTGATTAACGATGGCAAAGCAGAATTTACGGCAGCGAATGCCGTTGAAGGTTTGAAGGCGGCTTACGAGCGTGATGAAAACGATGAGTTCGTTAAAGCCACGGCCACTGGCGGCTCCGTCACCCTCAACGATGGCGATGCGCTGGTATTTATGAACTTCCGTGCTGACCGTGCCCGGGAAATCACCCGAGCATTTGTTCAAAAAGATTTTGATGGCTTCCCCCGTGATCGCACTCCTGCACTGGCGGGTTTTGTGATGCTGACGCAATACGCGGCGGACATTGACGCCCCTTGTGCGTACCCACCCAGCGATCTTGTGAACACCATTGGTGAGTACATGGAGAAACTGGGTAAAACCCAGCTTCGTATCGCAGAAACTGAAAAGTATGCTCACGTCACCTTCTTCTTCAGCGGTGGTCGTGAAGAACCGTACGAAGGTGAAAAGCGTGTGCTGGTGGCGTCTCCAAAAGTTGCGACTTACGATATGCAGCCAGAAATGAGTGCGCCGGAAGTCACTGATCGTCTGGTTGAAGAAATTCGCAGTGGTGCTCACGATCTGATTATCTGTAACTTCGCCAACTGCGACATGGTTGGTCATACCGGTGATTTTGATGCGGCCGTGAAAGCGGTGCAGGCCGTTGACGAAAGCATTGGTCGTGTGGTGGCAGCGCTGGATGAAGTCGGCGGTCAGTGTCTGATTACTGCGGATCACGGTAATGCTGAACAAATGCAGGATGCTTCTACCGGTCAGGCGCATACTGCTCACACTACCGAGCTGGTGCCGTTAATCTACTTTGGCCCGCAGCAAGTGCAGTTGAAGAATGGCATTTTGTCGGATCTGGCACCAACACTGCTGGATTTGATGGGGCTGGAACAACCTGCAGAAATGACTGGTCACTCTGTGCTGGTAAAATAACACCGTTAGGTCGGCAACCCTTCGGGTTACCGACCTACGCCTTCCTCTGTATGATATGCGCTCACCAACCGTTCCGGACATTCTGTGATGAGCGCAAACACTCCTCTTTTTGCCGAAGCCGATACGCTTTATGGGCAAATGAAAGCCACTTGCCAGCAAGACTGGCACGATTACACCCATCACCCGTTTGTTCAAGGGCTGGCGGATGGCACGTTGCCTGAAACGTGTTTTCGTCACTATCTGCAGCAGGATTATCTGTTCTTGATTCACTTTGCCAGAGCGTATTCCCTTGCGGTTTATAAGGCGGATAATCTGGAAGAGATGCGCTTCGCTTCCAAATCCGTCGATGGCATTCTTAGTGAAATGACACTTCATCTGGACTATTGCCGTGAATGGGGTTTATCTGAACAAGACGTCATCAGTCTTCCAGAAGCGCGCTCTAATATGGCCTACACCCGTTATGTGCTGGAACGAGGTATGGCAGGGGATATTCTTGATCTTTATATGGCGTTGTCCCCTTGTGCTGTGGGTTACGCAGAAATTGGCTTCCGCCTGAAAAATGATCCCAACACCCTCCGCGAAGGCAACCCTTATTGGAAGTGGATCGAAACCTACGGCGGCGAAGAGTTTCAAGAAGGCGCTAAAGCCCAGATCGAAAAGCTGGATCAGCTGGCAACCACTCGATACAACCCTGGTCGTATGGATTCACTGGCTCAAATCTTCCGTGAAGCAACCCGGCTGGAAATCGGATTCTGGCAGATGGGGTTGGATTGTTCTTTCTGATTTCTCCCACTGCCTGTGCCTCATTTCTGTAAAAGACGGAAATGAGGGATTTCTTATACGACGAGTTCACAGTAAGTAGTTGGCCATTTGGAATCGAATATTTCTGGCTTATTGACCAGGTTTTCTGCAAGGCGCAACGGCGGGAGCATAGCGAGCTATGTGACCAGAGTTGCAACGCAGTCAGAGAGCCTGATCAATAAGTCAGAAAATATGATTTCAGGTGGTTAGCTACTTATATGTGAATAGATTCACAAAGCTTGTTAGCGTTGCGCTAAAAGGGCTTCGGCAATAATGCAATAACAAGATACGCAAATTTTGATGTGCGTCAAAAGAATGAAAGATTCATTCTTGGTAGAAACTGTTTGAGTTTGTTTGTTGCGGTAAACACGTATTTGCGCTGATCGTTCATTTCTTTGCGTTATGGCGCTATAAAGGCGTTATTCTGCTTATTTTGTAAGGTTTTTTCTGGTTTTGAGTAAAAAATAGCAGTAAATAAGAAGACATTGGTTATCTCGCTGTATCTAAAAAGCGAATACACAAATCTGTTTTAGTGATGTGACCGCAGTGCAAATACTCTTGAATAATCGAAGCCAACAAGTTGTCCGCATCGTGATTGCCATTCACCGCAATCCATGCACAAGAAGAAAGACAACGCACTAAACACAACACATCACACAAAATGTTCAGGAGTAGAGACATGCAGAAGACAATTCTCGCAGCGGTAGTCGCTTCCGTATTCGCTGGCCAGGCAATGGCTGAAATCAAACCACTGTCGGCTGATCAGTTCACCATTGGTGGTGAAGCGACTGTTGGTGGGTATTACAACGACAATGCTGATCAAAAATTCAAAACTGACGGCGCAACTGTTCTGCAGCTGGAAACCAGCTACAAAAACGGTGGTATCGTAGGTTACGTAGAAGTTGATATCAAAGCCGAGTACGGCGCAGGTATGGACGAAGACGTAGTATCCGACCTGGACAAAGCATGGATTGGTTACGATTTCGGCTTCGGTACTCTGTCTTATGGTCTGGAAAACGATACGGCACTTGACGCAGTTGACGGTGCTGGCGACATGACATACGAATTCGGCATGAGCGCTCCAGATGCTTCTGACCAGTTTGACGTTGTTAAGTTCCAAGGTGGTGTTTCTGGCTTTGCTTACGGTGTTTCTTACTTCGAAACTGACGAAGATAAAAAGAAAAACGAGCTGAAGCGTAAAGGTTACAACGGCTATGTTGGCTTCGAAGGCGATATGTTTAATGTATACGCCGGTTACGAAGAGAAAGAGTCTGCAACTGAAACTGCCATGATCAAAGGTGAAAAAGACTCCGTTACCACGGTATCTGGTAACATCGATCTGGGTGCTGTTCAGTTGGGTGCAAACGTTTGGAAGGCAGAAGACTTCATTGCTCCAAATAAATCTGAAGAGCAAGATGGTTACTATATTTCTGCTGCCAGCACTTTCAACACTCTGACTTTGTCTACTGGTTACGGTGAACTTGATCATGACAACAAAGAAAAGTCTTACAAGCAAATCAACGTAGCGGGCTTCTTACAAATGAGCAGCAACACCTTTGTTGGTGTGGACGTTGCCTACAATATGCCAGAAGTTGAAATTAAAAACACTCAGGAAGACGAAACTCGCGTATTCCTGAAAGCTGGCTACACCTTCTAATAGACTGTTCTAACTCCAGAACATCTATACCTAAAAACGGACAGCGAAAGCTATCCGTTTTTTTATTATTCCCCCTTACCCGGAAAATCATCACGAATAATCTGTTCCAACGACCACGGATTTGTATCCGGGAACTCTTCCTCAGGAATTTCCAACTCCTTGGAAGCATCCTGACAGGCAATGGGATAGCACTCCAGAACCGACTCTTCCAGCAATTTAAACAGACTTGGATTTTTCATTAGCAACTGGCTAATTGCTGTCCGCTCCTTTTTTAACCCATACTCAATCACCATAAACCAGCTTTGGTACCAGCGGTGCATAGTGCGTAAATCTTCCCGAAAGGCGCGTATCTGCCATTTCAGCAACAGCACCAGTATTCGGGTGAGATGGCATTCCAACTGCTCCAGTTGTCCACGACCAAGGTCGTCTACAGCCTCGATCAGATTTTGTAGATCAAGCCGGCGAAACTGGTTACGCCGAAGCAGTTCGACCTGTTCCCGGGTCCATTGATAAAAGTCCGTTTGATGCAGGTTGCTCATATCGGTGGTGACCCCATGACGCTGCAAGAGTTGTTATTAGTAGTAGTGAAAGAGAGATAACAGACGTGGGTTAGGTATTATTGTTATCACGTTGACAGAGCCCATCGCTGCAACATTAAGTGCTACAGCAGGACTGGAGTATAGAAGATTGAATTATGTCTGCCGTGTTTTTAGCAAAGAATTTAAAGGGTTAAGTTGACTGGCTCACCAGATTGTTCGCTCAGGCAACGGTTGAGCATCACCAAAAATGATTCGCCTTTGCCATCCAGCAACCAATCACCTTGTTCTGCACCTTCTTCAACGTGGTAGTCAAAATGGAAGCCACCGCTGCGTGCTGCCATCCAAAGTTGCAACAGTGGTGTTTGGCGACTGAGAATGATTTTGCTGTTATCCGGGCAGGTTAGCGTCATGATGCCTGCGGAGTTTTCATAATCGATGTCCAGCCCGGAATCATCGATGGCGTCTTCAATGGCCAGCATCAGGCCGTCCAGCAGTTCGGTGTATTGGCTTTCGTTCATCGGATGATTCCAGCAGTAAATAGCAACTAAATGGCAAAAATGTGTAAGAACAGGGTCGATTTTAACCTGAGACAGGTGCCGCGGATAGCATTTAGAACTAGAGGCATGATGGGCAGGACAGTTATACTGTCCGCTTGCTATTCATATGGAAAGGACTGTGTGATGAGATTGTTTGCTGCTGCTACCTTTATGGTTCTATTTCTGGCCGGTTGTGGACAGAAAGGAGATCTCTACCTGCCGAAAACATCTCAGGCAACCAGCGAAGCTGCCGTTCAGCTTCCCGGGTAAACTTTTATAATAATCACGGGGAATAGATACCTTATGGAGTGGTTCACTTTTCAGTCATCGACAGAAAGCAGTAATAATAAGCATCATAATGAGCTGTATGCTGAAAAGCTGCCGGTGAAACAGCTGGCGGAGCAGTTTGGCACGCCGTTGTTTGTCTATTCCCGCAGAGCGCTGGAAACCAATTTTCAAGCGTATCATCAGGCCATGGCGGATTGGCCGCATCTGATTTGTTTTGCCGTCAAAGCCAACAGTAACCTTGCAGTGCTAAATGTGCTGGCAAGGCAGGGTGCCGGTTTTGATATTGTTTCTGTTGGTGAGCTGGAACGAGTGATTGCTGCCGGCGGTGATGCTGGGAAAGTGGTCTTTTCCGGCGTCGCTAAGCAGCGTCATGAGATTCGCCGTGCGCTTGAGGTGGGTGTTCACTGTTTCAATATTGAATCGGAGCAGGAGCTTGAGCGTATTCAGGAAGAAGCCCTGAGCATGAACAAAGTGGCTCGTATCTCCCTGCGGGTGAACCCGGATGTGGATGCCCAGACGCACCCTTACATCTCCACCGGTTTGAAAGACAATAAGTTTGGTATTGATATTGATCGGGCGCCAGATGTGTATGCCCGTGCGGCAGAGCTGAGTCATATTGAGATTGTCGGTGTGGATTGCCATATCGGTTCTCAGCTGACGACCACCGAACCGTTTATTGATGCGCTGGATCGTTTGTTGATGTTGATGGACAAACTGAAAACCAAAGGCATCACGCTGAAGCATTTGGATATTGGCGGCGGGTTGGGCATTCAGTACCAGGATGAAACCATTCCTTCCCCATCGGATTATCTGGTGACGGTGAAAGAGCACTTGGTGCAACGAGGCTATGGCGATTTAACGCTGATGGTTGAGCCGGGCCGATCCATCGCCGCCCAGGCTGGCATTATGCTAACTCGCGTTGAGCTGATTAAACCGGCCGCTGAGAAAAAGTTTGCCATTGTGGATGCCGCGATGAACGATCTTCTCCGCCCATCTATCTACAGCGCGTGGCACACCATTGTGAATACGATTGAGCGACCTGACGTAGAAAACCATCAATACGATGTGGTTGGCCCTGTCTGCGAAAGTGGTGATTTTCTTGGTAAAGATCGCCCGCTCTCCGTACTCGAAGGTGATTTGCTGGCGGTGTATTCTGCCGGTGCCTATGGTTTTGTGATGAGTTCCAATTACAACTCCCGGAACCGGGCTGCCGAGATTATGGTGGATGGTGATCAGGCTTATGTGGTTCGTCAGCGAGAGACCATTGAAGAGCAGTTTGCTTCAGAGCGTCTTTTGCCGGAAGCTTGAACAACGTATTCCGTTTGCCGTTGTCCGTTAACCGTAAAAGCCCGGCAAAACTCTTTTCACGGAAAACGACACTAATAAGATCGTAGGTCGGTAATTCTGAAAGAATTGCCGACAATCTAACAACAGAGTCGGCCATTCTTTCAGAATTACCGACCTACCGGATAACATAAAAACGTTATCCATAAGATAAAATGAACGGTTGATATGCTGCTCCACTTTACGAAAATGCACGGTCTGGGCAACGATTTTATGGTGATCGATATGGTCGCCCAGAATGTTCGCCTGCCGCCTGAGAAAATACGCCGTCTGGCTGATCGTCGTTTTGGCGTGGGGTTTGATCAACTGTTGCTGGTGGAGCCGCCAACGAATCCGGATATGGATTTTCGCTATCGGATTTTCAATGCCGATGGCAGTGAAGTAGAGCAGTGCGGCAATGGTGCCCGCTGCTTTGCCAAGTTTGTGCGTGATAAAAGGCTGATTGGTCGGGACCTCATTCGCGTGCAGACCGCCGGTGGCAACATTGAGCTGACTATCGAAGATAACGGCGACGTCACGGTGGATATGGGCTTGCCACGGCTGGAGCCGGAGCAGATTCCCTATACTGCCGATGAACGTGAGGAGACTTACCTGATGGAAGTTGATGATGACATTATTGAAATGTCTGCCGTTTCTATGGGGAATCCCCATTGCGTTTATGTGGTTGATGACACCCAAACCGCACCGGTAGAAAAATGGGGGCCATTAATTGAAGCGCACCCGGACTTCCCGAGAAAATGCAACGCGGGCTTTATGCAGATTGTCAGCCGGGAAGAAATTAACCTGCGAGTGTTTGAACGAGGCGTTGGTGAAACCATGGCTTGTGGTACCGGCGCCTGTGCAGCGGTGGTTGCGGGGCGATTACGTGGGCTTCTGGATGCTCATGTGAAAGTGAATTTGCCCGGTGGGTCGCTGTCCATCTACTGGGCGGGGGAGAGCAGTCCGGTTATGATGACTGGTCCGGCAACCCGAGTGTACGAAGGGTATACCCGGTTATAAAAGCTTGAAACCAAAAGGCTTGAAACGATGACAGAAGAGATTGTGGAAGCAAGGGAAACGCAAGCCTTAACGGCCAGACAGGTCGCCGACTATTTACAGGCGCATCCTGACTTCTTTGTTGATCGAGATGACCTTTTGTTGGAGTTAACCCTTCCCCATAAACGCGGCGACACTATCTCGCTGGTGGAACGGCAGGTTGCCCTGCTGCGGGAACGGGCGCTGGACTATCGTTATCAGTTGAATCGGCTCTCAGAAAATGCCAAAGAAAATGAGCAGCTGTTTGAAAAGATGCGTCTGCTGGTGTTGTCATTGTTGGAAAGTAAAGACCTTGAACAACTGATAGATACCATCAGTGACAGCCTGAACCATGAGTTTGGCATTGAGTTTCACTCTCTCATGCTGTTCAGCGATAAGCCAATGAGTTTACCCGTACGTATTGAGCATAACGATGTCGCCAATATGGCTTTGGGTTCGTTATTGTCCAGTGGTAAAGCGGTGAGTGGTCAGGTGACGCCTGCAGAGATGGATTTTCTTTTTCAGGAACAATCGGAAAAAGTGGGTTCGGTTGCGATCATCCCATTGAATTACTCCCTGATTGATCCTCCACAGCTTGGCATTCTTGCTTTGGGCAGCAGTGACAAAGAACACTTCAAAGCAGGTATGGGAACTGTTTTTATTTCTTACCTTGGTGATGTGCTCAGCAGAGTGCTTGCCCGGCATATGCGTTCATGACTTGCCTTTTATGAAAGAGCCTTTGGATTGCAGTGCCTTCCAGCCGCAGGTGGATGCATTCATCAATTATCTGCGCCATGAAAAACAACATTCTCCACACACTATTTCAGCCTATCAGCGGGATTTAACCCGAGTGATGAAGCAAATGGTGTTGGATGATGTTTCAAGCTGGCAACAGATTCAGGAGCGACAGCTGAAAAACTGGTTAGGACTCTGGCACGGCGAAGGGCTTTCCAGCCGCAGTTTGCAACGTTTGATATCATCACTTCGTCGTTTTTATCAGTTTTTGCTATCCCGTGGTGAAGTAGCGAATAATCCTGCACAATTATTGCGGGCTCCGAAAATGGGCAAACCATTACCCATTACGTTGGATGCAGATCAGGTCGGCCAGCTGTTGGATGATTTGGCAGGGCAATCAGATAACGATCCATTAAAATGTCGGGATCTGGCGATTCTGGAGCTTTTCTACTCTTCCGGCCTGCGGCTTGCAGAGTTGACCGCTTTGAATCTGGATAGCTTTTCCAGCGGCTTTAGTCAGGTTCGAGTAATCGGTAAACGCAGTAAAGAACGTGTGGTGCCTGTTGGTTCCAAAGCCCGGGCAGCGCTGGAACGTTGGCTTGCCTGTCGCCCTCTTTTATTGACGGCAGATAGCGGTGAAGCGGTCTTTCTGTCTAAGCCTGGGAAGCGGATCAGTACACGACAGATTCAAAATCGAATCCAACAGTTTGCCCGGGAAGCGGGAATGCCGGTCAGTGTTCATCCCCATATGCTCCGGCACTCCTTTGCCAGTCACTTACTGGAGTCCAGCGGTGATTTACGGGCGGTTCAGGAGTTGTTGGGCCACAGCGATATCTCAACTACCCAGATCTATACCCATTTGGATTTTCAACATTTGGCAGCGGTTTACGATAAGGCGCATCCAAGGGCTAAGAAGAAATAGTCGGATGGACTAATTCGATAGATTTGATTAATGGTTCATTGCCTCACTGCTGACTGTTATTGATATGCCGCTTACAGGTGGTTTGTGTTGATTAAAGAAGTCAGAGATTAAGCCTGTTAAATTCGATGTCGCATTGTCACATTCAATAGTCACATTGGGAGCTTTCATCCCGATGCAATATTTTAGACAGAATTTTTCATTTTTCTCTCCCAAACTTTGGGATACCAAACCGGTTAGCTGATAGTAATAGCCTTCGCTGCTTAATTTGGGAAGGAAATTCCTCAGGGATGAACAGTGCTGACTGCGTATCGATAATGTACGCTTATCAACATTGAGTGCAATGGATATAAACATACGCTCTCCCGGAAGGATATTGAAATTATCTAGACCGTCACTTTCTCCCAGGTTGTTAATGCAAGCAGGGATAGAATTTTTCAACTGTTTTTCAAAAAGGGCTTTTAGCACAGCAATTCCCGCTCTTTCCTGAAGCCTCACAGCTGCAAGATGTACAGAGGAGGTAGAAAAACACAGCCCGCACAAT
>NZ_CANMAO010000034.1 GCF_947495845.1 uncultured Endozoicomonas sp. | reverse complement strand
CTTTGTGGTTCAAAAAAATCTTATTCCCGAGACACTTTCACATCGTAGCCATGCTCTTTCAACAAAGCATGCTGCTTGGCCTTGGCCAGGTCGTACTCCACCATCTCCGCCACCATCTCTTCCAACGTGGTCACCGGCACCCAACCCAGTTTGTTTTTGGCATTGGACGGATCACCCAACAGAGTTTCCACTTCCGCCGGGCGGAAGTAACGAGGATCAACCGCCACCACCTTCTGGCCAACCGTCAGAGCCGGGGCATTATCGCTGATGATTTTCTCCACATAGGCGCACTCATCCACACCGGTGCCTTCCCAGCGCAGCTGAATACCAATGGCCTTGGCGGTGAAATCCACAAACTGTCGTACAGAATATTGAACGCCGGTGGCAATCACGAAATCTTCAGGTTTGTCCTGCTGCAGCATCAGCCACTGCATCTCTACATAATCACGGGCATGGCCCCAGTCACGGAGGGCGTCCATATTGCCAAGGTGCAGGCATTCATCCAACCCTTGGGCAATATTCGACAAACCACGGGTAATCTTCCGGGTGACAAAGGTTTCACCACGGCGAGGGGACTCATGGTTAAAAAGAATGCCGTTGCAGGCGTACATACCGTAAGATTCCCGATAGTTCACGGTAATCCAATAGGCGTACATTTTGGCCACGGCATAGGGGGAACGCGGGTAAAAGGGTGTGGTTTCCTTTTGGGGGATTTCCTGCACCAAACCGTACAACTCAGAAGTGGAGGCTTGATAGAAACGGGTCTTTTTCTCCAACCCTAAAAAGCGGATTGCTTCCAGCAAGCGCAGAGTACCCAGAGCATCCACATCAGCAGTGTATTCCGGAGATTCGAAAGAAACCGCCACATGGGATTGTGCCGCCAGGTTATACACTTCATCGGGCTGCACTTCGCTGATGATACGAGTCAGGTTAGAGCTGTCGCTCAGGTCACCGTAGTGGAGTTTGAAATTTTGATTGTCAGTGTGTGGGTCTTCATAGATATGATCTACCCGTTCGGTATTAAAAGAAGAGGCACGGCGTTTGATGCCGTGGACTTCGTAGCCTTTTTTTAGCAGAAACTCGGCAAGGTAGGAACCGTCCTGGCCTGTTACGCCAGTGATTAGTGCGACTTTTTTGGACATGACTTTTTGACCATGATTTTAAATGAAGGTTATGGGTTATGGGTTATGGGTTATGGGTTATGGGTTGTGAGGGGTGAGGGGTGAGGCATGAGTTAAAAGCTAACCGGGCTATTAACCATTCACTATTCCCACAAAACCCATAACTCAAAACACACAACTCAATTTTGCCAACCCCCAAAGCGTGACGTACACTAAAAAAAATCTATACGCCAGAGAAAACAACATGCAAAAACTGACGCTGAGAATGGAACAAGACCAGGTTGAAAGGGCCAAAACCTATGCTGCACGCCATGGCAAATCACTATCACAGCTGGTGGCAGACTACTTTGACTCGTTAACCACGACTGAAACCAGCGAAGAAGCCTTGCCACCTCTTACCCAAAAGCTGAAAGGTGCACTCCGAAGTGCTAATGCCAGCATGGATGACAGTGACTATAAAAAGCACCTGGAGGACAAATACCTGTGAGCATACTGGTAGACACCAATGTCATTCTCGATGTACTGCTGGAAAGGGAGCCGTTTGCTGACAACTCATCCCGCATAATAGCGCTGATTGAACGCAAGCAATGTATTGGCTACCTCTGTGCTACCACGCTGACGACAATTCACTATCTGGCCTGCAAGACCATTGGGAACAAAGCCGGCCGCCAGGCCATTCAAACACTGCTGCAAATGTACCAGGTAGCCCCCGTTGACCATAAAGTGCTTCAGATGGCGCTGAATACCGGTTTCAAAGACTATGAAGACAGCGTACTTTATGTTGCCGGGGTGAATGCAGGCGCGAGCGCCATCATTACCCGGAATGTAAAAGATTTCACGGAGTCAGAGCTGCCGGTTTATACGCCGGAAGAGTACCTTGTCAATGTTGTGGGTAAGGGGTGAAGTTTGGGGTTGTGGGTTGTGGGTTGTGGGTTGTGAGTTAAAAGCTATCAGCCCAATTCACTATTAACCATTCACTATTCCCAAACAACTCACCCCTCACAACTCACAACTCACAACTCACAACCCACAACCCACAACCCACAACCCACCACAAAAACTTGACCACCCTCCCCACAACTCCTATCTTTACTTTCACACAAAAAGTAAAGAGGAGGTGCATATGCCAGTCATCAGCTCAAAGCGGCAGATCACACTGCCTGCAGAGCAATGCCGGTTAGCGGGGCTTGCGCCGGGTGATGAATATGAAAGCTATATTGATAACCACGGTCACATCACCATTGTTAAAAAAACCATTGGCGCCGCCCGGGGTATGCTGAAAAACATCAAAAGCGATAAGCGAATGACCGATGAAACATCGATGCAAACCGGCATAAACCCATGATCGCCATCGATACCAATGTATTACTGCGCTACCTGTTGGATGATGACAGGCAACAATCGGCAAAGGCCACCAGACTCATCAGTGGTAGCAGAGTGGTACTGATCACGGATATTGTCCTGGTTGAAACCCTGTGGACTTTGCGGGGTAAAAAATACAACCTGAATAAAACTCAACTGATTCATGTGATTCAACAGCTCTTTTCCGAACCGAACATCCGTTTTGAAGATGGCCAGACGGTGTGGCGAGCCCTCAACGACTATCGGTTAGCAGTGCCGGTAAAAGTAGGCAGCAAGCGTAAAAGTGCAGACTTCCCGGATGCGTTGATTATCAATAAAGCCCATTACTGCGTAAAATTTCCAGACCGGCTGGAAGGGGTATACACCTTTGATAAAGCGGCTCAGACAATTGATGGGGCTTGTGAGCCGTGAGGTGGTAGTGCTGGGTGATTAGTTATGGGTTCTGAGTGATGAGTTGTGAGGCATGAGTTAAAAGCGAACAAAACAATTCCCATTAACCATTAACTATTCCCTCATCCCTCTCATCCCTCATCCAGCCTAAGCTGCAGGTTTAACCAATTTACCTGATGACTCCAGCTTCTTATAAAGGCTACCTGCACTGAATTCCAGCCCATTTGGCCAACACACTGCCCCTAGCTCAATAAAAAACCTTTGAAAAAACGCCGTATCTTCCAGAGGCTCGGTAAGACTGGTTTTTTGCTCCAGAAATACACTGAAATCCATCACCCCAAAACTGCCATCAGAAAAGCGCAGCTTAATATCGGCACCTGACTGGTAAACTGCCTGAATGACTTTAATCATGATCAGCTCCTGCAATACGCTCGAGAGATTGAAGGTCGATAGCTCTTTTCCAATTTTCCTCTAGTTCAGCTTGATGCGACAGGCACCATTCACCAACGAGTTTTACCGCCTTTTTTCGGCAACCTGCCCTCAAGCACATGGCCGGTTGAAATTTCAATAAGCGCCTCATACCCTTGATACTCTGCATGAATATGAGGAGGGGCGTGATCTGCGTGATACATCCTGATATAAATCCCGAAAAAACTCGATATTACCGGCATCACAGATTCCTATATATGACATTATTATAATCATCAGGTTAGTCATAGTTAAGTCAGAATCAACTCACTAAATTGATATGGAAACTCTGGAACCGTATTGGCTTTATGCACAATGAAAGACTTGACCCTGATTTTTTTATGCCGGTTGGTGAGTGAATGGTTGTGAGTCATGAGACGTGAGGTGTGAGTTAAAAGCTATCAGGTCAATTCACTATTCCCAAACAACTCACCCCTCATAACTCACAACTCACCCCTAAGAATTAAGCTTCGCAGTAATACCAAGCCCCAGGGCCTGCATCACCGTAAGAATAGTTTTCAGCGTTGGATTTCCATCTTCACTGAATGAGCGATACAACTGCTCACGGGAAAGGCCAGTTTGTTTGGCGATGCCTCCCATACCTTCGGCCCTGGCAACAACGCCGAGCGCCTTGGCAATATAAGAAGCGTCACCGGTTTCAAAAGCATCTGCCATAAACAGCTCGATCGCTTCAGGGCTATCGAGAGCCGCCGCTGGGTCGTAGTTATGGATAGATTCAGTCATTGTGTTTCTCCATTTCTTTCGCCAGCCGTTTGGCTGCTTCAATATCCCTGCTTTGGGTACTTTTGTCTCCGCCACACAGCAAAATGATTATCTCACTACCATGGTGGCGGAAGTAAACACGGTAACCCGGACCATAGTGAACTCTTAATTCACTAACGCCCTGACCTACCGGAGAAACATCACCGGCAAGCCCGTTTGCCAAGCGGAAGATCCGAGCCGCTATGGCCGCTTTTGCCCTGAAATCTTTGAGCCTCCTCTCCCACTTGCAGTAGGTGTCGGTTTGTTTAATGGTGATCATAGAGAGATTGTAGTTTATAAACTACATAAACAGCAACGTTCTCATCTGATCAATTCATCGAAAGTAAAGGCAATACTGGTTTCCTATAACATTTACAGAGCGACCGATACGGGTGGTGGAAGTATCGGTGGAAATGTTGGGTTTTCGTTGTTGCAAAATGAAAGACCTGACTTGGCTTTTCCTCAACTCACAACTCACAACTCACAACTCACAACTCACAACTCACAACTCCTTCAGTTTTCTCGCTTTTCATTTCTTTTCATAATTCAGGAGTGAAAATGTCTATAAAAGAATAAAAGGAGAGAAACCCGACTTGTTCTGCCCGGCAATACGTACTAATTTATTAAATGTATACGTATAGGAGGTTTGAATGAGTAAATTGACGCTCACCGTCGATCCTGCAGTGATAGAGCTGGCAAAGCGCTACGCTGCGAGCCAAGAACAAAGCTTGTCAAAACTGGTTGAGAATTACCTGAAAACACTGCCTAAAACACCAACACCCGATGAGCCTGCATTAGAACTCACCGGGCTGGTTGCAGAATTAGCAGGTGTGCTTGATGACAAAACCATAAGTGCTGACCGTGCCGAATACATCGACTATCTGCAGGATAAATACCAATGATAGAAACACTCTTTCTAGATGCGGATATCATTCTTGATCTTCTGGCCCAGCGACAGCCCTGGTTTAAAGACAGCGCAACCGTTTTTCAGAAAATACAGGCAGGTGATTTTCAGGGAGTCACCTCGGTAACCATATTTGCCAATGTGTTTTATATTCTCAGAAAGCAACTGGGTCACAAAGATGCAAGGCAGGCACTGGTGAAATTGAAAAGCCTACTGAAGATCATGGTAACTTCCGAAGCCAGTTTAGAGCAGGCTTTAAACTCGAGCTTTAAAGACTTTGAAGATGCCATTCAGTATTACACCGCTCAAAATGGCGGGGCCAGCTTACTCTTGACTCGCAATATCAAAGATTACAAATCAGAAAAATTACCAGTAATGACACCTGCTCAGTTTCTCGAAAGCCTCAATTGCCACTAAGTACCCGGCCATATGGAATCGAATATTTCTGGCTTGTTGATCAGGTTCTCTGCAAGGCGCAACGGCGGGAGCATAGCGAGCTATGTGACCAGAGTTGCAACGCAGAACAGTGCCTGAACAATGAGTCAGAAAATATGATTTCATATGAACGGGTACTTAATAGATCGCGAACCGAGGAAACCTGAGGGGCGTGTTAACGTCAGTTTCTCCTATAACTTTTGAACGATTTAGCGCCGTGCTACAACTGATGCACAATGAAAGACCTGACCCCGGTTTTATATACACCTTTGATAAAGCGGCTCAGACAATTGATGGAGCTTGTGAGCCGTGAGGTGGTAGTGCTGGGTGATTAGTTATGGGTTCTGAGTGATGTGGCGTGTGTTGTGAGGCATGAGTTAAAAGCGAACAAAACAATTCCCATTAACTATTAACTATTCCCTCACCCCTCACCACACCAATCGCTTATACCTATAAACGACACTAGCTATGCACAATGAAAGCCCCCGGTTTTCTTGAAAACTAGTACGCACCGTACTTTAAAGCAAACACCTTTACCCCTTCGTAGGTTTCAAGCAACTGCTCCGCCAATGGCATGGCTCGGTTCAGCGTTGCAGCATTAACTTCACTGTCTTCCGGGTAATCGTGAGCAAACGCATTACGAAGCTCGCGTAGCATCAACCATTGTTCCGCACTCTCGATCACACCGATTTTCTCAAGCCGGTTTAATTTATCGATGAAGGTATTCAAACTACCCTGCTCTTTCACCAGCTCCAATAATTGAGGGAACAGCTTGGCACCCATTGCATCTTGCAACTTACCAAAACGAGTTGAAAACTGATCCAGAAAAGCCACTACTTCCGGAGCAAGATTGTCGAACTGAACCCCAGTCAATGGAAAGAGACTTTCTGTCTCAGTCATAACCCAGCGAAGGCGCATAGCGTGGCGGTCACAAACACTGAGGGTGCGACTCACAATATCGTGAGGGGATTGTCTGTTAGTCATTATTAGTGCACTCAGGGGTTATACCAATTCTGTTTTTAAATTATGGGCTGCGCAGCTATTTTGACCGACTGGATCAGCGTTGAAGTTCCTCGCCATAGCTACCACCCACAGGGCGTAAAGGCTATGACTCGTCTCTTCGCCTTGCCCAGCCGCCCAAAATAACTTGCTCGTTCCAAAATTTAAAAACGCCATTGGTATTACTTGAAAAAGATGGCTTAAAAGTTATCAATCAAAGTCGCACACCCGTCTCCAGAGCTTCAAAGTGTATCGGTTCTACAGGCATACCTCGCCGATATATGACCAAATCAATCTTTTGATCGCCCATCTCATACTTAATAGCCGACAAAGCCTTTAGCTTAGCGTCCACCAACGCATCAGGCTCATGAAGATCCGTTTCTACATAAAGATCTATATCGCCCCCTCGTTTATTTGGGTCGACTCTGGAGCCAAATAACCAGACCTCAGCAGTCTTGCCAAAACAACGCTGCACATGTTGCTTAATAGTCTCAATTTGAAAAGGAGTGAGTCGCATTGGTCAATCTTCTACAAGGCCAGATCACCCATAATCTTATCAGAAAATAGTGCGCAGGGTCACAGTTGCATATTCTGGCTCACCGTAAACGCTGTTTCTGGTAAAGCGTGAACCCGATTTTCAATGAAAGGCTTGACCCCGATTTTCCTCACTAAATTGATATGGAAGCTCTGGAACCGTATTGGCTTTATGCACAATGAAAGACTTGACCCCGGTTTTCTACATTTTGGCCACTGCATAAGGGGAACGTGGGTAGAATGGGGTGGTTTCTTTCTGGGGAATCTCCTGAACCAGGCCATACAGCTCAGAGGTAGAGGCCTGGTAGAAGCGGGTCTTTTTTTCCAAGCCTAAAAAGCGAATGGCTTCCAGCAGGCGGAGGGTGCCCAAAGCGTCGACATCAGCAGTATATTCCGGAGCCTCAAAAGAAACCGCCACATGGGATTGTGCCGCCAGGTTGTACACCTCATCCGGCTGCACTTCGCTAATAATACGGGTCAGATTGGAGCTGTCGCTCAGGTCTCCGTAGTGGAGTTTGAAAAGTTGATTATCAGTGTGGGGATCTTCATAGATATGATCCACCCGTTCAGTGTTAAAAGAAGATGCACGGCGTTTGATGCCGTGAACTTCATAGCCTTTTTTTAGCAGGAACTCGGCAAGGTAGGAACCGTCCTGGCCGGTAACGCCGGTGATTAGTGCGACTTTTTTGGACATTGATTTTAACTACGTTTGTGAGGGGGGGAGTTGTGGGTGATGGGTTGTGAGGTACAGAAACTCATAACTAATTTCCAGCTACCAACTGAACCAGATCCTGTTCAAACCGGTTCAGTACGGCATCTTTATTGAGATAATCAAGCGCATACTGTCGGGCGGTTTTGTTGTACCCATCAGCGTTGATAACATTTTCCAGCAATGTGCTCAGGCCTGCGATAAACGCATTCAGGTCTTCCGGTTCAACACGCTCAGCAATACCCGGGAAGTTGTTACATAACCGGCCCAGTTCAGTTTCTTTTTCAGCAGTAATCAGCGAGTAGCCACCGGCAGAGAGAATCCCGGTCAGTTTGGAAGGCAGTACAATATCCGCAGCCCCTTTTTTCTGAACCACCAGATGAATATCTGCCATTGCCAGCAGAGCAGGTAAATCCTCATAGGGCTGCAACGGGAGAAATTTGAGGTTGGTTAAATTCTGCTCTTTTGCCTGCTGTTCCAGCCGTGCCTTACTGGCACCGTTGCCAACAATGCAGAACTGGATATTTTTTTCGCCACGGAGGCACGGAGACACAGAGTCTTTAATCTTTTCCTCTGTGTCTCCGTGCCTCCGTGGCAAACTTTCTTGCTGAAAGTGATTAGCTGCTTCAAGCACAATCTCAAGCCCCTGTTTTTCACCCAGGTTGCCAGAGTAAAGTATAACCAGATCATCCGTTGCATAACCAAACCGCTCACGAATTGTTGAACCATCTACATCCGGTGTCACAAAAGCGGTATCCACCCAATTAGGGAAAAACAGTCGTTTATTTTCTGACACTCCCTTACGGGCTGCATTCTCCAACATACTGAATGAAATAGATGAAACCCGGTCAAACGAGTTGGTAATCCATTTTTCAATGCCAAAGACCAATTTCTTAAAAAAGGAACCACTTTCCTGTGACGATTCTGAGCTGACAAAAAGCCCAAACATGGCATCAATTTCAAAATCCTGCACATGGAGTAACGTCTTTGCACCACATAACTTCCCAAGTAGCAATGCAGCAGGCGTACAGAACATCGTAGGCTCTATAGTAATAATCACATTGGGTTTCCAACGCCACTGAGCCAAAATTTGGAAGAAACTGCTGGCAGCAAAACTTGCCAAATGAATAATCCGCTTAATGGTAGAGACTTTGGCAGGTACATAAAGCGGGCAGCGTATCACCTTTACCTGTTCTCGCATTTCGGTTTTGTATTGCCAGGCTTTGTATCCCTCGCCAACTTGCCACTCAGGGTAATAAGGTGGTGCAGTAATTACCCGGACATCATGACCCTGTGAAGCAAGCGATACACTCATTTCACCTGAATATTTACCTATACCAGTGAGTTCAGGGGTGTAGTTGATTCCGTAGAGGAGGATTTTCATTAAGTAATTCTTGGTTTTACAGTTTCAGGTTTGGATGGATGCTGAAGCAATTCTATTTTTAGGCATATGATTGAACACTGAACTACTAATTATAGTAACAGCGTTTTTTTATAGTGATAACCAGCGTTACGAAGCAGCAAATGCTGCCCCCCCATTTTCAAATGCTTATTTTCTGAGAATGGATATCAAATATTGATTGCTTAATTAATCATTAGGTAAACCCCCGGCTATGCCGGGGTGACTCGCATAGGCTTGGCCGAGGCTACGGTAGGCTCTTTCGAGTGATTTTCTTGATCGTCTACAGTGATGTTTCAGTCAGGTAGTTGAGAATTGATATGTGCTCAATGTGGGGCGCGCCGGAGGGCGCAATAATAGCCCTTTGAGGGCTATCCCCTAATAAGCTTCCGGCTATGCCGGAAGTCATTTAACTGAAGTTATGGAAGCCAGTATAATAGTTAAATATCATCAGGAAAACCAAGAACGTATTATTGTCATGCACCTTATAATTCTCCGGACGAAGAAAATTATTTTCTTAGGAAAATATAATGACTTCATTCCAAGCTTATAGGTAGAAGACTCTGCCGTTAATTCAGGTAAAAGCTCAACTAAGACAGAGTTAGAGTATAGCCTAGCACACCATTCAACATCCTCAGCTTCCCCCCATAATAGATTCAAATTAATAGGTTGCTTTAAATAAATACTCTTCTTGCAAAAAAACAATCCACCATCAATATAAGGCAATCCATATTTGAGAAGCTTCAAAAAATCATACCTATTATAATCAATAGGCAAAGGCATAGTTTTTGGAAATACACCAACTTCAAACCCAGCTGTCACGTTAAAATCCAAGTATGGGAAATTTCTATTTTTATTCCGGAAAACTACTTTAGGGGAGAAAACATCAAAATTGTCAGGTATAGATTTAAAGCTGAAGTCACTAAGTATTATTCTCGTGTGCAAAACTGCAATATTTTCATAATGCATTTCTTTCACAAGGTGAAGTTTCTTTCTTCCAATAAAAAATAATTGATTTTTATCATCATACGTCACATACCGTATATTCTTGCCTTTACTGATATCATCCTCACCCCCTACGGGTCCACAAACAAGAATTTCAAAATTATAGCCGGACATCTTAAGCGAGTCGAAAACGGAATCAATACAATGTTTAAGCTGTATAATTTCAGACTTATTTCCAGAATATACGATTCCAACTGACCAACCACTTGTTCTATTATCTAGGGAAGCATTCTTTTTATATACAATCTTTCTAGAAACGTCATCGCGATATAAAATCTCACCAAACCCGCCTAGCCATTTATTCAATACCTGTGAAACCTTTTGAAAAGGAATCTTTTTTATAGGACTTTCATACGTTATAGGTCCATCATCATAAACCTCCAAAACTCCATCTTTGGCCAAAGCCCAAAATGAATATTTGAAAGCGAAGGGTAAAAGATTGTTCTTTTTAAAAAAACTTGTATAAATAATTATTTTTGACAAGTTAGACTCATATCTAATTGATTTGAGATCTTCATAACTTCTTATCAATCTCATCATTAATCACTTAGTCCATTAATTAATTTAGATGGATTTGGAACTAAATAAGAAGCAACAGCAGTTGAGTATGCATTTTTTGACGCTCGATTGATGTTATCAAAGTTATCAACCTCCTCGTTCATGGATAGTATTAGCTCAGAGTATTTATCAAAAACAAATGAAACATCGCTTGATTCAAAATCACTACCGTTAACAGCACTATTTAAAGCAAAAATAGGGATAGAGTTTATAGCATAATCAAGTAGTTTCAGTTTGAAACCACCTCCTACCTCATCTATCAATAGACCAATTCGTGCTGACTTTAAGTGCGGACGCAGGTCATCAACGTTACGTAAAAACTGAACAAATGGAAAATCTCTCAGTATCTGAACCTGAAATGATTCAGGAGAATTACCAATAACTTTTAATAATATTTCTGAACTACCATATTTCCTATATGACTTTAAAAAGTTTATTAAGTTCCTTCTTTTGGTTGACCAGTGGAAACTACCTAAAATAAGCACCTCTTTTGGCGTCAAAGCTTCCCTTTTCTTGTACGGAGGAATATCTTTAAAATATAATGGATTAATTACCAATCCCTTGGGGAATATTTTGCTGTATTGGTCTAAATCATTTTTGACTATAGCTGTAAGAAGGCTAACAAATCTGGAAGCTTTCTTTTCTAATCTATCTATTTTTATTTTATCTATGTAACTAAATATTCCTCGCACACTTTTTACGTTGCTTTCTATTGCCCTTATTCCTGATTCATAGTTATGAGTTGAATAAATTATCTTTGGCCTGCCATTCTTGAAATCATAATTAATAATGGTATTAAGAGCCCAAAGACTAAAAAGATGATCAATAACAATGATGTCAGGATTATTTTTCAATACAGTTTTTAAAGTGGCAATATTTGAAGATGTGTTTAATCGCGACGGCAGTACAGGCAAAGGACTAAACAACTCCCTCAATATTCCAGTCTGATATTCTAAATCAGAGTGGATAATAAGTTTATCTTCAAAATATTCACCATCATTGCCTGGAGAACATAATACAGTTACATTGTCTGACAATTCTAAAAAATGATTTAGGAGAGATCTAGTATAAATCAAATCTCCTGAATTCAAATTATCAGGAAAAACTCTAGTAATAAATAGGGTGTTCATTTTTCACTTGGTAAAGTTAGAAAGTTGTTTCTATGAATTAAGACTGCAGTAAGGATGAAGAAAAATGACCAGAATCGGACACCATTGATCGCACCAAAAAACTGAGACCATAGAAGCATAATAAAAAATATGTAAAGAATAAAACTCTCTAGAGATAAAGCAAAAAACAATCTTCGGAATAAATACAACCCAATACTACCACCTAGCAAACCATAGTATTGTATATACTCCCAAAATAAATTATTAAATTGTTGCCCAAGCCTACCCACATAAATCACTGGCGGTACGTCAAAATAATCATACAAATTAATTATTTCACTAAACAAAACTTCCTTTCCTCCAATACCAACTCCAAAGAGTGGGGATGCTGTAATGACTTCATAGGTTAGCATTGGAGGGACAACTATACGGATTACAAAACTAGCATCCCTTAAACTAAACATAGCGTCTAGTCTAGCTGCAAAAAAATCGCTCAAAAAATAAAGAGAAATTAAAAAAAACGCCGGCAGTATCAAAATGGCAAGTGGTTTTTGATAAGCATTTAATTTTTTTAGTTCAAAAAAAATAAAGTTAAAAGCTAAAAAAATAAAGCCACCTATCAACACAGGGCTTCTAATAACTAACAAGCTAGCTAACAAGCTAACCATATAAATTAAATTCTTCTTTTTGTTTTCAGTAAGTAACCACCAATTCAGCAAGCAGAACATAAAAAAAATTGCGAGATGTGAGGGTTCAGAAGAAAAAAAAGTAGGCCTTACAATTCCAAAGAACTCAATATCTCTCTCAAATGCTAAATAATGTTCATAATATAAGCTTTCTTTAAAGAGTGTAACTATTTGTTTAAAAGGAGTAGCCACTTCTAGAAAGCTACCGAATAGTAGAACGACAACAATCTTAAAAAAAACTGACTCCAAAAAAACTTTATTACTAGTTAACAACATACAAAAGGCAATGTAGCCTAAAGAAATAGAATATATGAGTATCAATAGACTATTTATTCGATCAGCTAAATAATAATTATTTGGATCATAGCCAAAGAAGACAGTTATTAGTGAAAGGAGGGTGAAGTAAATTATAAAAGATATGACTTTCTTATGCAGAAATATCTTTGAGAACAAAACCCATGATAAAGCTGCAAAGCCTGCGAATACTGCCGGTATTGGAATATATTCAGTAAGTTTGTAATCGAAGTCGATATATATTCCAAAAAGAAAAGTCAGTAGAAAAACTTTATCCTTGAATCCTATACTTGAATTTTTAAAAACTGCATCATTCATATTAGAGTACCAATCTGATCATTGGCCTTTCTGGTTAATTTATTTTGGCACCAAAAGGCTAACATGCTGCTTACTAACCTAATCGTCTTGGTATGATTGATAGGCGTAGAGATGCTCAACCACGTTCGGCGTGAGGGCTTATAACGAAAATTGCGTTTGGCTACTAATAACCCTAAGAGCCAAGTATTTTCACTGTGCAGAATGTATGTCTCAGATAGAGCAAAATACAAAATGTATATAATGCATAACTAAGGCCTGAATATATTATCACTTCGATTGCTCGTATATTATACGTTAATGATATTAACGAAATTAATCCTATTGTGATCGCAGTAATCATACTTAAGATCATCAATAATTTATATCTCCCGCCAATACTCAAAAGGTATGTTCCAACAACGTGCTGAACAGCATTTAAAATAATCCATATAGAAAAAGCAACGCAGAATAGGGTAGAGAAGTAACCAGTTTTACCTAACCATATAGCAAAAAGCTTTTCACCAAACAAAAAGAGTCCAATGATAAAAAAAATAGAAATCAGAATACTTAGAAGGGTCGAAATTATTAGATTCTTTTTAACTTGCGAATAGCTTTTTGTTGTGTAATAAATATTAGTTATATTATGTATTGCAGTATCACCAACGACCCTAACAAATGATGCAGCTCCTTGAAATAGCCGTTGCCATATTGAAAAAATATAAAGACCAGAATTATCATCTAAAAAAGGAAATATTATATAACCAAAATTATAAATATATGTCTCGTTTACAGTAAATATAAAGTATTGTTTGGAACTACCTAAGTATTTTTTTGATACGCTACGAATATTAATTTTAGATATTTCAAGTCTATCAATTAGGCTGATTTTTATTTTCTTGGACAGAAGCTTAATCCCATAAAGAAAAATAGATGTATTTGTAATAAAAAGCACAACATTGCTTAGGAAGAAAGATTTATCGAGAAAAATGCATAATAGAGATATCAACATAAAGGATTTTCGAATTAAATCAATTGCCTCATACCAAACATAGAGGTCAAAAGCATTAAATATATCTCTATAAAAGCCAAAGGCAACAATGGCTACAATATTGTAGCCATACAGCATCATTACAATTGGTGAAAACTCAACTTTATAAATATTTCCAATCAAGTAAGATGCAAGTGACAATGCGATTATTAAAGTAAAAATTATCCCTATCAGTAACAAATTGACTATAGTGATCTCAGTTTTATTCAGGTTATTGTTTAGGAATTTTTTCCTAAAATCTGCATATACTGGTTTACCTAACCCCAAATTGAAGAATGAAAGATAACTAATCAGACCATAGACAAGTAACAGATAATTAAGGTTATTATCAGAATAAATTCTAGAGAATATGCCAATCTGAGTGAAGCCTGTCACCAAACTCACAATTATTGATAAATAACGGATAGTTGCAAATCTTCTTAGATTCATATTGACAGCTTTGCTCTGAAATGAAATAACATATTATTCTGCTTGATAAATAGATGGCAAACCATGAAAAAGCTTGGAGTTGTTTTTTGTTGATCAGCTTCCATTAACTCTTAATAAATTCTAGATATTCACTTGGAATGCCACAAAACACAACGGATTCTCTACTAATTATTGTATAGCGGACATCAGCCCCTGCTCGAATTAGAGAGTTGTACATAGGCGCTATATAGTACTCTCCTTCACTAAGTTCATCAGGTTTTTTAATAATCATTTCTTCGAAAGCCTCATAGAATTTTTGAATCCTCGACCAAACATATAAGCCTGTACAACAGTATTTTGACAATTCTTTCTTTTCCGCTGTTAGCTTTACTCTATCAGATGCTTGTTCCACAGGAACAACATTACTCCAGTTTTTTCCAGCGCCAATAAATGTCTCTAAATAGCCGTCCACTTCTTGTAATGAAAATGTAGTTGGTAATTTGAAGCCTGGCCTAAATGTGTCAATATTAAATATTATTAATTGTTCTTCTGTATCAGCCCCAGATTGCTTTAGTCCCATGTATACGGTTTCTGCTTGCCCTCTTGTTGGTATTTTTAGAATTATAATTTTGTAATTTACAATCCCAAGCCTATGGCATTTCTCATCAATAAATTGTTCAGAATTATTAATATCTAACGCTATAAACAAAAACATCTCTGTTTTGAAGTAATTTTCAAAACTCATAACTGAATGCTCAAATAATGTCTTGTTTTTTGCTTCCAGCATATATTTTGGCTTTTTATAGCCAGCTTCCGTGAACCTGCTAGATAGTCCTGCCATTGGGATAACGATCATTCAATACTCTCAAAACTTTGTTTATCCATATCCTCTAGTTCGCTATAAAGGCGTAGAGCGTTGGCTATCATAGCCATTTGGCCTTGAGGACGGTCAAAATGCAATGGTAACATTGATATGAAAAGGTGAATTGTTATTGCAAGTATATTCTTTTCTAACTCTATTGAATCAGAAAAAAATGTGCTACGGTAGATAGATTGTATTGGTTTAACTCTTTCCTGGTCTGGAAAATTTAATAAGAAAGCTCCGGATCTGAAATCAGCACTTACCGTAAATCTGTTTGAAATAATCATGTCATATAGGCCGATAACGGAGTGATATAGCTTGGCTAGATCATATCGTGTATCTCCATATATCGTGAGTTTACCAATGCTATCAACACCTCTTGGATCAATAAGTTTTATAGATTGGACCCTTGGATCATATAGAATGTTGCTAAAGCAAAAATCTCCATGGATAATACCAACAGTACAATTTTTCGGAGCTGGGATCAGTGTAGCTGTTTTTTCTGCAATAGTGACTAATGATGGAACGCGTCGTCCATTTATTGATAGTGGTTTCTTAATATCAAAATCTGATTTTTTTATAAAATCATCAAGGCGGCTCATTGTTTTTTTATAATATAAGCTTTGCAACTTCTCTATTTCAAGTTTTGTTTCTGGTTTAAATAACCGGAATTTTTGATTTACTTCATAACAAGACCGGAAGATCTGTCTCCAACTATTTGGTGGTAATTTACCATAAACAAATAGGTCATTAATCGGCAGAAGATATAGGTATTCCAGAGTGTAACCATATTTTTTACTATCTGTATTAACATCTAATAAATGAGGAGTGTAAATTCGAAGTTCACCCGGTAATGAGCCAAACCAATTGGCTTCGGCTTTCATTTTTTGAATGTTTTTGCTTGATTTAGATACAGTTCGGGTTGTTATCTGCATTTCATTAAAGGCTCGCTGGGTCGTGATCAACGTCCTTGATTGGAAAAACGTATTGATGTGACCAAAATCAAACCAATTACCAGACTCATCTCCAAAAAGCGGAGATTCTTGGCTATAATGCTTTAATCCCTGAATAAAGTCACCATGATTCTTTACAATGCCTTGTATTATCAGGTGGGGTTGGCTGAAGGCGAAATAGCCAGACAGAACCCATTCATCATCTCCAGCCCAAGCATCTTGTATTTTCCCCTTGCTCAGATTACCCCTTGATACTGTTGCTCGATGATAATACCCCTGATTTTGAGCAATGGAAACGACATCCATAGTTTTTAGATCTAGTCCTTGAATTAAAGTGTCTCCATGTAATATTTGAAGTTTATTATACTGCTTGCCTGTACTGTTCCAACAATAGAGAACAGCTTCACCAAGGGAAAGGCCTTCGGGAATGTGAACAATAGTTACGTCTAGGCTCTCAAGGTTTGACTTGTCATAAGGGTCTATAACGTAATCTTCAGGGACTGAAAGATAAATATCACCTTGAACATCTTTAAGCTGTTCAAGCTGCAAGGTGAACAGCGATTTATTACCAACTGGTAGAAATGCAGGTGGTAATCGACCTATTTCTGAAGTTAAATCAGCAGAAATATATGCGCCCGATGTTATAAGAATCATTCATTTCCACCATCTTGGTGAGGGTTTTCTTTCGTAAGCAAGTCTTTTATTTCTTCATATGTCATTGAAGTAAACTCTGATGGGCGAATAGCTTTATCATCAATGTAAAAACCGTCAAAGCCACACCAAGGTTTACCTACAATGATTTCATCATAAGGGACGTTATGCTTCTTTAGCCATTCTGTGACGATGGGTAAAGTATGTATATTAATTTTCCCCACATTCCCGTCAAAGGTTCGCATATTTCGTGCGGTTGAAATTACAATTGTGAATCCAGATTTTTTATAAGTTTTCAATCTATCAATTAATTCATTATTTGGGGACACATTTATGTAATCGGAAGTGTCAGACAATGTGATTGTTCCATCAAGGTCTACTATTAATTTTTTCATTGATCGTTACTGTTAAATTTTAAGCTGGAAAAAGGAAAAACCGGGGTCATATATTGTCCGCCCCGCATTGCAAGGAAAAGTTTTCCATCATGACGTTAATAAAACCGGGGTCAGGTCTTTCATTGTGCATATTCATTGTCGTCTATATATGAATTGCTAAACTTAGCCCAACTCCAGCTTCAAGTTTATCCAAAAAAAACGGGGTCAAAAAAAACGGGGTCAAAAAAACGGGGTCAGGTCTTTCTTTGTGCATATTCACTGTCGTATATGAATGAAATACACTATTTACTTTTCTTGCCCCAGTTGATCAATGCCAACTATCTCTGATAAATTCTGGAGATTAACTACCATGTAGCACTAAGAGGCAGGGGTAATTTACGAAGCCTCGCTTCCCGCAAGCACTTGCGAGAGGTAGTCTGAGCTCAGTGCTGCCTTTTTCTGCTTGCGCTTGAGGCCAGCCTTAAATGTTTTGCACTCATTTAGAAAATTAACGGCAACATGTCTGAATCGAACCAAAATCTCTGCTGCATTACCCCTTCAGGGGGAATTTACGAAGCCTCGCTTCCCGCAAGCACTTGCGAGAGGTAGTCTGAGCTCAGTGCTGCCTTTTTCTGCTTGCGCTTGAGGCCAGCCTTAAATGTTTTGCACTCATTTAGAAAATTAACGGCAACATGTCTGAATCGAACCAAAATCTCTGCTGCGTTACCCCTTCGGATTTTGCAATCATCTTCATTCATCGCACAATCCAGTTTCCAATGAAGGCCATTCTCAACTTGCCAATGATCCCTGACAGAACTGGCAAACTTTTCAGGTGATAGTTCAGCGGAAGAAATGTAATAACGTATAGTGATGTCATCTGCATTGAATTCATCACCATCCATTCTTGCAGACATAACAACCCCTAATGTGCTTAAACCTTTCCAGTCATATGACAGGTTTACAAACTCATCAAATACATCGTTGACGATATGTATGCGAGTTTCCATGCGCCCATGACTTTTCTCTTCTGTTTTGAAAACATCACCTTTCCATTGATTTATTTGATCCATAGAAAAATGATTTTCAAAAGCCTCCAGAAGCTTTCCTTGATTGCCTTTCACAGCAAGTAGGTAATCGGCCTCTTGGTCAACAATTTTCTTTGCAATATCTCGCTGACAGCCCATTGCATCGATGGTCACCAGGCAGCCCTTGAGCTCCAGCAGTTCAAGTAATTTTGGAATGGCTGTAATCTCGTTGCTTTTCTCCGATGTTTTAACTTGTCCAAGAACGACTTTATTAGCAGCAGAAAAAGCACTAACCATGTGAATCGGCCCTTTCTTTTTAGACTTATCATAAGAACGACGGGCAGTCTTTCCATCAATAGCTATAACGTCTCCACCTGTTGCCTGGTGGCAAGATTTCATCCACTCAATGAAGCAATGTTGAAACTGTTCCGGATCAACCAAGCTAACTACTTTTGCAATAGTGCTATAAGAAGGAATACCATTTTCAAAGTCACCATATTGCTTCAGCCAGTCCAATCTTGCATTACCAAAGTCTTGTATTTCATCCCAACCTTCGGCTCCAGCAATCACTCCGCAAATAGTCAGCAATAATATATCTGTTAGCTTATGAACCACCTTTCCTTCTTGACGTACATCGTAAATAACTGAAAGGTTTTCCATCAAATCAATTACGTTCATTAGGTTGCCATGACTGCTTTGGATGATTACTTCAATATGGCAAATCTTTGGAAAACTGCATTATAAGTATTTTCCGATGCGGTCTTTAAACCCTTGGGAATTGCGGGTGTTCGTAAATTGCCCCTGCGTCAGCATGCCAGCAAATAGTATTTAAATGGAAATGATCGTTTAATTAATATACAGAATTAAAGTGGCAAGAAGCGGATTACAAAATAGAAACCCACACTACCGTCCCTCGATTTTTTGGCTATTACCGAAACAGCGCTTATGCAATATGTTTAAGACAGCTTTTGGTTTGCTCGATGACTATGATGCATGGCTAACCGATCTCCCGACTGGTGCTGTCTAAATGCAACCCCTCCAGCAGGTGCTGTTGGTTCGTAGTTAGGTAGCGGGGAGTTGTAAGGCGATGGACTTCTATCAGGCCATAAGTAACGGCGAATTATTCTACGTTAACTAAACGACAATGCAATGCATGAAAGGTGTAGCCGGATGCGTAGAATTACGTTGTTTTTGTTTAGAGCCCGAAGGGCTGGGGGCTCTGGCTGGATTGGGGGTTTGTTAGACGATGTTGTTATATTAAAAATTTTGTTAAAGTTTTTCGCCTCCCGCCTCCCGCCTCCCGCCTCCCGCCTCCCGTAAAAGCTTTGTCTGTGCTTAGGAGCTGTTCCGATATAATCTCGATTTTGAAGACTCCGTTCGGGCCTGTCGAAGTTTAGTGCCCCTTCGACTCCGCTCAGGATGAGCGGAAATGAGGAAGTTATTAAAGGATAAATCCTTAGTCGTCAGAAAACCCAGGTAAGGGGCAACTGGATGGATTGGATGATGTCCTGATTTATAAAAAACCGGGGTCAGGTCTTTCATCGTGCATTTCCGACCTAATGGACTACTTTTTCAATTTCTGAATAAATATAAAAGTGGTACCAATGAATAAGAAACAACGCGAAAGAATGGCTGCGCTTAGCTGCGATCTTGTAAAGCTTCCTTTGGGTGGGGCTGTTTTATACCCGATCTTTCAGGAGAACATGATTGCTGCTATTGTCTTCTTTGGTCTGGCCACCTCATTGGCTCTTGTCTATCTGGCTGTACTTCTGGAGTCTGACCATGATTGAGATGAACGCTTTCGCTTGGACTCTGGCTATTTTCTTTACCACTGTCTGTGCACTGGTGATCTGGGTTAAGTACCTGAACCATAAGGATCATAAAAAATAGTCGGTGGTGCCGTCGGTGGTGCCAGGTCTTTCATATCTGTCTTGATGGTCTACTTTTTACTCTTCATAAATAGAAAATGAAGTAACAGGATATGAGTAGGCCGTTAAGAATTCAGTACGCAGGTGCTCTGTACCACGTCACATCTCGCGGTAATGAACGCAGAGCCATGTACCGTGAAGATGCAGACTTTCAGCTGTTTCTTGATACCCTTGCCGAAGTGTGTGAACGGTTTAACTGGGTTATCCATTCGTTTTGCCTGATGACCAATCATTACCATCTGATGGTCGAGACGCCGGATGCCAATCTCTCGAAAGGTATGCGACAGCTTAACGGTGTTTACACGGTTCGTTTTAACCGGAAGTACGGCAGGGTTGGTCATCTTTTTCAGGGTCGCTATAAAGCCATTCTGGTGGATAAAGATGCTTACCTTATGGAACTGAGCCGGTACGTTGTGTTAAATCCGGTTCGAGCCAAAATGGTCAAGTCGCCAGATGAGTGGCCCTGGAGCAGTTACTGCTATACCACTGGGCTATTCGATTCGCCTGGTTGGCTGGCGACGGATGCCACTCTGCGCTACTTCGGTAACGAGCGGGATGAAGCCATTCTCAAATTTGCCCGCTTTGTTGCCGAGGGTGTTGGCGTCAATATCTGGGAGCACCTTAAGCAGCAGATCTATCTGGGCAGTGATGAATTCATTAATGCTCAGCTGGCTTATCAACCAAAAGGGAAAGCTGCACTCTCTGAAGTGCCTCATAAGCAGAGGCGGAAAACGGCAGCACCTCTCAGCCACTTTCTGGAAGCAGCTTACCATCGTGATGAGGCGATTGTTTCTGCTTTTCAATCGGGCGGCTACAGCCTTAAGGAGATTGCCGATTACGTCGGGCTTCACTACTCAACGGTGAGCCGCATTGTTCGTAAGGCTTAAGATGATAACTGACTCTGTTTAGGCGCTGATTTACCTCTCCCCCCACGCTACCGCCCCCCGAATCAGGCGCAATTTCGAAACGACCAGGTAATTAAGTTGTGTGTTCGGGTACTTTATCCGGCTTTTGCTGGTGTAATGACCTGCAAGCGGACTATCTGCAAATAAACAATACCCAATGGCTCTAGATCCAGCGGGCGGTTGATTTGTAGACAGGGATAATATTGATCAGGTCATAGTGACCTTTGACGACGGTCGTATATTTTAATGTCGTGGTTTTGTAATGCAACCGTGTAGATGTTGTTGCTCAGTGATGGTTTGTACCTTTATGGATAGCGTTTACCGTTACTTAAGCTTGGCTGCAAGCCTTGGGGTGATTGGCTTTTGTTTACTTGTGTTGGGGTTTGCGAATTGTAAAATGAGGTTTAAACGGAGTTTCACATTATAAGACTGTGTTTTTCTATTGTGTGGTTTTGTATTTGCGTTGAGTTATATGTTGCGCCTCCCGTTACCCGCCGCCCGCTTCCCGAAAAAGCTTTTTTGTGCTTTATGGGATGGGTTTTGACACCATTGACGCAAACCGATACATTGCCAGCTCCCCGCAGAGGTGGGGGTTAGTGAGGCGTTGGTACTGCTATTAAAAATGCCTCTGTTTTCCCCGCAGATGTGGGGGTGTTTTTGGCCACGGAGACACAGAGGCACGGAGGAAAAGACTCTTCTTTAAGAAAACCGGGGTCAGGTCTTTCATCGTGCATATTCATTGTCGTCTATAAATGAAATGCTCTATTTACCTCACTCCAGCTGATCAATGCTTTATTTAAGCTTGCCACACCTATCGTTTAGCGGGTTCGTTCATAAAACACTTGTCCAACCCGCTCGATATGCCCTAGCAGGTTTTTGCTTTCAATGGTTTCGAGGATGGATAGGTCAAATTGATAGGGTAGCATCAGTTCTTCAAGTGCTTCTTCAATCTGATATTGGGTGGACAGGTTCAGTTGGCCCTTTGGGGCAGCGACCAGAGTCAGGTCGATATCGGAGCCTGGCTTATAATTACCTTTTGCTCTGGAACCATAAATAATGGCCTGTTGTACCTGGGCAAATTCAGCCAGTACCTGCTGAATGGCTATAATCGTCTCTGCTTTTAAACCGTATTTTGCCGTCATACCCTGTCGTGTTCCAACCAGTTCATCAGCGTTTTATTCAGTTCGCTGAAGGCGTTAAAATACGGCTTGAGTATTTTGCCTGCTATTTCGTTGGCGACTTCTTCCCGATAGGTATGGGACGTAAGGTTGCGACTCTTGAGCATTTCCATCCATAGCTCGCCCTCTGTGATAATGCCTTCTCTGAAGGCGACTCTGACCGCATCCCGCGAGCCGATAATGCCTTGCACGCCACGATAGATGAGAAAGTCTTTCAGGGTTTTCCAGGCGAGCTCATGAGTGAACTCAAAGCCCTGTATCAGCCCCTGCTGTTCCAGTCGCGTCAGTTGGCGTTGTTGTGATAACTCGACGGCTTCCTTTAGCGCTTCCAGAGCTTTCTGGTAGTTATCAAACCGCTGTATCCAACGGATGTCTTCTTGCTGGTCTGTCATTGGTTGTAAACCATTGATGGTTGATCTTTGATCGTAGCAAGTTAGGTTTTGTCAGGGAAGGGAAAACGAGGCCTGCTTCCGGGGCTTTCATTGTGGAAAAACCGGCGTTAGGTCTTTCATCGTGCATAATCATTGTCGTTTAGTAATGAAGTGCACTTATTAGCCCTGCTCCATTTAGGTGTTAATTTAATTCTTTAAGAATCCACCCCAAACAAATCACGGGTAAAAAAACCGGGGGTCTTTGCACTACCGCCATTTTTAAGAACTCAGTGGTGTTTCTATACGGCTGAATTCAGCGAGCTTTGACGCTTTTCGGTCAAAGGTCCAGGTAGTCTTGCATTTCTTTAGGGTGTTGTGATGACCAATCATTGCATCTGCAAAGTCATAGCCATTGGCGTAATCCTCGATGGCGCTTAAGACAGCCTGTCTATCATCCGTCATTATACAATCCAGGCAGAGAAGTTCCCGGAGCTTATTACATTGTTTATCTGCTTTGACTTTGTAGAAGTGGCTAAGCACCCAAGCGGTTTCGACCAGTACGATTGGGCTGAGATAAATTTTTGGCAGTGCTTTCAATAGGGTTAAAGCTTGCTGATATTGGCTTAGGTCGTCTTTGACAAGGTAACGGATAAGTACGCTGGTATCAATTCCGTCCATTATCATCTCTCTCGTCATCTAACCAAGAGGCTGTTGCGCCGGTTTTTATGGCTTCTTCCGTATCTTCTAATGTTGCTTGCTTGCCATTGGTGTCGTTGGCAAGGCTCCCTGCCAGAGCTTCAATGTCGTTATTCATGGGAGTAAGGGTGATTACACCTTCTTTTTCCTCAAACAACACTTTATCACCGGAGTCAGGGCTTTCATCGTGCATTTTTAAGAAACCAAAGTTAGATTCCGGATCTTTTTTGCACATTCAGCAAAGTCTGATTCCATTTTCCCGGGCGATTTCATGAATGGCCTGGTCATCTCTCAAGCAGTCATGCAGGATGATGTCTATTTTCTGCTCACCCCAGCGATCTTCAAATGCCAGTCGGAAATTAATCTTCCGTTCTACCGGGTTTTGAATCGCTTCCGCTTCAATCATCAGATCAATATCACCGCCTCTGGCATTGTCGTTGGCACGGGAACCAAATAGCCAGACGATGGCATCGGGTGCGATGTGGGTACGGCTTAGCTCCACAATACTTGCGGCCATTTCATTGCTTATCCGCACGTTCGATCTCCGGCAAATTTATGTTCTGACGCTGGCAATAGTGGTAAATATTATCAGCAATATCCAGAAGTTCTGGCGCTACTTTCCAGGCAAGATTGATGGCATTGACTCTTTCGGCTTCTGCTTCAGGGTAATCATGAGCAAAAGCATTACGAATCTCCCGCAGTGTTCGCCAATGCTCCGCACTTTGGATGATTTGCCGCTTTTCCATCCGGTTCAGTGTGTCGGCCATATTGATCGGCTCTTCGTCTTCTGACAAAAGGAGACTACGGAATACTTTTGCGCCAAGACTGTCCTGAAGGTCGCCAAACCTCACCCTGAAAGCATCCAGTTTTTCGAAGAGTTCTTCATCCGTATTTTGCAAATCGTCTATAGAAAGGGGTAAACGCTCAGCTAACCGATTAACAGAAATGGCCAACCGCTTCGCTGTGCGGCAGGTTTGTGACCAATTTTGCAATAGCAGTTTAAGGTAGGAAGCGTTCAGTGTCATATTGCGACTCTTAATTCCAGTGTATGCACTGACTATACATTACAAGGAGGCATATAAGAAAATCATGGTCTTTTATCGTGAAGAAAACTGGGGTCAGGGCTAGGGAAAAATCATGAAAGCCTGCATTTTTTCTATACCTACCAGCAATAGTGGCTACTAACTTTAAAGCTCTTTGATACCAGGGGAAAAATGCCTGATATTTTTGAAGCCTTTGAAGCCTTTAATGGTGTGGTGTTGAAGCAAATTGCACACTTTACAACCATTAAGTCATAGACCATATATGCCGCTGTACCCCAGTGATACCGGAGGCTTTCATGATTTTTCCCTAGAGGTAGATCTGATTAAAACAGCCGCAGAAGCTATAAGGCTGATAAAAAAGCACACTACCGTCCCTCAATTTTTTGGCTATTACTGAAAAAGCACTTATAACTAATTTTAATGTCAGTGATCAGGTTATTTTCTGCACAAGGCGCATGGATAACCGATCTCCCCACTGCACTGACGTTGTCACCCCTCCAGCAGGTGCTGTTGGTTGATAGAGTAAGTAGCAGGGATATATAAGTCTACAGACTGGTATCAGTCAATCAACAACGGTGCGGTATTTTACGTCAACTAAACGACAATACAATGCATGAAATGTGTCGGTCTGATGCGTAATTTTACGTTGTTTTTCTGGTGAGGCCGCATGGTGCGTGGGATTCGGAGAGTTAATCTATTGTTAGACGATGTTATTCTATTAGCGGGTTTGTTATGTGTTTTTTATTATTAAACGATGTTTGTCTATTAAAAGAGCCGCCGCCCGCTACCCGTAAAGGCATGCGCCTTATCTTTTTCGGGTAGCAGGTAGCGGAATGCGCTTTACGAAGAGGAAGAGTAATACCCCGTAGAGTCGTAATACCCTTGGTTGTAGCCGTAGGTATCTTTCATTTTCGGATCAATTTTGTTCAATACCGCACCCGTTACCGGCGCTCTGGCCTGCAGCAATCGACCCACCGCAGTACTGACCGCGTTAGATTGCATACGACCAGCCTCTACAACATAAACCAGACCATCACAGTGGCGTGAAACCATCAATACATCGCTGACGTTTTGCACCGGCGGGCAATCCAATACCACATAATCGTAATGCCCCCGAAGCTTTTTCAGCAATTGTCCAAACCGATCTGACGACAACAATTCCTGCGGGTTGGGTGGCACAAGCCCACAAGGGATTACATCGATACCTTCCAGCTTATGCACCGCATCATTGATATTGGCAGTACCCGCCAGCAGATTCGCAAGGCCAGCAGAACCGCCTTTTATGTGGAAGTTTTTACCGACTACCGGTCGACGCAGGTCGCAATCTACCAGCAGAACTTTGCCTAACTGACCTAATGCCAGAGCCAGGTTCGAAGCCGTTGAGGATTTGCCTTCGCCCGGTACGGTGGAGGTGATGGCAAAGAGTCGATGCTGTTGATCCATCGCCGTTAGGTTGATGCTGGTGCGAATGGTTCGAACCGCCTCACCAAAAGCGGGCTGATCTTTATCTGAAAACAATTTAAAGACATGATCCAGCGCTGCTTTATCCGTAAGTTTCGGCAGCACACCCAAGACGGGCAGGTTCAGTTTTTCTTCAACGTCTTTTGTCGTACGTATGGTGTTGTTGAGCATCTCCAGTAAAAACGCAATACCACAGGAAACCATCAGCCCCAGCAGTGCCGCGATACCAACAATCAGTTTCTTTTTCGGTTTGACCGGGTACTCGGGGGTATAGGCTTTATCAACAATGCGCGCATTGGCGGTTTGCAGGTCACTGGTGGCGGAGGTTTCTTGTATGCGCTTAAAGAACGCATCGTACAAATCTTTGTTGGTTTGCACTTCGCGCTCTAAAGCACGTAGGCGGAATTGCTTACGGTTAATCTCCTGAACCCTGGCTTTGACATTGTTCACCGCCACCTGCAGGCTTTTTTCGTTCGCCTTATCGATTTCGTATTCCCGCTCTACGCCTTCCACTATGTTGCGAATCTGCATCGTCATGTTCTGACGAATGCTCTGCAGCTCGGATTTGGCAGAGATCATTTTCGGGTGTTTGGCACCGTAGCGGCGAGACAGATCATCTACCTGCCGCTCCAGCTTCGATTCCTCTTGCTTCAGATCTTGAATCAACGGGTGTTGCAGTACTGCCTGCAGCGTCTGATTATCCCCTTTTTTCAACTTGCCGGAGCGAATCTGAGCGTAAATATTCTCAGACACAGTCAGTTTATTGCGTATTTGAACTAAAGATTCGGTCAGCGCTTTCAGTTCATTGCTGGAAACGGTCAGTACCCCTTCCAGATCGATCAACTGTTCTTGCTCGCGGTAATCCTGCAACTCCTGTTCAGCAATTCGCAGCTTGTTTGAGAGCTCGCCCAGCCGGCCCTGCATCCAGTCGGTTGCATTGAGCGTGAGGGCCAGTTTCGATTCCATGTAGGATTCGATGTAAGCATTGGCGATGGCGTTGGCGATTTTAGCCGCTAACTTTGGGTTTTCGGACTGCGCATGAATTTTCACGATCTGGGTTTTGCGCACCGGCTCAATCGTAACCAGCTCATTCAGAACATTGATGGTATCGCGCATCACAATGTTAGGATCTTCGGCTTCTTCTGGCTCTTTCAGGCCAAACCAGCTGCGCCAGTCCAGCAGGCCAGAATACCAGGGGGCTTCCACCAGGCGAGTGTTGAATTCCGGGCTCTCCAGAAGGTTGAGTTTGTTCACCACCTTTTCCAGCACACCACGGGATTTTAGTACTTCGAGCTGGGTGTTGATGTAACTGTCGCTGCCGCCATCGATACCGTAGATCTCTTCAATGCTGACGACTTTAGCCTGCTCCTGTTCAATTTGCAGGACTGTCGTCGCCTGGTAAATCGGCGTCATGGAGAACACCACCAGGATCGCCAGTAACGTAACGGCGGCGGTGAAGCCGGCAATCGCCAGACGATGGGTGTTCAACACATGGAAAATCTGACGAAGATCGATGATGTCTTCATCAGGCGTGTTTTTACCCGGCATTGCCGCAGCTGCCGGAGCGGGTTTCAAATCTGTAGTCATGGATTCAGTACCAATAAATGCCGGCAGGTTTAGAAAAAGCTCTCTTTGATCACAATAATGTCACCGGGTAACACAGAACCATTTAACGACAATTCTCGTTCAGTAGCTTTACCGTTTTCTTCCCGGGTTACCATGATGTTGCTTTTGGAAGCGCGCTGGGTAAATCCACCTGCCAGGGCGACGGCTTTTTCCAGGGTCAGGCCCGGTTCGAAGGAGAATCCGCCGGGGCTTTTCACTTCACCAGAAACAAAGAATTTTCGGTATTCTTTAATGGAGACGCTGACTCTTGGGTCTATAAAATAGCCGTCTTTCAGTCGCTTTGTGATTAACGACTCCAGTTGTCCAACGGTTAAGCCTTTGGCTTTGAACTCTCCCAGAAACGGATAAGAGACGGTACCGGCATCGGTAAGGATCAGTTCTTTTTCCATGTCGTCTTCACCGTAGACAGAGATACTGATTTTGTCGCCAGCACCCAGTTCATAGCGGGAAAGGCTCATATTGTCCGCAGCGGACAGATAACCACTGAAGCCAATGGCCAGAACAAAGGCCAGTAATGCTTTCAGTCGCAAGGTGATGTTACGCAAGATAGCGAGTTTCATACTTAAGACCCGGCTGAAAATGGTAAGAGGGGGATAAAAAACAGGCCGGATTGTATACCAGCCTGTGGGATTTAAAAACACGTTGTCGTTTTTCGCCGTCCGCTTCCCGCCTCCCGCTGCCCGTGACAGGCGTTGTTTATCGCGGGTGACGGGCACAGGATTACAGGGCGATAGTGCCTGTCAGCATGTAGGCATTACGCTTGTAGCTGTCCAAATCATTGGATGCTTTTGCGGATTCGTTGCGGTCAGTGTTCTGGTAAGACAGTGATACCGTAGCATTTCGCATCACGTTCCAGTCAACGCCCAGATTGAACTGTTTCACAGTACGGGTTTTCTGCAGCACACCGACGCGATTTTCGATGTCGTCATTGGTGTAGGTATAGCCAGCATTGGTGCTGATCTTACCAGTCCACTGATGGTTCCAGCTCAGAGTGGAGGTTGTGCCTTTGGTGAACAAGGTGTTGTTTTGATCCGGGTTTTCGGAGTCGAAGCCGTAGTCACGGGTTGTACTCAGCTGGAATACAGAGTGATCAACCGGCATGTAGCTCACACCCACTTCCCAACCGTTAAAGCCTTCGGTTTTGACGCCAGGTACCTGACTGTCACGCTCACGACGACCAAATTTAGCGTAGCCCGTGGTTTTGCCAGTAGCTTCCCAGTTCAGACCAACCAGATAACTGGTAACGTCATAACCGTCTTCGTTAGCGGCGGTGTAATCCAGCTTACGTTCTTTGATTTCCAGCAGAACGTCAGTTTTTGGCATAAAGCGGTAGTAGCCAGTGGTGCCGTATTCGGTGGTTTTACGGTTGCTGCCTTCAACAATGCCTTTGGTCTTCTGGTATTTTTGCTTGTTGTAGTTGCCGAACACGTCTGCACGGAACATGGCATCCATACCACCAAAGCCGTATTTCAGACCACCTTTGGTGCGAGTGTATTCCGGCGCGCTTTTGTCTGTAGCACCGTCTACTGTAGAGCCAGTATCGTGATAGCGGCCGAGATCAAAGTCCACATCCAGTCGGTTACGGCTGTTGATGTCTTCATGGATTTTACCGGTGATGCCGAAGTCGGTAAAACCGGCGTCAGACTGGCTGGAGAAAGAGGTTCTTTTAGCCGCCAGAGTGGTTTCGTAGGTGCTGAGACCCTGCTGAGCCTTGAAGCCTGCAGACGCATCCAGCTTATAAACCGTAGAGCTTTTATCTGCCAGGTCACCTTCACCCTCACGGTATACGTTATCGTCGTGACCAACACCCAGTGTTGCCATTGGTGTCATTTCTACTGGCCCCAGATCAATATGACCAGCGTCTTCTACACCCGTTGCTGCGACAGCATTGGTACCGTAACCGGCCAGTGCGATGGCGATAGCCAGATGATTAACGTTAAACCCCTTCATTAAAATTACCCTGTTGTCTTTGAATGACCGCCGATGTTGGCATTTACACGATTCAGCTCCAGCCGTACAGTTTGATGTCGAAACGGCGAGACAGTACTTTTGCAAGAATCAGGGTGAATATCGAACCCTGCTTACTGTACGACACGGATTGTATTATAAAGATCATGTCAATATAATTTCCAGTTGGTTATTGTACGGTTTTTTAATTTCGTGAAATACCGTAAACAATATTTATTTATCGTGGCAATACGGGTTGAATTCAGTAATTCCGGTATGGCCTGCTCCTGAATCGATGACATCGAAAGGATATCCATGAACAAACAGTTTATTGCAGCCACCGTTCTGACACTGTCAGCAATGACAGGAATGGCTCAGGCAGACCTGGCTACCGACCTTACCCGTATGCCCGCTGCTGAAGCCCTGGCCAAGGCGACCCAGAGTCAGAGCATGTCTATCGAAGCGTTGATTTCTGATGCCGCGCTTCAGTTAGAACAGAGCCCACAGCTTTTGAATGCCCTGATCAGTGCGGCAGTTGCCGCCTACCCTGAACAGGCGGTGCAAATTGTGACGGCAGCTGTCAGTGCGGCACCGGCCCAGAAAGCGAGCATCACCAAAGCAGCCACTGCACAGTTGGCAGACAACCCTGCTGCACAGCAAGCTGTTGTGAGTGCAGCCAATACCGCTGCCAACAAGGCTGAACAGCAGAAGCTGGCTAATAACCAGAAAGACAAACAGAAAAATCTGGAAGCAGAACAAACTCAAGCGCCTGCCGCTAACATTCCACCGCCTCCACAGGTCAATACTGGCGGTTCTAACGACAAGCCAACATCTGTTAGCCCAACCAACTGATTTTGACAGGATCCGGCTCCCTTTTTCCGGGAGCTGAATCCTGCTTTCCGCTACAACCCAAACACTTGCGGGTTCTTTCCAATTATTGTCACCTACCTTTATTACCATGACAGAACTTGCTCCGACCCTGCCTGACCATATTGCGATTATTATGGACGGCAACAATCGCTGGGCTCGGCGTAGTTTATTGCCGGCACTTTCTGGTCATCGAGCCGCGATCAAAACCGTTAGGGAAGTCATCAAACGTTGTGGCGAAGTGGGCGTGCCTTATCTGACTCTGTTCGCATTTTCCAGCGAAAACTGGCGTCGGCCAGAAGAGGAAGTAAGTGGGTTAATGTCGCTATTTCTTCACGCGCTTGAACGTGAAACGGGCAGATTAAAAGAACACGACATACGCCTGAAAGTATTGGGCGATTGCTCGGCGTTCAGCCCAAAAATTCAAGCAGCGATTGAGCATTGCGAAGAAACAACAAAAGATTGTCGTCGTTTAACCTTAATGGTGGCAGCAAACTACGGCGGCCAATGGGATATTACACAGGCGTTTCGCAAACTTGCGGCCGTGATTAAAGCGCAGGATCTGGATCCGGAGAGCATTCAACCAGCACAGGTTGAAGAGTTTCTGGCAACTGCCGGTGCGCCAGCAGTTGATCTTTTAATTCGCACCAGTGGCGAAAAGCGCATCAGTAACTTTTTATTATGGCAATGCGCTTATGCCGAGTTTCACTTCTGCGATACCCTGTGGCCTGATTTCACGGCGGACGATCTTGATCTTGCCATTGCAGACTTTCAGCAGCGCAACCGCCGCTTTGGCAGGAGTGGATAACTGCAAACAGCCATCACTTGCATGGCGGCCTTATCAGAGGTTATCCACAATTTCCGTGGATAACACTATCAACAAGCTGTTTAAAACTTTCCTGCGTCCTGATGATGTATTTTGTCTGATTAAACGCTCAGAGTCGGAAGTCCCCGGCATCTATCATGTGGATAAAAAACGTCTGTTCAAAGAGAATATCAGTGCCGATGGAGTACAGCGGTTCAAAATATTTTCCTACACCAACGGTATTCGTACGCCTGCTGAAGCCTATAGTCTGGCGGTGAAGGCGCGGTTTGATTTTTGTGGGGTTGAATATCCAAAGACGTTGTTTAGCGGTCAGGGTGTAGAGGCAGAAGTTTAATTGCCCACAAAGCCTAATAGGTTGCAACAGTAAACGTCATTGTATCGCTATAGGTGCCAGTGGCCCCATTAATAGTGTCTGTAGTGATATTGAGCGTCATATTGGGTGATGTGTGTGACTGGCACTGAAATTGGTTCGTTGGTGTGAACCCCCATTTTCTCGGATCGTAATTATCTATGAAATGTCGAGTTACCCCTTTGGAATCACTGACGGAGAGTGTGTATTCGATATAATTGCCTGCTCCGTTCTTCAGGGCATAACGTTTTGTGTATTGAACCTCTTCAGCTACCTTGCTTATTGCTTCTAAATTGAACCGGACACTCCCCGATAAGTGCCGGTCTTTCCGGTACTCAGAATATGCTCTTTTAAAACTCCCACCGATAAGATGAGCTCATTATCTTTGCACTGATCATAGGCGTTATCCCCGTTTAGTGTGACCGTGCTGCCTGGTTGATAGGTTTGCTTCTGCTGCTCTGCTTTATTAGCAACATTATCAATAATGAGAGTCACCGGTATTGATGAACTGCCATTTTCCAGAGCGAACGAGCCGCCTGACACAGTCCCGTCGATGAAAGTGATGGGATCAAACATAGTACGAGGCCGACCTTCAAGATAGGCAATAGTGCAGAACTGCTTACCACTACCAACCAAAGAGTTTCCGGATGAATAACTTTCACCACCCCAGTCCGGTAGTTCAATATTCGGCAGTCTTTTTATTTTTATCCAGTAGTTGTCATTATTGGCGCAATTAGAACTATTGCAGTCATTGTCTGCAATAGCAGCATTACTTACTCCCATTGCCACAACAATTGCCACAACAAAAGCGAAGATAGTTTGATTAAATCGCTGCCACTTCTCCCCCCCAGAGCTTTTTCTTACTGCTTGCACTGTACACCTGCCAATGGTTCGTAAAGTTAATTCCCTTTGCTGATGAGGGACGTTGTATTACTTATAAGTACTCAGCCATATGAAATCATATTTTCTGACTCATTGATCAGGATCTCTGACTGCGTTGCAAAGATCTTACGTATCAACATCATCCCGCTGACTCACCGCCAACGGACCTTCCAGCAATGGCGTACACTGGACTTCAGCCAACTCAACATTCCCTATTCGCAATACATAACCACTGTCTAATGGTTTAACAGGTAACGTGCAAATCCAGCCATTATCGAGCTCGACCTGAAGATTACCCACATCCGAACGAGTTTCCAACTGAAACATGCCGAGGTCATCGGTACTGCCGGGGTACAAACCGCCATTAATGCGCGCACCTTCCAGGGGCTGACCATTAAACAGCAGTCGACCAAACAGCAGCTGCAACGGAATCGCTTCGCAATCCAGCGTGACCACATTACCGGGATATAACGTCACGGCCTTTTCCCGTTCATCAAAGCTATACAGTGTCTGCCCGGCAGTAAAAACAAGAAAAACAAGGATCAGGTCTTTCATCATGCATGCTCATTGTCGTCTATAAATGACATGCTCTATTTACCTTACCCTCAGCTGATCAGTGCTTTATTTAAGCTCGCAAAACATCTTGTTTAGTGGGTTCGCCCATCATGAATACTGGTTCGTTCATAAACCACTTTTCCAACCCGCTCGATGTGCCCTGGCAGGTTTTTGGTTTCAATGGTTTCGAGGATGGATAGGTCAAATTCATAGGGCAGCATGAGTTTTTCAAGTGCTTCTTCAACCGGAAGTACGGCAGAGTGGCTCATCTTTTTCAGGGGCGTTACAAAGCCATTGTCAGCCGCGTAGCAACTTGAAATCCTTTGGGTATAGGTTACCGGGTACGGGTTGAATTTGATGCCTCTAATGCAACCTTTGTAGGTTGACTAACCACCAAGGGATCTTCCAGAAGAAAACCACATAACCTGTTCAACACATTACTCTTGTATCGTTTCTTATGAGTCAATAAATAGAAGTGCCGTTTCAGATTTAATCCGGCTACATCAATCAAGGTTACCTGACCGGCATCCAACGAGGACTGCGCCGCTATTTTCGAAATACAGGCGATACCAACGCCGTCCATCACCGCCTGTTTGATCGCTTCTGCCCGGTTCAGCACCATGCCCACTCTTGGTAAGGCAATGGCCGGGGCAATCATCTCATCAAACAGTTCTCGTGTACCGGAGCCCGGTTCTCTGAGTATCCATTTTTCCTGAGATAAATCCGTCATCGTGACCGCTTTTGAACCGGTCAAAGCATGCTTTGGATGACAGATAATCACCAGCTCATCTGCCATCCAGGTGGTGACATCAATATCCGGATGAATGCAGGTGCCTTCCACAATGCCCATATCGATGGAGAAATCTAACAGCCGTTGTTCGATCACCCGGGTGTTTTCGATACTCAGCTCAATATTAATATTGGGGTTTGCTTCCTGATAACGGTTAATGATTCTCGGCATGACATTGTTGCCAATGGTGGAGCTGGCATTGAGTATTAAAGCGCCTGAACTGTACGCCCCTGTAACGTTATATTCGGTTTCCAGCTCTTTGGCTCTGTCGAGCAGTTCACAGGCTCGGGGTAAAAGTGCTCGTCCAGAGTCGTTCAGTTTCAGCCCTGCACCCTGGGTACGATCAAACAACGACCCAAGATGTTTCTCCAGCTCGGCCAATGCCATACTGGCGGCGGGTTGTGAGATAAAGAGCTTTTCTGCAGCAATGGTGACACGGCCAGATTGTGCAACTGCTTTGAAAATTTCCAGCTGCCGAAGGGTGATATGCATGGGCGTTAGTCTGTATGACGAATTCCCGCGCCAGTAATTCCAATAAGAACCGAAAGACGCGGGAAGATTGAGATAGGAACCAATCAGGACAACTGTGTTTCCACCAGAGCCTGCCAGTAGTTAACGCCCTTCATCAGAATATTGTCGTTGAAATCGTACAATGGGTTATGCAGTGCCGTGCCACCTTTCTCATCATCGCCGTTACCTACCAGAACATAGCAGCCTGGCACCTGGCGGAGCATAAAGGAAAAATCTTCACTGATGGTAAAGGGTTCACACTGACCATTAACGCGCTCTTCACCCACCACTTTACGGGCGGCATTCACAGCATGCTCGGTTTCAGCGGCAGTATTAATGGTGGAGAGGAAGCTGTTGTTAAAGTGGTAACTGTAATCCACTCCGGCAGACTGACACTGACCAGCCACAATACGCTCAATGGCTTTTTCGATTTTGTTCAGTGATTCATCAGTAAAGCAACGAGTGTCGCCTTTAATGGTCACAGAAGATGGAATAACGTTTACGGTACCGTTGGTTGCGAATTCAGTGACAGACAACACTGCAGTTTCGTGAATAGCACTCAGATTACGGGAGACAATGGTTTGCAGCGCAGTAACTATCTGTGCGCCAACCACGATCGGGTCTGTACCCATATGAGGTAACGCCGCATGGCCGCCAGTGGCATAAACATTAATTTCAAAACTACTTTCGCTGGCCATAATAGAACCAGAGCGAGTCATGAAATGCCCTTCCGGAATGCCCGGCAAATTATGCATGGCATAAACAGCATCAATCTTCCAGCGGGTAAACAGACCATCTTCGATCATGGCTTTGGCACCCACACCATGCTCTTCACCTGGCTGGAAAATAAAGTACACCGTACCATCAAAATTACGCTTCTGCGCCAGCTCGTGAGCAGCACCCAGCAGCATAGCCGTGTGACCATCGTGACCACAGGCGTGCATTACGCCTTCATTGACTGACGCATGCCCAAAGGCGTTTTGTTCCTTAATGTGCAGAGCATCCATATCCGCACGCAAGCCGATAGAGCGATCACTGTTACCACATTTAAGAATACCGACGACACCGGTTTTGCCGATATTGCGGTGCACTTCGATACCGAAAGATTCCAGCTTATCCGCAACCATGGCGGCGGTTTTCACTTCTTCAAAACCGAACTCAGGATGTTTGTGGATATGTTGGCGCCACTCAGTGACTTGTTGCTCGATGGACATCTTATCATTCCAAAAAAACAGGCAGCTCGATAAAGAGCTGCCTTAGTACTTACTTGATAATTTATTCAGTGGCCAGTTTGCCAGTGAATGTCGCCTGCTTTTCAGTCGCTTCTGATTTTGAGCCGCTGAATTTCATAAAAGCCATCATGGAGCCAATTACCACGACGATGGCTAGCAAGCGCATCGGAGTTACTGCTTCGCCCAGAGCAAAGGTTGCCAGAATGAATGAAGACAGAGGCATTAGGTTCAGCGCCATGCCGGTACCATCCACACCCACCCGATCCATTGCATAAATGTAAATCAGGTAACTGATACCGGAAATACCTACACCCAGGATACAGATCGCCAGAATACGCAGCGGTGAGCTAAATACGCCCAGTGCCGTAGAAAAATCTGCGCCAGAGAAGAAAAGGAACAGACCAAAACCGATAGCGGCAAAAACAAACTGATGAAACATGGTGGCAATAGAACCGTACTTCTCTGCCAGCTTGGCTCGTGCATACGCCATGGTGGCAAAACTGGCGGCACTGGCAAAACAGATCAGGTGTCCGATGTTAAAACCGTTGGTTTCAGAGTTTGGATCCATCACCAGAATGGCCACCCCAACAAATGCACCCAGTGCTGCCAGCATCTGCATAGAGGTGAAGCGGGCATTGTGTCGGAAGAAACCAACGCTGAGAATAAGAATAGGGATCAATCCCTGGATAACGCCATTCTCTCCAGCGGAAATGTAATCCAGAGAAAGGTAAGAGAAATAACTGAAACCACCTTGTCCGATAATACCACAGGCTGCTGCCCAGAAAATATCGTGGCGGTTATCCCAGGTTAATTTGAAGTCGGTTTTCTTTTTGAACTTACCGGTCATTAGACCAATATTAAAAATCAGACCCAGTGAGATAAAGGCCACCATGTAGCGAACCCAAACCAGCATCTGCGGGTCCATCACTTCAAGAATCGGTGTACCGACAATCCAGGGAATACCCCAGAGCAGTCCGATAAAAATCGCAGCGGCCCAACCTTTGGTTGCGTTACTCATGCGCTTAATCTCACTTTGTCATTATTATTAAGAAGTTTTCCATAGCCAGGGCAGGAGGCGGCTTTGCCCACCAGATGCATGGCGTGCCAGAACATGGCGGAGTTAGAGCAAACGACAGGGATACCAAAACGATCTTCGATTTCCTGAATATGATCCAGCACTCGCAGGTTGGTGCAGGACATAAACACCAGCTCAGCTCCGGAGTCCGGCAACATTTGCTCCAGTGCAGCCATCATGGATTCTTTCGACACGAGGGTGATATCGGTGTCTTTTTCAATTCCCAGTGAACCCAGTACCGGTACTTCAAAACCGGCGTTGGTCAGCTGCTGGTACAGTGGATAATTGACAGATGTCGGGTAAGGTGAGAAAACGGCAATTTTTTTGGCGCCCAGATGATTAAACGCGGCTTTGGCTGCAGTCCATGGGTTGGTGGCCGGGATATCTCCGCGCTTTTCGGTCAGCAGGTTGGCTACTTTTTCTTCACCGATGATGATCGTGGCAGAGGTGCAACCAAAAGCCATCACGTCCATGGGCAGGCCGGTGGCAATTAAATCAGAGGCTTCAGTGATGCCAGTGGCAATCTGATCCAGCGCTTCCGGGGTCATTTCACTGCTGTAGTAAACACGGCTGCTGAATACCCCCGCCTGTGTGCCGAGGAGTTTAGCCCAGTCCATTTCCAGAGAGTGGTCCGTACTTAACTGAACCAGACCAATATGAACCCGATCAATTCGGGCCGACTGTTTATGGAGCAGCGGTTTTTCAAACGCTTTAAAGGCTTCAAGAGTTTGCATACGATAATCCACTCTCAGAATGGTGTGGCCACACGTTGAATATCACACCTGGAATAAACTGCATGGCCGCTTTGTTTTTTTAAAAAAATACAGTCCGATGATTACTGAATAATTAACAATTCAGGCTCAGCACGCTGACTCAACCACTCAGCGCCATTTTCCGTAATCACGATATTCTCTTCATGCACCATGGATTTACCCGGTGCGTACACCATGCCTGGCTCCAGAGTCATCACCATCCCCGGCTTCAGAACGGTGTTGTCAGTAGCGGTATTAGAAGGACGCTCCGTCAGCTCCATACCCAATCCATGACCCAGTCGGCCTACATCATTTCCCAGCGCACCGTTTGCTTCCAGAACCTTCCACATCGCGTTATAGATGTCAGTGGTCGTATTTCCTGGTCGTGCAGCCTCGAAACCTGCAGTAGTGGCTTCATAAGTGGCTCGGTAGGCGGCCTTGGTCTGCTCACTGGCGTGACCAAAAGCCCAGTTACGATCAAAGTCAGAGAAGTAACCATCTCGAACCGCACCGGTATCAATAATCAGTACATCGCCGTCTTCTATCGTGCGATCCGTCGGGCCCATAATGATGCTGTCGTAACCGTCGGGGCCGGAGCCGGCAATAATGTAAGGGCATTCATCGGCACCGGCCTGCAACATGTCGATGCGGAACTGTTTGCAGATTTCACGCTCAGTCATGCCGGTTTTGGCGTATTCCGGAATATTCTGGAAACCAATATTGGTAATGCGACAGATTTCACGGGTTTTGGCGATTTCTGCCGGAGACTTCACCTGACGCAGCTCGTGAACAGCCAGAGAGACATCAACAATCTCTTTCTTAACCAGTCTGGTCAGTTCCATAAAGTTGTTTACTGGCATCCGCAGATGGGATTCGATTCCCAGAGTCGCGCCCACACGACCATGTACACATTTAAGAGAGTTCAGGGTGCTGGCTACCAGACTAATGCCGTCGTCTTCAGGACGCGGTGAAGGCCAGGTAATAATGTTATCAACCCAGGTTTGCACCATACCGCTGGCACCGATTTCAGGAATGATCGCAATAGGTTTGCCGTTAGCGGGTACAACAAGGAACCATGGACGTGTTGGGCTGTGCCAGAACTGAGTATGAAAACCTGTGAAGTATCTGACGTTTGGCTCCGTGGTGAACAGCATGGCGTCCAGCTTCATGGCGTGCATGATGGCCTGAGCACGCTCGGTGCGCTGTTCAAATTCGGATACATCAAAACCGCGTTGCAGAGGGTTGGTCACGAGAGTCATGCCAGTGTCTTCTCAATACTGGTGAAGCCAGGTGCCCGCTGTTTTGCTGAACAGACAGGGAGTCTTCGGCGTCACTCATGGGTGAAATATGTGCGCCATACTACTTATCTTTTAGTTAAATATATTGACCTACGTCATGCGTGCAGCATTGTTTATAAAAAACCACAACACCTATATAAGTTTTATTTATTTAACAAACCTCCGCCCATATTTAAGAATAAACCCTATTTAAGACAAATATATTTAACTTTCCTGATTGCTATTTGCTCACCTATTACTCATAATCAGCCGCCATTACGGTTAACTAAATTAACCCAGAGTGCGGTATGAAGTTCACATCATTTGACGTTCAGTTTACGGATACAGATCGGGAAATTCTGGCGGGCTACTTTCGGCTGGCAGAATCTGTGGCGGAGCTGATTGGCCCTCACAGCGAAGTCGTCATTCACTCCCTTGAATCTTTTGACAAGTCTGTGGTCAAGATTGTGAATGGGCACCATACCGGGCGTAATCCTGGCTCGCCGATTACTGATCTCGGATTAAAAGTGCTGCGCACCTTCGAATCCACCGGGGAAACGACGCCAAAAAGCTATTTCACCACCAGCAAAGATGGTTCGCTCTTAAAGTCGACCACCTGTGTTGTGGCTGGTGAAGGTGGCAAGCCTATCGGGTTGTTTTGCATCAACATCAACCTCTCGCACCCGTTTCCGGACATCATTAAAACCCTGATGCCGGATTCAACCCAGCTGGGCGCAGCGGTCAGTGAGAATTTCAGTGCCAGTGCCCACGATCTGATCACCCATGCTACCGAGCAGGCGATTGAGGAAGTGGATAACGATCCAGCCATTGGCCCCAAGAATCGCAAGAAAGAGATCACTCGTCGTTTGTTTGATGGCGATATCTTCGAATTTAAGGAAGCAACCATTGTTGTTTCCGAACGGCTGGGGATAACCCGCCATGCGGTGTACAAGTACATTCGTGAATTTAAGTCATAAGTCGTTTATTACTTTTTTGTTCAATCCTTTTTTCAAACCTTGTTGGAGTAAACAACAATGAAAAGCACTATTCATACTGATCAAGCCCCTGCAGCCATCGGCCCTTACGTTCAGGGCACTGTATTCAAAGATTTGATCATTACTTCCGGTCAGCTGCCTCTGGACCCACAAACCATGGCGTTTGTAGAAGGTGGTATTAAGGAACAGTCCTACCAGGCACTGGCTAACCTGAAAGCCGTTATCGAACAGGCCGGCGGCTCCATGGCTTCTGTGTTAAAAACCACCTGCTTCCTGTCTGATATGGAAAACTTTGCAGCGTTTAACGAAGTGTATACCGAAGTGTTCGGTACTGATGCACCACCAGCACGCTCCTGCATCCAGGCTGCCCGCCTGCCTAAAGATGCACTGGTTGAAGTGGAAGCGATGGCGTTTATTGAACGTTAATTGCCCTCAATCAGGTTCAGCGGAAACTGCACTACCTGCAACGATATTGACTGTCTGCGCCGGTTCTTTTTAATACCGATACACGCAGTCGGGTGGTAGTTCCGCTGAACCAAAAAAACTGCTTTTTAGAAAGTCTGCCTACCGTCTTTTATCTGAAGTCATGTCAATGCTGAAGTTTGAATCCAATCACTTTTACACCGGGGAAACCAGCCCTGTTTTTTCCGCTGAAATGGCTCTTGAAGCCCGTTCTTTTCATCGCAAGATCAAAGGCTATGCACCCACTCCGTTAGTATCGCTGGAACATCTCGCCAAGAAGCTGGGCGTGAAAGCCATTCTGGTCAAAGATGAATCCCATCGTTTTGGCCTGAACGCCTTTAAAGTACTGGGCGGCTCCTATGCCCTGGGAAAAATGCTGGCTGAACAGCTGAATATCGATATTTCTGAAATTGATCTGAGCACGGTGGCCAGCCTATTAAAAGAGCCTCTGGTATTCACCACCGCCACTGCCGGTAATCATGGCACCGGCGTTGCCTGGGCTGCCCGTGAAATGGGTCAGAAAGCCGTTGTCTACATGCCAAAAGGCTCTGCACAAGCCAGCGTAGAACGCATCAAAGGTCTGGGTGCAGAATGCATTGTTACTGACGTTAATTATGACGACACTGTTCGTCTGGCCAGTAGAACAGCAGACGAAAATGGGTGGACACTGGTTCAGGATACTGCCTGGGAAGGCTATGAAAAAATACCAACCTGGATTTCCCAAGGTTATATGACCATGGCAGACGAAGCCCTGGAACAGGCTGCACAAATGGAAGGCTGTATGCCAACCCACATCATGCTGCAAGCCGGTGTTGGCGCCATGGCCGGCGGTGTATTGGGTTACTTTACTGATGCCATGGGCACCAACAAATTCTCTACTATTATTTCTGAGCCTCGTGCAGCGGATTGTATTTATCAATCCGGAAGCAGCGAAGCCGGTGAGATGACTGCTGTTACTGGCGATCTGTCTTCTATTATGGCAGGGCTGGCCTGTGGCGAGCCTAACCCGGTAACCTGGCCGATCCTTAAAGCCTCCAGCAACGCATTTGCCTCCGTAACGGACAATGTCTCTGCGCTTGGCATGCGCATTTTGGGCAACCCGCTAAAAGGTGATACGGCAATTACCAGCGGTGAATCAGGTGCTATTAATATGGGTCTGCTCTATTTGATGGCTACTCAGGATAATGCCAGGGAGCTGGCAGCATCTGTAGGGTTGAATAACGATTCGGTCGTGCTGATGTTCAGCACCGAAGGGGATACCAATCCGGATCGCTATCGTAAGGTTGTTTGGGAAAGCATGCTGCCTGCCGAATGTTAAGCTGAAATAACTCAGACGACATATAAAAGAAAGGGAGTCAGTTGACTCCCTTTTATAAAGCATCACCATCCCTTCACATTTTACAAAAATAAAAAATCATCTGAGTGCTCATTTCATATTTCTCTGCTTTCAGTAACTCGCTACAATACGACAATCGACGTTAATGTCGAATTACTCATGATTTTTCACACCTTTCTTGCACGACATCCGTGTCAAAACAATAAAGTAAGGTTAAGGACATTTTTGTGAACATAAAGACGTTATATCCGATTGCCGCAGCCTGTCTGCTGGCAATTGCCGGGTGCTCTCCAATACCAAGAGCCACATCAGTAGACCAGACTGCGCAAATCAAATTGCAATCTGCCCAACATTGGGGAGTGATCGCTGATCACCTTGCCGGGCAGATTATGACAAACGCCAAGCTTTCTTCCCAGCCGGTTTATATTGAACAGACAAAGAATAATTCTGTATTCAGCAAAGTCTTCGGACAGCAGGTTTCCAGCGCTTTGGTCAAGCGTGGAGCTATGGTCATGACATCCAGTACAACCCCATTATCCATGGAGCTGGATGTTCAAATTGTCAGGCATCCTGGCGACAGGGACTCCGGAAGCAACTTTGAAGCAACCAGCAAAGTAGGCTTCCTATGGGCGCTGATGGAGTTTGGTGATGAAGTGTCTTCCGTTGCAGAAGGGTTTGCATTGAGTGTCATCCCTGTGACTGCAGCCTACGATATTGGCAAAATGCTCCCCACAAAAACCAACACGGAAGTCGTTGTTACTACCCGTATCGTTGATGGTTTTCAAATTCGATTTTCAGAAACCCACTCCTATTACGTACCAGATCTGGCCATGCGTCATTACAAAGAGTCAGCCATTGTCAATATGACAGACAAGGATTCGTCAGGAGTGAATAAGTAATGAAGCTTGACAATATCTTCAGTGGAAAGCTATTTACCGTCCTTTTTACGACACTGATAATCACAGGCTGTTCAACCGGCGGTTATAAAAAACCAAAACCCATTGACCTGGTCGGAATCAGTCAGAAAGCCGCTGTCATTATGGCGGAAAAAGCCAAGAATGATTTACCCGCTGGAGCAACCATCCTGTCCACCAGCCTGGCAGATATCAACCAGCTCAGTAAAACCACACCGCTTGGCCGAGTGCTCGGAGAACAGTTGTCATCAGGTTTGTCGGATATCGGTTATAGCTTGATCGAGATCAAAATGCGGGACAGCGTATTTATCAGCAATCACAACGGCGGTGAATTCAGCCTGTCCAGAAATCTGGATAATCTGAGCAAAACTTACAAAGCCGATGCCATTGTTACAGGAACCTACGCCATTGGTAGTCACACGGTATACATCAGTGCCCGTATGATTGATACCAGCAGCAAGCACGTTATTTCTACTGCGGATTTTCAGATTCCTCTGGATTCCGATATTCGGGTGTTGACGTCCAATCGTCGTTATTAGGTCTTAACCTCCAGGGTTATGCAGCTCCAGTATTGTCTGAAGCCATAACGCTGAAGGATCACCGGTGATATCAGATCATCGTATTTGCTCTAACAGTGCGGGTTGTCCCCAGCCTGCCAGCTGTGCATTACTCCCCTGAAAATACTGCTCCCAGAACGACCGGATGGGTCGCATTTTATTTTCACTACGATACGCATCCGCGAATTGTGCACGGCACCAACAAGAAAAGCAGTAAAGCTCTATATCACCAGAAAAAACATTGGCATTCAGTATTGATGGGGTTGAAAGGAAGTATTAGGTATATATTGTATGAAGAGAAACCTCCCCACCCTGCCGCTGCCACGTTTGCCCGTGGCCGTAACGGTCACGGTGGAGGCTACTGAGGCGATTTGGGCTTTCCGCTACGAGGCGGACTTGCACTCCGGCACCTAGCAGGAGCCTCCTGGGTAGTATTATCGGCTCGGGACGTATGGTGACTGGCGAACAGGCCAGGGAGGTTTCAACGGCATTATATCGACTAACGGGGGTTTGTCTGCAAGTTTTTCAGTTAAACTTTCCTGAATTCGTATCATAAGTGCATAACCTCTGTAATCAACTGATCGCTACACACCTTTGAATTGAATCAAGACTCAG
>NZ_CANMAO010000033.1 GCF_947495845.1 uncultured Endozoicomonas sp. | reverse complement strand
CAGAAATTGATCGCTGGTGCTTTTTTTCATTAAATCAGTTCATTTTTTACCCACAGATATCCCTGAAGAGCCAAAAAAATGAAAAAAATATTGTTTTGGCCGCTGTTGGCGGTGATGTTCTGGCTGCCATTACCCGAAGGCAGCAAACCCGAGTGGGCGATGGGTATTTTGATGATGCTGGCCTATGGGCTGGCGTTGTTCTGGTTGCTGGGTTATGGCCTGAATCGGCTGCCGGTGACGTTGGCCTTTCAGAAAGCCCGCTGGTTTCACGTTGGTTTTATTCTGGTGACCAGCTGGTTGTTTATACAACAACTGCCGTTGCCTGCGGATTGGGTTAAGGCACTTTCTCCCCTTGCCTGGGATATTCATTCTCAGGCCTATCTGGCATTGGGTTTGCCCCTGCCGGAGTTGATTTCCCTCTCTATTGATCCCTTTTCCACATTGATTACAGCATTGCTGACGCTGGCTTACTATTTATTGTTTTGCCTCTGTCTGCTGCTGATCGATAAGCCGGAGAAGTTGCGAACCTTTGCCTGGGTGCTGGTGATTTCCGGTATTTTTCAGGCGGTGTTTGGTTCGTTGAGTACGCTGTCGGGTTTGGAAACACTGCTGTTTCGGGATAAGACTTCCTATTTCGGCGTGGCCACCGGTACCTTTGTGAACCGCAACAGTTTTGCCGGGTGTATGGAGATGACGTTGGCGGTGGGTATGGGGTTGTTGATCGCCCAGCTCAATGATCGCCCTTCGGAAAACTGGCGGGAATGGCTGCATCGCACTCTGAAAACGCTGATGAGCAACAAAGTCATTCTGCGAACCGGGCTGGCGATTATGGTGATTGGTTTGGTGCTTTCCCGTTCGCGTATGGGTAATACGGCGTTTTTCTCCAGTTTGATGATGACCGGTTTTTTGTACGTTATCTGTCGTAAACAGTTAAGCCGGGGCATGATTGTGCTGTTTGTCAGTTTGCTGGTGATTGATACTGCGATCGTTAGCCAGTGGTTCGGTTTGGAAGAAGTGGTGGAACGCCTTGAGCAAACCGCCATAGAACGGGAAACCCGACCCAATGTGGCAACCGTCACGCTGGACGCTATTGGTGATTATGGTTTGACCGGTTCCGGTGGCGGCTCGTACTACACGACATTACCTGCTTATCATGATGGCAGTTGGCGGGGCTTTTACGACCTGGCCCATATTGATTTTCTGCAGTTTCCGTTGGAGTTTGGTATTCCGGCTTATGTGATTCTGGCACTGATGGTGCTCACCGCTGCCTGGCATGCCATTCAAGCCATGCGCCTGCGCCGCAGCCGGTTGATGATCGGCATGGGCTTTACCGCCTTTATGGGAATGCTGGCGATTATGATTCACTCATCGGTGGATTTTAATCTGCAGATTCCTTCTAATGCGGTGTATTTTGTGGTGATGATGGCGTTGGCTCTTCTGGCCCGTTATATGCCGACACCTGTGGGTAAGGTGCGACAATAAAGATTATTTTTGAACCACAAAGACACAAAGGCACGAAGGAAAAGCGTTTGTAAGAGCGTTGCCCTTACCCGTCTTTTGCTTTTCTTTGTGTCTTTGTGCCTTTGTGGTGAAAAGCTTTTAAAAAATGATAGATATTCATAACCATATTATCCCCGCCATCGACGATGGCCCCGATACTCTGGAACAGGCCTTGGAGTTGCTGTGGCAGGCAGAAGCTGATGGTATTCAGCGGTTGGTCTGTACGCCTCATATGCACCCCGGTCGTTACGATAACGACATCACTACCATTAAACCGGCGTTTGATGATTTGGTTAAGCAGGCCAGTGACGCAGAAATCGGTGTGCAGTTGGCCATGGCCGCAGAAGTGCGCTTCAGCGATGAGATGATGTTCCAGCTGCGCAATAAACGCATTCCCATGATTGGCCAGTGGGAGGGTTACGATTGTTTATTGCTGGAGATGCCGCACCAGAATATCCCCATGGGCATAGAACATATGTTGGAGTGGCTTGAGAAACAGAAGATTCGAGCAGTGATTGCTCACCCGGAGCGGAATAAAGAATTGATGGCCTACCCGGACCGGGTTCTGCCATTGGTGGAGCGCGGCGCATTGCTGCAGGTGACTGCCGGTTGCATCCCCGGATTCTTTGGTGAAAAAGCTCAGACCACGGCTCGCTGGTTACTCGACCATGAGTTGGTGCAGTTTGTGGCATCCGATGCTCATCACGCTAAACGACGACCACCGGCTATGAAAGCAGCTGCTGATGTGCTGGATGGTTGGTATGGGAAAGATGTACGGGATCGGTTGACGTTGACCAATCCGGATCTTTTGACGTTTTCGCTCTTTGCGGGGTGATGGATTTTTTTGAACCACAAAGGCACAAAGACACAAAGAAAAGCAAAAGATAAGTAAGAGTAAAGCTTTTACAAACAAACGCTTTTCCTTGGTGTCTTTGTGCCTTTGTGGTGAAAAGCTTTTAAAGGGAAGCAAGCACGGTGTACAAGAAATGGCTGATAACACTGCCCTGCATGATCTTACTGGCAGTTGCATTGAATACCGGATGGAATCTGATTCAGTCGGAGATCTGGCGTTCACAGACTGTGGACTTTCTGGATTTCTGGGCAGCAGAAACAAAAGATGATCCTGGCTTTGCTGTGGATAAACAACAGTGGCTGATCACCTTGGCCGGTGCTGATAACGCTCTGGACAAAATGCCAAACTCACCAGAGTTAATGGAGATGCGAGCCAGGGTTCTGAATTGGGGAGTACAGAAAGGTTGGGCAATCTCTGAAACCGAAGAACCCATGGAGCTGGCCGCATGGCAGCAATCCATTCTGCAACGCCCCGCCTGGCCTTACAGCTGGAGCAGTTATGCACAGGCGCGCTCCCAACGTTCGTTGATAGATAAGCAGTTTGAGGCGGCGCTGTTCCGTGCCGATCAACTCGGCCCCTGGGAACAGGCGGTGATGGAAAACGCCACTATTCTCGGCAGGTATTATCGCGGATGGTTAAGCGAACCGCTTCAGCTGACGTTGGATAACAGCCAGCAGCGGTTGGCGAAGCTTTATCCCCATCGGGTGCGGTGGATTGAGAAGCAATATCCGCTGCCTTAAAAGCATTGGAACCACAAAGACACAAAGACACGAAGGAAAAGACAAAAAGCTTTTCTTTCTGTCTTTGTGCCTCTTGTGCCCTTCAGGGTATTGTGGTTCAGAAAAAAATCTACCCACCACTCAAGTACAACACATGCTAAAAAAATGTCTTTTCCCCGCTGCCGGTTACGGCACTCGCTTCCTCCCTGCCACCAAAAGCATGCCCAAAGAGATGATGCCGGTGGTCTCCAAACCGCTGATTGAATACGGGGTGGAAGAAGCCCTGCAAGCGGGGATGCAGGATATCTGCATGGTGACTGGTCGGGGTAAACGCGCCCTGGAAGATCATTTTGATGCCAACTACGAGTTGGAGCATCAGATCGCCGGTACCGATAAAGAATCGCTGCTCACCAATATACGACAGTTGATTAACGAGTGTTCGTTCTCCTACACCCGCCAACGGGAGATGAAAGGCTTAGGCCATGCCATTCTCAGCGGTGAATCGTTGATTGGCGACCAACCCTTTGGCGTGGTGCTGGCCGATGATCTGTGCATTAATCCCGATGGCCCCGGCGTGTTGGCACAGATGGCGCAGCTTTATCCCCATCGGGTGCGGTGGATTGAGAAGCAATATCCGCTGCCTTAAAAGCATTGGAACCACAAAGACACAAAGACACGAAGGAAAAGACAAAAAGCTTTTCTTTCTGTCTTTGTGCCTCTTGTGCCCTTCAGGGTATTGTGGTTCAGAAAAAAATCTACCCACCACTCAAGTACAACACATGCTAAAAAAATGTCTTTTCCCCGCTGCCGGTTACGGCACTCGCTTTCTCCCTGCCACCAAAAGTATGCCCAAAGAGATGATGCCGGTGGTGTCTAAACCGCTGATTGAATACGGGGTGGAAGAAGCCCTGCAAGCGGGGATGCAGGATATCTGCATGGTGACTGGTCGGGGCAAACGTGCCCTGGAAGATCATTTTGATGCCAACTACGAGTTGGAGCATCAGATCGCCGGTACCGATAAAGAATCGCTGCTCACAAATATACGACAGTTGATTAACGAGTGTTCGTTCTCCTACACTCGTCAGCGGGAGATGAAAGGCTTAGGCCATGCCATTCTCAGCGGTGAATCGTTGATTGGCGACCAACCCTTTGGCGTGGTGCTGGCCGATGATCTATGCATTAATCCCGATGGCCCCGGCGTGTTGGCACAGATGGCGAAGCTTTATCCCCATCGGGTGCGGTGGATTGAGAAGCAATATCCGCTGCCTTAAAAGCATTGGAACCACAAAGACACAAAGACACGAAGGAAAAGACAAAAAGCTTTTCTTTGTGCCTTTGTGCCTCTTGTGCCCTTCAGGGTATTGTGGTTCAGAAAAAAATCTACCCACCACTCAAGTACAACACATGCTAAAAAAATGTCTTTTCCCCGCTGCCGGTTACGGCACTCGCTTCCTCCCTGCCACCAAAAGCATGCCCAAAGAGATGATGCCGGTGGTGTCCAAACCGCTGATTGAATACGGGGTGGAAGAAGCCCTGCAAGCGGGGATGCAGGATATCTGCATGGTGACTGGTCGGGGCAAGCGCGCCCTGGAAGATCATTTTGATGCCAACTACGAGTTGGAGCATCAGATCGCCGGTACCGATAAAGAGTCGCTGCTCACCAATATACGACAGCTGATTAACGAATGTTCATTCTCCTACACTCGTCAGCGGGAGATGAAAGGGTTAGGCCATGCCATTCTCAGCGGCGAATCGTTGATTGGCGACCAACCTTTTGGCGTGGTACTGGCCGATGACCTGTGCATTAATCCCGATGGCCCCGGCGTGTTGGCACAGATGGCGCAGCTCTATAAACAGTTTCGCTGCTCTATTGTGGCCGTGATGGAAGTGCCGGAAAGTGAAGTGAACAAATACGGCGTGATTGCCGGGCAGACCATTTCGGATGACCTTATCCGTGTGGAAAACATGGTGGAGAAACCCGCCAGAGAAGATGCTCCCAGCAACCTAGCGATCATTGGTCGCTACATTCTAACCCCGGATATTTTCAATGTGATCAGAAATACGGAACCGGGCAAGGGCGGTGAGATCCAAATCACAGATGCGTTGTTAACGCAGGCACAACAAGGTTGTGTGCTGGCTTACAAATTCAAGGGAAGACGGTTCGATTGCGGCAGCATTGAAGGTTTTATCGAGGCGACCAACTACTGTTACGATAAGCTTTACGGGCATTAAGAACGCTGCCCGTTTTCCGCTTCCCGAAAAAGCCAGACGCTTTTGCTTTTACGGGCAGCGGGAAACGTAAATACGTAACCGTAGGCATCAACTATAGTTGTGTTCGCTTTATTAAGGTTTGAACCGATGCCGGATATCCAATGGACTGCACCAGGCGCTACCCTGAGCCACAAAAATGCCGCTAAAGAGTTTGCTCTGCCTGAACAGGATATCATTCAGGCAATAAAAGCGGGGAAACTCAATTATCAAATTGCGTATGTCCATGGCAATCCTTACTACAAGGTCGTCAGATTTGAAATTGAAGCCTTTGTACTGGAGTTATTTGGGGAAGACTACGTCAATCAGCAACGACTCAAAAAACGACAAGATGACATTGACCGTGAAATTCGTAAGATGAAGCGGCGTATTAAGGTACTGGAGAAGGAACGCTTATCACTTTCTGAGCCTGCCCTGTTATAGAGATCGGAGGTTGTGCCATTGCCCAAGGCAAAGAAGAAATTAACGCCTGAACAGAAAAGAATCCGCAAGGCCGCCAAGGCAGAACGCCAGAAGAAGTACCAATGGATTTTTATTAACGGTAAGCAAAAACGAATAAAACGACAGGAGTCTGTTGAAGAATATGAGCAGAGGGAAGCCCTGATTCGCAGTGCCGACCCAATCTGGCTGCACCAGAATGAACTCTGGGAATATATGCAGCCGGACGATGGGTTGTTGCTCACTGAAGAAAGTGAAGATCAAGATGCCCTGATGTTCTTGGATAATGATTTGAAGGAGCCTTTTTAAATCTTGCCCACCGCCCACCGCCCACCGCCCACCGCTGATCAAACGCCCTTCTGGCACTCATTCTATGATTGATGCACTCCACCATTTGATCATCTGAGCGCCAATCATCACAGCCTCGGGGTATTTTGTACCAAGCCTTCCAGGCTACCTCTCGGGCTTGCTCCTGCTCATAGCCCGCTTTTATTTCCAGCTGTTTTACATATTCACTGACAAGAATCGCCTCCTTTTCCATCAAGGTAACCTTTTGGTCATAGCTATCCGTTGGCTGTGCTGAAAAGGTGCGTGGAGGGAAGTTCTCTGTTACTGGCCTGGTATGTGTCTCACAGGTCGCTCTTTTGTTCATAATATTTATCTGTTCATTTATTTTGAACGTGTTGTAATTATGAACAGATAAACCAAAAATGACTCTAAGTCGGCCTTTAGATCAGCTTAAAATATCTGTTCATTATTTTAAAGTGTTCATGTTTTGTGAACGTGCTAATATTATGAACATGGTCAAGATAAGGAGCGGCGTAACCATGGCGGCTAAAGACAATGTTGCTCAGGAGGCCTGGGTGCTGGAGCAGGCGATAGCGGCTTACCAGCAGCTGACAACGCAGGAGCTGTCTATTGTGACCTCTACAAGGGATAAAATGCCCCCAGAGGTGGACGCCACAGTACGATTGCCAACCGGTATTACGTTGGATGTCGGACTGAAGTCTCGGGTGATTCAGGGTAATACCGGAGCCGTGATTCATCGCCTGAAACAGATGCCAGACCCTCAGCGCAGCCTTCTGGTCGCGCAGTATATTACGTCCAAAACAGCAAATACCCTCAGAGAGGCCGGAGTCCAGTTTCTGGATACGGTGGGTAATGCCTATATCAATCAGCCTTCGCTGTTTGTTTATGTGCAGGGGCTTAAGCCTGAAGTCACTGGCAGCAGCGAAAGGCCAGGTAAGGCATTCAAGTTTGCCGGGCTAAAAGTCATCTTTGCGCTGTTGGAGAACCCGGCGCTGCTTAATCAACCTTATCGCACCATAGCGGAGCAGGCGGGTGTTTCTCTGGGTGCTATTGGGCACGTATTGGACGACCTGGTCGGGCAGGGGTTTATGAATGCCAGTAAAGGAAGCGGTAGAACCATTCTTGACCGGCGTGGATTAATGGATAAGTGGATCGAGGCATTTCCATTACTGCAGCGTAAGCAGCATATTGGTACCTTTACCACCGATATGGCTCTTACCCGTGAATCCATCGATTTGAAAGACTTTGGTGGCTGGTGGGGTGGAGAAGTCGCAGCAGAGCATTACACCCAATACATTAACCCTAAAGATGTGACTGTTTATGTGACCAAAGATGCGATGAAGGAGGTTATGTGGGCACTGAGGTTGCGAAAACCGAAACCTGGTGAGTATATACAGAGGAAGGTTGACCTTTACCAGCCCTTTTGGACTGAGTGGCTGCAGCCTGAGAGAGCCTTTGTTCATCCAATGGTTGCCATGGCGGAGTTAATTGCGACCGCTGAACCGAGAAACCTGGAAGTGGCAGAACGACTTTATGATAAATATGCCCATTGATCTAACGGGAAAAATAGCCGCAGGTATGGTTCAGCTTTACACGGAGCTTCGGCGGCAGACTGATGCTTTGGGTATGGAAATGCTGGTGGTTGGAGCCATGGCACGGGATCATTGAGAACGCTGCCCGCCGCCCGTTTTCCGCTTCCCGAAAAAGCCAGACGCTTTTGCTTTTACGGGGACGGGGAGCAGGCAGCGGTAGGCGTCAAAAAAGGAATGTATGGAAACAGTATTCGCCGACCTACAAGCACTACCCGATCTGGCAAGAATTTGCCTGCTCTTGGTTGCTATTGCCTTTGCTCTGTTTATGGCATTAATTCCCCATCGTTACGATCCGAGTCGGTTTATCAACGACAAGGTGAAACACGCCATCACCTTTATGGTGTTATTTGCCCTGCTGGATTTGGCATGGCCCTCCGCCAATATCGTCTGGTGGAAACCGGTTAGCCTGTTTGTGCTTGGGATTGGCATTGAAGTTTGCCAGGGTTTCACCAAACATCGCTATTTCAGCTTTGGTGATCTTCTGGCTAACGGAGCAGGAATAATGATCTACCTTGGTTGGTGCATGATGGAGGGCACGGGTTAAGTCGTGCCTCCACAGCATCAACAGAACTTGAAACGCTTCGCCATCTCTGAAATCGGGTTATCGAGACACCAGGCATTGATCCAACAGGAAGTTCCGGGAAGTATCGATCACCGCTAATTCATCCAGTGTATTTCTCCCCAGTAGAATGCTTTGCGGAAACTGTGCCCGGGAGGTCAGGCTGAATTCCGTGGTGACGTTGATATTGTTCAACTCAATCGTGGCTTCAATCACCGGGCGGCGGTCCGGTGGGCCGGAGTGAGTGATGACGTTGATAAACCGTTCAATGGGTTTAACCAAAGTGACTTCTTTACCCTGTCCATCTCGATCCGTCAGCAGCGTGAAACGTACCCAGTCAGTCCCGTTAGGCATTCTGCGAACGGTGATATCCCGGGCATCCATCGATGAAGTGGTGGAGCCAGAGTCAACCAGTGCGGTGAGTTGAGTATCGAACTGGTTATCGATGCCGGTCACCGTTTCCAGGTAGCCGAACAGGTAACGATCGCCAACCCGGCATTGTTGATCATGGGGTGATGAGCTTGGCTGAGAAAATGGCGGGTACGCCAATAGCAGTGTTAAACCAGCCGCCGCCATTCCATGGCGCAGCTTCGGAGAATACAACATATCTTCCTCCATGAAGATTTATACCCATGCCATTCTCTAAACAGGTTCTGCGCAGCTATTTTGAACCGCTGGTGCTTCGTTGGAATTCCTCGCAATAGCGCTGCTATTACTCGTCATTCCGTCTTGTCCAGCAGTCCAAAATAACTTGCTCGACACCCTATTTAGAGAATGGCATGGATATTACATCCCGAAATCTATTTACTCACTGTATGTGGTGGTTTGATGGTTGTGATGGTGGGCTGACTGGAGGTCGAACGGGTGCGACAGTTGCCAATGTTCATCGGATGGCTTCCAGAAAACCGTCAAAAAGCGGAGCGGGTTGGAGTGCTTAAACCGATGCTCTGGCAGAATCTGTGGGAAATTTGTCGCTCGTCAGGGCGGTGATTATCCGACTTATACCAATGGCGCTTTTAAATTGTGGAGTGAGCAAGTTATTTTGGGTGACTGGGCAAGGCGAAGAGACGAGTCATAGCCGTAGCTATGGCGAGGAACTTCAACGCTGATCCAGTCACCCAAAATGGCTGCGCAGCCCATAATTTAAAAGCAGAATTGGTATTAGTGCACTGCCCACGGATGATAGAGCCAGACATAAAGACTAACGGAGGTGTTCAGAATACCTTTATTCATTTCAACGGATTTGATGGCTACCACATCGACGCCCAATTACAGAGTGTCATAATATTATTTCACAGTATCACGCTATAAATAGGCTCAAGATGCGAGGGTGAATCTGGAATAGGCAGCCAATAAAAATGGCAAAGCAAGGCACAAAAAGAAGAGAAAGGTGCCGACACCCTCCCGGGGAGGATAGTGCCGGCGGCAGCCTTCGTTTGTGGACAAAAGCTGTCGCCGTATCGTAACGAAAAGAGCAAATCAGTCATGGGTTATCTTGCGGGATGTATTGCTAAGCCGCCGTGCTTTGCGACGACATGACCAAGCTGGACAACCTGCCGCACATTCGCAATGTTGAAAATGTTGACGGGAGTCACAACGCATCAGCAAGAAAAAATGTACTGTCATCGCCGCTGACATATTAACGATATATGTCGTTTAGTCGCGATACCGATCACTATCTGATCTGAAAATCAACAAGCCAGCCTACCGATGCGAATCTTTAGTGGCAAGTAGCAAGTTTCGATATTGTGAGCCACATCAAACTATGGTACTTTTTTCGTATTCTGCGGGGCTGCATAGATGATAACCAAAAGCGGTTAGTGGAATATACGTCTCAGGATGAGACAGCAGTACCCAGGGTCGGGTGGTTAAAGGGTGTATGCCCTGCAATAAAAAGCATACAAATTATCTTTATACTGATGTTCCCGGGGGGACAAAATAATGAAAAAACAACAAGGTTTTACGCTGATTGAATTGATGATCGTTGTAGCGATCATTGGTATTTTGGCGGCTGTGGCTATTCCGCAGTATCAGAATTATATTGCGCGTTCACAGGTGTCTGAGGCTGTTTCATTGCTTGGGGGGCTGAAAAGCCCTGTGTTGGAGCATTATTCAGTTACAGGAACTTTTCCAACTATCAACTCATCCGCAATCCTTGATAATATTACAGACTCAGGAACCTACGTAGCTTCTATTGCCGATAATGGCAGTATTGCAGGATCTTATATGGCAACCTTTAAGGGTGCTGGGTCGGTTAGTGATAGAATTACAGGTGCTACCTTAGCTTTTACTTTTAGCAGCAGTGGTCAGTTCAATTGTGTTCAGAATGGAGCGACAGGAACTACCGTCCCTTCAGATTTGTTGCCATCTATTTGTAATTAATTTTATCTCGTTCCCACGCTTAGCGTGGGAATTTAGGTTTATTTTGCCAATAAAAGCGAATTAATAGCTAATATACCCTATGAAGTGTTCTATTCGCTTGTTTTTGTTCAGCCTTGCTCTGCTGTCTTCCCTTTTTTATAACGGTAATACAATCGACCTACTGGTTATCTCAACTTTGTCGATAGCTCTACTGTGCTTCACCATAAATAACAGCAACAAACTTTCAGTGTTACCCCTTGTTGGCTTCTCTTTACTCTTACTAACCAATTATTACTCTTCCATCAATACCGAATGGAGCCTGCTAATCATAGCCGGGTTCTTGATAGGCTCTGCCTCATTCTGGCTTTTTACCAGCACCGAATACCAGTCTCATTGGCCACAATACCGCTTGGCCATTATCACCATGATTTTGTTAACCAGTTTACTGGGGATCTGGCACTTCTCTGTTACTCTGAGCCGAATTGATGGACAGATGCTGGATGCCAATGTTTACGCCATTACCCAATATCTGGCATTTTTTCTATTACTATCCATGGCAGACGCTCAAACTAAAGGCCGGCTAATTATAATAAACAGTGTTCTCTTCCTGATTTTGATTGCTTTTTTTGCCAGTAACTCCAGAAGCGGTACCGCAGCTTGGTTGGGAGCCTTTGGAGGTATTATAGTGCTTTCAATGTTTAAGCCGTTGTATTCCAGAAAAACACTGGTCACAGTGGGGCTTCTATCATTATTTGCTTTTGCTTTGGTGGCGTTGTTGCCTGTATGGTTTGGCGATGGAAGCTTGGTGCGTGGATTGGATGATCTGTCTCACCTGAATTCCAGAACCTATATCTGGGGTGCAACCTGGGAGCTGATTAAGAGTATGCCTTTAATGGGGTATGGTCTTGGCACGTTTGCTAACCTATATCCCGCTGTACGATACGAGTATGGTAGTTCTGGTGTATTTGCCCACAATGATTACCTACAGCTGTTGCTGGAGGGTGGCCCACTATTGCTCGGATTGTTACTGGCTTATGTTATGTTTTATGGCTGGCTGGGTTTCAAAGTTTTCTTCGAAAAAAACGAAGTGATTGAGCGGCAGCGAGCAGAATATAAAGAACTGCTGTCTTATATTGCCATTGCCATGGCGCTCTCTGCCCATGCGATTCTGAATTATGTTTTCTATGTATTAAGTATTCAGATTATTGTTGGTGTGGTGTTAGCTCGTACAGTATTGCTTGCCCGCCAGCTAGGTTATCTAAAAGTTCCTGCTCTTCATTATCGTAAGCTGACCTTTATTGTGCCGTGTATCATGATGATTATGGTGCTCTCTCTGAGCGTACTTGCAGTTTCTCGTAAGGCTTTGTTGCATGTTGGGCATTTCCCGATACCTGAAGCCTGGAATGAATCACCAGAATTTGCTCAGAACATTCTGACAGTGGATCCAGATAATCAGGCGGCTAATATGCTGCTGTTTAATCAGTTGTTTTTCGGCCTATCGTCAGCACCGGAAAGACAGCGGCAGGCTATGTTTGAGGTGAGTTTTCGCATAGGTAAGAGCCTGATGCAGGACTACCCTTACGATTCTGACTATTACTGGCGCCAGGGGTTTCTTATAGAGCAGGCTATTGCGCTTGGCTTGGATACGCACAGCGATGAAGAAAAAACTCCAGAGGAATATTATCAACAAGCACTTAAGTTAAACCCTGGCAATATCCACGCCATTCAAAGTATGTTTGATTACTGGTTGACCAAGGGGGATATAGATGAGGTGGTCGCTCTTATGGATACTGCCATGAAGTGGAAGTCTTTGTTGAGTCTCGATGACCGTAAGTTATTGGCCGAAATGAGAGAAAGGCTGGAAGCATATAAATAGTCCGGTTTTATTTTGGGTGGTTGATATTTATATCCCGGAGGCATTAATGGAAAAACTCCCCGACCGAATCAGCATCAACTACGAAACCGCCCACGTAAAAGTCTGGCTTGGCGGAAAGCATGGCAGTGCCGTCTATTTTACCGTTGCTCAATACGGTTCCTACGAAGCCGCCCTGCGGGCAGCCATCGAACACGAACGCAGCCTGCCAACCTCTGTGCGCCTCGGTCGCCGCAAAACCCACACCAATGCCCATAAAAGCAATAAATCCAAAGTGCCCGGCGTCTCGTCACTGGCTATTTATTAAGAGAAGGCCAGCATCAACAGGTTGGCTGGCGAGTCAATTGGATGGACTATACCCAGGGCAAGGCAAAAAGCCGGTTCAAAGATTTCTCATGGGTGCGCTGGGGCGACGATGCCTTCCAGCTGGCCTGCGATTACCGTGAAATCATGGTGGTGCAGAATCAGGCCATTTTGGCAGAGATGATCGAGAAAGAAGATACCCAGCGCTCATAAGAGGTTGTCGTGAAACCCTCCAGCCCTGGTTCCCATGCTGTGCGTGGGAATCCATATTTCTAACCATTTGAAAATTCAAGGGTATGCATTCCCACGCAATACCCAAAGGGCATAAAAGCATGGGAACGAGATGTTTGGAGTTTTGTGACACCCTCTGGAGCATGGGAACGAGTTGGTTGAGAGCTTTGCGACACCCTCATAGGCTTCTTGATAGCAAACGGCTTGCCAGAAAGTATTGTCAGTTTTGTGCACACTGACAAGGCATGAGCCAAGGATGAGGAATGATTTCCGGTGGCTTTATATGTATCCATTGACGTATAATTTCTGCCGCCAGGGACGGCAACTCAATCCCACCTTAAAACTGGTGGCAAGGTCACCCTTTCACCCTTTCACCCTTTCACCCTTTCACCCTTTCACCCTTTCACCCTTTCACCCTTTCACCCTTTCACCGGTTTACGGAGAATCAAGACTCCTGATTCCGGCTATGTATGTCTTTAATCATTTCTTCGATTTGAGAGTGATAAAAGTTATTCAGGTGACCTTTCATCGTTTGGTTCTGATCATGAAAAATACAGAGCCAGTCTTCTAGCGCAGTGTTATTGACCACCTCCCAGCTATCACCATTCAGCGTCTTCCAGAAAACCTTTTCTATTATTGTTGGTAACCGTGGTATTGCATTTAGCGCTGTAGAATGGATGGCCAGATTAAGCTCTGTATTGGGCATATTTTTTAAAGCGTCCATTACTACATTTAACGTTGTTTCGAGCTTTGAATACAGCTGGTGACTGATTTGAGTGATAAGCTGCTTCTGCCTTTTATGCATCTGCCCTTTGTCATTTTTCTCCCAGGCATGTAGAAAACAGTCTGGAGATATTAATTTGTCCCCATAAGTACTCCACATAATCTGTTCTATGAGATGACGCCTGTCTTCAGTGGCGCACTGAGTGAAGTAGTTTGGTGTACAGCTGTCAAAGAGGGTGATTTTTTTTGCGTCAGACCATATGGCGGTTACGTGTCTTACTTGGAAAGTTGTCTGCCTTTCCGTTTTAGATGCTGTGTTTGTGTTTTGAGCTTCCAGAGATAGGTAGCTGTCGGTATATCTCATTTCCGCAGAGACGCCGCTACTGACCATGGTGTATATACCGGGGCATGCAGCAATGAGATCAAGGATGCGGAGAATATCGGGCGGTGTACTCTTGAATGTGTGCAAGAGTATTTGTGTGATTGGAGGTTCGATTAAAGGCTCGATTAAAGAGTTGCTATCACTCGCCACATCATCAGCATGACAGTTCATCGGGGGCATGAGAGAGAAGCACTGTTCATACCAGTTTTTAGCCGAGAGCCGTTTAATTTTTGGAATGTGATCGATGCCTTGTCGGTCGACAGGTATACGACGATGAAAGAATAATAGTGCATCCAGAAAAGCTCTGGCTTCCATAAAATGGTAAGCACGAGGGTTAGCTTTTTTCAGGTCATCCATATCAGCGAGGCCACCAGATTTGTTTTTCTGCTGTTCACTGATTAGAAACGCTTTGTATTGAGAGAAACTCTTGTTTATCTCAACGCCAAGATTACTGTCAGGTTCATAGCGAAAATGCTGATACCAGGGGTGACTCAGCAGGCCTAGGTTTCTTGCAAAGTGAGTGAAGCCATTTTCGGGATCTGACAGGTGAGCCTGAATGAGTAACATGCACAATCCTTCGCAAAAGGTACTCTTGATAGGGATGTGGCCTTTTTCACAAAGCTGCTCAATATTGTCTGCAAGGTGGTCTATGGGCGCTTGGTCTGGGTTTGGATAGTCGTTGCCATAATTGAAAGCGTAGGCAATGTCTTTTTCCAGAGTTAAAAGTTGCTCACAAAGGGCACCCTTATTGTGTTCGGTATTTTGGTCAGTCTTGGATAGTTCAGCTAACGCTTTGTCTGATAGATTTGTAAATCTGCTGAATTCCGTTGTACTTAAGCTTGCCAGTTTGGCTGCCAATGGCTCATCAATGAATGGGCATGCGTGTCTTAACGCCTGACGTAAATACGATTGTTGGCTGTCGTAAGCACAGGCATTCCCCTGCAACACTTTTTCTTTGTTGACGGTTGGTGGTGGGAGATTTCTGGTGCCAAATTGATCGTGCTCTGGCGTTACGCACTCAACGCACTTGAAAGAAGTGTTGCTCCAGAAAAAGGAAATAGCCGGTTTTTGCGTCAGGCAGCCAGGGCATTCCACCTGTGTATTTTCACATTGCAGGCACAGTTCTGATCGCTGCATATACGGCGTGCATGATTTTGGGCACGGTGTTCTTGACTGGAGTGTATGAAGATCGACGTCAGATATTTTACGACGCTCATACAAGATGCGGTAATTCATAAATGCTGCATCTTGAAAATGGTCAGATTTATCGATATCGGGGCTTGTGACAGAGTTGCCTGGCCCAAAGATTAATCTTTCATAATCCTTAGTGGTGTTAGTTGGTGCCTGAGAGGTAAAAGTCTTAGACGCTACATCAAAGTATGTCGAAGGAGAAAACGCCTGGTCATCGTTAAGTGAAACGGAACGCGCATGAACAAAAGACTCTGCCGGTGAATGGGGTAGAGCTGGCACCTTCTTGAGTATATTTAGGTCAGCAGGAATGGATCTCCATGCACGCAGGGTGCGGTCTCCTTGCGTTGCAACAAGGGGTAATGTCGAGTGAGCGGATTTCTCAACAATCATACTACAGCCCCCATTCTTATGTACGTCAGGCTCATCAACCCAATGAGTAGTGAGAACTGTAAGAATCTTGGACTATTGTGATCAGGGAAAGTTCCTTTATTAATATGGATTAGTCACCGCTTGGTGCCGTCTGTTTGAAGCGGTCAAGCCTGCCTGTAAATGCAGCAGCGTCTCTCTGAGCCAGAGCAGGGCTGGTGAGGTTCTGCGGAAATTGCACCAGTAAAGGTAGGCACTGACGGATGGTAGCTCATAAGGTAATGGCAATATCTGCAATCCCAAATCAGAAGATAATTGTCGTGCATAGTTCTGAGGCAGTGTGAGCAGCAGATCTGAACTGGACACCACCTGGCAGGCCACCTGATAGTCCCTCAGCCTGAGCGCGATAGTGCGCCTTTTTTCCAGACTGGCTAACTGTTGATCCTCATAGCCGAGCCCTTCTCTGCGAGACGACACTAATATGTGTTTTTCCTGCAAATAACCATCCATGGTCAAATTCTCGGTAATCCGTGAATGGTCTTTGCGCGTGACCACCACCATGGGGGTTTTCTGCAACAGTGTGTATTCGATCTGTTCGCCCACCGGGAGTAACACGTCCACCGCCAGATCGACAGCGCCTGATCGTAACTCCTGTTCAATCGTGTATCGACTAAGTTTCACACTCTGGATGGATACTTCAGGCGCTTGTTGTTGTAATGATTTCATCAGTGGCGGTAACACCACGGATTCCATTGCCCTGTGAATGGCCAGGGTAAACGACTGTTGACTTTTTAATGGGTTGAAGTGCTGTCCGGGCGCCAGAACACGTTCCAGATCGCCAAGCACCACGCGCAGTTGCGGCAGGATTTCCCGGGTATAAGGGGAAGGTTGCAGCCCTCGGCCTTCGCGAAGAAATAGCGGGTCTTCAAGCTGTTCCCTAAGCCGGTTGAGTGCATGACTGACCGCCGGCTGGGTGAGGTTCAGTTTTTTTGCCGCACCCGTAATAGAGCCTACTGAAGCGATGGCTTCAAGCACCCTCAGTAAATTCAGATCGAGCTTTGATATATGCATAATATTTATAGTTACTAATCAAAACTATTCATTTGATCGTGATTATCATCTGCCTCAGGATGGTGAGCAACGACTAATAAGGAACTGTCCCGAAATATGATCCACATTTTAATTTACGTGGTCCGTTAACCGTTGTCCGTAGTCCGTAAAAGCGCGAGTGGCTAAGCTTTTTCGGACAACGGACAACGGACAACGGACAACGGGTAACGGGTAACGTTAATTGAATCGTGGAAGTTATTTCAGGAGCAATCCTAAGAACAACAATAACAAATAAGAGAGCAACCATGGATTTTTCCAATTCCGCCAAGGGGCAGGATTACCTTAAGCGCATAACCGCGTTTATGAACGACAAAGTACTGCCGGCGGAAGATGAATACTACCGGGCACTATCCTCATCCGCAGATCATAAAGACTGGCAACAACCAGAGATGGTTGAAGATTTAAAACGACAGGCGCGCAGTGAAGGATTGTGGAATTTATTTTTGCCCTGTGATGAGTGGGGCGCCGGGCTAACCAATGCAGAATATGCACCGCTGGCAGAAGCCACTGGCTGGAGCTTAATGGCTCCGGAAGTGTTCAACTGTAATGCGCCGGATACCGGCAACTCAGAAGTACTCTGGAAATACGGCAGTGAAGCACAAAAAGAACAGTGGTTAAAACCGTTGCTGGCCGGAGAGATTCGTTCTGCTTTTTGTATGACGGAACCAGACGTGGCATCCAGTGATGCAACGAATATGGAAGCCACGTGTATTGTTGAAGGTGATGAAATTGTCTTGAATGGTCGCAAGTGGTGGAGCAGCGGCATTGGTCATCCGAATTGTAAGTTTGTTATTTTTATGGGGATTTCGAATCCGGAAGCCGATCGCCACAGTCGTCATGCCATGGTTTTGGTACCGCTGGATACCCCGGGAATTAACATTGAGCGCATGCTCAGTGTGATGGGCGACTATGATGCGCCGTTTGGTCATGGTGAAGTGTCGTTTACTAATGTAAGGCTTCCGTTGTCTGCTTTTATCGGTGGGCCAGGAAGAGGTTTTGAAATTGCCCAGGGACGTCTTGGTCCGGGGCGTATTCATCATTGCATGCGCTTAATTGGTTCTGCTGAAAAGGCACTGAAACTGCTTTGTGAGCGGGGGTTGGAACGGACGGCGTTTGGCAAACCACTGGTTAAGTTAAATGGTAATCCGGATGTCATCGCCAACGCACGTATTGGTATTGAACAGGCACGACTGTTAACTCATAAGGCTGCCTGGCTGATGGATACCAAAGGCATCTCTGGCGCCATGAGCGAAGTCTCTCAGATTAAAGTGGTGGCACCCAACGTTGCTCAGCAGGTGGTGGATGCAGCGATTCAAATGCACGGCGGCGGTGGTCTTTCTGATGACTTCCCGCTCACTCGGATGCTGGCGATGGCGCGGGTATTGCGTCTTGCGGATGGGCCTGATGAAGTGCATCGTGGTCTTATCGCCAAGTTTGAGCTGATGAAGTATCGTCATTTGAATAATAAGAAGGGCTAAACCATGGCTTCATTGAAAACCATTGTTGTGACCGGTGGAGCCAGTGGCCTGGGAGAAGCGACTTGCAAACGTTTTGCCCGGGCGGGTTACGCGGTGTGCGTGGCGGATATTAATCAGGAACGGGGCGATCGAACCGTTGAGACATTGAAGTCTCTGGGTGTTGATGCTTATTACCAGCATTGTGACGTACGAAGTGATGCCGATGTCGATGGAATGATTACCAGTGCCGTTCAGCGCTGGGGGCATATTGATGTTCTGGTCAATAACGCGGGGGTTGCTTCTGGTGGTCGCATAGAAACTACCTCCATAGAAGATTGGCAGTGGGTGATTGATATCAACCTGCTGGGCGTTGCCCGGGGTTGCAAGTCGATCACGCCGGTGTTTAAACAGCAAAAAGCAGGGCACATAGTCAATATTGCTTCTCTTGCCGGATTAGTGAATGCGCCCATGATGTCCAGCTATAACGCGACCAAGAGTGCGGTTGTTGGCCTTTCTGAAACCCTGAGGGTTGAGCTGGAACCTTTTGGTGTTAATACCTCTGTCGTGTGTCCGGCCTTTTTTCAAACCAATCTTGGGGAGTCATTCCGTTCTGGTGATGCTCATATGAAAAAGGTGGTGGATAAGTTGTTGTCCAGCTCCAGTGTGACGGCCGACGATGTTGCCGAGGATATCTTCAAAGCAGTACAAAATAAGACATTCTACGTTCTTCCCCATAAAGAAGGTCGTTGGCTTTGGCGGCTGAAGCGTCACTTCCCTTCATTATTCAAAGGGCTGGTGAGTCGTGGTTATAAAAAGAATCTACGAAAGCAGGGAGTTGAAGTATGAGCCAGGGAAGTACAACGATGGTCGATCAACCCAAAGACATTCGCCCCGGTGAAGAGCTGGATAAACAGGTGCTGAATACCTATTTGCAGAATCTATTTCCTGAACTGCAGGGCGAGTTGGCTATACGTCAGTTTCCTGGTGGTGCTTCTAACTTGACGTATTTGGTGTCTATGGGGGATCAGGAGTGGATTCTAAGACGGCCGCCGTTTGGTGCAAAGATTGCCTCTGCCCATGATATGAGCCGGGAATTCCGAGTGATGTCGGCACTTCAGGGTCATTACCCTGTACCAGCCATGATTGCTTTTTGCGAAGATCAAGATGTGTTGGGGTGTGACTTCTATTTAATGGAGCGACTGGAAGGCATTATTCCCCGGACGGACTTGCCTAAAGACTTGAAGCTCAGTGAGCAGGATGGCTTGCAGTTGTGCATGAATGTGCTGCAGAAGTTCAGTGAGCTGCATAATGTGGATATTGAGAAAGCCGGGCTGACCTCGTTAGGTAAAGGTACAGGTTATGTACGCCGGCAGATTGAAGGTTGGAGTGGCCGTTTTCGTAAGGCAAAAACCGACAATGTTCCGGACTTTGAAACCGTAATGGATTGGCTGGATGATCGGCAGCCGGAAGATATTGGTAGCTGTTTAATCCATAACGACTTTCGGTTTGATAATGTGGTGTTGAATCCGGATAACCCCATGGAAGTGATTGGCGTGCTGGATTGGGAAATGTGCACCCTGGGTGATCCATTGATGGATCTCGGAAACAGCCTTGCTTACTGGATTGAGGCAGGTGATGAACCGCAGATGCAGATGTTCCGTCGGCAACCAACGGATATTCCCGGTATGCTGACCAGAAAGGAAGTGGTGGATTGGTACTGCGAACAGAATGGTATTGAACTGACGTCGTTTGATTTCTACGAAGTCTATGGCTTGTTCCGGCTGGCGGTGATTATGCAGCAGATTTACTACCGTTTTCATCACGGGCAAACGAAAGACCAGCGGTTTGCTATGTTCCCGATGGCGATTACGTATCTTGAGCAGCGCTGTTTGCGGTTGATGGGTGAGTCTGGACTCTAATAACAAAGACAATACTATGGCCAACATTTATTTGATCCGACATGGGCAGGCGTCTTTTGGTCAACACGACTATGACTGTCTTTCTTCAGTGGGTGAACGTCAGGCAAGGTTAACGGGTGAATGGCTGTCAGGCTCACTTAGAAAGGATTTCTCAGTGTTGGGCTGTGGCACGTTGTTGCGCCAGAAACAGACATTGTCGGGTATTGTTGCTGGCATGGGTGTTTCTGAAGGTAATCCAGCCAGAACTGAGAGCCTTGTTCTTCCTGATTTGAATGAACTGAGCACAGATGATCTGATTCTGACGGCAAGTTCAGAGTATTCCGACCGGGCAAGTCTGGATAGAGCGATCAGTCGTATGGAAAACCCGTCGCATACTTTTTTTAATCTGTATCGCTCGGCTCTGGATCGCTGGACTTCTGGTGAGTACGACGATGAGTATCAGGAGTCCTGGGATCACTTTAAAAGCCGCACGCTGGCAACGGTGCGGGAAACAGCCAATAAATTGGAAGACAATGATTCCGCTCTGTTGGTGAGCTCTGGCGGGGTGATCTCTGCCATTGTGCTGCAACTGTTGAATTGTCCGAGCAGTGAGCTATTCCGAATTAATCGGCAGGTGCATAATGCATCCATTACGGTTCTGTCTGCCCGTAACGACAAGTTGAGCCTGCACAGCTTTAATAATTACTCACACCTTGAAGCAAAAGGTGAAAAGCAGTTGTTGACCCGAATTTAATCGAAAGAATAAATCGAAAGAATAACAATAAAGAGAACGACAATGTCTGATAAAAATACAAAAGACCTGTTTGATCTGACCGGAAAAATCGCTCTGGTTACGGGTGCCAGCCGAGGCATAGGCGAATCCATTGCCCGATTACTGGCTGATCGTGGCGCCCACGTTATTGTTTCCAGTCGTAAGCTGGATGGTTGTGAAGCCGTCTGCAGTTCCATTCGTGACAGTGGCGGTTTGGCAGAAGCGATCCCTTGCCACATAGGCGAGATGGAGCAGATCACTGCACTGTTTGATGCGATCAAAAGCAAACATGGTCGGCTGGATATTCTGGTCAACAACGCGGCAGCTAACCCTTACTTCGGTCATATTCTGGATACGGATCTAGCGGCGTTTCAAAAGACCGTCGACGTAAATATTCGTGGTTACTTCTTTATGTCTGCCGAAGCGGGAAAAATCATGCGTGAGCAAGGCGGTGGCAATATTGTTAATGTTGCTTCCGTCAATGGCGTGACTCCCGGGCATATGCAGGGTATTTATTCCGTAACCAAAGCGGCTGTGATCTCCATGACCAAAGCCTTTGCCAAAGAGTGCGCTGGCCTGAGTATTCGGGTGAATGCCTTGTTACCAGGGCTTACAGAAACGAAATTTGCGTCTGCCCTGACAGGCAATCCAGCCATTATGAAGCAGGCGCTGACCCATATTCCCATGAATCGCAGTGCCGATCCGGATGAGATGGCAGGCACTATTTTGTATCTGGTGTCCGATGCGTCCAGTTACACGACGGGTGCCTGTATTAATGTGGATGGTGGGTATTTGACGGTTTGATCAGAAGAGGTGGCAATCTGAAATGGTTGCCGGAAATGTCGCAAAACGCAGTAGGTCGGTAATTCTGTAAGAATTGCCGACATCTCGCCAGTCTGTAGGTACTTATTGTCGTCTGCCATCGACTTCAGATGCCCAAAAAAGCCAGCTATCGCAAATGGCTGATGCAATTTCCCTTATTGACTTGAAATGCCTATTCAGAGAAACAATAGGTTTCAAATTAGAGTTCTCAGGGTATTCAGTGTTTGAATCAGCAAAGACTACAGTGGTCGATTTATTACGCCATGGTGAGCCGGAGAACGATGGCTGTCTTAACGGGCACTATGATGTAAGTCTGTCAGATAATGGTTGGCAGCAGCTGAAGCAGTCGACTGAAGGTTCCGTAAAATATGACACTATAATCACGTCTCCATTGAAGCGTTGTCGGTTATTTGCTGAAACTTATGCAGTGCAGCATTCCCTGCCTTTGAAAATCGATACGGGCTGGCAGGAAATGTTCTTCGGTCAATGGGATGGTAAGCCCTATGACTGGATTCATAAGCACAGCCCCGAATTATTGTCTGATTTCTGGAGAGATCCATGGCAGTTTACCCCGCCAGAGGGTGAAACTATGTCGTCCTTTCATCAGCGAGTTTCTCAAGCCTGGAAAAGTTTATTGCTGGATCGTGCGGGTGAACACATTCTTCTTATCAGTCACTCCGGTGTTATAAGGCAATTACTGTCTATTATTCTTGGCATGGATCCCAGTCAGAATCTGGCGATGTCCAGATTGCACATTCCCTACGGCAGTATTTCCCGTATCGAAGTTTATCACGATGAGCAGGGCGGTCAGTGGCCCCGCCTTATGTTTCTTAATGGTCAGTGTTCACAATGAATATGGATACAAACAACCAGAAAACAGCGGGTGTCTGGTTATCCCATGGTAAGGCGATTGCGCTGGCTATGGGATTTTTTACCCGCTTGCCAACTTGGCACCTGAAGGACATTTATGATGAAGATATGGGGCGAGCGCTGCTGTATTTTCCTCTTGTGGGGTTGGCGGTTGGCATAACCTCTGTATGCTTTGGTCTGATGCTGCACAGTGCACTTTTATACTGGCATGGTGCTGTCTCCATGATTCATCTTGGGCTGATTGGCGCGCTGGTGTTTGCCATAATGACGCTGATCACGGGCGGCCTTCATTTAGATGGTGTCGGTGATTGTGCGGATGCCTGGGTTGGTGGGCTGGGTAATAAAGAGCGTACTCTTGAAATCATGAAAGACCCCACCTGCGGCCCCATGGCTGTTTTAGTATTGGTGGTTTTGTTGTTGTTAAAGATGGTTGCCGTCGTTGGACTGGTTTTGTCGTCTTCCTGGTGGGTTTTGCTGTCGATCCCCATACTCAGTCGATGTGCCGGTATGGCTTTGTTTATGACAACCGACTATGTAAGGCCTAAAGGTCTGGGTCAGGCTTTCAGTGATTACTCCAAAAAGTCGGAATGCTGGATTTTTCTGTTTACTGGCCTGACTGCAGCTGTACTAATATCCGGTTTCTTTCTCATCTTTCCTGCATTGATAACCGCTGTTGTCTGGTGGTGGCTTCGTCGTCAGAGCATCGAGAGGCTGGGTGGCTTTACCGGTGATGTGGCCGGCGGTGTTATTGAAGTAACGGAAATGGTGTTGTTGGTCACTTCCGCTTTGTTAGTTTAACAATCTGATTGCGTTCTTAGACTTTGTTGTAAATCGTGATGAATAAACCTGCCATATACTTCAGCATGATCAATGCTGTCGCTGATTTGCCCGAGCTTCATAATTTGAGTGATGCGGGTGCCGGTTTGGGTTTGATGGGATATACCCCAGCCAACAACACCGAAATGATTGTGACTGGCAGGGATATTACGCCACTGCCGGGTATTATCCCCCAACCCTTGCTGACCAATAATGCAATCACGCCTGCGCTATTAGTCCACAGTCTTTTACAGCTGTTGTGTCGCAATGGTTATGAAGTACATATGCGGGTCTACAATATCGACCTGCCGGTGACACCAGACTTGCCGCCATCGTTACATCAGCTGGACAGTGTTCAGCAGTGGCACTGTGATTGCGATGAGATTGAGGCTCTTGTTAATGACGTTATGCTCCACAATCTGCAGCAGGAAGCTAATGGCAATAACATCAGTCTGATTGGTGAGTGTGGCGTGGGCAGTACGTTATTTTCATCATTGTGGTTCAGTTTACTGATGGGCGAAGAGGTACCCGTATCTGGCAGCACCAAAGCCTCCCATAAATTGGAGTATAAACGTCAGGTTATTAATCAACGGCGCCGTGAAGTATTGGGCAGTGGCATAACGCCTTCAACAGAATCACTGCTATGCCAGTCTGGCTGGCATGACAGCTTTCAAAAAACAGTGAGTGGATTGCTCCAGGGTTTGATGACGCAGGATCATGCAAACCCTGTCTGGTTAGCGGGTGGGTTGATGTTTGTTGCCCCATGGTTAATGCACTGTCATCAAAACCCGCTGCGACTCGCTCAATATCGACAACGTTTTCAACAGGTCACTACCCGCTGGGTGTATACCGATACCGGTCAGGGCCAATTACTGCTGACGTTTATCAAAGACAATATTGAGATAAGGACACCTGTCGTTAATTTTTCAGCGTCCCGTCACCCTTGTGTCGAACTCTATGAACAGGGGTTGGTGGTCGAGGGCTGTGGCCTTGGTGGCTGTCTTTATCTTGCAGAATATCTCGGTTTTTCTTCTGAACAGATTATTGCCGTCATCGATGAGTTTGTTGACGAGCATTTCTCACTTTTTGACGTTTCTGGAAATAAAGCTTTATGAGTGATTACAAATCGTCCGCTGGGCCAAGAGCCATTATGGTTCAGGGTACGACATCGGATGCCGGTAAAAGTGTTATCTGTGCAGGCCTCTGTCGTGCATTGCGGAATCGTGGAATAGAAGTCGCACCATTCAAGCCGCAAAATATGGCCCTTAACAGTGCAGTCACTGTGGATAATGGCGAGATTGGTCGTGCGCAAGCCGTTCAGGCACAGGCCTGTGGTCTTGAGCCTCATTCGGATATGAACCCGGTGTTGCTTAAACCCAATACCGATATTGGTGCCCAGGTTATTGTGAATGGTAAAGCGTTGACGGATATGGATGCCAGAACCTATCACGATTACAAACCCAAAGTGATGGCAGCAGTTCAGGCATCTTATCAACGTCTGTTAAGTGCTTATGAAGCTGTCGTGGTCGAAGGTGCGGGTAGTCCGGCAGAAATTAATCTGCGGGATCGGGATATTGCCAACATGGGCTTTGCGGAAGAAGCGGATTGCCCTGTGGTGATTGTGGCGGATATTGACCGTGGTGGTGTATTTGCCCATCTTTATGGAACACTGGCGCTATTGTCTGAGTCTGAACAGGCGCGGGTGAAAGGTTTTATTATCAACCGCTTCCGGGGGGATATTAAATTGCTGGAATCCGGCCTTGACTGGCTGGAAGAGAAAACCGGCAAACCCGTTCTGGGCGTGATTCCTTACCTGCATGGCCTTCATCTGGAAGCAGAAGATGCGGTGGCCGTTCAGCAGCTGAATACCGAATCAGGCAACTCATTATCAGGCAATACACTAAAAGTTGTAGTGCCCGTCTTCAGTCGTATGAGCAACCACACGGATTTTGATGCGCTGCGTTTGAATCCGGCGGTGGATATTACCTTTGTCTACAAAGGTAAACGACTTCCGCCTGCTGACTTAATCATTCTTCCCGGTAGCAAAAGCACCCGCTCCGATCTGGCATTTATGCGCGAGAATGGCTGGGATGAAGATCTGTTCAGACATATCCGCTTTGGTGGCAAAGTCATGGGTATTTGTGGTGGCTACCAGATGCTGGGACAGTTTGTGCATGATCCGGATGGCATTGAAGGTGAGCCAGGTTCCAGCAATGGGTTTGGTTTGCTGGATCTGGAAACGACCATTGAAAAAGAAAAACAGCTGCGACGGGTTAAAGGTGTGATGCAGTTGCCCGGGCAGGCGAAAGCCAACGTCACCGGTTATGAAATTCATGCGGGCACCACCGTAGGTCCTGCCCTTGAAAAGCCGTTAATCCAGCTGGATTCCCACGATGATGGTGTGATGTCAGACGATGGACAGATATTTGGCAGTTACCTTCATGGTATTTTTGATCATTCCGAAGCTTGCCGTGCCATCCTAGAATGGGCTGGTTTAAAAAACGTCGAAGTGCCAGATTATGATGCCGTTCGAGAAGAGGGCATTGAGCGGATTGCCAGTGCTCTTGAGGCGTCGTTGGATATGGATCAGATCATCTCAATCATGTTTGGACCGGAGTGTGTTGCCCAATGAGTAGTCAGCCATTATCCGATAACGCAACCTTTCCCGAAACTGGCGAAGCGTTTATTACCTCCTGGAGTGGTGGTAAAGATGCCTGCTACGCTTTCTGGTTGGCACAGCAGCAAGGTGGTCATCCCGCTGCGCTTTACACCATGTTGGATGAAGACGGCACACATACCGGCTCCCATGGTTTGCACCGTGAGATTATTGAGGCACAGGCTAATGCGTTGGGTGTGACTGTTCTGTTTCGTTCGGTACCCCGAGGGCACTACGAACAGCACATGAAAGATGTGATCGGTGAAGCACAGGAGAAATTTGGAATTACCAGTGTCGTGTTTGGGGATATTGATCTTGACGCGCACAAAGTGTGGCTGGATCGAGTCACGGACGAAGCCAATACTATTCCCCGATTTCCGCTGTGGCATTACACTCGACGACAGTTGCTGGATGATGTTCTATCAGCGGGCTTCAAAAGCATGATTGTCAGTGTGAAGCACGACAAAATGGACACGAAGTACCTTGGTCAGATTATGACCCCAGAGTTGGCGGATGAAATTCAAGCGCTGGGTATTTGCCCGACCGCAGAAGATGGGGAATTTCACAGTTTGGTGGTGGATGGTTCCTGCTTTGCAACTCCGCTAAAGGTGAAAACTGGTGCTATCCGACAGGACAACTGGGGGCACTCAATGATTCAGATTACCCTCAGTGAGTAGACTGGCTGATAACCACAGACTTTAACAGGTACGTTGTAATCCAGAAGCCAGACGATGCCAGTCGTCAGTGTTTCTGGGAAGACCAAATCGAATACCGCTTTCATCATCTAAAAGTCTGGTGAAGATACCTTTCTTGCAGAGTGATTCATGTAAAACACATGCACGATCTGTGAAAACGGTAGCAAACATGGGTGTTCCATAAACCTTAGAAAAATGTTCCTGTAGTAATTTCAATAGCCGGTTACCGGATGTCTTCAAGCGGGTCATATTCTGTTGTTGCCAGATATCATCTTTCAGAGCTTGTTGGGCAATAAAACGACTTGGACCGTTTATTGTCCATGGGCCAAGATGCTCCTGCAGACACGTCAACACGCTCTTTTCAGCGAGTACAAAGCCTAAACGTATTCCCGCAAGGCCAAAAAACTTTCCAATAGACCTTAATAGTATCAGCCCTGAACAAGGTACCTTATCGGTCAGGCTGTGTTCTGGAGAGCAGTCCATAAAGGCTTCATCGATAACCAGCCATGCCTGTCGTTTAGACAGCTGATCGTGCCAGCTCAATAGTTTTTTCGGATCAATCAAATGACCCGTTGGATTGTTAGGATTGATGATTAATACAACATCTGCCTGATGCAACTGCGCTTCCGTGGGTTCATCCTCATAAGTCAGTATTTCATAGCCTTGCTGACTCCAGGCGTGGAAGTGTTCTCGATAACCAATGGCTGGAATGGCAATGGTGTTGCTGTCTGGAAATAACTGACGGCGAATAACTGGCAGACTTTGTATGGCGGCTTGAGATCCCGCAACGGGTAAAATTGAGTTGCAGCCATAATAGCTAGCGGCGGCTTCAATTAATCCATCGTCGTCTTCAGGCAAACGATTCCAGCTGACTAATGGAATCTCTGGTATCGGGTAGCACTGTGGGTTAACCCCTGTGGATAAATCGACCCAGTCTGACAGTGGTATCTGATACCGCACCGATGCAGCCCTGAGTTTTCCTCCGTGATTTAACATAAACTATGTCCGTTAGATGTAATACCAATGTCGCTTTTAAATTATGGAGTGAGCAAGTTATTTTGGGCGATTGGGCAAGGCGAAGAGACGAGTCATAGCCGTAGCTATGGCGAGGAACTTCAACGCAGATCCAGTCGGTCAAAATGGCTGCGCAGCCCATAATTTAAAAGCAGAATTGGTATAATAGCAGGCAGTAGAGAGCAGGGTAATAAGTGCCCAGAGTATGGTGCCTTTGGTGACCAGTGCTGTGGAACGATTAATGTCGTTTAACTCGGGTTCTTGTCCACAGCCCAGCTGAACGCCGGAAACCTCCTGGCCATGGTAGGTTGCCTTGCCGCCAAGGGTTATTCCCAGGCTGGCAGCGCCGGAAGCCATCACAGAGCCGCCATTAAAGCTTTTATAGGCAGGAGCCTGAGAGCTCCAGCATCGAATGGCTTGTCGGGTATGACCAAACAGGGCGTAGGTAAGGGCGCATAATTGACCCGGAATCAGGTTGAGAAGATCATCAAGTCGGGCAGCTGCGCGACCAAAGTAAAGGTATTTGGTGTTTTTGTAGCCCCACATGGCATCCAGCGTGTTGGCCATGCGATACAACACGGCACCCGGAGCGCCTGCCACAAGAAACCAGAATATGGCACCGAAGACAGCGTCGTTCCCATTCTCCAAGACGGATTCAATGGTGGCGCGGATAATTTCCGCTGGTGTCAGTTGGTCGGTGTGGCGGCTCACGATCCAGCCTACTTTTATTCTTGCTTCGGTCAGGTCATCACTCTTTAAGGCACTGGAAACATAGCCCGCGTGCTGAATCAAACTGAATCGACCAATGACCAGATACAGTAGAACGACTTCCAGTATCCAGCCGAAACCCGGTATCTGAATGAGAAAATAAACTGCAATAGTCGTTGGTATCACCGTCAGAGCCAGTGCCAGTAAACCACACAAAAATGATGATAGAGAGCGCTCTGGTTGATCAGGATAAACTGCTCTTTCTATCCATCGAGCCATACGACCAAAAGCGGACAGTGGATGCCAGTGGTTGGGTTCTCCCAGCCAGTGATCCATCAATAATGCCAATGTCAGCTGAACAGCGGAAGACAATGCCAGTTCTATCACGAGGTTACTCTCAAGGGGGCTATCAAGGGGCGGGCTCAAGGGGTTAGTGGAGTTGGTTTTGAGGCAAAGAATTCATCCACTTTGTTAGCGGCATAAAAATGTCGAACGTTGTCCAGTTTCTTGCACAGATCTTCGGTGCCTGCAATCAGGCGACCAGAGGCGCGATAAAGCAGGTCTTCATCAATGGTAATAATTTGTTGATTCTGGCTTGCCTGAAGGGAAGACCAGCCAGCGGCAGAAACATCCACAGGCTTTGCAGTTCCGTGACCACCACGAAGCATAATGGATTGTGGGTTCTGAGCGATGACCGACTCCAGAGAGACATTAGCAAAGCGGGACACCATGCTGGGGAACACATTTTTACCACCGCAAAGCTCGACCACTTCACCAATAATATGACCATTGTCGACGGTTAACAGTGGCTCGTGCCATATCTGAATAAAGATGCTCACAGGTTCAAGGTGAGCATAGGTTTCCGACAGTGTTTGGTAATGTTGCTGTAATTGGTCGGCATGTTGATTTGCGGCCTTGCTATGACCCGTCATCCTTCCAAGATTGCGGATGTTCTGAATAATGTCAGGAATGGTCTCAGGGTTGGAGTGATAAACAGGAATACCCAAGTCTTCCAGTTGTTTCAGCTGCATGGGTGGGTTGCCACCGCTGTAGGCAACTATCAGATCGGGCTGCAATGCAATAATCTTTTCAATATTGATGTTGTTGTAACTGCCCACATTGGTTTTGGTTTTTGCGGCTTCAGGGTAATCGCTGTATTTGACGACACCAATCACCTGGTCGCCGGCACCGCTTTCATAAAGCAGCTCGGTAATGTGCGGTGCAAGGCTGATGATTTTCTGCGCAATATTGGGCAGTGTGATTTCTTTGCCGCTGTCATCGGTGATCTGAATAGATGCCAGGGCGCTAGCGGAAAAGGCACTGATCGTCAGGCACAATAAGCTGAATCGGACCAGTCGATTTATGGATGTTTGTACGGTTTTCAGTACGGTATCTCTCAGGTGGGATTCATTGGAGCGTACCGGTAAAACTGATACATTGGCTGTTCTTGTTTCCATGCATTTTTCCATCATGCCACTCCAGCTGAAAGCGATCCTATGAAAAGCGATCCTGTTAACAATGGTTCCCGGTTTTTCAGAAATACGGAATGTGAATATTTCCCGTGTCATAAAGCCCCAAAACCGGAACACTTTAATTGCCTGATGTGCTTTTGCCCGCTCTATCTAATGGACGACTGTGGAGGTAAGAATACCTTCAAATCCGGCATTAAAATTTGCACAGATTGTACGATTCCCCATGCCCCTAAAGGCTATGACCGCATCATGCAAAAACTGAAAGAGCGGAATGAGGCAGTCCGGCTTCAGTTTGTTGCGGTGGAATCATAAAGCGGCTGTTTCATCTTTCAATACGTGGGGTAAACCGGCGACGGTGAGCACAACACGATCAGCTTGCTCAGCCAGATTCTGATGCAGTCGGCCGGTTTCATCGCAGAACTTACGAGTCAGTTCACCCATGGGGACAATACCCATGCCCACTTCGTTGGATACGAAAATCACCTGGCCTTTCAGCGCTTTAAGGCATGACAGAAGCTCTGCTCGTTGTTCATGAAATACATCAGGGTTTTCATGGCAGAGCAAATTAGTCATCCATAATGTCAGGCAATCCACCAATAAGCATCGGTTGTCGTTTGCCTGTTCTTTCAGGGTTTTTGCCAGCAATAGCGGTTCTTCGATAACAGCCCAATGATCAGGGCGTTGTGCCCGATGGTGCTCTACACGATCAGCCATTTCACCGTCGTGTACGGTGGCTGTGGCGATATAGATAACCTCAAGACCGGATTCAGCCGCTTTCTTTTCTGCAAGCTTGCTTTTGCCGGAGCGGGCACCACCAAGAATTAGCTCTATCACGGGGGTATTCCAAAAGTTAGGGTACACCGTGTGGTTTGGTTGCCACACAGTGTTGGTTTTTAGTAGGTATGTATTAGAACTCAGGAGTCCAGGTCAGGCTGACAATACCTGCGCGTGGTGGGGCATTGTAGCCTTTTGTTGTTGAATATTCTTTGTCCAACAGGTTCGATAATATCAGTTGAGATTTGAACTCTTTGTTAAGTTGTTTTGCTAAGCGAAAATCGATGGTTGCAAAACCTGACAAGGGTTCAGAGTTAATCCCCTTGGAATCCTTGTTGTAACTCCTTCCCTGAGCATAAACAGTAGCTCCAGTAGACCAACTTCCAAATTGACGGTCAGCACTCAGAGTAATGTTTTGTTTTGCTCGGCGGGCAAGATATGTGTCAGTTTTTCGATTTCGTGGGTCTAATAGAGTTAATGTTGAGTTAATATTCCATTCCATTACAACGCTATTGATGCTGGCTTCCAAGCCTCGTATACGAGCTTTGTCAACATTTACGGGCATTGTCTGCTTTGGGTTTTTTGGATCATCTCCTGTCGCTATCATATCTTCGATGCTGTTTTGGAAAATAGCGATCTCCCATCTACCAATAGACTGATTTCCTTTCAGCGCTAACTCGTAATTTTGAGAGTGTTCTGGTTTTAGATCAGGATTGCCGTGGTAGCCATAGTCGTTCTTTGGGTAGTAAAGATTGTTAAAGGTTGGTGCCCTGAATGCAATCGCGTAGGAACTTACTAACCTGATATCACTGAATAAGTAATATCCATAAGCGATGTTGCCTGTTGTATTAGAGCCGTAGGCTTCATTCTCATCTTGGCGTAGTGCTATTTGCAGGTCACTGTTTTCAAACTGTGATTGGTTTTGTACAAATAAGGCAGAGTTGTAGCGAGAATCTACGTGCTTTCCAGTGTGTGGATCGATGAATTCGCCTGATCCACCCACTGTATCATGATAATAATCTACGCCGGTCGTTAAAAGTTGATTGTTCTGCCAGCTAATATCATTTTGCCAAAGTAAAGAAGTGCGTTTTGTTTCGATCTCTGAAGGAGTGTCATCTCCTAAATGATTGCTGTTGTTTCGAACATAGCCCGCGTCTATTCGGCTGAACCAAATATCATTGATGTCCTTCTGTGCAAATACATTAATGGTACTATTCTCGAATTTGTTATATGCGTCGTATGTTCCATCATATTCCTGTCTTCCCTCAACATGAGAAAGACTAATGCCGACTTCAACGCCATTAGAAAACTGGTGTGAAACATTGCTTGAAAATGCTGTGTTGCGATAACCGTCATCGTCCTTGCTGGCAGGGTGGCTGGCACTAGAATAATCATCATTCGTGAAGTTATAGCCATCAGTTTCAGAAGTACTAACTCCGATATTGAATCGAGTGTTTCCAGACTTTCCGCCAGCGTTGAAGCCAAGTTCTTTAGTGTTATCAGTTCCAATAGCGGTTCGGACGGAAATATGTGGTTTACCTTCTCCTTTTCTGGTGAAAATATTTACAACACCACCAATGGCATCGGCACCATATAGACTGCTAGCTGGCCCGCGAACAATTTCAATACGGTCAATTTGACTTGGGTCTAGGTATTGCAATTCTGGAGTACCATTCGTAGCCCCATTGATTCTTTGCCCATCAATTAGAACTAGAGTTTGCTCACTACTGGCGCCTCGAATCATCATTGATACTGAAGCGCCACGTCCACCATTGGAAGTTAACTGAACCCCAGGAACAGTCCGCAACAACTCCGGCACAGAAGAAGCCTGACTACGCTCAATATCTTCGCGGGTAATCACAGAAACCGGCGCCAGTGTTTCATCAACAGACTGTGCGGTTCGGGTTGCAGAAACCACCACTCGATCCATTGTGTAAGCTTTTGGTTCTTTAGCCAGAGCCGTTGTGCTGCAAATCACCAGTGCCAGAGAAGTCAGCACAGGAGAAAAAGAAAAGTATTTCATCAGTTCTCTCGAAAAAATCGAATTAGAAACTGGGTGGGTAGCTACAACGATGAGTGATCATGTTGTAAGACAAATGTCTTTAGAGAGGAAATCAGAAGATTCTCTCAACCGCCAGGTAACCCGCCCGGTTAAAACAACAGAGGTTGTTTCTAAGTAGTTGACCATTTGAAAACGAATATTTCTGGCTGAATGGATGGTTACTATGCAAGGCACAACGCAGGGAGCATAGCTTTTACGCCCTGTGGGTGGTAGCTATGTGACTGGAGTTGTAACGCAGCAGAGTGACTGTCCATTCAGTCAGAAATTATGATTTCATTTGGTTAACTACTTATAGGTTGCTTAACTAAGGCAGGTATCCTGGCTCTGGAGTCTTTATTGCTGATCGCCTTCCCAGAATACTATGTCAGTATTGCCAGTGGCTTTTGATCAGAACTCGTCCATCACAGTTGCGGGTACAGCAGGGTTTTAAACCCAATTCCCAAATGATCTATTCATCAACAGTCGTATTGTATCTTACGGTCTGTTTACCTTCAGTTAACAAAAGTTTTAATGAAAAAGAAGCTAATAAACAGTGTGTTTTTCCGATTCGATTTAGGTAGTTATACATTCGTTTGTGCAATTCCTGATTTTGTCCGGTAGTAACTCAATTCGAATACGATTTTTCATTTTTTTAAAAAGGTCAATAGTTTGATCAGGGTCATAATTTTTTGTGGGTTTTCCATCAGAATCCGCTCCACATAATTGATTTTGATCATTTCTGGTCAATCTCTGCATGAATTTGATAATCATGGTTTGTTTTTTTTGATCTGCGTCAATTTTTATTAAATGGTGCTCTCTGACACATATCAAACCGATGTCGTGCTCATTTGGTTAGTCTAGCCGCGCAAATTCATACATTTTTTCATTCGAGCGAGGCGCAGGCTCCTCATGCTTCTTAAAACGAAACTGTTCGGAAAGGTTTATACCTTCTCCAGCATTAAAGAAGTGCTCGCCAAGGCCAACGAAAAGCGTTCTGGCGACGTACTGGCGGGCATTGCCGCCGAATCAATTACAGAGATGGTCGCGGCGAAAGATGTTCTTTCCCGCATGCTGTTGTCTGATCTTCGGAATAACCCGGTCGTTCCTTACGAGGAAGACGAAGTTACCCGAATTATTCAGGACGATGTTAACGAGCGCATTTACAGCGAAATCAAGAACTGGACGGTAGGCGAGCTGCGTGAGTGGCTGTTGTCTTATGAAGCCCAGAGTTCCGAGATTCGTCGTATCAGCCGTGGCTTGACGTCTGAAATGATCGCGGCGGTTGCCAAGATCATGACCAACGGTGACCTGATCTACGCGGCCAGCAAAATTGTTGTGCTGGCGACGTGTAACACCACCATCGGTCAACCGGGTACGCTGGCAGCTCGTCTGCAGCCTAACCACACCACCGATAACGTGGATGGTATCCGCATCTCTACCCTGGAAGGTCTTTCCTACGGTATGGGTGACGCGGTCATTGGTCTGAACCCGGTAGACGACACCACAGACAGTATTTATCGCTGTCTGCATCAGTTCGAGGAGATCAAGCAGAAGTTTGAAATCCCAACCCAGAACTGCGTGCTGGCTCACGTGCTGTCTCAGATGGAAGCCGTAGAACGCGGTGCACCAGCAGATATGATTTTCCAGTCCATCGCTGGTTCCCAGAAGGGTAACGAAGCGTTTGGTTTCACCGCTGGCAATCTGGCAGAAGCCCAGGACATGATGCTCAAGCAGGGCACCTGTACTGGTCCTAACGTGATGTACTTCGAAACCGGTCAGGGTTCTGAACTGTCTTCCGATGCACACCACGGTGCCGACCAGGTGACCATGGAAGCCCGTTGCTACGGCTTTGCCCGCCGTTACAACCCGTTCCTGGTGAACACTGTTGTTGGCTTTATCGGTCCTGAATATCTGTACGACGGTAAGCAGGTAATCCGTGCCGGTCTGGAAGATCACTTCATGGGTAAGATGCACGGCCTGCCAATGGGCGTGGACGTTTGCTACACCAACCATATGAAGACCGATCAGAACGATAACGAAGCTCTGATGACACTGCTGACAGCAGCTGGCTGTACCTATTTCATGGGTATTCCTGCCGGTGACGACATCATGCTGATGTATCAGACCAGCGGTTATCACGATGTAGCCACCATGCGTGAGCTGTTTAACAAGCGCCCAATCCCGGAATTCGAAGCCTGGTGTGAGCGTATGGGCATTATGGAAAATGGTCGTCTGACTGCCAAGGCAGGCGATGCTTCTATTTTCCTGAAGTAATGAGGGCTCACCATGATTTCTGAAAATGATTTGAAAGACCTGATTGGCAAAGTCCTGAAGGAAATCGATCTGTCTGACGCCGGTAAGGCTGAACAGGTTGCTCAGGCGGTTGCTGGTAAGGTTGAAAGCGCTTCGGCGAATAGCGCCGCGCAAATAGACGACAGCGAACTGTACGACATTACGGCTATCGAAATGTCTGACTTCTTCGCTATTGAAAATGCGGAGAACAAGGCTGAGTACATGAAGCTCAAGGCCAAGACGCCAGCGCGTCTGGGTATTGGTCGTGCCGGTCCTCGTTACAAGACTGAAACGATGCTGCGTTTCCGTGCAGACCATGCTGTTGCAATCGACTCCGTATTCAACGAAGTGGATGAAGCGCTGGTTGCTGAAGCTGGCCTGATTGCCGTGTCTTCCAAGTGTGAAGACAAAGATATGTACGTCACTCGTCCTGACCTGGGTCGTACTATCAATGAAGAAGGTGCCGCAAAAATTCAATCTGAATGCCGCAAAGGTGCGGACGTTCAGATCGTGATTGCTGATGGCCTGTCTTCCAGTGCGATTACCGCCAACCTGAAGAACATCCTGCCAGCTCTGAAACAGGGTCTGGAAGGTTACGGCCTGAGTGTAGGCGACACCGTATTCATCAAGTTTGGTCGTGTGGGCGCTATGGACCACCTGACTGAACTGACCAGCAGCAAAGTCACTGTGATGCTGGTGGGTGAACGTCCAGGACTGGCTACTGGTGAGTCCATGGGTGCCTACATCACTTATGAAGGCAAGGTGGGTATGCCGGAAGCGGGTCGTACCGTGGTTTCTAATATCCATCGTCGCGGAACACCTGCTGCTGAAGCCGGTGCGCACATCTCCAACATCGTTAAGAAGATGTTTGAGCAGAAGTGCAGCGGTGTTGGTTTCCGTTTCTGATCTTTGGATATAGATATAACCCAAAGTATTTGGAGATGCAGGTAGGCGACAAGTGAACGAAGCCTTAGGAGCTTGGGTTAACCAAGTGACTGAGGTGAGTGAGCGCAGTCAACACCCCTGCATCTTCAAAGACGAAGGGTTGAAAGGAGTAGAACAATGAAAGGTGATCGCCTGGGTGCCAGCGTACTGGCCGTGAAAATGATCCCCAATGTTGACGCCAAAATGGCGGAAAAGCTGGGTATGCCAAAAGGCTGGAAGAGTCTGGGTATCCTGACTGCTGATGCCGATGACGTGACTTTCTGTGCCCTGGACGAAGCGTGCAAAAACGCTGAAGTCTCTGTGGTTATGGGCAAGAGCTTCTACGGCGGCGCAGCCAATGCCAACAGCAAACTGGCTGGTGAAGTGATCGGTATGATCGCTGGCCCAAGCCCTGCGGAAGTTCGCAGCGGCTTGAACGTGGCTATCGATTACATCGAAAACGAATTCTCTTTCTACAGTGCGAACGAAGACGACAGTATTGCTTACTTCGCTCAGTGCATCTCCCGTACCGGTTCTTTCCTGTCCGGCATGGCTGAAATTGAAGAAGGCGAAGCCCTGGCGTACCTGATTGCTCCACCACTGGAAGCCATGTACGCACTGGACGCAGCAATGAAAGCGGCGGACGTGAAACTGTGTCAACTGTTTGAGCCTCCATCAGAGACCAACTTTGGCGGTGCCTTGCTGACCGGTAGCCAGTCTGCCTGTAAAGCGGCATGTGACGCTTTTGCCGATGCGGTGAAGTTTGTTGCGGATAACCCAAAGCATTTTTGATTGGTATTTAAAGATTTGCTCTTACTGAGTAAAGAATGGAGAGGCTGACAATGAGAACACAAGAGGCGGCGGGTTTTATTGAAACGTTTGGCTACCTCGCGGCGGTGGAAGCGGCAGATGTCTGTGTGAAAACCGCCAATGTCAGCCTGGTCGCTAAACAAAACGTCGGTGGCGGTCTTGTCACCGTCATTGTCCGCGGTGACGTGGGCGCTGTTAAGGCGGCTGTGGAAGCCGGCACTATGGCAGCTGATCGTGTAGGCAAGGTGATTTCTTCCCATGTGATTGCACGACCTGTTGCTGAACTGGATGTGCTGCTGGGTTGTCACGTTGAGCAAGTGGTTGAAGAAGCGGCACCGGTTGTGGAAACCCAGCCTGACGTTGCGGAAGAGACGACACTCGCCGTTAAGGATGCTGCTGACAGCAACGCTTTGTCTGTGGAAGCACCAGTGGAAACACTAGAAGGTGTCATGACCGCAGATGAGCTGAAGGCACATAAGACAGTGAAATTGAGAAATATGGCACGACAACTGCCGGGCTTTTCGTTGAGCAAGCAGGAAATCAAGTTTGCCAACAAAGCCACGTTGATTCAGGCCATGATCGAATATCACCAGAGGGTGAAGTAAATTGGAACTTCTTGATAAAGACCTTTCTTCCATTCAGGAAGTAAGAAATTTAATCCGCCGGGCGTCTGCTGCCCAGAAAGTGCTGGCTGATTACAGTCAGGCACAGGTGGATGCACTGGTAGAAGCCATGGCTCGCACCGGTGAAGCCAATGCGACTCGTCTGGCAGAAATGGCCGTAGAAGAGACGGGTTTTGGTAAGGTTCAGGACAAAATTACCAAGAACCTGATTGCCAGTAAGCATCTGGCTGAATCGATTCGTTCCATGAGAACCATCGGTTTTATTTCCGAAGATCCTGTCAAGAAAATTCAGGAAGTGGCTGTACCTTACGGTGTAGTTGCCGGTCTGGTGCCGTCTACTAACCCAACATCGACAGCAATTTATAAGTCGATAATTTCTATCAAAGCCGGTAATGCCGTCATCATCAGCCCGCATCCTTCTGCGCTGAAGTGCATTTCCGAGACGGTACGTGTTCTGCGTGAAACGCTGCAGAGCCTGGGCGCCCCAGCGGATCTGATCAATGTCATGAGTCAGCCGACCCTGGAAGGCACCAGCGAGCTGATGAAGAACAGCGGCACTGGCATCATTCTGGCCACTGGCGGTTCTGCCATGGTGAAGGCTGCTTACAGTTCTGGCAACCCTGCTCTGGGTGTTGGACCAGGCAACGTGCCAGCATTTATTGAACGCACTGCTGATATTAAAAAGGCTGTGTCGTACGTTCTGATGAGCAAGACCTTCGACAATGGAACGGTCTGTGCTTCTGAGCAGCACGTGGTGACTGAACATGTGATTGCCGATCAGGTTAAAGCAGAGATGATCGCTCAGGGTTGCTACTTCCTGAATGAAGTGGAAACCGCCAAGATCGAGCGCGTCATCATGGGGCCAAAAGGCGGCCTGAACGCCAAGATCGTTGGTAAGCCTGCGGTTGAAATCGCTCGTATGGGCGGACTGGAAATTCCTGCAGACACCCGTGTTCTGGTTGCAGAACAGGGTCGTGAGTGCGTTGGTAAGCGGTATCCATTCTCCTGGGAGAAGCTGTCTCCATTGCTGGGCTTCTATCGTACGACAGATGCTCACGAAGCCTGTGAGCTTTGTCTTGAGCTGCTGAATTACGAAGGTGCTGGTCACTCTCTGGCGATTCACACCCAGAACGATGATCTGGTTCGTGATTTTGCTCTGAAGAAGCCGGTTTCCCGTCTGGTAGTGAACACGCCTTCCACGCATGGTGCGGTTGGTGCGACTACTGGTCTGCCACCGGCGTTTACTCTGGGTTGTGGCAGCGTGGGTGGTTCCGCCACTTCCGACAACGTAACACCGCTGCATTTGTTCAATAAGCGCTATGTCGCTTATGGCATCCGTGAGCCTCAGGCCCCTTCTTTGGCTCAAGCTGCTGCCAACCAGTCTTCTGCGACTGAACTGGATATTGAAGCAATCACCCGCATGGTGATTGAACGACTGAAAGCGCTGTAAGTGCTTTCAGGTAACGCTTTTATTTAATGTATTAAACACGTCTCCACGGAGACAATTTGGAGTAAGAAACAATGGCTATCTCTAACGCTCTGGGCATGGTTGAAACTAAAGGTCTGGTTGGTGCTATCGAAGCTGCTGACGCGATGGTTAAAGCTGCTAACGTGACTCTGGTTGGTAAAGAGAACATTGGTAGTGGTCTGGTAACCATCATGGTTCGTGGTGATGTTGGCGCTGTTAAAGCCGCTACCGATGCTGGCGCAGCTGCTGCTGAGCGTGTTGGCGAACTGGTTTCTGTACACGTTATCCCACGTCCACACAGTGAAGTTGAAGTTATTCTGCCACAAGCTAAGGCTGAGTAATTTCGTTCCCGCGTTATTGATTAACGCGGGGATGTATACCGCTCCTGTCGTGTGCAGGAGCGAGTTCAAACACTGGCAATCTCGCCTGTGCTGATTGTGAGACTCCGCTGTGAATACCCTCGAAACCGAACAACTCCTGAAGCACATTGTTGATCAGGTGATTGTTGAATGCACTGCCATGGTTCTGAGCACTTCAGACAGTGTTGCCGTCAACGAAAACGGCAACAACAGTGACAACAACAATGGCAAAAAAGAAATCCCTGTTGAAACGTCCGCTCGCCATGTGCATCTGTGTCAAAAAGACGTGGAAGCCTTGTTTGGTGCTGGACATCAACTGACGCCTAAACGTGAACTGTCTCAGCCGGGTCAATACCTGTGTGAAGAGCGCGTGACGGTGATTGGCCCGAAGGGCACGTTTGAAAACGTTGCAGTGCTTGGCCCGGCAAGACCGGACAGTCAGGTAGAAATCTCCCGTACCGATTCCCGTCAGCTGGGTGTGAATGCACCGCTGAAAGAGTCTGGCGATATTGCTGGCAGCCCGGGTGTATTCCTGTATTCGGGCGCTGGTATGGTGAAACTGGAAGCCGGCGTGATTATTGCCCGCAACCACATTCACATGACCAGCGCGGACGCTCAACGACTGGGTGTTCAGGATAAGCAGGAAGTGGACGTGCGGATCGAAACTGATCGCCCTGTCACTTTCCACCGTGTACTGGTTCGGGTGAAAGACAGTTTTGCTCTGGCGATGCACATTGATTTTGATGAAGCCAATGCGGTTGGCCTGCCGGCTGATGCTAAAGGCGAAATCACTGGCTGATTAAGGTAGAAAACGACGATGTCTGAATTCAATCCTGAGCATGTCAGTCAGCTGATCCAGAAAGTTGAAACAAGCCTGACAAAAACGATCAAGGTTACCGACTCGGATAACCTCGTTGTCGGTGTCGATCTGGGTACGGCGTATATTGTTCTGGTGGTTCTGAATCAGGATGGTGAGCCGGTGGCCACTGAGATGCAGTTTGCCCAGGTATTGAAGGACGGGCTGGTTGTTGATTACATCGGCGCACTGACCATTGTCCGGCAGTTGAAGGGTAAACTGGAAGAGCGTCTTCAGGTTTCCCTGGAAAAAGCGGCGATTGCCATGCCATCCAACACGCCGGAATCCGTCTGCAAAACGCACCGCTATGTGGTAGAAGGCGCAGGCATGGAAGTGGTGAATATGCTGGATGAGCCGACTGCGGCTAACCGGGTTCTGGGTATTCAGAACGGGGCGGTTGTGGATATCGGCGGTGGCACCACTGGCCTTTCTATCTTTAAAGATGGGGAGGTGATTTACACGGCAGATGAAGCCACAGGTGGTACGCACCTGTCTCTGGTTCTGGCCGGACACTACAAAACCAGCTTTGAAGAAGCGGAAGAGCAAAAGAAGATCACTGCCAATCATCGCGATGTGGTGGCCATTGTTCGTCCGGTGATTGAAAAGATGGGCTCTATTGTCCGCCACCATATTCAGGGTTTCGACGTTCAGGATATCTATTTGGTAGGCGGTACTACCTGCTTACCTGAGTTTGAGCAGATCGTTGAAAAGCAAACCGGAGTGACAACCTGGAAACCGGATAACCCATTTTTGGTGACGCCGCTGGGTATCGCTATCAGTGCATTAGAAGCTTTGACTTAAGGATGTCCAAAATGAACACCGATGCTCTGGTGGAATTAATTGCCAAGCGAGTAATGGAGCAGTTACTGGCGCTTCAAAGTTCTCAGGCAATCAGTAAACCAATGCCGTCTGTTCTGGTGGTTGGCGATTGTGATGATCGAGTGCAGTTAGAGCAACGGCTTGCTGGCTTCCAACTGACGTACAGCGCTGAACAGCCATCAGCAGATCCTGCTGCTTTTGACCATGTACTTCTGACCACCTTACCAAACAGTCTGTTGTCGGCATTGGCAATAGGTTTGGAAAGAGGCGATGAAGGCTGTGTGATTGTGAACAGTCTGCTGTTGGGTAAGACAGTTCATATTCTGGAAGAAGGCATTGCCTATCGTCGTTTTCGTGAAACGGCAACGCCTGCTTTTTATCAGGTCTTTCAGGATAAAGAAACCACACTGTGCTCGTTTGGCATGAAGGTGGTTAACCTTGGTCAACTGTCTTCTGTATTGACGGGTGCTGAAACGTTTGCAAGAACGGAATCGGCTGCCGTGAATGAAGTGGTTTATCAGGTGGGCGCACCCCGTGAAAAGAACGTTGCTGGCGTTAAGTCAGTGTGCAGTGATCTACAAATGCATGATATCCATATGCTGGATAAACGGGTGATTGGAGAGAAAGATCTTCGCGCCTGTTATGAGCAGGGATACCGTCATATCAAACTGATGGAAAAGGCCGTGGTCACACCACTGGCAAAAGATTTTATTCGGATGAATAAAGATCTGGTTCTTGCCGTCTGATTTGAAAGCCTGAACGGATTCAGGCTTTTATAATCTTTGATCCTATGAATCAGCTTTCCAGCCAAGCCTTCAACTCATCCATTCCTTCGCCAGTATAAGAACTGATTTCGAATATTCTTGAGACTTTCGCAGCCGTCAGCATCTTTCTTGAAAATTCCCGGTTCGCTTTTTCACTGTCAACTTTGGTCATGATGCCAATCACTTCTTTATTGAACATGGTGGCAAAGCCCGGTGGAATCAAATTTTGCCGCTTTGAGCAATCGTGCAGTACGGCAATGGCATGATAATCAACGGAGGAAGACATCAGGGCAGAATAAAAACGACGGTTTTCAATAAATTCACCGGGCGTATCAAGAAACTGTTTGTTGTAGGTCATGGCCTGAGTTTTTTTATACTTCAGTTCCTCGCCCATCAGTGCCTGAACCAGGGTCGTCTTTCCTGCGGTCGTTGTGCCGACCAACATCATCTTTTTCATTACGAACGGGTTACTTGAGTCGGAGCAAATTGCAGGGTGTCTCTGAGCATATCAATGGCTGCATTCAGACCGGCTTCCACACTGGAAACATCTCCGGTCAGGATCAAACAGCCGGAAAAGCGATCCAGAAATCCAATATCAACACCGGATGCTTTGGTCGCAACGTCCGCAGCGATCATGGAGCCTTCGCTTGGCGTGATGGTCATAATGCCGATAGCGCTGACTTCATCCGCATCCAGGCCGAGTTTGATGACGAGGTCTTCCTGCGGGTTAGCGATCAGGTGGGCCAGAGTGACCTGCTTCCCCGGAACGTATTCTTGAATAATACGTTCTTTCTTTTCGAGAAGGTTGCCCAAAATGCTGGCGTTCATGTTTTACGGCTCTTGTCTTTTAATCAGAGGAGTTGGTGCAGCTGTGAGCGCTGCACCAAAAATAATTACTGCTGTTGCTTCTGACGGGCGATTTCTTCCCAGTTTGCTGGGTAGGCAACAAACATAAAGCGGGCAAAGTCGGGGGCGCTGAACTTGATGGTCGATCCTTTAGGGATAAACATAACGTCGCCGGCATGACCGACCACTTCACGGCCATCGATGATGATCTTCAGGGTGCCTTCAACGATGTAATCCACTTCGTCGTATTCCAGAGTCCAGTCAAAAGTGGTCTGATGGATTTCCATCATGCCGCAGCCAAGACGTGGGCTTTCATTGAGGTCCAAAATATCAGTAATAAACACTTTGTCGTTTGGATTGCCAGTGTCGAACGGTTTGCACTTCACGGTAGGTGCTTTGATAACCGCAACGCCGGAAGCATCTGCGTGTTTCTCAAACTCAGCGGCCGGTTTGTGCAGCTGCTCTGCAACCACTTTACGGATGATCTGTTCCAGTGCTTCAGGGGTGATCTGGTTCATTAGCTTACTCACAAAAATGAAAGGTGAACTATTTAACGAGATGTTTCAGAACGGCCTGCTGAACTCGTTCAATGTGTTGTGTGTTAGTCACATTGAACACATCGATCAGCAGTTGATGAATGCGCTTTTTCAGGAGGGCTGTGGATTCCAGCTGGTTGCTGCGAATCACCTGAATGCCCTGGATTTTTGCCAGATCGTCGGCACCGGGGCTCAGGAGCATGCCTTTTTCAAGAATCAGGCAGCCATCAGTGACAAATTCACTGAGGTTGTTGCGGGTGATCAGACGACTCATGGGTTGACTTCCATATTATCCACAATGCCGACAATGGCTTCATCAACAGGCCCTTTGGATGGCAGGATCGCCCGGCGTGCAGCACCTCCACGGGCAATCAGTACGACGTCGCCTATACCTGCGCCAACGGTATCAACAGCCACCAGAGATTGACCGGTTTCCTGCTCACTGGCGTTGATCAGTTCAACGACCATGAGTTTGAATCCGTTGAGACCATCCTGTTTTCGGGTGGCCCAAATGTTGCCTGTTACCTTACCAATCAGCACTTGCCATACTCCCGGAAAATCGCTTGGTCAATAAAACTGTCTAGAATGGAACATTAATACATGGCAGTGGAAGTACAGTTGACGAAAGTCATCTTTTCCAGCATCAAAAAATTAATCTGGATCAATTTTTAGGCGCTTTTTTCAGAGGTCTCGACTTTAGAGTTCCCAAAGCACAATAGTTCAACAACAATCGAATAATCAGCTAAAAAGCAACCATCCCCAACGA
>NZ_CANMAO010000032.1 GCF_947495845.1 uncultured Endozoicomonas sp. | reverse complement strand
TTTCATTGTTCTATCAAATAGTGCTTACGACAATTTTCTGATAATGGATTGTGTCGCATATTCATCGGGAGTGGCTGTCAAGTCACCGGCAACCATGACACTTTAAACGATGGCTACCACCCGATTCGATGCCTCCGACAAAAACAAACGTCTGCTCACTGACATTCCATGTACCCAGCGTTTACCCGTTTGCACGGCAGGGTTTTTAAGCGCTGGAAGCGTTCCCATCACACGTCGGAAGCGGTTATTCCAGCGAATGGTGTTCAACCACTCTTCAGGATCAATATTCAACCGAAGCAGGATGGGTGGAACCGTCTCCAGAATACGACCACGTTTGTCTTTTCGAAAGATACGACCGGACCAGTCCACCAACTTAAGATAACAACTCAGTGCATAAGGGATAGCCAGGTCGGGGTTTTGCCCCGGTGCTTTGAAAGGCTTGAGGAAAGATGGTTGTCGCCTTGTTGTGCCTGTGGAGCAATAGCTGCCGGCTCTTTCTTTGATAGACGTATACTCGGAAGTTTCGGGCGTTTTGGCCCGTACAGGGTTCAAATCAACATAAGCCATGCAGGTGAGTAGCGCTGCCTCATTAAGTACTGCCTGGCTTTTGTAGCGTCCTTCCCACAAATTTATCCGGAATAAATTTGAACAGCTTCAGCTGGCCCGAAGGGTAAAAACCAAGGATGGTTTTTATAAAAGCGTCCTTTGCAACCGTCTTCTATATTCGCTTCACGGGCAAGGTGCTCGTTCAGGCAACGCATAGACCAGCTAATGTCTTTTAAGCGACGTCGGTATTCTTCTGAAAACTCTTCGACTTTCAACAGATTCCCTTCGTCCAATGTTATCCCAGCCAGGTAACGCTGAACCAGCATAGGGCCAGAGAACAACTGCGTCCAACGGGACAACACCTCCTTCATGCTCCATGATTCAGCCTGTTCGCGATGGATATGAAGGATGACATGATAATGGTTGGACATGACTGTATAAGCGCAGATTTCGAGGGCAAAAATACCGGATAGTTTCTTAAGCCTATCTTCCACCCACCGACGACGGTGTTCATAGTTTTTGCCAGAGAATTTATCACGACCGCAAAGAAATGCACGACGTACACAGCGAGCCATGCAGTGGTAGTACGGCGTGCTCGCTGGGTCTATAAGGTTTCTCCGGGCAGTCTCATGACTTCTGTACCTGATCAAAGAGTAGGCGAGCTGACCGTTTGGTCAAATTTTTTGGGTGTCCCTTATCTTCCCTCCTGTATCAAGATTTTTAATTAATGTACGATATTTTTATGGAAAATATGAAGCATTGGCACAACAGTAAATAAGCAAGGACGGCATATCATGGTAAAAATCAGTTCTTCTCCTGACTCTATTAAAAAGCTAAGAGATAGCTTTATCAACAAGGATAAGAAGACATTAAAGTCGGTTTTTAAAGGAAGAAAAGCGGGCGCAATTAATAATTTGGAAAAGTTCCTTAAAAGTAATCATGGGAATGAGCTTAAGGTCAAGGACGCTTTGATATTAAAATCGGTTTTTGATAGAGATGTTAAAAATAATCAGGGCATAGATAAGAAGTCAGCCAGTTTGATCGATTCAAGAATAGATGAATATTTGCTTGAAGCTGATTTTTCTTTGTCTAGTTTACCTAGCAAGGAATTCGCCATTGATATGCGAATGGATGAAAAAAACGGTATGAATTATCAAGATGTAGTCGAGGGGCAAATAAAGAGAGACTACCCTCGTGGTGGGGTTTCGATTGTTGATAACAAAATATTCAAAGATGATTCGGATAGAGCAAATAAAGTCGAACGTGCGCTGGTTGACAAGGTAAAAGAATACTCACCAAGTTTAGAGTCCGGAAAAATCAAAAAATATGTTCAGCGCGCTATGATAATGGGTACCCAGCATGTGATAAATGATGCTTTTATGGAGTATTTCAAAAGTACAAATATTCAAACAGATACTGAATTAAGTGGGTTAACGAAGTTCTCTGTTCAGGAGCAAGGAGTTAAGATCGAAAGACAGTCGGTTTACGAAAAAGAGAAGTTAGGTAATAAAACTACAGCCAATGAAACCATTTTTTATGCCTATATAGACCTTCCTTTTGAAAAGTACCTACAGAACGAAAAGGAGTTTTCAGAGCCACAGGAAATGAAGGTTAATGTAAAAGTATATACAAATACGCAGGATATCCATTAACTCTTGCATCGTAATCAAAGTATTTGGGAAACTGGAAATAAGTAGGTTATAGATTGAAAACGGATATTTTCATCTCCGTAGGCCTGAACTAACGAGGAGCCTTCTTCAAAAGCAAACCTTACGCTACTTGAGTCCGTTTTTTCAAAAAGGGTACCAGTAATGCCAAGGTTTCCCGAAGATGATGGTGGGCTTATTCGCACAGTCTTTAACTTTTCTAACTGTTGTTTAACAGTCAGTAGAATCGAGCAGCACAATTGAGTTTTTCTGGTTGGACAGGTAGTGGTTTTCTATCCAACCAGAAGAGAAAGGCTCCATGTGTACTTCTGCTTGTATATGAGCGTTGAGACACTCAATTCCTAACTATCTAGATGGTGAAAACACGTAACTCCGTTCTCAGATTTCTAGCCATCGCTTCCGTCATCGATTGATGAGAGATCGAATCACCCATTTCCACCAAAACCGCATCCACCACTTTGCTTTTTGGGTTAGTAAGTTGTTCCAAGCGCAGATTTACCAAAGCACTTTCGATCGCAATCATTCCCGGGTTAAAAGCCGCATTTTCAGCATATCTGCCAGTGATGATGGCTCCGGAATCCAGACGAAGCGCCACACCGGATGCACAACCTGAATAGGGAGCATAACTGTTTTGTGCTGCCAGGGTTGCTGCATTGACCAGTTCATCAGAAGCATCAGGGCTTTGCAGTTGGTTGGTAGAAAGATCCAGTAAACGGGTTTCCTGCTTCAGGTCTGCCGGGCCAAAGGCGTTTGGTAGCAGGTTGGCCATTTTATAATGATGCTTTTGCTCACTGCCTAACTGGCTGATCACAATATCCATATTGTCGATATCATTCAGCTCATTCATAAACTGGCGACAGTGGCCGCAAGGTGCTTCGTTCACCATCAGGCGGCGCAAGCGGGTTTCTCCCTGATGCCAGGCATTGCAAATGGCAGATTGTTCAGCGTGGATGGTGTTTTTTAATGGGTGTCCTGCAATTTCCAGATTGGCGCCAAGGTATAGCGGCCCTTGGGCATTTTCGCGATAGCCTTCAACAATCGCGCCCACAGAGAAGTGTGAAATTGGGCAGGTGCTCATGGCGGCGGCCAGAGGAAGTAGTGCTTTCATCAGATCGTCGATCTCAAGGCTCATAAGCGCTTTGAGCTGATCAACCTGTTCCGGGTCAAGGCGTCCGGATTGTGACATTATCTGACGCAGTAGTTCCGTCGTATTGGCTGGAAAGGTTGCCAGTTGATCCAGAAACATCTGATGGTTCATGGCATAACTCCAATCTCGTACATGGAAGGATTATTTACTACGGGCGTGTTAGAAAAGCCAACAATCATTTTTCAATGAACCTTCGATCTGGCTGATGTATGGTCATCTCAGGGAAACCTCTTTCCGTTTTGGTGGTCAAAGCAAAAAAGCAGTGCTCAGGTTGATGCACTCCATTGTAGAATCTCACCCTTTCACTTTGTTCATTTTGGAGCCAGTGAACCGTTCTTATGGCAGCTCTTATGGCAACAGCAAAACCCATCGTCATTTTTGATTCAGGTGTTGGCGGCCTCAGCATCCATCAGGAGATAAAAAAGTGCTTGCCCGGCCTTCCCGTGGTGTATTGCGCTGATTTTCAGGGCTTTCCTTATGGCCCAAAGCCAGAAATTGACGTCATTGAAAGAACCAGTGTTTGTTTGAACCGTTTAGCTGAAGAGTATGATCCTGCTTTGGCGGTTATCGCTTGTAATACAGCGAGTACGATTTCACTGCCCAGAGTTCGTGAAGAGCTGGATTTCCCTGTGGTTGGTGTGGTTCCAGCGATTAAAACGGCCAGTGAGCGGTCAAAAAATCGGTGCATTGGGTTACTGGCAACGCCGGGCACGATTGTTCGAAGTTATACGGATCAGTTAATCAATGAGTTTGCTGGCGATTGTCAGGTGATTCGGGTGGGTTCCAGTGAATTGGTCATCATGGCAGAACAGTATCTCCGCGGTGAAACGGTGGATGAGCAGACACTTAAAGAGATCTTGTCGCCTTTTTTAACCAATGAAAAGGCACCGGATGCGATTGTTTTAGGCTGTACGCATTTCCCTATTCTTAGTGAGCAGCTCAGAAAGAGTGCACCCGACGTGGAATGGGTTGATTCCGGTGCAGCTATTGCGCGGCGCGTCTCCAGTCTGCTGAGTGTTCCGGATAGTTCGGCAACGGTAGCTGACCAGTTTGTTTATACCGGTGAGAGCCATTACGTGAAGGCATTGTTGCCCAGTTTACATCAGATGGGTTTTGAGGAAATTGCTTCGCTTCAGACGTTCGCAAAGCAATTGGCCACGTAACCGTGGCCAATTGAAAGGACTATTAATTAAGAGCTCTAATCAAGAGCTCTAATCAAGAGCACGCGCCTCGTAGAACGCCACTTCAGAAATTTCGTGATAAGCCTTGGATTGCTCACGAAAGTTGTTGAAGGACTCGTAAACCCGACTGGCAACCTCACTGCTACTGGCGACTTCTTCAGTGATTTCATCAGCCACTACTTTCAGACCAGCCAGTACTTCATTAGGCAAGCGCTTAACTTTCACGCCGTGCTCGTTAACCAGCTGTTGAAGCGCAGCGTTGTTGCGGGCGGTGTATTCGTCAATCATGTCCTGATTAGCCGCACGGCCTGCACTGGTAACAATTGCTTGAAGATCCGCAGGTAACTTGTTCCAGGCATCCAGATTGATGGTGAATTCCATCATGCTGCCTGGCTCGTGCCAGCCCGGGTAGTAGTAATATTCTGCCGCCTTGTAGAAGCCGAAGGCCAGATCATTGTATGGGCCAACCCACTCAGTGGCATCAATGGCACCAGTTTGCAGCGCGGTGAACAGTTCACCACCGGGGATGTTTACTGGCACGCCACCAAGACGCTTCAGCACTTCACCACCCATGCCCGGGATACGCATTTTCAGGCCTTGCAGGTCTTCCAGAGAGTTAATCTCTTTGTTGAACCACCCTGCCATTTGAACACCGCTGTTACCACCGGCCATTGGTTTGATGTTGAAGGGTTTGTAGACTTCTTCCCAAAGTTCCTGACCGCCGCCGTAGTGAATCCAGCTACTGATTTCCTGAGCATTCAGGCCGAAAGGAACGGCAGTAAAGAATTGAGTGGCAGGATCTTTGCCTTTCCAGTAATAGGCACCACTGTGGCCCATTTGTGCAGTTCCGCTGGAAACCGCATCAAACACTTCCAGAGGTGGAACCAGTTCACCACCGCCGTATACTTTTACGGTGAGGCGACCATTGCTCATGGCGTTTACGGATTCAGCAAAGCGCTCAGGTGCTGTACCCAGCCCCGGGAAGTTTTTTGGCCAGGAGGTGACCAGCTTCCATTCGAAGGTTTCCTGAACTTCTGGTGCTGGAGCAGCTTCTGTTGCAGCGGCTTGCTGATTAGGCTCCCCTTGCCCACAACCGACGAGGGCTGCAGTAGCTGCAGCAATCCCCAGAGAGGTGATTAAATTACGACGTTTCATACGGGTACCTTGTTCTTTTGTTATTGTTTTTTTAAGAAGAGTGAATTGGAACACGACACAAGCATGGTAAGTGGATAGACATTGGCATACAAGCCTTCAGAATGTGAAGGCTTGCAGATTCTCTGCTTAAATTGGCGAGAGGTTAGCGTAAGCCATCATCAGCCATTTGGAGCCTTCGGAATCAAAATTCACTTGTACGCGAGCCTGACCGCCCTGCCCTTCGTAGTTCATCACAATGCCTTCGCCAAACACATCGTGGTGAACACGCTGGCCGAGTGATAAACCATGATCCGGTGAAGCGGGCGCCATTCTTGTGCTCACCGGGCGTGAAATCGTCCCTCCAAGGCGCACTTCCTGTAACAGCTCACCAGGAATTTCCCGAATAAACCGGGAAGGCCGATTCATGGTTTCGCTGCCGTATAGGCGACGACTTTCCGCATAGGTCAGATACAACGTTTCCATGGCTCGGGTAATGCCTACATAACAAAGACGACGCTCTTCTTCTAAGTTGCCTTCATCCAACGACATCTTATGAGGGAATAAACCTTCTTCCATGCCCGCTAAAAAGACCATCTTAAACTCAAGACCTTTGGCGGAATGCAAGGTCATCATTTGCACACTGTCCTGGAATTGATCCGCTTGGTTTGCACCGGCTTCCAGCGCAGCATGAGCCAAGAATGCATCCAGCGGTGTCATGGCTTCGGTATCTTCATCCAGATCCAGGTCATCAATATCAAACTGACGACAGGCGTTTACCAGTTCTTCAAGGTTTTCTACTCGAGCCTGACCTTTTTCGCCTTTCTCTTTGCCGTGAAAATCGATCAGACCACTCATGGAAAGAACGTGATCAGCCAGCTCACTAAGGTCAAGAGATTCTCCGGCGTGGCTCATGGATTCAATTAAATCCACAAAAGCCGCCATGGATTTACCGGCTTTGCCACCAACAGCTGACGATGCCACCAGATTTTTCAGCGCCTGCCATAACGTAATGCTTTGGCTGCGCGCCACTTCCCTTAATTTTTCGACAGTCTTTTCACCAATACCCCGGGTTGGAATATTGATCACCCGTTCGAGAGAAGTATCGTCATGGGGAGAACTGCTCAGGCGGAGATAAGCCAGCGCGTTTTTGATTTCTGCGCGCTCGAAGAATCGCTGTCCGCCATAGATGCGATAAGGAATTGCGGCTCGCAACATTGCTTCTTCCAATACGCGGGATTGAGCATTGGAGCGGTAAAGCACGGCCATATCACTGCGGGCTGCACCTTGGGAAACTGCATCTTTAATGCGGTCGGTAATAAAACGGGCTTCATCCATTTCGTTGAAGCCGGCGTAAAGGTGGAGCGGCTCACCTTCGTGACCGTCAGTTCTTAACTCTTTGCCGAGACGATCCGGGTTGTTGGCGATGACAGCATTGGCAGCCTGCAGAATATTCCCGGTTGATCGGTAATTCTGCTCAAGTTTAATGGTTTGAGCATTGGGGAAATCTTGAGAAAACTGACGTATATTTTCAATTCTGGCACCACGCCAGCCGTAAATAGACTGATCGTCGTCGCCCACCACCATCAGTTTATCCTGACTACCAGCTAACAGTCGGAGCCAAGCGTATTGTACGGCGTTGGTATCCTGAAACTCATCCACCAGCATGTAGCGGAAACGTTCCTGATAATGCTGAAGAATATCAGGTCGTTTCAGCAGTAATTCGTGAGCACGGAGTAATAACTCGCCAAAATCCACGACGCCGGCAGTTTCACAATATTCGTGATAACGGCGATAGACATCCACCATCGTGCGTTCAAATGGATCGTAGCCCGGGTCAATGTAATCCGGGCGCAGGCCTTCGTCTTTTTTACCGTTGATATACCACTGCGCCTGACGAGGCGGCCATTTCTGATCATCCAACTGCATCGCTTTCATGATGCGTTTGACGACGCGCAGCTGGTCATCGCTGTCGAGAATCTGGAAGTTTTCTGGTAATCCGGTTTCTTTCCAATGAGCACGTAACAGACGATGAGAAAGCCCATGGAATGTGCCCACCCACATACCTCGTGGCGCAATGCCCAATAACTCTTCAATACGGGATCGCATTTCGGCAGCCGCCTTGTTGGTAAAGGTCACCGCCATGATGGAATAAGGCGACATACCTTCTGCCTGAACCAGCCAGGCAATCCGGTGAACCAGAACACGGGTTTTACCACTGCCAGCACCGGCCAGAACCAGCATTGAACTGACCGGTGCGGCTACGGTATTACGTTGTGCATCGTTCAGTGAATCGAGTATTGAGGTTACGTCCATAAGGTACTTTTCAATAAGAAGTTTGTGCCCCTTTTATACGGGGGAAGAGTTGTCATAAGAGTTTAACGAAACTGGGGAGGAAGGTCTTTAAAGATTCGGTTTTGTAGGATATCTCTCACACGGCTGTAGGAGATGAGGGATTGTCGTAACGCCATGAATTTAATATGTTTGTAACCGTAACCTGACATCATGCAATAAGAAATAAAAAAAGAGGATGCAGTTATGGGTAAAGGGAAGAAGCCAGAAAAAGAGTTCATTCTCGATGACCATCTTGTTCGACCGGAGCTGGAGAACAAAGGTTCCAAACGTACCCTGCAGATTCGAAGAGCGCTGGAGGAGCGCGAGGAAGACAAACGTCTCAGTGCCATTTTCGGCCATGATTACTGGGAGGAATGATTCATACCGTCAGGATATCCCATTCACTCACGTGATTCTAAAAAGCCAGATTTTTTATCTGGCTTTTTAATGTCTGGGCAAAAATTCGTCGATACACAGATGATGAAATCTGAAATGGCTTATCGATGAATCTCAACACTCAAACCTTTGGCATATTTGACTGCCGGCACCCTGACCCGAGAATCCGGCAGTGTTTTGGTGCTATGCTTCAGGGAGTACAAAAGGTCTCCCGCTCCTGGCTGTATGCGACGGATGGCAGATATCACACCTGTGATGTCGCAATTATTTTCGGAGCCATGGCGCAGACCCATCCAGATACCCGACTACGGCAGCACATATCCGAAATCCATAAAGAAGAGCTGGGAAAACCTCTGATTGTCATGGAAGTTGGGTTCATCAAAAGAGGTGATTACTACTCAGTCGGTTTTAATAAACACATTGGCTGGGGCGATTATCAGAATCGCAATATGCTAAGTGACCGCTGGTCTCAATTGCAGGAAAAAGGCGTGAGTATGAAACCATGGCGTAAGCGGGGAGATCATATTCTGGTCTGTGCACAGATACCGAATGACACGTCTGTTCAACACTCGCCCGTTAAAGACCATGCCCGCTGGTGCCATGAAACCGTTGCCAAGATCCGGCAGCACTCCGATCGGCCCATTGTTTTTCGCTACCACCCTTACTCCATACCCGCCATGGCTGATGGCCAGCTGCCTTTTCCCTTACCGGCAGGTTGTAAGCTTTCAGACAATAAAGACATTCAGGATGATTTTAAAGATTGCTGGGCAGCGGTCACGTTTAACTCTACCAGTGGTGTAGACGCAGTGCTGGCAGGTATTCCGGTTTTCGCTGCAGACAGCGGCTCAATGGTTCACCCGATAGCGGATCAAGATATCTCTCGTATAGAAACTCCTGAAATGCCAAGTAGGAAACAGTGGGTTCACGATATTGCCTATGCTCAGTGGACTCTGGAAGAGATCAAAGATGGGCGGCCCTTATTGCATTTGATGAGAGGATTTGAAAGATACTCAACAAATAAATAAGTCACTGGTTAGAATAAAGTGTTATATTATAACGCTTAATTTTATTGTTGGTGATGTCATCTATGCAGTTCTCTCCCATAAAACGAACATTACAGGCTGTGTTGCTGCTGGTTGTCAGCGCTGCTGCGGGAGCTGAACCCCCTGAAATTCTCACTAGTATCAAACCCTTACAGCTGATTGCTCAAGAGCTGACAGAAGGGGTGACTGAGGTTGATGTGTTATTAAAGCCGGGCAGCTCGCCACACAGTCACAGCCTGAAACCATCCGATGCCCGCAAGCTAAAGAGTGCCGATATTATCTTTTGGGTTGGTCCTTCCATGGAGGCGTTTCTGCCCAAGATTCTGGGCGGGCTAAAAGATACAAAGTCTGTGGCGATGATGGAAGCGCACGGGATTAATCTGCGCAGCATGGAGGAGAATGACAATCATATTCATGACGATCATGACCATGCTCACGATCACGATGAGTACGATCCACACATTTGGCTGAGCACGGAAAATGCCCGAGTGATGGCCAAGGCCATGGTGAAGACATTGGTTTCCGTAGACCCCGCTAATAAAAAGCAATATGAAAAAAATCTGGAAGTATTTAGTCAGCGGTTGAATCAGGCTGATGAAGCCAATCTGGTGAAAGTGAAAACAGCGGGAACAAGGCCATTCTTTGTCTTCCATAATGCTTATGGTTATTTAGAAGAGCAGTATGGTTTGCAGGTGGCGGGTTTTTTCACCACAAATCCTGATTACCAGCCTGGGGCGAACCACTTGGTGCAGTTACAGGAAAAGCTTCAGAAAGCCGGCTCCGCCTGCATATTTAGAGAGCCGCAGTTTCAGCCCGCTTATATCGACAGATTGAGTGAAGGTTTGGATATTGAAGTGGGCGTGCTGGATCCACTGGCAGAAGATATTGAGCCAGGCTCTGACAGTTACGCTCGGTTCATTAACTTAATGGTGGATACGATTACAGACTGCCTGAAAGAACCGCTTCCAAAATCTGTTCTGGAAAATTCAGCTGGCTAAATTAATACCCATTAAGCTGCCCAGCAAAAAGAAGATCACCACAGCTGCTGGAAGCAATGCGCCCAGCAGCGTAATCCACATTCGCAGATTGGCTTTTTCCAGGCGTTGATTCCAGCGCATGGCCGTATAGTGTTTATCCGGATCCAATTCGCTGGATAATCCACACTCCGTACAACTGACCTGCCACATACGCTCCTCGCTAACCATTAAGTCTGCAAACATGGGCTTGCCTCGGCAACATGGGCAGTTTTCCAGTTTGATGACTCTTCCCTGAGACACTTTTTTCATAGTTTATTAACAGGCTTTCACAGGTTATCCACAGATTATTGTTTATTCGAGAATGATGGTTTTACTGCCATCAACGATGACTCGATCTTCGGTGTGATAGCGCAAACCCCGGGCCAACACGTTCTTTTCCACATCTTTTCCGAGGCGAACCATGTCTTCTGGCAGATGATGATGCGCGACCCTGATTACATCCTGCTCAATAATTGGCCCGGCATCAAGTACCTCGGTAACATAGTGGCAGGTTGCCCCAACCAGTTTTACACCACGCTCATAAGCTTGGTGGTAAGGTTTTGCGCCCACAAAGGATGGCAGAAAGCTGTGATGAATATTGATGACCCGGTTAGCAAACTGCTGGCATACCTCAGGGGGAAGAATTTGCATATACCGCGCAAGAACAACGGTGTCGACTTTGTATTCTTCCAACAGTTCGGTGGTTTTTTGAAAGGCAGCTGCCTTATTATTTTTATCCACAGGCACATGGTGATAGGGAATGCCATGCCATTCAACATAGCTGCGTAAGTCTTCATGGTTGGAAATAACACAAGGGATTTCCATGTTCAGATCGCCACTGCGCCAGCGATACAACAAGTCGGAAAGGCAGTGCGCTTCTTTACTGGCCAGTAGGGCAACCCGCTGCGGGATGCCGGAATCGGTAATGCGCCAGTCCAGCTGTAATTTATCCGCTACTGGTGCAAACTGAGTTTGAAATTCTTCCAAAGAGAACGGCAGGCTTTCAGCACGAATCTCATTGCGCATATAAAAGCGACCCGTCACTGGGTCAGAATGGTGATTGGCTTCGACAATCCAGCCGTCATGCCTGGCAATAAAGTCGCTGACAGTTGCTACAATACCCTTGGCATCAGGGCATGAAATCAATAAACGATAGGTTCTGGTCATGGTACTAACTTACGTAAGTTAATGCGTCATTATAAGTAGTTGCTGCGATCTGTTCATGTACATTATAAGTATTTGTTCGTTAATGGATTTTTGTGAACCTGACAAATACTCGAAAACATCAGGAGTGTTCTGCAATGCGGCTGTCTGAAAGCCCGGACATTGTCATCATGGGTGACCCCTTTTTGTTTCAACAACATAAGCAAGTCTGTGTTGATGATATTCCAACGGATGATTTTCAACATAACCTGAAGATTCTTAGAAAGCGTCAGCTGGAAGCCAATGGTATTGGTATTGCTGCGCCGCAGATTGGCTGGGGAGCCAGAGTGCTGTGCCTTGGTATTTCAGAAGAGACTCGGTCTCGCTATCCCTCAGCGGTGGATATCCCGCTGTCTTTCTGGATTAACCCAACCATCCTTGAGACCAGTAAAGATACTTGCTGGACATGGGAGGGTTGCCTTTCTGTACCCGGAATGCGCGGTTGGGTTGAGCGACCTTCAGCGGTAAAAATAAGAGGCTTTAATGAGCAGGGAGGAGTGATTGAAGCTGATCTTTCGGGTTTTCCAGCCCGGGTAATGCTTCATGAGTTGGACCATTTGAATGGCCTGCTATTTACTGACCAGGTCGACAGTCCAAAGCTGCTGTTGTCCAATGACGCCTTTCGGCATCAGGATATCTGGCCAGAAGGCTGGCCCACTGAAAATGCCCGAAAGGCGTCGCCAGGTGGGCTTTCAACAGAACGATAAGACACCACAATATACGATGCTCAGGAAATCATGCTCAGAAAATCGTATCGCCGTTTTCCAGAAGCTGGGTTGCATCGGACTGACTGCGAAGACTTTCCCGGTAGCGGCGACGATTCAGTAGCTTTCTCTGTACGGCATCCGGGAATTCGGTGAACTGAATAACCTCTTTATCAATCAACAGGTCAATCACGTCTTCCAGCACCCGTATGAATTCAATATCAGAGGTTTCCATCAATTGGTTGCCAGCGCCCGGGTTACGCTTTAAAAACTGCTTAAGCCCTTCGTCTTCCGTGTCGATGGGCTGCCATTGTTCTGAGAGGGGTTTTTCCGAGATGGCAGAGATTTCATTGTTCTCATTCCTAAGTACGTAGATCATACCGTTGCTCTTTCCTTGAGAGTTGGAGGCCCCGGGTTCTATTTCTGCTTCTCAACAGGAATGCCCTTGACCAGGTCTACCAATAGCTTTCGGCTGACATCATAGTAATCTTCACCCTTACGACCTTTTCCAAACCCATTCATATCCCAGACTGTGATACCGGTGACCACATCCACCACTCTCAAATTCATCATGATGGAGAAATGACCTTCCGGATCTGTTTCCCACTCCAGAATTTCACCATTGATAGAGAAGCTGATGCTGTTTTCACGGTTCCATTGGGAAGCAGTCGTGTAATCCAGAGGCGCCAAAGTATCTGACCCTGGTGGTGTATAGATTTCCGGGTTCTTGATGCCATGAGAAGGAAGCTGCACAACCAGCATGCGCTCCAGTTGGATATTAGCGTCTTCAGGTACGTTTGTATGAGAAACAAAGGGCAGCACTGACCACTGTGTTGTGCCCGGGAGCCCATCTTTATATAGCCCGGAAAGTGCATTTGAGCTGGTTTGACAGCCCGTAATAAAGACCGACAAAAAGGCAATCAAACATAGGGATGTCAGCGGTTGTAGAAACTGCGTTGAAATAAATCTTCTAGTCATGGGAGCACAAGCTGCTTATGGTTAATTTTAAGCCATTGCAACGCAATCATTGCGGGCGCATTGGCGATAAGACCGTTTTCCAACATATCATAAGCTTTTGCAAAAGGAAGAACATGGACTTTGATGTCTTCCCCTTCTTCCGGCACACCAAAAACACCTCCGGCATTGCTGGAATCAATAAAGCCGCAGAATAATTTCAGCTTTTCATTACTGGCGCCCGGGCTGAGGTAAAAGTCAGAAACCGGGGTTAGAGAGGCAATGTCATAGCCCGTTTCTTCTTTGACTTCTCTGATCGCCACTTCTTCGAGAGATTCACCCGGTTCACTGATGCCAGCAACCACTTCCAGTAGCCAGGGATCTTCATCACTCAAGAGAGGTCCCATGCGGAACTGCTCGACCAGAACAACTGTATCGTTGGCGGGATCAAACAGTAAAACGCCAACGGAGGGAGGGCGTACAACGGCTTCTCGCAGAAGTGGTTTACTGTGCCCCCCGTTGAATAGCCTGTGGGTAAGAGTGTACTTAAACAGTTGCAAAAAGCCGGCGTAGATGCCTTCTTTTCTTGAAATCTGCACGTCATCAATCCCAAGCCCTGATAGCTTCATGGGTTACCTGATTGATATAAATGATGGTCAATAATGAAAGACTTGACCGAAGGCGTCAGCATACTCATTGCGTGTTGGTCTGTCTGACTCCCGGTGTTGCTCTTTAATAGCTTTCGTACCTGGCTGCTGCGAACATTCAAGCGCTCAGAGGCTGTAAAAATACGCCATTGTTCTTCTATTTCACGGTGCTTGAAGAAGCGGCTCCAGGTTTGCGTATCAGCATTATCAGGCCCCCTGATAAATGAGATATTGGCCGTCCCCTGATAATGCGTTTCTAACGTTGATAAGAGGTCATAGGTGTACACTGGCTTGTCAGGATGAGCTGCCAGCATGTCTGCTTCAATGGCACTGACGGTGAGCGAGCAGTCAACAGAAATATCGGCAATAAATGCATTCAGCATGGCGAGCCGAGTGTCAAAAGGTAAGGGTTTTTTGTCGAAGGCATGACTGGCGCTTGGCACCAGAAGAATATGGTCATGAAATTGGGCCGCCTGCGCGATAACATCCCCGTGCCCAAGTGTGGGCGGGTCAAAAGCAGAACCAAACACCCCCAGCTTCAGGCGACGCATGGAAATTCCTCCAAACAAAAAATGATCATTCACTACCTTGCTCTATGGCTATCCGTAGCTGAACTAATAGCCTGATTAAACGTATTTGTGCGCATTATATCGTGTTTTTAATCATTAATGGCTTCCTGATGAAGTGATGGTTTCTGTTGGGGGTGTATGTTTGCTTTTGTGGTTATGAGTGGGCGCTATAAGCTGTGTGTCATTTACCTACTACTCATTACAGAAAATTCAAGTAATATGCACCACCCAATTTGACCAAGCATGGTCGTTGAACCCTTTCTGAGGCTCGGTACTACCTCTTTACTTCCCCCTTTGGTACCGAGTCTTTTTTATTTCTTTTTGATCATTCTGTGAGTAAAAAACCATCGTTTGTAGCTTGTGCTTTTGCTTGTTCGGGGTAATTCTCAGGTAGCTTAGGTGAGCCGAATAAGTTGAATAGTGTACTGGTTTGAATAAAAGTTGATATGAGGAGGCCTTATGCTGCCTGAGTTGTTAAATGCCATAGAAAGCTTTTCTCATGCTTGGAATACGCATAATAAAGATTGTCTCTTAAAAAGGCTTTATCTTTCAGGAAAGGCATTTGTTAAAGGCTGGAGGAATCAGTATTTTGTCAAAATAATTGATGCAAAGAAATATTTAGAAGATTTAGGTAAACGTGACACCTATTCTTACCAAAAGATAAAAAAATTGTACGATCGAAAAATACATTTTTTAAAGTCAGAGAATAAAATAAATAGAAAAAATAGTAAGATCGAGTGCCAAGTATTACAAAAAAATAATGATTCCAAAGATAAAGATGTTTTTGAGACAAACAGATGCAGAAAAGGAGGGAGTGAAATTTCCCCTAGTGCATTATCAAATATACTGTCATTGGCCAAAGTTAAAGTATTAGATGGTTTAAAACAGCATTTTAGTGAATATTATTTTCAATTAAATCATCGTGATGAAGGGTTGCCATACGTAGAAAAAATGGTTGCTAAAGGGATAAATGCCGTAGGTTATGAATTGACCGGGAGAGGAGTTCATTATTTAAATTACTACATTGCAGAAGCTGTTTTAAACACCAATGACTGTTTTTTAATGTACAAATCAACAGGAACCAGTACTGGTTCTGAATAATATGGTGAATGGGTTCCATTTCCCGGTTGGAGTGCTCTTAGTGATGGCATTCCATGGCTTATTAAAAATGGAGATCCACATCACATCAAGATTGAGAAATACGGTGTTCCAGTATTTCAACAAGTGGCCTCTTATTTAAAAAAATATGATCACATTCTTTTTCCAGAGCTGAAAAGTGATATTTATTTTAGGCGTTTATATATGTCCAAGAAAAAAGACATTAAGTCTAGAGCCAGTTAGCTCGCTAGCTTATGAGGGAATAATACCAATTCTGTTTTTAAATTATGGGCTGCGCAGCCATTTTGAGCGACTGGATCTGCGTTGAAGTTCCTCGCCATAGCTACGGCTATGACTCGTCGCTTCGCCTTGCCCAGTCGCCCAAAATAACTTACTCACTCCACAATTTAAAAACGACATTGGTATAAGAGTCATCTAAGACGAGCATAGAACGCTCTCAGGCAACTGAATTTCTACCGACACCGGCAAATGGTCTGAAATCGGTAGATTAACCACGCCGAAACGATTCACACGCAGCGATGGGCTTATCAAAATGTGATCCAGCGATCGTTTTGGTTGCCAGCTGGGGAATGTGTTTTGTCCCCAGTGAGCGGCTTGAAGCCTCGAGTTTTGCAGTGGTGAGTCATGGAGTAATTGATCTGCGTGAGTATTCATATCCCCCATCAGCACAATATGTTCATTGTTTTGCACCACTTCCTGAATATACGACAGCTGAATGTTTCTTGCCCGGCGGCTTAGAGCCAAGTGCATCATGACAACCGTCAGTGGGCTATCGGGATTACCAAAGCGGGTGACAATGGCTCCTCTACCGGGAATCAATCCGGGTAGTTTGTGATCTTCCAGTGACAAAGGTTGATAACGGCTTAACAGTCCATTGCTGTGTTGAGCAAACTTGCCAAGGTTGCGGTTCAATTGGTGATACCAGAAAGGAAACAGTCCTTTAAGGGCAAGGTACTCTGTTTGATTCACAAAACCACTTCGAAGGCTTCCTCCATCGACTTCCTGCAGGGAAACCAAATCATATTTGGGCAATATCCCGGCAATACGATCCAGCGTAGCAATCCTGTTTGGATGGGGAAGAATGTGTTGCCAGCTGCGGGTCAGATAATGGCGGAAGTGTTCCGTGTTAATACCGACCTGAATATTAAAACTGAGAAGGTTTAAGGTGTTCTTGGTGAGCGGTTGAACGGTTTGACTGTGGTTATAGTGGGCGCTTTCAGTGCGAAACTGATAACGCTTGCGATTTAAGCGCCTTCGCATCGCGCCTGTCAGCGTCCGAATCGGCATCATTCACTCCCATCTTAAAGAAACCGGAACGTTTATGGGCGTTCCGGCTTTTTCTTAAGTAGTTGTTGGGGTGCAGGGCTTGCCGTATCAGGAGCTCTTGCGATCCTGCTTAACTTTCCGAATCAGAAAATCGGCAATCACCGGCATGTTGCTTAGAGAACCGGCTAAACCGGGTTCAACCACGTAACGCCCATCAATGATAATCGCTGGGACACCACTGAGGTTGTAGCCTTTCAGCTTAGAAAATGCCTGTTGCAGCTGATTGTTAACGCCGAAGGACTTGTACGCTTCGGTAAATGCACTCTCCTCGATACCGTATTCCCGGTTCAGGAACTCGGCCATGGCATCATCATCACCTAACAGGTTACGGCTGTTCTGGATCTCATTGAAAATACCAGCGTGCACTTTGTCTTCAATCCCCATACTGCGAACAGTATAGTAAAGACGTGCATGGGTTTGCCAAAGGTTGGGGGAAAAGAACCCCGGAGTGCGGATGAACTTCGCGTCACCGGGCAGGGTTGGTTTCCATCGATCCAGCTGAGGCTCAAGGGCATAGCAGTGTGGGCAGCCATACCAGAATACGGAAACTACTTCGACTTGCTCTGTCGTTGCATCCGTTTGCACAGGCACGGGCAGTTCTCGATAATCTTTTCCGGCAGAGAATAAGAGAGGTGAATAGGGTTGAGTTGTTGCTTGTGACGTACTTGGCTGCTTTTCTTCAGAATGGTCATGTGACGCATGTTGATTTGGTGCTTCAACAGATTGAGTCACAGCAACGGTGGGTTTGCTGCTATTGTCGTTTAGTAAGAATGTGGCGGCAGCGATTGAAACTACCAGAAAGGCGACGATTGCCGCAATTCCCTTCGTTTTCTTGGTCATCCTGTAGTCCTGCTTTATTTGTAATTTTGCAGAAACAATACAAAAGCGGACTTTGAAAGGGAATAGATTGAGGCGTTATTTACAGAAAAGGGAGGTTTACAGAAGTGGTGACTCAACCACTTCTGTAAAGACGCAAACCTTAACGTAGGCCGCTAATGTAGTTGGAAACCGCTTCGATTTCTTTGTTACTCATCTTCTCAGCGATGGTTCTCATGATTTTAGTCTCGCCATCGTTGGTGCGATCGCCTTCGCGAAGATCACGCAACTGCTTGGCGGTGTAATCGGGTTTCTGCCCAGCCAGCATTGGGTAACCGGCCAGATAGTTGCCTTGCCCTGTTGGCGAGTGACAAGCGGAACAGGCTGGAATGCCTTTTTTCGCATCACCACCACGGTACAGCGCTTCACCCAAAGAAGTGTACTTTGGATCAGAAACACCCTTAGGCGCTGGTTGGCTGGCATAAAATGCGGCGAGATCTTCGATATCTTGTTCTGTCAGCCCGCCAACAAACGGTACCATTTCAGGAACCGAGCGAGCACCTTCTTTAATTTCAGTAATTTGTTTGACCAGGTAGCGTTCTCCCTGACCCGCCAGATTTGGCCAGTTCGGTGCAGGACTGACGCCCGCAGCACCATGGCAAGCGGAACAAGTGACTGATTTTGCTTTACCTGCAGCTGCATCTCCTTTGGCAAAGGCGATGCCTGTTACCCCCAAAGAAACGACCAGAGAGAGAATAATTTTTTTCATTACCCGACCCAGTTACGGCATTTGCCTGAAATGGCTGTTATTATTCATCAGACCTGACGCGGCTTTTTATTAAAGCAAGCTTAACAATGAAACGAATCTTCGCAGAACCCTCGACTGCAATTGGCTGTTTCTGCGTCAGGTGACATGACAGCATGTGCCTTGAACGACGATAGTATAAACTACTCAACCGGCAACCGGTACAGCCAGAACCAATTGCAGCCTTATTTTTGGCTACTTTCCGGAACCTATGAAGCCCATGAGCGACACGAATCCTCCTATAGAATCAATAAACTATCGCAAGGCCACCTTTTTTAAGAGTGCGGCCAAGCTTAGTCAATGCCCGGAAAATGAAGGTCGGGAAGTGGCCTTTGCGGGCCGCTCCAATGCCGGTAAATCCAGCGCACTGAACGCACTGACAGGCTCCAACAAACTGGCTCGAACCAGTAAAACGCCGGGGCGAACGCAACTTCTCAATTTCTTTGAGGTTCAGGAAGGCGTCTTTCTGGTGGACTTACCCGGCTACGGCTTCGCCAAAGTGCCAGAGGCCATGAAGAAAGAGTGGCAGCATCACATGACCGATTACCTGGAGCGCCGTGAAGCGCTGGTGGGCTTGGTTTTGTTGATGGACATTCGTCACCCAATGAAAGAGTTTGACCAGATGATGCTCAACTGGAGTGTCAGCGCCAACCTGCCGCTGCACATTTTGCTCACTAAGTCCGACAAACTGAAATCCGGTGCTGCGAAGCAGGAGCTAAACAAGCTGCGCAACGATCTGTCACGTTTTCCACAGGTAAGCATTCAGCTCTTCTCTTCTTTGAAGAAAACTGGTGTGGATCAGTTATCCATGAAACTGGATGAATGGTTTTTAGCGCCAGAAGAAGATGTGTTTGGTGATATGGAAGGCGAAGAGCCTTTTGTTGATACAGAAGAGTGATCTTCAAAGTCTGACTTCTGTTTATTAGGGTCTGTTGACGTTTCGTTGCGTGCTCAGCGGATCAGGGCGCTCCTATAACTAGGCGCAGCATCGCAGGAATGCTTATTGCCTTTCAAGATGCTGGAACGACGGGATAGGGGCGCCCTGATCCGCCCTTTGGGTGACTCAGAAAAACGCCACCCGCTTTGTCAGGCTTGCTTGGCGTAGAATGACTACGCACGGCGCAAACCTTTCTCGCGCTTGGCGTTTTTCTGAGTCACTGAGTCTCGCAACGAAACGTCAACAGACCCTACAGAAGTCAGATTAATCCATGCTCTGCCATCGAGAGAATTTCGCCCTGCCCCACGATCATGTGATCCAGAACGTCAATATCCACAAGTTGAAGTGCCTCTTTTAACGTTTGTGTAATTTGGATATCAGCCTGACTCGGTTCAGGGTCACCGGAAGGATGGTTGTGGCACAAAATCAGAGATGAGGCGTTCAGTGACAGTGCTTTCTTCACCACTTCCCGTGGATGCACGGTTGCTGAGTTCAACGTCCCTTGAAACAGGGTTTCCAGCGCAATGATTCGATGCCGGGTATCCAGAAACAGGCACGCCATCACTTCACGCTCCAACCCTTGAAAATGGAGTTGTAAATACTCTCGAGTTGAATTCGGGCTGGTAATAACGTCAGACTTTGCCAGTTTCTGGTTCAGCACTCGACGACACATCTCTAATATGGCGCTGAGTTGGGTGGCTTTGGCAGGCCCAAGCCCTTTAATAGCAACCAGCTCTTGGTGCTCCGTGGTCAGCAACCCGTTCAGTCCTTTGAATTGGCTAAGCAACTGTGCAGACAGGTCTAAAACGTTCAAACCCTGACAGCCTGTTCGCAGAAGTATGGCCAGCAGCTCTGTCTCTGTGAGTGCAGAAGCGCCAAGACTCATCATTTTCTCTCGGGGTAGCAAAGCATTTCTCCAACCATTAGGAGTTATATCCGTTTGGCGTTCACTGTTATGATGGTGGTTTAACGATTTCAACGTGAGCCAATAACCATTCAGACAAAGAAACGCTCACTTAATTCCCCAAGGAAATTGGCAACTTATGCAGCAGCTAAGCAACAAACGCATTGTTCTGGGTGTTACCGGGGGCATTGCCGCTTACAAAAGTGCTGAACTGGTCAGGCATCTGGGTAAGCTGGGTGCGGATGTTCGGGTGGTGATGACCAAGGCCGCCTGTGAGTTTATTACTCCATTAACCATGCAAGCGCTCTCTCACAATCCGGTGCATCTCGATCTGCTGGACACCAAAGCCGAAGCCGGCATGGGGCATATTGAACTGGCTCGTTGGGCGGATGTTATTCTGGTGGCGCCGGCCACGGCTGATTTTATGGCTCGTCTGGCTGGAGGCCATGCGGATGATTTGCTAACCACACTATGCCTGGCAACCAGCGCACCGATTTGTTTGGCGCCGGCCATGAATCAAGGCATGTGGCGAGATAGCGTGACGCAGGAGAATCGCGACGAACTGCTGGAGCGCGGTATAAAATTGTTTGGCCCTGATGATGGTTTTCAGGCGTGCGGTGATATTGGCCCTGGTCGAATGCTCGACCCTGAAGTCATTGTTGAGAAAACCTCGGAGCTCTTCACTCATGATATTCTTTCCGGTCTGCGCGTAATGGTCACGGCTGGTGGCACTCGGGAAGATATTGACCCGGTTCGCTACATCTCCAATCACAGCTCTGGAAAGATGGGCTTTGCCATTGCCGAAGCGGCCATTGAAGCCGGTGCGACGGTGACACTGGTCAGTGGTCCGGTGCATCTTGATACGCCTGAACGGGTTAAACGCATTGATGTCGTCAGTGCCCGGGATATGCATCAGGTGGTTCACGACCATCTGAACGAAGTGGATATTTTCATCGGTTGCGCGGCGGTGAGCGATTATCGTCCGGCCGAGGTTGCTAAAGAGAAAATCAAAAAAGACGCAGAGAACAGTGGAGAAATGCTGGAACTCCGCTTGGTGCGTAACCCTGATATTATTGCTTCTGTGACCGGTACAGAGAAACCGCCTTTTGTGGTGGGCTTTGCCGCTGAAACGCACAATGTGCTGGGTTACGCTGCAGACAAAATGCGGCGCAAGAAGTTGAATCTGGTCGTGGCAAACGATGTAAGCGACAGCGAAATCGGCTTTGGCAGCCAAAGCAATGAAGTGACCGTGATCGGTGAAGAGCTGGAAGAACCGCTACCAAGGGCGTCCAAGAAAGTGGTTTCCCGAAAATTGCTGCAAATCGTCGCCCGGCGCTTCCGGAAATGGAAAGCGCAGAATGAAACCAATGAATCCATAGGGAGCTGACTCCATGAGAACAGTAAAAACCCGCATTCTTGATCCGCGCCTGGGCACTGAATTTCCGTTGCCAGCACACGCGACGGAAGGTTCTGCAGGGATTGATCTCCGCGCTTGCGTGGATGAGCCATTAACCCTTGAGCCGGGTCAAACCCAACTGCTACCAACGGGCATGGCGATTCATATTGAAGACCCTGCTCTAGCGGCCATGATTCTTCCTCGCTCCGGCCTTGGTCATAAGCATGGTATTGTGCTCGGTAATCTGGTGGGTTTGATTGACTCTGATTATCAGGGGCAGTTAATGGTTTCCTGTTGGAATCGTGGCAATACTACATTCACCATCCAGCCCGGTGAACGTATTGCTCAGCTGATTCTGGTGCCTGTGGTTCAGGCAACGCTGGAAATTGTTGAGAGCTTTGAAGAGAGTGATCGTGGTGCTGGTGGGTTTGGGCACTCTGGCACGCACTGAGCATATTGTTGAAGCGGGCTGTTCATTCAGCCTGTTAGATCAGCCAAGACAGAAAAATAGTAAGAAACTCCCTCAGGAGGAGTCATGGATACACCTTCATTGTCGTCTCAGGAAATCGCTACGGTTTTGACAGAAGCGTTGCCATATCTGCAGCGTTATGCTGGAAAAACCGTTGTCGTGAAATACGGCGGCAACGCCATGGAAAGTGATGAACTGAAAAACAGTTTTGCCCAGGGCGTTGTGCTATTGAAGGCGGTTGGCATCAACCCAGTGGTTGTCCACGGTGGCGGCCCGCAGATTGGTGAGATGCTGAAGCGACTGAATATTGAAAGCCGGTTTGTTCAGGGCATGAGGGTGACCGACACCAATACGATGGATGTCGTGCAAATGGTGCTGGGTGGCTTGGTCAATAAAGAAATCGTTACTTTGATCAATAACAACGGTGGTCGTGCAATAGGTATTACAGGTAAAGATGGTCGTTTTATTCGCGCGAAGCGATTAGTGGTCACAGAAAAAACACCAGAAATGACCGCGCGGGAGATTATTGATATCGGTCATGTGGGCGAAGTGGCATCCATCGACACCGATATTATCGATATGCTGCAGAATTCGGATTTTATTCCCGTGGTTGCCCCTATCGGCGTCGACGACAAAGGCGCATCATACAATATCAATGCTGATTTAGTGGCAGGCCGTCTGGCAGAAGAGCTGATGGCCGAAAAGCTACTGTTGTTAACCAACACAGCGGGCCTGCTGGATAAGGATGGCGAACTGTTAACTGGGTTAAGTTCACAGCAAGTAGAAGCATTAATTAGTGACGGCACTATTTATGGCGGTATGCTTCCCAAGATACAATGCGCACTTAATGCCGTTAAGGGTGGTGTGAAAACTGCTCATATCATAGACGGTCGGGTGCCCCATGCCGTTCTCCTGGAACTATTGACGGACCGTGGCGTGGGCACCTTGATAACCGGAGATAGTGTTTAGTACTTCATAATGGATATGTCTCAGAAAATTTCTCGCAAACAGCAGATTCTCGAAGCCCTGGCGCACATGCTGGAAACGGCTCCGGGCACCCGGATTACCACATCGGCACTGGCTAAAGAGGTGGGGGTCTCTGAAGCTGCGCTTTACCGGCATTTTCCCAGCAAGGCGAAAATGTTTGAAGGGTTGATCGAGTTTATCGAAGAAGCCCTGTTTTCCAGAATTACCCTGATTCTTGCGGAAGAACAGAGTGTTTCCGTCAAGTGTGAGAAGATGCTGCGGCTGCTTCTGGGCTTTTGTGAGAAAAATGCTGGCCTTACCCGGATTCTCACTGGCGATGCTCTGGCGGGAGAAACCGATCGCTTGCGTCAGCGAGTGATTCAGTTGTTTGATCGCCTGGAAACGCAGCTTAAGCAGACGTTGCGTGAAGCAGAAATGAAAGAAGGCGTCCGAACACGTATGACAGTCAGTGTAACAGCCAACCTGATGCTGGCTGCTGCAGAAGGCCGAATCGTTCAGTATGTACGTAGTGAATTTAAACGACTGCCGACCGAGAACTGGGCTGATCAGTGGGTAATGATTTCTGAAGCATCATTTCGATGAAAAGCGCAGGGCTTTTTACACAAAAGCCCTGACGTGTTTTTAAGAAGGTGTTCATGATCGTTTGCAGCTCGCAGAAAGATTGTGAACAGCTTCTAAGACCGGTTCAAGCTGACTTCTTTCCCGTCCATCAGTATCTGTAACTCGGACTCAGTGGCATTAATAATCTGAATGCGTCGTTCCTCAGCGACCCGCCTGCTAGTTTGCCCACCCAGTGAATCCTTATTCTCTTTCTTATCAATCATCAGGATGATTTGATTATTGGTCAGCTGCCAGGTACCAAAGTTTTTTTCGGTGGCATAGCTACCCAACTCTTGGTAGAAAGAATCAAAAGAACCGCTTGGATCGAGATTCCAGTCAATAGCCACATCCTCGCGAATTCGCCACTGCCCTTCAACCTGATCACGGCTTACAGCAGGAATGGATTCGAGGCTGATGTTGCGATTCAACTTTTTGAAGCGGGCAGCAGAGGCGGTGTACTGCTCTTTAAGAAGGGCTTGTTCCTCCTTCAGGCCTTTTGCTCTTTTTTCATAATCCAGATTCTGGGCGTTTAGATTATCGAGCTCTTCCTGTAAATAGTCAGGTGCTTTGTCTCCGGCTTTTTCTATCTGCCGTTGTTTAACCTGAATATTATTTCCGGTGATCACTTGAAGGTTGCCAAGCTCTTTCAGTTTCAGGTCAAGCTCACCGAGTTTCCTGTTCATAACGGCCAGAATCTCATCCGCAGAACCGTACAAAACCAGTAGCTCTTTATCCATCTCGTCTTGGCGAGCTTGTTTTTCCCGCTGCTTTTCGAGGTGATCCAGCTGGACCTTCTGTGCGGAGGTCATGCTTGGGGGGACTATTTCAGCAATCCGCCCGTTTTTGTCGAGAACTGTGTACCCTTGATTTACCAAGTCACTGGGCATGACGGAAGAGATTACCGTCACGCCTTCATGATTTCTGTATTTGTAAAGGTTTTGAGCCACTGCTGGAAAAGCAGTGACCATAGAAAATGAAGCTAAGAAGATAAGCGAAGGAAGTTTAGTGCTCATACACCGTAACGGTCTCGGTATGCTTTAATGTCCGGCGCATGGCGACGGATTTCTGGATGATTCTCACTATACTCCAGCAAGTCGGTGAGAGATACAACACTCAAAACCGGAATTTGGAAATCACGTTCAACTTCTTGAATCGCTGACAAATCACCCTGCCCCTTTTCTTGACGATCCATGGCCACAATAACAGCGGCAGGTTTCGCGTCGGTATTGTTGATAATGTCCATGACTTCGCGGATAGCGGTACCTGCGGTGATGACATCGTCCACAATAGCAACACGTCCCGCCAGTGGAGCCCCAACAATATTACCGCCCTCACCATGATCTTTGGCTTCTTTGCGGTTAAAGCACCAAGGGGTGTTGATGCCATGGTGCTCATAAAGCGCTACAGCGGTCGCTGTTGCCAGTGGAATGCCTTTGTAAGCAGGGCCAAACAGAAGATCAAACGCTAAGCCAGCATTAACAATGGCCTCAGCATAGAAGCGGCCAAGCTTACTGATGGCCTCTCCAGAGTTAAACAGGCCGGCATTGAAGAAATACGGAGACTGACGGCCAGACTTCAGGGTGAACTCACCAAAGCGAAGAACTTCCTGTTGAATGGCGAAATCCAGAAATTCTTTTTGGTACTGTTGCATCGGTTTATCCTGTCCTGATGTTTATTTTCGAGTAAAGAACTTCATTTTATACCAATAAATCGGCTTTGCTTAGTGCAATATTGCGGTAATTGCCAAGTCTGAGGCCGTGAGTCCGTTGATCTGGCACGATGTGAGTCGCATTTATGCGGATAAACATAGTGGCGATAAGTCGTTATTATTCGCGCGATAGAATTCTAAAAAATTCTGTGCTTAACCGTACAAGAAGATTCCTGTTCTTGCCTTATAATAGGTGCAGGCTCTTACTTACTTTGTCGTACAGTTGAGCAGAGTTAATTCCGGTTAAGTAGCCGTATTCCTGAAAAATAAGACGCTAAATGTCGTTCGCCTCAGCTTATATAAGTCTTTGGTTATGTTTTTCAGGTCAGATTTAGTACTATAGACGGTCGTCGTCTATAGTGATCTGTTTTCCCGGCTACTGATTCGCCGAGAACAAGATTAAGTCAGCGCGAGATTGCGTGCAGACAAGGTGTAGTCGATGAGAGTTATCAGTTTAAATTGTGAAGGCATTAAGAGTGCACGGGAGAACGGTCTATTTGACTGGCTCGTGGAGCAGGACGCAGATCTGATCTGCCTTCAGGACACTCGAGAAGATGAGCAGGTGATCGAGGATCAGTATTTCCTTGATGGCTATTTTGTCTATGCATTCAGTGGTTACAATCGCCAGGATAAAGGCGGTGTTGCTATTTATACCCGTCAGGCGCCCAAAGCGATCATCAGTGGTCTGGGCTTTCCGGAGATGGATGAGACCGGCCGATATCTGCAGGCAGATTTTGACAAGATTAGTATTGTCAGCTTGTTTGTGCCTGAAGCAACAGACGACGACAGCCTTAATTTCAAATATCGATTCCTTGATGGTTACTCCCATCACTTAAGTAAACAGCGCCGTAAGCGCCGTGAGTTTATTATGAGTGGCACCTGGAACATTGCGCACCGTAAAATTGATGTGACTAACTGGCGTGACGCACAGGAAATTTCTGGCTTCAATCAGGCTGAACGTGGCTGGATGGAAGGCTTGCTTGGTGACATGGGCTTCTTTGATGCGTATCGCGAAGTGGATCGTGAAGCGGGCAAATACAGCTGGTGGAAAGATAACGCTGCCCGTGATGAAAACAACGGCATGCGCGTTGATTATCAGATTATCACCCCGGGAATGCGCCACCGTGTACTGAATGGCGGCATTTATAAAGGCCAGGCGTTTTCATCCCACGGACCAGTCATCATCGATTACGACTGGGAATTGGGCATGTAGTCTGCTTGCTCTTTCCGGAGAAGTGTACTGATCAAATTCATGCACTTCTCAACTCTTGCCTCTAAATCCCCGCCTTCTATCCTGAGCACTGAGCTTTCTGGAATCTGCAGTTCGCTCTGGCAGTGAACAATCCACTGATCAATTTCCTTTTGAAAGCCGCTATCTGTGCTGCGTAGCCCGTCGTTTTCAATAGGCAGTACGTCAATTGGTAGATAAATGTAAGCATCAATTTTTTTGGCAATGGCTTGGGCTAATCGCAATGTATAAGGGCTGATCGGGCTGTCGCAGACATTAAGCCAGTACTGGTGAAAGGAAAGAATAGAGGGCAGACCCGTATCAATAATGCCATGGCCGCCATCAAGGTTTTCACACCATTGAAGCATGGCGCCCAGAGCGGATGCTGTCATGGCGGTAGAAGCAAACTGACGGCTGTCAGAGTTCTCAAGAATCGCTTCTCGGGGTGACTGATAGCCCAGTTTCAGTGCGGTCTGACGGTAGTAGTCATCAAAGACTGACCATTCACTGCCCAGATTTTGCTTCAGTGCTGACGATAAGGTTGTTTTTCCGGTGCTCGACGCACCAATCAGCGAAATAATCACATAGCCTGCCTTTGATAAAAAGCCCCAAGAGCGAAGGGGCTTTTTAAAGATAGATTAACTAAGTGATCAGACAGCGATTGACCGGAAAAGTGTCAGAAAAAGTGTCAGAAAAAGTGTCACTCTTCCAGCGCTTTTTTCTGCAGAGTGATGATCTCTTCGATACCAGAGCGAGCCAGAGCCATCATGGCCAGCATCTCGTTCTGGCTAAAAGGTGCAGCTTCAGCGGTTCCCTGAATTTCGATAAAACCGCTGGCATCGGTCATGACCACGTTCATGTCCGTTTCAGCACTGGAATCTTCTGGGTAATCCAAATCCAGCACCGGGCTGCCTTTATAAATACCAACAGACACGGCAGCAATCATATGGAGCAATGGGTCTGCTTTGACCATGTTCTTTTTCTGCATGTGTCGAATAGCATCTACCAGGGCAACACAGGCACCGGTAATAGAGGCTGTTCTGGTGCCGCCATCTGCCTGGATAACATCGCAGTCGATATTGATGGTGTTTTCTCCCAGCTTCTTCATATCCACTGCTGCGCGAAGTGCGCGGCCAATCAAACGCTGAATTTCCTGTGTTCTACCGCCCTGCTTGCCACGGGAGGCTTCTCTGCCCATACGCTCAGTGGTGGAGCGCGGCAGCATGCCGTATTCTGCCGTGACCCAGCCTTTACCAGAGCCTTTCAGGAAACGGGGAACACCACGCTCTACAGAAGCGGTGCAGATCACTTTAGTATCACCAAACTCAACAAGGACTGAACCTTCGGCGTGTTTGGTATAATTGCGAGTGATTTTTACATCGCGAAGTTGATCGGCCGTTCTTCCACTTGGACGCATGGTGTCTACCTTAGGCATGTTCAGGAAATGATAATTTTGCGGAATTATAACGGTTCTAACGGTTTTCGGGAAAACACTGTTTAATTTATCCGTAAACTTCTTAATAATTACCCGTTAATTTATCGACCGAGAAAAGAGTATTTCATGATATCCAGCATGACTGCATTCGCCCGGGTCCAGGTACAGGAAGCCTGGGGCAGCCTGGCATGGGAAATTCGATCGGTTAACCACCGCTATCTCGAACCGCATTTCCGCCTTCCTGATCAGGGGCGTGAAACAGAGCCCCAGCTTAGGGAAGTACTGCGCAAACAGTTAAAGCGTGGCAAGGTGGAATGCACGCTGAAATATCAGCTGATGGATCAGGCTCAGGTATTGGAGTTGAACCGTCCCATGCTGGAAAAGCTCTCTCAAGCGATTCAAGAGGTTGAATCCCGGTTTGCTTCGGTTGCGGCAGTGAATCCTTTGGAGGTGTTGCAATGGCCTGGTGTGCAGGCGGTTGAAGAGATGGAGCTGAAGGAAATCAATGCGGCTGCGGTCAACAGTTTTAAAGAAGCCATTAAACAGTTGATACAAATGCGCCAGCGTGAGGGGAACGAGCTGAAAGCCTTCATTGAAACCCGATTGGATAATATGGGGGAAGAAGTGAAGCAGCTGCGAGTGCTGTTGCCGGGCATTCTCAAGAACCAGCGGGAAAAGATTCTAGACCGGTTATCAGAAGCGAAACAGGAGCTGAATCCTGAGCGTCTGGAGCAGGAAATGGTGATACTGGCGCAGAAAATGGATGTTGATGAGGAGTTGGATCGCCTGGAAGCACACTTTTCAGAAGTTCGACGTACACTGAATACTTCAGGCCAAGGGGCTGTTGGTCGTAGGCTGGATTTCCTCATGCAGGAGCTGAACCGAGAGGCCAATACCCTGTCATCCAAATCGATTCACTCCGGGCTGACCCAGAGTGCGGTGAACCTGAAGGTTTATATTGAGCAGATGCGGGAACAGGTACAGAACATCGAATAATCACCATTAAAAACAGAGTTTTAGTGGTCGATTTAGCAGAAAGGCGGCGCAATTTTTTGGACAGCGCTCTAGCCTGCTTTATTCTATAAGTTATAGATTTCACAGAGCCTGGCTCTGGAGCTTCATATATGAACATTGGTACGCTTTACATCATTGCAGCCCCTTCCGGTGCCGGTAAAACCAGCCTGGTTAAGGCCATGGTTGAATCCACGCCCCATGTGCGGGTATCGGTTTCTCACACGACTCGTGAGATTCGCCCTGGTGAGCAGGATGGTGTGAATTATCACTTTATCTCTTTGGATGGTTTTAGGGAGATGATGGATAAGAGCATGTTTCTGGAACACGCTGAAGTGTTTGGGAACTTCTACGGCACGTCAGAGCACTGGGTGCGCGAGCAGCTGAAAAAGGGTGAAGACGTTATTCTGGAAATTGACTGGCAGGGCGCACAGCAGGTTCGTAAGTTGATGCCAGATGCGGTTTCCATCTTTATCTTACCGCCTTCTCTGGAAGCCCTTCGTGAACGGTTGATTGGGCGCGCTACCGACGATCTTTCCATCATTGAACGACGAATGTCTCAGGCGGTCAGTGAAATGTCGCACTATGGTGAGTTTGACTACCTTGTCATTAATGATGAGTTTGACTTGGCGCTCAGAGATTTACAGACCATTATTCGCAGCCAGCGTTTATCAACAAACTGGGTACAGCATTACAAGGAAGATCTAATCAAAGGGCTGTTAAGCTAAGTCTTATTTTCTGTCTTCTCTCTAAAGCGCTGCTTTGACAAATCTGGCAGCGCAAATCTCAGTCACCAGCTACACCTCCCTCTTGCATACAACCTATTCAAGGTAATGAAAACATCGAGTAATGAGAATGCCCCTTTAGCCGCTATTTAGAGTGATATGATTCATTTTGGAGCGAAAATGGGGATTACTAATAACTCGGGTATTTCATCCCAAAACGTTGTTAGGCTTGTAGGTCAGAGCCAAGAAGGTAGGCAGTCAGGTCAGGCCTCAAGAAAGTTTCGGGGGCGCGCCATATCAACGTCTAGTGTAGACTCTGGCTTTATTGATCTAAAGAGTAAGGCAAGTTCAAGGTCCAGTTTGCAGACGAGTTTAAGCTCCCGCTCTCTGACAACCATTGAACCGAAACAGAACTATATCAAAAAAGAAACGTCTGGTTCAGCGACACTCAATAAAATCTTTCACAAGGCTTTAAGCAGTAGTGATCCAAATGAAGTATCGAGAGGTATTACCGAGTTTTTAAGCACTATTCGGGATGAGTGCAAGTCGAAAGGGTACAGTTCTGAGCACAAACCATCATCAAAAGAGAGTAGTAAAAAATATAATCAGCTGGTTGAAATGGTGGCTCATGAATCTCTGTTGACACAAACCCTCAAAATAGGGGAAAAAACATCAACGATCGACCAAGTCGTCCAGCATTCAATGGATATTGTACAGTCACAGCGACTTATTAAAATGCATGATTACCGCATGCGTAGGTCCTTTGCAAGCAACTTGATTCAGGTTGGACGTTTTTCTAAGGAGGATCAACAGCTGATTTATGATGTAGGTCTTAATCTGGATTGCTTTTATGCAGATGAGCATGTTGAACAGCGGAATAAGACTGAGGCTCAATTTAAAAAGTTGAAAAAGGAAATGAATAAAACCGATAAGCCAGACGATGAATTGGTCAGGCAGTTTGAGAGTGCCGGGGAAAAATTGCGTAAGAAATCTAAGTCTGTAACACGTTTACTTTCAAAAGAAGGAATAAAGGATTATGGGAACGTTTATAACGATTTGGTCAGGAAGACAGAAGAAAAGACCCGGTTAAAAATAGAAGACCTCATCAAGAATGGAAAAGACAAGGGGGTGCGCGCATTATTTTCCAATAACTCAACGGCCTGGGTTGGTAAAGCAACGCAAAGAATAGAAAAACATGCTCGGAAAACAGCCGGAGAAATGAATGAAAAGCTGAAGTCTCGCTCAGGAGGGGGTGACAGTATAGTACGAGAATACAGGGAGTCTGTTCTGAAAGTATTGGCTGATCAGCAATATGATATGAATGTTAGGACATCAGGAAGTTTAAATGAATCTGGTGTGGTTTGTATGAAGGATATCTTGTCCTGGGAGCAAAGCGTTGCCGAAAAGCTTCCCTACAGTAAGAGGGGTATTTTGTTAGACTCTTTTAGACGCGATGTATTAAGGCTGGTTGATAAAATGGAGCGCCGGAACTTTGCAGTTTATAAGAAATACCCTTCTATCCAATGCGTTTTACAGGAGAAGCTTTCAAAATCGATTAAAGAGGCTATTGATAATGATCTGACAAAATTCAAGAGGGCTTCCTTACCTCCCAAAAAACTAGAGGGAAAATTATTAAAAGAGCTTTCACAGATTATTGATCAACATACCCTGAAGAAAAAAGGAAAATTTGCAAATGTCAATTTAGGAGGGTTGGCAGTTCGCTTTGATTTGAAGTGGCTGTCAGGCAAATAGACCAAACAACCACTATTGTTGGATAGCAATAATTAGAGAGCCATTGTTTTTTGCTGTAACCAATCTTTATCTTCAGAACTCAGCAATGGAGATAATTCCTCAAAAACATTTTGATGATAATTGTTTAGCCATAACTTTTCAGGTTCGGTAAGCATTTCTACCAGCAGTGGTTTAGTATCAAAAGGAGCCATTGTCAGAAGCTCTAGCTGATGAAAGTTGCCGAAATCATTCTTAACGTATTCAGCCACAAGCATGATGTTTTCCAGACGAATGCCATGTTTATTACTGCGATAAACACCTGGTTCATTGGTAATCACCATTCCCGGCTTGAGAGCAACTTCTATCAATTTTGGGCTAACACTCATGGGGCCTTCATGCACGTTCAGAAAGAAACCAACACCATGACCAGTGCCATGGTTGTAGTCCATGCCCTCTGCCCACATAGGTTGGCGGGTAATGGCATCCAGCTGCATGCCAATAGTACCGGCTTTGAATTTTGCGGATGCCATGGCGATATGGCTTTTCATCACCAGGGTGTAATCGCGCTTCTCTTCTTCAGTTAGCTCGCCACAGGCAAAAGTACGGGTAATATCGGTGGTGCCATCGGGATATTGGCCGCCGGAGTCAATCAGCAACAAGCCTTTCTCTTTAACGTTGTAGGCGCTGTCTTTATCTGCCCGGTAATGGATGATTGCCCCGTGTCCAGCGTAACCAACAATCGCTGGAAAGCTGACACCTTTGAATTCAGGCGCTTCAGCCCTGAACTGCACCAGCTGCTCATCAATATTGACTTCATCCAGCTTGCCGGTGGGGATATTGGTTTCCAGCCAGCGTATAAAGCGCACCATGGCAACGCCGTCACGACGATGGCAATCTTTCATCCTCTCGATTTCAGTGCTGTTCTTAATGGCTTTCAGATTTGTGGTAGGCAGGCGGTCTTCGATTTTATTAATGTTTTCCGGGATCACAGAAGCCAGCTTATAGCTTGTGGAAGCCGGATTAATCAGCAGGGTCGTGGGTTCCGACAGTGCAGACAAGTGTTTGAAAATATCGTCATATGCTTCCAGGGAAACCTTGCTGTCATTCAGTGACTGCATAGCTTCTGAAGTGATACGACTGCTATCAGTGAACAGTGTTACGGCATCCTGAGAAACCATGGCATAGGCCAGAAACACCGGGTTGCACTCGATATCAGAACCACGAAGGTTAAACAGCCAGGCGATATCATCCAGCGTCGTGATCAGCAGATCAGACACCTTTTTGATAGCCATAAGCTCGCGGACATTGGTCAGCTTTTCGGAAATCGACTTGCCCGCATAAAAAAGTTCGTGATTAATGACCGGCTCTGCTGGCAATGAAGGGCGGTCACTCCAGATCTGATCCAGCAGATCTTGATCACCTTTCAGGCTAATGGATTTTTCTGCGAGCTTATTTTCAAGTGTTCTCACGGTATTAAGATTCAGCACGGCACCATCAAAACCAACAACGCCTTTCTCTTTCACTTCGCTGGTCAGCCATTCTGCCATGGTTGGCACATCAGGCTGGCCATCTTTCATCAGCTCAATACCCGTGCCCATTAGTTGCTCTTCAGCCTGAAGGAAATAGCGACCATCCGTCCAAAGGGCCGCTTTGTCTTGAGTAACGACCACGGTACCCGCTGACCCCGTAAAGCCTGAAAGCCATGCGCGCCCTTCCCAATGGCTGGCGACGTATTCACTGTTATGAGCATCTGAAGAAGGGATGATCCATGCATCGATGCCCTGTTGTGCCATCATGCTGCGGAGGTCGTTGAGCCTTTTGGGCTGTTCAGGTTGGCTGGTTGTATTGGCCATGAAGATTCCAAAGCTGTGTTCTTGAAGTGTGATTTTATCGTTTTAGTACACAGCGATACTATAATCCGCAACGACTATGGAGCAAACACTAACCGTGCTAAAGCTTGTCTGGCTATGGGTCGTAAAGTAAACTAAACGGTCCGGCAAACCGGCATTCAATTTACAGTATTTAATTTGTATTGATGCCAGCACCTTTATCCCCAAAGATTGCAAAGATGGAGTAAACCACCGTGGCACGAGTAACTGTAGAAGACTGTCTGGATAACGTAGACAACCGTTTTGAATTGGTCATGGTCGCTTCCAAGCGTGCCCGTCAGCTGACTATCGGCGGTAAAGACCCAAAAGTTGCCTGGGAAAATGACAAGCCTACCGTTGTCGCCCTGCGTGAAATCGCTGAGGGCCTGGTAACCCCCCTGAATGTTGATGAGCGCGCTATCGATGACGAAGAAGCGGCCATGTTCCTGGCAGGTGTACAAGCGGATTGATTCTGCTTTCTATTGCATGTAAATGGCTGCAGTTATGTAGCAAAAGTGTTTAGAAAGTGTTGTGAAGGTGCAATGGATGAGCTGCGCATAAGGAGCGGACTTTGCTGACCATCGATGAGTTTGCCGGCCGCTTGAAGTCCTATCTGAATCCCGAGCAGGTCAACCTGGTTCGTCGTGCCTACTACTATGCTGAGCAGGCACACGACGGACAAACTCGCCGCAGTGGCGACCCCTACATTATTCATCCCCTCGAAGTTGCGTCCATTCTTGCGGATATGCACATGGATCATCACAGCCTGATGGCGGCGATGCTCCATGATGTCATCGAAGATACCGGTATCGAAAAGCAAGACCTTGCCAGCCAGTTTGGTGATGTGGTCGCTGATATGGTGGACGGCGTCAGCAAGCTGACCAACATGCAGTTCGAGAACAAAACCCTGGCTCAGGCAGAAAATTTCCAGAAAATGGCGTTGGCCATGGCTCGGGATATCCGGGTAATTCTGGTGAAGCTGGCGGATCGTCTGCACAATATGCGAACCCTTGGCGTACTTCGTCCAGATAAACGACGAAGGATAGCCAAAGAAACCCTCGATATTTACGTCCCTATTGCCAATCGCCTTGGCATGCACACCTTACGAACTGAATTAGAAGATCTTGGTTTTTTTGCCATGTATCCCATGCGCTCACGGCTCATTCGTCAGGCGGTAAAAAATGCCCGGGGCAATCGTAAGGATCTGGTCGGACAAGTTCAGCAGGCCATCGCTGCACGTCTGGAAGACGAAGGGCTAAAAGGCCGGGTGGTTGGTCGTGAAAAGCACCTTTACAGCATTTATCGCAAGATGCGCAGCCAGAGTAAATCCTTCGATGAAATCATGGATATGTTTGCGTTCCGTGTCATCGTCGACAGTGTGGATAGTTGTTATCGAGCGCTGGGTATTGTCCATAACTTCTACAAGCCCATTCCGGGTCGTTTTAAAGATTACATCGCTATTCCCAAAGCCAACGGTTATCAATCTCTGCACACCACGTTGTTTGGTATGCACGGTGTCCCCATAGAAATCCAGATCCGCACACAGGAAATGGAAGACATGGCCAACAATGGTATTGCTGCCCACTGGTTATATAAGTCTGGTGAAGAAGCGCTCTCCGGCAGCCATGCCAGAACCCGACAATGGTTGAAAGGCGTTCTTGAACTGCAAAAGAACGCTGGTGACTCACTCGAATTTATCGAGAACGTCAAAATCGATCTCTTTCCGGATGAAGTTTATGTCTTCACGCCGAAAGGGCATATTTTTGAGCTGCCGAAAGGTGCGACAGCTGTCGATTATGCATACGCGGTGCATACTGATGTTGGTAATACTTGCGTCGCGTGCCGTATAAATAAACGGCTTGCGTCGCTAAGTCAGCCTTTGCAAAGTGGTCAGACGGTTGAAGTGGTCACTGCTCCAGGTGCCAGACCAAACGCAGCATGGCTGAACTTTGTTATTACCGGCAAAGCTCGCTCCAACATTCGACACTTCCTGAAACACCAGCGCAGAAATGAATCCATTGCCCTTGGTCGCCGTTTACTGAATAAAGCACTTCTGAGCTTTGACAGTAATTTGGAAAAAATCGGTGAGGAATCTATTAAAAATCAGCTCGTTAACTCCAAGTTAAACGATTTGGATGAGCTTCTGGAAGATGTTGGCCTTGGTAATCGAATGGCCTATATCGTTGCCAAAATTCTGGTTGAGCCGGGCAGTCTGCCTGAGAGCAAGAGCCAGCTGGATATTTCCAAGCGGGAAGCGCCACTGTCCATTCGTGGCTCTGAAGGTATGGTGATCAGCTTCGGTAAGTGCTGCTATCCAATCCCAGGCGATCCTGTGGTTGGGCATGTCAGTTCTGGCCGAGGCATCGTAATTCACACGGATTCTTGCCCGAATGTTGCAGAAATTCGCCATCATCCTGAAAAGGTGCTTGAGGTTGAGTGGGATAAAGAGGTTTCCGGTGAATTTACGGTGGAACTGAGTGTCGAACTTCAGCATCACCGTGGCATGATTGCTTCTCTGGCCACCGCCATTACAGCAGTTGAAGGCAATATCGATAAAATCAGCATGGTTGAGCAGGATTCTCAGTGCAGTGTCGTGCAACTGGTATTGAACGTCCGTGACCGTTTACATCTGGCCAGAATTATAAAGCGCATACGGATTATTAAAGGTGTGAACTCCATCGTAAGAAGGCGTCGTGAGTCGTGAGACTTACCGAAAGGCTTGAAAAATCATGACTGTCCACTAGTATCGTTGGTTTCCTGTTAGCACTTTTGGTTATTTAATTTCAGTAAGGATAAATAATGAGTAACAGGCAGACAATAAATACAGATAAAGCCCCTAAGGCGATTGGTACCTATTCTCAGGCGGTTAAAGCCGGTACTACAGTTTATATCTCGGGTCAGATTCCCTTGGTTGCTGATACCATGGAGCTTCTGGCTGGTAGCTTTAAAGATAAAACACGCCTTTGTTTTGAAAACTTGCGGGCGATTGCTGAAGCCGCAGGCGGCCATCTGGATGATGCCGCTAAAGTCACCATTTTTCTCACCGACATGGCGAACTTTGCCGAAGTGAATGAAGTAATGGCTGAGTTCTTTAAGCAACCCTACCCTGCTCGCGCAGCAGTCGGTGTGAAAGAGCTGCCAAAAGGTGTGCCGGTAGAAATTGAAGCGATACTTGAATTGAAGTGATTTTTTCAGGCTTATGCGCACGAGTAAGCTTGCTTATCCGCCTACAAAAGCTTTGAATAGCCAGACCTGAAGTCAGGGTAGAAAAACTGATACCCAGTACCAACGATACGATCATTTGAGCATCGACGATTCCCCCGCTGCGGAGCAGGGTAGTTATCATTGTCCATTTCCACTTCCAGTTGTTCACCCAGCCATTGTAGTATTTCATGCATTGTGACTGGGTGGCCGTCCACACCAAGATAAAGCTCATCGATATCAAAGCCGTTATCATCACGCTGAATCAGGTGCGCAATAATGCCCGCCGCGTCTTTCATGTGAATGCGGTTACTGAATACTTCCGGAGATTTCGGGCAGCCCTGCCCTTTTTTTGCGCGGTCAATTAATCGGCTTCGGCCCGGACCATATATTCCACCAAGTCGAACGGCGGTACTTTTGAAAGGCGACAGGTTCAGTAGGTTTTCGGCGTCCAGCATGATTTTGCCGGTGAACTTAACCGGCTCGGTTGTGGAGGCCTCATTAACCCATTCACCTTTGCTTTGATGGAAGGTGCTGGTGCTGGAAGTAAAGAAAATGCGACGAGGAGCGTAATTGTTGTCTTCCAATCGCTGAATCACGTTTTGCAGGCCATCAACATACGCTGAACGATACTGCTCTTCGGTACCGCCATCTGATGATGCAGAGTAGACCAGATAATCAATGCGCTTTGGCCATGAACCTAGCGCTTCTATTTCGAATAAGTTGCCCTTAATAGGCTTTACACCCGCAGGCAGTTTGGAAATATCCCGGCGCAGTCCCCAGACATCAAAAGCATCCAGAGCAAGCAACTGCCTCGCCAGTTCACAACCTACATCACCGCAACCGGCAATCACCACATTGAGCTTTTTCATAGCACTGCTCTATCAGTTGATATAATCTCTGTAAAAATCATAATAGCCAAGTACATAGTACTGTAAATACGCACTGTGTTTATTTACAGTACTATGTACTTGGCTATTATATTCGGCACAACCGGCGCCCAGAAAGTTGATTACGCTATGACACTGACAGAACTTCGCTACATTGTCACCCTTGCTCAGGAGCAGCACTTCGGCCGTGCCGCGAGTAAGTGCTACGTCAGTCAGCCTACCTTGAGTGTCGGAGTGAAAAAACTTGAAGATGAGCTGGGTGTGGCGTTGTTCGAACGGACGCGCAATGCAGTTCGCGTGACCCCAATGGGCGAGCTGATTATTGGTCAGGCGCAAAAAGTTCTGGAAGAATCAGCAACCATCAAACAGTTGGCAAAAACCGGGCAAGATCAGTTGAGCTCTCCACTTAGAGTGGGAGCCATCTACACCATCGGGCCCTATTTGTTTCCGCACCTGATTCCACAGTTGGCTCAAAGTGCGCCAAATATGCCGCTTTATATCGAAGAAAACTTTACAGCGGTACTTCGTCGTAAGCTTCGGCTGGGCGAACTGGACGTCATTATTATTGCCTTGCCGTTTAATGAGCCGGATGTTTTGACTAAGCCACTCTATGATGAACCGTTTAAAGTGTTGCTGCCCAGTGGGCATCCATGGGAAGAGCAGGAAAGTATTGATCCTGCCGATCTGGCTGAAGCCGATTTATTAATGTTAGGGGAAGGCCACTGTTTTCGTGATCAAATTCTTGAAGCCTGCCCGGTTCTGGGCAATAAAAAAGAAGGCGACGGAAGTGGTATAGAAGCGACATCTCTGGAAACCATCAGGCACATGGTAGCTTCCGGAATGGGCATCAGTGTTCTACCACAATCAGCCATAGTTGATCATCACTATGCGCCTAACTTGCTGACAACTCGGCCTTTCCGTGCACCTTCACCGGGTAGAACCGTAGCCTTGGCATGGCGAGCCAGTTTTCCGAGGCCCAAAGCCATTGATGTTTTATCTGATGCACTACGGCAATGCTCAATAGCTCAGTAAATGCTCATAGCCCAGTAAATGCCCATAGCCCAGTAAATGCCCATAGCCCAGTAAATGCCCATAGCCCAGTAAATGTTGGTTGGTAAACGACAGTGAATATAAACCGATCATTGAATGATATTTCTGTCACCACCTTAAAAGGTGTGGGCAGTGCTTTGGCCGACAAACTGAGCAAGATCGGCATTCATTCGATTCAGGATCTGTTGTTCCACCTTCCCATGCGTTATCAGGATCGAACCCGGGTCGTCCCAATCGGTTCACTTCAGCCACATAGCGATGTGGTTATTCAGGGTAAGGTTCTCGCTTCCGAAGTGGTCATGGGTAGACGACGAAGTCTTCTTTGCCGGGTAAGCGACGGTACTGGTTCAATCAGTCTGCGGTTTTTCCACTTTACCGCTGGGCAGAAAAACAATTTAAAACCTGGGGCTGAAGTTCGTTGTTTTGGTGAGCCTCGCCGAGGCGCTACCGGCTTTGAGATTTATCATCCGGAATACAAAGTGATTCAGCCGGATGCACCGATAGATGTAGAGGAAACCTTAACACCGGTTTATCCGGCCACTGAAGGGCTAACTCAGCAGCGCATCAGAAGCCTTTGCGAGCAAGCTTTATCGCTGCTTGCTAATGAAGATTCGTTGCAGGAATTATTGCCTGATCCCATTCGGCAGAAGTATCGGTTGAGTCCTTTGGTAGCTGCCGTGAAATTACTGCATAAACCACCACCGGATATTTCCACAGAGCTTTTGGGAGAAGGTCGGCACCCCGCTCAACAACGCCTGGCATTTGAAGAATTACTGTCTCATAACTTGAGCCTGCAACAGCTTAGAAAACGAGTGCAGTCTATAGGTGGCTTTGCCATGCCGCCTAAAAGTCAGTTGACGGATAGTATGCTGGAGCAACTGCCGTTTTCTCTGACAGGGGCTCAGCAGCGGGTGATGAATGATATCAGTCAGGATATGTCGGCTATTCAACCAATGCTGCGCCTTGTGCAGGGTGATGTGGGCTCGGGTAAAACGGTGGTGGCCGCGTTGGCTGCATTACAGGCGGTAGAAAACGGTTATCAGGCTGCCGTTATGGCGCCGACGGAGATTTTGGCAGAGCAGCATCAAATCAACTTTGCTAACTGGTTGAAACCACTTGGCATCTCTATGGTTTTTCTATCCGGAAAAACCAAGGGGAAAAAGCGGCAGGAAGTGCTTGAACAGATTGCGACCGGCGAGGCATTAGTGGTTGTTGGAACCCATGCATTGTTTCAGGATGAAGTGCATTTTCACAAACTGGGTTTGGCCATTATTGATGAACAGCATCGTTTTGGCGTTCATCAGCGTATGGCGTTGCGCAAAAAAGGTGAGAAAAATGGCGGCCTGCCTGATCAGCTAATCATGACGGCAACACCAATACCGCGAACGCTTGCCATGAGTGCCTATGCTGATTTGGATGTCTCCGTGATTGATGAGCTGCCGCCGGGCAGAACCCCAATAAATACCGTGGTTATTGGTGATGATCGTCGCAACGAAGTAATGCAGAGGCTAAAAACAGCCTGTCTGGAAGGTCGTCAGGCGTATTGGGTGTGTACTCTGATTGAGGAGTCCGAAGCCCTGCAATGTCAGGCGGCTGAAGTGACTGCTGAATTGCTGAAAGAAAGCCTGCCAGAATTATCCATAGGGCTTGTTCATGGGCGAATGAAATCGGCGGAAAAAGTCGAGGTGATGAAAGCGTTTAAAGAAGGTCATCTCCATTTGCTGGTGGCTACCACCGTGATTGAAGTGGGCGTTGATGTTCCCAACTCCAGTTTGATGATTATTGAAAACCCCGAACGTCTGGGCCTTGCTCAGCTACACCAGCTTCGTGGTCGGGTTGGCCGTGGTAGTGTGGCCAGTCACTGTTTGTTGATGTATCACGCCCCGTTATCCCGACAGAGTAAAGAGCGTTTGCAGGTAATGAGGGATTCCAGCGATGGTTTTGTGATCGCTGAAAAAGACCTGGAATTAAGAGGCCCGGGAGAAGTGCTGGGTACAAGGCAAACCGGCCTAGCCCAGTTTCGAGTGGCTGATCTTGAACGTGATGGTGATTTGATGGAGTCTGTACGCAATGCAGCTCGAGAACTCATTGAACGGTCGCCAGAATACGCAGAGCCATTGATTAACCGCTGGCTGGGTCGAGGTGAAGATTATGCTAATGTCTAATTGCTGGCTGGTCGGATATCAAACAGAATGTACTGGTGATTCGTGGTTTTCACAACCGAATTGCACAGATAAATCAGGTGATCATATTCTATTTGTTGGCTCACAGGGAAGTATTGGCTATGCCTACGACATCAGGGTTCAGACAAGAGCATGCTAAGAGTAATGTAATCGTTCCTGTCTATAATATTTTGAACGAAAATACTGTTTCAGGTTTGGCAAATGGCCGAACCGTTTCACCTTTTTTCTGTGCAAAGAAGTCATCAGATCCTTCCATTGGCATTGATAAAAGCATTTTTGATCGCAAAGTCTCCTTAGTCACTCGAATAAAGAATAAGCTCTCCGAATGCTACTGGTGGGTAAAAAGTAAGGTATTAAGCAAAGCACAATATACTGCCAGCGTGGTAGACAGAGAATTCCAATATTTTGTACGTGGAGGCTCTCTAGACAAAAAGTTGAACGGTAATGGTAGAGTTAAGTTGTTTTTAGCGAGCTCTGATTATTTGAATGAGATCGAGACGTTATCCCAATCAATCAGGCGTTTGGGTCAGAAAGAAGCACTCTATGATGAAAATGCCTTTACACTAATATTTCTATCTATTCAGCCAGATAAAAGCAAAACAGGAGGTGCTATCACTGCTTTGGAAACCCTTCGTAATATCCTTTTGAAAAAGGATATAGAGTTAGCGGAAACCAATGGCTGTGAGTTGGAGGGGCGATTATCTGATGAACACTTGGAAGCTTTTAAATTAACCGCTCTGGCTAGGTGTTATCAAACTCACTTATTACTTGGTGGACTGTATGGTACGCTGGATCTTCTTCGGGAGAAACTGAAAGGTGAACCGGGTGGTTGTGATATGGATAGTCGCTTAGGTGCGTTGCAAGAAGCAAAGAGTCAGTTAGAAAAAGTACAACAATTAACGCGTGGTTTATGTCATGCAATTATAAAGGCTCAAATGCCCGGCTTCTTTAATGATGGTTTGTATACGCCGCTGAAAGTGACGGATAAAGACGGGATGGTTTATTTTCGTTCAGATCTCATCCAGCCAAGAGGAGGCTGGAAGGATACTGAGGATGCAGTTGCAAGAGCAAATAAAGTTAATAACTGATATTCAGTTTTCGGAACAAAAAGCCAAGGCACCACAGCGGGCCGATGAGTAGAAACTTCAAGTCATCAAAGAACGATGGCTTTTTCCCTTCAACTTTATGACCAACAAACTGAAAGATCCACGCGACTACAAAGATTCCAATACTGGCTTCCAGCACATAAGCACCTAAAGCTTGAGACAGTGCAGCGGATGCGGCAAAAATCAGAATCATCGCCAGTGACAATTTAAACGAGAGTTTGAAATAAAACAGCATGGTCACCGCCATCAGCACCCAGGCGGCAATCGGGCTGAATGCCCAGATAATGCCAACAATGCTGAAAAGAATGGCTGGAACACAAATCCAGTGGATGAGCTTATTGGTTTTGTTCTGGTGACTTTCGCCGTACTCACTGAACCATTGTTCGATGGTTTTCATGATGCAGTTGCCTCTTTGGTTTTCTTGTTATGGACAGACAGGATCACTTTATCAAATCAGAACTATGGTGCGCAATTATGGGGAGTAAGTCTGAGCGAGTCTTTTTTAGATAGTTGTGAATAGATAGTTGCGGATAAAAAAAGCCCGACTGTATCGCCGGGCTATGTAGATGATCAGGCGTTAGTCGCCACAAAATATTTCGGATCTTCAATCACATTCACTTCAACCATATTGCCCGCCTTGCTGAGAAGCTTTCTGCAGTCTGGACTCAGATGTCGGATGTGTAATTTCCTGCCGCTGTTCAGGTAACGTTCTGCCAGCGTATCAATAGCTTCAAGACCGGAATGATCGCTTACTTTGGAATCCTGAAAATCGATAATGACATTCTCATTGTCGTCTCTTGGCGTGAACTGTTCCAGAAAGTGGGTGGTCGAGCCAAAGAACAATGGGCCGTGGATGTTGTAAATGGTTGAACCATCTTGGTCATCCTGCTTCTCCACCCGGATGTGCTTGGCGTGTTTCCAGGCAAAAATCAGGGCAGAAACAATGACACCCACGATAACGGCAACCGCCAGATCGGTCAGCACAGTCACCACAGAAACAAGAACCAGAACAAAGGCATCACCCTTTGGAACTTTGTTCATGATTCGGAAGCTACTCCACTCAAAGGTTCCGATGACAACGATGAACATAACGCCCACCAGAGCCGCAACCGGAATCATCTCTATTAATGAAGAGGCAAACAGAATAAAGGACAGCAGGAACAACGCAGCGGAAATACCGGATAAACGACCACGGCCGCCTGAGTTTACGTTGATCATGCTCTGACCAATCATGGCACAGCCACCCATGCCACCGAAGAAACCCGTCACAACATTGGCAACACCCTGACCAACACATTCGCGGTTACTGCTGCCGTGAGTCTCGGTGATTTCATCCACCATTCGCAATGTCAGCAGCGATTCGATGATACCAATGGCGGCAAGAATCAGAGAATAAGGGAAGATAATTGCCAGTGTCTCAAAGGTAAAAGGCACTGAAGGAATGCTGAAAGAAGGCAAGCCACCGGCAATTCCTGCAACATCACCAACACTCTTTGTATCAAGGTTTAACGTCAGTGCGACACCGGTAACAACGAGGATCGCTGCCAGTGAAGAAGGAATAGCGGTAGTCAGTTTTGGCAGGAAGTGAATAATCGCCATAGTCAACGCAACCAGACCCAGCATCAGGTACAACTCAGTACCGCCCATCCAGGCCACATCCACCACACTGTTTTCAAGGAAGGTGCCCGTCAGCCAGCCCGCTTCGCCCTGAACACCAAACTGACTGAGTTGCGCCAGGAAGATCACGATAGCCAAACCATTAACAAAGCCCAGCATGACCGGGTGCGGCACCATTCGAATAAATTTGCCCAGCTTGAAGGCACCGGCAAGCATTTGAAGAATACCCATCAATACTACGGTGGCAAAAAGATACTGAACGCCGTGGATAGCGACCAGGCTGACCATCACGACGGCAAGTGCACCGGTAGCGCCGGAAATCATTCCCGGACGTCCGCCAATGGCGGCAGTAATCAGACCGACAAGAAAGGCGGCGTAAAGGCCAACCAGTGGTTCGACGCCGGCGACAAATGCAAATGCGACGGCCTCTGGAACCAGGGCCAATGCCACGGTCAAACCCGAAAGCAGGTCGTTCTTAATAGTGGCAACGTTTCTGACGTTGGGTTCAAACAAGTGAATTCTCCAGAAAACTTGGGTTGATATCGCCGACTCGGCGGGTGCAACACGATGAATGACTTATTGGGTATCGTTGAATTTTTGTAATTGTTAATGCCCAAAGGGCTTAATGAAACTGCTCGGAGAAAATGATGAGATTTTCTTTGAACACGGGTCATGGTTGGGTTTTTAAGTGCTCGGCTGAAAATAGAGCCTTTGCTGCGCGTGCATTTTAAATAAGCGGCTCTTTAAAGGCAACGAAGCATAATGGAGAAACCGGCTGTACGAACAGGAAAGGTACCGCTGTTGGTTGACGGTGTTGTATCTATAAAGCAGTTAAATAGACGGCGATCGTCTATGAATCGTATTAAGCGGGATAAGCTAAAAATAGGTATTAATCCATCTGGCTAATAGCGATATGGATATATAGTATACGCAGCTCTTCCGGACAGCACTGCTGAACGAGAAGAGGATTTTGAAAAACAAGGTTGAATGACCGGTTGACAAAATCACTCGGCGCGGTAATATGCGCCTCCGCTGACACGGTCTGAACGACAACGTCAGCGAGTTGAAAAGCATCTGAAAACGACCGCTTGACAACGAAAGCCGCTTCGGTATGATAGCGGCCTCGCTGATCGGCCCTCTTGTAAGGGGAAAGTCGCCGGTT
>NZ_CANMAO010000031.1 GCF_947495845.1 uncultured Endozoicomonas sp. | reverse complement strand
CCGATGGTAGTGTGGGGCTTCCCCATGTGAGAGTAGGTCATCGCCAGGCACTAAATTACCCTTGAGTTCGCTCAAGGTTGTGAAAACCCCGAGCACTTCGTGTTCGGGGTTTTTGCTATGCATCAAAAAATCCAAGCATCGGACATATATTAACTAATGTTCAGTTCAGCAGATAAAGAAAATATCAAACCCACGAAGCACCAGAGCGCTTGGTTGAAGAGGGCTATGACATATTTTCTACCGCTCATTCTGGTTCTTCTTGCAGCAACATGGACGAGAGCAGACCCAGTGGCTAGTGGCATTTTCGAGCTTATCAATCAAAGGCTTGCTTATATGCAATACGTCGCTCTATCAAAGGCGTCCACGCATAGTCCCATTGCAAATTATGATAGGGAGCTGAAAGTATTAAAGAAGGCAAAAACAGAGGCCAAACAATTAGGGTTAAATGCCGAGTCATTGTCTTTTTTCGTTCAGGCTCAAATGGATGTAGCAAAGGCCATTCAATACCGTTATCTGGCTGACTGGCAGGTCGATAAACCTTCTCACCTTACCGCTATGGATCTGGATCTTAAGATCAGGCCAGAATTACTGAAGATAGATAAAGAAATATTGACGAAGCTAAAATCATATCTGGATTCAGGGCAAACAATTGATGGTCATCTTCAGCATGAGTTCTTCAAAGCTATCAATATTGAGCACATTACGGATAAAGATAAGGCCATACTATTTAACAGCCTTGAGAAAGTAAGGTTGAGATAGACATAAGGTTTTGCGTTGAAGAAAGCGCCAGAATTAACGTAGAGTTGTCAAACAGCTAATGGTGATAAAAGTTAGCAGGGATTCAGTATTAAAAAGCCCCTTTACAGGGGCTTTTTAAATTAAGCAGTTTGTTGGGCTGACATATTAATGGGCATTTTCAGTTTATTGACCAAAAAGTTCAGCAAAAGACCGTACATTGGCAGGAAGAACAGCATACTGATTGCTAACTTATAGCCATAGTCAACCAACGCAATTTCCATCCAATGCTCAGCCATAAACGGGTCAGCTGAACCTGCAAAAGCCAAGCTGAAGAAGCTCAACGTATCGATAAAGTTACCGGCAACGGTAGAGCAGGCGGGCGCCACCCACCAAACGGCATTTTGACGCAGGCGGTTAAAGACTGTTATGTCCATCACCTGCCCAATGAGGTAAGCGGCAAAACTGGCCACTGCTATGCGGGCAACAAACACATTAAACTCTGCAAGACTTCCCAGCCCCATAAAACTGCCTTCAACAAACAGAACGGAAACCACATAAGAGATCAGCAGTCCGGGGAACATAGAAAGGAAAATAATCCGCCGAGCTTGCTCAGAACCATAAATGCGAACCGTCAAATCTGTCGCCAGGAAGATAAACGGGAAGGTAAACGCGCCCCAAGTGGTGTGCATTCCAAGGAACTGAAATGGAATTTGTACGAGATAGTTACTGGCAGTAATCGTAATAACGTGGAATAACGACAGTAAAAATAAAATGTTCAGATTGCGAGTGCTGGTTAGCATTACAAATCCTTTTTGATAGAGGTGAGGGAACTCGGGCATCCTGGACGCCTTAAAACAGCGCAACATTCTACTGATTGTTGGTCATCAGGGCAAAATGAAAAATACTCACAGGGTATCGGTTAAAATTGAATGTTGCCTGAAGTATGCTTTCGATGGAGACTGAGTGGATGATATTTAGCCGTCAGTACAATAACGATAATGGAGTGGTTCAATGTTAGTCTGGTTCCGGAGGGGATTCTTTTTTCTGATAGCCCTCGCTTTCATTAGTATTCTAACCGTGTTTGTTCTTTTGTATCAGAGCTTGCCTCTGCTTGATGGTGAAGTGAAAGTTCCAGGCTTAGCCGCTGCCGTCTTTATTGATCGTGATGATCAGGGCACGCCACTGATTTCAGGCAGTAACCGAAGAGATGTGGCCTTTGCTATCGGTTATCTACACGCCCAGGATCGCTTTTTTCAGATGGATTTGAATCGAAGGAATTCGGCAGGTGAGTTGTCTGAACTGGTCGGCGGAATGGCTCTGGAACATGATAAACGACAGCGGAAGCATCGATTTCGCCAAGTTGCCCGAAAGTCGGTCGAGCAGGCAACGGCGGAGCACAAGGCACTATTGAATGCTTATGCCCGTGGAGTTAATCAAGGCATCAATGACCTCGGACAAAAACCGTTTGAATACTTGCTGCTTGGTGTAGAGCCTGAGCTATGGAAGCCTGAAGATACCTTCCTGACGGTATTCAGTATGTATATGGACCTAAACGACAATGAGGTGAAGCTGGATAACCTTAAAGGCTATCTCAGTCGTGTAACCTCACCAGTGGTTATTGATTTTCTCTCACCACTGAAAACTCGATGGGATTCACCTATGCAACCGGGCGTTCTGCCGGATGTTCCAACCCCCGGGCCAGAACTGGTTAATCTTCGAAATAATGACACCAGCTTGTACAGCAATCTCAGTGGTACACTCATTGAAGATCAAATGATTGGTAGTAATAACTGGGCGGTGTCCGGAGCATTGACCGCCCACGGCGGTGCGATTGTGCAGGATGACATGCATTTAAGTCACCGGGTGCCTACCATCTGGTATCGAGCTTCACTCAACTACCCACACCCGAATAATCCCCAGGAAAAAATAAACGTCACTGGTGTTACGTTGCCCGGAACCCCCTTAGTGGTGGTTGGCAGTAATAGCCATGTTGCCTGGGGCTTTACCAACACGGCCGGTGACTGGGTTGATCTTGTGGAGCTGGAAATCCTTAATAATCAATACATGACCAATGAGGGGAGTAAACCACTAGAGAATTGGACGGAGACAATAAACGTCAAAGGTCAGGATTCAGTCAAGGTTAACTATACCGGTACTCATTGGGGGCCAGTGATTGACTCTGCCTATGATAATACTCAATACGCTCTGCGCTGGACTGCGCATTCGCCTGAGGCGACCAATGTAAACCTGGTCAATCTGGAATTGGTAGAGAATGTTGAAGAAGGCATGGCTGTTGCCAATAGTAGCGGTATACCTCCTCAGAATTTCACCGCTGGTGATCGCCATGGCAACATTGGCTGGACAGTGGCAGGGCAGATACCTAATCGCTCAGGCATTGACTCTACATATCCACTGCCCTGGCAGAAGGCAGATGAAAATTGGCTTGGCTGGTTGGCTCCTGAGGAATATCCAAAGGTATACAATCCCGGAAGTCATCAGGTTTGGACGGCCAATGCCCGCATCATCAGCGGTGAGGATTATAACAAAATAGGCAATGGCGGTTACGCTCTTGGCCCACGGCAAATGCAGATCCGCGATGCGCTGCTGGCGCTAGATAGTGCTGATGAGCAAGCCATGCTCGATATCGCTCTGGATCACAGGGCGGTTTACATGGATAACTGGCGTCGTTTAATTTTGGAAACTCTGACACCCGTTGTTAAAGAAGGGCATCTGGCTCGCCAGCGGTTTTATGATTATGTGGATAACTGGTCAGGCAAAGCATCGGTTGATGATGTGGGTTACCGGTTGGTGCGGGAATTCAATGATGCTTTAAAGCTGAAGATAGTGTCTGCGTTGGGTCGTTACTTTTTAGCATTGTCACCTGAAGCAAAAAGCAATGTGAATGACGGCTATATGCAAAAGCTGAACCATGAAACAGAAATGATTTGGCGTCTTCTTGATGAAAGGCCCATGAACTGGTTGAGCCCTGAATATGAAAATTGGGATGAGTTATTGATAGAAACGGTGGACGAAGTCATCGCAGATTTAGGCGGTATTGAAAAGTTGGCAACGTCAACCTGGGGTGAGAGAAATACCGCTGATATCCGTCATCCACTAAGTAACGCTATTCCTGTATTCGGCAAGCTGTTAAATATGCCAGCGGTTCCATTAAACGGCGATGTCTGGATGCCAAGAGCGCAGCGTGCCAGTCAAGGAGCTTCTGAAAGAATGGTGGTGGCTCCCGGACGTGAGAGTGACGCTATTTTTCATATGCCGGGAGGCCAAAGTGGGCATCCATTATCGCCTTTCTTCCGGACTGGTTATATGGATTGGGTTGATGGCAAGCAGAGCCCTTTCTTACCTGGAAAGGTGAGTCATACGTTAATGCTGAAGCCTTAAACTTCAGCAAGCTGGTCTTGATAGCGGTCTCGCCAATTAAAAGACAGTGCCAGTAGAATAAAACTGGCGACTGCCGGCAAAATGCCCGGTGCTAACAGCCAACCATGAGAGCAGAGCCATTCAAGCGCGAGGGGAGTGGCTCCTCCAAACAGACAAAACGCCAGATTGTGGCTGAACGCCACGCCACTGAAGCGAGCGTCGGTTGGAAAAAGCTCCACCATAGAGGCTTCGTATACGCCATTCACCATAGCCAGCGAAATCACCAGCGGTATAAACGCCAAGGCTGTTGGAATACTGCCTTGCGAAAAGAAATATATGGATATGGGTGCAACCAGTGTCATGAGTACAGCACCAAGTCGTATCATTGGAATGCGACCAGTCCAGTCAGAGATCACCGCGAAGATAAAACAACTGATAGCCAGCGCTGAAAACAGGAAGAAACTGATGGATGCCCATGAGAATGGTTGTGGGGCATATTCCTTGAGGTATCTTGGCATAAAGAAGAGTACAGATACGGTAACAGCGGGAACCGCAGCCAGGCTCACACCTTGAGCCAGTTGCAGTCGATAATGTTTGATGAGCGTAATAATAGGGACGACCGTTTTAGGTTTTTGTTGCAGGGACTCAAAGACGGGTGTTTCTGTCAGTTTGTATCTTAGCCATAGGCTGAGTAAGCCTATCATTGAGCCCGCAGCAAAAGGTAATCTCCATGCCCAGTCATTGACTGCAGCCTCACCAAATTGCTGATGGATCAACCAAACCACACCGCTGGCAAGGATGTTGCCGAACGTGACGCCAAAGATGATCAAACCTGTGACGAGCCCCCGGCGATTATTCTGAGAAAACTCTGATGCGTAAACAACAGAGCCTGGTATCTCGCCCCCAAGTGAGGCTCCTTGAAGCACCCGAAGACAGAATAAGAGGATCGGTGCCAAATCGCCCAGCGTATCAAACCCAGGTAGTAGAGCTATGCCCAAAGTACTCAAAGACATGAGTACCATGGAATTCATGTAATAAGGCTTTCGCCCATAACGATCGCCGAAGTGGCTGTAAATAAAACCGCCAACAAAACGAGCGATATAGCCGGCAAAAAAGACAATCAGCACCGGCATGATGTTGCCCATGCTGGAAGCCGAAGGGAAAAAATTGTTTGATATAGCGCTGGCTAGAAAAATAAGCAGGGTGAAATCGTAAAATTCCAAGGTTGCGCTGAGAGTCGTTACCAACCTTAGACGGCAAGCTAAGTACATAAAGATGTCCCATTATTATGGGTAATCAAGGTGGCTGAAAACTGAAATCTATACATGGTAGGAAAATGTTAATCACCCATAACTACTAATTCCTTGAGAAAATATAATAGCATAAAAGAATAATGGTCTATTCTTTTAACCGGTCAGTCATAAATGAGTTAGATAATAGATAATAGGATCTTTAAATGTCCAATTACGCCATTCACCATGGCTATACGATGTCATGAGAGTAGGATCCTACCCCTGTGCTTTGTATCGCAACTGTCCAATTAGCCAGAAATGTTCGATTCCAAGTGGCCCGCGACTTAGATGAAAGCCGTTCTTGGGCAACTGCTGACAATTGATCAATGGAAGGTATAAATGTTCATTAATAAAATATTTATCAGTATTGTGGAAGAAACTGAAAAACTACATCTATTCTGATCGATCGACTAATTTATAAAATGTAGAAAAAGGCTAACATGTGGAATTCAACTACTACTAATATGGCTCCTGTTAATACACTGCTTTCAGTGTTAACCGTTATGAATGAGCCACGGCAAAATGCTACTTATAAAGGTAGATCGGTGGAACATATCAGTGCTGGTTCATCCACTTCACGTTATAAGAAAAAATCTGAGCATCCAACATTCAAAAATAAAGAGTTACAGAGAAGAAGTCCGGCTAAAAAAAAGTGGACGCAGAAGACGCAGATACCAAGGCCTGATGGAGCGAGAAATAAAACTATAGAATCATACGCTGGCAAAAAAGTATCAGGTCATAGAGTGCCAAAGCTGGGTGCACCCAACGATAATCATGCCGCAGCTAGTACCAGTAGAGTTCAACACGCTTTCAACGCTACAGTTGAGCAGAACCAATCTGCGTCGAACCTTAATAGGTCTCCAAAAAATCATACTGCACCTGAGTTAGCGCGTTGCAAAAGCTTGCTGGACGATTTGGCAAATAATAAAAGTACTATGTTCTATTCAAGCCAGCTTGCCGAGCAGGCGAAACAGTTAGCTATAAAGCTTGATGAACAGGGCAAGTCTAAAGAAAGCGGTGAAATATTCCAGTATGAGGCTTCTGATGAGCCTCATTCAAGAACGAAACGAGGGTGGTTTGGTTCCGTAGATGAGGAGAAACTCGGAAGCAGTATAGCTGGCAACCTGGATCCGTACGTAGACAACATAACAGTTGCATTGTTAGACGCATTTCAGCAGCCAGTTGATAACATTGAAAAGAAGGTTTCCAACGTCACTGACCATGCCAAAGGTGTTATCGATAGTATCTCCGGCCGAGTTGGGGTTATGGAAGATCTGGTTGAAAATGTGACTGGTAGTGTTTTTATCACTATCGGTAAGTTAATGACCAAGGCTGATCGTATGGAGTCGATGGTGAAAAATACCACTGACGACGCTGAAAATTTGTCAGACTTTGTCAGAACAACGTTGGAGGGATCAAAAAATGATTTAAAAGCGTTGTTGATGATTTCTATGATCTTTACATCGGTTGCAGGTATTTCCATTCTTGGTTTTCTAGGTTGCCAGTGTCGTAATAAACGTGGTGTGTTGTCGTTGTCTCTCAATCAAAAGGAGTTTAATGACCGGCAAAAAGACACACTTCAGTTTGCGCGTCATTTGCTAACGGCAATGAATGAAGAAACAGAAATCAGCTACAAAATTGATAAAAGCGGTAACAAGCACAGCGTGACTATTACTCCATCAAGTGTTGTTATGCAGGCAATTCTTGCCGTTGCTTATGATCGTACTCATCAAAGCAGTATTGCCGTCCCAGGCGAGGAAACAGGAGGGCTGGGTCAGAATGACAGTCCGGTCTGACCTTGCTTTTTAATTTCACCGCCCCGTTTGTAAGAGGCAGCGAACAACGATAGCAAAAAATATGTAAACTCAGGATCAATGGCTGGCAATCAGCTCTTTTCGTGAGGCATAGGTTTTCTGAACATAGTCTTCGATCAGCTGCTTATACTCATCAGCAATATGTTCGCCTTTGAGGGTAGTGAACTTTTCACCGTCAATAAACACCGGTGCTGATGGTGCTTCACCTGTCCCCGGCAAGCTGATACCAATATTGGCGTGTTTGCTTTCGCCAGGGCCGTTGACGATACAACCCATAACCGCAACCTTCATGTTCTCAACGCCTACATATTGAGAGCGCCAGCTCACCATTTTGCTGCGTAGGAAGGTGTCTACTTCATCGGTGAGCACCCGGAAGAAGGTGCTGGTTGTTCGACCACAGCCAGGACAAGCCGTGACTTCTGGGGAAAAGCTTCGTACATCCAGCGCCTGAAGGATTTGCTGAGAAACGATGACTTCTTTATCACGACTGGCATTTGGCTCAGGCGTTAAGGAGGTGCGAATCGTGTTACCGATACCCTGCTGAAGCAGAATGCCCATGGCAACACTGGAAGCCACAATGCCTTTACTGCCCATGCCAGCTTCAGTCAAACCAAGGTGCAGTGCGTATTCGCAACGATCTGCCAGCATCTGATAAACGCGGATCAGCCCCTGAACCCTTGAAACTTTGCAGGAAATAACAATCTTGTCAGCGCCTAAACCACGAGCCACGGCGGCATCCGCACTCTGGAGCGCAGAAACGACCAGTGCTTCCTGAAGGATTTCTTCCGAAGGTTTTGGGTTGGCTGACTTGGCGTTATCATCCATCATCTTGGTGGAAAGCTCTTTATCAAGGCTGCCCCAGTTAACGCCGATTCGAACCGGTTTGTTGTATTTGATAGCCACATCAATCATGGCGTTAAAGCGATCGTCTTTTTTGTTGCCAAAACCTACATTGCCGGGGTTAATGCGATATTTGTGCAGCAGTCGGGCGGCTTCATCGTACTTGGTCAGGAGAAGATGGCCGTTGTAGTGGAAGTCTCCAACAATCGGTACATTACAGTTGAGTTTGGCCAATCCTTCATAAATAGCGGGAATAGCCGCAGCGGCCTCTTCACTGTTGACCGTGATACGCACCATCTCAGAGCCGGCATCAGCCAGAAGCTTGATCTGATCAATAGTTTTTTGGACATCCGCTGTGTCAGTGTCAGTCATGGATTGAACAACAACGGGTGCGTCACCGCCGATGGTGATATGACCAACCTGAACAGCGTGGGTCTTACGACGTCTGTCCATAAACCTTGTTCTCCCGTGATTAAATGAATAGCCAAAACAGCATGGGTAAAGGGCTTCGCAGTGTATCAGAATGGTTTCTTTTGTCCTGCGATATTAACCGAACCATTTTATACCCATAGATTATAAAGGTGCAGACTTATCACGGTTTCTGCTGATCACGCTGAGCAATAAAGGGCGATGCATTAAGGTTTAGACTCAAGGAAGAAACCTCTGTTGATGAGAACATTCGTACAGGCTGATTGCCCATCTGACTGTATATCACCCGAAAAGCCATGACATTCTGCACATACTTACGGGTTTCATCGTAAGGAATGGTTTCAATCCAGATATCCATTGGCAAATGCCCTCTCTGTCTAAGCCAGCGGTTAACCGCGGTGCTCCCTGCATTATATGCCGCAGTAGCGAGTATCCGACTGTTATCAAACCGCTTCGACAGCCAGCCAAGGTGAGTCGTTCCCAGGGCAATGTTCATTTCAGGTTTGTAGAGCTCAGTGTTTTTTCTGTAAGTAATGCCCGCTTGCTTTGCCGCCTGTTTTGCAGTGGCTGGCATGAGCTGCATCAGCCCCATAGCACCGGCATGGGAACGAGCCCGGGGATGAAAAGCGCTTTCTTGGCGGGCAATGGCCACCACCCATGGGTAATCCAGATCATTTTTACTGGCATGATGGTTGAACAGGTTGGATTCTGGCGCAGGGAAACGAAGATCCAAATCGTCCCAGAGTTTTGCTCTGGCTGCGGACATAATTGCCTGAAAATGCCATTGCCACTGTTGTGCCAGATAAGGAATCATGGCTTTCTGATTGTCTGTTAATCCCGGGGTGATTCGGTTTAACTCCGATTGCGCAGAGTAAAACCGTTTATGGTAAGTCCACTCTCTGATGCGCTTGAGACCCGGATAGAATTGTTTTAGCTTTTGTATGTCCTGAGGGCGTATTTCATTGGATTGATGATTAAGTTGGAAGGGGACTCCTTTTAAATCTGCCACCAAAAATGAATAAAAGCTGCGCTCTGAACTCAATGCATTTAAGGCGGGTGTCTTTAATTTATCAGTGCTACTGACGGTTGAGATAGCACTTTTACCTTTTCTGATATCTTCCAAAAATTGCAATTGCGCCACTTCTATCCAGTAGCGCCAGCGGCTTTCATTTTTTATGGCAGGGGGCAATTTTTCAATCAGCTTAATGACTTCCGTCCAATCCTGATTAGCCAGGGCATTGCGGATGCGCCATTCGGTCACTTCATGGTATTGAAAATCCGGGTCAATTTTCGCACTGATGGCTTCGGCATCTGCACGGAAATTCTTCGTGGCCTTCAGGGCAATGCGCTGATCTACCCGCGCAGCTTCTTCCAGAGTAAATGGATGTTGCTCGCGAAGGGTGAGCCACGTTTTGATGGCGAGGTTGTAGTCCCTTGAGATCAGTTTTTTCATCCCGTGAAGCATGATGATGCGCTGATGTTCCAGTTCACCAATAAAGAAATGAGATGCGAGCACTCTTGGGTTTTTATCGATTTTCCAGAATAGCGCTGTGGATGGTTTGAATACAGCGTCTGTGATTTTATTATCCAGGTAGCGGGCAAGGGATAAATTATTCTGCTCTACAGCCATCCAGAACCGGGCGGTGATCAGGCTTTGTGTCAGCTCACCAGCGGATTTCCAGCTTTTAAACAGAGGGTCGCAACTTTTATGTTGGGACTTTCCCGTTAGCCATAGAGATTTTGCTTCCTGCCATGCCTTTTCACGGAGGCCCAGTTCTTTCAGAGCAATGCCTTTGTAGCACTGATAACGACCACCATCGTCGTGGTGGTAAGCCTCAAGATAGGACTTCCACTGTTTTGTGGTTGCCAGGTGACGCAGCCATTGTCTATGTAGTTGATCGGTTTGTGGCAGGTCTGGGTGTTTATTGGAAAATCGATCCAGCTCTCTCTGACTCAGGTTTCTTAAATTGCCAGAAAGATTAAGGTACTCAAGGTAAGGCGCCAGAGGGTAACTGCTGAGCTCTGTCTTATGCTTCCAGTAGGGACGAGTGTCTCCTTTCTTCAAAGCCCTTTCGACGGCAGTGAATAGGGAGCGCTGTTTGTCCAGCTCGTTAGCAACACTTGTCGGTACGACAAAAATCGAGGTGATTAGCCAAAAGCTAACCAGTCCTCTGAATAGAAAATTCAGCATAATATCAGGCTTCGAACTCCGAAAATCCATTTCAAAATTGAGTTAGCTTCCTGCTTAACTACCTATCTTATATTTGGCAGGGCATTATCAGTCAATCGGCAGATTCACAGACCGATGAACCCTGAGTGGACATAAATGCGCTTGAGCCATTGAGGGACGGGCGCTTGGCCAAGTGAGAAAAAATTATGAATTCTTATACCTTTACATCATAAAAAGTTTTACCAATAGTGGTTGATCTAAAAAGCGTACGCGGGAGATGTGATTCATGGCGAAAGAAACCACCGTCAGAGCAAGAATAGATGAAGCGTTAAAAGAGCAGGCAGAAGATATTCTGCGCAAGCTTGGGCTGACCACGTCTCAGGCAATCAATCTCTACTTCAGCCAGATTGTATTGCAGCGGGGTATGCCCTTTGAGGTTCGCTTGCCAGAAGAGATTGATACTGACTAAACGCTCACCAGTAGAGTAGATAGGTACCGTTGTTACTCAAAATAGCATGGCCTTGCAGCGTAATGCGTCGGTCTTCTGGGTGATATTTCTTGAGTGGTGCAATCTGGTGAAGCAATTGTCCGGAGTGGATAATCATTTTACCCACATGGTAATCGATGTACTCGCATTGACTGTTGACGTTGGTGAACCCAAATGAACTGTACCAGAGCGGTTTTTTCATTAAATCGTCATAGCTTTCAGGCCAGGTGTTCAGGCCACTTCCACAGGAAGGTAGCTCCAATGGCAGAGTGAATGACAGCGTATTTTTCTCCAGGTCTACTTGTTCATTATTGGTCCAGTTCAGCTTTATGTGTTGTCTATCCACATGACGACTGGCAACAGGAGAGAGAAACTTTTTGTGTGCCAGAAAGATATGAAACCCTGGTAATGCCTGATGCTCGGCTAACTGACACGTTAAACCTGTTGCTTCTGTCAGTGCACTGAGGACTTTTTCGTAGAGCCAGGAAAACTGATTTGCCAGAATCGGGTTCAGGCGGTCTGCTTTTTTGTAATAGCGTTTATTATAAGATTTGGAACTATCAAGGTAGCTGGCTGCACCAAGGGTATAGAAAGGCAGCTTGTCATTTCTTTGTTCCCAGATATTTTGAAGGTCATCGATTTGGGAAACCGTTTTGATAATGTCCTTGCTGGATAACAGGTCGATTGACTGCATCGTGAACTCAACTCTGGCAATGGTATTATTGGTTATCGACTTTTTGACCCAACTTTCAGGGGGAAGGGAATGATTCGTTTGTGTGCAGTGAATGATTTAGACGATCCTGGCAGTAAAGGCTTCCATAATGAACGGGGGCATCTTTTCGCTGTACGACAAGGGCAGCAAGTCTTTGTCTATGTAAACAGTTGCCCTCATTTTGGGATCAATCTTGAATGGCAGCCGGATCAGTTTCTGGATTCCGAAAAAAGGCTGATTCAGTGTGCAACCCACGGCGCACAGTTTTTGATTGAAACGGGGGAGTGCATCGCAGGCCCTTGCCCGGGGGATCAGCTTACCAGTGTTGAGTGCGAAGTGCGGGATGGGGTTGTTTATCTTCCTTGAAGCTCATAAACCCTATCCATGCTCTTGATCAATAATCTATCAGGCACAATATGTAAAACTGGTAGAAATGATTAAAAAGAGACGGACCATGAACCTGGACCAGAATCAATTGATTGCCGACGTCATGCGCAACAGCGTTGCCGGTCAGATCGAAGCTCTGAAAGCACTGGAAAGCAGGATTAACGGCAGCTTTAACGCTGCGCTTGAAGTACTTGCCGAGTGTCGTGGGCGCGCCATCATGTTTGGTATGAAGCAGTCCGGGCTGGTGGGCCAGAAAATGGCAGCCACACTTTATGCGACCGGCGTGTCCACCCACATTCTAAACGCTGCAGAAACCTGGGAAGAAAATCTCAGCATGATCGGGCCCGGTGATGTGATCATCATGCTCTCTTACAGCGGCAAAACAGAAGAGTTGCTTCGCCTCTATCCTGCCATTCGTGCAATGGGGAATAAAGTGATCGCCATCACCGGTGATCCTGCTGGCCCTGTGGCAGAGCAGGCTGATATCGTGCTGGATGCCAGTGTGGTGGAAAGTCGGGAACATCGGGAGCAGGCGCCAACCACGTACACAACGGTTCTTTTGGCGATTGGTGACTTATTGGCGGAAACGTTGATTCGTCGTCGTATGTTTAGTTCGCCTGAAGCGCAGCAGAGTGATCAGAAAATGGTCTGGGTGCGTGATGTGATGCAACGGAGTGAACTGGCGACGGTATCTCTAGATGCCAGCCTGCGTGAAGTTATGCAAACGATGACCTCTCACCGCACCAATTTGTGTCTGGTTATGGATGGCGAATTATTGTGCGGCATTATCACCGATGGCGATTTACGCAGAAACCTTGCCGGTGTTGAGAGTTTGCAAGGCATTAGCGCCCGAACCATTATGAACGGTGCACCAATTTGTGTGCAGGAAAAAGTCAGCGCTGATGAGGCTCGCCTGATGATGAAAGAACATGGTCTGCACACACTTCTGGTTAAAGACCAGGATCAGAAGCTGGTTGGTTTGCTGACGATTGGGGATTTAACAAAGGCGGTTTAGCTTTAACCAACGATTGCCTTCAGGTTTCTTGCCTGCTGATAATGCTATCCTTTACTGGGAAAATTCAGCAGGTAAGTCAAACATGCAGATTCAAGCCCGAGTACTATTGGCATTATTTTTTGCCGTCACAATGATGTTACCGGTGTTGCATGCAGAGGCCGCATCCAAACAGGAGTTAGATGCCAATGTTAAGGCAACACTGAGTAAACTTTACAAAGAAAGGCCTGCCGCCAGAGAGCTGGGCAAAAAGGCACGGGGCATTCTGGTATTTCCGAATGTGGTGAAAGGTGGCATTGGTATTGGTGGTGAGTACGGTGAAGGTGCCATGTTGGTTGGTCATCGTATCGATGCCTACTACCGAACTATTTCTGCATCTATAGGCTTCCAGCTGGGTGCTCAGGCTCGTTCCCAGGTCATCATGTTTATGACATCTTCTGCGTTGAACAAATTCCTGAACAGTCAGGGGTGGGAAGCGGGTGTTGATGGCAGTGTTGCCATTGCCGAGTTTGGTGCTGGCGGCTCCATCACCACGGAAACGGCAAAAGCACCGATTATTGGTTTTATTCTGGACAGCAAAGGTTTGATGTATAACCTGACGCTGGAAGGCTCAAAGATCAGTGAAATAGAAAAGTAATTTGATAAAGGTTCCTGACCATCAGGAACCCTCAAGATCCCTCACGTAAACTCTGTTTTGGTTTGATCGAATCTGCCCCACCAAGTAGACTCCCACAGTCGTTTCCTGCCTGCAGGAAGTCAGTTTTCGATTGCCTGGGGGGCAGTTGTGAGGAAGTCGTTTTTAGTATCTTGCAGGCAATCCGTATTGCCTGCCCTTTCAGTGCTGTTTGCGGCATTCTTTTCCAGCTATAGCGCCGCCGTTGAATGCTACAGCGAATCTCCAACCGTGATCGCTGGTGGCAATGTTTTTGATTATCAGGCTGCGCAACCACTTTCTGGCAGCGAGCGTAAACATCTTCAAGCTTTTCTCAAAAAAATTGATCGGGATTGGCAAGGTTCAGCGTCACGAATCGTCTGCGTGGGTAGTGAAGCCAATGCAAGGCAGGTCATCAGGAACACCGAGCTGGCGTTGGAGATCGAAGGCGACCATCGTCGTGAAATGACGTTCAGAGCTGAAGTGTACGATCCGCAGAGAAGAGCTAGTTACAACGAAGGCTTCAGGCTGTATCAATCAGATAGTTTCCTCCGGATGGACAGTCGTGGCCCCGATGGCAATATCGAAGTGATGAATATCACGGCCAATGAGCTGGTTTTTTTACAGCGCTACTTTGTGCGCAAACCAAAACCACCAGAGCCTGAAAAGCCGGAAGATAAGCCAGCTATTCTGCCAATCTTTCCAGACATGATTGAAAACTTATTGCCTTCTATTCAACCAGTAGATGAAGTAACCACTCTGCCAGTGGAAGAAAAAAAGCGCAAAAAACGTGAAAAGAGTGATCGGGAAGATGACTCGGAGCCCGAAGTTGAATACAGCCCGGGCGGTGTGCTCAATGAAGTGGTTCGCCATATTTCTCTGAAAGGGCGTACACTGGAAATAGATATTACGGTATACGCCAATGGTTATCTGGCATCGTCGGAGAAATGGCAACTGAGATGAGTTCCATAAAAGGCAAGATCAAGACAACTCTGAAACAAAGCCAGGGAAAGGCTCGTGATCTTGCCAGATCGGCGACAGAATCAGTAGAGGGCAATTTAGAGCGTCTGCTCAATAAGCGCATTACTCTGGGGGTCACCGGTTTTAGCGGCAGTGGAAAAACGACGCTGATCACCAGTCTTATCCATCAGCTGCAACACTTTTCTGAGGCACAGCTGGCTGCCTTTCCTCCTGCTATTCAGGAGCGCCTGTTAGGTGTTCAAATGTCTTCGTTGAATGGTTTGCCGTTATTCCCTTATCAACAGGGTATTGAAGCGCTAACCAAAGGTGGCTGGCCTGAAGCAACGCGACAGGAGTCGGGTTGTGTGCTGGAAATCAAATATCTTGCCCGGCCCGGCTTACTCAAACGACGAAAGCCCGAGATTGGACGATTATTACTGGAATTGAGAGATTATCCCGGTGAATGGCTGCTGGATTTACCCATGCTGGAGATGGATTACCAAACCTGGAGTCGTCAATGTTTCAGCTTGCTTGATGATGGTATTCGTAAATCACTGGCGTCGGAGTTGATTGCCAAACTCCATGAGATCGATCCTCTACAGCCAATCGCTTCAGCAACACTACAGTGTATATGGCAAACCTATGTGACGTATCTGCAGCAATGCCAGCAGGCTGGTTTTTCCATGATTCAGCCGGGGCGCTGGTTGCACCTGACCCCGGAAGAAACAGAACAAACACTGCCGTTTATTCCACTTCCAGCACTTCATTCATTGAGTGCTGAGCAGATAGCATCGGCACCGGATGATGCCTTGGTAAAAGTCTGCGAAAGGCATTACCAAAACTATCAAAAGAATTCTATAAAGCCTTTTTACCGACATACTTTCCAGAAGGTGGATCGTCAGCTGGTGCTGATTGACGCTGTACGCACTTTGAGTTCAGGGCAGCCAGTTTTTGATGATTTGAGGTACGCTCTGGCGCAGGCATTGCAGAGCTTTGACTATGGGCATAATGGTTTTTTGACCAGACTCATCAGCCCAAAAATTGATCGGGTTGTGTTTGCCGCCACCAAAATTGATCAGGTTCTGTCGGATCAACATGAAGCGATTCGCAGCCTGACGGCCAATCTGGTTCAAGATGCAAAACGGCGAGCGACGTTTAATGCCATTGATATGCGCTGTGAGGCCGTTGCTGCCGTTCGATCATCCACCTGTGTCGAGTATCAAGGGCGGCAAGCGTTGCAGGGAATAACGAATGATGGTCCGGGGATGTTACTGCATCCTGAAATTCCGGAAAAGCTGCCCGAGCCTGATGATTGGGAAGCAATGAAAAGCTGGAAACTTCGTCGTTTATTACCGCCTCAGGGAATGCAGTTAACGGCGGGTGGCCGACTGCCTCATATTCGTCTGGACAGCATTCTCAATGACTTGTTGGGAGATCGTTTTTAATGAGCGAAGAGAAAGACCCCTGGTTTATTCCGATATCAACGGAATCCCCTATTGAAACACCAGATTCGATCAGTGCTACGCTACCTGAGCCAATAGAAGTATTCCCGGAACTGGCTACCCGCTCACTTCGTCTTTTGAAAAGAGCGGTTATGGGTGTGCTTGCTCTGGTTGTTGTGTTGGTCACTTGGCAGAGTATTGAGCTGGTTCAGTTTCTCTATTCGTTTCACTGGTTTCCAGCGGTGCTTGCTTTGGCGTTGTTATTCATCCTGAGTATTGTTACCGGCAAGGCGGTGATCGAGTTTTTCCTGTACCAGCGGGATTTCAAAAATATAGCAAAGCTGCAGGATGTATCGGAACAGGTTCGAACCCAACGTTCACAACGGTTAAAAACGGCATGGTCTGCAGAGCTTCAAAAGCTTTACCAGAATAAGCCTCAGCAAGTTGTTTTGGAGCAAGCGTTGGCGACAATGCCTGATTACAATGATGATCGTGAGATGCTGGCACACCTGGATAATCATTTTTTTCAGAAATTGGATCAACAAGCGCTTAATCTGATTTCAAATCATAGTCAGCAGGTGGCTTTGATGGTGGCACTCAGCCCCTTTGCTGCGCTGGATATGCTGCTGGCTTTATGGCGCAGTATCAGAATGCTGGATGAGATATGCCAGATTTACGGAATCCGCCCATCTCTGCCTGCGAGGCTTCATCTGATCAGAATGGTGCTCCGGCAAATGGCACTGGCCGGTGCAACGGATTTGTTGTCGGATCAGCTGGCTGATTTTACCTCTAACCGATTGCTGGGGCTGGTCAGTGGTCAGGTGGCCAGCGGCCTTGGTGTTGGCATCTATACTGCCAGAATTGGTCTTAGAGCGTTGTCATTGTGTCGTCCATTGCCGTTCAAGGAAGAACAGAAACCCGGTATTCGTCGTCTGGCGAAGAGTATTCTCTCCACATTAGAAGCCCGCTTCAAAAAAACCAGTGTGTAGGCACTGGTGCTTCCTCCCTTGCTGAATCCTTCGTAAGACAATTTGTCGTTATATAAGAATAAGATGCTATGAGATCTATGGATAAATACGACTAAAGGGTATTATTTATGCATCTATATAATTTCGATAAACACATAAAGAGCTGATGGTTATTAATTGATAGGATGTCAGCTGTGAAAATTGTTCCCGGGGGGGAATCTCAAACAACATGGGACGACCAGCAAATGCAACGATAGATCTTGACGCACTTCGTCATAACTATCGAGTTGCCCAACAGCTGTCTGGTAATGGTCAGGCGATTGCTGTGGTCAAGGCGGATGCCTATGGTCACGGAGCGATCGCCTGTGCAACTGCGCTTGCAGATATTGCCAGTGGTTTTGCTGTCGCCTGTATTGAAGAGGCTCTTGAGTTGCGAGCCGCTGGTATTCGTCAGCCAGTACTGCTGCTGGAAGGTTTTTATGATGCAGTAGAGCTGAATAATATTGATGAGTATCAGTTGGATATAGTGATTCACCACCAATATCAGGTAGATGCCCTTCTGTCGTATAACTTCAAAAACCCGATTCGTGTCTGGTTGAAGATGGATTCGGGCATGGGGCGCGTAGGCTTTGCCCCGGAAGTCTATCGAAGTGTCTGGGAGCAGGTGAATAGTCATCAGAGTGTTTGTGATATTGTGCTGATGACGCACTTTGCCTGTGCGGATGAAGTAGAAAATGCCCACGCCCGTCGTCAGCTTGAAACCTTCAATGAACACACCATGGGGTTACCTGGCGATCGTAGTTTGTGTAACTCTGCGGCACTGGTCGCTTTGTCGGAAGCCCGAGGGCAATGGAATCGACTAGGTCTGCTGCTTTACGGTGTTTCTCCTTTTCCAGAAAGCTGCAACGTATTACCAGAGCTAAAACCGGTGATGGAGCTCAGTTCCGCAATTATCAGTATCAAAGAGGTTCCAGCAGGCAGCTCCGTGGGCTACGGCAGTCAGTGGATAGCCAGTCGTCCCACGCGTTTGGGTGTGGTTGCTATGGGTTATGCGGACGGTTACCCACGGCATGCAGCGAACGGCACACCGGTTCTTATCAATGGTCATAAAGTACCGCTGGTGGGGCGTGTTTCGATGGATATGTTGACGGTTGATTTAACCGGTATCCCAGGTGTTAAGGTTGGCGATCGTGCTGTCCTATGGGGAAAGGGGTTGTCGATCAATGAGGTTGCGGAAGGCGCTAGCACAATACCTTATCAGCTACTGTGCAACTTGAATCGTGTGCCAGTGCACTATGTTTCTGAAGATGTTTATGAAAATACTTCCAAAAATGCTGCTGAAACTTCCACGTTGTTGTTTGAGCCTTCTGTCGACTCCTGATGCTTATCGCAATGAGATAAGCAGCGCCCGATCGGGCGCTTTACAGATTTAATGGCTGTTAAACTGTTCGAGATTTGTTTTTCTCTCCCGCTCGGCTCGACGCATAAACCACCATCCCAGCAGTGCCGCCAGTGATACCACCACAATAATCAGGGTCGCCATGGCGTTGATCTTGGGTGAAATACCCAGTCGAACCGATGAAAATACCACCATCGGTAGAGTAGTGGAGCCCGGCCCGGAAACAAAACTGGCGATAACCAGATCATCCAGCGACAGGGTAAATGCCAGCAACCAACCAGCCGCAAGTGCAGGTGCGATGGTTGGAATGGTAATCAGGAAGAAGGTTCTTAGTGGCGTAGCGCCCAAATCTAAAGCAGCTTCTTCGATAGAGCGATCCACTTCCCTTAACCGTGCACCGATAACCACCGCCACATAAGCTGTTGAGAAGGTCACGTGGGCAATCCAGATGGTTAGCATCCCTCGTTCCATAGGCCAGCCAATCAGATCCGCCATGGTGACAAACAACAGCAGCAGGGATAGACCAGTAATGACGTCTGGCATCACCAGCGGCGCGGTCAGCATGCTGTTAAACATGGTTCTGCCACGAAATTTTCCAAAACGGTCCAGCACAAAGGCAGAAACCGTACCGAGTATGACTGCCATGGTGGCGTTGTAGAAAGCAATTCTCAGGCTCGTCCACACGGCACCCATCAATTGTTCATCCTGAAACAATTCCACATACCACTTGGTAGAAAATCCCGCCCAGACGGTCACGAGTCGTGAAGCGTTGAACGAATAGAACACCAGAATAAACATGGGCAGATATAGAAAAATCAGCCCAATAATCAGCATGACGGTGGAAAATCCAGGCTTTTTGAATCGCCTGATGGACGACGTCTGTTCAGCACTTTTTTGAATGGCAGCACTCATCAATGACCAGCCTCCATCTGTTTTGCCTGCTGGCGGTTAAAGAAGGCGATGGGCAGGCAAAGAATCAGCAGCATGATCATGGCCAGAGAGCCAGCCAGCGGCCAGTCACGGTTATTAAAGAACTCCTGCCAGAGCACCTTACCAATCATCAGGCTTTCTGGTCCTCCCAGTAATTCAGGAATAACGTATTCGCCTACAGATGGGATGAATACCAGCATGCAGCCGGCGATAATACCGCTTTTGGACAGTGGCAGTGTTACGCGGAAAAAGGTTTCCCAAGGGCGACAGCCCAGATCATTTGCTGCCTCATGCAACGATTTATCCAGTTGTGTCAGGTTGGCATAGATCGGCAACACCATAAACGGCAGGTAGGCATAAACGATACCGATATACACGGCAATGTTCGTGTTTAATATTTGCATCGGTTGATCAATCAACCCGAGCCACATCAGCAGATTGTTCAGCAGGCCGTTATTTTTCAGTATTCCCATCCAGGCATAGATTCGGATCAGGAAGGATGTCCACGATGGCAGTAACACCAGCATGAGCAGGAAGCTTTGTTTTCTTCCGGGTGCTTTGGCCATGGCGTAGGCCATCGGGTAACCCAGCATCAGACAGAAGAAAGTAGCAATGGCAGCCAGCTTGATCGAGGTCAAATAGGCTTGCAGGTACATCTCATCATCAGCAAGGAAAAAGTAATTGCCGAGGTTGAGGTTAATGGTTAACACCTCGTCCAGATATTCAATAACGGGCGAGTACGGTGGTATAGCAATTTCTGCAGACGAGAAACTGATCTTGACCACAATCAGAAACGGAACAAGAAAAAACAGCAACAACCAGAGATAGGGGACGCCCAGTACCAGGCGGCGTCCCCACATTTCCTTTAAGGCGTGTAGCCTCTCTGGTCCCCACTTCAACGTGGCTGAACCTTTTGCTTGAGCATTGGACATGGCAGTTTCCACAATATCGATATCAGCGGCAGAAGTGGAAATGTATTCAGCCGCAGACGTACAACAAAAAATAAATGATCTTCAGCAGGGGTACATATCCGAGCTGTAGTCCGAACGATAAATAGTATTTAGAGTAGCTTCTATTAGTCAGCTGTTCAGTACTACGCCGCTGTCATCGTCCCAGCTGATGAATACTTCATCGCCCCAGGTTGGATTGTCGGCAGTACGGATAACGTTGGCCATGTTGGACTGCACCATCATGCCGGATGGTAGTCGTATATGATAAACCGAGTGTCCACCAAGGTACGCAATATCGTGTACCAGGCCGCGGCTCCAGTTGTAGTTACCTTCTGGCTCTTCACGGGTCACCATGGTTTTTTCCGGGCGAACGGCGATCCAGACTTTACGATCTTCCAGCGGCGCCATAATGCCGTGACCAATGTAGATGGGCTGATCAATCTGGGGGGAGTTAATGATGACGTAACCCGCCTCTTCCTCAATAATCTCACCTTCAAACATATTCACGGAGCCAATGAACTCAGCGGTCATACGGCTGTTGGGATTTTCATAAATATCGATAGGCGTGCCTACCTGAACAATCCAACCCGCATCCATAATTCCGATGCGTTCCGCCATAGTCATGGCTTCTTCCTGATCGTGGGTCACCATAATGCAGGTGACGCCTACTTCTTCGATGATATCCACCACTTCCAGCTGCATACGACTGCGGAGTTTTTTATCCAGAGCGCCCATGGGCTCATCCAGCAGTAGCAGTTTTGGCCGCTTGGCAAGGCTGCGAGCCAGAGCAACACGCTGACGCTGACCACCGGACAATTGATGTGGTTTTCGACGGGCATATTTTTCCATATGCACCAGTTTCAGCATTTCCTGCACCCGCTGGGCAATAATGTCTTTGGGCAGGCGATCTTGTTTCAAGCCGAAGGCAACGTTCTGCTCCACGGTCATATGGGGGAACAGTGCATACGACTGAAACATCATATTAATCGGGCGCAGATAAGGCGGCAGATGGGTGATGTTCTGGCCATCCAGATAAATATTGCCTTCTGATGGTGTCTCAAAACCCGCCAGCATTCTCAATAGAGTGGATTTACCTGATCCTGATCCACCCAGCAGCGCAAAAATCTCACCCTTTTGAATATTCAGGCTGACATTATCAACAGCAATCGTGTCATCAAACTTCTTGGTGATCTGATCAATTCTGACCAGAACTTCATCGCTGGCACGGCTTTTCTGCTGTATAGAAGAGTGCGCTGATGCGGTGTTTTTCGGGGAGACAGATGCAGTATTCATCTAATAATTTCTCCAGCCCGGGATGAAAAAACAGGTTTGAACCTGCATAAAATGATCCGAAGACAAACTTCGGTAGCTTAAGCTTCAATAGGCTCAGGTGTCATAAGTTTATCGTCAGAAACGGATAACTGCCTGTATCTCCGTGTTTTGGAATAGTGCAGGTTGCTTATGAAAAGAGCCTTCATACCTTCAGGGAAGTAAAAAGCGGAGGGCATTGTCCATAAAAAAGGGGTGCTTGAAAATGATTTTGCGATAAACCCTGATAAAGGGTAATAGTAATGCTCACTTGCAGATTTTCAATTCCTACCCTAATCTGCGTGACCCGAAGGGTATTTGCCTATTGATTCCTATACCCAAAGGATTTCGAGTTGCTACGCGGCGGCAAATAAGCGAAACCCGTGAGCCTACAAAGAGTAGGTGATCGGGATGAGCGAATGCAGCCAACAAAGTAGCAACTTGAAAGGCGAAGGGTATACAAGGATCAGAGATAATGGCCGAAGGATATCTCCCTAAATGCGTACTTTCAGCAAACGACTGAGATCATGAGAAGCCGAAAAGAAGTCATCCGTCAGTTAGATCGTATTGATCGTAACATTCTTCGCACTCTGCAAGAACAGGGGCGAATTTCATATGTTGAGCTGGCAGACAAAGTTGGTTTGAGCACAACGCCCTGCATGGAGCGTGTTAAACGCCTTGAGCGAGAAGGGATTATTCAGGGTTATGCCGCCCGGTTGAACCCCAAATATCTTCAAGCTGGGCTTCTGGTTTTTGTGGAAATCAGCCTATATAGCAAGTCCGCAGATATTTTTGATGACTTCCGTAAAGCGGTGATTAAGTTGCCTAACGTCTTGGAGTGCCATCTGGTATCTGGCCATTTTGATTATCTGGTTAAGGCCCGTATTTCTGAAATGGCCTCCTACCGTGAGCTGCTTGGGGATATTCTGCTGAAGCTGCCAGGTGTTCGGGAATCCAAGAGTTACATCGTAATGGAAGAGCTCAAGGAAACACTTAACCTGCCCATTTCAGACTGAAGGGTAGTATCAGGGTGAGCTAGCTTTCCTCCAGCTCACCTGCCTTCTGGCCTGCGACTTGATAGTCTCTGATGTAATAGTTCAGCGCCACTTCATCTTGATCTTCAATGCTTCTCAGCGCAAAACCGGCGGCAAAGTCTGCACGCTCAGTAATGGTCTGGCACCATATGCATTCAGCCGTCAGAGAGACTTTGTGTGGGCTGCCCTGAGGGCCTGGTAGCACCAGCGTGACATTTCTGGTTTCAGATGGGCGCATGCCTTGGTCCGTGAGAATACTGAAACCGCCCTTGGATACATCTTCGAGAATACCGAGGGAGAGCCCGGTGTCGTTATCCAGAACCTCAGCGGTTTTTTCCAGTGATTTTCTCGGATATTGGCGTTTTTCTTGTATAAATTCCGACATTTAGCCTCCTTACAAAACTGGCAGGAAGCCCTAAGTTAGCATTTTTTGTTTTTAAAATGCATCTGTTGATCGACATTCATGGAACTACCATTCTTTACAATTGAGATGTGTGACGAATCATTATCAGCAAAAACAAGATGTTATAGGGTTTTGGGAAGAGACTCTTAATTTCTCTGGTATTGACAACCGATTCAGATTTCTTCTGTAATCGTATAAGGCAACATAACAAAACGCCTGATGTTCAACTGCGTATTGCTCTCTGATCGTGAGCAAAGCTCAGCGCTAAAACAATAATAAATGGCCTTGTTATCGACTTTTTCTCACCGGAAATCCGCCGATAAACAAGCTTTGAACCAGAGCCTGCTGCTCTGCAACATACGGAGGATCCCGTCATGTTCAGACAGATTACCGAGGCGCACCTTGATGATCTTCATTGTCGATACGATGAAGCATCCGGCCTCCAATCCGTCATTGCTATTCACAGTACCCGCCGGGGCCCTGCCTTGGGAGGGTGTCGAATTATTCCCTACGCCTCTTCAGAAGAAGCCATTACCGATGCAATACGGTTAGCCCGTGGCATGAGCTACAAGGCAGCCCTTGCGGGGTTAGACCTTGGTGGTGGCAAAGCCGTGATCATGGAGCCAGAAGGAGAATATGATCGCAAAGCACTGTTTCAGGCATTCGGTCGATTTTTGAATGAGTTAGGTGGTCGTTATGCCACGGCCATGGACAGCGGCACAACGGTGATGGATATGGACACCATCGCTTCGCAATCTGCTCACGTTACCTGCACATCCAGTTGTGGCAGCCCGGCACCTTATACTGCCGAAGGCGTGTATTACGGCATTCTTGCCAGCCTGAAGGCGCATCCTGATTTACCTGAATCGCTGAAAGGTGTGCGCGTGGCAGTGCAGGGTTTGGGAAATGTAGGTTATGCACTTTGCCGGCGATTACACAACGATGGCGCACTGTTAACGGTCACAGATATTGATCATCAACGGGTTGAACAATGTCGGAAAGCGTTTGGTGCCAGAGTTATCGCACCAGAGGACATCTACAGCGCACCCTGTGACGTATTCAGCCCCTGTGGACTGGGCGGCATCCTGAACAGTGAAACCATCGATCAGCTCAACTGTGCTGCCATTGCCGGTTCAGCCAACAATCAATTATTGACTGAGCAGGATGGCTACTCCCTTTTCAATCGAAACATTCTCTATGCGCCGGATTACCTGATTAATTCCGGTGGTTTGATTTTTGTTGCCATGAATTATCTGCGCCACTCAGACAGTGAGATGCAGAGAAAACTGCAAAACATAAGCGACACGTTGCTGCAGATTTTCAGCAGGCAGAATCAAACCGGCCTTCCTGCCAGTGTGATTGCGGATCAAATGGCAGAAGCCATGGTCTACGGACACGAACAGACAAAGCTATCAGCTTAAGTCTTTTGCATAGGGAAAGAATGATGACTCGATCGGAACAGAACCAGCCAGCGATGGAACAATATCTGGATGCGGAAGGTGAAGTCATGAAAAACCTGCCATCCTGGACTTTTAATACTGAAACGCTAATCGACTACTACCAATCGATGGTGGTTGCCCGCTGTGGCGATCAAAAGGCAGTTGCCTTACAACGAACCGGTAAAATGGGGACTTATCCTTCCTGCCTTGGTCAGGAAGCCATCAGTACCGTATGTGCCGCACTTTTGAAAAAAGACGATGTACTGATTCCTTACTATCGGGACCTTCCTGGTTTGATGAAAAGAGGGATTCCTCTTAGCGATGTTCTTCTTTACTGGGGCGGCGATGAGCGGGGCAGTGCTAGTGATGCCTGGGGAAAGGACCTGCCAAATTGTGTACCCATAGCGACACAGGCGGGTCATGCGGCGGGTATCGCAACCGCAATAAAAATTCGCCATGAAGCGGGTGAGCCTATGCAGGTTGCGCTGTGCGCCCTTGGGGATGGCGCTACATCAAAAGGTGATTTTGGCGAAGCGTTGAACTTGGCAGGAACATGGCAGCTCCCCGTCGTTTACATTATCAACAATAACCAGTGGGCTATTTCGGTTCCACGCAAGATTCAATCTGGTGCGCCTACGCTTTGTCAGAAAGGTAACGCAGCCGGACTGCCATCGTTTCAGGTGGACGGTAATGACGTCATTGCCCTGCACGAAGTGATCAGCGAAGCCATCGAGAGAGCCCGTCAGGGTAAAGGTGCAACCGTCATCGAAGCAATTACCTACCGCCTGTGTGATCACACAACTGCTGACGATGCCAGTCGCTATCGCAACAGTTCTGAATTGGAAGAGGCGTGGCAGAAGGAGCCAGTTAAACGACTGCGACAGTTTCTTCACCATCGAGGGTTGTGGGATGAGCAGAAAGAGCAGGCTTTGAAAGCAGAGGCTGATCGTGTGATTGAGGCATCCGTAAAAAACTATCTCAATACACCGTTGCCCAAGATAGAAGATCTTTTTGATTATCACTACGCCAATATGCCTGCGCAGTTAGTCCAACAGAAAGAAGAGGCATTGTTAAGACATCAGATGCGTCAGGGAGGTGCTGCCCATGAGTAAAGATCTGACAATGGTTGAGGCAGTGAATCTAGCAATGGATCATGCGATGGCTGCTGATCCGAACGTAGTTCTGCTAGGGGAGGATATAGGCGTTAATGGTGGTGTATTTCGGGCAACTCAGGGGCTTAGAGATAAATACGGCTTGAAGCGTGTTATTGATACACCGCTGGCGGAAACCCTGATTGCGGGTATCAGTGTTGGCATGGCCGCTCAAGGGTTAAAACCAGTTGCTGAAATACAGTTTATGGGTTTTATCTTTCCTGCTATGGAGCAGTTGATCTGTCATGCAGCCCGGATGAGAAACCGAACCCGTGGACGTTTATCCTGTCCTTTAGTTCTACGCGCACCATTCGGGGGCGGTATTCATGCACCGGAACACCATTCAGAAAGTACTGAAGCATTGTTTGCTCATATACCCGGCTTAAGAGTGGTGATTCCTTCATCCCCTGTCAGAGCCTATGGCTTGTTGCGCGCGGCGATTAACGAGCCAGATCCCGTTATTTTTCTTGAGCCCAAGCGCATATACCGGGCGAGTAAGAAAGCCATCGATGAAAATAGTGAACCATTGCCTTTAGACACCTGCTTTACGTTGAAAGTCGGGCAGGACGTTACGCTGGTGAGTTGGGGAGCTTCTATCAATGAAACTATGGAGGCTGCCAGCTTATTGGAAGGACATGGCATTTCTGCCGAGGTGATTGATGTTGCCACCATTAAGCCTCTCGATATGGAGACAATTCTGGCTTCAGTAAGAAAGACAGGACGATGTGTAATTGTTCATGAAGCTTGTCGCAGCTTTGGTGTGGGGGCAGAAATCTCTGCAGGGTTGATGGAACGTGCTTTTGATGACCTGAAATCACCGGTGGAGCGAGTAACCGGGTTTGATACGACAATGCCTTACTATCGGATGGAGGATCACTATTTACCCCATACCGACGATATTGTCAGAGCTTCCATTAAGACACTGGCTAACTAATAACGAGAACAAAGGTAAAGTCATGCGTTTTTTTAATTTGCCCGACCTTGGTGAAGGGATTCCCGAAGCGGATATTGTCGAATGGCATATCAAAGAAGGTGACAGTATCCGCGAAGACGATTTGATGGTGTCTGTGGAAACAGCGAAAGCTGTTGTGGATGTTCCTGCACCTTGCTCCGGAGTTATTGCCCGTTTGTGTGGTCAAGCTGGCGATACAGTGCTAACGGGCGCGCCGCTGGTGGAGTTTGTTTCTGATCAGGAAGACAGCGGTACCGTTGTTGGTAAATTGGTGGCTAATGAGGCAGAAACCTCTAATGAAGAGTCGTTTATTGTCGGTGCCCCTGAGCCTGATTCAGCGTCATCGTCGCTCTCATCGCGGAATATAAAAAGCCTGGATTCATTGGCAAAGCAATTTCATGTTGATCTTGGCTCTGCTGCCAGACAACGTAAAAATGCGCCTGTTGAAAAGTCATATCCATTGCAAAACCCTGAGCCATTACAAGGCGTCCGTAAACACATGGCGCGCTCAATGGCGGAATCCCATGCCTCTGTTGTGCCGGTTACGTTGTTTGATGATGTGGATATTGATCACTGGAAATCTGGTGAAGATATTACGGTGCGTCTTATTCAGGCTTTAGCGCATGCCTGCAAAGAAGAGCCTGCATTGAATGCCTGGTTTGATGGTGCAACCATGAGTCGTCAGTTGCATGATCAGGTTGATCTTGGGTTGGCTGTGGACAGTAAGGAAGGATTGTTTGTTCCGGTCATTCGTGATGCCGGGAATATAAAAAAGACCCAGATTCGTTCAGCAATCAAAGAATTAAGAAAGGGTGTGGAAGAAAGAAGCCTACCGAATTCAGAGCTGCAGGGCGCAACCATTACTTTGAGTAACTTTGGTGTGTTTGCTGGCAAGTATGCAACACCGATTGTAGTGCCTCCCATGGTCAGTATTGTTGGTGTGGGTCGTTTAAGGGAAGAAATTGTCAGTGTGAATGGCAAGCCGGAAAGTCATCGAATGCTTCCTCTGTCACTGTCGTTTGATCATCGTGCAGCCACCGGCGGTGAAGCAACCCGCTTTCTCCATTGTATGATTAAGCAGTTGCAGAAGTAGCCAAAAATCCACATTATAAAATGATGAACTGAAGAATCGTGTGATCGGGAAAAGGAATTTCCCGATGGTCTCGGTGCTGTCTCTTCACATCATATTTTTCTATCGCTTTTTGTCTCTGTTTTTGTGTGGCACTAATGAGTGATGACCAATTTTTCAGTAATGTTGTCACCTGAATTTCTGTCATCAACCCCTCGGAGCCAGAAAATATAAAAAAATGTGGTCAAAGTTCTGACTTTGCCGATAGCCATTTATGAAAGAGGTGACTTTCAGTTCGGCTACTGGTGAATAGACTCAGCTAATGACAGGGATTGGTGACGGCATGGATATCTTTAATAACTATCAGCAACGGTATCAGGAAACACAACAGGAAGAGTTAACGATCGAAGAGTACCTTTCTCTATGTAGAGAAGACTCTTCTGCCTACGCGACCGGCGCAGAACGTATGTTGATGGCGATTGGCGAACCAGAAATGGTGGACACCTCCAGGGATACGAGACTCAGTCGTATATTCTCCAACAAACTGATTAAACGATACCCTGCGTTTAAAGAGTTCTATGGCATGGAAGAGGCTATAGAACAGATTGTTTCTTATTTCATGCATTCTGCTCAAGGGCTTGAGGAGAAAAAGCAGATTCTTTATTTGTTAGGGCCGGTGGGTGGCGGTAAGTCATCATTGGCGGAACGGTTGAAGGCATTAATGGAAAAAGTGCCTTTTTATGCGATCAAGGGTTCCCCTGTTTTTGAATCACCACTGAATCTTTTTGACCCATCTGAAGACAGCGATATTCTCGAAAAAGAGTATGGCATTCCTAATCGTTACCTTGGCGGTATCATGTCACCCTGGGCCGTCAAACGACTGAATGAGTTTGGTGGTGACATCAGCAAGTTCAAGGTAGTGAAACTGCATCCCAGTATTCTGAATCAGGTCGCCATCGCTAAAACGGAACCCGGCGATGAAAATAATCAGGATATTTCCAGCCTGGTGGGTAAAGTGGATATACGTCAGCTGGAAGAATATTCTCAAGACGACCCCGATGCTTACAGCTTCTCCGGTGCACTCTGTCGCGCTAACCAGGGCATGATGGAATTCGTGGAGATGTTTAAAGCGCCAGTTAAGGTACTCCACCCTCTTTTGACGGCCACTCAAGAAGGCAATTACAACAGTACTGAGGGTATGGGCGCTATTCCTTTCAACGGTGTTATTCTTGCGCACTCGAACGAATCAGAATGGCAGACCTTTAAAAACAATAAGACTAATGAAGCCTTTATTGACCGGGTGAATATTGTCAAAGTGCCGTATTGCACCCGGGTGACTGAAGAAATTCTGATTTACGAAAAGCTGTTGTCGAACAGCTCATTGAAGTCCGCACCTTGTGCGCCAGATACCTTAAAAATGTTGGCTAAATTTACGGTTCTCTCCAGAGTGAAAGAGCCGGAAAACTCCAATGTCTACTCCAAGATGCGGGTATACGACGGTGAGAACCTGAAGGACACCGACCCGAATGCCAAGCCGCTTCAAGAGTACAGAGATGCGGCTGGTGTTGATGAAGGCATGGAGGGTTTATCCACTCGTTTTGCGTTTAAGATTCTCTCCAAAGTATTTAACTTCGACCCAACCGAAATAGCCGCTAATCCCGTGCATATGCTGTATGTGCTAGAGCAACAGATTGAACAGCAGCAGTTCCCCAAAGAAGTGCACGAGCGTTATCTCAGGTTTGTGAAAGAGTTCCTGGCGCCAAAATACATTGAGTCTCTTGGTAAAGAAATTCAAACGGCCTATCTGGAGTCTTACTCTGAGTACGGGCAAAATATTTTTGACCGATACATCACCTACGCAGATTTCTGGATTCAGGATCAGGAATATCGCGATCCTGAAACGGGCGATATCCTCGATCGATCCGCCATCAACGATGAGTTGGAGAAAATCGAGAAAGCCGCCAGCATTGCTAATCCTAAAGATTTCCGTAATGAAGTGGTGAATTTTGTATTGAGAGCCAGAGCGAACCACGAAGGTAGAAATCCAAGCTGGCTCAGCTATGAAAAAATGCGCTCGGTGATTGAAAAGAAAATGTTTTCGAATACCGAAGACTTACTGCCAGTCATTTCGTTCAATGCCAAAGGCAGCAATGAAGATCAGCGTAAGCACAATGAATTTGTGAAGCGAATGGTGGAAAGAGGTTATACCGAGAAGCAGGTGCGGCTGCTGGCAGAATGGTATATCCGCGTTCGTAAATCACAGTAAAAATAGTAAGAGGTTGTCGTAGGTCGGTAATCCTGACGGGGTTGCCGACAGTCAGCATACACAAGGAATGTGTACATGAGCATGATTATCGATCGACGGTTGAACGGTAAAAATAAAAGTACCGTCAATCGTCAGCGGTTTTTGGAGCGCTACAAAAAGCACATTAAAAAAGCAGTATCGGACGCGGTGAATAAACGATCAATCACCGATGTTGTGTCCGGCAGTGAAGTCACTATCCCGAATAAAGACTTGTCTGAGCCAACGTTCCGTCATGGCCAGGGTGGTCATTACAAACAGGTTCATCCAGGCAATAAAGAATTTACGGCAGGGGATCGTATTAAACGACCTCCAGGCGGTGGAGGTGGTTCCGGTTCTGGTAAAGGACAGGCCGGAAACAGTGGCGATGGTATGGATGAATTCAGTTTCCAGATCAACCACGATGAATTTTTGGAGCACATGTTCGACAATCTTGAACTGCCAAACCTCGAGAGAAAACAGTTAGAAGATATGATGGATTTCAAAATCCGTCAGGCGGGTTATACCACGGCTGGTTCTCCTGATCGGTTAAATATTATCCGCTCATTGAAGTCTGCTCATGCTCGAAGAATTGCACTTTCCGGCGGCAATCGTCGTGAAATTCGAGCGCTGAAAAAAGAGCTACGCGAAATGGAAGTCAGCCCTGAAGTGACAGATCAGGAAAAGGTGCTGGCGTTAAAGGAGCGGATTCGAGAACTGAATGAAAAACTGAAAAAACTGCCCTTCATTGATGATTTTGACCTGAAGTATAACAACATGGTCAAAGTCCCTTCACCCAGCAACAAAGCCGTGATTTTTTGCGTGATGGACGTCTCTGGTTCCATGACCCAAGACATAAAAGACATGGCTAAGCGGTTCTTTATTCTTCTCTACCTGTTCCTCCAGAGAAATTATAAAGAGATCGAAGTGGTGTTTATTCGCCATCACACGGCTGCGAAAGAAGTGGATGAAGATGACTTTTTTTATTCCAGAGAAACCGGCGGAACCATTGTCTCCAGTGCTCTGGAAATGACTCGAGATGTTATCAATAAGCGATTCAATCCGGCCGATTGGAATATTTATGTCGCCCAGGCATCCGATGGTGATAACTGGGAAGGCGACTCCAGCGTTTGCACAAAAATTCTGTCAGAAGAGATTATGCAGAAGGTTCAATATTACTGTTATGTCGAAATTACCGACCGCGCTCATCAGAATTTATGGCGTGAATATGAAGGGATTGCGGGTAAGTTTCCGGATCACTTTGCCATGCAACAAATAAAAGCCCCCAGTGATATCTACCCGGTATTCAGGAAGCTGTTTGAGAAAAAGGAAAATGCATGAGCGATCAATTAATTTCAACGGGACCTGAGTGGACTTTTGAGCTGATTCAGGAATATGACCGTGAGCTGGCTCGGCTGGCAGATCGCTTTCAACTGGATACCTACCCGAATCAAATTGAAATTATCAGCTCTGAACAAATGATGGATGCCTACGCATCAACGGGTATGCCATTGATGTATAACCATTGGAGCTTCGGCAAGCATTTTTTGCATACTCAGCAAAACTACCAGCGTGGCCGGATGGGATTGGCCTATGAGATCGTGATTAATTCCAATCCGTGTATTGCCTATTTGATGGAAGAAAACACGATTACCATGCAGGCATTGGTATTGGCGCATGCCAGCTACGGACATAACTCTTTCTTTAAAGGCAATTACCTGTTCCGAACCTGGACGGATGCAGAGTCGATTATTGATTACTTACTGTTTGCCAAAAATTACATTACACAGTGTGAAGAAAAATACGGAGTAGAAGCGGTAGAAGACATTATCGATGCCTGCCATGCATTGATGAATCAGGGTGTGAATCGATACAAGCGACCCCGGCCACTTTCTGCGGAGCAGGAAAAAGCACGACAAGATGAGCGTGCGGAATATATTCAGCGGACATTAAACGACATCTGGACAACCATTCCTAAAACTGAAAAAGCGGAGGAAGAAAAAGAAACTCGCTTCCCACCGGATCCTGAAGAAAATCTGCTGTATTTCTTTGAAAAAAATGCGCCGCTACTGGAGACATGGCAGCGTGAGTTGATGAGAATCTCAAGAAAGATTGCTCAATATTACTATCCACAACGGCAGACTCAGGTCATGAATGAAGGCTGGGCGTGCTTCTGGCACTACCACCTGATTCATGAACTTTACAATGAAGGTAAAGTCTCTGATGGGTTTATGCTGGAATTTCTTCATGCCCATTCCAGTGTGATTCTGCAGCCAGAATTTGACAGCCCTTATTACAGTGGCATTAATCCATACACTCTTGGTTTTAGTATTTTTATGGATATTCGTCGTATATGTGACAATCCGACCAGCGAGGATCGTGAGTGGTTTCCCGATATCGCAGGCAGTGATTGGTTGCAGACTGTTCATTTCGCCATGAAAAACTTTAAGGATGAGAGCTTTATTCTGCAGTTCCTATCACCCAAAGTGATGAGAGATTTAAGGCTCTTTACGGTGCTTGATGATGAGTCAAAATCCTATCTTGAAGTTGATAGTATTCATGATGATTTGGGGTATAAAGCGATTCGGGAGTCTTTGGCGTCGCAATACAATTTAGGTAACCGCGAGCCTAATATTCAAGTGTATAACGTGGATATCCGGGGAGATAGGAAACTGACACTTCGACACTATCAACATCAGGGGAGACCGCTTGGTAAAGAAACGGATGAGCTATTAAAACATATTCACCGGATCTGGCAGTTTGATGTAGAAATTGAATCTTGTGAAGGCGGTGTGGTCACCCAAAGCTGGGAGTGCAGTGAAAATAAAAAGCGAAAGAAAAAGTGATGGGTGTTGCTATTAATGAACAGTCGTTTTCTTTTCTAAATCGGTGATCCGCTTTTGTCATAGTCGCGAGTAGAATAATCACTGGTGTCTTTAAAAAGTGACGATTTATCGTCCTTTTTGTACATTACCTTTCATGTTTAATTGAAAATTTTCTGCTGTCTATTATTCACTTTATTTATTTTATCCATATAATGGTACTTCCATCTAAAAAAATCTTGCTGTATAAAGACGTCGAGTTAATTGTATTTTGCCCAAAGAAATTCAAGCCGATACGCGGCGGCAATCGAGTAAATCCCACGCGTCTATGAGTAATAGGTGATCGGGGTGAACAAGCACCCGAGGGCATAAACGCAGCCAACAAAGTATCAACTTGAAAATCGATGGGTATTTTCCTTTTCGGGAAGTCCTATCAAGACCAAGGAGTCGTATATTCAATGAATATTTTTGATGAAGTTCTACATCGCCTGAGCAGTAAAACTCGTATGCGTGCTCTATTCAAAGATGTGCACGCTGAAGATCTGGAACGTGTTATTTCCAGACTGAATGATGTCCTGACTGAAAAGCAGGAAGTGCGCGCTAAAGAAGAAGAAAAGCGTCAGAAGAAACAGGAAAGCGTTGAAGCGATCAAGCAGATCATGGCTGATCGTGGCGTTTCCATGAACGATCTGGGTCTGGGTGATCTGGATCTTAGCGATGATGCGCCAAAGCGTCGTAAAAGAAACATTCAGAAGTACACCTTCGAATACCAGACTGAATCTGGTGAAAGCGTGAAGTGGGATGGTGCTACTACTGGCCGTCTGCCAAGCGACTTCCAGGCATATCTGGAACGTACTGGTAAGAAGCGTCTTGACTGCGCACTGGTTGAAATCGAAGGATAAGTTTCGATTTTACCATTTAAAAAAGGGGCTGTTAGCCTCTTTTTTTGTTGTATGAAAAACGTGTTTATTCTGTGGTAACTTCCGGTTGAATGACTCTTGCTGGTGGGAAGTGACAGGTAAACCGACTGCCTTTGCCTGGGTGGCTGCTGATGGTGATTCGCCCGTCATGCCTTAATAAAACATGCTTTACAATAGCAAGCCCCAACCCGGTGCCACCCGTTACATTACTGCGGCTTTTATCGACCCGGTAGAATCGTTCTGTCAGCCTTGGGATGTACAGTGGGTCAATACCAATACCATTGTCTTCTACTATCAAATGACCACCCTCTTCATTCTGATGCCACTTTACGGTCACTTTTCCACCGGCCGGAGTATAGCGAATAGCATTGTATATCAGGTTGGAGAACGCACTTCGAAGCTCCATGGTATCGCCAGATAAAAACGCGTCATCCTCGCACTTCAGTTTGACCTGATGTTGATTATCACCACTTAATGCACGTGCATCGTCGACTATCCCTTTTAATAAAGGTTTCAGTGATACCGACCGGTTTAGTCTTTCAGGTTCGGTTGCTTCAAGTCGGGAGAGCAGCAGTAAATCTTCAATCAGTCGTTGCATTCGGGTAGCTTGTTCCTGCATTTGCCCAAGGGCCCGATTAAATACAGGAGGGATGTTGGTGTTTTGATCGGCGCTGTCCATCATTGTTTCCAGATAACCGGATATGACGGTTAACGGCGTTCTTAACTCATGGGAAACATTGGCCACAAAGTCGGTGCGCATAATTTCGAGCTGATGTAGGCGGGTGACATCTCTTACCAAGAGCAGTCGATTGCCCTGACCATAAACGGTAATGGCGATTTGCAGCTGACGATTGGTGTGGGCAGGAGAGTCAATTTTGATCGGCTCTTTACCGCGACTGTTTTCCATATAAGCGGCAAACTTTGGATTTCTGACCAGGTTGGTCAAGGGTTGCCCCTGATCGTCAGGCATTTGCAATCCAAGGTGCTCTCCAGCGGCACGGTTCCACCATTCCAGCCCGCCATTTTTATCGGCCATAATAATGCCGTCATTCAAGGCTGCGGTAGACTCCTGAATGCGTTCAATAACATTAGTCAGGCGTTGTTTGGAGCGACTATGTTTTCGTTGTATACGATAAATGCCGTCAAAAATATCACCCCAGATACCCGAACTTTCTGGAGGGTCCAGTTCTTTATGTGACGCTTCGTTCAGCCAGTTGAGTAACCTGCTGAGTTGATAATGACTCCAGGCCAGGTAAAAAAGAACGGCAAGAAAAAGCCCGAGAAAAACCCGGTCGGCCAGCCATCCGGCAATCAATCCTACCGTTAGAACCGTAATCATACGGCCGGTAAACCAGGAGCGAATCGATGTTTTCACAGGTAATTCCGTTAACAGGCAGAAATATTAGCATCATGCCGCTTTGATAGAGAATCGGTAACCCGTTCCCCGGACTGTCTGAATGAAGTTTTCATAGTCACTGCCCAGCGCTTTTCTTAGACGGCGGATATGAACATCCACGGTTCTTTCTTCAACATACACATTGCCACCCCAGACTTGATCAAGCAACTGTCCTCGAGAGTATGCTCGCTCTTGATGTGTGAGAAAGAATTGCAGTAATCGGTATTCAGTTGGGCCCATTTCTGCAGGGTCTCCATCAATACTGACACGGTGACTGACTGGATCCAGTTCAAGACCTTTTACGACGATAGGCGTTTGTTCATCCATACCCTGAGTTCTGCGAAGTACGGCTTTTAGCCGGGCTGCCAGCTCACGGGGAGAAAACGGTTTGGTGATGTAATCATCCGCTCCGGTTTCAAGACCCTGAATTTTATGGTCCTCTTCGCCTTTCGCGGTCAGCATGATGATCGGAATTTCTGCCGTCATTTGATCTCGTTTCAGGCGTCGGGCAAGCTCAATGCCAGAGATGTCCGGCAGCATCCAGTCAAGCAGGATAAGGTCTGGCTTGTGATCGACCACCAGTGAGTGTGCCTGTTTCGCATCAGCCGCTTCAATGCAATGATAGCCTGCCATTTCCAGAGCCATAGCCACCATTTCACGGATGGGTGCTTCATCATCGACGATTAAAATTGTTTTACCGGACATGAAAATACCCCGAGGTTGAATCTGTTATTCAATACCACTAGGAGGCTGACCGAGAATAGCGCCCGTAGCGAGGATGGTAGAAAATTGAGGATAAAAAATCCGTTTTGTGAAGTGAATAGTGGTGCTATTTGCTGAACAAAACGGAATTATTAGACCAATTTACTGCCACCGCACGACTGCATGGATGCAGGAGCTAGAGCAACGCAGGAGCAGTTGCCGCGTAGGGCAACCTATTCTCGGACAGCCTCCTACTCAGGTATTACAACGGGTGAATGTTACAGAAAGATGACGGTAGCGGAAATACGGCAAGGTCATCGGGTGATGACCCTGATCTGAATTTAAAGAGATGTGAAGTTAAAGAGATGTGGCTATTCCCAAAAAAATAATAGCCCCAATCCAATGATTAGAAAGAAAAGCCTTGAAACAACGCATTCGCTCGCGGTTTCGTGTCTGTCGTTGCTGCCAGAAGAAACCGGCGGCAGCGGCAGTCAGGCTGATGTAAAACGGCCAGCTCAATTCCAGTTGTCGACCAACCATGATCAGCGCAATCAGAGCCGTGAGTTGGAAAAAACCAATGATGACATTATCCATTTCACCAAACAGGATTGCTGTGGATTTAATGCCTACTTTTATATCGTCGTCTCTATCTACCATGGCGTACTGTGTGTCATAAGCGACAGTCCACATCAGATTCGCGGTAAATAATAACCAGGCTTGCGTCGTAAGCTCTCCAGCTTCTGCAGTAAATGCCATGGGAATTGAACAGCCAAAAGCTATGCCCAGAACAACCTGGGGCAGATAGGTGTAACGTTTGGCGAATGGATATGCGGCAGCAAAAAGCAAGGCGACAAACGACAATGAAATAGTCAGTGAATTCGTTGTAAGCACTAAAAGGAATGCGAGCAGGAATAATACTGCCGCATAAATCAGCGCTTCTTTTGGTTGAATCCTGCCGGTGACTAAGGGGCGTTCACGAGTTCTTTTAACGTGTCCATCGACATTACGATCAGCATAATCGTTGATCACACAACCTGCGCTGCGGGTAAGAATAACCCCCGCTACGAAGACCAGTAAATTGTGAGTACTGGGAATCCCATCCGCAGCCAACCACAGTGCCCAGAGAGTTGGCCACATCAACAGGAAAACACCAATGGGCCGATCAATGCGCGCCAGCTGAACAAAGTCTTTCCAGCGTGGCAGGTGTTGATCAAGCAGTTCTGTAATTTTCTTATTGGAGCCTGTTATGAGCTGTAATAATTTCATCTGTATTTATCTGTATTCTTAGAATCAGAACGTAATCCAGTTCTGATAATAGGCTCAATCTTTCAGCCGATGAATAATATTTATGGCTGCCCTTCCATTCAGTTGACAGCTTAAATTCTGAGCAATGCTCCCGAACAAGCTCAGCACCAGTAAAGCCAAAGCAGGAGGCTACCATGTTTGATCAACCGTTACGCCCGCTTCGTCATCAACTGTTCAATCATGCTGTTTACCAGAAAATCCATAATATGGAAACGCTGGCAAAGTTTATGGAAGCTCATGTGTTTGCTGTGTGGGATTTTATGTCGTTGGCAAAAAGATTGCAGCTGGAATTCACCGCAATGCAGTTGCCCTGGACACCACAAGCGGACGCCCGTTCAGCCCGTTTTATCAACGAGATCATTCTGTATGAAGAAACGGATAAAGACCAGAACGGAATCCCCATGAGTCATCTGGAAATGTACCTTGCTGCCATGCGGGAAGTCTCTGCAGACACCAGCAAAATAGAGAGTGTGCTCTATGCCGTAAAGGTAGGTACTTCATGCAAATTGGCAATGCGGGCGGCGAATGTGCCGGAGTACGTGCAGGCCTTTGTAACGGATACCATGAACGTGGCACAACATGGATCGCTACCGGAGGTGGCCAGCTATTTTCTGTTTGGCCGGGAGGACGCCATTCCTGAAATGTTTACGGCGTTACTGGATCAATGGGATGTGGACGAAAAGGCCGTACCAGCCATGACCTATTATCTGAAACGACATATTGCCCTGGATGGTGATGAGCATGGCCCTGCCGCTGAAAGCCTGCTAAAGCAGTGTATTAATGGTGATGATCAAGCGGAGCAGGCCGCATTATCCAAAGCAAAGCAGGCGATTCAATCGCGCATCAAATTCTGGGACGGATTGGAGAAAGAGCTGAGTGTCCTTGCAACCGAAATTCAAGAAGAAGCTACTTAACAGGCAAAAACACTTCGCATACCAGAATGGGTTTTTCTCTCAAATAAAACAGAGACCGTCGGGCCCAGGCGGTTTCTTTATCAAATGTGAAATTTATTCGTTGATTGAACTGGCGGGCAGGCAAGGGCGCCACTTCGATTGGACCCCGGCGCAGATCAGGTTGGCTGAAAATGTATTCGCCGAGAGGTTTATCACCAAGGTTGAGCAGCTCGGCATTGTCTCCCATCAGGCTGGATTCCGGTAATACACTTCGAGCAAATACCACAGGTTTGCCTGAGCCAAACAGCAGCACTTCTCGAATGCTGGCGCGCTGGTCATCGCAGTGCAAAAAAGCTTTTTCTTCAGAGATCGGTTCCTGCCATTCATGGCAGAGCACCCGCACAAAAAATTCCTGATGATGTAACTGCTTCAGCCGCTGGGTAAGGGAGTGGTTATCCAGAATCATTTCCCGCAGAGTTTCGGGAATTCCTTCAGCCTGCAGGGCAGGTTGCCATTCTTTTATGTGTCTCAGGGGCATCAGCAGTACATCCTGCCTGAAGCTGGAAACCCAGCTTCAGGTTCTGTCAAAAAGCAGGAGGGGAGATTAATTAGGCAATGTTCCCTCAACACCCTCCACATACCAATTCATAGACAGAATATCACCATCATTGAGTTTTGTACCCTCAGAGACTTTGATCGAAGCATCCTGTGCTTTGATCGGACCTTCAAAAATGGCAAAGGTTCCATCGGCGATTTGTTGTTTCAGCGCTTCAACCTGGGCGACCACGTCTTCAGGAATGGCTTTGTTGTAAGGTGCCATCTCTACCATGCCGGCAGCAAAACCGCCCCATACATCTTCCGCCTTCCACTGCTTTTCCAGCACCGCTTTGGCCGTATCGGAGTAGAAACCACCCCAGTGAACCATGCTGCCAGTCAGGTGCGCATCAGGGCCGAAGCTGGACATATCAGTGTCATAACCGAAAGCATAAACGCCCTTATCCTGTGCAGCCTGAACCGGTGCCGGAGAGTCGGTGTGCTGGTTGATGATATCAGCACCCTGAGCGATCAGAGATTCAGCAGCTTCGCGCTCTTTGGCCGGGTCGTACCAGCTGTTGATCCACACAACCTTCACCGTCGCATCAGGATTAACACTGCGCAGACCAAGGGTAAAGGCATTGATACCCTGAACTACTTCGGGAATCGGGAAAGAACCGACATAACCAATGACATTAGATTCCGTCATGTGACCGGCGATCACACCCGTCAGGTAACGACCTTCATAAAAACGAGCAGAGTAAGTGCCCACGTTTTTGCCACGCTTGTAACCCGTCGCGTGTTGGAACTTAACGTCAGGGAACTGTTTGGCCACTTTCAGGGTTGGGTTCATGTAACCAAAAGAGGTGGTGAAGATCAGATCGTGACCCTGTTGCGCCAGTTTGCGGATAACACGCTCAGCATCGGCGCCTTCGGAAACACTTTCAACATAAGTGGTTTCAACGTTGTTGCCCAGCTTTTCTAACATCTCCAGACGACCTTCGTCGTGGCCAAAAGTCCAGCCAGCGTCGCTTACCGGGCCGACGTAAACGAAGCCAATTTTCAGTGGCTTTTCCACAGCGGCAGACAAGGTGGATAAAGCCACCAATCCAGCAGTTGCCACCGAGACGATGGCTTTTTTGATAAAGGATTTCATCAGTTCAGCTCCTTTTTTATTTATTGTGTTTATTCTTTTTTATCCCGCAGGATGATACGGCTTTCCCAGCGACATCGGAGCCAACATACGACTCCGCGACTGGTTACTGGACAACAACACCAGTACAACAATAGTGGCCAGATAAGGCAGTGTGGCCAACAGATTTGAAGAGATGGAGGCGCCCATTCCCTGCAAAACCAGATGCATAATGCTTGCCAGTCCGAACAGCCAGGCACCCAGCAATACTCGTTCTACTTTCCAGCTGGCAAACACCACCAAAGCCAGGCCAATCCAGCCACGGCCAGCAGTCATGCCTTCTGCCCATAAAGGGGTGTAGGCCAGAGAAAGATAAGCACCACCCATGCCCGCCATGGCGCCGCCAAATAACAGGGCTATCCATCGAGCCGGAATGACGGGCAAACCAACGGCAGTGGCTGAATAAGGGCTTTCGCCAATGGCTTTAATCATTAGGCCAGGTCGGCTGAATTTGAAGAACAACCAAAGTACTATGCAAATAATAAACGACAGGTAGACCAGCGCATCCTGACTAAACAGGACTTTCCCCAAAACAGGAATATCCGACAGTAGCGGAACAATAAAAGGCTGAAATCCACTCAGCCCCTGGCCAACATAATCGGTACCAATATAGGCGCTCAATCCTGCACCAAAAATGGTCAGTGCCAGCCCGGTGGCGACTTGATTAGCACGGAGTTGGATTGCCAATACGCCAAACAGGCAGGCCATGGCCATACCGGCCATAATCCCCATCATCACACCGAGCATCAAATTGCCTGTGGTCAATGCAGCAATAAAACCAACCACGGCACCCATGAGCATCATGCCTTCTTGCCCAAGATTCAGAACGCCACTTTTCTCGCAGACTAACTCCCCGAGGGCAACCAATAAAAGAGGGGTTCCGGTGCGGACCATGGCAAAGAGAATATTGGTCAACAGTTCAATATCCATTACTGGCTGACTCCTGTGCTGGTGTCTGGGAAGGCCATTGGTTTAACGGAAGGCTGTATGCGCAGGCGATAACTGATCAGGAAATCACAGGCCAGCAAATAAAACAGCAGCATGCCCTGAAACAGGCTGCCAAGAGCCAGTGGCAGGCCGAGGTCAATTTGCCCCATTTCTCCGCCCATATAGACAAGCGCCATCAAGAGGCTGGCCAGCAAAATACCAACAGGGTGAAGCCGGCCAAGAAAGGCAACAATAATGGCGGCATAACCGTATCCCGGTGAAACAGACGGCACGAGTTGTCCAATTGGCCCCGTCACTTCTGAAATACCTGCCAGGCCTGCCAGAGCGCCGCACAATAGAAGGCTGAAGTAAACCAGACGCCGTTGTTGGTAACCGGCAAAATGGCCAGCGCTTGCGTCTAATCCAATGACCTTAAGTTGAAAGCCAAGAAACGTTCTGGCCATGACGACCCAGAGCGTTGCTACCGCAAACAGCCCTAATATCAGGCCAAGGTGCAGCCGGGTGCCTTCCATAATAATGGGCAGTGTGACGGCATCAGTGAACAGTGCTGATTCCGGGAAATTAAAACCATGGGGATCTTTCAAAGGCCCGTGAACCGCTAACAGTAAAAGGTTCAAGGCAATGTAATTCAGCATGATGCTGGTGAGGATTTCATTGGTATTAAAATGATTTTTCAGTACGGCAGGAATCAGCGCCCACAGCAAACCACCAATGGCACCGCAAGCCAAAACGGCGGGCAGAACCCATGAACTGGATGAGTCCATCCAGCTGAGTGCGGCCCAGCTGCCGATTAAGGCGCCCATCAAAAGCTGACCTTCAGCGCCAATATTCCAGATGTTGGCTCGATAACAAACCGACAGCCCCATAGCGCATAACAAGACGGGTGCCGCCTTTACCCCAAGCTCAGACCAGCCATAACTGTCCGACACTGGCAGAATAAAAAACGTATATAAACCTGCCCAGGGATCTTGACCCTGAATCATAAAAATCAGTCCGCCGCTGATTAAGGTCAGGACAATGGCCAGCACTGGTGACAGATATTTCATCAGGTTGGAATCGTAAGGACGACGCTCAATGGCTATTCTCATGAGAGTTCGTACTCCTTAACCGGTGTTTCTGAATGAAGTTGTTCATCCTGAAATTCAGTGTCAAAAACACCGGCCATCCATTGACCTACTTCGTTGATAGAGGTGTGTTGCAGCGGTTTGATCGGAGACAGGTTGCCATGGCACAAGGCACCAATGCGGTCAGAAATCTGAAAGAGCTCATCAAGATCTTCGGAGATGACAATAATGGCAGCGCCTTTATCCCGAAGATCAATCAACGCTTCATGAATAATATTGGCCGCTCCAACATCCACACCCCAGGTGGGGCTGGCGCAGATCAGTAGCTCAGGGTTCTGAATAATTTCCCGACCAATAATGAACTTTTGAAGATTACCACCGGAAAGACTTTTGGCATCCGCGCCATGACCATTGGCTTTAACGCGGAACTGATCAATAACACGGTTCGCATACCCGTGAATTCGCCCCCGTTGCAGAAAACCGCGAGCTATCAGGTTTTGCAGAAACCCTGTCAGTAATCCGTTCTCAGATAACGACATATCCGGCACAGCACCACGACCAAGGCGCTCTTCCGGAACAACAGCAACGCCCAGTTTGCGTCGTTTACCCGGTGTCAGTTGCCCAATGTTCTTACCTTTGAGTTTGATGCTTTCAGCGGAAGAGGTGAGATCCTCGCCACTGAGGAAGCGCAGCAACTCTTTTTGCCCGTTACCGGCGACACCGGCAATACCAAGGATCTCCCCGGGTTGAATGGATAAATTGATTTCTTTTAACGTGGTGCCAAACTCACTGGAAGAAAGTTCTGTAAGGTCGCAAATCTCCAGACAGTGAGTTTTCTTCGTACCTGTGGAAAAACGGTAACGTTTGCCAAGCGTCGTTTGATTGCCAACCATCATACTGGCCATGGCTTCAGTGCTGGTGGTTCTTGGATCGCAGGTGCCGGCAATCTTACCTTGGCGTAACACCGTTGCCTGATCGCAGAGCGCTTTCACTTCCTGAAGCTTATGGCTGATAAATAGAAGGCTGCAGCCTTCTGTCGCAAGCTTTTTGAGAGTTTTGAACAGGTTGCTGACCTCTTGTGGGGTCAGAACTGAGGTGGGCTCATCAAGAATCAGCAGGCTAATGTCCTGAACCAGACAACGAATAATCTCAACCCGCTGTCGTTCGCCGGTGGATAGGCTATGAACGTGACGATGAGGATCCACGGGCATGCCGTAATGAGATGAAATGGTTTCTATGCGCTTGGCAAGATTCTTGAGATTACCTGCCTGCTGTTTATCCAGAGAGAGTGCAATGTTTTCAACGACGGTCAGGGTTTCGAACAGTGAGAAATGCTGGAAGACCATACCGATCCCCAGTCGTCTGGCTTGGGCTGGGGATTTTAAGGCGATAGGTTGATCATCGAACCAAATATTGCCTGCATCCGGAGCCGTTACGCCATAGAGTATTTTCATCAGGGTGCTTTTGCCGGCGCCGTTTTCACCTAGCAGGGCGTGTATTTCTCCCGGGCGAATGGCAAGGCTTATCTGATCATTGGCGACAACACCGGGGTACGCCTTGGTAATGTTCTGGCAACGAATACGAAAAGAATCAGGTGACACTGTATTGCTTTTAATCGTATTTTCAGAAGAACGGCGTTGTGTCTCTGTAGGCTGTGAAGCTCCGGGAGCAGCTGCGTGGCTTGCAGGCATCGTGATCTCTGATGTAATTATTATTGCTGACGAATCCGTTCATCACTGTAGCAACCTGAAAGAGAGTCAGGCTGGAATCCAGCATTTTGCCAGAAGATCGCTATGTTTACTATTTTGTGACAATGGAGTTCAGAATGAAAAAATGGCGATGCTTGGTTTGTGGATTTATCTATGATGAATCCAGCGGTTGGCCGGAGGATGGGATTCCTGCCGGCACACCATGGGAAGCAGTGCCTGAAGACTGGCTGTGTCCGGATTGTGGTGTTGGTAAAAGCGATTTTGAAATGATTGAAATAACCGACTGAATGACAAATACACGGCTTTTTCATGAAAAACCGGGAAACTGTGGGCTTGAGCTATTGCCCTACGGGCATCGGTGTTTTAGTCTGTTGCTGTCTGTGAGCCAATAGTCTGCAGGAAGAGCCAAGTAGTCCTTGCTCAGAAAAGGGGAACTCCCTTGCCCTAAGGGAAAAAACAAGAAAAACAAAAATGGAGTGTAATTACCATGCGTAAACCTGACCTGGTCAACGTGATTGCTGACGAAGCGGATATCAGCAAAGAAAAGGCCACTCTGGCACTGAACGCTATTCTTGATGCCATTACCGGCGCAGCTAAAAACGGCGATGCTGTAAGCCTTGTTGGCTTTGGTACTTTTGAGCAGCGCAGCCGTGCTGCCCGAACCGGCAAAAACCCGCAAACCGGTGAAACCATCCAGATTAAAGCCAGCAAAACCGTTGCCTTCAAACCAGGCAAGGCGCTGAAAGATGCTGTGAATGCCTGATTATTCAGTGGCAAAGCAGTAGAGCCTTGAGTCGCGGTGTTATTCCTCGAAAATTTCTCTTCAGAAAACATTTTCCCACTGTTTTGCTCTGAAAAGAGCAGAATGGAAGGGGAGTGTTTTCCTGCTTATTTCCTTAAGTAAATCGATGGCAGGAGAATCCTGTGAAGTTCCGAATGTTGTTATGGATTCTTGGTCAGATGATGAAGCGCGCCAGCAAAAAAAGCGCCGCTTTTCAGAAAGCCCTGAAAGATCAGAACCTGACTTTTCAATTGAGCAGTAAAGACGGTGTTGCCCGACACTTTGTTGTTAAAGATGAAAAGGTCTATTCGAAATCCGGCACGACCTCAGAACCAACCTTTGAACTGTCCTTTTCCTCTGCCAAAAAAGGCTTTGAAATTCTGACTGCAAAGAAATCTCAGGTTGCCTTTATGAAAGGTGTGCAGGATAAAGACATTGTTGCTTCTGGAGACCTCAGTAAGATCATGTGGTTCCAATCCATGACCGCGGCAATGAAACGTTAACAAATCCTAATAACCTATTGTTGGGTAAAGAGATTGCCTGTCTGTCATCTGGTTATGAAATCATCGTATTTTATTGGTTGACAGCCTGAAGGCTGATCTCTATTATGCGCCGCATCGCTGAGATGTTGGACGGCGGTGGCAAGGCCCAGGTGGCGGAATTGGTAGACGCGCTAGCTTCAGGTGCTAGTGTCCGAAAGGGCGTGGAAGTTCGAGTCTTCTCCTGGGCACCAAATCAATGATTACCTTGCACATTGTCCAAAACATAACGCTTTGCCCAGGTGGCGGAATTGGTAGACGCGCTAGCTTCAGGTGCTAGTGTCCGAAAGGGCGTGGAAGTTCGAGTCTTCTC
>NZ_CANMAO010000030.1 GCF_947495845.1 uncultured Endozoicomonas sp. | reverse complement strand
ATACGGAATACGGAATACGGAATACGGAATACGGAATACGGGATACGGGATACGGAATACGGAATACGGAATACGGAATACGGACAACGTGAACTGAAATGTGGAAGTCATTTCAGGACAAATACTTAACGTTGGAGTCCCGGCCTATTTGGTGTAGGGTTTTTCAGCGAAATAGGTAAAAACCACTAATCTCCTTGGCGTAAAGGCGATAATGAATTATTATGCGTAAAAACAGAATATGTATCCGTTTTTGTGCGGTCATCCCTATGATCCTGGAGAACGGCAGTCGGAGTTAACAATGAAAAAAATTAAAAAAGTGGTTCTGGCATACTCTGGAGGCCTCGACACTTCGGTAATCGCCAAGTGGCTGGAAGATACCTACGGTTGTGAGGTGGTGACCTTTACCGCAGATCTCGGTCAGGGTGAAGAAGTGGAGCCGGCCAGAGCAAAAGCGGAAGCGTTGGGTATTAAAGAGATTTATATCGATGATTTGCGTGAAGAGTTTGTTCGTGACTATGTCTTCCCCATGTTCAGAGCCAACACCATTTATGAAGGTGAATACCTGCTGGGTACCTCCATCGCTCGACCTTTGATTTCCAAACGGCTAATTGAAATCGCCAATGAAACCGGCGCCGATGCGATTTCCCATGGCGCTACTGGTAAAGGAAACGATCAGGTACGTTTCGAGCTGGGCGCTTATGCGCTGAAACCCGGTGTTGAGGTGATTGCCCCCTGGCGTGAATGGGATTTGAACTCCCGGGAAAAGTTACTGGCTTACTGTGATGAGCACGGTATTGAGGTTGAACGTCAGAAAGGCAAATCACCTTATTCTATGGATGCCAACCTGCTGCACATTTCCTACGAAGGCGGCATCCTCGAAGACCCGTGGGCCGAAGCAGAAGAAGGCATGTGGCGTTGGTCTGTCTCTCCAGAAAATGCGCCGGACATTGCCACGTATATGAATCTGACTTACGAGAAAGGCGACATTGTTGCGATTGATGGTAAAGCAATGTCACCAGCAGAGGTGCTTGCTTACCTGAACAAAGTGGGTGGCGATAACGGCATTGGTCGTCTGGATATTGTTGAAAATCGTTACGTCGGCATGAAGTCTCGTGGTTGCTACGAAACGCCGGGCGGCACCATTATGCTGAAAGGGCACCGGGCGATTGAGTCTATTACTCTGGATAGAGAGGTCGCTCACCTGAAAGATGAACTGATGCCACGCTACGCCAAGCTGATTTACAACGGTTACTGGTGGTCGCCGGAGCGTGAAATGCTGCAAAAGATGATTGATGAAAGCCAGGCGCCGGTAAACGGCGAAGTTCGTCTAAAACTCTACAAAGGCAATGTGACAGTTGTTGGCAGGCGTTCTGATGACTCTCTCTTTGACGAGAATATCGCCACCTTTGAAGATGATGAAGGTGCTTACCATCAGGGCGATGCGGAAGGGTTTATTAAGTTGAATGCCCTGCGATTGAGAATAGCGGCTGGTAAAGGGCGAAAGCTCGGTTAGAACATCAAAATCTCCTTTGAAGCTGAGTTTGCAGAGGCGTAGTTTACAAATATGCGCCTCCTGTAACCACTTCATCCAACCGGCTACAAGCCCTCTCTTTCTTCTCAGGGTCTTCATTATACATACCCGGCTACCTGAATCCTGGCGTAAACCCTGATGATATAAATACTAAAGTTGAAACCCGCCTGACGCTGCGGTAGCGTGGTACCACTTCTACCAGAAGAATAAATACAACAAATTAAAACAAAGAAGAGTCCACATCATGGAAGCTATCAATAGTTTTATCAGCCAGGTGAATGGCATCGTCTGGGGGCCAGTGATGCTGGTTCTCATCTTGGGTACCGGCCTGTTTTTAATGCTGGGTTTGAAGCTGATGCCCATACTCAAGCTGGGTACGGGCTTCAAACTCATGTGGAGTGGTCGTACATCCCGATCCGATGAAAAAGACAAAGGCGAAATCTCTCCGTTTCAGGCATTAATGACTGCACTGTCTGCCACCGTGGGTACCGGTAATATCGCCGGTGTTGCCACTGCGGTATTTCTTGGTGGGCCTGGTGCATTATTTTGGATGTGGTGCACTGCGCTGGTGGGTATGGCAACCAAGTTTGCCGAGGCTGTGCTGGCGGTGAAATACCGTGAGGTGGATGAAGCGGGCAATCACGTTGGTGGCCCGATGTATTACATTAAGAATGGTCTTGGGCCAAAGTGGGCGTGGTTGGGCATGTTGTTTGCCATCTTTGCGTCTATTGCGGCTTTCGGTATTGGCAATACGGTTCAGGCGAACTCCGTTGCGGATGTGTTGGATAGCAACTTTGGTATTCCTGCCATTGCTACCGGCGTCGTGATGATGGTGTTAGTGGGTGCGGTGTTGTTAGGCGGCGTTCGTCGTATTGGTGCGGTGGCTGGTGCATTGGTGCCTTTTATGGCCATTGCTTATCTGATTGCAGGCCTGCTGGTTCTGGGTATTAATGCCGACAAATTACCGGAAGCCTTTGAGCTGATCTTTACCTATGCGTTCACTGAGCATGCCGCTGAAGGTGGTTTTGCCGGAGCTGCAGTGTGGATGGCGATTCGATTTGGTGTTGCCCGTGGTGTGTTTTCAAACGAAGCAGGGCTTGGTTCGGCGCCTATTGCTCATGCGGCTTCTCAGACCAAAGATCCTGTTCGTCAGGGGCTGATTGCCATGTTGGGTACTTTTATCGATACCCTTATCATTTGCTCTATCACCGGCCTGGCAATTATTACGTCTGGTCTTTGGATGTCAGGGGAGTCCGGCGCAGCGCTTACATCAGCGGCATTCGCACAGGCACTACCGGGTGTGGGTAACTATGTGATAGCCATCGCCTTAAGCGTATTTGCCTTCACCACCATTCTTGGTTGGGCACTGTACGGTGAGCGCAGCGTTGAATACATCTTCGGTATAAAAGCTATTACGCCGTATCGTATTTTGTGGATTCTGGCGATTCCATTGGGTGCTGTAACGAGCCTGGATTTCGTCTGGCTTGTGGCAGATACTCTGAATGCGATGATGGCACTGCCTAACTTGATTGCGTTGATTCTTCTCAGCCCAGTGGTTTTCAAACTGGCTAAGGATTATTTTGATAAGGGTGAGGGGCAGCCTTTATCAGCGGTTGATTGATAGCGTGAGCAGATTATACGATGTAATCAATTACTCTGCCTAACGGGGGTTAGCTAATGGCTTTATCGCCATAGCCCCACACGAGGGTGAAGAAAATTCCAGCAGCAAGGGCGATTATTTCCTTTCTGCTGGTTGACCTGTTTGCTGCTAAGTGGCGCTCCTCTAACTCATGGAAATTCTTTAAGACATAAGTCAGCGTGATAGTTTCCCCTTTTATTAACTTGGTATCAATGTCATCAATGACAGCCTTGTAGGCTTCACGGGCAGCTTTATTTTTGAAGACGCTGAAATAACCGAAGAGTAAGGTCCAGACAATGCCCACGGCACCTGATCGCTGAAAAAACAAATTACTCGGATCATCCTGAGTTACGTCTAAAACTGCAGAGACAAGAACGGTCACTAGAATAAGCGCAGTGATGATGATTATGGCTGGGTTGATGTCTGAGATGTTCTCTCGAAAACTCTTATCGGTAAATCTTATTCTCTCAGGGTTTACAGAACCCGTTGTAACCTTGGCTACTTCGAATGTATTTTGGTCGATAGAATAGTGTTTCGCAAGGTGTCTGATTAAATCATTCATTTGACCAGATGTTAGTTTTGCAACCAGTTTTTCATGGTCGACGCCGGAATTGATGCTGAAAATTATTTTTGCTGAGTTTGCCAGTTTTTGTACGAACTTATCAAGATTGATTGAGGTGTTATCCCGAATAGTATTTATATTCGAGCTATGGTCGGATAACAGTCTACTGGTTTGACTTGGCTTTCCTTCGTTCACCTTCGAGCTTTTGGTAACAGCTGCTGTGGTGGGAGTCATTGCTTTGCTTGCACGTTCATCTTCGATCCATGTCTGGGTTGATGTGCAAGCCATAAATGGTTTTACCTCTCTTTCACAAAATTTTGATTCGTCAGTTTGACTGCAGCTTTCAGAAATCACCTTCAAATCGGAAGCTTTCTCAGTATGGACTTGCCTGGATTTAAATGAGGGGTTAGATGATCCAGAATTAATGCTTTTCGAACTTTTGTTTAGGGCGTCCCATGAATAAGGAGTAGTTGAAGGGTTAAAATCCGCATTTAAATTAGGTGTTGACATCTAAAAGCTCCAGAGTAAATGGTAATAAACGTACATCATGCCGATACACCGTTTCATTAGATTTGATGGTATTAACGACACGATCCCCCTGTGTCTTCTAAATTTTCCCCTTATAAAAGTCTTTCTGAGCAGAGGATACTTTTTCCAGATAACGACGGCTTTCATCTCTTGGGTGTTTTTTCGTCAGAGCCCAGTATACCTGATTAGGTTGCAGTCTGTTTATTTTTTGTACTGCTCTATCCCGATTTCTATCAAAGGTGGCAAACACATTACCTGCACCGCCATTATATGCAGATATAGTCGTGTATTTTCGAGACAGGGGGTTTCTAATGTTCTTCAGATAGTGGTTATCCAGAAGTGCCAAATAGGCGGTGCCGGTATCAATATTATTATGAGGCTGGAATAGCCAGCTCTTTGAAGGTTGCCCTGGTAGGTTTTTCACCTTATCGAACACGTCACGGCCGGCGGTTTTCGGAATAATCTGCATTAACCCATAAGCATTGGATGAACTGACCGCATAGGGGTTAAAGCTACTCTCAGTGCGAATGACCGCGTAAATCAAGCTTTCTTCAACAGCGTATACCTTAGAGTATTTCCGCACCAGGCTGGCGTATTGGTATTCCCGCTGGGATAAATGATCTTCTACCAGGCTGAAGTCCACAGCATACACTTGGCCTTTTGCTGATTTTCTGCTGCTCATCTGTCGATCAATCAAATAATCCGCATAGCGAAGTGCTCGCCATTGCCAGCGGATGGGCTGGCTTTCATGGTCTAGCACTTGTCCGTAGAGCATGGGTTCTTCACCGACGGGTACGTCTTTATCACTGAACAGGTCAACCTGATCTGGCGCGTAGGGCGTTAACAGAATGGCGGCAATGGCTTTACGAAGGTCCTGGCGATCCAGCGTTTCTACGTGAACGCTGCCCGCTTCAAAATCCACAAATACACGGGTGCGATAATGGTTGGTGTATTTAACATACTCTTTGCTGGAGGACTTTTTTTCATCCCCCCAGTTTACCCGGGCTTCTTTCAATAACAGGTGAACCAGTGCTTCAAAACCAATGGTGTCTTTTTCCAGATTCATACCAATAGCTATGGCATCCCCGGCAGGCCCCAGTTCATTTAAGGCGGCATTGGTTGCGTAGTTCTTTACATGGTTTTTTGCATAGCTTTTGGAATAATTAACGGCCTGATCCGTTGAACAGGCAGAAAGGAGCAGGGGAAGAAGAGTCGGCAACGCCAGAGTGCGAAGACGTGGCATGATTGGCATCCATGTCATTGGTTCAGTAAGTCCACCGAACCAATTTACCACTTTTGTCGTTTATAAAGTAATGGTGATTATCCCTTAAGCCCGGCAGAAGCTGCTTTGGATTGAATCAGTTCGATTTTGTAGCCATCAGGGTCTTCAACAAAGGCAATTTCAGTACTTCCGCCAAGCACCGGGCCGGGTTCACGGGATATTTTTCCGCCGGCGGCGCGAATGGTTTCGCAGGTGGCATAAATGTCGTCAGCACCAAGGGCAATGTGGCCAAATGCACTGCCAAGGTCGTAGGAGTCCGTACCCCAGTTATAGGTCAGTTCAATCACAGCCTGTTCGGACTCATCGCCGTAACCAACGAAAGCCAGGGTATATTTGTACTCTTCGTTGTCGTGCTTTCTCAGCAGTGTCATGCCGAGCACTTCAGTGTAAAATTTGATGGACCTATCCAGGTCGCCAACGCGCAGCATCGTGTGAAGAAATCGCACTGCAGAATCCTCAAAAAGTAACTTAGGGTTTGTCTGTCAAACGAGCAGTCTGACTGTCTTTAAAGGGCTTGCCATCTATGGAAGCATTCTTGATTTCGATGGTGTAAGACGTGCCTTTTTCTTCCTGCAACAGCTTTACCAAAAAGTAATCATAATCTTTGGCAAACCAGAGCCAGGTGGAGCGGTCATTATCATCCCGTTTTATTTTAACCTTGATGGTATTGAGTTTACCAACACCGGTTTTTATGACTTCTTCTCCTTCGATAATGAACTGCCGCTGATACACTTCATCATCATCAGCAACCTCATAACTGAGTTTTTGTGGGTTGCTGGCGGCAAGATCCATGCGTAATTGCAGTTGATAGCTCAGTTTATCGAGGGTTTCCGGTTTCAGGTTGATGGCCCATTCTTTATCACCCTGTTGCCAGTGAATCTTGTTTTGCTGCCAGTTGAAAGAGGCATACTCTGTGGGTTTGTTACCCAGACCAGTGCGCTTGTAAGTGTACTGGTTGGCAATCAGCTGATTACCCTCGGACAAAAACTGGCTGGTTTCATTAAGACCAACAAAGGCGGTATCCGCACTGAATGAGAGTGTCCATGTGCCATCGGCGTTTTTTTCCAGTGAGCGGCTGCCGGTACCGGAAAAAGGCAACCCCTCTACAGAAGCCGTGTACTCAGCGGTATAGGGTTTCAGAATAGGGTGATGTTTGCTTTTACCCGCCATCTGTTGGCCGGCGGCCGATGGTTGAGCCGCACTGCCAGAGTTTGCAATGGTCAGTAGCGCTATAAAACACGCGGTTTTGAATCCTGTGGATGTGGGATTCAATGTCTGTTTCGTTTGTGGCTCAGCCTGAAAAGTCATGCCAGCTCCAAAGCATTTTCCTTGAGTTGATAGCCTAGCGGATTTATCGGGTGATTATCCAGTAAGACTTTGTCTTCCTTGAGTTGCAGGCGGCCACTGGTGATCAGGTGCGCTGCCAGGGGGTAGATTTGGTGTTCCATCATCTGCACCCGCTGCATCAAGCTCTCTTCATTATCGGTTGCTTTCACTTCCAGTGAAGCCTGAATAATATGAGCACCACTGTCCAGTTCTGGCGTGACAAAATGAACGGTGCAACCGTGTAATGGTTTCTTATCTGCGAGCACTCGCTTGTAGGTGCCAAGACCTTTGTAATCAGGGAGCAGAGAGGGGTGTATGTTGATCAGCTTGCCGGCAAAACGATCCACAAACTCCGGGCTTAGAATCCGCATGTAGCCAGCCAGTACCACCAGATCAGGATCAAACCGGTTCACCTCTTCGATCAGTCGCAGGTCAAACGCGGTGCGAGAGGAGAACGCTTTGTGATCGAGCCCCAGAGCCGCCACTTTATGCTGTCGTGCTCGCTCAAGGCCATAGGCATCAGGAATATTGCTGATGACGCCAACAACCTGATAACTGTATTTATGTTCCTGATCCAGAAGTGCCTGAAGGTTACTGCCGTTGCCTGAGAGTAAAACGACAACTCGCTTTTTTTCGCTCACTGCTGATTCCTGATGATGTTTAGAAATAACTTAAAAAACGGACTCACGAAAGAATGTGAGCCCGGTTCAACTTTGATGAGGAAACGCCGGTGAAAGTTCCGATTAACGGAAAATTACCGTTTCACCTTCCGCTTCAGCCGTCTCAATATGACCAATAACCATTGGCGCTTCGCCCAGTTCCACCAGACGCTGCATTGCCTGCTCTTGATGGCTTGCGGGGATGCAAAGAATCATGCCAATGCCGCAATTGAAGGTACGGTACAGTTCAAAAGCGTCAATGTTGCCTTGTTCTTGTAGGAATCGAAAGATCGCGGGGATTTCCCAGCTGTTGGTGTCAATCACCGCCTGACAGCCTTCGGGAATCACTCGCGGCAGGTTCTCTGGCAAACCGCCACCGGTATTATGTGCCATGGCGTGAACCGGCAACTCTTTTTGCAGTTGGAGTAACGATTTCACATAGATGCGCGTCGGCGCCATCAGGTGTTCAGCAATGGGTTTGCCTTCCAGAGGTGTGCTCAGATCAGTGTCAGAAACTTCCAGCACTTTTCGAATCAACGAATAACCATTGGAATGAGGGCCGCTGGACTTCAGACCAATCAACACATCGCCTGCTGCCACCTTGCTGCCATCGATAATCTCAGACTTTTCCACCACGCCAACACAGAAACCTGCCAAGTCATAATCATCGCCCTGATACATGCCGGGCATTTCGGCGGTTTCGCCACCAATCAGGGAGCAGCCGGAAAGCTCGCAACCTTTGCCGATGCCGGCAACCACCCGTTCCGCCACATCCACATTGAGTTTGCCGGTGGCGTAGTAATCCAGAAAGAAGAGAGGCTCTGCGCCGCACACCACCAGATCATTCACGCACATGGCCACCAGATCGATGCCGATGTCGTCATGCATGTTGAGATCCATGGCCAGCTTCAGCTTGGTGCCAACGCCATCGGTGCCAGAGACAAGAACGGGCTGTTTGTAACCTGCTGGCAGTTCGCAAAGGGCGCCAAAACCGCCAAGGCCTCCCATGACTTCCGGGCGTGCGGTGGCTTTTGCCACTTGTTTTATTCTGTCAACCAGAGCATTTCCAGCGTCGATATCTACGCCAGCGTCCTTGTAGCTCAGGGAAGTTCTGGAGTCCGATTTGTTCATTGGTATGAATCCGCCTGTGGCCAGAGCTTGTTATTGACTGAGTCTGTTCGGGAACTCACGAGACTCAGTTTGAAAATTCGGGTGGATAAGGGCGGGTATTTTAGGGGGGTGGTGCGCTGATCGCAATGATTGGCGCAGAGAAGTTGATCAATTGGTATTAGTTGATATCAGAATTCTTGATTCAACAGCCAGTGCGCCCAAATAAGTAGTTGGCCATTTGACAGGCGATGGGTATCTGCTGAGTCCGCATAGGGCTGTTCCTTTATGCGGCCTTTATGCCGTATAGCCAGATTATACGTTGTCAGCAGGCAGCACTATTTTACTTATCGTGCGATTACCAGTCGATAATGTCTGTGGTTTTTCCACTGGGTGTCATGGATCCATTCTTTTTCAACGACATAGGCAATGTTTTCTGGTTCCGGTACTGAGATGCACTTGCCATTCACTTCGATCAGCATCTTTGGGTTCACAATCAGCGTTATTGTAAAGACCGCCTTGGCCAGCGTAGTAGGTTCAATAAGCATTTTTTGGGAATCAATAACCGTAGGCAGAGGTAATACAGGTCAGCAGTCGAACCGATAGCTGATGCTGACATATGATGAAACGCCGTGGATTATCTGAGCCCATATGGCTTTTGGCAATAAGCTGCTCTACCTATCAAGGGCGGAGATTATGAAGGAGTGATTCGGTATTTATCCATGTGGCTTCAGTCGCAGTAGGTCAGTGGTAAGTCCGACAGGCTCCTAGTGGTTTCTACTCGGTCTGATTTTTTACATTTATTGCAACTCGACCGTTAAAAACAATGTGCCCGTATAAACGCCCGGAGGCTGTTGCGCGGCTTCGGTTTTTTTTAACAAAACCCGAATAAGGGCATTGCTGCCAGCGTTGCAGTTTAATGAATCACTGCCAATGAGGTTACGCACTGGTGTTCCGGGCCTGAGTCTGACAGGGCGTTGGTTGCTGGTAATCAATCTTGGAATATAAGGCATGGTGTGTTCCCCGTTACGGAGGAGGAACGGCATATTGTCAGCCGGGCCACCATTGCCGGTTAGCTGGTACTGTCCGGCATCGGTGACAAAAACACAAAATGACTCATCCTGCCGGAAGTTTCTTTTACGTTCTTCCGTCAGCTCCACATCATAAAGCCCACTGATTTGAATCTGTGCGTTGGATTTTTCGGAAATAAGCAATGGCTGTGATGCGCAGTGTTTAGGTGAATTTGGCTCGCGTATGGATAGGTGCAAGGATTGCCAGTTGAGCTTGTCTTTATGTTGCAGTGATTTGAGCTTGGCGGCATCAACCGTAAAGGTAAACCGGGGCTTGATATGATGTCGGATCTCACGGCAGGCGTTGCTCTCAGTAGAAAAATTAAATTGTCCGTCGCCGCATGAGTTTGGGGTTTGATATTTTATAACCGCGGGTGAGATGACATTTTGAATGGTCTGATTGATATCCACATTGGGATTTTTCTGACAGTTGCCTTCTATCGAGCCAATCGTCAGCAGAAACTGGTAACTGGATACACCACTCATAGTGATGTCAGCGGTGAACGAGACGGATACCTTACCCGATGCCTGAGTGATTTCGATGGGGGGTATGGGAGCGATAGTAAATCCTGCACCGGAAGCAGCCCGGGCGGTGAGTGCTAACATGAAGATCGCCAAGAACTCCAGACAGAGCTTGACTGGCCATACTGCTCTGATTATTCGGGCGAATCGTTTGAGATAAGTTTTCTGGCTGCTGCACTTTTGCTTTTGAAACACAGTATTGTCCGAATTGTCCGATATCACTGCAATGCCATCACTGTTGCTGGTGCTCAGGGTTTGAGTGCGTTAATGCTTCGGTATTTCTGCACTCGAGCTGTTCCAGGTTTATCGTACCCAGGGGTAATACATAACCTTTCTCTGGTGGTGTCAGAGGAAGCTGGCATTGGTGGCTGTCAGTATTGCTAATCAGTAACTGAGCTATAGAGGCGGGTGCTTCAAGTTGAAACAGGCCCGATTCATCCGTATCTACGGTGTATTGTCCGGCACTGACGGTCATGTGTGGCAGAGGTTTTCCCTCGTTGAGTATACGACCATAGATGAGTAATAGTGGAGACGCCTTAAACGCCATAGCGACAACATTTCCAGGGTAAAGGGTGACTTTCTTTTCCCGTTCCTCGAAATAATACAGGGTCTCACCAGCGGAGCTCAGGCTGATGTGATACTGCTCATAGGGGGACAGTGAAATCACCGAAGGAGAGTCGGCAATGGCATAACCGTGTCGTGCATTATTCACCCGGACGTCAAACGCATCACCGGGCCTGCCGGTTACGTTGACGAGCAGGGCGCTTTCGGTGAGCTCTTCGCCTCCCAGTGCCATCAGGTGTCCATCGGTTAACAGGCGGCTGTTGATATTCACGCCCCAGGCAGAATATTGCTCATTGCTGAGCCTGCCGTGGTTGGCGCTGGCCATTATTTGTCCGAAGCGATTAGCGGCTTGCAGCTTGCTGTCTATTCGGGTATTGCCCTGGCCTGCTTCAATACCGGCATCCACGCGGAGGCTGGCTTCGGTCTGGTTGCCACTGTACCAAGCTGTGGAGAGGCGACCGGTTTCATCATGACGGGTGCTGCCGTCCTGTTTGATGATTTCACTTCTGGGTGATGCCTGAACACTCCATTGCGAGTGCCGGAACCGAAGGTTGAGGGTCAGCATACCGGTGGTGGTGTTGCCACTTTTACCAAGGCTTAAAGAGAGATCGGCGCTGGTACTGTGGCTGTAAAATAGCGTCTGACGAATATCCAGAAAGTGACTTTTTTCAGGGTCAGATAGCTGACCCGTTGGTGTGTAATACTGGTTACGGCTGTAACGATACCCAAAGCTTCCCTGCCAGAAGGGGATGGCTGCCGATACAGACTGCTGATTGACGGAGCTGCCAAAAGAGTCCGTAATATCTGGCTGTTCAGCCGGATGCTGGTGGTACCAAAGGCGGCGCAGATTACCAGACAGGTTGAGTACGTTTGTGGTAATCGAACCATTGACAGCGGCCCCCTTGGTGCCGTCATTAGTGATCATCAGTGACGGGGTAAACTGATAGTGAGTGCCGAAAAAATAACCGCCTAATTCAAGCAACTGTTGTTCATCACTGAGCATGGCTGCAGCGGTCGCAGCGATGGTATCAGACAGTCGTCTGCTAACAGAGCCGCGCACCTGCCATTGATCAGTGACTTCCGGCATTGCCCGCTGGCTGTCTGAGTTAACCACACGGCCGAGTTCTGCCTGGTACAGCCATTCTCCCAAGGGAGGGAGCTGGCTCTGGCGGGCAAAAAAGCGGGTCTCGCTGGAGATGAGTTGCCCACTGTCGGAGAACACGCGAATATCAATATCGTATGCGCCGTCCGGAAAGTTGCTGGTGTCCAGCTGTTGTGCTCCGGCCTCATAAGCGGCACTGTACAGTAGTCGATCATTTTCACGCACTTCTACCCAGCCCCGCACCGGGAGATACACATCTACCGGAATTCCCCGGGAATACTCCAGATCTTCACGAGTTCTATCAGAGCTGCCCGTGCGAATGCCCAGCACCGGCTGATCCACCAGAAAGCTTAATCCTGCCCCCCAGAGGCTCATAAACCCGGCGCTGTATTCGGTGCCCTGATAATTTCTCTGGCCGTACAGATAGCGGGTGGAAAAACGCTCGTTATCTGCGTAGCTCCAGTCCCAACGCAGGCTGTTTTCATGCCAGGCAGCCATGGTCAGGCCATTAATGGCGTAACTGTGAGCGTCCGAATTGTTAGTGCTGTGAAAGCCGGAGGCCGAGGTGGAGACATTCTGCATCAGGGCAAAACCGGCATCGGATGGTGGCAGGTATTTGCGAACATTGGCGCTGCGGGTGCGCAAAAGCAGGGGGTTAATAAAGATATCCACACGAAAGGCGGCTTCGTCATAAACCACCTCGGCGACTTTCGGCGACAGTGTATGGCAAGGCCGTGGAACGTTGAGCGGGCAGACTAATTCGGGGTGACTGTTGAGCACGCCGGTCAGGGCGCTGGTGATTAATTCCGGATCTTTCACGTCGCCGATGAGTTGCACCAGCTGGCTTGGATTCGACAGTTCGATCTGTCCGGGAGTCAGGGTGGCGATCTGTGCAGCCAGATAGCGATTGCCAAAATACACATCGACAGACGTTTTGCTGGGGCTGGACAAATTTTCAAAGCCGGCCGGTGGATTGATGGCAGCAAGAAACACCGGGCGTTTGGTAATGGTGGTGTTATGGGCGTCTTCAGCATGGGCGTGATAAAAGAAACAGGTGATCGATAATAGGGACAGTGTCAGTAAAACCGACGACCATTGTTGCATATGTCCAGTATCCCGAAATGGATTGTCGCCAAATACTCAGTGGTTGCGGCTTAAAGCAACCAAACAGAAAATGTCGTGAGTTCGTATTAATAAGGCGCGACGGTTACGGTTACGGTATCAGTGTAAATACCCGCATCAGCGGCATCTGTCCCGGTAAGTGCCACTGCAATAGAACGGCCAGTCGTGTTTGTGCTGCTGCAAGTATAAGGCCCGTCTGATGAGAGGATGGAGCTGTCTGGAGTTAAAGCTGGACTCTGGATGAATTCACCTTTCTTGGTGTTTCCTGATCCTGTTCCCCAAGTGCCAATATCTGTAGTATCGCTCTTAACTGTCAGTGTATAAGGTATATTTTTAGCGCTACTCGTTGTTGACGAATTTTTAAGTGCGAAGTCGGTGTCCGAAGACAGGGCTATTTGGTAAGGCCCGGTATTCGGTGTTTCAGCAACACAGAATGGGGTATAGGCTTGCCCAGTCAAAGACGTTGGATTCGGTGAAGTGTTCGCGTCATCGCTGGTCAGTTCAATATCCTGCAATCCATAGAGCAATATTTTGGTGCCGTTGTAATAGGTGATTGTGAATGTGCCAGAAGATTCTTTCGTGCCCGGTGCGGCTGGATTGCTGGCAGCAAAAAGGGAGGAGGCAAACAGGATAGTGCAAAAGGCGGTCAGGCTGCTGACTATTTTCATAGAAAACTCCTTCAGCGTTGATTAAAGCAGAGCTGCAGAAAAGTTGACGATGTTTTCTGCTAGCGAATAAATGATGAAGATGGGTCGAGCCAAATGGAGTATAGACAGCTTTTCGCGTTGTTCTGGTGAGATGGTCGTTTTAAATGAATGGGCTGCTGCCAAAAGGCAAGCGTCGTAAGTTCTAGAGTTTTAAACAGGTTGTTGATGGTGTTATCCACGGAAATTGTGGATAACCTTTGAAAAGATTGTCATGGCAGCAGTGAACATTTTTTGTAGCCAACTATCTATCTATGGCAATTCTACTTATACCAACTCTGTTGTTAAGTGCCCAACCATATGGCCGGGTACTTAATTTCTGGGTGATCGTATTGCTGTCATTGATCTGCAGCCCAAGTGCCTCTATAAAGTGCCGCCATAAATTGATGTCCAGTGCTGTGGGGTGAAATCACTGGAATGTGGGTTGTCGTCTTTCAGGGTTACAGTTTTCTGAACCTTTGTTCTATTTTTCTTGGGTTCTGGGCGGAGATTCAAGCCTTGCTGTGTAAACCTGCTCTTTTTGTTGTAAATTGTGGCAGAATTACATTTTGCTTTTTTGAACAGGATTTTTTCGATGCCGGCGGCTGTGCAATGCCAAGCTACCCAGACTGGAACGATCAGTGTCACGATCCAACATGTCTTCCTCTTTATGGCAAATGCTTTAAGGGGTCGTTACCTGCTGCCTATGCTTTTGGCGCTGAGCGTGATGGCGTTGTCGAGCGCTACTCAGGCTGCCGTGGTTAAAGGTCTGTATCGTCATGAAGTGCCTATTGCCGGTCAGGATGGTACACAGCGGGCTGAAGCTATGAGTCAGGCGCTGTCGGATGTGCTGGTGAAAGTCGCTGGGCAGCGGGATGTGCTTACCAATATCTATATTCGAAATGCATTGTCCAAGCCGGAAACCTATATCCGGGAGTTTGGTTTTCGTACCGATGACACTTCAACAAACCGGCAGAAATATTTTCAGGCGACCTTTGATGAGCTGGCAGTGAATCAGCTGCTGGAACAGGCAGGTGTGCCGATTTGGGGCAAAAATCGCCCATCAACGTTAATGTGGTTGGCCATTGAGGATCGTGGTCGACGTACTTTGGTAAGCTCCGCTGATGAATTGCCAAGAGTGTTTGGTCAGGCCTTTTCCAAGCGAGGGCTGCCATCGTTGTTTCCATTGATGGACTTTGAGGATGAGGCTGCTATTTCTGCGGTGGATGTGTGGGGCGGCTTCAGTGGAAAGATTCTGGAAGCGTCCAAGCGGTATGGCTCGCAATCTATTTTGTCCGGTCGTCTTGCGGAAGATAATGGCCGTTATTACGGTCGTTTAAATCTAACGTTTCGTGGTAATACCCAATCTGCTGCGATTCAGGGGCTGAACAGTCAGGGCGTAGCACAGACTGCATCGGATTTGGTCGGTTCTGTTTTGTCGCAACACTATGCCGTCAATACGTCCGATGCCAGCAGTAAGGTGAGCCTGACGGTGGAAAATGTCAGCACGCTGGATGATTATGCAACACTGGTTAAGTATCTTGAGCGAGTCAATGCGGTTCGTGCTGTGGATGTGGAAAATGTTCGTGGTTCAGTCATTGGTCTGGAGTTGACCATCGATGGCTCCGAAAGCCAGCTGGCGGATGCCCTTGCTCTTGGTCGGAATCTCGAGCCAGTGTCGTTGGTCAGTCAGGATGTTAATGATCCACTGAGCGAAATAACGGCCATGACCTATCGCTGGACAGGACGACAGTAACTCATGCAGCTAACGGTTCACCAGCGCTATATGATTGCTGCAGTGGTTGTGGCGTCGATTCTTCTTGTGCATTTTCTGGGTGCTGTATTGACGCCATTTGTCGTCAGTATGGTGCTGGCTTATCTGGGCGACCCTCTGGCGGATTGGCTTGAAGCCAAAGGGCAATCTCGCTCAGGGCTGTCTCGCTCATTATCAGTCACCTGTGTTTTCTTGCTGATTTTTAGCATTCTTGCCATGGGGTTGCTGCTGGTTATTCCGGCGCTGGCGCATCAGATTAAAGCTGTCGTTCAATTGCTGCCGGTGTGGGCGGCGTGGATCGAAAGCAACCTGGTTCCGCTTATCTCAAAGTATGTTTCTATTGATCCGGCTCTTTTTGATTTCAGTGAAATGTCTAAGCAACTGGCTAGCCAGTGGCAGAATGCTGGTGGTTTGTTAGCCAATTTGGGTGTGTCTATTTCCCGATCTTCCATGGCTTTACTGGGCTTTCTGGCGAATTTGGCCCTGGTTCCGGTGGTGACATTTTATCTGCTTCGAGACTGGGACAAGATGATGGGCGACCTGAAAATGATGTTGCCCAGAAATGTGGAACCAGTGGTTGTCACCTTAATGAAAGAGTGTGATGAAGTTCTGGGTGCTTTCCTGAAAGGCCAGCTGATGGTAATGATGGCTCTGGGTGGCATTTACAGCCTGGGCTTGATGATGATTGGCCTGGAATTTTCTATCCTGATTGGCATGTTGGCCGGACTTGCCAGCATCATTCCTTATATGGGGTTTGTGATTGGTTTTGCCGCAGCCATTGTGGTTGCCCTGTTCCAGTTTGACACTTATACCGGTATCGCCATGGTGACGGCGGTGTTTTTGGCCGGTCAGGTTTTGGAGAGTTGGGTGCTGACGCCAATGCTGGTGGGTGATCGCATTGGTTTGCACCCCGTTGCTGTGATTTTTGCCCTGATGGCCGGTGGCCAGTTGTTCGGCTTTGTAGGCATGCTGATTGCTCTGCCCATGGGCGCGATTATTATGGTACTCTTGCGACACTTGCATAGAAACTATAAGTCCAGTGACCTTTATCATGCGGGGCTGAATAAAGATCGGGACGGGTAAAAATGGAGGTAGTTGGGAATTCTCTGCAGAAAATCCCTTTATCTTCAAGTTGTTTGACTGGTGTCAATGTCGGTTGATAAATGAACGGTTTTATTTATCTCCGCTATTTTGTAACTTTGCAGTATCTGTCGTGATGATCCAAACAAAGGATCAGATTACTCGCAACAGTAAAAGAGCGCTCACGTTACGTTTACGGATTTGATGTCCATTATGAGTTTGCCTGTGCAGCTTCCGCTTGGTGTCCAGCTTAGAGATGATGCCACGTTTGCCAACTTTTTCAGCGGTCAGAACGACACGCTGGTAAACCTGTTGAATATGGACAGGGTGGCAGCGGGCATTGAATCTGAGCAGTTTATCTTTGTCTACGGAAATTCCGGTGTTGGCTGCAGCCATCTGCTGCAGGCCGCCTGTCATCAGGTGGATAGCCGTGGTGGCAGAAGTATTTATCTGCCCATGAAAGAGTTGATCCATTATTCACCCAAAATGCTGGAAGGTATTGAACACCTGCAGCTGGTGTGCCTGGATGACATCGGTGAAGTGGCCGGTGTGGATGAATGGGAAGAAGCACTGTTTGATTTGTTTAATCGCCTTCGTGATTCGCAAACCCGCTTTCTTGTGGCGGCGGGCAATCCACCCAAATCCTTGGGTATTCAGCTTCAGGATCTGGTTTCCCGCTTAAGCTGGGGGCTGGTGTTTCAGGTTCACCCACTGAATGATCACGACAAACTCTCTGCGTTGAAATTACGGGCACGGTTCCGTGGTTTTGATCTCAGTGATGATGTTGCCCGGTTTATTATCCATCGTGGCTCCAGAGATATGGGGCAACTGTTTGGTATGTTGCAGAAGCTGGACAGTGCTTCGCTGAGAGCCAAGCGTAAGTTGACCATACCTTTCGTCAAAGAAGTGATGGGCTGGTAGCTTTTCCACTGTAATCGGGAGCAACAGACACATGTCTTTTATTGGCCGTCGTTGGTTGCGCCCTTTATTTTTCTCTCTTTTTGCTGTTCTTGGCTTCTTTTTTGTCTTTCTCTATTTTTCTAATGAATCTGAACGCAGCAGCCCTGACTCTGCGCTTGAGATACCAGTAAACTCTACAGTGGATGAACAGGTTGATGCTGGTCAACAGGTAGAAGATGACACAACTGATTTACCTGAAGAAGAGCCTGATGACTCAGAGAAGCCATCTTTAGAAGACACTCCCACTGAAAAAACAGTTGATCCTGATAAAAAGGATCAGAAAAAACCGGTCATTGATATCAACCAGCTGCTTGCAAATCCTGGGTTAAGTCTTCTGGATGGGAGTGTGTTTGGTATTGAATATGACGCTACGAATGGTCAAGGAAATTTACGAGTATCTCGCTGGGCTGATGCTCAGAAAAATCATTATTTTAAACGACTAACCGCTGATAAATCCGGCGCAAGTATTATTAACTTTAGTGGGGATCGTCGTCATCTTTCTGAAAATGAACTGGCTGAATTACTGGTTAGCCGGATTCAATGGATTTCAGATCATCCCTTTGAATACCTGTATCAGGTTATTCAGATGCCGATTGCACCATCGCTTAGCCACATTATTGGACAGGCAGAGCTTCAGGCGTCTGATGGCTCCAGTATGCGGGCTTTGAAAAAAATGATGTCAGCTCGCCCTGATTTACGAGTTGACATAAAGGTAGGGATTTCGGAAAAAGAAGACAGTAGAGCATTATCCCGGCAGGCGTTGGATTCTGCTTTGCTGGAGTTGTATTCAGTGATTAGTCCCTCCGGTGAAGTGACAGATGTGGAGTCTATACCCTCAGATGTGAAGTCTGCCTTACTGGAGCAAATGTATTTAGCAACCCAACAAAAGAAAATCCCGGAAGTGGGCGAAACATCATCCAATGAACGATTTCAGATAGCCGAGCAGTGGTTACTGGAAAATTGGCCCGGCAATCAGCAGCTGCTGAAACAGCTGCAACAAGATAGGCTCAATTATCTGAAAGCACAGGTAGAAAAGGCGGGGCTGGAAATCGGTCGAATTAAGTGGCGTCTTTCCAAGGGTGAAAGCAAACCTGTGTCAGTGCTTACTGTTTATTAATCGCCCAGATTTTCGTATTTTTTCAAGATCAGTATACGGTTGTTTGCTGGCATTTCGATGTCCTTCAACTGGTTCAGGCCTGCTTTGTTTGCGGCAAGCACAACCTGTTCAAAGTCTTTAATGCCGGATTCCGCATCTCGCTGTCGTAACCATTCATCCAATTCTCGATTACCATCACTGGTGAATTTGCCATCGTAATTATAGGGGCCGTAAAAAAATACCAGCCCATTGTCTTTTAAGACACGACTTATGCCTTTCAGCATAGAGTGAACTTTTGACCAACCGACAAAATGCACGACGTTGGCGCAGAACACAGCATCCACTTCAGCCACAGGCCATTGAGTTTGAGTGATATCAAGCACTATTGGTGGTAAAAATTTCTCAGAGCCAGACTGTTCCCGCCATGCTTTAATGCCTGGCAATAATTCAGCGACATCCGACGGTTGCCATGTGATATTACGCAGTGATGAAGTGAAATAAGCAGCGTGCTGGCCGGTGCCACTGCCGATTTCCAGCACGAAAGAGTGTTTTGGAAGTTCTGCGTGCAGCACCTCGGCGATAGGCTTTTGATTACGCAGGCATGACTCCGCAATGGGCAACTCGGAATCTGATTGTTTCACTGATGCTTGGGCGTCGGTGCCTGTCATAAGCTTCTCGCTGTTATTAGATTATTAATGAGCTGTCCCGAAATAAAATCCACATTTACTGAGGCCTTGAAGCATTGTTGAGACCGCTATCCGTGATCCGTGGTTCGCAAAAGCGTGGGTGGTTCCAGCTTTTTCGGACAACGGACAACGGATCACGGACAACGTAAATTAAAATGTGAAAGTTATTTCAGGATAAATCCTAAGCATTAGCCATTTCACGGTTAGCCTGAGCCTGCCAACGAATAAACATTATGGAGGTGATAAAGAGCGAAACACTAAAGCCGGTGATAAACCAACCATGAGGTTGCTCTGGTCGTAGCCATGCGTCCAGCACACCGCTGGTAAAGTAAAAACAAAGAATAAAGCAGAGCCAGGAGGCTGCCCGTATGCCTCTCTTTAGTAATCCGTAAAGCGGTAAAAATAGTGGAAGTAACTGCAGCAGAGAAATAATCCATACATGGTTATCCGGTGGTGTAAACCACCAGGTTTCTGCCAGCAGTGAAAGTACCAGCCCGGCGTAAAGTGCCAGACTGATATGGTAAATACGGTTCGCCTTTTTTTGCATTGTTATTTGTCCGGTTAAAGGATGTCGATGACTGATTCGGGTGGTCGCCCTATTTTGGCTTTTGAACCGTTAACGACGATGGGGCGCTCAATCAGTTTCGGGAATTGGCACATAAAATCGATCAATTGCTCATCGGAGAGTGATGTGTCTTTCAGGTTGTTGTCCTTGAAGTCTGCCTCACCTTTGCGCAGAAGTTCTCGGGCGCTGATTTCCAGTTGGCCTAGCAGTTCTTTGATGTTGTCGGCGTTAGGTGGCGTTTCCAGATAAAGGATGATTTCTGGGGTAATGCCTTGCTCTTCGAGCAATGCCAGAGTCTGTCGGGACTTTGAGCAGCGAGGATTGTGATAGATTTGAACGCCCATGGTTCTCTCTTTTATTGGAATAGCCGATGATGGCAGAGCCTACCAATCACCGGGGATTCTCTGCAAACTTTTTATTTTGAGTCGGTAATTCGGTACACTTTTCTCTCTGGCGGACAGGGAGTGCACTATGGCACCGGCGGTTAATATCTGGTCAACATTTCAGAGCTTTGTTTCTGAGCTTGGTAGGCGGTTCATCGAACACCGATGCCTTGAAAATGCAGCGGCTCTCACTTACACGACACTTTTTGCTGTTGTCCCGCTGATGACGGTGACCTATAGCATACTCTCTGCGGTGCCCGATCTTCAGGATGTGGGGGATACCGTTCAGAATTTCATCTTTGAAAGTTTTGTGCCTTCCACCGGAGAAGTGGTTCAATCCTATCTTAATGAATTTTCACAGCAGGCTCGTAAGCTGACCGGTGTTGGTGTGATGTTCCTGTTGGTCACGTCGTTTTTGATGCTGCGAACCATCGATAAAGCATTAAATAATATTTGGCAGGTGTCTCATGTTCGTCGAGGCATTTCTGGTTTCTTGCTCTATTGGGCCATCCTCAGCCTGGGGCCGTTATTCCTGTCTGCGGGGCTTTTGGCAACGTCTTATCTGGCTTCGATCAAGCTGGTATCCGATACCACGGCCATTATTGGCGGTGAGCAGTGGATGCTGCGATTGATACCGATTTTCCTCAGCACACTTGTGCTGACACTGTTGTATACCGCAGTTCCTAATCGCAAAGTGCCTGTGCTGCATGCCTTGGCGGGCGCTTTCTTTGTGGCGATTATGGTGGAACTGGCGAAGATGGGCTTTACCCTCTTTATTACACTGTCGCCTACTTATCATTTGATTTATGGGGCTTTTGCCGCCGTACCGCTGTTTCTACTCTGGGTATATTTGAGTTGGTTGATGGTCTTGTTGGGGGCTGTACTGGTTCGCTCACTGGATCTGTATGGCCGACAGGGGCGTATTGATCACCCGCATCCATTAATCTCAATACTGTTAATACTTAAACAGTTACAGGTGAAGTTTACCTCGGGTGATGGTTTGAATTTCTCGGATGTTCAGAAGCGTGATCTTCCGGTTTCTCTCGATGATTGGGAATCCCACACGGCTCGGTTGATGTCTATGGGCTTGATCAATAAAAATGAAAGTGGGGAGTGGATTCTGACCCGGGATCTTCGGCAAGTGAGTCTCTTTGATTTTTGCAAAGAGCTACCGTGGCCAATGCCGCTGGATGAGGAGCTGGAGAATATTCTTTTCTCTGACGAGCCTAACTGGCTTTCCGAACTGATTCATCGGGTTCGAACCGTAAACCATACCCGGGTAGAGGCGTTTGATTGTTCTTTGGATGAATTGTTGTCAAAGCAGTCTTGATAAGGGGCTTTTCGTCGCTAATACTGAACAGGTTTATTTGGGTTAGAGGCAGTTATGAGAATAAAAAAAGTCATAGAGTTCAGTTTCCTTGCTGTCGTTCTGAGTTTCTTGGTGGGTTGCTCTCAACCTCTGGATTTTACCGATACACAAGGTAAGGCTGTGGATTTGCGCAGTGATGATAACCAATGGCTGGTGCTGAATTTCTGGGCCGAGTGGTGTGGGCCGTGTCGGGATGAAGTGCCGGAACTGAATGCGTTATCTGACGATGGCAAGGTCAGAGTGGTAGGTGTGGATTATGACGACAGCCAGGGAGAGCAGCTGATCAATAAGGCAGAAGCCCTTGGTATTCGTTTTCCTGTGTTACTGGAGTCTCCTCTCATAGCTTTGAAAGTCTCTCCTCCTCAAGTGTTGCCAGCGACGTTTATTCTTTCTCCGGAAGGAAAAATTGTTGAAAAACTGATAGGTCCTCAAACCCGTGAAGTGCTGGAGGCTACCATCCAGCAATTGAGCAAGGCTGGTGCTAATGGCTGATATATGCAGACGTGCTTTTGTGGAGGGGCGGGTTCAGGGCGTTTGGTTTCGTGGCTCCACTCAGGAGCAGGCCAGGCGATTAGGCGTTGGTGGTTGGGCTCGAAATCTGCCGGATGGTCGGGTTGAAGTATTGATGTGTGGACCTGAATCTGCGGTGTCACAGCTGGAGAAATGGCTCCATAAAGGGTCGCCATTTTCCAAAGTTAAAAATGTTACGGTGACTGATGAGGCGGATTATCAAACCTTTGATGGGTTTACGACGGGTTAACAGCACAATATATACCCAAAGCATTTCAAGTTGCTACGCGGCGGCAATTGAGTGAAGCCCCGTGAGCCTACGAATAGTAGGTGATCGGGGTGAACGAAAGCGGCCAACAAAGTAGCAGCTTGAAAGGCGACGGGTATATTACCATTGAGTCGTTAACCAGTGTCGTTCAAGGTTTGTATACACTCTTTCTGGATACCACGTCTTGCCAAGGCTGCCATTGTACCGAGCCAGTGCTCTGGTTAGATTGCCTTTTTCCTTTTCCAGATAATGATCCAGAATCGCCACTCCATAACGGATGTTGGTTTTCGGATTCATCAAATTATCATGCTTGCTGCCAAGAATGACTTTCCAGAATGGCATCACCTGCATCAAGCCTTGGGCACCCGCTGAAGAAAGGGCAAAGTGGTCGAAGGCAGATTCTGTGTGAATCAATGCCAGCACCAGTTCCGGCGGTAAATCCACGCGGGATGATTCTCTATAAACCAACTCTAAAACTTCCCGTCGCAAATCCGGTTCCTTGATATATCGGGAAAGTCGGTTGGACATATCCACCATCCAAATCTGCGCTTCATAGTCTTTCAACAGCGCTTCAGAGCTGTCCGCAGAGGGTGGAGGCAGTGTTGGTTGGCTGGCTACATTGGTCGTACTGACAGCGGCGAGCAAGCCCAGAACGCCCGCGAGCGTTCTGGAAGATGCGTTAAGCCACTGGTTAGCCGTTAATGCGGTCTTTAAGTAGTTGAATAATATCACTGATCTGAATGTCTTCTTTGTCGGTAGCGGTACGGTGCTTGTATTCCACCAGGCCATCGGCCAGTCCACGGTCACTCAGGACCACGCGATGAGGAATACCAATCAGCTCCATATCGGCAAACTTCACACCGGGGCTAGCTTTTCTGTCATCCATCAGCACTTCAAAGCCGGCTTCAGTCAGTTCTTTATACAGCGTTTCTGCTGCTTCACGAACCACTTCGGATTTTTCGATTTTTAATGGCACCAGGGCAACCTGGAACGGTGCGATGGCTTCTGGCCAGATAATGCCGCGAGCGTCGTTGTTCTGTTCGATCGAGGCGGCAACGGTTCTGGATACACCAATACCATAACAACCCATAGCCAGCGGAATGGCCTTGCCATTTTCGCTCAGCACGGTGGCGTTCATGGATTCGCTGTACTTTGTACCCAGCTGGAAGATGTGACCGACTTCGATGCCGCGCTTGATCACCAGCGTACCTTTACCGCAAGGGCTTGGGTCGCCTTCCTGTACGTTGCGCAGATCTTCAATACGGCTGAAAGTGCAGTCACGATCCCAGTTGATACCGAAGTAATGTTTGTCTTCAATGTTTGCGCCGGCACCAAAGTCAGCCATTTTGGCAACGGTACGATCGACCACAACAGGAATCGGACAGTTAACCGGACCAAGTGATCCAGGGCCAGCGTTCATTAGAGATTTGATCTGCTCTTCTGTTGCAAAGGTCAGAGGCGAAGCAACGTCAGGCAGGTTTTCTGCTTTGATTTCGTTGAGTTCGTGATCACCGCGAATCAGCAGGGCAACAAAGTCGTATTCCGCTTCTTCAGTGGCTGCGACGATTAACGTTTTCACCGTTTTTTCAACGGGCAGGTTGAACTGCTCGACCAGTTGATCAATGGTTTTGGCATTTGGCGTAGCGACCAGAGTCATCTCTTCAGATGGCGCAGGGCGATCACCTTCCGGTGCCAGTGCTTCGGCTTTTTCAATGTTGGCTGCGTAATCACTTTGATCACTGAAGACGATGGCATCTTCACCGGATTCCGCCAGAACATGGAATTCCTGTGAACCGCTGCCGCCAATGGCACCACTGTCTGCCTGAACCGGGCGGTAATCCATACCCAGGCGATCAAATATACGACAATAGGTATTGTGCATATTTTGATATTCCGCCTGCAGGCACTCTTCTGAAGCGTGGAAGGAATAACCGTCTTTCATCAGGAATTCACGGCAGCGCATTAAGCCAAAACGTGGGCGGCGCTCATCGCGGAATTTGGTCTGGATCTGGTACAAATGAATAGGCAGCTGTTTGTAGCTGTTCAGATCGTTGCGGGCGATGTCGGTCACGACTTCTTCGTGGGTTGGTCCGATAACAAAATCGCGGGAATGACGATCTTTGAAGCGCAGCAGCTCAGGGCCGAACTGGTTTCCACGACCGGTTTCCTGCCACAGCTCGGCAGGTTGAACGGCTGGCATCAGGGTTTCCAGTGCGCCGGCGCGGTTCATCTCTTCACGAACGATGTTTTCCACTTTGCGTAATACGCGTAGACCTAACGGCAGCCAGGTGTAGAGACCAGACGCCAGTTTACGGATCATGCCCGCACGTAATAGCAGCTGGTGACTGATCACCACCGCATCGGCAGGTGTTTCCTTGAGGGTAGGAATCAGGTACTGACTGGTTTTCATAGGTTGTATTACCGGGCTATACAAAAATAAATAAACTGCTATTTTAAGCCCAAGTGATTGTTATACCAACTGCTGATTTGTTCAGGCTCTACTCTGCGCCTGTTTTTGCCGTAATAAATTGCACAAGGAGTAGGTTTTGAAGGACTTCGCGCTGGGCGCATTTGATTTGAATAGCCAGCTGGCAAATGACTGTATTGTGTTGGGTGACTTTCCGGTTTGTCGGCTGTTGTTAATGAATGACAGTCAATATCCATGGTTTATTCTTGTTCCGCGCGTTGCTGACGCTGAAGAACTTTATCAGCTGGATGAAGAGGTTCAGCAGCAAGTGTTACGTGAGTCCTCGTTCTTTGCTGAAGTACTTTCTGTGTTGTTCGACGCGGAGAAAATGAATGTAGCGGCCATAGGTAATATGGTCAGACAGCTTCATATTCATCATGTGGTACGGTACAGCCATGATATAGCGTGGCCTGCGCCGGTATGGGGAAAATTTACGGCTATTCCCTACTCAGAAGAAAAACGATCAGAAGTGCTGGCTAAGGTAACCGAAGCGTTAAGTGGTGATTTTCCATTTCAAATGGCGGTGTGATTCATAGCAGTATGGTTCAAGGTTGAATCTCTCATAAAATGCAGGAGAAGAAATGTGCAGGATGAATTGATGGACCTTCAGACACAACTGAGCTTTCAAGAAGATACGATTGCTCAGCTCAACGAAGTAGTTACACGACAGCAGAAAGATATAACCCGATTGACCGAAGCATTTTCACAGTTGAAAAAGCAGTTTGAAGTGATGGCTGCCGAGCAGCAGGAAGGTGGTAATCATGAGGAGGCGCCACCTCCCCATTACTAAGGACTGTCTCTGAACAACTTCACTGTTCAGAGAAGCGCTTTCCGTTTGCCGTTATCCGTAAAGCGCAAGCAGCAAGGCTTTTACGGATAACGGTAAACGGAGAACGGTTTTCTTAGCTAAGCCATATGATTTCCGTTGTGCTTGATTCAGGTGAAATCAATCAATGCACAGCGGTAACGTCTTCTGCCTGAAGTCCTTTGTCTTTTTCCACAACAATAAACTCTACTCTCTGACCCTCGCTCAAAGTGCGATGCCCTTCACCGCGAATGGCGCGATAGTGAACAAACACGTCATCACCCAAATCCCGGGTAATAAAGCCGAAGCCCTTGGTCACGTTAAACCATTTGACCGAACCGCCTTCGCGATCTGAATCTTCTTCGGTAAATTCTTCGGTAAATGTGAATGTTGCTGGTTTTGAAGAAATCACTGTATCCAGCGTGGCAGAGAGTTGCAGCAGTGTTGCAAAGCTCAATAGTACCAATGTGGCACCAAAGAGCGTGGTGGAGGCTTGGCCGCTTGCCGCAGCGCCGTAAAACAAAATGACAGCGGTTATTGCACCAGCAGCAAACAATAACGCACCGAGCACTTGCAGGCCTCGGCGGGCACCATTCCGTGCTGATACGGTGGTAGCCATCAGGTTAAGAAGTGATGCGGTTAGCAGCGCAATCGCTACAGAGCTGCTGACAGTGACCGGTGTTGATGAAAAAGTGATAATGCCGGTGAGGCTGGCAATCAGCAGGCACGCGGTGCCCAGGCCGATCAGTAAATTTATACGCTTTAACTGTTTCAAAGCATGTTCCTTCTGGTTTTTATCCGTATAAGGTGAAGATAACTAAGCCTTTTCTAAAAGCCCTGAACTAATGAAGGGCGCACTTGATATCATGACGTTTTTATAAAGCAGCCAACCATATGAAATCATTTTTTCTGACTTATTGGTCAGCCACTCTGCTGTGTTACACCTACGATCACATAGCTAATACCCATAGGGCATAAAGGCTATGCTCACTCCAGTGTGCCTTGCATAGTAACTAACCACTAAGCCAGAAATATTCGATTTCATATGATTGGCTACTTAAAACAGAAGCGACGTTCATAGAAAATGCTTCTGCGCTATGAAGATAACAGCTCCTCATGGCAAACGATAATTTACCTTTATGCTCTAATTTTCTCAAATTAAGTGTGAATTATTGATTGAAAAGTACTCGACATCGAAAAATGCCCTAATTATAGTGGTATTGAATACTTGTATTGTTCAATAAAGCAAGCATCGTACTGATGGTTATTTTGTCAGGCGCTAGTTGTATGTTTTATGGGCATAGCTCTCAGGGAAAGCTGTAAGGGATGGCAGTAAAGAGAGTGAAGGGTATTCTATCCGTCTGATGCAGTGGCAGATAAAGCAGTAGTGTAACGCCGTTAGCTGGCATGCCTTTGCTGGAGTGATGATACGTCGTTCTGGTGGGTTAAGCATAAAGCATTGGCGAGCATTCAATGCCTTATCGTAATGGACATTTAAAGGGAATTTCATCAGGAGAGTCTGATATGGCCGCTAAAAAAGCCCCCGCTATTAAAGATAAATACACCAAAACCCAGATGCTTTCAGAAATTGCTGAAAACACCGGGTTAAGTCGTCGGCAAGTCAACGATGTGATGGATGAGCTGGGTGATCTGGTTGAACGACACATCAAAAAACGTGGCTGTGGTGAGTTTACCTTGCCAGGTTTGCTGAAAATAATTACGAAAAAGAAACCGGCGCAAAAAGCCAAAAAAGGTGTGCCCAATCCATTCAGGCCAGGTGAGTTGATGGATGTGGCTGCCAAGCCAGCGTCTATTCAAGTGAAAGTAAGACCGCTGAAGAAGTTGAAAGAGTTTGCGACTTCGTAGGCGAAATTGCTTATTGACAAAGGGGCTAAAAAGCCCCTTTTTTTGTGGTTGCATTTTGTCCGGTGATGGTAAAGAATGGTTTCACGTTGCGTTAAGTAGTATGTCACTAGGGGAGCCGCTTATGCCGGTTAGTGATAGTCGCAATAATAAATAAAACACACACTACAGGGAGCAATTCCGATTATGAAAACCCTCGCCAAAAGCGTACTGGGTGTGGCTGTTGCTGCAGCCGTAGCTTCTACTTCTGTTCAGGCTGCTGAAGAAATTGTAACAATTGATCCTAGTCTGACGTTTACTTATAAAAACTACTACTGGGATAACACCGCCAAAGATACCGGTGATAAAGATACCAGTGAATGGGCGCATGGCCTGATCGCTGATTTCGACACTGGTTATGTAAATGATCTGGTAGGTGCTGTTGTCACTGCCGGTTATGCCGGTGCATTGGATAACGATGGTTCTTTCTCAAACGTTGCTGAAGGCAGTAATGGCAAAGATGGCAATGACGTAACAGGATTCCAACAGGCTTACCTAAAAGCAAAAACTACTTTTAGTGGTGTTGATTTTGCTGGCTCTGTTGGTGTTAAAAAGCGTGGCACTGAAACTTATTCAGACTCTGGCTCTCGTATCCTTGCAGCTAGCTCAAACGGTTACGATCTATCTGCTGGTTTCGGTGGTGCTAATGTTTATTTCACTGAAATCACCGGTGTTAGTCAGCGTAATGAGTCAGCGTTCAGTAATTCTGTTGACGAAGAACTGAAAATTTTGGGGGCCAACTACAGCTATGAAGGTCTTGGTCTCGCTGCTGAGTTCGGAAAAGTTAATGAAGGTCTGGAGCAGTCTTTCCTGAAAGCATCTTATGGGTTTGACCTGGATGATAATAGCTCAATTGATCTCGATGCCCGTTATGGTAAGGCTGAAAGTGATAAGTCAGGTGATAACTATGAATCAAAATATTACAACCTGAATGCAGCTTATAATTTCGGCAGCGCATATGTTGGATTGGGCTACAACATTACATCTGATGATGACTTCGAGACTGATTACCTTGGTGGAAGTTCTAACGATAAGTTTAACTCCAGTCTTGCGCAGTGGGAAAACTACGCTCTGGAAGATGAGAAAGCTTATGTTGTAAGTGCTGGTTACAACTTTGCTGACCAAGGTCTTGAAGGTCTGAGTTGGGATCTGTGGTACGCCAAAGGTAAAGATGCTAAAGACGTTGCAGACTTCAAGCGTCGTGAATACGGAAGCTACCTGTCTTATGCGTTTGACGGCTCTTTGGAAGGGTTGTCACTGGCTTGGCTGCATATTAATTACCGTGCAGAAGGTACTGCGGAAGGAGAGAGAGCTGCCGCAGCTAATCAGAACTTAGGCACTATCTACAACACCAATGTTGATCGTTTCTTCCTGACCTACTCTGTTTCAGTATTCTAAACCCGCTGTCACAGCTATATAAAAGAGGGCCTTGTGCCCTCTTTTTTATGCCCATAAGACCAATGATCCCGTTCAATCCTGTCAGACTGGTTATACTTCAGTAACTATCAGGGATTTTGTGCAGGGATGAGGCTCTCAGGGGCATGGATAATCAACCGACTACCGCGTCTAACGTACTGGGCTGGATGGCTCAGGGCGGCACTTTTCAGAAACTCCGCAATATCAGTCAAAGCCAGCTGGATGAAGCCTATAAAGTGGCGTTCACCCAGTTTAATGCTGGGCAATATAAAGACGCAGTGACAATTTTTCGTCACCTTTGTTTGATGAACCACACTTGCCATCGTTACTTTCTTGGGTTGGGAATGTCTCTGTTTGAACTTGGGCGATTTGATCTGGCGATAGCGTCACTTTCCTACGCCGAAAAAATCGAGCCAAAAGACCCAAGGGCTTCTCTGGTGATGGGTAAAAGTTTTAAGGCCATGAATCAGAAAACGCTGGCTTTGAAATCGCTGTCCGAAGCGATCTTCAGAGCGCAGAAAGGTGTTCGGTGGAAAAGCGAATTACACATTGCTCAGCGCCTGTTTGCGGCGTTGAAAAATAAAAGATAAAGGAATATTGGATTCAGGGAGGAGGTTTCTATGACAAGCCCAATAAGCGGCAGTGGCAGTACGCCATCCACAGAGCCAGTTTCATCATCAACAGCAGCAGCTGTTAATAATAGCGATACGGAAAGTACGGTCAGTAGTGGTTATGGTTCTGATGATTCAGTGTCATACACCGAAGGCGATGGAACGGCTTCTGAAAGCAGTGAGGTTGCCCTCGATACGCCTTCATCATCAGAAGTGGATGAGACCTCAATTGAAAGCGTCATTTCACGGCGCTTGGCAGCAACCACCAGTTTGCTGTCGTCGTATAGTAGCTTTATGTCCTCTGGTGGGTTTGATATTCAGTCAGATACCGCGTCCATTCTGCTGGTGCTTCGAGGCCTGGTGAATGATGTGAAAGTGATTAATCAGGCACAAGGTATTGCAACCGTTGCTGGTGAAAGGATGTTTGTGCAGCGAATGCATTCTAGTGCCGCTGAGATAACCTCTGAAATTGACGCGCTTGAGGCAGAAATTGAAACTCAGTCAACAGCGTTAGAAGCTAAGGAAGAACAATTGTCGGCAACCAGGGGGTCGCTGACAGTTCTGACTGATGTCCTCACTGCTGCACAAAATGGCGATACTATTGATCCAGACTTGAGCGCGGACTTTGAGGCTGCTTTTGCAGATAAACCAGAAGTCATTAACGCAATACGCCAGATCCAAAATGCGGTTTCGGCTGGTGCGGCGCCGAATGAGGATGATCTGGATGTGGCTACTGGTGAGGTGTCACGCCTGGAGGCAGAAGAGAGCTCTTTGCAGGCGGAGGTCGACACGCTGAATGATAATCTCGCTGAACTAAATGCTTCGAATACGCAGTATGGCATTCTTGTCACTATTAAGAGTGTATTGGCGGCATTGGGTGATAAAGAAGAGGTAGTTGTTCGCGCCTTTGAAAATGACGCCACTCGAACGGTGAATAATGAAAATGCCGAGTCGGGAGAAGAAAAACTGCAAGCGTTAAAAGCAGAGCTGCAACGCTTGCGAGAAGTGTTTGAAGATAAGGCTGCAAAAGATAAAATTAAATCATCGTTTATTGAGCAATTAAGAGCCGACGCGAAAGAAAGTGACAATGTGCGCTATGAAACAATTGATCCACAAGGTATAGCGGTTCAGCTTAGAGAAGTTTTATTGCCTGAAATCTTCGGTGATCTGGCAGAAGTATTTGATCTGCAAAATGTGGATGCGTTGAATTTTATTAATAATCAAGATACGCCTTCGCCACAGGATATTCAGAGCGTTTCAGAAGCTCTGGCGGTGGTGCTGTTATCCGGTATTGAAAATCATCACGGTAATAACGCTCTGGCTAATGATGACTCCGGCTCCTTCGCTTTATCGCTACTTAGAGAAAAGATGACTGGCGAACTGGGTGAGTTGGCGGCAAAGCTGGATCAGCAACCCGTTTTGGATGGAGTATCAAGAGATCAGATTTCCCGGCTTCTGGATGCTGAGCGTAAAGTGGATGAATTGGTTCTGAACGCCAGAAAAGATCAGACGCTTTCTCAGGCGGCGATACGAAGAGCTAACAGAGCTTGATCATCAAGCGCTGTTAAACTCTTCTTTACAAGAACCGATTACAAAAAACGGCTACAAAAATATTCCCCGATGTGCAGTTATACCAATGTCGTTTTTAAATTGTGGAGTGAGCAAGTTATTTTGGGTGAGTGGGCAAGGCGAAGAGACGAGTCATAGCCGTAGCTATGGCGAGGAGCTTCAACGCTGATCCAGTCGTCCAAAATGGCTGCGCAGCCCATAATTTAAAAACAGAATTGGTATTAGCACCAGTTAGTGATCATGGAGGATTGCTATGGCGGATTCAATCAATAAAACAGGCACTACTTCAGATGCTCCTTCAGTGGGTATTGTTTCCGGCAGTGAGCAGTCACCCAAAGGTGAAATCAGTTCCGGGTACAGCCCCGAGTCAACAGTTTCCCATGCGCAATCACACGAAAAAGGCATAAGTGTCTCAACAAAAATGGACTCTGTAACGCTTGATGAACCATCAATGGACGACAGTGATGATGTAAATACCGAGCTGCCTTTTCAGAAAAAACTCAAAATGATTACCGGTCAGTTATCCAGTTATAACGATTATCTCAGAACCGGCAGCTTCGATTTTCAAGCGGATTCAACCACAATACTGATTGTATTGAGAGGCATGATTAGTGACCTGAAAATTGTCAATAATGCGCAGAGGATTGCCACTGCAGCAGAGGAGCGGCGGCAGTATCAGGAAATGAAACTTGAGGTGGCCGTGCTGGTTACCGAAATCGCACAAATTGGAGAGCAGTTGGTTGCTTTAAGGCTTGAGCTCGCGGATAAAATCAGAGAGTTGGCCAGTACGCAAGTAGTGCATGGGCAGTTAATGCTTGCGCTCACCGCAGCTCAGGGTGGTGTTGCTGAAAACCACAACGATATTATTTTAGCGGTACAGCAAGCTTATAAACATCGTCCGGAAGTTATTTCTGCATTAAAAGACATAAATTCCGCTGAAAAAAATGGTAATCCAGTTAATCCAGATCACTTGCTTTTGATTAATGAAGAGTTGAGTGAGCTGGGTACAGAAATGAGCGAGATTCAGGAAGAAATAAAAAACCTGAAAGCGTCAATTGAAGCAGCGGAAAAAGCGCGGGCGGAAAAGCTGACAGAGTTGACGGTAAAAGAGGTGCTACTCACTCTCTATTTGTATGAAGATATTATTCATCGGGCGCTGTCGGTGGGTCCGGTACGGGCATTTTCTAAAGAAGATGTTGAATCCGGTGAAGAGCGCTTGCATGAGCTTAAGCTTGAGCTGCAACGCTTGCGTCAGTACTTTGAAAGTGAAGAAATGGAGCAGGTTTTACAGGATGAGCTGGCGAGGATACAGCAGTTGGATTTTACTAATGTTGGTTCGAGTCAGACTGAGAAAGTAGCCAGCCAGGCTGCAGGTGAGCAGCGCAGGGAAGAGCTGGTACAGCAAATATTTGGTGGTTTGCTGAAGCAATACGCACCTGGGCAGGTCCGAGAGGCAAACGATTTCAGAGTGAATGATTCAACGCCTGATTATGCGGTAGAAGATATTTATCAGGCACTGTCGGTCATTCTTCTGGCTCGGGGCCTTAACGGTGATCATCTTAGTCGTTCAGCTGGGCAAACTTATCTCGGTGATAACTTGAGCCTCGAAGGTGCGGATAGTCCTATCGTCTTTGCTCGTCTCTTGCTGACTGAGCAGCTCTCAGAGTTTGGTGATGCGTTGATGCAGCAAGCTGGTCTGGAGCAAGCCTCCAAGGAGCAGGTTAATAGCTTTCTGGATTCAGAAATGCAAATGCAGGAACTGATGACGGTTATCCAGAAAGGGAAGGAGGATGCCCAGGCAACGATCAAAAAAGGTGGTTGGGCTTGATGTCATTCTTTTAAACCGTTTGATTCTTCCAATATACCCGTCGCCTTTCAAGTTGCTACTTTGTTGGCTGCGCTCGCTCACCCCGATCACCTACTATTTGTAGGTTCACGGGACCCGAGGGCCTAAAGGCTTCACTCACTTGCCGCCGCGTAGCAACTTGAAATCCTTTGTGTATAAGCCGCGTAGTCTCTTGCGCGGCTTTTTTATTTCCCCTTTTTTATTTCCCCTTTTTTATTGACAACGGCTGACTCTCTCTGCCTTTGGGGTATAATGGCGGTTTTGCGAAAATCCGCACTCTGGTGAGTCCCGGTGTGTGGAGGATTCATTGTAAGAAAGTTGAGAGTAAAGGTAGACCAGCGTCGATGCCGATCTATGAATACCAGTGCGAGCAGTGCTCTGAAGTCACTGAAGCCATTCAAAAATTCAGTGATGCCCCGTTAAGCGATTGCCCGACCTGTGGCGAACCGGCACTGAAGAAGTTGTTGAGCGCCCCGGCGTTTCGTCTGGGCGGCAGCGGTTGGTACGAAACCGATTTTAAAGGTGGAAGCAAGAAGAACCTGGCTTCCAGTGATAACCACTGCCCGTCGAAAGACACCAAAAGCGGCTGTGGCGGTTGTGCGGCAACCAGCGATTGATTTGTATTCCGGTACGAAGATTCCGGATGTGAAGTTTTTGAGTTCCTGATAAGAGGTATATTATGCGCAGCCATTATTGCGGCGAACTGAATCTTTCCCACGATGGGCAGGAAGTCACCCTGTGCGGATGGGTACATCGCCGTCGTGACCACGGTGGTGTTATCTTTCTGGATCTGCGTGACCGCGAAGGCCTGACACAGGTTGTGGTTGATCCGGATACCGTAGAAGCGTTTGCCCTGGCGGATAAGGCGCGCAGCGAATACGTTCTGAAAATCACCGGCTTTGTTCGTCCACGCCCGGAAGGCACCGTGAACAAGAACATGTCTACCGGTGAAATCGAAGTTCTGGGTAAGCAGGTAGAAATCCTGAATCAGGCACAAACACCTCCGTTCCAGATCGAAGGTTACACCGATGTGGGCGAAGACGTTCGTCTGCGTCACCGTGTGATTGACCTACGTCGTCCGGAAATGCAGGAAAAAATGATTATCCGCAGCAAAGCGACTTCTGTGGTTCGCCGCTATATGGAAGACAACGGCTTCCTGGATATCGAAACGCCAATGCTGACTCGCGCGACCCCAGAAGGCGCTCGTGACTATCTGGTGCCAAGTCGTGTTCACCCTGGACATTTCTACGCGCTTCCACAGTCACCACAGCTGTTCAAGCAGATGCTGATGGTTTCTGGTTTTGACCGCTACTATCAGATTGTTAAATGTTTCCGTGATGAAGACTTACGTGCTGATCGTCAGCCAGAATTCACCCAGATCGATATTGAAACTTCCTTCCTGGAAGAAGATCAGATCATGGCAATCACCGAATCCCTGATCAAAAAGCTGTTCACCGAAGTGAAAGGCGTTGATCTGGGCGGTGAATTCCCGCGCATGACATACGCCGACGCTATCAAGCGCTTTGGTTCTGATAAGCCAGACATGCGAATCCCACTGGAAATCGTTGACGTTGCCGATCTGATGGCGGGCGTTGATTTCAAAGTATTCAAAGGCCCGGCGGAAGATCCAAAAGGCCGTGTTGCTGCCCTGAAAGTCACCGGCGGTGCCGAGCTGAGCCGTAAGCAGATTGATGACTACACCAAGTTCGTCAGTATTTACGGTGCAAAAGGTCTGGCCTGGATCAAGGTCAACGAGCTAGAAAAAGGCGTTGAAGGCCTGCAGTCTCCGATCATCAAGTTCCTGGGCGATGACGTGACCATGAACATCATGTCTCGCATTGGCGCAGCTAATGGCGACATCGTGTTCTTTGGTGCGGATAAAGAAACCATCGTGAACGAAGCGCTGGGTGCATTGCGCAGTAAAGTGGGCGAAGACTTGAATCTTTACACTTGCGATTGGGCGCCACTGTGGGTAGTTGACTTCCCGATGTTTGAAGAAAACGACGATGGCTCTCTGACGGCACTGCATCACCCATTCACCGCGCCAACCTGTTCACCAGAAGAGCTGGAAGCCAATCCAAAGGCAGCCTTGTCTCGCGCCTACGATATGGTGTTGAATGGTTATGAAGTGGGCGGTGGTTCTGTGCGTATCCACCGTCAGGATATGCAGGAAGCGGTATTCCGTGTACTGAATATTCAGGAAGAAGAGCAGCGTGAGAAGTTTGGCTTCCTGCTGGACGCTCTGAAGTACGGTGCGCCGCCTCACGGTGGTCTGGCTTTTGGTCTGGATCGTCTGGTGATGTTGCTGTGCGGTACAACCAACATTCGTGAAGTGATTGCCTTCCCGAAAACCCAGTCAGCGTCCTGTTTGCTGACTCAGGCGCCGGGTGAAGTGGAAAGCCAGCAGCTGAGTGATTTGAATCTGCGTATTCGTCGCGATCCGGCGTCTGCAACCAGTCACTGATTAATAAGTGGCAGCTTCTTTAGAGGCTGCCAGTAAAGTTCCAAACAGAGGTTTTCTATGGCAGGTCATAGTAAATGGGCCAACATTAAACACCGCAAGGCTGCACAGGACGCCAAGCGGGGAAAAGTCTTCACCAAAATCATCCGTGAGCTGGTGGTTGCAGCCAAGCAGGGCGGTGGAGCGGTAGAAGATAATCCAAAGCTTCGTGCGATTGTGGATAAGGCGCTGGCCGCCAACATGACCCGCGACACCATCAACAGAGCCATTGCTCGTGGTGCTGGTGGTGATGACGATTCCAACATGGAAGAAGTCACCTACGAAGGTTATGGCGCTGGTGGTATTGCGGTGCTGGTTGAATGTTTGACGGACAACCGTAATCGTACCGTTGCGGAAGTGCGTCATGCGTTCTCCAAACACGGCGGCAACCTTGGGACTGACGGTTCCGTTGCGTACATGTTCGAACGCAAAGGTCAGATCTTCTTTGAAGAAGGTGCCGATGAAGAGCAGGTGATGGACGCCGCTCTGGAAGCCGGTGCTGAAGACGTTGTGGCCAATGATGATGGTTCCATCGAAGTGCTGACCGAATGGACTGAGTTCATGGCGGTAAAAGATGCACTGGAAGCGGCTGGCCTGACGCCTGCGGGTGGCGAGGTCGCTATGATCGCTTCTCTACAAACAGAACTGGATTTAGCTGGTGCAGAAAAAATCATGAAGCTGATTGATCGTCTGGAAGATCTGGACGATGTGCAGAATGTTTACACCAATGCGGATATTTCTGCTGAGGTGATGGAACAGCTGGGCTGATTTTATTGGATTGGTTGACGAGCTAAAAATGCCTGGTGTGAAAACACCGGGCATTTTTTATGGTTTAAGGGAGTAACAGGTGGGTTTTTGGTGTCTGAGTAATGTGCGCAATGTTATGCGTATCACCAGAACATAAATAAAACTAACTTATTACTGGAGAAAAGCATGGAACCATCTAATCAATCCGGAAGAGCCGGAGGTACTGGCTGGCCAAAGCCAAATCTAGAGCCGCAGTCGGAAGCTGATCAAGTTGTTCGTAAGGATGGAAAGAGTATTGAGCAGGTTGAAGGCGTTAACCTACTAAATAAAGGCTCAAAAGGGCCGGCATATACTGGTATTGCAGACAGGAAAACTGATCAGGTTATGCCTCAAATTCCTGAGTCTTCTGAATGTGAAAATCTAAAAACTGGGGAGCGAGTGTCTATTTTTACCGAAGTCTCTAAAGGAGTGGAAGTGCAAGCGTTTGGTGTCGTTGAGTGGACTGGATTTATTAATGATAATAAACATCAGGGGCTTTATGCTGGAATCAAGCTGGATATACCTTATGGCAATGGAAGAGGTACTGTAAGTGGTGTGCCCTTATTTCAAACTGAGGAAGGCCATGCAGCAATAGTGCCGTTTGATAGTGTATTAAAGAGCGAATGAAAAGATTTTTTCAGAAGTATTCACAAATTAAATAGCAACGTGATGGTAAAAAGGGTGAGGGTCAAAAAGGTTATGATCAATAAGGTTTTAGCTTGGTTATTCATTGCAAACTTGTCCCAAAAAGCAACGTACCAAGATTAAGCCTTTGTGCCTTGTTTTCGTAGTCTGTTTTAGTAATGCACTGTTTCTCAATTGTAAGGGAGCTATGCGATATTGTTCTGGAAAGGTGTACATATATACAGTATTATTTTTACAGTAATACAGCTTTGAAGGACAGGAATGGCCATCTTATTGGGAATTGATCCAGGCTCCAGGATCACAGGCTATGGCGTTATTGAAGAGATTGGCTCCCAGTGCAAATATGTAGCGTCCGGTTGTATTCGCATACAGGATGCACCGTTACCAGAACGTTTGTTGCAAATATTTCAGGGCATCAATACGGTGATTGAAATGTACGCACCGCAATCGGTGGGTATTGAACAGGTGTTTATGGCGCGCAATGCGGATTCCGCTTTAAAACTCGGGCAGGCTCGGGGTGCTGCGATTGTTGCTTCAGTGAATCATGGGTTGGAAGTCTCTGAATACTCTGCCCGGCAGGTAAAGCAGGCAGTGGTAGGTACAGGTTCAGCGGAGAAATCCCAAGTGCAACATATGATTACCTCCATTTTAAAGTTGGATAAAACACCACAGGCAGATGCCGCAGATGCACTGGCTATCGCTCTTTGCCACTCTCACACCCGCGCCAGTCTTGTGCGCATGGCTGGTGCCACCGGGCGAAGAAATCGTCGTTTACGTTAAGGATCTGATCACATGATTGGCAGACTTCGTGGAATTTTGCTGGAAAAAAAAGCACCTAACCTGCTGATTGATGTATCGGGTGTAGGTTATGACGTAGAAGCACCCATGTCGGTGTTTTACCGCCTGCCTGAGACTGGCGAAGAAGTGATTATTTATACTCACTTTGTCGTGCGTGAAGATGCTCAGTTACTCTATGGTTTTAGTGATGCCAGAGAGCGTGAACTATTTCGTACCCTGATCAAAGTAAACGGGGTTGGTCCAAAGTTGGGTTTAACACTACTATCTGGTATTGATGCTACTGAGTTTGTGCGCAGTGTGCACGATGGCGATAGCTCGAGACTGGTTAAATTGCCGGGCGTTGGCAAAAAAACAGCAGAACGTTTGATTGTCGAGCTTAAGGACAAACTCTCAAAATGGGATACAAGCGCGGCGTCGTTTGATGGCCTGAGCGGCACACCATTGGGCCAAGTGGTTGAACGCCAGGATGCAGAATCTGAGCAGGAAGCGATCAGCGCGTTAGTTGCCCTGGGCTATAAATCTCAGGATGCGAGCAAGGTCATTGCCCGAATTAAAGTGGATGGCCTGTCTAGCGAAGAGTTAATTCGACAGGCTCTGAAGAGCATGATCTAAACGACAGCAGGCCTGCGGACAATGATACGGATAGAGTCTATACAAATGATCATCGTTGCCATCCATATAAATCCGTAGGTCACCCATTGCGCTGTTGGTAATGGTTCCCGAAGAATGAAAACCGCGACCATAAAGATAATCACCGGCTCCAGATAGCTGAGCAGGCCGAACAAGCTAACGGGGAGCGACTTTGAAGCGGCTACATAGACCAACATGGCAGCAGTAGTTAGCACGCCAAGCCCGGGAAGCAGCAGATATAGATGGCTCTGCGCCATTAATGCAGATGAAAAACTGTTATCTGTAGCAATGGCAAAAAGGGCAAAAGGAAGCAGCAACATATTCTCAAAGAAGAAGCAGGTAAGACTGTTAACCTTCACTTTTCTGCGAATGAGAAAGTAGAAAGGGTACCCAGCAGCAACGGCCACAGCGACCCAGGAAAGAGAACCAAACTGATATATTTCATGTCCAACACCGATGGCGGCGAGAATGGCGGCAGTTAACTGGAGCGGGCGGAGCTTTTCTCCGTAAGCTATACGACCTGTTAACACTAATGTCAGAGGAAGAAAAAAGTAGCCCAGAGAAAGCTCCGTTGTAAGATCATTTACCGGTGCCCAGACGAAAAGCCACCACTGAACAGCCACCAAGGCCGTACCCACTGAGAGCAGAGCGACATTTTTAGGTTGTGAAAACAGCGCTCTTAGATAACCCAATTGTTTAAACAGAACCAACGCAATGAATGCGGTGATGGCTGAGAACAAAATACGGTTCCAAAATAACAAGGAGCCATCCAGAGGTTCTAAAAATTGAACATACCATGGGATCAACCCAAACAGCAGGGAGGCAAGGATGGAACAGGTCAACCCGGTTGTGGATAGTTGTGATGACATTACAGCTCTGCCAAGTTAATAGGACAATTAGCACTACTCGTGGTAAGTCTTGATAGCATAGTCGCTAAAAAGCTGTTCATGATCTTTTGCAGCTTGCAGAAAGATCATTAACAGCTTCTCAAGGCATACCCGATTCATTTACGGCAGATTAGACAGTACTTTGGTTCTTTAGTTCCATTCGTGATTATGCGTTCGCATCACCACCTTGTAGTGGTAATCTGTTACTAATTATTTATTGGAAAACATCATGATAGAAGCTGATCGCTTGATTTCGGCACAGGAACGCCCTAATGAAGAAGTGCAGGATCGTGCCATACGTCCTGTTCGCCTCAGCGAATATACTGGCCAGCCAAAAGTCAGGGAGCAGATGGACATCTTTATCCAGGCTGCCAGAAAGCGTAACGATGCCTTGGATCACACCTTGATTTTTGGACCACCTGGTCTTGGTAAAACGACACTATCCCATATACTGGCTAATGAAATGGGCAGTAAGATTCGCTCAACATCAGGACCGGTTATTGAAAAAGCCGGTGACTTAGCGGCGCTGCTTACGAACCTTGAACCCAACGACATTCTTTTTATTGATGAAATTCACCGGCTGAGTCCAGCAGTAGAGGAAATATTGTATCCGGCTATGGAAGACTATCAGTTGGATATCATGATCGGTGAAGGGCCTGCGGCTCGATCCATTAAGCTAGATCTTCCCCCTTTTACGCTGGTTGGCGCAACCACAAGAGCAGGCTTGCTCACCTCCCCGCTAAGAGATCGGTTTGGCATTGTTCAGCGTTTAGAGTTTTATAATGTTGCTGATCTATGTGACATCGTACTTCGTTCCGGAAGAATACTGGGTGTTCAAATGGATAACGAGGCTGCTAGTGAAATAGCTCGCCGCTCAAGAGGAACCCCACGAATTGCCAATCGATTACTCCGTAGAGTACGAGATTATGCAGAAGTAAAAGGTAATGGTGTGGTAACGAAAGAGCTGGCAGATGGAGCACTGACCATGTTGGATGTTGACAGCAATGGCTTTGATAATATGGATCGTCGCTTACTGTTAGCAATGATTGAAAAGTTTGACGGTGGTCCAGTTGGTATAGATAGCTTGGCAGCTGCGATCAGCGAGGAAAGAGATACTATTGAAGATGTGCTGGAGCCCTATCTTATTCAGCAAGGTTATATTATGAGAACTACGAGAGGGAGAGTGTTGACAAAAAGCGCATATCTGCATTTTGGATATCAATATAATAAGTAATATCCGCAGCAAGCCTAAGTGCTCGATCATATGAAATCGAATATTTCTGGCTTAGTGGTTGGTTACTCTGCAAGGCACATCGGAGTGAGCATAGCCTTTATGCCCTATGGGTATTAGCTATGTGATCGTAGATGTAACGCCGCACGACAGCAGGGATGCAGGAGGTAGTGCAAGGCAGGAGCAGGTTGCCGAGAGTGGCTAACCAATGAACCAGAAAATATGATTTCATATGGTTGGGTACTTATGAGTTGATTTCACAGTTTTGATACATCATGGGCTAAAATATTTTTTATTTGAAATTGTTCAGCTAAATTTCAGAGGCTTAGAGTATTGCGGCTAAATTGAAATATGAAAGCAACTAATAAGTAGTTAACCACCTGAAATCATATTTTCTGACTTGTTGATCAGGCTCTCTGACTGCGTTGCAACTCTGGTCACATAGCTCGCTATGCTCCCGCCGTTGGGCCTTGCAGAGAACCTGGTCAACAAGCCAGAAATATTCGATTCCAAATGGCCAACTACTTAAGCGAAATGAGAAGTAGATGGTACCAACATTGGGTAATGTTATCGAATTACAGAAAATTGAAGGAAGTTGGATGATAAGTTTGAATATAATGAATTGCATGCTAATGACAATATTTTGTGAAATTGGAATAGCAATAGAGTTAAATGATTGTTTGGATGATTTCCTGAGACTTACGCTTCAGGTATAACCGCTCTTCTTGAACAAAGAGTACTAAAAAAATGGCGATGGGTAGTAATTTTGGTGGCACAGTCAGGGGTGGTGCTGGTTACAGTAATGAATCATTAGAGACGAAAGTAGGAATTGATAATAAAAAAGTGGCCTCGTTGAATGAAAAAGGCACAATGGGTGTTGCAGGGGTTGCTATAGTCATCAACCCTAAAAAAAATATTCCACTCCAGCCGAAGCATCCTTCCTTACGTACACAGAAACTGCCGACTGATAGTAAAATATCGTCTTCTAAAATAAATAGACTGTTAGTCTCATCTCATCAACTAGACGTAAAATTTAATTTTTCTTCCGGAATTGATCCTGTACCGAAAGAAAAGCGTAGGTTAATCCGTTTAGAGAGTATTCCAGAGAGAGGCGGTAGTGTTGAAGCATGGGAGAATTTTCCATATATGAAATATTTTTTTAACGGAATTTGTGAAAAAAAAGAAGATGGCTCCGAAGTTTTTAAGCAAGATCACGAAGTAGTAAAACAACTTTGGGAAATGTATAAAGAAAAAAAAATGATCTCAGGTGTATTGTATGATCTCGAGTTTTCACTAAAAGATAGTGATTCAGGGAATGGCTGTGATCTATATGTGAGTATCAAAAATAGTAAATATTCAGAAGCTAAAACACCACAGCTGGAAGTCTACAGCGACTATTTTAAGGGTGGTTCTTTAGGCTGGGGAAATGTAGAGGATAAAAATGTAGAGTTTGATATAGGTGATTGGGGTGTGATAGGAGGGTTTAGGTTGGCCACGTTGGATGATATGAATGCATATAAGGGGATTGTTGATAGATTGGTTGAGTTGCAAAGAAAATATGATGTTGGCGTTTTTACGGCTTTAATAAAGTTTAGAAAAGAGATACCACTATCTCAGGAGGTGTCAAATTTTTCCTCGTTCAGGTATGTGTTTCAAAAAGAAATAGATATGTCTTGTTTGTCATTTAGCAGAAGTATATCTGATCAAAATGATAGCCCTGTTTATTTAGAGTATCAGATTCCAGTTAAAAAGATTGATGAATCTAATTTGCTGGATGATATGATTGATGATAAAAAAGAGTACCCGGCAACATTGAAAAAACTAGTAAGAACTCAATCTAATAGTAGGTTGACTAATGATGAGGTAAATAATAGGTTGATCTGGCATGGAACTAATCAGGTTCTGGAAGCAATATTAAAAGAGGTGAGTAGTGATTTTGGTTTGAAGTCAAGTGTTTTGGGGGAGGGAATATCTCAGAGAGTTTATGATCATAAGCTATTTCCTGGGCTTGTTGTTAAAATGATCAAGAACGGAATGCCGCAACAAAAGGCGGTAATAACGTTGAATTCGATAAGGGTCTCTATGAGCCTTATCAAAGAAGCCTTTGAAACCAAGGTTGATGTTGATGGTGTGGGCAAACTCATGAGTGTAAAACTAAGCCCTGTTATCTATTCAATGTTTAAAATTTCAGGTGCTAAGGTTGCAGGTGCTAAAGTTGCAGAAGGTGGAACAGAAGACTTATTTATCTGTGCAGGTGTTCAAAAGAAATATAAAAAAGAAAATATGGTTAGTGAAATTTTAGCTAATTCTGATAATAGTGTAGAATATAAAACTGAAATTATTAGGAGTATTATTAAGTGTGTCATGCAATGTAAAGCTTTTAATGAAAAAAGTGCCGTTGCCGGTGATAGACCAATTTTGACATGCATGGTAGATCCAAACCCGGAAAATTTTGTACTTGTGAAAGAAGATGGTGAAGAGGTACTGCATTGTATTGATGCTTCACCTCCTTTTTTTACATGTGATGGTGAAATAGCCCCAGGTACAGAGTTTGTTACCACTAAATACCCCTCATTGCGTGATGTCAGAATTAAAAAGATATCTACTTGTTTTTGTACATCACTTTTACATTCTTATACAATGACTCGAAGATTATTCGAGGAATTTAATGGACAGAAAGAGAGTTTAGAATCTACTCATGTAAAATCAATAAATAATGATAAATGCTGTAAAAGTATGAAACAAGTGGTAGGGATCTTCAGTACAGAGTTGGCGAAGGTTGCAGAGTTTACTAATTGGCTTTGTCTACACTTTCTCGGTACAAGTGATGCAAAAGAATGTAAGAATGCTCTTCATTCCAAAGAAGAAGAGCTGGCAGAACTTGTTAATGAGAAATTTATAGCTTTTATGAAATCTGATTCTTTAATTACTTATATGGGAAGACATAGTGATTTAAACATCCGGGATGGCTCGAGGGTGTTGGATTTTGTTTCTGGTCGTGACCTTAAATTTCTTAAAGAGATCGGAGGCCAGTGTCAGGATACTGAATTGGCGAGAGATAGTTTTGATTTAGGGGGTGCAGCAAAAATAAATAAGAGATTAAGTGTTTTTAACAGAGATGAAATGGATTGTTATCTAAGGAGTGTTTGTGGGTTTAAATATAAACTTATCTCTAAGGAGTCATTGTTGGAAAAAGGAAATATTCAATCGGTTGTCGGATGCTGGTTGAAGAACAGTTATCATAAAATAAGTTCTGATGATAAATGTGCAAGTACTGATATTTCGGTTAGGTATTCTGAGGTGCTAAAGAAAATCCTGAGCCAGGGGGATTGTGGGAAGGTATTTACGGTTCCAGTATTGTTAAGAGTATTGAGAGAGTTAACAGGAGATCGTATTGAATTAACTGTTATCGAACCTTTCCCGAAGGAAGGAAGTAAGATCAGGCTTGTTTCTTATAGCTATGAACCTAAAAAAAATAGCACAGGAGAAGATGTTCGGAATATTGTTATAGCTGAATCTTATCCTGAATTTGATGATGAGTTGTTTTCACACTTGCAAGATAAATCTTCATTGCTGTTATTTAATCATGTTGTCCCTGATCAGTATTTTAATGAAGACTTAGAGCTTTTTGTCTGGTCTTGCTTTTCAATAGATGGATGCTCTGAAATCCCACAACCCGTATGCAATAATTTGAAAAATTTGGTGAGCGTGGGGAAAAGTTCTATTGAGGACTTGATGGTTTGTGAAAAGATATTTTGCGCTCTTAATCAGCTAACCTGTCTCAGAGTCGGGGCTGAAGTTGAGAAAGTTCAAGAGGCTTTTCTAAAAAAAATTGCAAGGTTTTTACCAGATGAATGTATGTGCCAATCTAAAGAATTTCCACAATTATACAATGCAGATTTCTCTGGCTTATCCACTACATTGTATCCAGTAGAAAAATTGTTGAATGGTTATATTTCTTATCTACTGTCTATCTCTAAAGGCGGTGCTGCAATTTTGAACTCTGAGACAAATGCGCCGAAGACGATTTTTATTCTGATGCATTCTGTCATAAGTAGTCACTATACCCTTTGGCAGTTCGAAACTATAAGGAGTGAAGAGTGGGGGAGGGATGCCTGTTTATATTTTAGAGATAATTATAGCATCACTGAAATTACCAAATTGTTTTCAGAGGAGGGTAAAGATAGTGATTATATATTTTTAGGTGGGCTTTATGGGTTTTGCAGTGGAGATTATGCTCAGGTGAGTGACTTAACTGTAATTTGTAAATCAGGTTCATATAATGATCTATTGGATTCTATTCCTCATGTTGAGAGGTGATAAATCATTTTTTTCTTTGTTCTGGTTAAACGTTTTCTTACTGGAATTGTCTAAGGTTTATTTGTTTGTTGAGTTGTTTCTAAATGTCTGGTAAATCTATTTCAATAAGGAAAAAGATTGCTCTATTTAACCTGCTTCCAGCATTTGTATTTTACATTATTCTATCTTTTGTTTTTTTATTTTTTGCTTTTAGATATATATCTTCTGAAATAGCAATAAATCATATTAATGAAACATTGCGTTACTCGGCGGTTGTTGATGGAAATTTGAGGTTTGTGGTCACTCTTGGTTGGGCTCTTTCTTCGGTTTCAACTATTTCTGATTTAGAAAACTTTGGTTTGAATGACTTTCTTAATAACGATGAAAGTATTGGTCATATCGTTTCTGTTAGTTTGGTAGAATTTATTGAAAGCCAGGCAGGTTATGATAGAAATGATCGTGTTTTGTGGTATTCCGACCATTCTCAAATTTCTGAGAACGTTCTTTTTGAAGTATATCCACATGTTGATGATACCTATTTTCTTGATAACGATAGTCTCAGAAAAAATGGGCAGTACTGGTATGTGCATGGAGTGATTAAGGAACCAGACTCGTTTATTACAAGTTATCTTGTCAGGAGTATTAGACAAAGTGGGCGGCTGGGTTTTGTTCGTATAGATATAGATGGGCGTAAACTATTAGGCGATGCAGTAAATTTGAGTCATGATTCTCGTGCTATTATTGCGAATCAGCATGGTGATATTGTATTTGCTAACGGAATCTCTTTACCAAGAATGAGATCTATTCATGAGTTTGCTAAAAAAGGGCCATGTACAGGGTACTCGACTTTAGAGTTCCCAAAGCACAATAGTTCAACAACAATCGAATAATCAGCTAAAAAGCAACCATCCCCAACG
>NZ_CANMAO010000029.1 GCF_947495845.1 uncultured Endozoicomonas sp. | reverse complement strand
CGGGAGCTGGATTCGAACCAACGACCTTCGGGTTATGAGCCCGACGAGCTACCAGACTGCTCCATCCCGCGACAAAAACTCTACAGCTGATCTTCTGGAAAGTACATCAACTTATTTTCTATTGGTTGCGGGAGCTGGATTCGAACCAACGACCTTCGGGTTATGAGCCCGACGAGCTACCAGACTGCTCCATCCCGCGCCAAAAGAGAGGCGAATTATAGGGACGCTGGTCGCATTGTCAAGGGAAAGCTTTGAGAGGGAAGGTAAGGAGGTGGTGGTACGGTACCAACAAGAGGTTCGATGCCTTGGTGATACCGTACGACGATCATCTTATAGTTAACTGGCAACCGCTTTGTTAGCGATTAACTGGTTCACGACTTCAGGGTCGGCAAGAGTCGATGTATCCCCAAGGTTCTCAAACTCGTCAGCGGCAATCTTACGGAGAATTCTTCGCATGATTTTACCGGACCGTGTTTTTGGTAAGCCCGGCGCCCACTGGATAACATCCGGCGTGGCAATCGGACCGATCTCTTTTCTAACCCAGGCTTTGAGATTCTTTTTCAGATCATCACTGGTTTCTGTGCCAATATTTAAGGTGACATAGACATAAATACCCTGTCCCTTAATGTCGTGGGGGAACCCAACCACTGCGGCTTCGGCAACCTGCGCATGGGCAACCATGGCTGATTCTATTTCTGCTGTGCCCATTCGGTGACCGGAGACGTTAATCACATCGTCCACTCGTCCGGTGATCCAGTAATAGCCATCACTGTCTCTTCGGGCACCATCACCGGTGGTATACATGCCTTTAAACGTTGAGAAGTAGGTTTGCACAAAACGATCATGGTCGCCGAATACGGTGCGTGCCTGTCCAGGCCAGCTGTCCAGAATGACCAGGTTGCCTTCTCCTTCCCCTTCAATAAGACGACCCATGTTGTCCACTAATGCAGGCTGTATTCCGAAGAAAGGTCGAGTAGCGGAGCCTGGTTTCAGCTCAGTTGCACCAGGTAGCGGTGTCAACATGGCGGCACCGGTTTCTGTCTGCCACCAGGTGTCAACGATGGGGCAGCGTTCTTCACCTACGGTTTTGTAATACCAGTTCCAGGCTTCAGGGTTGATAGGTTCACCCACGGTTCCCAGTAGTCGTAATGAGCTTCGGTGGGTGCCCGCCACCGCTGCGTCACCTTCGGCCATTAGGGCGCGGATCGCTGTCGGGGCAATATAGAGTATGTTTACGTTATGTTTGTCGACAATTTTGCTGGCCCGGTTGGTGTGAGGGTAGTTGGGCAGGCCTTCATGCATAACAATGGTGGCGCCGTTTAACAGTGGGCCGTAGGTGACGTAGGAGTGACCGGTAATCCAACCCACATCCGCATTACACCAGAATACTTCGCCGGGTTTGTAGTCAAACACATACTCGTGCGTCATTGAGGCGTAGACGAGATAACCGCCTGTGGTGTGCAAAACACCTTTAGGCGTGCCGGTGGAGCCAGAGGTGTAAAGGATGAACAGTGGATCTTCTGCCCCCATTTCCCGTGGTTCACAGTGGGGAGAGGCAAGGGACGTTAAATCCTGCCACCAGACATCCCGATGGCGATGCCAGGCAACATTGGCACCGGTATGTTTGAAAACAATCACTTTCTCAATGGAGCGTGTATCCGGGTTGGTCAGGGCTTCATCGACATTATCTTTGAGAGGCACTTTCCGTCCACCACGTACGCCTTCGTCAGCGGTCACCACAATCTTGGCATTGGAGTCGATAATTCGACCGGCCAACGCTTCTGGTGAAAAACCTCCGAAAACCACCGAGTGGATGGCGCCAATACGACTGCAGGCCAGCATGGCGACAGTGGCTTCAACGACCATGGGCATGTAAATAGCCACCACATCGCCTTTTCTGACGCCTTGGCTTTTCAAAGCATTGGCAAAACGGCAAACCAATTCATGCAACTCCTGATAAGTGACAACTCTTGCATCACCTTCTTCATCCGGCTCCCAGATAATTGCCGGTTGATCGCCACGTGCTTTCAGGTGGCGATCGAGACAGTTATAGGAGGCGTTGGTGGTGCCGTCATAAAACCAGTTAATACTGACGAAGTGATCATCGAACGAGACTTTACGTACTTTCGAAAACGGCTTGAACCATTCGATGCGTTGGCCGTGATCCCGCCAGAACCCCTCTGGGTTGATGACGGATTGTTGGTACATTTCAAGATACTGCTCATTGGTGACCAGCGTATTTTCCAAGGCAGAATCTTTGATTGGGTAGGTGGTGATGTCAGACATAACGCATCCTTTTTTTGTTGTTATTGTTATTTAGTTCAATACAGGTAAAAGGTTTGCTTTTATTTTTATCAGTGCAATATAGGATAAGACGACTTGTGACGCATGATCAATAGTGTCTACAGTTTAGAGAATGTGGCAGAATCTGGTATTAGACCTTAGTACGATATAATACCAATGGCGCTTTTAAATTTTGGAGCGAGCAAGTTATTTTGGTCGACTGGGCAATACCCAAAGGGCATAAAGGCGAAGTGACGAGTCATAGCTGTAGCTATGTCGAGGAACTTCAACGCTGATCCAGCCGAATAAAATGACTGCACAGCCCATAATTTAAAAGCAGAATTGGTATAAGAACCAATAAAAATTAAGTCGCTATGTCTGGATGGATTCTTGCATTAATTGCAACGGCCTATGTGGCCATTCTCTTTGTCGCCGCCTGGTTTGGTGATTACCGGGGAGCAGCTTTTAGAAAGCGCTGGCAGCCCTACATCTACAGTTTGTCACTGGCTGTGTACTGCACTTCCTGGACCTTCTTTGGTGCCGTGGGGCAGGCCAGTGAAGAGCTGTGGTCGTTTATTCCTATTTATCTTGGCCCCATTCTTGTTTTTGTTCTGTTCTGGAAGTTACTGGTTAAGCTGATTACGGTTAGCAAACAGGAAAACATAACATCGATCGCCGACTTTATTGCCTCCCGCCATGGGCGTTCTCATTATATGGCTATTTTGGTAACAGTCGTTCTTGTTGTCGGGATTCTTCCTTATATTGCCCTGCAGCTGAAAGCGATGGTGATGGGTTTTGGTCAATTAACCAATGACAGTTGGGCTGGTAGTGAGTGGAGCAGAGATGATCTGGGATTGGTGATTACCCTGACCATGGCCATCTTTGTGATTATGTTCGGCACGCGCAAGTTGGATGCAACTGAACACCAAAATGGCATTATGACGGCGATTGCACTGGAATCATTGATCAAGTTGTCTGTTTTTCTGTTAGTGGGTGGTTGGGTCACCTGGAAGGCCGTCAACCAAATGGATTTTTCCGTGACGTTGTCGCCCCAAGATTCAAGTGCCTCCAGTAATATATTTGATACGATGCTCATGCCGACCATTATGGCCATGGCCGCGATTCTGTGTTTACCCAGACAGTTTCATGTCACCGTCGTTGAAAACAGTCGCGTCGAAGATTTTTATAAAGCCCGATGGTTATTCCCGGCTTATCTATTGTTACTGACCCTATTGGTGGTGCCACTGGCGCAGGTAGGTAATCAAATATTAGGCGACACCGTCCCCGGCGATGCCTATGTTATCGAATTGCCAAAGGCGATGGGAAACATGCCAATGGCCGTTTTAGCTTTTCTTGGTGGTGTCTCTGCGGCGATCAGTATGGTGATTGTCGCTACATTGGCGCTTACCACCATGGTGTCGAATGAAATTCTGATGCCTTTGCTGTTGTGGCGCAACAAACAGAAATTTTTGCGAAGCCCTGAAGATTTTTATCGCTTCAGTGGCCTGTTGTTAACCGTCAGACGGACAACCATTGTCTGTTTATTGATGATGTCATGGGTGGTCTATCGTTTACTGGCTGACTCCGGGTCACTGGCTTCCATTGGTCAAATGTCGTTTTCTGCGGTTACCCAGCTGGCACCTGTACTTATTGGTAGTCTTTACCTTAGAGATAGCAATGCCAAAGCAGCCACCGGAGGGATTATTGCTGGTATTTCTATCTGGTTTTTCTGCCTTGTTGTCCCGGTTCTGGTGGATTTTGGTTGGCTGAATCATCACCTCGTTACTCATGGGCTGTTTGGGCAATTCTGGCTAAAGCCGTCAAACCTTTTCGGTTTTGAACTGACGGAAACCGTGTCTGGTACAACCCTGCTTGCATTGACGCTTAATTGCCTGATTTATCTTCTGGGCTGTCTCTATCTTAGGCCTGGCCTCGAAGAGAAAAAGCAGAGCAGAAAATTTGTCGATGCCGTTTTGGCGGAAGATGGTGTGTTCCTGGATGTCGTTGTGACGGTGGGAGAACTTGAGCAATTAGCCAGCCGCTTCGTTAGTAAAAATCGCGTGTTGGGTGTTATTCAAAGTTATGAGCCCACAGGCGGTGGGTTATTTAAAAATTTTGATGATAAAAATAAGCAGGCTGAACCACAGCTGATCGCGGCAATTGAACGACTTCTGGCGGGTACCCTTGGCGCGTCGTCCGCTCGAATTGTTATGAAGTCCTTGGTTCAGGGCAATGTCGGGCTGGAAGAAGTTCAGGCCATGGTTGAAGAAGCCTCAGAAGTGTTTCAATTTAACCGTGAATTGCTTCAGGGTGCGATTGAACATATTAGCACGGGGGTCAGTGTCGTTGACCGTGATCTGAGGTTGGTGGCCTGGAATCATCAGTATCTGGAGTTATTTAACTATCCACCGGATTTGATCACGGTAGGGCGGCCTATTGCGGAAGTCATTCAGCACAATGCACGCAATGGCCTCTGTGGTGCTGGGAGTATCGAGAGCCACGTAGAGAAACGGTTATCTTTTATGCGGCAGGGGACTGCCCATCGTTCTGAGCGTTTAAGGCCTGATGGTCGTGTGATTCAGATTCAGGGAAACCCGATGCCCGGTGGCGGTTTTGTTATGACGTTCACGGATATCAGTGAATTTCGTCAGGTTGAAGAAGAGTTGAAAAACGTCAATGAACGTCTGGAGCAGAGGGTGCGGGAGCGCACCAAAGCGCTTTCTTTGTTAAACGTACAGCTCTTAGGCGCGAAATCTCAGGCTGAAAAAGCGAATAATCAGCGCTCCCGTTTTTTTGCGGCCATCAGCCACGACTTGATGCAGCCGATGAATGCGGCCAGATTGTTTACGTCTTCCATGGAAATAGAGGCAAAAGGCACTTCATTGGAGACGCTGGCAAATAACATTAACAATTCACTGCAGTCAGCAGAACACTTGCTAACGGACTTGCTGGATATGTCGCGTATAGAGGCGGGCAAGATGACCGTAAGCCGTCGTGAGCTACCCGTATCGGAGGTGCTGGATACCCTCAGGGCAGAATTTGAATGGTTGGCAAAAGACAGTGGTATTGTTTTTCGGGTTCACAATTCTCAGTCATGGATTTGTACCGATCCTGTGCTGCTGCGCAGAGTGTTACAGAATTTTCTAACCAATGGGTTTCGTTATGCAGGTCATTATGAGGCGGTTGGTAAGATTGTGATTGGTTGTCGTCACCTTAATGATGGTCGTCTTGCCATTGAAGTCAGGGATAATGGACCTGGGGTGCCCGCAAATAAACAGAAGATTATCTTCTCGGACTTCCAACGGGCATCTTCGACAGGGAATGGACTTGGCCTTGGTCTTTCCATTGCCCGGGGAATCTCAAGAATCCTTGAATCACCAATTTCTCTGAAGTCTGAGCCGGGCAAAGGCGCAATCTTTTCTATCGCGGTAGCAAAGGCACAAAGAACAACGGTGGCAAAACTGCCTCCCAGTCCAACAGAGCTTGCCAGACACTTAACTCTTAATGTGCTTTGTATCGATGATGAGCCTGAGATTGCGGCGGGGATGAGTAGCTTACTCAGTCGTTGGGGTTGTGATGTGTCGATTGCCCATAATGATGAACAGGCGAGGCAGGTTTTGCAAGAAGGCCATGTTGATTTGCTCATGGTGGATTATCATTTGGGACTGGAAATCGACGGTGTTGAGCTAATAGAGGCGCTTCGCCATGAGAGTGAGTACGAGATGGCGGCTGTGCTGGTGACAGCCAATCAACAGGATGGTATTCGGCAACGCTGTCGAACGCTGGATATTGCCTATCTGGCAAAGCCAGTAAAGCCAGCAGCGATGAGAGCCCTGCTAAACAGCATTAACAATACAGTGCATTAAACTTGATTTTTCTGGATTGGGGGCGGATCTATTTCCAACTCTTTAATGGCGATGACGGCTTGGGTTCGGCTACGCACACCCAGTTTTTTGAAGATAGCGGTAACGTGAGCCTTGACAGTGGCTTCAGATACGCTGAGGTCATAAGCGATTTGTTTGTTTAACAACCCTTCACTGATCATTCCAAGCACACGAAACTGCTGTGGCGTTAAAGAAGCAAGTTTCGTTTCAATATCACTTTTACCTTGGGCTTCTGAAGGTTGAATGTTCTCCGGCCACCAGTTTTCACCCTGAAGAATGTTAATTACGGCATCTTTTAGATCGTGTAATGGGGTCGATTTAGGAATGAAACCATTTGCACCGTGATTCATTACCTTATGAACCACCTGCGAATCTTCGGAAGCTGACACCACGGCAACAGGAATACTGGGGTACTGCCCTCGCAAAAAAATCAGTCCGGAAAGGCCGTGAGCACCAGGCATGTTGAGATCCAGAAGTATAAGGTCTGGTGATAAGGCGCTTTCAAGCAGTGTTTGTAGACCGGCTATGCTGCCTGTCTCGTGAATTTCCGGTTCATCCAGTGCTTGCAAAACCGAGGACTTCAGTGCAGTTCTGAATAAAGGGTGGTCATCCGCAATAATTATTGTGTAGTCCATGAGGTCAGCTTGCCATTATTTAGTGAGTGGTTCAATCCTGTATAACTGTACTTTCGTGCGCCATTAATTGTGTTTATACATAACTCGCGCAACTTCATAACTTGGAACTATCTACTCTTAACTCGGTCATATTTGGAAACAGTTTAATATTTAGGTATCCAAATGCTCCTTGTAAAAGCTTCAAGTTCGCCTAATACTCCTCCCGCTACACCACCAAATAAGGATGGTTCTCCGTATCCCTATCAACAAGCGTTTAATAAACGGCAGGAAACAATCAGTAAAGAGCTTGAAGGTTTACGCGGCTACAGAGAAGCACATCCTACTTGGAGTGCTATGAAGTCTGCCTTATGGTTTACGAATGCTTCGGTCTTCCAGGTAACACAATTGATAGGATCATTTGTGGGGCACTTGGTTACTGCTGTGGTGGTGGTTCCTTTAGCATCGGTACCGGGCGTTGTTTATGCTTCGGGTATGAAAGCATATGACTGTGCTGCTGGAAATAAGGATGGCAAGTCTTTTTTTGACTATACCCTGAGCGTGGTGCAGGTATGCTGTAAAATGGCCTATAACCGAGCGACGGATTTGATGTGCAGATACCTACTTGGACCCGCATTAACGTTCTCTATGATCGAGTTTCCGGTTTGTTTTATTGCTGCCGGCGTAGGGAGTCTGGTTGCCTGCCCATTTATTTATCGGGACTTAAAGCATAATCAGGGGGAAAATGTTGAGTATCTTGAGAGGGTAATGATGACCCCGATTTCGGATGTCAGTAATTTCTATCTTTGGGACACCTTTCTCAATCTGAATGGGAAAAAAATATGCGCTGCTGTCAATAGCCTGATAAAAGGCAAGCAGGGAGCTAAAACAACTGGGTTAACGCCGTCAGGTGCAACATCACCAGAAGCAATGCAAAATTGTCGACTAGGTAATCTGACAGCAGAGCAGCAAAACCTGGATCTTAATAAACATCCTCTTGTCGATGCTCGTGATCAAAACTGTGTACCATATGGCAAAAGGAAAGGCTCAGCTATACCATCTGGAATACGGTCAATGAGGACTGGTTGAAGAAAAATGGATTATAAGCCGTGTTTTCTAATGGTGATTATGGCGAAACAGGGCTGAAGCATTCAGGGTATTTGCCATGAACATTGGCATAAAATGCCTGTATTTCGGAAAGGTCTTTTTCCATATCGTCACTTGGGTCAATAATTGGCCCAAATCCGCCGGTTTTTCCTTTGAAATCCAGAAACGCCAGCACGATAGGTACGCCTGAATTTTTCGCCATATGGTAAAAACCGGTTCGCCAGCGTTCCCCTCGGGCACGAGTTCCTTCAGGGCAGATCACCAAACCCAGTTTACGGTGTTGTTTGAATGTGCAGACTGTTTGCTCTACCAGGCTGCCTCGACTGCAGCGGCCGTTGCGATCTAACGGTATGCCGCCCATCCAACGGGTAATGCAGTTAAAGGGTCCCCAGAACAACGTGTGCTTTCCTACCCAATAACATTGAACGCCAGTGGCCAGACCAATGGCCATTCCATAGATGAAATCCCAGTTGCTGGTATGAGGTGCGCCCACCAGAACATAGCGAGCCAGTCGTGGGGCTTTGCCCTCGATTGTCCATCCCATCAATTTCAGAAACAGTTTTGCGGCTGCGGATAATACAAAGCTGATAACCGGCGTGTTAAAAATGGTAACTTGCATTGTGAAGAATATGCCTTGCTTTCCTGAACTTCCGGAAGCGGTGTTGAAAACAGTCCTGTGAGGACAGCTTTGAGCACAGCTTCGTAAAAGGTTAAGAGTATTCGCTACTGGGAAAATATGAAGACTTGGAAAACTATTGCCAAATCAGTTCTGTATGTATATACAGTATTTATCCTTGAGCTGATTGAAACATGATGGACAGTAATGCCAACCTTGAACAAAAGGTAATTCAACGAAAAATCATTCACATCGATTTTGACGCTTTCTATGCCAGTATTGAAATACGTGATAATCCGAAGTTGTCAGGACGACCCGTTGCTGTCGGGGGGGCTTCCGACAGAAGGGGTGTGATTGCCACTTGTAATTACGAAGCTCGACGTTTTGGCGTTCATTCCGCCATGGCATCTGCTCAGGCATTGCGTCTTTGTCCGGATTTGAAAATCATGCCGCCACGTTTCTCTGTTTATAAAGAGGCGTCAGCTGTCGCTCATGAAATTTTCCGTCAATATACTGATTTTATTGAGCCTTTGTCGTTAGATGAGGCTTATCTTGACGTCACGGGCTCGCCTCATTGTCGGGGCAGTGCAACGTTAATCGCAGAAGAAATTCGTGGCAAAATTTTTCAGAAACTGGGCGTTACCGTCTCAGCAGGTGTGGCGCCCAATAAATTTCTGTCCAAAATTGCCAGTGATTGGAAAAAGCCAAATGGCCTTTTTGTGATCACGCCAGATCAAGTGAATGACTTTATTTTTGATCTGTCCGTGAAAAAAATTCATGGGGTAGGGAAGGTGACAGCAGAGAAACTGCACAAAAGAGGCATCAAAACCTGCGGTCAGCTTAGACAATACTCCATTCTTGAATTGAGCCGTTGGTTTGGCAGTTTTGGTGAGCATCTGTGGAATTTGAGCAGAGGGCAGGATGATCGAGAAGTTCAGACCAGTCGCAAAAGAAAATCCCTGTCTGTTGAGCATACCTACGATCATGATCTGACCTCATTGGAGGAAATTTCAGCCCAGGTAACGCCATTGCTTGAGGAGCTTCAGGCACGATTTAAGACGATTGAAAAAGAGTATGAAGTCTACAAGCATGTGGTCAAAGTGAAGTTTGCCGATTTTACTCAGACGACCTTAGAAGAAGGCTTGCCTGTTAATGGTGACAGTGTGTTCGACCATTTCTCGACGTTATTGATCCGGGCCTGGGAACGCGGCAAACGCCCAGTGAGACTGTTAGGCCTGGGCGTTCGTCTGCAGACGATCAATGATGAAAAACTGATGGAGCAGCTGGAGCTCTTTGAAAAGAAATTTATTGGATTGCGGTAAATGTCTTATTCAGTTGCCGGTGCTAAATGCTCAACCATCAGTTGAAGATTCTGCTGACCACGGAACTCATTAATATCCAATTTATACACCACTTTTATTTTCTGAATATTGGGGTTTGGCCACTGGCGATTATCAATATTAAAAGCGATAGCATCCAGCCAGGTTTCGCTACCAGGCAGCCTCAGCACCATTTTTAAATGCTTTTCACCAACCAGTTTTTGCTGAATGATCTGAAAATCACCATTAAAACTAGGCTCTGGAAAACTCTGCCCCCAGGGGCCGCCCTCCCGGAGAGTGAAAGCAGTGTCCATGGTCATCTGACTCGGTTGCAGCTCGCCATCCGTATGAATTTCTGCTTGCAGGTCAGCTATCGTCAGTTGTTGCCGAACTTCCCGGTCAAAGGCCTGCTTAAAGGTATCGAAATCCGACTTACGAATGGTTAAACCGGCAGCCATGGCGTGGCCACCAAACTTGATAATCAAGTCAGGGTGTTCTCTGGAAACGCTGTCCAGCGCATCCCGCATATGAAGGCCGGGTATGGAACGGGCAGAACCTTTAATTTCAGGTTCACCTTTCGGGTTATCTGCCTCAGCAAACGCAATCACTGGCCGGTTCAGTTTCTCTTTGACTCGGGAAGCGAGAATACCTACCACACCTTGATGCCAGCCTTCCTGAAATAAGCTAATACCCCAAGGCAGGTCTGACTGTTGACCAAGCTGCAGTTTTTCCAACTCTGCCATGGCTTGCGTTTGCATACTGCCTTCTATGGATTTTCTGTCTCGGTTAAGACCGTCAAGTTCAGAAGCCAATTCTCGAGCCCTTTCAATGTCATCACAGAGCAGCAGCTCAATACCTATGGACATATCATCCAGCCGGCCAGCGGCATTAAGGCGAGGGCCAAGGGCAAAGCCCAGATCGGCAGCGGCGAGTGTGTTCGGGTTTCTTCCAGATACCTCAATCAAGGCGGTAATACCGGGACGACAGCGACCGGATCGAATCCGGGCTAACCCTTGAAACACAAGTATACGATTGTTGCCGTCCAGTTTAACAACGTCCGCTACGGTACCTAAGGCAACAAGGTCAAGCAATTCCGCTAGATTGGGCTCAGGCTGTCTTTCAAAGTAACCTATAGCGCGCAGGCGTGTCCTGACCGCACACATAACATAAAAGATAACCCCGACGCCTGCGGTGTTTTTAGAGGGGAAGGTGCAGTCCGATTGATTAGGGTTAACAATGGCATCAGCATTCGGGATTTCTCTGCCTGCCAGATGGTGGTCCGTAACCACCACTTGCATGCCTTTGTCTTTTGCCGCTTGAACTCCGGTAATGCTGGAAATACCGTTGTCTACTGTGACCAATACATCTGGCTTAAACACTGTGGCTGCTTCGACAATTTCAGGCGTCAGGCCATAACCAAATTCAAATCGATTGGGGACCAAAAAGTCAGCAATGCCTCCCAGGCTGCGGATGGCCAAAACACCAAGAGCGCTGCTGGTGGCACCGTCACAGTCAAAATCACCAACAATCAAAATTCGCTTCTTTTCGATAATGGCGTTAGCAAGAATCTCTGCAGCCGGCTCAATGTCTTTTAATTGTCGGTAGTCGTGTAATTGCTGCAGTTGTTTTGGCAGCTCATTGTCAGATCTGATGCCCCTTGCGCTGTAAATTCGTGCCAGTAGTGGATTGATAGCATGGCTGAATTCACAAGAAGACAAGTCATAAGGACGTTGGATGATATTGACAGGCATACAATAGTGATGGCTTGTAGAGTGTGTGATGAGAATAACACAGGCACTGAGTTTATCGAACCAACCACTCTCTAAGATGGAGACTATCTACGGACGGTTGATGAGTTCATCTCTTAGCTTTTCTAACGCAGCCATGTAATGTTTATGAGACCAGCTATGCCGACCAGCGGCGGTATTTTTGCCGGTTTCAGATACGCCTTTTATGATGCTTCTGCGACCCAGAATGGTAGGAGCAAACCACTTATGCCAGACGAGATACCCAATAGGGGTGGTTAATGGGTCTCGGTCGATCAGGTAATTAGCCACAAGCCGATTGGCTGTTCTCTTTTGTTCAACGGTCAAACTTTTGAGTGTTTTCTTACCGAGTGCCGCGGAACTGAAGCCATACCCAGGCACTGCATTTTTTGCGGAGGCATACTGAACCATTGCCCCCCCGAGAGAGTGCCCTGTAAGTACCAGGTTGGCCGTTGATGAGTTTATACCAAGCGTTGTCATTAACTGGTGATCCTGCATCAATCCACGGACTTTTTTAGTGAGTTCAGCTGCTTGGCGATAGCATTTAGGTATTTTTGTACCAATCAGGTTATGGATATCAGCTTTCACCTGGGCTTGGTATATACCCTTGGATTTTGGAATGGTATTACCCTGCTCATCCAATAGATCGTCGATACCAAGCGCTGAGTTTGTACCGCCAAAAATTAAAACAACGGTATTGCTTTTGGGGTTAAGGGCCAGTGCTGCTACCAGGCCTGTTTTTTGGTCAATGATCATGCCATTTGGCAGTTGTTTGATGTTCTGAAAAAGGCTTTCTACTGGAGGGCTTACGGGGTTGTTATTGTGATCAAGGTTATTGAACAACGTGTCGAATATTTGCGGTTCAATATAATGGTCCGCAAGCCCAGTTTTGATCTTATTGGAATCAAAGCGTTCAGCGTCTTTGACCAGTTGCCATGTGTCAGTTGGATCCTGAGATAATGTATAGGGTATTTGAGCCAGAGCTGAATGAATGGCTATGTCTCTCAATTCAGAAACAGTGTCTGGCAAGGTTACCTGCTCCCAGAAACGGCCAATGAGTAAGTAGGGAGACTTTACGAAAAAAGTTTTAATTGAGCGCTGTATCAATGCAATTTTATTAACCACATGTTCGATGACCGAGGAACACCACTTTAGAAAGCGTTGATTTTTCGAAATTTTAACCTTTCTTCCCTGATAGGTTGCGCTACGTTCAGGGCTTGTCTGCTTCTGCTGGTGTGTCTGAGGCGACTGATCGGGTCCATCGACTTTCATGAGGTAGCCATATCAAAGAGTGTCAGTTACTCAAAGAGTCGGCTTTGTTGTTATGAGATTTAGCCGTAAAACCACCTGATGCCTGCTGGTGGTTTTACGACATGGCGGGGCTATTTGTTCTGAATGTAGTCTTTCAGGGATTTAAGATCATGATCAAGGATATCGTAACGTTCTTCTCGTTCGTGAAGATCTGCCATAGGCTCCGGTAAAGACGGTGCGTTTAAACCGGCGTTAATGACGGCATCTGGAAACTTGACCGGGTGAGCCGTTGCGAGTGTTACCACTGGTATTTCGCTGGGGTGATCGAGTTTATACGCTGCACGCATACCCGTTGCTGTATGAGGATCCAGAAGGTATGAGGTTTCATGATAGACCTTGGTAATGGTCTCGCATACTTGCTGATCATCTGAACGACAGCTGTCAAACAAAATTTTAATGTCTTGCCACGCTGTGTCACTCACCTGAATGGCGCCGGTCTTGTGGAATTTATTCATGAGTTCATGCATGGCAGCACCATCCCGCTTATGCATATCAAACAACAGTCGTTCAAAGTTGCTGGACACCATGATGTCCATACTGGGGGACAGGGTTTGATGCAGTGATTCTTTGCGGTAATCATTGTTCTGGAAGAAGCGATGCAGAATATCGTTGTTATTAGTGGCAACAATCAATTTCTCTACTGGTAGTCCCATTCCCTTGGCAATATAACCGGCAAAGATATCACCGAAATTACCAGTAGGTACGGAGAAACTCACCGCCTGATCTGGCGCACCGAGGTTCAAGCCCGCATAGAAGTAGTAAACAATCTGAGCCATGATGCGAGCCCAGTTGATGGAGTTGACGGCAACAAGACGGGTATTTTCTGGCAGGAATGATTGGTCTGCAAAGCACTGCTTAACCATGTCCTGACAATCATCAAAATTACCTTTGATGGCAATGTTATGAACGTTGTTATCCAGAATAGTGGTCATTTGACGACGCTGGACTTCTGATACCCGCTGATAAGGATGAAGAATAAAAATCTCAAGGTGTTCGCTGTGACGACAACCTTCAATAGCGGCAGAACCGGTATCGCCAGAAGTGGCACCGAGCACGACGGCTTTTTCATTACGCTCGGTGAGTACGTGATCAAGCAGTCGACCCAGCAGTTGCAGGGCAAAATCTTTAAATGCAAGGGTAGGGCCGTGAAACAGTTCCATGACCCACTGGTTTGAATCCAACTGTTGCATGGGCGCTACTGCTTTATGACTGAAAGCCCCGTAGCTGTCATTGATCATCTGTTGCAGTTTGTCATCGGCTATGGTGCCGCCCACAAAGGGTTTGATGACTTCAAAAGCCAGTTCGTTATAGGGAAGCCCCTTCAGGGAACGAATTTTATCGGCACTGAACTGGGGCAGTGACTCTGGCACATAAAGGCCACCGTCTTCGGCTAAACCAGCCAGCAAAACCCCTTGAAAATCTTTGGGTTCTCCCTGGCCTCGAGTACTGATGTATTTCACTGTGAATTCCGTATGTTTGTTTCTGGTGCGACTGCTGCCGTTTACAGGCGGCAATCGCTAATCATTATTATTAAAGGGTTTCTACGCGAATGCGGGTGATGGGCGACTTAATATCTTTAAGTGCTTCCAGCTCGGCTATGGCGTTGTTCATGGTGCCTTCCCGTGTTTTATGGGTCAGGATCACGATATCGGCACAGCCATCATCCTCACGGGTCACCTTTTGAGTGATCGCATCAATATTTATGCCCTGTTTGCTGAGTACCTGAGTGACGGCATTCATAACACCGGGGTGGTCATCGGCGTGGATGCGCAGATAAGCACTGCATTCAATATCGGTGACAGGCAGTACGGGCAGGGAATTACTCAGGCTTTCTTGAGAGAAACCAAGGGCATTGACCGCAACGTCTGGAGATTCCATGGTTCTGGCAATGTCGATAATATCCGCGATAACGGAAGAAGCAGTGGGTTCTGCGCCGGCACCCGGGCCGCTGATCATGGTCTGGCCAACGGCATCTCCCTGAACGACGACAGCATTCATTACACCATTTATATTGGCCAATGGACGACTTGATGGAATCAGTGTTGGATGAACTCTCAGCTCGACACCTTCACTGGTCTGACGGGCAACACCAAGGTGCTTGATGCGAAAGCCCAGGGAGGCCGCGTATTGAATATCACTTGGCGTAATGCGACTGATGCCTTCGGTGTAAGCTCTATTGAATTGTAAGGGAATGCCAAAGGCGATGGATGCCATGATGGTCAGCTTGTGGCAGGCATCAATGCCTTCCACGTCAAATGTAGGATCCGCTTCTGCATAACCCAGAGCCTGGGCTTCTTTCAGAACGTCGGGGAATGGACGATTATGATCCCCCATTTCTGTGAGGATATAGTTGCCGGTGCCGTTGATAATACCGGCAAGCCATTCCACTTTGTTGGCAGACAGGCCTTCCCGCAGGCATTTGATCATGGGAATCCCGCCAGCAACTGCCGCTTCATAGGCGACGATGACATTGTTATCTCGGGCCGCCTGAAAAATCTCGTTGCCGTGTTCAGCAATCAGCGCTTTATTGGCCGTTACCACATGCTTGCCATTTTCAATGGCGGTCAGGATCAACTCTTTTGCAACGTCGTAGCCGCCAATGGTTTCCACGACAATATCAATGTCCGGGTTACGGGCGACGTCAAAAATATCATGGGTGATGGGTGTATCACCGGTATCGCAGGCAGGGTTCTCCCGTCTGGCACCAATCTGGCCAATGATTACAGGGCAGCCAGCCCGGGCGCTGATAATGCTGGCATTACGTTGAAGAACATTGAACGTACCGCCACCGACAGTACCGAGTCCACATATACCTACTTTGACCGGTTTCAAACTGTTACCCCGCATTCATTGTTATGTTCATACCCGGTATAACCGACGGGGGAATTATAGCCTTAAATAAACGGGGGATGCGATAGAGGTGAGTAAGGAAGCAGTTATAAACAAAGAACTAGAGGCAACAGGCGTCGCCTCCAGGGGTACTGATTAGATGGTAACTTCACCAGCAAGGCTAACGCTGAGCATGGCTTTTACTTCATCTGTGCTCATGCCCAGAGAGTAAAGATGATGCAGCTTGCAGAACATGGCTTCCGTTGTGGTGTCCAGGCCGCCCACAATGCCCGCTCTGGCAAGTGCAGATCCAGCAGCATAGCTGCCCTGATGCACTGTACCGCGGTGGCATTGCGTAAGGTTAACAATCAGTTTGCCGTTGGCGGTGGCTTTGGCAAAAGTGTCCAGCAGAGCTTGATCACCATCGGGGCCGTTACCGGTACCGTAAGTTCTCAGGATGAATGCATCCATTGGTTGGTTGAGAGCCGATTCCATCCATTGAGCAGTAATGCCAGGGAATAGTTGCAGAATACCCACGTGGGTGTCGGAGCTGCAGGCCAGCTGGAAGTTTTCTTTGGCGGTTGGTTTCCAAAGCAGGGCTTCGTTCAACTCAACGTGAATATCCGCGCGGCCGAGCCAATGATAGTTAGGGCTGTCAAAGGCATCAAACAGGTAAGCGTTCAGTTTTCGGGAACGGTTACCGCGAAGCAGGCGACCATTGAAATAGAGACAAACTTCTTTGATTCGATCATCAGCCGCCATGGTCAGGGCGCCGACGAAGTTTTCCAGGCCGTCGGTGCGTGCCTCGCACAGGGGAATCTGGGAGCCAGAGAAAATCACCGGCTTTTGCAGATTCTGCAGCATAAAGGAGGTCATACTGCAGGAGTAGGCCATGGTATCGGTGCCATGAAGTACCACAAAACCATCGTAGTCTTCATAACGGCTGGCAATATCAGAGGCGATTTGCTTCCAATTATCCGGGCGGATATTGCTGGAATCAATCAGCTGTGGGTACTCATAAAGATCAAACTCCGGCAGGCTGGCCATGACATCCGCTGGCAATTTTTCTTCCAGCAAACCCATCAGATTATCGCCGGGCGCATAGCCGGCGTCTGAGGGGCGCATGCCAATGGTGCCACCGGTGTAGGCTACGTAAATTTTCTTGCTCATGAATAACCTGTTGTTTCTTCAAACGGCGATGTTCATAAAGTATACAAGTTTATTACTTGAAACCATCGCACTGGTTGACCTGAGGAAAAAAAAGGCCGCCTTCAGAAATCTTCAGGCGGCCGTGAATCAGAATGTGTCAGAGATCAGGCAGTGGCTGGCTGGCCTTGAAAGGTTTCAGCTTGCTCTGCAGGTTGCTTCACATACTTGCCGTCGGCAGGGCGGAATTTACCCAGGTAAGCAAAGGCGATCACTAGAGCGATACTGATAAAGCTCATCCACATGTAAGGAACATATGCAAAGGTAGACACACCCAGCAGGCCCGCCATGAAGATACCGTTATCAGACCATGGCACCATACCGGAAGTCAGGGTGCCGCCGAACTCGGCGCTACGGGACAGCATACGACGGTCAACGCCCATGCGATCGTAGTTACCAGACATGATCTTAGGTGTCAGGATCAGGGAAACGTACATGGCAGAGCCAAACACGTTAGCCAGGAAGGCAGTCGCTACGGTGTAAGCCGTCAGGTTACCTTCGTTGGTGATGCGGTTTTCGAAGGTGCGAGCAACGGTTTCCAGAATGCCCACTTTATCCAGCAGACCACCAAAGCCCAGGCCGAAGATGATAACAGCAACAGAACCCAGCATGTTGTTCATACCACCACGGTTGAGTATGTTATCCAGGAATGCGTTGCCAGAATCCACAGTCAGTGGAGACCACAGTGCGCTCATGGCTTCGACTGGCGTACGATCCTGAAACAGAACCGCCCACACCATACCCAGCGCTGCACCCAGCATGATAACTGGATAAGATGGGAACTTCTTGGCCAGCAGCACCAGAACAATCGCTACAGGTACAAAGGACATAAGAGAAATACTGAAGTTCTCATCCATCAGCATCATGACTTCCTGAACCTGCGCCATGTCGGCGTTACCACCAAACTGCAGGCCGTACAGAGTAAAGGCCAAAGCCGTCAGCGCATAAGCGCTCAAGCTGATGGGCAGCATGCCTTTGATATGATCAACGATTTCCACTTCAGACATGGAAGAGGCCAGGATGACACTGTCAGACAGAGGCGACAGCTTGTCACCGAAGTACACACCAGAAAGAATCGCACCGGCAGTCACAGGGGCAGGCACACCCAGACCCTGGCCGATACCCATCATCGCAATACCGGCAGTACCCGCAGCACCCCAGGAGGTACCGGTAGCCAGAGCCGTCATGGAACAAATCACCATGGTAGCCAGCAGGAAAATGGATGGGTGAATGGTCATCAGACCGTAATAAATGATGGAAGGTACAATACCGCCAGCAATCCAGGTGCCAACCAGCGCACCGACGGCGATCAGAATCAGGATGGCACCCATGCCTTTGAAGATACCTTCAGCAGCAGCGCCTTCAAGATCCTTGTACTTATGACCAAGCTTAACGCCCAGGCCCATAGCAAGGAACCAGCCGATACACAGTGCCAGCTGAATAGGCAGATTCAGTTTGGCGGTGAACGCAAAGGCCATGACCAGGAAGGTGCCCAATACTAGGGACACTTGTCCCATAGACGGCAGTTGGACTTTCTTCTCCATGAACTCACTCCGAGGGTTTATATGAATTGGTTATATCTTTTGCGGAGTATCCTAACGATCTTGGGAGTTTACATTTTGATCTATGTCATTTTTTTCTCCGAATTCCTGACATGATCTATAGAAACGGAACAAAAAATGTCTTGAGGCAATAGTTTGGATTTTTCGACGTGTTCACGGGGGGAAACGTCCCTATTTTTTGACGCAGTTAAAATTATGGCTATGTTTAGTCATTGATACCCTTCGGTAATAACAGGAATGATGAAAGTCTTAGATTCTCTGACTAAAACAGTTTGTTTGTTTTCTCCGTATTATTTTATGCCCCGATTTATAAGGGTTCTCCGCTGCGTGAACATCGGTGATGTGAGTTGCATAGCTCACATGCAATCATCAGACTCTGGTCAGAGGGAGTGAAATGAACGTCATTGGCTATATAAATAGGGTAAAACTTCCTCTTAGTCTGATCGTCGCACTGATGATTCCTGTCTTGACAGATTCTTTGGTTAGTTATGATGTCGCGGCATTCTTTTATTCTGTGAGCCTGACCATTAAATCCGTGTTGGTGTTTATCCTACCCTTCATCGTATTCAGTTTTATGGTGAGTTGTTTTTGTCGGCTTGGGCGAAATGCATTTTTTTTCTGTGCACTGTTGGTGTTAGGGGTTTTTACCTCCAATATTTTGGCCATTTTTACCGGCTATCTGGTCGGGATTTTCACGGTACCTATGCTGACAATACAGGCCTCCTCTGAGGCGTATCTGGCCGCAGGTCTTGGTACGTTATGGACATTTCAGCTGGTGCCACTTTTCTCGAGTATGAATGCTTTGCTCGCTGGTTTTCTTGTTGGTTGCTTGATTAATCTGTTAAAGCTGGACTTACTTAAGCCTTGGGTCTACAACGCCAGCGATGGATGCGGTTGGTTTCTGAGTAAAATTTTTATTCCTATTTTGCCCTTATTTATTTTGGGATTTTCTTTCAAGTTGCATGCGGATGGTATACTGACCCAGGCAGTTGTTTCCTATGGTCCAATCCTTCTTCTGGTGGTAATGACTCAAGTTTGCTATCTCACCTGTTACTATTTTATTGCAGCGAATTTCTCTATCAGAAAATGTTTTTCCGATATAACAAAAGTATTTCCGGCTTTCCTGACAGGGCTAAGTACAGTTTCCAGTGCAGCTTGCTTGCCAGTACTGATTAATAGCACAGAGAAAATCACCGGCAGTTCGTTAATGGCGCGTACGATAGTTCCTGCAACAGTCAATATTCACACGATTGGCAGTGCTATCGGTTTGACTATGCTGTCATTGGTGACACTGAGAACCTTTAGTTTGCCGTTGCCTGATATATATGGTTTTACTTTGTTTGCTTTTTTTTATGCCATTGCCAAATTTTCTGTGGTAGCGGTACCCGGTGGGGTCATCCTCGTTGTGGGACCCATTTTACAAAGTCTACTGGGGTTTACGGATGAAATGCTGGGATTGATGACCGCGGTGTATATGATTTTTGATCCTTTCGGCACAGCCATGAATATCGGTGGCAATGGTGCCTTTGCCATGATTTTTGCCAAGATGTCGCGCTTTATGGGCTTAATTGAAGAGGCAGAAGTGCCGGAAACGACAGAAGAGTGCGGTCGTAATAATGAGTTGGCCCGAACGAATTAACGTTCGGGTGTTAGTAGTCTTTTGTGTAAACCCGAATGTCTCAGTGTTGGTGTCAGTGCGGCTTTATGTAGCAGCTTAATATCGGCGTAAACAGAGAGGTTGGATTTGGCTCGGGTAATACCTGTGTACACCAGTTCTCTGGTAATAACTGGATTGTCTTTATCCGGTAGCGCCAATACCACGTTAGCAAATTCAGAGCCCTGACTTTTATGGATGGTCATGGCAAAGACAGTCTCATGTTCAGGCAGTCGGCTGGGTAATACCTCTCGAATTTTTTTATCTGGCAGCTCAAAGGCAACACGTAACTTTTCATCAGCACTTCTAACGGTAATGCCAATATCTCCGTTGTACAGCCCGAGGCCGTGATCATTTCGAGTGATCAATACCGGGCGTCCTTCATACCATTGACCAGTGACGTTTAATAACTTCTTATCCTGAAGCGCTGTTTGTATTTCATCATTCAGGCCTTTAACACCAAAACGGCCTTCTCTGAGCGCACACAGGAGTTGGAAGTGATTGAATGCATCCAGAATTTGTTTTGGACTTGCGCGATGTTGAACCAGAGTAAGGTAGTCTCGATAACCTTCGATGCATTGTGTAATTAACTGCTGATAACTGCCCTCCGTGGAAAGTGGGTGATAGGCAATATCACTAAAGCCTGAGTTCAGTACGCCTTCTAATTGATCGGTTTGCCCCAGGTTCATCGCTTTGGCTAGAGAGCCAATGCCGGATTTGGCATCAAACCGATAACTTTTTCTCAGCAGGCAAAAACTGTCAGTAACAGCAGAAACGAAGGGCGAGCGATCAAATACCGTCTGCAGAGAATGTCCGGTCAGATTTTCCAAAAGCAGCGTCTGTTCTTGAGAGTAACCGCTACCTGCTGCAGCGCAGATATCACCCAGAACGCTACCGGCTTCTACAGACGACAGTTGATCACGATCTCCTAACAGAATCAGTCGCGCATGGTCTGGCAGTGCTGCCAGTAAATGGCTCATCATCGGCAGATCAATCATGGAGGCCTCATCCACGACCAGAATATCCAGGTGCAAACGATTGTGATGGTTATGAGTGAAGCCAGCTTTGCCGGGCACTACGCCGAGAAGGCGGTGAAGTGTGCCAGCCAAGGTCGGGATATTACTTTTCACCTCGTCGCTGCAATTTAAATGAGCCAGTGCACCACCAATGGATTCTGTGAGTCGTGCGGCTGCCTTACCAGTGGGTGCGACGAGTTTGATATTGGGTGGAGCGTTATGATTCAGTCCCAGCTCCATTAACAATGCCAATAGACGGGTCACGGTGGTGGTTTTGCCAGTGCCCGGACCACCACTGATCACAGAAAAAGAGCGAATTGCAGCCAATGCAACAGCAATTTTCTGCCAGTTCAGACAGGCGGATTCTGGGATCAAGTGATCCAATTTTGAAAATGATGCTGGGTTATTGAACGCCTGAAATATATCAGGCCAGTTCAATTGGTCACTGTCTTCTATATCCAGCCACTTGATTATTTCCGCTCTCTGATCAGTCTCGCTTTTATTGGTACAGTGTTTATAGACAAGATCATAATCACGGCGAAATAGCCTTTGCAAAATCGATTGTGTCGCTTGCTGGTCTAACGATGTCCTGTATTGTCGGGTTAAGAAACCGGCAACATGCTGTTCGTATTGCCAGTATCGATAGAGATATAGACGACCATTATCCAGCACTAGTGGTGTGGGCTCAGCGCCATCGCCAATAATGTAGCTGTTAGACAATGACTCAAGCCATGAAGAAGAGGGAACACCAGCAAGGTGAATCAGTTGCTCGCCTTCATCAGCGGAAAGCGCAAACAGTTTTGGCGATGAGGTATCAATCGGCATGCAGACATTACCAAGCCCCAGCTCAAAACTGACATTGGCCGCCAGAAGGGTGATCAGCGGGTTTGGCTCCATGCTGTGAATTAATCTGGCGAACTGATAATCCAGTGGGCGAATCGTTCCCTGTTGTTCCAGTAATTGCAGATGGTTCAACATGAGAACAACTCCTCGGGGCCAGTATTATTCAGCTCACCTTTAAACTCTCCTTTAAGTTCTCCTTTGAATAGACTGTCTAAACTGTCCACCAGCTCAAATGTTGGCTTATGGCTGAAGATGCCATAGCGATGATTGTCGTTTACCTGAACGCCTCGAAGGAAAAGATAAATCACACCCCCGAAATGCTGTTCATATTGATAATCAGGCACCCGCTGTTGCAGTAGACGATGCAGCGCCAGTGAGTAAAGCTGGTACTGCAGATCGTAACGATGATCCACCATAACCCTTTCCATCGCTTCTTGAGAGTAGGCGTCTACGGTAATGCCGAGAAAGTTGGATTTGTAATCCAGAACATACCATCGACCTTGATATTCAAAAGTCAGGTCAATAAAACCTTTTAACATACCTTTCATCGTATGAAATTCCAGATTGCCCGCTTTGGCACTTAAAGGGTCATGGTGTTTGATTAATTGGTTTAACTGATTCGGATCAAGATGCTCAATAGGCAGGAAAAATTCCATCTCTACCCGGCGTGAAGTGTCAGCCAGTTCTTTGAGTTTCATACTGTCACCATCCAGAGCTGCATTAAGGCAGTTCTGCAACATGCCACGAATGGCAGGCAGCCACACTTCTTCGTAGCCATCACGGACTAAGGCTTCCAATATAAACTGATCAAGATAAGCGTCACCTTCAGCAGAACGGAGCCTTTGCATATCAAGATCTTCAAACAGACTGTGCATAAAGGTGCCTGGTTGAGCACCTTTTGGAAAACTGAACAGGCTTAATGGGTCTGGTGTTACTTCGACTTCATTTTCCGCTTGACTATGTTGTTCGTCACGGGTTTCTGAATCAAAGCCTGCGACTTCATTAGCGGCATCCACTGAAGTTGGTAAGTTGTTTTGTGAAACGCTTTCTTTTGATGAGCTATGACGAGAAAGAGCAGAATAGCTGGTGGTCCACCAGTTACGCTGAATGTTACCTTTGAACTCTCTGGCGCTAAGTGTTAAGTCTTGAGAAACCACCGGCGTGTATATTGGCAACTCTGCTGATAACGGCTCCGCGACAACAATCTGTTGGTTCTCACATTGGTTTGACAGGTTCGACAGCAGCGTCGGAAGTTCCGGTGCAAAAATATCATCACCGCCGTTGAGGAGGTAACCGACAGCCGTCTGATGTAGGTCTGTTTTGCCGTCTTTGCTGGCACGTCCGGATTTATAAGCTGCCATTCCCAGATAACAGCAATACACAGATCGAGTCAGCGCCACATAGAGCAGGCGAAGATCCTCTGCTAGTCGCTCTTTTTCTGCCAGTTGGCTGGCATCGTCGTTTGGTGTCAGGGATAAAATCGTTTCATTCGTCTTCTCATCATGGAACAGCGGTGAATCTCCTTTACGCAAATGACAAGGAAAAGGAATAAATACAACGTTGTATTCCAGCCCCTTGGATTTGTGAATGGTGATGATTTTTACCAGATTGCGTTCACTTTCCAGATGGAGTTGTTGATTGTCTGCGTTTTGATTAGGGCGAGTGACCTGTTCAGAAAACCAGCGAATAAGCGCCGATGGACCTTGTTGCTCCAGGCTGGCAGCAGCCAGCAACTCTCCAAGGTGCAATAAATCCGTAAGACGTCGTTCACCATTGGTAAAAGTCAGCAGTCGTTCAGCGATCTTTCGTCTGAAAATCATCTGTCGAATCATGGGCAGTACGCCACGCTGCAACCAAAACTCGCCGTAGCGGGTGAATTCGTCCACGGCACTTTCCCAGCTTTGTTCATCCACGTTCAGAGCATTAAGGGTTTCAGCGTTCAGATGAAATAAGCGGGTTGCCAGAGCGGCCTTGAGCATTCGTTCACTGGTGGGATGCAGGCAGGCCTGAAGAATCTTTTCGAGGTCGGTGGCGACCTCACTATTGAATACAGAATCCTGATTGCTGAGATAAATGCTGGGAATATTCTGTGCAGCCAGGGCATCTTTGATTTTCTGTCCATGGTTGCGGCTGCGCACCAGAACGGCGATATCGCCAGGCTGAAGTGGTGCCTGTTTATCGCCATTACTCACTAGGCACTGGTTTTGATCGGCGGCTGTTAACAGACGATTGATTTCTGTTGCTGTACTGGCAGCCATGGTGTCCAGGTACGATTCGGAATTGACCGTAGAGCCATCAAAGGATTTTTGCAGCCAAAGCGTCATGGCCGGCAATGGCTGATCATTAAACATAAGTCGTTTATTAGAGGCGCCCGGAGATGGGTGTACCGGATCAAAGGGAATGCTGTCGTTATAAATAAACGGCGAATCCGCCTGCTGAAAGACGGCATTGGCCGCAGATACCATGGTATCGCTGGAACGCCAGTTGGTATCCAGCGTGTAATGCTGATGAACCTGCTTCCGAGCTTGCATATAAGTGAAAATATCGGCGCCACGAAAGGCGTAGATGGCCTGTTTCGGGTCGCCAATCATAAACAGGCCTACATCCGGATCACCGGCATCCCGATAGATTTTGTTGAAGATGCGGTATTGCAGTGGATCGGTATCCTGAAACTCATCGATCATGGCAATGCGGTACTGACTTCGAATGGCCTGAGCCAAAAGTTCACCGCCATCTGCGGTGTTTTCGGAAAATAACGCACCGGCCAAATTGGTCAATAGATCATCAAAAGAGAGCTGGTGCCGGCTGGCTTTCAACTGGGAGAATTGGGCTTTTATCTGAGTGAGTGCTTCCCGGGTGATAAATGCTTTCAGCGCTTCTTTAATGGATAGTGGTTGCGCAACAAAGGCATCGATTTTTTCAAACACCGGGTGAACGGGCATTGTGCCGCTTTTGGTCAGGCCTTTTTCCAGAATCTCGGTACTGTAGATTTCCCAGCCATCGTTGGAGCTGCCCAGTTTGGGTAGAAGTTCCCCGGAATTGACAAATTCGGTCACATCATCAATTCGAGTCAGTGGTTTCGCTCTTTTACCCATGCCACACGACTGAATCATATCTGCCAGTTTGCCCTGATCATCCTGCCACAGTTGTTTAATTTCCAGGGCGGGAGCCAGAAAATTTTGGTGCAGATCGGTGAGGGTTTCAGGAACGCCGTTGCCCATCAACATGAGTTCTGAGCGGCCAATCCAACCTCGCAGATGATTAAGCAAATCCTCAGGGGTTTTCCAAATTGATCGGATCAGGGTGACCAGTGGTTTTTCCAGCGGGTAAAACGAACGACGCCAGAAGTCTGCAGCACAGAGTTGCAGCATGGATTCAGTATCAGTGATCAGCTCGCTGGTAAACAATGTGCCGCTTTCAAAAGCGTGTTGTTTCAGCATTCGCTGACAGAAACCGTGGATGGTGAAAATAGCCGCTTCATCCATTTGTTGCTCAGCCGCCAGCAATAATGCCTGACAATGTTCCAGTGAATGTTCTCCTGAGCCCATATCGTCAATAAGTTGCTGAATAAACCCATCACTGGAACGGCCAGCAATAAAATCTTCTCGCGTTTTATGGATTCGAGCACGGACACGGTCTCGGAGTTCACCGGTGGCGGCTTCGGTGAAGGTGACCACGAGAATCTGATCCACGTTTAGCGGGGTCGTGTGCTTACTGTGCTCTGAACCGTGGCCCAGAAGAATGCGCAGATAGAGATTAGCAATGGTGTAGGTTTTACCGGTACCGGCACTGGCTTCTATAAGACGACTGCCGTGCAAAGGCAATGCCAGTGGATTCAGAGCTTCCGGAGATTGATCGTGGGTTGTGATATTGGTATCGCTCACGATTTTACCTCCTGAAGAGCACTCAATGCTGGTGCCATCAGCAACTCAGTCAAAGAGCAAAACTCTGCCATAACGGGTTCAAGTTCAGGGTAAACCCGACCAATGTATTCGTCGTTACTTTCACCCGCCACGATAAAACCATCACCGGCAAAGGTTTTTAACGCCGCTTTTTCTGCTTTGTCAGGATTGTCGTCCGGGTCTGCTGCAAGCCAGCTCATGGCGGTTTGAGGGAACCAGGGTAATGCCAGATTATGCCCCTGATGGAAGTAATAAATGATTGCCACCAGATGTTTCTCTGCTTGCTCTCTTGCAATCACCGGAAGCATACGACACTTCTCAGGATCAAATATGACCGTGGCAACCGGATTGTCTGTCATACATAGGCAGAGATGTTCAATCCAGTGTCTTATAAGGTCTTTGCCTTTGAAGCTGGATGGGCGATAACGAACCAGGGCGCTCTCTGAAAAGCCTTTTAGCCAGCCGGTAATTTGAATGGGTTTATCAGAAAGATCGGGATGCGATATCCGCAGGTTGATTTCCCGGTCTTCGCCCGGATTGTCCCGGAAGGTTTGAATTTGCTCCGCCATTTTGCTGACGACATTAATCTGCTCCTCCAGAAGTAATTGGCCGAAAGCAGAATGGGGTAATTCACCTGTGGACTGAAGTCGTTTAATTAACAACTCCATGGGTTCGCGGACGATCATACTTTCCAGCAGTACACTTTTGAGTTGGTAATTCTCCAATGCGTCCATGGCAAAGGTTTCTGTTTCTTCCAGTGTTAAGTCCTGTTGGCTGAAATAGACCTTCAAACGGCGATTGAAAAAATAACGACAGGGGTTGGTGTAGAATCTCAAAAGCTCAGTCAGTTCAATTTCGTTGAGGTTCAGATCAGTCTGTGCCGGCAGTGGTTCGGTTATAAAAGCACCGGGTTGCTGTTCGTTGCGGTGAGCGGCCGGCAGCCATTGTGCTGTGTAGCTGAATAAGGGGTTGCTCTTTCCGGCTTCTGGCAAAAAGTTGGTTGGGCTGAAGGATTGCAGAGGATGCTCGGTGATCAGTTTTTCCGATGATAAGCCAAAACCTTGTTCGCAGTAGTTCAACAGCTCTGTCACCAGTACTGAAGGGATTCTTTCGGCATTATCCTGAATGCGTCGTCCAATAAAGCTGATGTACAACGTTTCCTGAGCGGACAGCATGGCTTCCAGGAACAGGTAGCGGTCATCCACTCGACGGGAACGGTCTCCCCGCCGTCCGTGGCGAGCGATTAAGTCAAAACCAGCGGGTGCAATACTCCGTGGATAGGCGCCATCGTTCATGCCAAGCAAGCAGACCACTTTAAACGGAATGGAGCGCATAGGCATCAATGTACAGAAGTTAAGCTGCCCGGCCAGAAAACGTTGACTGCTTCGCTCCATGGAAAGGCGCTCAGAGAGATAACTGATAAAAACTGTTCTGGACAGAGGCTGATCATACCCTGCGTCAAACAGTTGATCCCGTAGGTGAATCAGGGAGTCTCGAACCAGTTTTAGAGCGGCTTCGTCTTCTTCAGATTCAGTCAGGAAAAAACGTTCAAGTTGTTGATGAGTAAAATGGATCCACTCATCAATGGAACGGGTTTGTTCCAGTTCAGTAATCAGTGCTTCTGCAGCATCAATAAAGCTGGCAAGGTGACCGGCCAGAACAGCGTTCATGCCTTGAACAGAGTCCAGAGGCAGAATATCGTCATAGACGCCGGCGCTCTGAGGCATGGCATAACCCAGCAACATGCGACGGATGCCAAAGCTCCAGGAATTGGTTTTGAGCTCAGGCAGGTCGAAATGCGTTTGATGTTCAGGGGTCAAGCCCCAGCGGATGCCTGATTCCTGAGTCCACTGTCGTAAGGTGTCCAAACCGCCGGGGGTTAGCTGGAAACGTTGTTGAATGGCAGGGACTTCAAGCATCTCCATCATTTCCGGAGCCGAACAGCGGCTTTTGTCCAATTCCAGTAGTTTCATTAATGCTGATAAAACCGGATGTTCACTTTTCGCACTGATATCGGAAATGGCCCAGGGTATTCGACGGTGGTCGTCAATGCTGCCAAAGACCGCCTGAATCCAGGGAGTGTAACTGTCGATATCCGGCAGCATGATTACTACATCTTTTGGTGTCAGTTCCGGGTTTTGTTCAAACATATCCAGCAGGCGATCATGGAGAACTTCCACTTCTCGTAAGGGACTGTGGCAACTGTGGAATTGCAGGGAACGGTCAGCACTTAAAGGCGTTTGCTGTCCGGGTGCGCTGCGATCATGGAGGTCAAAAATATCTTTCTGCAACTGGCCAAGTATTTGTTGTTTGTGGTCAGGAACAAATACATCAACATCAAAGGCATCGAGACTGTGCAATTGGTGAAAATAATCTCTGCCGAGCTTACCCATGGAACCCAGTAATGGGTTGCCAATAGTGTCCAGGTTATCAAGAGCGAGACCGGCTTTATCAAACCAGCTTTTTTGTGAACTCTGTTCGTTGTGCTTTATCAATTGGCGAGCAGCCAGTTTGCGAAGGTATTTGGGATCTCGCTCATCGCCCCAGTAATGTTGGCAGGGGTTGGATACCATCAAGTGCACCTCGCAACGGCTGGCGAGGGCTTCCAGGGATTCTACAAAGTGTGGGGGCAGGGCGGAGATGCCAAAAACAAACAGTCGTTTTGGCAGTTCGAAGTCTGCCTGATCGTTAGCCAGTGCCGTTAAAAAACGGTGATGCATATTGGCTCGATGCCACGGGGATTGACCCAGTTGCGCCGTTTTAGCCACCAACGCTCGCCACAGTTTCGGCTGCCACGGTTGCTCTGCGGTGATGTCCGGTGTTTCTGTGCCCGCTTCCCAGTTGAGAATCCAGTCAGGGCGATAGACCAGATACTGGTCAAAAATATCCGCGACTTTTCCGGAGAGTTGGAATTTTCGGATATCGTCGGTGTCGGCTGCCAGATATTGCGTCAGGGCATAAAAGTCAGGATCGTTTTTGGTGTCTTCCAGCAGATCCATTAACTTCCACGTCATGGACTCTTTATTAAAAGCCGAGCGCAGCGGTACATCGGGCAGGACTTGTGTGTACATCTGCCAGAGGAAGCTGGCAGGCAGCGGGAAGTTGATACCGGCTGCAATCCCGAGACCTTTGGCGAGCTCAATTCTTAGCCACTGAGCCATACCGGGGCTTTGAACAAGAATTTGTTCATCTTCCAGTGGATTGGCAGGCGGGTCTCTTTGCAGGAGTTCGACCAAAAGGTCTTTCAGGACATCCAGATGATTGGAGTGGTAAATGGTCAGCACAGGGAAACATCGACATTAATCAGGACATACCAGTACTGTCATTGGTAACGGCGATGCTGTCAACTGAGAATTAATGTAAGTACACAACCATTTATGCTTTATTTTATGCTTTATTCTGGCGAGCAATATTGTTTAGCAGTTTGGATTTGTTTTTGCCTTTGGCTTTTGCATTTTCACTGGCTTCACTGGAACCACTGAACTCGGTATTGATGAGTTGTTCTGCTTCTTTAAGTAACGCCATGCTGGGTTTAGCCCGTTGAAGAAAACGCTGGCCACTGCCGTGACTGATATGGAGTTTTTTCTTCAGGGTATCCATGGATTGAATCAGGTGCTGCGCTTCTTCGATGGCTCTTTTGCCCGCTTCGATTTGCTCTTCGAGGTTTTTTTCAACGTCCTGTTCATTGTCCATGAGATGTCCCGGATCAAGGTTCTTTTGAATATTTTAGCAAACCTCGAGTAAACCTCGAGTAAACGAATGTTGAGCGGTAGGTGATTGTCGTATTTCAGGGTAAGATAGCGCCGCCCTGAAACCCCAAGAGTTGTTTTTTAGTCTCTATGCTCCTTTTTTCTCCCCGTTTTTTTCAGTTTACCCGATGGTTGACACTTTCACTGCTGGGCCTGGTTATTCTATTTGGCGCAATCAGCCATGAGGCAAGGGCGGAACAGTCATTAGCAGCACCGATAAAGGTTGCGTTTTATCCTGACCAGGCACCATGGATGTTTGTCAATGGTCAGGGGGAGCCTGCCGGCGCGGGAATTGCACTGTGGCAAAAGTGGTCTCAAGTCACCGGGAAACCCGTGATTTTTATCGAGTCGCAGCCCGCAAACATTCAACAGCAATTTACCTCCGGTGCCGTGGATGCCCTTGCCTATCTTCCAGCCAGTCAGGAATTTGCACTAACAGGTACGGAGACGGTCGGTATTTATCCTTATGCTCCGGCGCTTTTTATTCTGAAAGAAACCCATGTTGATGGCTTTGAGCAGGCCATCGATACATTGTCACTGGGTTATTTGAGAGGGTACGGTTTTTTCGAGGCGCTGAAAGCAGAAAATCCCAATGCGGTCTTGTACCCGTTTTCCTCTTACCACGCCATGATGGAAGCTGCGGTCAGTGGCGGAATTTCAGGTTTTCTGGGTGGCTATTCTTCCCTGAATTTTTACCTGAAGAACCTTGGGGTGAATGATGATTATCGAGTGATTTGGCCACCTCTGGATGAGGTTAGTATTCGATCAGTAGTGAGCACTGGAAAGGATGGACTACTGAATGAAATTGAACAGGGTATGGCAAAAATCAGCAGTCAGGATAAAACCGATATTATCCAGAAATGGCTGGAAATAAAGGCCAATGATACTGAAACATTGACCGTTGCGCTTGATCCGGGCCTGGCACCGCTTTCTTTTGTCAATGCGCTGGGCAAGCCGGCAGGTTTGTTTGTGGATGTTTGGAATCTCTGGTCTGAAAAGACACAAACCCCCGTTAGCTTCAGAGTAAGCCCTGTAGGCCACAGTTTATCGTTGTTACAGGCGGGGAAAATAGATGTAATTGCGGCTATATCGCCGACCTCAGAACGCAGTCAATGGATGAGCGTTTCCCATCCGTATTATGGATTAAATACCCTCCTGTACTACCGAAAAGGCAGTGATCTGGATACTCGAAAACTGAACCTTGATGGTAAAAAAATCGGTGTTATTCGTGACTCCAGTCAGGAGGAGTTTGTTCGTCGCTGGATACCCAATGCCATCTTGGTGGAATGCAGCAGTGTGAGTGAGCTGATCAGTAATCTGTTTTCGGGCAATGTCGATGTCTTTCTTGGTGAGCCAGTGGTGGTTCAGTCGGCACTGAATCGTCAGGGTCTTGTTGGGGAAGTGGTCGCCAGTGAGCATTTTAACCTTAATGAGGCAATCGGGGCAGGGGTGCTGAACAGCAGTGCAGACCAGATGCTTCCTCTGATTAACAAGGGAATGAATGCGATCAGTGGCGATGAGTATCTTCAGCTGGAGAGAAACTGGATCGTCGGTAACAAGGATCGGTTTTTTCAACCACGAGGAGATGCTATTGATTTAAGTAATGCGGAGCGACTATGGCTCGCGAAGCACCCGGTTATTCGAGTGTTATTAGATCGCAATAAGGCGCCTTTTTCGTTCCTCGACAATGAGGGTGAGTGGCGTGGTATTACGATTGATTACCTCAGGTTGCTGGAAAATCGACTGGGTGTCACATTTCAGTTGAACAGCCGATCCTCCTGGACTGATGCTTTGAACACGGCCTATCGTCATGACGTCGATGTGGTGGCTCTGATGCAGGAAACTGATGAGCGCAGCAAATATCTGGATTTTACCAAACCACTGATTTCGGCACCCGGCGTTATCCTGGCGCGAAGTTCTGAGAATGGCATCCGAAACCCGGTGCACCTTATGGGTAAAAAAGTCGGTTTTGCCCCGGGTTATGTAACCTATGACCATTTCAATCAAAAATATCCGGGCATGCAGTTTGTTGCTATTGCGGATATTGCCACTGGCATGCGTCAGGTGGCCAGCGGTGAGTTGGATGCGATGATTGTGAATCTGGCGTCTGCCAGCTACGAGATTGAGCGGATGAAAATCACCAATCTCAAGGTTGTTGCCGAAGCCGGTTTTGATTATGACTTCAGTCTTGCGTCGAGAAATAACGAGCCAGAGCTTGCTTCTATATTCAACAAAGCCGTTGCTACCATAACGCCAGAAGACCGAGAGAAGCTGGAAAGCAACTGGCTGGCGATTCACGATCGATTATGGCGACCTAACAAAGAGCTGTTTATTGGTTTTGTGCTCATTGTAGTGACGTTGATTCTGATTATTTACTGGAATCGTCGCTTGAGCCGGGAAATTGCAGAACGGGAAAAAGCCGAAGAAGGATTGAAAATTCGTGCGGAGCTGGACCGTTTGCTCAGTGATATTTCCCGCAATTATATGGATCAATCGGTGCAGGCGGCCAGTGATTACTTTCTCAGGCAATTAGGTCATTATCTGGATGCCGAGGCGGCAGCTGTTTTTTCCTGGGAGCCGGTTGCCAGAATCGAGCATTACTGGTCGCGGAGAAGTCACCCGGTACCCGATAATTTTACGACGTTGTTCAAATACAATTTCTCTGGTGTTTATGGCCCACTGGAGCGGGACAAAATCAACATCCTGTTCAGGGATGAAGTCAATGCGGCGGGAGATGTGACAGGGACTGAGATACTTGACGACCTTGGCGTCACCACCGCTGTGTATGCGCCAATGATGTTGTTTGGCCAGGTCGTCGGTGGTATTGCTCTGATCAATATTCCGGAAAAATATCAATTGTATGTGCAAGACATGGATCTCCTGCATCGGATGGGTGAGCTGGTGGCGGTTGCCATGGAGCGCCAGAATGCTGAACAGGCACTTCGGCTTAGTGAAGAGCGCTATCAACTGGCCATGGATGCAGCGTCGGATGGGCTGTGGGATTGGGATGTATCCAATGATAATGTTTATTTCAGCCCACGCTATCAGAGTATTCTGGGTTATCAGCCGGGAGAAATTCTGCAGAATATCCGATCCTGGAAACGGTTGGTGCATCCCGATGACAAAGAAGCTGTTTTCAGCTTTCTTAAAGAGCAAATGGATCACTCCCTGCAACCTTATCAATTTGTTTTCCGTATGCGCAAAAAGGATGGCAGTTATGCCACCGTGCGCAGTAAAGGCAAGGTGGTATTTCGGGATGAGCAGGGCAGGCCGCTTCGGGCGGTTGGCACAACGGTGGATATTACCCACCAGGTAGAGCGTGAGCGGGATTTTTCCATGGCCCGTTTTTCATTGGACAGTGCCGGTGACCACATTCATTGGTTCCGCATTGATGGTCATCATAAATACGTGAATGAGTCCGCCTGCAAGGCGTTGGGGTATTCCCAGGAAGAGTTATTGGGTATGACCATCATGGACATCAACCCGGCGGTGACTCGCAGTTCCTGGAAGAAACTGTGGGAACAATTAGTGCTTCGCCAGGGAATGACCTACGAAACCTTAAGAAAAGCCTCCGACGGCTCCATCTTCCCTGTTGAAGTCACGGCAAACTATATGGAGTACGAGGGCGAAGGCTATTTGTTTGCCTCCAGTCGTGACATTACTGATCGCAAACAGGCGGAAGAAGCGCTGCATCGGGCAAAAGAAGTGGCGGACCAGGCGAATCAGGCAAAAAGTAATTTCCTGGCCAATATGAGCCACGAGATTCGGACACCGATGAACGCCATTATTGGCTTGAGTCATCTGGTGCAGGAAACCCAGCTGTCGGTACAGCAGAAAGATTATGTCAGCAAAATTCAAACATCGGCCCATGATCTTCTGGGCATCATCAATGATATTTTAGATTTCTCACGGATTGAGGCGGGCAAGCTCAGTATGGAAAATATTGAGTTTGATGTGAAAGCGGTCTTTGAAAATGTCTACAACCTCAGCTCGATTAAAGCCAAAGAGAAAGATTTGTCGCTGACCTACCACATTGACTCTGATGTGCCTCGTCAACTGAAAGGAGATCCTCTCAGGCTTGGACAAATTTTAATTAATCTCACCCACAATGCCCTGAAATTTACCAGTGAGGGTGAGGTGGCCCTGAATGTCACGTTACTGTCTCGCCGTCAGGATGTGGCCAGAATTGAAGTGCAGGTTAAAGACTCCGGGATTGGCATCAATCCTGAGCAGCAGAAAAAACTGTTTCATTCGTTTTCTCAGGTGGATGGTTCTACTACCCGTAAATTTGGTGGCACAGGGCTTGGTCTGGCAATCTGTAAAAACCTGGTACATATGATGAACGGCACGATTTCTGTGCAGTCAGAGCCTGGTCAGGGCAGCACATTCCGTTTTGTGGTGGAGCTTGGCATTGCTGAAGAAGTACTGGCGCCACAGTTATCACTGGAAGGCTTGAAAGTGCTGGTGGTGGATGACAGTACCGAAGCCCGTGCGCTATTAGTGAGCTATCTGAACATGTCCGGTTGTGAAACCATCCAGAGAAGCCATGCCAGTGATGCGCTGTCGCTGTTGAAGAAAACTAATTCAGCGGAATCGGCGGAAGAGAGCGCGATTCAGTTGGTGATTCTGGATTGGCGCATGCCCAATATTGATGGGATTAAGCTGTCGGAAGAAATTAGAAAACTGCCGCTTATTGTACAACCTAAATTAATAATGGTTTCCGCATATGGCCGCGAAGAGCTGATGAATAAAGCCTCCGGTAAGGTTGATGCGTTCCTGATCAAGCCTGTGAATCATTCTGTATTATTCGAGACTATTTCCAGAGTTCAGGGCTATCAATCGGTGACTTCTGTGTCGCCCATTGAGCAGGGGCGATACTGTGAGGTTATGCCAAAGGGTAGAGTGTTACTCGCGGAAGACAATGAAATCAACCGACAGGTGGCCAGAGAGTTACTTCAGGGTATTGGGTTGGATGTCGTGATGGTGACCAATGGCGCAGAAGCCGTTGAGAAAGTGCGCGATGAGTCCTTTGATCTGGTGTTTATGGATATTCAAATGCCGGAAATGGATGGGTATCAAGCCACTCGAAGAATACGACGGAAATTAGGTAATCACCAGTTAATCATTATTGCCATGACTGCCCACGCCATGACCGGCGATCGGGAGCGTTGCCTGCAAGCGGGTATGAATGATCATATCTCCAAACCTCTGGACCCGGCAGCGCTGAAACAAATGGTACGACACTGGTTACAGGTTGGAGAAAGCGATGCCCGTATTTCTGCAGAGATAGAGCCGGAGATTGATCATAACCAAACCCTGGAATTACCAGGTATTGATCAGGAGGATGGGTTAAGTCGGCTGCAAGGTAATCACTCGTTGTACTATCAGCTACTGGGCAATTTCTATAAAGAGCAACAAGGCGCTCTAATGCGGCTTGAGGGATTCCTTGACGCTAATCAGTGGCAGGAAGCCTGTCAGTTAATTCATAACCTGAAAGGTATTGCCGGTAACCTCGGTGCCAAGGCACTTTTCCAGCAAGCCGGTCAGCTGGAGCGAAGCTTGAGGGGCTACTCGGAAAGTGCGGATGATTTGAACATGACTGCATTTACTGAAGCTTTTGAATTGGTGATGTCGGGTCTGGCTGATTTGGCTGCTGATCATGATGGACTTGAACCCGCTGGTGAAGGCGCCATTGAAGTGGGTGTGTTAAACGATATCTTGTTGAATGTTGAAACCAAACTGGAACAGGGAGATCCCGATGTGATTGGCCTGCTGCCGATGCTGGTTCGGGGGTTAAAAGACCAAATTGAACAACAAAGGCTGAAGGCATTTCAGGATGCGGTGGTCAATTATGATTTTGATGAAGCGTTAGGGGTACTGAAAAGCATCAAAACGACAGTGGTTTAGGAGCCGTCTCGAAATAAAGTCCAGATTTACTGAGGCCTTTAAGTGTCGTTGAGACCGTTGCCGGCTATTCGTTATCCGTAGTCCGTAAAGCGCGAGTGGCTCAAGCTTTTTCGGAATACGGAATACGGTTAACGTTAATTGAAAGCTGCGACGCCCGGTGTGCCGGGCGACTACATGGGTTTATTGTTGCAGCTCTTTTTTGGGATCAATGGTGTATGGAATTTCATGAACCTGCAGCGGCTTTGCTTGATCCGCGGTCATAAATACCTGATTGGCTTCGGCGGCTTCAATTCGAACGACGGCAAGCATTTCGATCGTCTTTTCAAATGGATTGGTGACTGCCTGAATAATTTCCCCAGCGGGCTTGCCGTTACCATCAAACAGTTTGGTATTGACCGCTGGTTGTTCACTTCCAGGCAGTGTGAGTCGGTAGCACCGGCTCTTCTGCTGACCCAGGTTTTGCATTCTGGTGACGATTTCCTGACCGGTAAAACACCCTTTTTTGAAGCTGACGCTGCCTAGCGAAGGTAGGTTCAGATGTTGTGGAATATATTCTTCAATTAGGTGGCTGCTGACTTCAGGCATGACAGATTGAATGTTCAGCAGGCTCCAGAAATCTTCACCGGCAGGTGTGAGTTTTTTGATCAGGCTTGACCAAACCTTTTCCAGGGCTTCAGATTTCAGCCATAGTCCGTAGCGTTGGTTGATACCAGCAATAGCGTGGAGAAAACCGTCGCCATTGATAGCAATGACGTCATTTTTCCGGGGTAAATCAATGCCGGCAAAAATCTCTGGAAGTATTGACTGAATATCATCACCGGAGAACCCAAGGCTAATGAATTCAGAGGCATTCGTCAGTTCTACTTTAAAAAAGACGGCGTATTTTTTCAGGGTTTCCACTGTTGATTCAGCAATATCGGACTTCAACATCAGCAGATAGTTGTCACCATCATCAATAATATGAAAACTGCTGTACATCCGGCCTTTTGGTGTACAGGCAACGCCAGTGCTGTATTGCATTGGCTGTAATTGGAGCATGTGAGTGGAAATCTGCCCTTGAAGAAATTTCTGGCGATCCGGTCCTGAGATTCGGATCAGACGGTGTCCACTGAGTATCGAGACCGCATTGCTGCTCAGGGAAGCTGGCTGGGTAGAAAAGCCGGTCAGTGCGTCACCATCAAAGTGTGCACCTTGTTTTGTTAAGAAAGCCTTCCAGTCGAAACTCATCGGATTACTCTGCTATCGGATTTGTGGCAATAATAGAGGATTATTTTCCGTAACAATAGGTATAATCGTCCGCAGAATTATTCTGTGGAGTGATGGTCTAATGCTGGATCAAGATCAACTGAAGTGCCTGCAGTGGCGCAGTCGTCGTGGCATGCTGGAACTGGATGTTTTGTTGGAACCTTTCACCAGAGACGCATTGCCGGAAATGAATGAAGCTGACCAGCTCGCCTATGTGCGTTTACTGGAATGCGAAGATCCTGATCTGTTCAGTTGGTTTATGAGTGGCGATCGCCCTGCAGACCCTGAATTGAGCAGGATGGTAGACCGGGTGCTTGATCGTGGACGATACCAGGGCGAGGCTATGTAAGCAGCCATCTAAAAAGACAATCAAATTGTGTGAAGTTCATCTGAAACCTTCACGTTACCGTTTGCTTATCAGTCTTTTCAGCCATATCGCAGCAATGATTGCCCTATGGCTGTCTTCTCTCTCTTTTTTGACCGCCTTTCTGCTGACCCTTCTTATTATGGTTCTGATGGTCTGGGGTTATCGTCGATACCACTGTTTACATCAGCCCCACAGTTTGTCGGCCATCAGGTTGTTTGATAATCAATGGCGTGTACGCATTGGGGAGCAATGGCTGAGGGCCTGGCCAAAAGGGGATGCGGTCGTCACGTCTTTTCTTATTTGTTTCAGGTTGCAGCCGGAAGGTAACAGGCGCTCCTGTTACCTCGTACTGTTTCCGGACAGCGCTGATCCAATAGAGCTGCACGCCTTCCGGCTCAGGCTGTTACTGGATGGGCCTGTTTTGTTTTCTGGGAAGCATGAAAACTCTCCGGAACCAACACGGTATCCCTGATTGTTTCCGACAGTTCCGGGTAATCCAGTGTGTAATGCAGGCCTCGGGACTCCTTGCGTTCTATGGCGCAACGGATGATCAGTTCGGATACCAGGGCGAGATTACGCAGCTCAATGAGATCGTTGCTGACTTTAAAGTTGCTATAGAATTCATGGATCTCAAACTGCAGCAGCCGGACCCGGTGCATGGCCCGTTGCAGGCGTTTGTCGGTTCTGACAATGCCGACGTAATCCCACATAAAGCGACGGAGTTCATCCCAGTTGTGGGCGATAACGACATTCTCATCGGAATCGATAACCTGGCTTTCATCCCAGTCGGGCAGAGTGGGTGGTTGCGGATAGTGCTGGAAGTTGTCACTGATCTTTTGTGCGCAACTGCTGGCAGAGACAAAACATTCCAGTAATGAATTGCTGGCAAGGCGGTTAGCACCATGTAATCCGGTGAAGCTGCACTCGCCAATGGCGAATAAGCCTTCGGTATCGGTCTGACCGTGTTCGTCGACGACGATGCCACCACAGGTGTAATGGGCTGCGGGGACGATAGGAATAGGATCTTTGGTGATATCGATATCAAAGCCCAGACAGCGTTCATAAATCGTTGGAAAATGGGAGCGGATAAATTCGACAGGCTTATGACTGATGTCCAGATATAAGCAGTCAGCACCCAGACGCTTCATTTCATGGTCAATGGCCCGGGCTACAATATCTCTTGGCGCCAGTTCGGCCCGAGGATCATAGTTTTTCATAAACAATGAGCCATCGGGGCGCTTTAATAGTCCACCTTCACCACGAACGGCTTCGGAGATCAGAAATGATTTGGCATTAGGGTGGTAAAGACAGGTCGGGTGAAATTGGTTGAATTCCATATTTGCGACACGACAGCCCGCTCGCCAGGCCATGGCAATACCATCACCGGAAGCACCGTCGGTATTACTGGTATAAAGGTACGCTTTGCTGGCACCACCAGAGGCAATCACCGTACAACGACTTCTGAATACTTTTATTGCTTCGTTTTTCAAGTCCAGCATGTACGCGCCAACACAACGGTGGTCATCTATGCCCAGTTTGCTGGTGGTGATCAAATCAATAGCGAGGTGATAGGGGTAGAGATCGATGTTGAGTTTATTTTGTACTTGCTGGATCAGCGTTTCTGAGATGGCTTTGCCGGTGGCATCGTCGGCATGAATAATGCGGCGGGAGCTATGGCCGCCTTCTCTGGTCAAGTGGTAATCATAAGGGCGGTTCTGATCTTGATCCGGAGTGAAGGGCACGCCCTGATTAATTAACCATTCAATTGAAGACTGACCGTGTTCGACGATGTGTCGCACAGACGCTTCTTTGCAGAGTCCGGCGCCAGCAATTAAGGTGTCTTTTATATGTTGTTCAATGTTGTCACCCACTTGATCCAGTACCGCAGCAACGCCGCCCTGGGCCCAATAAGTGGAGCCGGCACTTAAAGAGTCTTTACTGAACAGCGCGATGCGAAAATGATCGGGCAGTTGCAGGGCGGTGGTCAGGCCTGCAGCGCCTGAGCCAATGATGATTACGTCGTAATCAAAAGGCTTCATAAAATCTCACTTGTCTTGTCTACGATCAGGGATCAGGCACCTTGCGGAGTGTCTTGTGGTCGACTCGCCTTAAAGGTTCGGTTCCTTGATCCGTCATATTATTTCTAAGAAAAAAATTGTAATCTGTATTACTGTGCTAGCCTGTGTTGCTAAGACTTCAGGCATATGGGAACAGCTCGAAAACCATGGTCGGGCATCCTGAACGCAAACAAGCCAAGATGCAAGGTAGCGTTGTTGATGTTAAAGCGTTTTTTTATCGAGTCGATGATGGTAACTGGGCTTCAGTTTCATCACGCTATCGTTCAGATCATTAATTTTCTACACGGCAGTTCGCACTATTGGGATGCATATCATGCAAATCTATCTGGGTAATCGTATCGTGTGCAAAAGCGCTAATTGTCTGTAAAGGTTAAAGGATTGCATAGGCAAATGACTTATAAAGTAAAAAATTGAAAATGTCAGGAACTTTTCATCATTTTGATTGTCTCAATATCTATAGCTGAGTTTATTTCATGTACGGGTGTACCATTTTTGGCTTGCCTGCCATGTTTTGGTGGAGAAGTCTGAATGGGTAACAGTCAGGACTCAGATCAGCAGCTGGTCGATCGTGTCAAGCAGGGTGACAAACGTGCTTATGACATGCTTGTGATCAAATACCAGCACAGGATTCTTGGTCTTGTGGGCGGTTATGTGAATGATTTTCAGGAGGTGCAGGATGTCGCTCAGGAAGCATTCATCAAAGCCTACCGGGCATTGGATAAGTTTCGTGGTGACAGCTCTTTTTACACCTGGTTGTATCGAATTGCAGTGAACACTGCCAAGAATCATCTGGTGTCTAAAGGTCGTCGCCTGCCTGAGTCGGATGTCGATGTCCATGATGCGGACTTTCTGGAAACCGCTACCAGCCTGCGCATAGTTGATACGCCAGAGCGCAATCTATATTGTGATGAGATTGAGCAGGTGATTCATTCAGTTATACGGCGGTTGCCGGATGAGCTTCGAACCGCTGTGATGCTCAGGGAGTTTGACGGACTCAGCTATGAAGAAATTGCTGATGTTATGGATTGCCCGGTGGGTACCGTAAGGTCACGAATTTTCAGAGCCCGGGAAGCCATTGACCGGGAGATCCGCCCTTTACTGGGGCAGGGTGGTTGAATGAATCTAATTTTTCTGCAGCCTGAAAGGGCGATTGGATCGGAGATTAGTCAGTGAGTGAGAAGAACTCTCAAAACCGTTCCAGAGAACGGTTGAAAGAATCATTGTCTGCAACTCTTGATGGACAGGCAAACGACCTTGAGTTGCACCGGGTGCTTGGTGGTCTTCAGAATGATGCTGATTTGCGACGTCTTGCCGGTCGGTATCAGCAGATAAGTGATGGCGTCAGGGATGAGACAAATCGTTTTGCGAAGGTGGATATCTCGGGTGCGGTTATGTCAGCACTTGAAAATGAACCTGGCATTTCCTCTTCTGGTGCTAGTGATAAGCCCCCTAAGTACGTAACTGATTCTGTATCTGGTGCTACAGCTGTCATGTCGTTGAAAAATGGCTGGGAATATCTGGGTAAGGTGGCTATGGCTGCATCCGTCGCTGCAGCGCTGGTGATCAGTGTGCGGATGCTAAATCCTGAGCCAGCATCACAACCTCTTGCGTTTTCAGGGGAGCAGGCAGTACTCAGCCAACCATTACAACTCGCTCAGGCTGGTGGTAACACAAGTTACGGTGCAACAGGGATTCGTGCGGGGTATAACTCCCGGCAGCATGCAACGGTCACTCCAGAGCAATTGGCCTATGCCCAAAGTATTGCCGACCGGGCAACGCGGGAACGCTTTCATGCCTATGCACTTCAGCATGCGGAATACTCAGCCGTAGGGCTTGGACAAAGCCTCTTACCCTTTGCTAGATTGACCAGTTTCGATACCCAATAAACTATGAGATACAAACAATGGATTTCCCGAGCCCTGTTGTTATCCGGGCTTATTGGTTGTCAGTCTGTTTATGCTGACGCTACCTCCGAAGGGGTAGATCTTCTCGCCAGCATGGTTAAATCCTCTCGGGAACTCAGTTTTCAGGGAGAGCTGGTATACCAGCAGGGAAGTCATCTTGAGGGGATCAGTATTATTCATCGTGCCGAAGGCGGTGGGCTACCAGAAGGTGAGCGCATTCTTTATTTGGATGGGTTGCCCAGGGAAGCGCTTCGAAGGGGTGAAGAATTTTATTTTTCCAGTCGTCGTGAGGGAGTGACCAAGTTTCAACGGGGCTCCCTGATTCCCATGGTGAGTAAATTTCAAGGTAATATTGGCAATGAGCTTTATGAGGCCAAAATTGCAGGAGTTGACCGGGTTGCCGGCAGGGAAGCTTATGTTCTGTTGTTACTGCCCAAAGATCGTTTTCGATATGGTTATCAGTTATGGATAGATAGAGCTTCTGCATTACTTTTAAAGTCGCTGCTGGTTGATGAGCAGGGCGTTATCATTGAGCGTCTGCAATTTACCGATTTAAATGTAGGGCCGCTCTCAGAAAGGCAAAATAATTTATTGTCGAGAGAGCTTCCTGAAACTGCAAAGACGATAGACCTCCAGTCGGGTTCAGATAAAACCGTTGCCCAATTTAGCTGGGAGTCAGGTTGGCTGCCAGATGGTTTTGTCCTTGATAACGAGGCGGTCAGGGCTTCTCCAGTCAGTGATCATGAAGTGACTAGCCGAGTTTACTCTGATGGAATCGCCAGCTTTTCGGTGTTTGTGGAGGAAGATGACTCCCGGGTTCTGAGTCAGGCCTCTGAAAAGATAGGTGCAATGGCGGCGGTATCAAAAGTCTATCGAGATAATAATCAGTACTATCATGTTACCGTTGTTGGTGACATTCCTCTCGGAACCGCTGAGCGAGTGGCGGTTTCTGTTCGTCCAGTCACTGATCAACCCTGATGTAATGATCCGGTAAGAGTACTGGACGACGGGTACCTGTTTTTTTTTATTATTAATAGCCCTATGAGATTGTTCATCACTTTCATAGGGTGCTTTATCCCATTGATATCAGGCTTATGGAAAATGGTAGAAGAGCAGGGTCGAATAGTTGCACTTGAAGATGGCTATGTCTGGGTGGAAACGCAAAGGCAATCCAGTTGTTCAAGTTGTGGTGTTCGAGAAGGTTGCGGTCAGCACCTTTCAGAAAAGTACAGTAATAAATCAGCACTTTCCTATATCAAAGCAACGGTTTCATCTGATGTGGATGAGAGTCTATTAAAAGCCGGTGCTTCCATTATGGTCGGTGTTCCTGAAAGTGCTTTACTGAAAGCTTCTTTCCTTATGTATCTGGTGCCGTTGTTTTTGATGCTGTTTGTCTGTTGGTTTGGGTCGTTAATTGGGATGAGCGAGGCACAATTATCACTTTCTGCCATTGTTAGCCTCATGGTGGGCTTTGTCTGGGTGAAAGCCAGATCTGGTGGATCGGACAAATTGTGTCGTGTAGTGGTAACCCGGGTTTTGTCTCAGTCTGAGAAGCAGTCTGCGTAATATATTGGCGGACTGTCGGGTAATAATAAGTCCATCCGAAAGGGTAGATTGATCACGGTCAATGACGTTAAAACAGTTCCGGAGACATCCTATCTTATGAGTCGAACGACAACACTTTTCAGACGATTTTTCCTCAGTATTGTTGCCTCAATGCTGCTATTACAAACGACAATGGTGCAAGCATCGTCCGATGCGGATGGTTTGCCTGGGTTTGCCAGCTTATTTGAGAAGGCTTCCCCTGCGGTGGTGAATATCAGTACATTGTCCAAGCCGAAAGCAAGACAGCAGGTCTATGGTCCTGGTGGCGAAGAACTCCCAGAAATTTTCCGCCGCTATTTTGGTATACCATTACCCGATGAAGGCATGTCGGGTCGAAATCAACCGATGTCTCTGGGTTCTGGGTTTATTATTTCGCCAGATGGTTACATCCTTACCAACAATCACGTGGTGGATGGTGCGGATCAAATTATTGTTCGGTTAAGTGATCGTAGTGAGCGCGCTGCCGAATTGATTGGCTCTGATAAGCGCTCCGATCTTGCACTGCTCAAAATTAATAGTGATCGCAGCTTACCGGTGGTCAAAATTGGTAACTCTGATCGTGTTAAGCCGGGTCAATGGGTGGCTGCGATTGGTTCCCCGTTCAATTTTGAATACTCCATCACTAAAGGCATTGTCAGTGCGTTAAATAGAAGCCTGCCAAGTGACTCTTATGTGCCTTTTATTCAGACAGATGTGCCTATCAATCCGGGTAATTCCGGTGGGCCGCTGTTCAATATGCAAGGTGAAGTGATTGGCATTAATTCCCAGATTTTCACCCGTTCCGGTGGATTTATGGGTTTGTCCTTTGCTATCCCTGTGGATCATGTCATGTGGGCGGTGGAGCAGCTGAAAGAAAAAGGTTATGTGACCCGGGGCTGGTTGGGTGTTGCTATTCAGGATGTTGATCGTGATCTGGCTGAATCATTTGGCCTTGAAAAGCCCAAAGGTGCGCTGGTCAGTCAGGTGGTGCCCGGTGGTCCTGCCGATAAGGCAAAGCTTCATCCAGGGGATATTATTATTGCATTCAATGGTCGTACGATTACCAATTCCGGTATTCTACCCATGTCTGTTGGTGTTGTTCGCCCTAATCAGAAAGTTGAGCTGGAGTTCGTGCGTAATGGCAAACGCAAAACGGTTGATGTGGAAGTAGGTCAGTTGCCTGATGAAAATACGGGCGCTGAGAAGACAAGTGGCAAACAAAATAGCGATAAAAATCCACTCGGTGTGCAGGTTGCGGAGTTGGATGATGATTATCGAACCAAACTCCGTTTAGAAAAAGATGTGCAGGGTCTGGTTGTCGTTGGTGTCAGCCGTGGGGCTGTCCGTTCCATAGGTTTACGTCAGGGGGATATTATTACCGACCTGAATAATACCAGCGTGTCCACGGTTAAGCAGTTCGATAGAGTGGTTTCAGGGTTGCCGAGAAATCGATCTATTTCAATGCGGGTGATTCGTGGTGGGAACCCTGGTTACCTGACCTTTCGCCTACCGGAATAGCCAGCCTGTTTGCGATCCCTTTGAAGTGATGAAGGGACGCAAACAGCGTCATTTAACGATTAGAGTGTGATCAGAGCATGGAGTAATGCCATGAGCTGTTATAGAATATTGGGGATTTAGTGCATGCTGCCGCATACAATTGCTCATTGATGAACAATGACAAGTGTTTTCCCGGCTACCAAGTAGCAACAGTCAGACGCGCAGCGCAAACAGCGTAACCAGATTAACAAAGTCCCCGCATCGGCGGGGACAACTTTTTGTAGTGATACTATCGTGAGCGATCTTAGCTTAATCCGTAACTTCTCAATCATTGCCCATATCGACCATGGTAAGTCCACCATGGCCGACCGTTTTATCCAGACCTGTGGTGGTCTCAGTGATCGGGAAATGCAGGCTCAGGTCCTGGACTCCATGGATCTGGAGCGAGAACGTGGGATCACCATTAAAGCCCAGAGTGTTACGCTGGATTACCATTCAAAAGATGGCAACACGTATCAGCTGAACTTTATCGACACACCAGGGCACGTAGACTTCTCCTATGAAGTTTCCCGGTCACTCTCTGCCTGTGAAGGCGCATTGCTGGTGGTGGATGCCGGTCAGGGTGTAGAGGCACAATCGGTGGCGAACTGTTACACCGCCATTGAGCAGGGCCTCGAAGTAATGCCCGTTCTTAACAAAATGGACCTTCCTCAAGCGGAACCAGAACGCGTCTCCCAGGAAATTGAAGAAATTATTGGTATTGATGCGACAGATGCCGTGCGCTGTTCTGCCAAAAGCGGACTGGGTATTGAGGAAGTGCTTGAACGTCTGGTGTCTACCATTCCAGCACCGGAAGGTGATGTAAATGCACCCCTGCAAGCGCTGATCATTGATTCGTGGTTTGATAATTACCTGGGTGTTGTGTCGTTGGTTCGGGTGAAGAACGGCACTTTGAAAAAAGGCGAAAAGATTGTTGTTAAATCCACGGGGCAATCTCATGTGGTGGACAACATCGGTATCTTTACGCCTAAGCGCACGCCAACCGGTATTCTGAAAGCCGGTGAAGTAGGTTACGTGGTGGCGGGTATTAAAGACATCCACGGCGCGCCAGTAGGTGATACCCTGACGCATATTAAGACTCAGGGTGTGGATGCACTGCCAGGATTTAAGCGCGTTAAGCCTCAAGTTTATGCCGGTCTGTTCCCGGTTAGCTCTGATGATTTTGAAGATTTTCGTGATGCGCTGGAAAAACTGAGCCTGAACGACGCCTCTCTTTTTTATGAACCAGAGAGCAGTGATGCACTAGGGTTTGGTTTCCGTTGTGGCTTCTTGGGTATGCTGCATATGGAAATCATTCAAGAACGCCTTGAGCGCGAATACGATCTGGACTTGATCACCACAGCGCCCACCGTTATTTACCAGTGTGAGATGAAAAACGGTGATGTGATTGAAGTGGATAACCCATCCAAGCTGCCTGATCCCGCCGGAATTCTGGAAATTCGCGAACCCATTTCCAGAGCGAATATTCTGGTGCCCCAGGAATATCTTGGCAATGTCATTTCTCTCTGCGTTGAGAAACGTGGTATACAGAAAGATATGCAGTTTACCGGAAGTCAGGTTTCCCTGACCTACGATATTCCCATGAGCGAAGTGGTTTTGGATTTCTTTGATCGCCTGAAATCCGTGAGTCGTGGTTTCGCTTCTTTGGATTATTCGTTCGATCGCTTCGAAGCGTCTAGAATGGTGCGTGTTGATATCTTGATCAATGGTGAGAAAGTGGATGCGCTGGCGTTGATTGTTCACAAAGATCATTCCGTTTCCCGTGGCCGGGTTCTGACCGAGAAAATGAAAGAAATTATTCATCGTCAGATGTTTGATGTGGCCATACAGGCGGCGATTGGTGGTCAGATTATCGCCCGTACCACCGTTAAAGCATTGCGCAAAAACGTAACGGCCAAGTGCTATGGTGGTGACGTGAGTCGTAAGCGTAAGCTGCTGGAAAAACAGAAGGCGGGTAAAAAACGCATGAAGCAGGTTGGCCGCGTTGAAATTCCGCAGGAAGCGTTCCTTGCCGTATTGAAGGTCGACAAGTAATAATACCAATACTGTTTTTAAATTATGGGCTGCGCAGCTATTTTGGCCGACTGGGTCTGCGTTGAAGTTCCTCGCCATAGCTATGGCTATGCCTCGTCTCTTCGCCTTTATGCCCTATGGGTATTGCCCAGTCGGCCAAAATAACTTGCTCGTTCCAAAATTTAAAAACGCCATTGGTATAATTTCATAAAACAGTTCGAGCACATTTATAGAGAAGAAATGCATGGATTTTAATTTTCCACTGCTGTTGGTACTGGCGGTGTTTATCACGGGTATCATTGCGCTGATTGACCGACTATTCCTGTTGCCAAGGCGGCGGGCGGCTGTTGCCCGTGTGAAAGAGCAGGGTGGAGGCAGTGATGCAGTCGACTCAGCGATCAGTGAAGTGTCGAAAGAGCCTGCGGTGGTGGAAACGGCTAAATCCATTTTCCCGGTACTGCTGTTTGTACTGGTGGTTCGTTCTTTTTTGTTTGAACCCTTTCAAATTCCGTCAGGTTCTATGATCCCAACCCTTGAGGTAGGGGATTTTATTCTGGTAAATAAGTACGACTATGGGCTTCGTTTACCTGTGATAGGAACTAAAGTGCTGTCGGTGGATGACCCAGAACGTGGTGATGTCATGGTGTTCAAGCAGCCGGGGCAAGAGCACATCAATTTTATCAAACGGGTGATTGGCTTGCCGGGTGATGTGATTCGTTATCAGGGTAAGCGGGTTTCAGTGAATGATGAGTTGTTACCCGAAGAATTCGTAGCGCAGCTGAGTGATCAACGCTCTATATATCGCCTCTACACGGAAGGTAAGCCCGGTGAGGAATACGAAATTCGTAAGGAACTCACAAGTAATGACTATCGTGCCGAAGGCGAGTGGGTTGTGCCCGAAGGTATGTATTTTGTTATGGGGGATAACCGGGATCGCAGTAATGACAGTCGTTACTGGGGGTTCGTGCCGGAAGCCAATATTGTGGGTAAGGCAGTTTACATCTGGATGCATTGGCCCAGCTGGACTCAACTGCCTAATTTTAAAAACAATGGATCGATTAACTGATAAATATTGTTTCAATATGGAGTGCGTAAAATGTATGGAATGAAGAGCCGGCAACGGGGGAGCAGCGCTTTAAGCTGGTTGGTTTTTCTATTGATTGGTGGTGTTGTTCTGTCTCTGGGGCTGAAGTTGATGCCCCTGTATATGGATGACCATGCAGTTAAGAATGTGACGGAATCTCTGACCAATCGTCCGGGTTCTTCAACGGCATCAGTGAATCAAGTCAGAACCTGGATTCAGAAAGGCTTGCAACTGAATGCTGTTAAGCTTGAGAAAAATGAGATTATTGTGGCTCGTGAAAATGGCGTCGTAAAGGTTGATATCGATTATGAACGTCGTGTTCATGTGTTCCATAATGTCGATATGATTTTATCATTCAAACATGACTGGAAAGCTGGTAATTAGTGAAAATTGATAAACTGCCCCGCCTGCAGAAAAAGCTTGGGCATGAGTTTTCGGATATTGGGCTAGTGGAGCTGGCGTTAACTCATCGAAGCTACGGTAGTCGAAATAATGAGCGTCTGGAGTTTCTGGGCGACTCCATTGTGAATTTTGTCATTGCAGAAGCGCTCTATGAGCGCTTTCCTGAAGCCCGTGAAGGTCAGTTGAGTCGCCTGCGTGCCAGAATGGTACGCGGTGTAACGCTTGCCGAGCTGGGTAAAGAGTTTGGTCTTGGTGACTTTCTGAAGCTGGGTTCTGGTGAGCTGAAAAGCGGTGGCTTTCGTCGTGAATCCATCCTTGCAGATGCGGTGGAAGCGATCATTGGTGCGATCTATCTGGATGCTGGTATGGCGGTTTGCCATGAGCGTATCCGTGACTGGTTTGCCAGTCGTCTCGATCAACTGACCACCACCGATGAACAGAACAAAGACCCGAAAACCCGTTTGCAGGAATACCTGCAGGCAAGACAACAGTCGTTGCCTAAATATCAGGTTACTGATATTCAAGGTGAAGCCCATGATCAGCATTTTTCTGTGCTGTGCACCCTTGAGTCTCTGAGTGAGCCATCCATGGGTGAGGGTTCCAGTCGCCGTGGTGCTGAACAGCAAGCGGCACGAAACGCCTTAAAATTATTAGGCGTTGAATAAGTTGAATAAAGAGTTGAAGTATTGATGATCTCTGATGAAAACTCTGCGGACTCCCCTGTAAGCCGTTGTGGTTATGTGGCGATTGTTGGCAGACCCAATGTGGGTAAGTCGACTCTGCTGAATCACTTGTTGGGGCAGAAGCTGTCGATTACGTCTCGACGTCCGCAGACAACGCGCCATCAGGTGCTGGGTATTCAAACAGAAAACGGTGTGCAAACTGTTTTTGTGGATACGCCAGGCATGCATAAGGTGCAGAAGAAAGCCATTAACCGCTACATGAATAAAGCGGCCAGCAGTGCTCTGGCCGGTATTGATGCCGTGGTGTTTGTGGTGGATCGCCTGACCTGGAATGAAGAAGACCAGATGGTGCTTGAGAAAGTTCAAGGCGCCCGTTGTCCGGTCATTCTGGCCGTGAACAAGGTGGATAAAATCGCGGACAAAGCGAAGCTTATGCCGCACCTTGAAATGCTTTCCAGTAAAATGGATTTCCATGGGGTTGTGCCCATTTCTGCGCAAAATGGCCATAACCTGAAAGAGTTGGGTGAGCTGATCACAGGTTTGATTCCTGAAGGTGTTCATCACTTTCCGGAAGACCAGTTAACTGATCGAAGCTCAAGGTTTTTAGCCGCGGAACTGGTGCGTGAAAAGGTCATGCGTCAGCTGGGTGATGAACTGCCTTATGAGATCACCGTTGAGATTGAAGAATTTCAACAGGAAATGAGACCAAAAGGTCCGTTGACCACCATCAGTGCACTGATTCTGGTTGAGCGTGACGGACAAAAAGCCATTGTGATCGGTGATCGTGGTTCGCGGCTGAAGCTCATCGGTCAGGAAGCCCGGAAGGATATGGAATTGCTGTTTGACACCAAAATCATGCTGAATCTCTGGGTAAAAGTGAAAGCCGGCTGGTCCGATGACGAGCGAGCTTTGAAAAGCCTGGGTTATGACCATAACCAGTAATACGTTCTCCGGTAAACACAGCGGTGATTTTCATCGTGCCTGGTTATTACACCGACGTTCTTACAAAGAACGCTCGGTGATTGCAGAATTTCTGGTAGAAAACCATGGTCGTGTGGCCATGGTCGTCCGTGGTGTTCGACAGTCCCGTTCCTCCCTTGGCTCACTGTTACAACCTTTTCACCAGCTGATGGTGCGATGGAAAGGTCGTACTGATTTGAAAACTCTGGTGGATCTCGAGCCAGGCCAGATGAACTTTTTGGCCGGGCAACGGCTTTACTGCGGATTTTATATCAATGAGCTCTTAATGAGAGCTTTAATACCAGGTCAGTTAGTTGATGGTGTTGTTGAACTCTATCAGGCAGTGTTGTCCGATTTGAAATCTGAACAACCCATTGAGCCACTCCTTCGCTCTTTCGAGCTGGATTTGTTGGAGCTTTGTGGCTATGCACCACCGCTGGACTGGGATTCCCAGAACAATGAACCTTTAAAAGATAATTCAGTCTACCGTTTTGACCCAGAGCATGGGTTGATGCCGGTTCCAGCTACAGTACCTCACTATCTACAAGCCTATTGTTTCTCTTCCAGCAGCCTGAAGGCGCTTTCAGAAAGAGATTTCGGTGCGCCGGACCAATATGCCGATTTCAAGCGTTTTAATCGTCAGGCCATGAAGCTGTTGATTGGTGATCGCCCATTACAAAGCCGCATGCTGTTTGCCCGAAGGTCTTCGGCGCCAACGATTCCAAAGAGAATCATTGAAATTGATGCGGCCAATCACTAATATTTCGCCATTCTCACCGATTTCAGCTGGAAATATAGCCATGATTCCTCATCAACGCATTTTGTTAGGCGTGAATATTGATCATATTGCCACCGTTCGGCAGGCTCGCGGTATCCGCTACCCGGATCCGGTTCAGGCGGCTATTGAAGCGGAAGAGGCCGGAGCCGATGGCATTACACTCCACTTGCGTGAAGATCGTCGCCATATACAGGATCACGATGTTTACCGAATCCGGGATGTTTTACAGACTCGAATGAATCTTGAAATGGCGGTAACTGAAGAGATGATCGCCATTGCAGAAAAAGTTATGCCTGAACATGTGTGCCTGGTGCCTGAAAAGCGTGAGGAGGTTACTACCGAGGGTGGGCTGGACGTTAAAGGGCTGTTTAATGGTGTTGCCGATGCCTGCAAAAGGTTGGGTAATAAAAGCATCGAAGTGTCTTTGTTTATTGATCCAGACATCGAGCAGGTTGAAGCGGCGGTAAAAGCGGGTGCCCCTGCTATCGAGTTGCATACTGGTGCCTATGCAGAGGCCAGCACAGCAAAAGCAATGGAAGAAGAGCTTGATCGTATCAGGCGAGCAGTGATTTGTGGTCTGGAACATGGTCTGGTGGTGAATGCAGGACATGGATTGAATTACCAGAACGTTGAGCCGGTGGCCATGATCGCAGGTATTAACGAGTTGAACATTGGTCATGCCATTATTGCCCGTGCTCTTTTCACAGGACTCAAGCCGGCGGTGCAGGAAATGAAAGCGTTGATGCTGCAGGCATCGGTCAGGGCAATTTAAATGATTGTCGGGATCGGTACGGATATCGTTCAGGTTGATCGAATTGCGCGATCAATCGAACGATTGGGTGATGCATTTGCCCGGCGGATTTTAACGGAAAATGAATATCAAACCTGGCGTGACCGATCCCGATCCCCTGCTTGGCTGGCAAAACGGTTTGCTGCAAAAGAAGCTGTATCTAAGGCTTTTGGCACTGGTATTGGGAAGCTATCCTTTCAACATATTGAAGTTCGAAACACCAGTTCCGGGGCTCCTGAACTGGTGTTGTACGACTATGGTCTGGAGCTTAAAGAGGCGAATGGCATTGCCTCAATGCATATCAGTCTCTCTGATGAAAAAGACAACGCTATCGCTTTTGTTGTGCTTGAAAAAGCGTAACATTTTATACCGCTTCAATAGGGGTATCATTAGTCAGCGATTCCCGCTGCTCATTCATTAAAGCTGGATTCTAGAGATTGTCCCATCAGGCATTTATTCAGGCCGTGA
>NZ_CANMAO010000028.1 GCF_947495845.1 uncultured Endozoicomonas sp. | reverse complement strand
GGGTTCTGAAAAATAACTGTGCAAAAAGCGACCAAGTCAACTTTCAAATGCTCTTACATGTTTTGTCCCGTACATAGCACCAGTACATCCCGACTGAGTCATCCATAAATTGCGACATAATCTCTGGTAGTAATCCGCGGATAAAAAATAACACCAGCTAATGGTTACTTGGTTAACTCTCTGCACCCGTTTTTTGGTTTATTTGTCAGTAGTATTCTTAAGGGTAAGATTGTGAATCTAGAAAACCTGCTCGATGACGCCCTAGAGTACGCAACTAAAGATCAAGGCCACGTCAATATTCTTATTGCCGGGCGATCTGGCGTCGGCAAAAGTACACTTATCAATTCCGTATTCCAGTCTGATTTTGCTGAAACCGGTAAGGGAAAGCCCGTCACGCGCAACACAGTGGAAATAGTTAAAGAAGGCTTTCCATTGTCCATCTTTGATACCCGGGGGCTGGAAATGACCGAATTTTCCGACACCCTCGGTGATCTTGAGCGCATTGTTTCACATCGATGCAGTGACAAAGACGAAAGACGAAAGACGAAAGACGAAAGACGAAAGACGACACATTCATTTAGCCTGGATTTGTATTCAAGAAGATGGCAGACGCATTGAAGACGCCGAAATCAATCTCCATGATATGTTATCCAAATATATGCCGGTGATTACCGTCATCACCAAAGCCCGTTCAGACAATGGCTTCAAAGCAACCGTCGAGAGCCTGATGACGAAAAGCCGAAGGTTCGCCAGAGTTCGCGCTTTGGAAGAGAGCCTGGATGACGGCTACCAGCTTCCGCCAATGGGGCTCGAAACACTGATCAGTTTGTCTTCAGAAGTGATACCTGAAGGGAAACATAGAGCCCTTGCTGCAGCCCAAAAGGCAAACCTGCACTACAAAAAAACGCAATCTGTAAAAATCGTTCTTGCGGCAGCTAAAGCAACCGTAGCGGCGGTCGGCAAAAAGCCCATTCCACTCTCAGATGCTGGCGTTCTTGCTCCAATCCAGATAGGCATGATTGCCGGCATCCGCTCAATCTTTGGCATAAAGCTGGCTAAAACCGATATATCCTCACTGGTGTCGTCCGCCATTCAAGGAGAAACACCGATATTCCGGGAAAAGGATATTCTTACCAATGTACTGAAACTGATCCATCGAGAAGGCACTGCCAGCGGCGGCATCATCTCAGCTGCCACAGCAAGTGCCATTACCGTTGCACTGGGTGAAGCCTATATCTCGGTACTGAGCACATTCCAAACCAATCAGCCGGACAAGGTTCCAGATAGCTACTATATTTCGAGCAAATTACGAGAAAGTTTGGAAGGATATGAACTGGGCATGTAGCCTCGTTGAAAGCCACTCAGGCTGCAACACCCTGATTACTGTCAATATATGGAAAGGCTTTGATACCCACACCAAGTATCAAAGCCTTTAAACGTGACTAGCTCAGCATCTGCAAAATTTCACTGACCGTTAAGCCAACAAACGAACCAATCATAGAACCAATCAACGCCATAATAATGGCAATGGGCATCAGGTTCTTGTCGTAAGCAGCCGCAACCACCGCCGCAGAAGGGGCACTGCCAATATTGGCAATAGAGGCTATACCACACATATGCAGGTTCATGCGCAGTAAACGACCAAGTAATAATAGCAGGGCTCCATGAATCGCAAGTATCATGACACCGGACAATAAATACATTGGCGCTTTGGTAATCGCACTCAAATTCACCTCTGCACCAATCAACGCCACAATTACGTAAAGCATGATGGAAGAGATTTCATCACCACCACCGAGTTTTCCAACCGGGGTTGAGGCCAGAGCGATACCCGCTACTGAAGAAATAATAATGGCCCAAACCATTGGATTCAGCAGTCCAAATCCGGCAATAACCCCACCAAAATGATGAGACAACGCCGCTACGATTAATGATGCACCAAACATCAGCATCAATGATTGCGTATCGGTTTTGCCAGTTTGCCCCAAACCAGACAACCGCTCCATCACCTCATCAAGCCCATTGTCTTCAGCTCTTAAAAACGTCTGTAATCTGGCTTTGAACGGTTTTAGAGCAATAATGAGGATCAGCCAGAAGGAATAACACAGCGCCCCCATCAACAAGGTGTAAGCCATGGCCGAATCGCTAACGTCCAGCGCTTGCTTAACCGCCACAAAATTCTGGGTCCCCCCTGTCCAACCTGCAGACATCACACCAAATGTCAATGGTGTTTCATCGCCCAGGAAAGTGTTCATCAATAGATAAGTGACGACGAAACCAATCATGATGGTGACGGTAGAACCCAGCATTAATAAAATCAGCCGGGAGCCCAGTTTTCGAATGATGGAAAGGTCAAAACGAAGCGACATAAGGAACAACATGGCAGGGATCAAATTATCTCGAACCGCCGCCCGTGCTACAGCGACTTCCGGCGTCATTTGCCATACACCTGCCGTGTATAAAGCCATGGAGCCAAACATCACAAGAACGATACTGGGGAACCATTGAAAAAAACGGCTGGGATAGCGTTGCTCAATCCAAACCAGAAAACCACACAGCCCGGCCATGACGGCGATGAAAGGGAACCCCGTCGTTATCATATTCGACATCCTTAATGTTGTTTTTCTACAGTGTCCAGAGCCATGCCAAATTGATTTAAAAACACAAAAAACACCTGAAATCAGGCACTTGAACAGTAAAAGCCGGCAGCTACTGGTTTGTGCGAAGAATAAGCCAGCTGGCTAATGTTGCTTTGACCGGCATCAATAAATGCATCCCAATGTCTGGCTATTCTCTGCACCAGCAATTAACCGGAGTTATGAATGAAAGCTACGATTCAATGGACAGGCGACAAAGGGTTCGCTTGCGAAACGGAATATCTTGAAGGACCTCATCAGTTCCACATGGATGCACCCACCAAGTTTGGTGGCAAAAACGAAGCCGCTTCACCAATGGAAATGTTGCTCGCAGCAGCAGGCAGCTGTGCGGGTATTGATGTCACTTCCATCCTTGCCAACTCGCGACAGAACCTGAAAGATTGCAGAATCGCCCTCACCACAGAACGTGCACCAACACCGCCCACTGTTTTCACCAAAGTTCATATGCATTTTGATCTTTATGGTGAGAACCTATCCGAAAGAATGGTGGAGCGCGCCCTGCAACTCACCTTCGAAAAGCATTGCTCCGTTTCCATTATGATGATTCGCTCAGGCACGGAAGTTACCTGGGATTACACGATTCATGAAGCCTGATTGATTGCTTTGAAGGTAAAGGTTCAGAAGAGTTGATAGTACTCTCGGTAGATAAACTCTCCGATCACTTTGTCGTGAACTTCTTCTGACCTTGAAAAGCAGATAGACCTGCGACACAAGCGCTTCAGACGGGTTCTGAAATTGAGGTTTTGCCGTTCTATACGCTGAGTAAAATGTTTACCAATAATATGCTTCTCTTCTGGCAAGAGCTTCGCATAAAATGGCCAATCATCCGTACACTAGAACTCAAAACGATAGGGCTTCAGCAGGTTGAGTAGCTTTTTCAGAGTTGAATTCGTTCTGCGACCAATAGCGTGTGTAATTATCCGTTTGAACCGAGGTTCCCAAGCGTACCAGAGCCAGCGCTGATTCTTCTTACTCCCAACAAAGCTCCACTGCTCATCCATCTCACAGATCAACTAAACCTTTGCGTTTTCAAATGGGAGCTCTGTTGCTGATGGCGGAGATAGCTTTTTAAGTGGGCGATGACAGTGGTTCGGCTTATTTTGAGGACTCGCTCAATATCCCGGACGCCTGAGCCATTATGCGTGAGCTAAACAATCTGTTCGTGAGTTCCTGACTGGTTAGCGTTGTAGAGGTAGTCCAGCTGAAAGGTTTTATTGCAACAGCGGCAAAGAAATCGTTGAAGCCCTGATCTGGCTTTCCCATTTCTGACAATATCATCAGTTGTACGACAATGAATGCATTTAACTTCAACAAGAGCCATACAAAAGCCATAAAAGTACAGAACAAAACTAGCAGAATAGCAGGCTTTATTAATGCTTCCCCTCCATCAACTCTTCTGAACCTTTACCATTTTTTGAGCCTACATACTCCCTAACTTTATTTAACAGTACCTGATCATCATCTTCAAACTCATTATGAGACAAAATTATTCCTATATCCTCCTCCAACTCCACCCTCGCCTGCTTGAGCTCGCTAGGGACTTCACAAGTATGTTCAATAAAATCGGCAGGATACTTATCACTATGAGATTGAACATATTCCATATAGCGAACAAATCTAAACGATTCTAAAGCCACACTCAAATCAAGCATCATTTTTTCACCATTTTTTGGTGAAATAATATCAATCTTTCTACCACTCAGTTTTTTAAAAAAATCAGGTTCTGAGCTGTACAAATCTGACGCTTCGTAATCCTGTAGAAATTTAGACTCATTGCCATCTTCCTTTTTAACCTCTAAGCCAAATGATAATTGCTTGTTGTCAGGTAGATTAGAAGCATTAGTTGCAGCGCTGGACTCTCCTACGTCAAAACCTGTGTTATTTAAAGGCACATCATGACTTCCCCCAACAGATGACATTTATGGATCCTCACTTCAGCTTGATTATTAAATATCATTATTTAACTCTCTATAGAGTACGAGCACTTGGAAAAAGTTCATGGAAGGTAATACAAACACCTAATAACCTGTCGTTTGATTATTAGATAAAGTTCAGTTGCTCAGGATGAATATTCATTCGCAAAGACTCCCAGCCAGAGAGCTGATTCATTGTTGTGTGGAAGGCATTAGCTAATGCCGGAACCTCTGAATTACAAGGGCTATGCATAAAAAAGAATGGCTGCTTACCTTCTGTCGTCCATTCCAGCATTTTTTTTCGCCAGGGCTCCAGATAAGGATGATCATCGGTGGCATTCCCGATTCCTATAAAACGAACGATGGGGTATTGCCCCGTTGCGATAGCATGCACAGGCAACCGTGGCTTTTTTCTCTGAGCATCCCGTTCAAGTTCATTACGAGGATCTTTGGCAAACAACGATCGGCTATCAAAACAAACCCTATCAACATTTAACGACATTAGCAGTCTGTTTAACGTTCGCTCCTCATCGCCTTTCTGAAAAAAGGCTGAATGACGCACTTCTACGGCATAAGAATAAAGGGATGGGAGCTGAGCGAGAAACCGTTCAAGCTCTGGTAGACGACTTGGGGTAAACGATTTAGGCAACTGAATCATAAATGGCCCTAGATAAGACGCCAACGGACTCAAACGTTCAAAAAACAGGTTTACTTGTTCACTGGGCTGGAGGCGTCCGCTATGGGTAACTTCACGAGGTAACTTGAAGCAGAACCGAAAACCATCTTGCAGCTGAGAAAGCCAACTGGCAACGGTGTTTTCACTGGGCAAGGCATAAAAGGTGGTATTCCCTTCTACCGTATTAAAAACCTGGCTGTAGTGTTGCAGATAAGAGCGGCTGTTGGCATTACCGGGGTACAAACTCCCCACCCAATCCCGATTGCTCCACATGGGTAAGCCGAGATGGTAAAGAGCGCTCATCAATCAAATCTCAACCCGTTTACGACCAGCCAATGCATGAGCCAGTGTACCGCCATCCACAAACTCCAGTTCACCACCCAGCGGTACACCGTGCGCAATACGACTGGTAGCAACGCCCAGGGTTTTCAACTCTTCCGCAATGTAGTGAGCGGTGGCTTCGCCCTCCACGGTTGGGTTGGTGGCAAGAATCACTTCTTCTACCTGATTGTCGGTTGCTGTCTGCAGTAGCTGATCAATGCCAATATCATCCGGCCCAATGCCATCAATGGGCGACAAATGTCCCATAAGCACAAAGTAACGACCACCGTAGCCACCCGCCTGCTCAAACGCCATGACATCAGAAGGATTCTCGACAATACAAAGCAGTTTCTCATCCCGGGATGGGCTGGCACAAATCTGACAGACGGGTTCTTCCGTCAATGTACGACAGTGTTTGCAACGCCCAACACCATCCGCAGCCTGCTTTAAAGCGACCGCAAGACGAACAGCGCCATCACGGTCACGCTCCAGCAAATGCAGCGCCATGCGCTGTGCTGAACGTGGCCCCACGCCGGGCAGGCAGCGCAAAGATTCCATCAATTCCCTGATCATCGGGCTGAACATAGAGTAGACCTGAACGTAAACCTGAACTTAGACAATAATGCCGGCATCACCTGATGGCGATGCCGGTAACATTAATTTAGAAAGGGAGCTTCATACCTGCAGGCAAACCCATGCCTGCCGTCAGTGCGCCCATTTTTTCTTTGTTAGTGGCTTCGATCTTACGCACTGCGTCGTTAACCGCTGCAGCAATCAGATCTTCCAGCATTTCTTTGTCTTCTTCCATCAAGCTTGGGTCGATGTCCACTTTGCGGATATCATGACGGCCGGTCATTACCACTTTGACCAGACCAGCACCGGATTCGCCGGTGACTTCCGCATTGGCCAGCTCTTCCTGGAGCTTTTGCATATCTTCCTGCATTTTCTGGGCCTGCTTCATCATGTTGCCCATGCCACCTTTAAACATATAAACCTCTGCAATCAGTCGTTTAAAAATCTATTTAATCACATTGCCTATGGGCTGGATGCTGTCATCCAGCACCGTGGCGGAAAAAGCCTCAACCAGGTTCTGCACCTTGGCATCGGAATAAATACTGTCTTTCGCTTCCTGCTGACGCTCTGCGATTTTACGCTCTCGCCAGGCGGCAGGAGTTTCACCAACAATACGACCAGTGTCAATTGTCAGGGTAATGGACTGCTCAAAATACTCACCCAACGCCTTTTCAATGCGCTGCCGATGGGTGTCGTTATACAACGTGCTGCGTTCAGCATCTAGACGCAGCGCAATAGTGCCCTGCTCTTTCTGCACCAACTCACAGTGAGAACCAATGGTGCCGGTCACACCACCGAGCGGCAAGCCACGGTATACTTGAATCCAGCTGGCTTCATTCAAGGCATCGAAATCCACCCGGTGTTCTTTTGCGGGTAACTCAACAACGGCTCTGACGGGGGATGCCTGGGGCTTAATTTCTGGAGCGCTGACAACCGGTTGCTCCTGAACATAAGATGCTTCTGCACTGTTTGAAACCGCCGTTTCTGCTGACCATTCCGGTGGAGGCGCATCATTAAAAGACTCTTCCTGCCCATAATGATCTGCCTGCTCATAAGCGGATATCGGCACTTCTTCCATGGCCGGTGGTGCATGGTTATCCGGTACTTGAACGTCCACCAGTGAAGATGGCGGCGTTTCTTGTTGAGCAGCTTCTTGTTGAACCGCCTTTTGTTGAACAGTCTCTTGCTGAACAGCTTTTTGTTGAACGGTCTCTTGTGGCTGATCGTCGATGACCGGAGGCTCAAAGTTATCTTTGACAGGCTCCTGTGTCTCTGAGTGTTCTTCTACTTCCACCAGCGCAGCAACCTTCTCCACAACCTGCTGGTCATGGGCAGGCGACTCAACCACTGGCTCTGGTGATGATAGATTAACTGCCTCAGGCTCCGGATCTGAGGTTTCACCCTCAGCCAGAGAATCAGACGACTTCGACTGAGTATTATCGTCAGAAGACGTCGGCGACGGTGTTGTTACCGCAATCTTTAATGTTTTCGGTGCCACCGGCGCACCATCCGGTCGGAATGCCAGCATCCGCAACAACGCCATTTCAAAACCGCTTCTTGGGTCTGGCGCTAATGGCAGGTCTTTTTTCCCCACCAAACCTATCTGGAAATACAGTTGGACATCTTCTGCCGTCATCCCAGAGGCCAGTTCCAGAATTTGCTCCTGATCACCCTGACTGTTATCCACGGCATCGGGCACCGCCTGAGCAATGGCAACACGATGCAGCATGGAAAGCATGTCATCCAAGACGGCAAGATAATCGGGAGAATGCTCAGCCAACGTGGCAACCGATGCTAATACATGGGCTGCGTTTGCGGAGGCCAGAGAGGTGACCATTTTCAGCACCTGCCCTTGATCGATGGTGCCCAGCATGGCACCGACGTCGACTTCGCTGACCTTACCATCACCAAAAGCAATGGCCTGATCCGTCAGGCTAAGGGCGTCCCGCATACTGCCATCCGCCGCTCTGGCCAGTTGCCATAGGGCGGGGGTTTCAGAAGGAATCTGCTCCTGCTGAAGTATGTTTTCCAGATGCCCAACAATCCGTTCCGGCGTCATGTTCTTTAAACTGAACTGAAGACAACGAGACAAAATAGTGATGGGCAGTTTCTGCGGATCCGTGGTTGCCAGCAGGAATTTCACATGGGGAGGCGGCTCTTCCAGCGTTTTCAACAGCGCGTTGAAGCTGTGGGCGGAGAGCATGTGCACCTCGTCAATCAGGTACACTTTGTAGCGGCCGCGAGTTGGCGCGTACTGCACGTTATCCAGCAACTCCCGGGTGTCTTCCACCTTGGTGCGGGAGGCTGCATCCACTTCGATCAGATCAACAAAACGACCGTCATCAATTTCTTTACAGGAAGAACACTGACCGCAGGGTTTGGAGCTGACACCCTGTTCACAATTCAGACACTTGGCAAATATCCGGGCGATGGTGGTCTTCCCAACGCCCCGGGTGCCAGTGAACAGATAGGCATGGTGCAACCGGTTCTGATCCAGAGCATTAACCAGCGCTTGTAGAACATGAGATTGCCCGACCAGCTCCTGAAAAGAGCGGGGCCGCCATTTACGTGCAAGAACCTGATAGCTCATTGAGTCGCGTTAATACCTGAAAGATGTACGATAGAATGCATTCTATGCTAACCAAGAAGACCTTGAAATGCACGAGTTAGACTGGATGTAAGCGAAGGAAGAAGATATTTGCCGGAGAACCCGAAGCAGATGCAAAAAAGATGATCCAAAAAATATTGGAGGCAAACCCTGTCAGCCACACCCCGGCACATAACGTCACCACTACCGTTGCTCCCTTCCGGGCCTGGCGGAGTTCGTGGTTGATTATTGCGGGGGAACCAACAGGGTTCACCATAAAGACCGAAGACATCGCGTCTCGATGCAGCGCATTCTCCACAAAACTCTGCCCGACGTCAACTCCCTATATTCCACTCTATACCCAAAGCATTTCAAGTTGCTACGCGGCGGCAAACGAGTGAATCCCCATGAGCTTACAGCTAGTAAGTGATTGGGGTGAGCGAAAGCAGCCAACAAAGTAGCAACTTGAAAGGCGACGGGTATAATACTTAAATTGCCGGCGTCAGCGGTACAATCGCATCCTGCCTGGTCAGCATCTCTTTTTTCAGACGTGATCGATAGTTTCTCAATAAAAAGACACTGCTCTGCAGCACCAACAAATCGGCGATCAGCACATTGGCCCAGACAAACGTGTTATCAATAGCCAAAGGCAACAGCAATAAGCCAGCAACGGGAAAGACCAGGCTGCGCAACAAAGATAACAAACTGGACGCCTTAGCTCGGGCGGTAGACTGATACACCGTCATCATCAAAATATTAATGCCCATGGGAATAGCAGCAAAACCATAAAGACGCATGGCCCACCGCCCAAGCTCAATCATTTCCGGCGATGGATTGGCAACAAATGCCGACACCACCTGCCCGGGAAACAGCACTACTACTGTGGCAAAACCGGCACACAAAATCACAATAAGCACTAAACCCAGGTTCAGTGTTTCAAGAATCCGATGATGCTGACGAGCACCGTGATTGAAACTCACCAACGGCTGAACCGCCTGACACACGCCGTATACCAACAAGCCCAGCAGCCACATACAGTTCAACACGACAGTGTACACCGATAGGTACAACGCACCGCCCAAACTCAGCAGAATCCAGTTAGAGGCCAGAATCACAATCCCCACCGACGCTTCCATAAACAAAGTGGGCAGCCCAGTCATCAGAATCAGTTTGATTTCCCGCATCCGCAACCAGGCAAAACGAAGTTTCAGATTGGCAGAGCCACCACGGAAATGCAGCAGTTGAACACCTGCCATCGCCAGTTGCGCTAGACCCGTAGCCAAGCCTGCACCAAACATCCCCCAGTGAAAGACCATCATAAACAGCCAGTCTAAAAAGACGTTCAATGTCGCACTGGCGATCATGGCTTTCATAACAAGCGATGGGTTGCCATCGTTACGGACAAAATTAGACAACACCCAACCAATAGCATACGGCGCTGCAAACCATGTAAGGGCAATCACATAATCTTTGGCCATGGGTGCCAGATCACCCCGGGCACCAAAAGCCATGATAATTTCATCCGCCCAGATCATGGTGACCAATGTCAGGCTGACCATTACCAACGTCACCAAGGTGAGTGCTTGCTGAAACAGCTTCTGCCCTTCTTCTTTATTCCCTTCACCAAAACGAATACTCATCACGGCGGCACCGCCCACACCAATCATCATGGCGATGGCAAACATAAAGGAGAAGTAAGGTAATACAAGATTAATCGCAGCCAGCCCCTGCTCACCCATGCTGTGCCCGATAAACATAATATCCGCGACAATATAGAGCGATTTAATCACCATGCCGGTAATCGCAGGCATTAAAAAATGGCGAAAACATTTACGCACCGGGTCTTGCCCGAGATTCAGGGGTGCAATGGGTTGTGGCATGGACATATCTCGAAGGAAACCGTTGCCAGAATGAACGGCAACGGGATTCTAGAGACACTAGGTTTGGAGGGCTATGAGTGGAAACCGATATTAGGCGCCTGTCGTCAGATCAATGCGATCACACCTAGCACCGCGAATAGTAGCGCGGCTCCTCGACGAATCCAATTCAGCGGTAACTTATTGGCCAGTTTCTCTCCAAAAAATACGACGGGCACATTGGCCAGCAGCATGCCAACCGTTGTGCCAATAATAACCATGGTTGTCGCTGAATACTCCGCCGCAAGCAGTATCGTCGCCACCTGCGTTTTGTCGCCTATTTCAGCGATAAAGAAGAGAAATGCGGTGGTAAAGAAAACCCCATAGCCATTCATGGTCGTTTCTTTTTCATCCAATTTATCAGGAATCAACGCCCATAGCGCCACAGCAAAGAAGGAAGCCGCAACAAGGTATTGCAGAACATCAGGGGAAACCCAGTCAGTTACCAAGCTGCCAACCCAGGCCGCAGCGGCATGATTCAACAGGGTTGCCAGCAGAATCGCCAGCGTAATCATCCAGGGAGCACGGAAACGAAGTGCAAGCATCAAAGAAAGGAGCTGGGTTTTATCGCCAATCTCTGCCAGAAACACGACAAAGGTAGAAATAGACAGCGTAGAAAGTGAAAGCGTTTCCATGAACGAACCAGGCGGGAGCAATTCAAGTGGCACAACCGACCTCCCGCCATGGGGCTCAGCTATACCACAGGTCTTGTCCAGCATATTCATATGCTGCTATCGCCATGAGCATTGAGGCTCAAGCATGTTGACGATAGCTACCGCTGTTACAACGGTCAGACTACTCCCCCGAGGTAGGAAGGAATTTACAGAGATCACATCATAAAATCAAACAGTACTCTTCCGTATAATCAACCAAGGGTTTGCCCTGAAATAGCTTCGACATTTGGAACTCTCTATCCGTTCACCCTGAGCGGAGTCGAAGGGTGCTTACCGCGATCCCTCATGGCTCGGGGGTCACATCCTTCGACAGGCTCAGGACGAACGAATTTTGAATACTACGAAATGTAGGAGTTATTCAGTGACTATTCCTAAGCCGCACTTAATCGATAATCAAAAGTGGATTTCAGCAATTCAATATAAGCCGGATCTTTGCACAGTGTTTTACCAGGACTGTCAGACAGTTTTGCAACCGGGCTGCCATTGAGCTCGGTCAATTTCAAAACAATATTGGGGGCTTTATACCCCATATCATTGGTCAGATAGGTTCCTATACCAAAGCTGACGTTTATTTTGTCAGCAAACCATTGATGGATATCCAGCGCTTTTTCAAAGTTCAGTTTGTCACTGAAGACCAGACTTTTTTCGCGGGGATCAATACCCAACTTGCGATAATGATCGATAGCCAACTCTCCCCAGATAACAGGATCACCGGAATCGTGTCGCATTCCCTGGTAAGCATGAGCCAGGCCAACATCAAAGTCTTTCAGAAAGGCTTCCATACTGATGGTATCCGTCAAGGCAATACCCAGCTGGCCATGATACTCCTCCAGCCAGACATTCAACGCATCCTGCTGACTGGTGCGCAGGCTTTCACCTAACACCTGATGAGACTGCAGCCATTCGTGAGCCATGGTGCCCACCGGTTTCAACCCCAGACTTCTCGCCAGATTTAAATTACTGGTTCCTACAAAGTTCTGAGGCAAACGCTGCTTTAACGTTTCCACTACGTGATAATGCCAATCCCTGGAAAAACGACGACGGGTACCGAAATCCACCAACTGAAGACGGCTGCCTTCTGGCAAACGTTTCAGTTTCTCATCTAATCGCGCCTGCCCCTGGGCAATCACATCACCTTGAAAACCATACCCATGGAGTTCACTGATAATCGCCAGCAGGAAAATCTCAAAGTGCGTAACCTCACTCCATAAACCTTCTACCGAGATCAATAACTGCCCGTAGTGCTGCTCTATGGAAACAGCGTTTGGGTCTAGCCGGAAACGACTGAGATAGCCCAGATATTCTTCACTGATAAATGGCAAGTTCGATAACCACTCCAGCTCATCAGAGCCGAGTCTCAGGTCGCCAAGAAATTCACACTGTCGTTTAAGGTGCTTTTTGGTCACCGCCAGTGTTTGCTCATCACGACAGTGAAACTCCATGCGCGCCCATGCATCCGGATAACGCCGGAACATCGACTGCTGCATGGTGTATTTGTAGAGATCGGTATCAAGAAGGGTTGGTATGACAGGGTGATCCATATACCCCTCCATCAGTTAGCAACGGTATCAGCGGCGACATCATCAACGGACAGCTCTGTAACACTGTCAATCATAATGGCGCCCGCTGATTTTAATTCTTCAAGGGCTGAAACTACAGTACTTTCACCCAGCCCCCGGCAGGCAGCCCGATTTATATAAACGACAAAACCCGCACGACGCAGTTGCAACGCCGTGGTTTTTACACAGAAATCCAGCGCAAGGCCGCCCACTAATACGGTTGTAATACCGCGGCTTTTCAGGAACTCAATAACACCGGTACTCATTTTTTCTTCGAGATCGTGAAAACAGGCGCCATAAGGATGAATATTCGTTTCGACACCTTTCCAGACAAAGTAATCATACTCCGTTACATCCGGCAGGCCATCTACCAATTCAAAACCCGTGGTGCCCGGAACGGCATGGAGATTCCAGCGAAGATCCACATTCTTATAACCTTCAATCGGTGTTAACTGAGGGGATTCTTCCGTAGCTACCCATACGGCAGTGGCAGGATGTGCATCCTTGGAACCCACACGGACAGCCGCCAATTCCGCCTGACGATTCAATTCATCAGCTATCAGGTGCCCTTCTGGAACCGGCAGTTCATCAGGGCAAAGCGGAGTGAAACACTTCTGGGCGTCCACATCAAAAGCGGCTACGGTCTCTCGGGTCCCTATGGAGTACATATTTTCACCGTGACAAAAGGAATCAAGTTCACTAACATAGTGAATCATGTTCCATAAGCTGTCAACCACGCTTCTGTGAACTCGCTATCAATGAGGGAGCGCCAATGAGCTTAAGTACCGCCTTAATATCTGTTGATCTGGTTGTCTTTCAACTGAGTGAAAATGGAGAGTTACAGGTACTGGGCCATGAAACGCCAGAATCCCCAAAACCACGCCTGCCCGCCGGTCGAATTGATGCCAGTGAGGATCAGTGCCTGGAAGATACCGCCAAACGACAATTGGCTCGTTTTATCTCCACGCCCGCCAGTTATTTTGAGCAGGTAGTAACCATTGGCGATAACCAGAGAGATTCTCGCGGATGGTCAATGACCGTCGTCTATTACGCACTGGTTCGCCCCTGCCCCAATAACATTATTGAAAGCAGCGCCCGATGGATTGATATGTCGAAAGGCTTGCCTGTTACATCGTTAGCGTACGACCACGATCAACTGGTAACAGAAGCCCTTGAACGTTTAAAGAATAAAATTCAATACAGCGTACTTCCGCTGTATCTTTTGCCGGATGAGTTCATTCTCTCGGATATTCAGAAAGTCTTTTCGGTGGTGCTGGGCAAAGCACCACCCATGCGCTCTATTCGCAACCGTTTTCTCAGCTGTGATATTTTGCAGGAGACGGGAGACAAACGTTATGGCAGTAATCGGCCAGCGGTGCTGTACCGCACCAATCCTGATTCAAAGCAGTGGTTGTTTGATCGGCTTTATCAGACAGTAAAGATGTGAAAAGGCCACAAACCTTGTTGCTCAGGTTATGAGCTGCGTAGGTCGGTAAACCTGCAAGGTTTGCCGACAATATCACAGGAAATGCAACAATGGGATGTGGGTCACGTCGGCAAACCCGTTGGGTTTACCGACCTACCCTATTGGGAACAAACGCTCAACTAGCGCTCAATCTTCCAGGTCGTACCTTCACGACTGTCCTGCAGAATAATGCCCTGCCCTGCCAGCTCGTCGCGAATGCGATCGGATTCCGCGAAGTCACGGTTTTTCTTGGCATCCGCACGTTTCTGAATCATTTCTTCAATCCACGATTCATCCACGTCGGAACCGGACTTCAGGAACGCTTCCGGACTTCCCTGAAGAATGCCCAGAATACCGCCCAGTTTCACCAGCAGTGCCGCCAGAGGCAGAGCAGCGGTTTCGTCCTGACTGCGAACGGTATTCAGATGGCGCACCAACTCAAACAATACCGCCAGAGCTTCTGGTGTATTAAAATCGTCGTCCATCACTTTGAAGAAGCGTTGCTCGAACTCATGATCTTCCGCTGCAGCAACACCCGTCAGATCCAGCCCTTTTAAAGAAGTGTAAAGACGCTCAAGGCGAACACCGGCTTCTTTCAGGCTCTCTTCTGAATAGTTGATGGAGCTGCGATAATGACTGGAGATCATAAAGTAGCGAACCAGCTCTTCGTCGTATTTATCCAGCACTTCACGGATGGTGAAGAAGTTGCCAAGGCTTTTGGACATCTTCACGTTATCCAGACGAATGGCGCCAGAATGCATCCAGGTGTTCACGAAGGTGGCATGATTGCAAGCTTCGCTCTGGGCGATTTCGTTTTCATGGTGGGGGAACTTCAAATCCGAACCACCGCCGTGTATATCAAAGGTGTCACCAAGGCAGCTTTTGCCCATCACAGAACATTCGATGTGCCAGCCCGGGCGACCTTCACCCCAGGGGGAGCTCCAGCTTGGCTCACCCGGTTTGGCGCCTTTCCAGAGAACGAAATCCAGCGGGTCTTCTTTTTTCTCTTCCACTTCGATGCGGGCGCCGGCTTCCAGCTCTTCCAGAATTTTGCCAGAGAGTTTGCCGTAACCATCAAACTTGCGAACGCGATAATAAACGTCACCGTTCCCAGGTGCGTAAGCAAAACCTTTTTCGATAAGCTGCTCGATCATCTCCACCATGCCCGGCACGTATTCTGTGGCTTTGGGTTCATGGTCTGGCGGCAGGTTGCCTAAACGCTGAAAGTCTTCCTGCATGGCAGCAATCATCCGACCGGTTAATGCCATGAAGTCTTCACCGTTTTCCGCAGCTCGCTTGATGATTTTGTCGTCCACATCGGTGATGTTGCGAACGTAGGTCAGATCATAACCCCGGGCGCGCAGATAACGGGCCACCACATCAAAAGCCGTGACCGTGCGAGCGTGACCAATGTGACAGTAGTCGTACACAGTCATACCACAGACGTACATACGCACATGGTTGTCTTCCAGCGGGGTAAACGGCTCTTTTTTTCGGGTCAGGCTGTTATAAATCTGCAGCACTTTCTATTTTCCTGTTTTCAATTTTTGCCACATCTTATGGCTCCCATGCTCCGAGGCTGTCGCAAAACTCCAGAAACCTCGTTCCCATGCTCCGCGTGGGAATGCATACCCCAAACATCAGGGTGTCCGGCTCCCACGCAGAGCATGGGAACCAGGGGTTTTGCGACACTCTCAGACCGTGGGAACGAGGTGCTTGGGAGCTTTAAATCAAGCTTTATTTGCCCAGGTATCTTTCAGACCAATGGTCAGGTTGAACACTGGGTGTTCTGGCTTGTGATCAAAACGATCGGCGACAAAGTAACCTTCCCGCTCAAACTGGAAGCCCTGCTCTGGTTCTGCATTCACCAGAGATGGTTCTACCCATGCCTGCTTCACCGTCAGAGATTCTGGATTGATGTGATTCAGGAAGTCCTCATCACCACGATCCGGAGACGGATGGTTAAATAGACGATCGTAGATTCTCAGCTCTGCCTGCTTACCTTCGGTGGCAGACACCCAGTGAATCACACCGCGCGGACGGATACCTTCTGGCGGATCTTCACCCACAGTGCCCGGCACATAAGACGCGTGAACTTCTTTGATCTCTCCGTTTTCATCACGAATGACATCATCAGCCTTAATCACATAGGCACTTCGCAGACGAACGTATTCACCAATGACCAGACGCTTGAACTTCTTACGGGAGAGCGTGGTGTCTTCGGTAAAATCTTCCTGATCAATATAGATCTCACGGGTAAACGGCAGTGTACGTTGACCCAGCTCCGGACGGTTTGGATGCGCCGCTGCGATCATTTCCTGCACTTCGCCTTCTGGCAAATTGGAAATCACCAGCTTCAGTGGCGACAATACTGCCATGGCACGAGCCGCATTGGTGTTCAGGTCGTCACGAATGGCGTGTTCCAGCATGGAAACATCAGCAGTACCATCGGAACGACTCACGCCCACCATATCGGCGAAACGACGGATCGACGCTGGCGTATAACCACGACGACGCATACCGGAAACCGTTGGCATGCGGGGGTCGTCCCAGCCGTGCACTACCTTCTCATCCACCAGCTTCTTCAGCTTACGCTTGGAGGTGACGGTGTAGTTCAGGTTAGTACGGGCAAATTCGTACTGCTTCGGTTTTGCCGGCACCGGCAGGTTTTCGATAAACCATTCATAAAGTGGACGGTGATCCTGAAACTCCAGGGTACATATGGAGTGTGTGATGCCTTCAATGGCATCTTCCTGACCGTGGGCAAAATCGTAACTTGGGTAGATGCACCATTTATCGCCGGCCTGGTGATGAGGCACTTTGCGAATTCGATATAACACCGGATCACGCATGTTCATGTTCGGGCTTTGCATATCGATTTTGGCACGGAGAGACACTTTGCCTTCTTCGTACTCCCCGGCGCGCATTTTTTCAAACTCCGCCAGATTGTCTTCCACACTCTTGCTGCGGTGGGGGCTATCCACACCGGGCTTGTTGAAGTCACCACGGTTGAGCCGCATGCTTTCTGCGTCCTGATGATCCACATAGGCTTTGCCTTCGCGAATCAGGTGCAGCGCCCACTCATAAAAGGTATCAAAGTAGCTGGAGGCATAACGAACGTCGCCGGACCATTGAAAACCGAGCCACTTCACGTCTTCCTGAATGGCATCGACGTAAACCTGTTCTTCTTTCTCCGGGTTGGTGTCGTCGAAACGAAGATTGCACTCACCCTGGTACTTTTCTGCCAAACCGAAGTTCAGGCAGATGGATGTCGCGTGGCCAACATGGAGAAATCCATTGGGCTCCGGCGGAAAGCGCGTGTGAATACGAGGCACCCGGCCTTCGGCCAGGTCTTTTTCAATAATCTGTTCCAGAAAGTTTCTGGCTTTGTCGGTAGCAGTCATTGTCACTGATGCGTCTTTGGAGGGTTATTGGTGATAGAACATCACCATAATCGGGCGAGATTATCATATCCGCAATCTCTGTAAAACAATCCGATGCCCGACGTGTTTTACACGGACGGCAGAAACACCTAAAATCCGTTGCTTACCGCTGCAAAAGCGGCCTGACTAACGAGAGTGGTTCCCCATGGTTGTACTACACACGAATTTTGGTGACATTAAGTTGGAACTGGACGCAGAAAAGGCGCCTAAAACCGTTGCCAACTTCCTTGAATACGTAAACAGCGGTCACTTCAACGAGACCATTTTTCACCGGGTAATCGATGGCTTCATGATTCAGGGCGGCGGATTCGAAGCCGGCATGAAGCAGAAATCCACCAAAATGGCGATTGAGAACGAAGCCGATAACGGTCTGAAGAACGAAGCCGGCACCGTCGCTATGGCCAGAACCATGGACCCGCACTCTGCGTCTTCCCAGTTCTTTATTAACGTTAAAGACAACAGCTTTCTGAACCACACCTCTAAAAGCCCAGACGGCTGGGGTTACTGCGTATTCGGCAAAGTGGTTGAAGGCATGGACGTGGTCGAAAAGATCAAGAAAGTGAAAACCACCATGAAAGCTGGTCACCAGGATGTGCCGGTAGAAGACGTGGTGATTGAATCTGCAGAAGTACTGGAAACTGCGGACGCCTGAATGAAGGCGCTGTTTATTTCAGACCTCCATCTCACACCAGATTGCCCGGCGGTTGCCCGGGCTTTCTATACGTACCTTGAAGAAAGAGCCATGGAGGCAGACGCCCTCTATATTTTGGGTGATTTCTTTGAGTACTGGGTGGGCGATGATGCCATGGACGAGTTTCAGCACGATATTGCCCGCCGGTTAAAAGTCTATACAGACAGTGGTCGGGCGGTTTATCTGATGGCTGGAAATCGGGATTTCAGTATTGGCAAAGGATTTTTAAAAGCCACCGGCGCCCAATGGCTGAAAGACCCTTCTTTAATCACCGTTAATGACCACAGAATCCTGTTAATGCATGGTGACCTGCTGTGCACTGAAGACCGACAATATCAGCGATATCGACGTATTATTCAAAACCCGTTGGTGCTGGCTCTGCTGAGGATGACATCCCTGAACTGGCGCAAATCGCTGGGTCAGAAGATTCGTCATAAAAGCAAACTGGCAAAAAAAGGCAAAGTGCTGAGCATTATGGATGTATCCGAGCCTGCCGTGAGAAAAGTGATGGAGAAGTATCAGGTCAACACGTTGATCCATGGCCACACCCATCGGCCCGACATTCATCAGCACTCACTGAACAGTGGAACCGGGACACGTTATGTTCTCGGGGACTGGACGGACAAAGGCTGGGAAATCGAACTCAGCGAGCATGGGCTGTCACTGAATGCGTTTCCGATCAACCTTTGAATAAACATCATCAAAGCGCTTGATGACTGACTCAGGCAAGTAACTCTTCAAGTGCTCATTCATCCGTTCACTTGAGCCATTGGAGGCCATCAGATCGATCCCCCAAAGCAGCCCCAGCATCAGAAAATCAGCGCTTTTTTCACTACCCCCTCCCTTGAATGATCGGTGATGGGAGTCAATATTCAATTCAAGCTCAACAAGTGTTGAGCTCATATTCTCTCTCTTTTCAACCAGCTTGCCAAAACAGGTCTGAAAAGCATCACTTTGATAAAAAAATGCCCGCCGATTATTGCTGTTTGGATTACTTACCCAGTGCCAGTTTGAAGCAAGAAACAGAGGCAGGCTTGACCTGTCAAAATAGCGGTTGACCTCTTTGCCTCGGGCATGCAGATATAACAGGATGTACAGATAATAAACGACAGTTTGCACTACATCACTGGAAAAGCACCCCTCAAGAGCAAGGCCATGATCTCGCTTCTTATCTTTATTTCTAGCACTTTTAGCCAGTTCATCAGATTCAAAGCTGTCTGCCACTTCTTTCTGCAAGCTTTCAACAGAAGGCAGTAACACATCATCGCTAAAGGCACTTTCAAATACCTGCTTCAATGTCTTTTCGCAGCGGTGATCAAACTTTTGGATAGAATAACCACTGATTCTTGTCAGCCGCTTCATCAAACTAGAAACCGAAGAAAAATCAGTAATTACATATTGCTCTATCGGTTTTTGCAGATGATCATTCTTGTCCGGATTAAACAACTTTTTCTGAGGCGCTTCCTGGTGATCATCATCATTTATTGCAGTCTCTTTAGTAAAACCCGGCGACAGGCGTCTTTCCGGTATCCCTTCCGGCATAATCACACCCCTTTATTAACGCAAACTGAAGAGGCATATCCTCATCAATCAGCGGGGACACCACTGTGAAAACGAAACGTGGCATCCTGTGATTCAATAGCACCTTGCTCTTTTGCTGCAAATACCTGAACTCGATCAACAATTGACTCTCCACAAATAGACTCGGCAAGGGCAAGATAATCCTGAAAATGGCGGCTCTCGGATTTCAATAACGAACGATAGAATTTCGCCAGTTCTTCATCAAGGTAAGGCGCCAGAGCAGAGAAACGTTCGCAGGAGCGGGCTTCGATAAAAGCGCCCATAATCAGCGTATCGATCAGTTTTGCCGGCTCAAAGGTTCGTATCTGCTGACTCATCTCACCAGCATAACGCCCTGCTCCCAGGTAGGTATAAGGAATATCCCTTTTCGCCATTATCGCCAGCACCTGCTCATAATGCCGAAGCTCTTCACGGGCAAGACGGGACATTTTATTCAGAAGATCCAGCTGGTTTACTCGTTGAGCCTGATCAAGCGCTTCTTCTCTTTTGGCAGACCAGGATTGCCCTGAACGATAACGACTCATTATCGCTATAGCGCTCTGGGCCGCTTTTAATTCATTATTGGCGTGATCAATCAGAATCACCGGTAGATTTTCCGGCTTTCGGGCCTCTTCAATCCAGGCATCCGGAGTACGGCAGGGAAGGAATTCTAGAATAGGCGATATATCGGTCATAACTGGCTCGCTGTTTGGAGCCGGTATGTTATCACAAGGAGCTTTAGGAGTAGCAACGGTCAGGACATATCATCCAGCGTTTTCTTTTTCTTATACATCATCAGATCAAGCATGCCCACCTATCATCAGGCACATTTCCTAACAGAAAAACCACAGTCAGAGTCACCAACTGCGGTTTCGATTTTACTGAACAGTGCTCGTTCGTTAGAACTTATAAGCGACACCCGCCATATACACCCACGGGTCGATTTCTACGTCAATCTTATAGTTTGTGCTGCCATCAATACTCTTGAATGTACCGGTTGTATCAATATCCATGTACCAGACCGCCGCATTCAAACTCCAGCTTTCATCAATTTGATAATCAAAACCAGCTTGAGCGGTTAAACCCAGCGAATCATCCAGCTCCAGACTTTTGAAGCTACCCTCATTTCCTTTGATAAATTCTTCATCAAAAAAGACAGTGTAATTCAAACCCGCACCCACATAAGGCTGGAAACTCGATTCTTTACTCATTGGGTAATACTGCACACTCAGCGTTGGTGGCAGATGTTTGGTTTTCGCAAACTCACCCAGGCCTGCAATTCCACCTTTTCCTTTTAGCTTGTGGGAAAACGGCGTGGCCGCCAACAACTCAACACCAATGTTATCCTGAATCATATAAGTCAGAGTCAGTCCAACCTGAGTATTGCTGTTTAAATCAACAGTACTGTTGGATTGCTCAGCACCATTGGCATAGAGATTTCCGCTATCAACATTCGGGCTAACAGTGGCAAGGCCACCACGAACAATGTAATCCCCTGCATCGTAAGCCTGCACCGCACCGGACAACAAAACAGATGCACTGATGATAGCGAGTGACAGGTTGTTTAATTTCATTTTTTATCCTTATTTGTCAGCGTCGTGTAATTAGTTTGCAGGGGCAGTGTATTAATTCAACAGCTGATATTTATTGATTTGGATCAATGTTTTTCAAACAAGAAAAAACAAACTTTCTCATTACATTTCTCACTTTTTTAATGAAATCTTTATTTGTTTATTTAATGATCATAAATTCCGATAAACTTATTGACCCAGATCATTAAAACACCGGTTTGCCTAATGCATCATTGAACAATATAAATAGAAATATAAACCATTAGTCACAGTAAGGGAGACAGACAACAATGCGTGGAATCAAACGAGTTCTAGTGGTTGTTGATAGTCGAAAGGATCAGCAACTGGCACTGGCAAGAGCAGCTCAAATCTGCCGGATCGCCAAGGCCGCCATGCACATTCTGGCGCCCAATCCTAAAGCCTGCGCCGAATCCATGACGCGCCTGGAAGCCATGGCTAAACCGCTGATGGAAGAAGGTCTGGAAGTCTACCTCCATGAAACCTGGAGCGGCTCTGTGATCGATACAATCATCCATATCCGTCAGATGGAACGCTGCCATTTGGTAGTGAAAGACGCCAAGCTGATGACCACACTTCAGAAAGCGTGTGGTACGGCGGAAGACTGGAGCCTGCTCCGTCGCAGTCGGGTGCCTGTATTACTGGTTCAAACCGAAGGTACCTGGCAGAACGGCGCTATGGTGGCATCCATCAATGCCGATCCTCGGGATTACTACCACAGCATTCTGAATCAGGCGATTCTGCAATACGCCAATGATTTCGCCAATGGCTTTTCTGCAACACTGCACCTCGCGTCTGCTCATCCAACCGTGATGATGGCCATTCAGGATCATGGTGACGGTAAGGTGGATAAAGATCATCATATGCGCCAGAGCAAGGAATACGCGGATGAGTATGGTCTTGAGGAGAAAAACCTTCATGTTCGCCCCGGGCCGACGGAAAGCATGGTGCCTGAGCTCATTGAGGAGATTGATGCCAAGCTGCTGATTCTGGGTACCCATGCCCGCAAAGGCATCAGCGCCATCGCCATCGGCAATACGGCCGAACAGCTGATCGCCGATGTGAAGACCGACATCCTGATCCTGCAACCCAAACATCATATGATCCCGCTAGAGCGTGAACTGGATCATTAATACTTAGGATTTATCCTGAAATAACTTTCACATTTCAATTATCGTTGTCCGTTATCCGATGTCCGAAAAAGCTGGAAGCATCCTCGCTTTTGCGGGTCACGGATTACGGGCTTCGGATAGCGGTCTCAACGACGCTTCAAGACCTCAATAAATGTGGACCATATTTCGGGACAGCTCCTAGCCTTCCATGCTGTCTGACTATAACTGACAGGCAGCATCAAATTCCTGCCCTCTTTCTGAAAAGCTTCTATATTGTCTAAGTGACTTTTGATCGTGAATGGCTAAGCTCTAAACGCCGGCCACCAAAACATCAATAGTTGTTATTTCCTCTTTTAAGAGTATCAGTTTCGACACTGACTCTTATCGCCACTCAGGTTTAGCCCTGAGTCAATCACTACCGGAACCTGTTGATAGCGTCTGCCTATGATTTTCCTGCGTATTCCTCACCTTTCGCTGAACATGACTGGCACGCGCTAGAACAGGTTTCTGGTATTTCTTTCCACATAACTGGTAATTTCCTGAGACTGGATATGAACAAGAAAGAATTGGTAGAACAAGTCGCCGAACAAGCCAACCTTTCCCGCAGCAAAGCGGAACTGGTGGTTAACGCTTTCGTCCATCAGACCCAGGAGTCCCTGGCCCGGGGAGGGGTTGTGCAGCTTATTGGGTTTGGCACCTTCTCAGTAACCGACCGGGCGGCTCGAAAAGGCCGAAACCCGCAAACAGGCCAGGAAATTCATATTCCCGCCTGCAAGCTACCTCAGTTCAAACCCGGTAATAAATTTCGGGATCTGATCAAGTAGGTCGTTCTGAAATAAATGAACACATAAAAAAAGCGCCTCAGGGGCGCTTTGTTAAATTCAAAAGAGCTTCAAACTTCTTGGTATGTACCTAAAAAATTACCCCATTGCTCGCATCACATTCAGAATGGCTCTTTTCTTCATCAACGTCATTCGATGCAGCTGATTAATAATCTCATCATCCACATCAGAATCATTCACGCCATCGCCCGGATGGATCAGGTACTGATTTCCCCTCCCCGTCGCCAACCATTCAAAAGAGACATTCAGAACCTCTGACATTTTCCTCAGATTCTCCAGGCTCGGGCTGCTCATGGCGGTTTCCCACTGAGCTAAAGCACTTCTGGATACACCAATCATATCTGCCAGCGCCTGCTGGGATAATTTTTTATCCTTCCGTGAACACAATATCCTTGTTGTCAGATCCATCACTTACTCTCAAGAAATCCGTATCAAACAGCAGACATAAAATGTGTCGGCCACAGAAAGGAGTTCTTTCAAAACAATGGATATTCACTGACCAGTGGAAAGGACGGAGCATAAACCTCTTCCGTGAGGTGCCCTCCCTGAGATTAAAGCCTCAACCAGAAAAAAGCGCGATCAACTCGCGATGACAGAGAAATCCCAGGTACACACCGACAATCCCCATAACACCAGCAAGAGTCGGAGGCGCAGGAATAGGAAGGCGGAGAAAGCTGAAGAGAACACCAACAGCAAAGCCGGTAAACGCGGCAAGAAAGACGGAATACATAAAACGGCTCCAACACAATTGAAACAGTCTTAGTTATAGGTCATACCGAGGAGGTATGACCTATAAAATCACATTACAGAGCCAACATAAGGCCTGCAATGGTCGCACTCATCAGGTTAGACAGCGTACCAGCACACACCGCCTTGATACCCATACGGGCAATATCCTGACGTCTCTTTGGTGCCATCACGCCCAGACCACCCAGCAAAATCGCGATAGAAGAAATGTTAGCAAAACCACACAGCGCGAAGGTGATGATCACCTGTGTACGCTGAGACAGCATTTCAACACCCGCGGCAGCCGCTGCTTCAGGGTTCAGATACTTAACAAAGTCCAGGTAAGCCACGAATTCGTTCACCACGACTTTCTGACCGATGAAGCTACCGGCAGTGACGATCTCATTAAACGGGACACCAATCAGGAAAGCCAATGGGCTGAACACATAGCCCAGAATGATTTCCAAGCTCAGATCAGGGTAACCAAAGAAACCACCACCCCAACCAATAATACCGTTGATCATGGCGATCAATGCGATAAAGGCCAACAGCATGGCACCGACGTTAGCCGCCAGCTTCATGCCGGAAGACGCACCAGAAGCCGCCGCATCAATGACGTTGGCAGGCTTTTCATCAGCGCCTTCTTCATCAGAGAGTTCGGAGTCGTCTGGTGTTTCGGTTTCTGGCTTGATCATCTTAGCCATTAACAGGCCACCTGGCGCCGCCATGAAGCTGGCAGCAATCAGGTATTTCAGTTCAACACCCAGACCGGCATACCCCGCCAATACGGAACCAGCCACAGAAGCCAAACCACCCACCATGATGGCAAACAGCTCAGAATTCGTCATACGACCAATGTAAGGACGAACTACCAGAGGAGCTTCAGTTTGACCAACGAAGATGTTAGCCGTCGCCGACAAGGACTCTGTACGACTGGTGCCCAGTAATTTCTGCAGCGCACCACCGAGAATCAAAACGACTTTCTGCATAATACCCAGGTAGTAAAGAACCGCCACCAGAGAAGAGAAGAAGATGATGATCGGGAGTACGTTGATGGCAAAAATAAAGCCCAATTTAAAGTTGCCCAGATCACCAAACAGGAAGCCAATACCATTATTGGCGTAGCTGATGACATTACTGACAACATTGGAAACATTACCCAGGATTTCCTGACCCAGCGGCACATAAAGAACGAGGGCGCCCAGACAGACCTGAATGGCAAACGCGCCACCCACCGTTCGAATATTTATGGCTTTCCGATTATCGGAAAGCGCAAAGGCAATGGCCAGCAAGCCGGCTATGCCTACGAAACTCATCAGGATTTCCATGAGGACTACCTACCTTCAAGTGGAGAATGGTTCTGTGAATTAGATTTTGCGGGCATTGTATAATCAGACTTACAAAAACAGAACAGTTTCATAACAAACTTGATCAAAAGAAGGTCAGAACTTATCCAAACATTGAGTTGAATCAACATTTTTTCGAAAAACTGATCCAGAACCGGCAAGCATCTTGCTTCAAATCAATTCAACGTGCATTCAAAACAATTTACTGCCGGCTGACAATTGCGGGAAGTACGAACGTTGTCCATAAAGTATTTTAGCCGCTACTTTATAGACAACAGTGAGCGTCTGATGAAAGAAGTTAAGCGTCGTACAACTTGATAATACTGGAAAAGTCCAACGTGGTTCCAGAGCGAGCACTATGCATTCGATAAAGGTTATCTGCCAGAGAGCCCAGAGGAGTCGCGGTGCCACTGGCTTTCGCAGAATTCAGTGCAAGCCCGAGGTCTTTCGCCATCAACCCCACCATAAAGCCACCCTGATAGCCATTGCTGGCCGGTGTTTGAGGCATCACTCCGGGCACTGGGTTGTATTTGTCCAGCACCCAATTACCACCAGAACTCTTACTCATGATTTCTGACAACACGGCCGGATCAAGCCCATTATTGATACCCAGTGTTAATGCTTCTGAGGTACCGGCCATCAAAATAGCCAGCAGCATGTTGTTACAGATTTTTGCCACCTGCCCTGCGCCTGCTTCACCTGCATGGAAAATATTCTGCCCCATCACTGCCAAAAACGGTTTTGCCTGATCTACAGCAACCTGAGAACCGCCCACCATAAACGTCAATGTTCCAGCAGCTGCACCCGCTGTGCCGCCGGATACCGGCGCATCAATAAATGGAATGCCACGGGCAGTGGCATCTGCTCCTACTTCTCTGGCAACATCGGCTTCGATGGTGCTGCAATCAATGACCAGGCAATGCTTTGGACAGTGCTCTGAGAGTCGACTAAACACACCCTCTTCACCAAGATACAGTGACTTCACATGTTTTCCGGCGGGCAGCATGCTAACCACCACATCGGAGCCCTTCACTGCATCGGTTACCGAATCTGCAGTACGACCGCCGGCCTGCTCGAACTGACTCAACGCGTCGGGCATCAAATCAAACCCACAAACATCATAACCGGCTGTGACCAGGTTACGCGCCATGGGACCGCCCATATTACCAAGACCGATGAAAGCTATCTTTGTCATTATTATTATCCTTTAATCGTCGCCTAAGGATTTGCCCTGAAATAACTTCCACATTTCAATTAGCGTTGTCCGTTATCCGCTTTCCGTTGTCCGAAAAGCTGGAACTACCTGCGCTTTTGCGGATCACGGATCACGGACTTCGGATAGCAGTCTCAACGATGCTGCAAGGCCTCTGTAAATATGGATCTTATTTCGGGACAGTTCCTACGGTTTAATCGTCTAACTGATTAATCGTAAAACCACTCTGGTTTCCGTTTTTCCAGAAAAGCACTTACGCCTTCCTGCTGGTTTTTACCCTTGAACAATTCCAGAAAGAGTTCCCGCTCAATCGGTAAAACATCCGCAGAAAAACCAGAGCGCCCCATTTGAATCAGCTTCTTACATGCTTTGAGCGCATCCGGACTTTGCCTTCCGGCTTTCTCGGCCAGGGATTTGGCCTGGTCAAGGCCTTTGCCTTTTTCCGTCACCTCTTCCACCAAGCCAATAGCCAGCGCTTTTTCTGCATCGATTTTTTCGCCACAGAGAATCATCCGCTTGGCCCACGCTTCGCCTACTAACAAGGTAAGATTTTGAGTACCGCCCGCACAGGGCAATAAACCGACACCGGCTTCTGGTAATGCCATAACGGCTCCCGCTTCAGCCACGCGAAGATCACAGGCCAGTGCCACTTCAAGACCACCGCCCATGGCGTAACCATTGATGGCCGCAATGGTGAGTCCGTTGAAGTGCGTTAACGCCTCAAAGGCTCTGCCAAAGGCTTCGGCAAAAGGCCTTGCCTGATCTGGCGTGAGGTTATCAAAACGCTTCAAATCTGCACCGGCACTGAAAAATTTGTCGGAAGCGGAAGTGATCACCAAAGCCACCACATCCGGTTTCTCATTAAGTTCGTGAACCATGCCCTCCAGCTCAATCAGACTTTCTGGCGTCCAGGTGTTCGCAGGTGGGTTGTCCAGTGTTAAGACTGCAGTCTTCCCTTCAACACTCAATTTCAAGACCGATGATGCTTTCATTGATAACGTGACAGGCATTATTGCAACTCCATTCCGGTTTCCGATATTCCCTGATCCAACAAACGACGGGCGACAATCAAACGCATAATTTCATTGGTGCCTTCGAGGATCTGATGAACACGAGTGTCTCTCACATAACGCTCCAGCGGATATTCTTTGATATAGCCATAGCCACCATGAATCTGCAGGGCTTCATTACAGACGTTAAAGCCCACATCCGTCGCAAAACGCTTTGCCATGGCACAATAGGCAGACGCTTCAGGATCTTTGTTATCCAACTTAAACGCCGCCAGTCGTACCATTTGACGGGCAGCCACCAGCTCGGTGTTCATATCGGCCAGTTTGAACTGTAAAGCCTGAAACGCTGCCAGCTCACGTCCAAACTGTTGCCGTTCTTTCATATAAGAACGCGCAGTATTTAATGCCTGCTGCGCAGTGCCCAGGGAGCAGGTGGCAATATTAATCCTGCCGCCATCCAAGCCTTTCATGGCAAAAGAAAACCCTTGCCCTTCTTCACCGAGAAGATGATCCGCGGGTATACGGACATTGTCGAAAGCAATTAAACGGGTTGGCTGGGCATTCCAGCCCATTTTCTCTTCCTTCTTGCCGTATTCAATACCGTTCAGATTGGCCGGCACCGCAAATGCAGAGATGCCTTTTGGCCCCGTCTCACCGGTTCTGGCCATTACCAACAGCAAGTCAGTACTGCCAGCACCCGAGATGAACATCTTCGAGCCGTTAAGCACATACTCATCACCCTCACGAACAGCGCTGGTTTTCAGTGAGGCGGCATCACTGCCTGAGCCGGGTTCCGTCAGGCAGTATGAAGCGAGTTTTTCTCCGCTGACCAGCCCTTCACCCCAATCGGCTTTCACTGATTGGGTGGCAAATTCACCGATCATCCAGGTAACCATATTATGAATGGTGATATAGGCGGTAGTTGCCGTACAACCCATGGCCATCTGTTCAAAAATAATGTGGGAATCCAAACGGGATAAACCAAGACCGCCCATGGCCGTGTTGGTATAGAGGGAACAGAAGCCAAGCTCGCCCGCAGCCTGGATCACATCAACAGGAAAGTGGGACTCAAGATCCCATTGTGCAGCGTTAGGTGCCAGTTCAGCACTGGCGAACTGCTGAGCCAGATCACGAAAAGCAATCTGCTCTTCAGACAGGTTGAAGTCCATGGTTGTGTACTCTTATTCTTTTTATTGTACTGTCTATTGACCGGCAATTCTTACCAAATTACCGACCAACCTGTATTCAACATCAGATCATTTCAATGGCAACCGCTGTGGCCTCACCACCGCCAATACACAACGAAGCAACGCCTTTTTTGCCACCGGTTTTCTTAAGGGCATTTAACAACGTCACCAAAATCCGTGCACCACTGGCACCTAAAGGGTGACCCAGGGCACAAGCACCACCATGGATATTGACCTTGTTGTGATCAAGCCCCAATTCACGCATCGCCATCATAGCGACGACAGCAAAGGCTTCGTTGACTTCGAATAAATCCACATCGCTGGCCTGCCAGTCAATTTTCTCCAGCAGCTTACGGGTGCAGTCAACAGGAGCAATGGTAAATTCTTCCGGCTTTTGGGCATGGCTTTGATAACCAACAATCCTTGCCACTGGCTGAAGCCCTTTCGCGACTGCATCACTTTCACGCATCAACACCAGTGCCGCTGCACCATCAGAAATAGAACTGGAGTTCGCTGCGGTCACAGAGCCATCTTTAGCAAATGCCGGACGCAATTGACGGATTTTTTCAGGGCGTGCTTTACCCGGCTGCTCATCAATCGCTACCAATCCCTTACGGGTCTCAACAGGCACAATCTCATCTTTAAATGCCCCGGTTTCAATGGCCTTCTTAGCACGATCCAGAGATGCCAGTGCATAGTCGTCCATTGCCTCACGGGTTAAATCAAAACGATCTGCTGTCTGCTGAGCAAAAACACCCATGGCTTTACCGGTATAAGCATCTTCAAGGCCGTCGGTAAACATATGATCTTTTACCTGACCATGGCCAATGCGCATACCCGAACGGGCTTTATCCAACATATACGGCGCATTACTCATGCTTTCCATGCCACCAGCAACCACAACATCTGCCTCACAGGTCTTTAGCTGGCTTGCACCCAGCATGACGGTTTTCATGCCAGAACCACACAGTTTATTGACCGTGGTCGTTGGTACAGAGACCGGAATACCCGCACCCACAGCAGATTGTCGTGCGGGCCCCTGGCCGGTGCCAGCCGGTAAAACACAACCCATGATGACTTCTGATACTTGATCAGACGCAATACCTGCTCGCTCAAGAGCCGCCTTAATCGCTACGGTGCCAAGTTCAACCACAGGCACTGACGACAAATCACCCTGAAAGCCACCCATCGGTGTCCGGACTGCAGATACAATGACAATATTCTCGTTTACCGGGTTAGAGGACATATCAAGACTCACTTGTTTGTTCTTTTTCTAGTATGGAAAAACTGGGTAACGTCAATGTTCATCCAGTGGTATAGGAGGCTGTCAGACTTACCACTGACCTACTGCCTTCCAGTCTGGTATGGGATGCCCATCAATAAACAACAACATCCACTTATTAACGCATCATAGCGTTTATGATCACAAAAAACGACACCGTTTTCCTGTCTGGCATAGCCAAGGCATTAGTCAAAAACGGTCATTCTGTGATTAGACAAACAACAGATTACTGATACTTTTTATAAGAAGCTGTTCATGATCTTTTGCGAATAGCGAAAGCGAGGAGAAAGATTGTGAACAGCTTCTAAAAACTAATCATACTAGGAGAACCCCATGCCTGCCCCCTCTCTACGCAAGCCGCTTTCATGTTTATTACTGGTTCTGGCTGCCACACCCCCTCTCATCAGTGAGGCATGTACCACCTTTGCCTCGGTTGGCACAGCCAATAAAGATGGCGGACTGATTATGGCTAAAAATCGCGATTCCCTGGCAGCCTATGAACAGCTCACCATCAAAAGAGAAGCAGGAAAAAGTGCCTATCTTGGTCTTTTCTATAACCATTCAAACCATTCGCCCTACCCGTATCTGGCAGCAGGTATAAATGAACACGGCCTGTCTGTGGTTCAAAACGAATCCGCATCCATTAACAACGCTAACCAGTTTAACGATAAAGATCAGTCTGCGGTTTTGTATGAGCTACTGGAAAATTACCAATCCGTCGCTGAAGTTCTCAACGATGAAGAAAAACTATTCGGAAATGGTATGGCCAATTTCCTGATCATCGGTGACAAAACCGAAGCCATTCTGGTGGAGGTTGGGCCGAATAAAAAGCAGTACCAGATAATGAGCGCCCGCGAAAATAACAACCGGTTATATCACACCAACCACTACGTCCTGGATTCAATGAGGTCACTGAATCAAGTGTACTACCCAGACTCTGCGGATCGCTTTGACACCATTAAAGCCATGATGCAGGCCAATACGTCGGAACTGACCGCAGTCGGCGATTATTATCGCTGGGTGAACAGCGCACAAAACGGTTATTATGACAGCATTATTCGGGAAGTGACTGTCGCCAGTTGGATTGCCGAGGTACCCGACAGCGGCACACCCCAGCTCCATGTTCGCTTCACATCGCCCAGCCAGAACTTTGAACGTTTTCAGATATCCCTTACAGATTCGTTTTGGCGTGATGCGCCAACCGCCGTGAAATCACAACCACTCAGTGGTAAAGGTATCACCAGCGAGCCTGTCGGCAGTGAACGCCGTTACCGTTACACTGAAGGCGAGTTATAGGACAGATCTCCCTGAAAAATCAGTTCACTCATCAGTTCATTTACCAGTTAAATAGTGCAATCACGTCAAAGGTCATATTTTTGATAGTCACCAGCATCGGTAATCACTTAGAATCCCGAAAAATACCTCCCCGGTTTACTCAACAAGTGGCTATTTATATTCATTGGTCACAAAATCATTGAGATTTTCGGATGAAAAGCAGTATCCGTTTACGAGCTCTAGAGAAGAAAGACCTGCGCTTTATTCACTCGCTGAACAACAATCGCAGCATCATGTCCTACTGGTTTGAAGAGCCTTATGAGTCGTTCGATGAGCTGGACGATCTTTACGGCAAACACATTCACGATAATACCGAGCGTCGCTTTGTTGCGGAATACACCCCGCAACACAGCACCACACCGGAATCCGTTGGGCTGGTGGAACTGATTGAGATTGACTATATCCATCGAAAAGCAGAATTTCAGATTATTATCGCGCCGGGGCACTAGGGAAAAGGCCATGCCAGAGCCCTGATCAAATCCGCACTGGATTATGCGTTCACCATACTGAACCTTAATAAAGTGTACCTTGTGGTTGCAGTAGAAAATGAGAAAGCAATTCACCTTTATCGTGAAACAGGCTTTATTGAAGAAGGAAGACATATTCAGGAGTATTTCACGAACGGCCAATACTGCGATGTTCTACGGATGTACATTCTGCAACAGACATATCTGACAAAAGCGCCGTGAGCTCAATGCTTAATTAATACCCCCATTCATTAATAACTACTCTGATATAAAAATCAGACATTTCAGTGAACCTAGTACCACTTAAGCCATCTAACCCTTAATTCATAAATATTACGGGGAAGCTGGCTTAAACCCTTATTAATAGCTTCACTCGTTAGAAAAAATGAGGTTTAACGATGGAAGTAGCAACCACCCCCCTAAGCCCTGGGAATATCAATCACAACCCATTTGATCAAAGCTTTAGGGCTGCTATCATCCGCCGACAGGAAGGCAGGATGTTTAACTATGATGTCACACACGTGCCTGGCAGAGGAACTATTCAGTCTGATGCCCCCAACGAGTCATCAGGCTCTAACGAAACCGACAAGATGTGCAGGCATGTTGCCCGCATTGCCACTTATGAGACAGCTGAGGACTCCCTTTTTCCCCTAGCAGAATTCGGTTTTTTCCATATTGGTAATAACCGGTTGCAGTGCTTTAGCTGTCAATCCATTATCGCTGACTTGCCTGATGGGTATTCGGTAAGCGACAGGCACTGGCATAAAGCCAACTGTGCACTTGCTAATGGTAGCGAAAACAAGAATATCCCTTTATCTGGAGCTCAACCTGCATTTTCAGGCAGCTTTCCTGCTGCGCACTCCACTCAGGAAGCTTCAGGTCTGCTTCCTTCAGTTCGCCATCCTGAAGCAACAAACAGAAGCCCCTTTGATGAGCTGGAAGATTTTTTTCAAGACAGAAGCACACGTCCATCTACGTCGAACCAACAAGGTAACGGCCAATTATCCGCAACAAGCACCAGTAATACACACCAACACGCTCAGAGGACTACTCAGGAGCCTACTCAAAATCATTACCCAGAGAATCAAGCACATCGACATCCAGATGCAAACTCTGCAAGCGTTAATCTTGAACGTTTGCTCGCCGAGCAATACCCTTGCCTTAACCCTTTTAAGCCTGAATATGCTGATCTTGCCGATCGAATAGCAACTTTTTACGACGTACAGGGGCGCTGTATATGGCGTGGACTAACAAACGCAGAACCTATAGACATTGCCGCTTCGGGCATGTTTTATCTAAATAATGAAGATCGGACAAAATGCTATTACTGTAATGGAGGCCTGAATAATTGGGAACGTGACGATGACCCATGGTTCGAACATGCCAAATGGTATCCCCGTTGCGAGCACTTACTGAGAAAAAAAGGCCCTCTTTATGTTCATGAAGTCACCTGTCAGTTCCCTGACCTGGAGCGCCCTGACCCCGATGGCCTCTTAAGAGAACCTCTGAGACAACAAGCACCAGGGCGGAGGCAGGTTGTGTCGGGGATTCAGAGACTGAATACTTTAAACAATGGGCGCGAGACACCTTCCTTCCCAATCATTGACCCTCAAAGGGAACGACAAAATCAAGAGAGCAAAATACGTGGCTGGATGGACTCCAATGAATGTGCCAATGCCGCAAAAGATATGGGCTTTGAAGAGTCACACATCGTTATGGTCATTAAGAGAAAACTGGATGGAGGTAATAATAGTCAGGACTTCTTTCCATTCTCCTCAGTCGTTGATCTTGTAGACGCGCTGGTGGAAACACAGAATGAGTATGAGAGTCTGGCCTCAAACAACGAAGAACAGGCAACCACCTCCGAACCACACGTTGAGCAAATGTCTGGAACATCTCAACCCCAAGAACAGACACCGGAAGCCGAGATTGCCAGACTGGAAGCTCAAAAAAAATGCAAGATATGTAACAGAGAGGAAAGCTGCGTAGTATTTGTACCCTGTGGTCATTTAAATGCCTGCGTGCCCTGCGGGGAAAGGGCAAGCAATTGTCCTGTGTGCAAGAGACACATCACAGAAAAGGTCAGATCCTATCTTTCTTGATGGGGCAACTTCGCAGTCATTTAAACCAACGATATAGAGGTTCTCAACGGTCACATAAACGGTCCACTGAGAACGCTCCCTGAGGTTTTCATTAGTCAATTGCGATCATACTTCCCGACAATGTTGCCGGATATCGTCCCATCATCCAATCGTAAGTGGTTGCTGTTGTCCAAATCTGGAGCTTGTCCATCAGTAGGGTATAGGCGTTTTTTCCTGATCATCACTTCAAGACTGAGTTATTTGATCATTCGCTCAGTCTTGAAGCATCTTTGTAAATTAATGTAGAACTTCAACAGCCTATAAGGAGAAGTTTATATAGTAGTAACCTCAAAATCATCCTGTAGATTGACATCCGTTTCATAATCAACCCCGTCTACACCAAAACCAAACAGCTTCAGGAACTCTTCTTTATAAAGGGTATAATCCGTTAACTCCCTGAGGTTTTCATTGGTCAATTGCGACCATACTTCCTGACAATGTTGCTGGATATCGTCCCGTAGCTCCCAGTCATCCAATCGTAAACGGTCGCTGTCGTCCAACTCCGGTGTTTGTCCATCAGTACGGTATAGACGATCACGGAACATCCGGTTGATCTGCTCGATACAACCCTCATGCACCCCTTCTTCACGCATTTTCTTAAAGACCATGGAGATATAGAGCGGCATTACCGGAATCGCTGAGCTGGCCTGGGTCACGACACTTTTCAGAACCGCGATATTCGCAGAACCGTCGATGGCTTTCATATTGTCGTCGATAACATGAGCTGCACGATCCATGTCTTTCTTAGCCACACCCAGCGCGCCTTCCCAATAGATTGGCCAGGTTAGCTCTGTACCGATATAACTGTAAGCAACACTTTTGCAGCCTTTCGCCAGAACACCGGCTTCAGACAGGGCTTTCATCCACAATTCCCAATCCTGACCACCCATAACGGTAACGGTTGCCTCGACTTCCTCTTCCGTTGCGGGTTCTACCGTGGCTTCGAATAGTGTGTCTTTGTTGGTGTCCACGGCGGTCGCCGTATAAGGTTTACCCATGGGTTTTAACACTGAGCGAATGACTTCTCCGGTGTCCGGCATTTTACGCACTGGCGATGCCAGAGAATAAACCACCATGTCCACCTGGCCCAGGTCCTGCTTGATCAGCTCAATGGTTTTCTGCTTGGCAGCATGGCTGAACGCATCACCGTTCAAGCTTTTTGCGTAAAGACCGGCTTCATGAGCCAGTTTTTCAAAAGCTGCGGAATTGTGCCAGCCGGCGGTGCCAGGTTTGGTTTCAGAGGCCGGTTTTTCAAAAAACACACCGATGGTGGCAGCGCCAGAACCAAAGCCTGCCGTGATGCGAGAAGCCAGCCCATAACCACTGGAAGCACCAATCACCAGCACTTTTTTAGGGCCATTGTCTACCGGGCCGAGGGATTGAGTGTATGCAATTTGCTCTTTAACATTGGCTTCACAGCCCACCGGGTGAGTGGTGGTGCAAATAAACCCGCGGATCCTTGGCTTGATGATCATCGTTGTCCCCAGCTGGAATCATACAGTGCAGGGTGAATCACCCTGATGGTAAATAACGGAGTAGCTTATCCAAAAGCCGTAACGGGGAAAAGATAAAGTACGTTTAAGACGGTAGCATTCTAGAACTGTTACGTTACAGGTTGTATATAACCATTCATAAAATCAACCGTAATACGCCCAAATTCTTCTGAACAACTATTCAAACAACTATTCAAACAACTAGCAGTAGCCACCCTTTCAGCTTTCTTCTGCACCGGCGATAAAAACAAAGAATCAAAAAAACTTTACTGTTTTTCAGGAGCTCTGATGAAAAGTCTAAAGCTACTGTACGTAGTCATGCTGCTGACAGCATCCGCAAAAGCATTTCCAGAAGAAAATAAACAATTACATCGAATTGGAGGCTTCCTATCCGGAAACCTTGTCCATTTCGCCACCATCCACACTCTGTGGAAAGAGTCTGGTGATCAGGATTACGAATGGGTAAATGGCCTTGTACAATTGCATCTTGGTCACACCGTCAGCAAGCAGTTGGTCATTCCCAAATTAAAGGACACCTTCGACAGGGAAAGGCCTTTTGGTCACGGCAATGACTCTTTTCCATCAGGGCATGCAGGCACTGCGTTTTATCCGGCCTGGTATATCTATGAACGCTATGGCATGGCGGATGCCTTGCCATATCTTGTCGGAGCAACCATCGCAGGTTACGCCCGGGTCAGGAACGATCACCATTACTGGTCAGATATTGCTGGAAGTGCGTTAGTGACCTATGGACTAAATCAGCTGTTTACCTCTTCAATGGATAATCCTGCCTCTCCAGTATTGGGTGTTGGTTTTAATAAAGACGGTACCTGGATCAATGTCGGAATGCGGTGGTAGTTTCTGAACTTAAAAAAGCCCCCATCCCAGCTACACCAGGAAAATCAGACTCTGCCAAGCTTCCAGCCAAAATCGATAGCTTATCACCGAGCCGCGCAGAGTCTTCAGCAACAACATTGATATGCCCCATCTTACGTCCGGGACGTTGAGTTTTTCCATACCAGTGACTGGTAACACCCAATACCGACAGTACATCGACAGGGATTGACGGTTGCCCCAGCACATTAATCATGGCGCTGACACCCAGCATCTCCGTTGACCCCAAAGGCAAGCCAGCAACAGCCCGCATATGGTTTTCAAACTGACTGCATAAAGTGCCCTGCTGCGTCCAGTGGCCAGAGTTATGAACCCGAGGAGCAATTTCATTCACCATGAGCTGGCCATCAACCTCAAAAAATTCGATGGCCAACACACCGACATAATCCAGCTCGGTGCTGAGGCGAGTAAAGGCATCTACTGCCTGCTGTTGAATGGATTCTACAACGGGGACGGCGATGGATAACGTCAGCACACCGTTGGTGTGCTCATTTTCTGTGACCGGGTAAATCGCCACCTTGCCATCTTTACCTCTCGCACCGATCACGGAGACTTCACGCTGAAACGGAATCATCTGTTCCGCAATAATCGAGTGAGGATGATCGGTACTGCCCTTGTGCAGAAAAACCTGCATTTCTGACCAGATCTGCTCAATATCCGAACCGTCTTTGATTCGCCATTGGCCTTTGCCATCATACCCTGCCTGACAGGTTTTGATGACCAGGGGCTTGCCGAGGATCTCAATCGCAGTATCAAGATGCGCTCGTTCGGTGATCAACTGCCAGGGCGCACAGGGCACACCGGTTTTTTGCAACAACGCTTTCTCAATGCTGCGATCACCACCCGCCTTGATCGCCTGTCGGCCAGGATAAAATTTGCCCGAGGCATCGCACAACGTCAGCACGTCATCGGGAATATGTTCGAATTCTGCGGTAATAGCGTCACAACCAGCAATGGCTTCTGCCAGGGTCAGGCTGTATTTTTGTTGCGTCAGGGGATGAATGATGTGACCGGAGCCAACATCATAAGCGGTGACATTAAGATCCAGCGGCGCACCCGCAAGGCTCATCATACGGGCAAGCTGACCGGCACCGAGAACTAATATGTCCATGAAACTCTTCTGCACACTCTCTAGTTATTGGCTCTACGTTAGTGGCGTTACTGCAACGGAATGTATGGCTGTTTATTCTGCAGGATCCGGGTTCGCCAGGATGGACTCAGTCTGTTCTTTTCTGAACGCATCAATTTTAGCCAATAATTCCGGTTGCTGGCAGCCAAGAATCTGAGCAGCCAAAAGGCCTGCATTAGCAGCACCGGCTTCACCAATTGCCAGGGTGCCGACCGCCACACCTTTGGGCATTTGGCAGATAGACAGTAGAGAATCAATACCGTTCAGGGCTTTTGACTTCACCGGAACACCCAGCACCGGCAGGCTGGTATATGCCGCCGCCATGCCCGGAAGATGTGCAGCACCGCCAGCACCGGCAATAATCACTTTAATGCCTCGATCTGCTGCTTGGGAGGCGTAGTCCGCCAGTAACTGGGGCGTACGATGGGCAGAAACAACCTGTGTTTCGTAGTCGATTCCGAAGTGGTCCAGCATATCCGCTGCGTGTTTCATTGTGGGCCAGTCCGATTTAGACCCCATTATTATACCAACCGTCATAACCGCTCCTTTCTCAGAACGCAGAATCATAGCATAGGCTTGGAAGGAGTGAATGGATCGACTATCAATTTCTGGGGCTAACTGCCTGCATATAGAGCCATATAGTCAACACCGGCGATATATTTGCTAACAATACGCTGGATTTTGAATGATAGAGAGTAACTTTGTTAGCACCCTGAACACTCTGGTTAGGCAAACCAGAGTCACTCATCATTATTATGTGGAGAATTACCGCCTGTTACTCATCACGGAAGGTTCTGGCGGCTAAGACTGTATGCTCAGAATAAAGGGTAATAGGTAATGAGTAGTACCAACCTGTATTTGAACGCTTTACCAGCGGCCTCATATGCATGGAATCTGTCTAAAAACAGCTACTTGCACATGAAGTGCCTACGAACAGCAATGGCTTATGTTGCAGGTGTTTTTGGCTTATATAAAGTCACGGTTGCGGATGCAAAAAGTTATCTGAAAACCTTTGATCAACCTGATAATTCTGGTACCTGCAGCACAAAAGCAGGCAGAAGCTTATACAAACAACTCACTGAACGTGACATTTCTATAGTGCCAGAGGATCAGATTGTCGTGAAGACAGTCCAACGACCCACCCACTCTAGCGTGGTTCCAACTCAGCCCGCAACGCCAAGTAATAATGACCAAACACCGCCCCCAAAGACAAAAAAGAAGGTCACTTTTGCTCTTCCTGATAGTACCGAGCCAGGTACTCACGCGGTTAACAAAGTAACTCCATTTCAGGGTGATAACGAAACCACATCTTCCAATCAATCATCAGCCCCTATAACAGGCTCTGATCCAATCAGGCAAATGAAGGCAGAGGATTATTCAAATTCAAAAGCACCTGTCATTCAGCCAAAACAGCAGCTGAATTCAGCTGAAATCAGACAAAACATTGATCGACTACTGGCAGGTATTGACAAAGAGATTGATCAAATACGTATTCCGGGTTATCTCACAGATCACGATACGCTTCGTAACTTACTGAAAAAGCCATTCAACCAATATCGGGAGCAACTAGGGAGCTACGTTAACCCTACTGCCAATAAGCTGCATGAGGATCTGAAACAGCTAACGATCATGCAGCGTACGATGTATGCCGCAGTGCGATCACCTAATGCTGCTGACAAGCTTGAAGATTTGCCTCTTAAGGGTATTCGCAACCCTACAGCGACTCACTGTTACTTCATTTCTCGATGCCAATATCAGATACACAACCAGATTTATCGTTTCTTTATAACTTCATACGGGCTCCTCGGAGAGAAGGCACTTAACATCAAAGCGCTTACACCAATTGAACTTGATAATGAAATGAGGAAAGACGGGAGGTTCAATAGATTGTCGTCAGAAGCTAAAGCGTTAAACCGTCAGTTGAGTAACGGAGAGCAAGTTACTGGTCTATGCATGAATAAAGAAGACGAGCTTAAAAAATATAAAGAAGAGCTCAGCACACAGGTTATTGAAAAGTTCAGGCAAAAACGGACAACCGAAGCTCTAAAAGAGGTGGATATCTGGTACAAGTTTTACAACAGCCATATGTCCGATAAAACCACAGGACCAAGCCAGATACCCTTTAATCTTGGAGCATACCAATCCATAGATTTCCCATATAGCGCCTTTAGCATTCCACGTAAACTGGAATTTTTGCCATACGATATTGCCAAAAATGATCTAGATAAGTTAAAAAAGCCGGGTCAAGAAATTGCTTTGTGCGTTAACAACACAGCCCATCATCATTGGGCATTGGTGAAACGCAAGGATGGTTCGTTTGCAGAACTGAATGATAGCTATGTGACGCTTCGACAATTCAATAACGTCGGTGATTTAGTCAAGCATTATTCAAAAGAGCGTATAATAAAACTGGCTTGCGATTCGATTAAAAAGGACGAGTGAAGTATGAATTTTCATCTCCTTCAAGCTTGTCCAGGGATGATTTTCCAAGTTATCGAACCAATTTGTACAGGGCTTCAGTAATTAGGGTATTTGACATAGGGTTCCACTCTCAGCGCAGTCATACTGGATATTAGAAATGGATAGAACGTAGCCGTACAACTACGCTCTCACTATTCTAATTACTGACGAACCCCTTCAATGTGCAGCTCAATATCCACATGGGTAGACGCTGGGCCAAGGTTATAATCAATACCGTAATCAGCTAGCTTCAAAGTAGTTTTTCCTTCAAAGCCTGCACGATAACCACCCCAAGGGTCACTGCCTTCACCAATAACGCTCACCGGAAAACTGATATCTTTGGTGACGCCGTGCAACGTGAATTGACCGGAAATAACACCTTCACCTTCGCCAGTGGCTTCAAAGCCGGTGCTCTTGAAGGTGGATTTAGGGAACTTTGAGACATTCAAAAAGTCAGAACCTTTCAGGTGCTTATCACGCTCCGCATGATTAGAGTCGATACTGGCCGTATCGATTTCAACAAAGACAGACGATTTTTCCGGGGCACTGGCATCGTATTCAAACTGACCATCAAAGGTGTTAAAGCGACCCAGCAACCAGCTATAGCCTAAATGTTTGATCTTGAATTGCACAAAAGCGTGCGCGCCACGGGTATCAATATTATAGGTGGCAGCCTGAGCCAGAGTTGCAGAGGCCATTAATCCCAGGGCCAGTATTATTTTTTTCATTGTGTTTCCTTTTCTTTCCGTTGTTTTTCTTTAATCGGTTTTCAACATCCGCATCAACGTACGGTCTTTATCAATCACATGATGTTTAATGGCGGCGGCAGCGTGTAAGCCCACCAGCACCATCAAACTCAATGCAAGCCACCAGTGAATCATGCCAGCAATATCTTCCTGATTGTCCATCATCAAACTGGCAGGCACTTCGAACACACCGAAGACATCAATGGAACGACCATCGGCTGTCGAAATCAAATAGCCGCTGACAAACAACGACAGCATGAACAGATAAAGCACACCGTGAACCAGATGCGCCACTTTATGCTCCCAGGCCTTATTTCCCAGTGGTTTTGGCGCCGGGTTCAGCAGTTTCCAGACCAATCTCGCCACCCAGGCCATCGCCAGCAGGATGCCAATGCCCTTATGAAGATCAAGAGAACCTTTGTACCAGGCATCGTAATAGGTGAGCTCCACCATATATAAGCCCAGTCCGAAAAGGCCGAAAATGGTCAGCCCCATCAACCAGTGAAAGGCGATACTGATCCAACCGTAACCTTCATTATTGTTTTTTAGCTGTGCCATCACGGTCACCAGAGTACGTTAATGGCACTACATTACCGCTAGTCAGTTGTGTAAGAAATAGCTTTATCTCAACAACAAATGTGCAAAAATGCACAGATAACGGTATTGGGATAACGTAATGAAGAACCTGAACTGGGATGACATCCGTATCGCACTGACAGTAGCCGACACTGGCAGCCTAAGTGCGGCAGGCCAACAACTGGAAATGACCCACTCAACCGTGTTGCGTCGGGTAAAACAGCTGGAAAACCAGCTCGGTCAACGTTTGTTTATTCGCCATCAGCGCGGTTATCGCCTGACCGAAGTCGGGCATCAATTGTTGGAAAAGGGAAAGTCGGTAGCAGCAGATATGCAACTGTTGCAATCCAGCCTGACCATGATGGGAGATTCGCCTTCAGGAACCCTGCGCATTTCTACCGTCTCTGATTTCTCACAATTTCTGGTGCCACTGGTTGCTGAGTTTCAACAACAATATCCAAGCATTCAGATTGAGGTTGTCGCCACCGACGAGATCCTTACCCTTAACCGTGGCGATATTCATGCTGCTCTGAGAGTGGGGTCCTCATTAACAGAGCCGGACCTTATTGCCAAACCATTGATGCAGGTCACACTCAGCTATTTCGCATCGGGCTGCTATGCAGAACGTTTTGGACTACCGCAAACGCTTGATGAGGTAACGCAACATCGCTGGGTTCTACCGGCTGGGGGAAAACAACGCATTCCCGGTATTAAAGCGCTGTATGATCGCTTGGAACCGGAAAACATTGTCTTCAAAAGCAATAGCTTCCACGATATTTATTTTGCTGTACTGCATGGAATGGGTATTGGTCCTTTCGAATCCCTGAACCGACAAAGCCAGGCTCAAGGTCCTATCCACCAGGTTGACTTCGGGCTGGCAACAGAAGCGTCACCTATGTGGATGGTCTATCATAAAGATTTAAAAGACAGCATTCGTATAAAGTTGTTTCAGGACTATTTAATGAAAGCCTTGCCAGCGTTCATCAGCTATTGAGCTAATCAAGCTTACGATGGGTCGCCACAAAGCCCGAACCAATACCAAGGACAAATAACAAAAGACCCCCCCAGAGAGTTATGGGGAAATCAGCTGCAACGTTTCTACGAACTTCCAGAAAGGCATGATTAATATGCGACTGGTGATTCATAAGCAAAAGCTTCCAGGAATAAACGCCGGCTTCCTCTACAGATATCGTGCCCATGGTATGAACCCTGTTACGCTGTTTAGCGAATTCATTCACGGGAATCTCTTTTTTATCCCGCCGAAGGGTCAGGGCTTTTTCTGAATTCAAGATGGCTTCATCAAGCGGATTTTTCAACTCAAACGTGTAGCTGTAAAAGCGGGCTGCCTCTGTTTTGGTGCGACTTTGAAAGCGAGTATGTAATATGACTTTGATCGGATTCATATCCGGACTTAAATCCATCTGCCCCTGATCACGCCCCACACTCTGCACCGGAAACTCATAAACCGTCTCACCGGATTGAATGTAAACAGAACCGCTATAAATGATACAGCCAAGCCCTGCAACCATCATTAATGTAGTCATCCATTTCATGGTGTTTACATTCCCTGTAATGTGGTTTCTTTCAGACTAACAAAGCAAGACTGCATGCGTCACGTATAAAATGTCATTACCCCATACCGGCCTTTAAAACGGCACAGGATAGGCTTTGAACACCTGATTCACTTCCTCCATCAACTCTGCCGACGGTTTCAGGTAATAGGCATCAATATTCTCCTTCAATTGATCCAGACTGGTCGCACCAATAATGGTCGAGACAACGCCTTCTGTTTGATAAACCCAATACAGTGCCAGCTGTGCCAACGTTATGTGATGACGCTCAGCAATCTGCAAATAGTGTTCGATGGCTTCATGAGTTTGCGACTGGTCCCGGAACAAACCGTTTCTCTGAGAGAGAGACCATCGTGCCCCTTCTGGCATTTGTCCATTGCGGTATTTACCGGATAAAACACCGCCCGCCAGTGGCGACCAGGGCAAATACGCCAGCCCTTCCAATACGCAGGACTCAAGCATATAAGGGGAATCTTTAGCATGAATGAGATTGAATTCATTCTGAACCGACACGGGGCGAGGTAACTGATGCTTCTCACTGAGTCGGACATACTCCCCGATGCCCCAGGGCGTGTCATTAGAAAGACCAAAGTGCTTAATCTTTCCTTCATCGATACACGTTTGCAGGCTGTTGAGAATATCCAGCATCTCTTCTTCCTGGCGTGCACAATCCACCGTTGTGTGGGGCACCATACCGGGCCAGTGTTTACCAAAATGCGGCGATGTCCGGTTTGGCCAGTGCAATTGGTAGACGTCAATGCATTCAAGATTTAGTCGTTGCAGCGAACCTTCCAGCGCGGCTTTGAGATCAGCGCCACTGATGGGGCGACCTTCTCGAATCCAGGGTAAACCGGCGCCGACCATTTTACTGGCAATCACCAATCCGTCCCGTTTCTGCGGATTCGCCTTGAGCCATTTGCCAATATAGCGTTCAGTATCGCCACTCAGCTCCGGTTTGGGTGGCACCGGATACATCTCGGCAGTATCAATAAAATTAATGCCCTGATCCAGGGCAAAATCGATCTGCACAAAGGCATCATCTAACGTATTTTGCCTGCCCCAGGTCATGGACCCAAGACAGACTTCAGACACCTCTAGATCACTGGTTCCCAGCCGGACTTTTTTCACAGCACACTTCCTGTTCACAATGGATTTTCTAATAGATAAACACAGCGCCAAGAATAATCAAACCTCAGGTTGCTTTTTTGCGGCAAAAAAAGTGTGTTAAGTTGAAACTATAAAAGTCGGTAATGGAACGCCGATAATTTGAGTATCACCCGCCTGGCAAACGAGTGATGACAATCAGGGAATGATAAGAGGAATCTCTGTCGTGTATATTCTACGCCTGAACACTGCCGGACAGCCCGTTGAGTGGCTCACCTGGCAGGAAGCCGTCTGTCTTTATTCACGAGAACTCGTCCATTGGAGCCTGGGCGACATCATATATCGCATTCACGGCGGTTATAACCGCTTTCTGGGCGATCGCACCGTGGTGGAACTGCCCAGCATTATTGCCTGCGGGGGCAAACGCTTATTTCCCTCCCGTAATAACCCTGCTCTCAGTAACTACTCCCTGTTTGAAAGAGACAACTATCAATGCCTCTACTGCGGGCACTATTATAAACGCCGGGAGCTGACGCGGGATCACATTATCCCCAAGTCTAAAGGCGGTGCAGACAATTGGATGAATGTAGTGGCCGCCTGCCGACGTTGCAATCAGCACAAAGGTGATCATCTGCTTGAACATACCAACTTATCGTTGATCGCCCTGCCCTACCGGCCGAATGCGGCAGAGTATCTGGCTTTGATTAACAGCAATCGAATCCTGCCGGAGCAGGAAGATTACCTGAGCAGCCAATTTTCCAAGAATTGTCGCTGGAAGAGTCGCAACCGTGAGTCCGATACCGGCTTATTGATGCCAGTCTGAAAGATGGTTTATCAGCGGCAGGTGCCGTAAAATCCTGCCCGATAATACTTCGGAACCTTCTATGACCCTGACTCTCGATAAAGATGGATTTCTCGCCAACCTTGAAGATTGGAATCACGACGTTGCGGAACAGCTAGCCCAGCTGGAAGGACTGACTCTGACAGAAGCCCACTGGGAGATCATCAACGCTACCCGCGAGTTCTATCAGCAATACGACATGGCGCCGAATCAGCGCCCCTTTGTGAAGCATATTGAAAAGTGTTTCGGGAAAGAAAAAGGAAACAGCCTCTACTTACTGAAGCTGTTTCCGGAAAGCCCGGCCAGAGTGGCTTCCCGCATTGCAGGATTGCCCCGGCCAACCAATTGTTTTTAATGAACGGTCATATTACAGATCACTGAGTGGATTCTCAGCCCAAGGTGAAGTAAAAATCTCACCCAACAGATCAGGGTTCACTTTGCTGGCGTCCGCAAACTTCCATTGTGGTTTATGATCCTTATCCACCAGCACCGAACGAACACCTTCACAGAAGTCTCCCTTCAACACGGTGTTGACCGACAACACCAATTCGCTCTGAAACACCTCTTTTAGCGACATATGACGTGCAGCTTTCAATTGCCGACGGCAAATGGCGGCCGACAGAGGCGAACCTCTTAGCGCTGTTTTGCGGGCAGTTTGTAGCCATTCATCATCGGTCACCAGGTTTTCCAGCCCTTCCATCACTTCTACCAAAGAGGATTTATCCATCAAACCCGCAATCAAATCACGATGCTCTCGCACTTTGGAATAAGGTAACCAGCCGGTACTCTTCTCCCGATATTCCTGCAGAATCCCATACACCACTTTATGGGCTTCCTGCGCACTCCAATCCGCCTGAGAAAGCGACGCCAGAACATTCTCGCGAAACGCCTGATCAATAAAACGATTAGCAAGGCCCACATAAATGGCATCCGCCGCATTTAAACGACAGGCGGTCAGCCCCATAAACAAACCAATGCCTGCTGGCATATGACTTAACAACCAACTGCCTGCCACATCGGGGTACAAACCAATGCTAATCTCTGGCATCGCCAGCATAGAGGTATCCGTCACCACCCGGAAATCAGCACCTGCCATCAAACCAATACCGCCACCCATAACAATGCCATTACCCCAGCAGATCACCGGCTTGGTATAGGCATGAATCAGGTAATCCAACCGGTATTCGTCTTCAAAAAATCGAGCGGGAGATTCAATTTGTCCGTCGACAACCGCCTGACGCAAAGAGCGAACATCACCGCCGGCACAAAAGGCTTTTTCACCACCGCCCTGCATAAACACGGCGACAATATCCGGATTGTCCTGCCATTGTGTGAGCTTGTGGTACATCTGCTCAATCATGAATGGGTTCAGGGCATTCAACGCCTTTTGAGCATTGAGGGTCACCAGGCCAATTTTTTTATTATCCCGGGCTTCCAGTTCAGATAGCAGAACGTCAGCGGTCATAGCAATTGCCTCATATATCCTATGAAGAAAAAGGATATGTAACAGTGGGGTTATTATCAATGGGGAGGGAGTAATCTTTTGTGAAAGAAATATCAGCAAGACAATGATTTGCCAGACAGAGCCCAACCAGTTCTCCGGTTACACTGTGCACGCCTATGTTGTTGTGAAAAATTCTCTAACAAAAACTGTGAACACCGGCGTCCGTGGGCGGAAGATAGGCTTAAGAAACTATCGGATAATTTGCCTCAGGAGCATGAAGGAGGTCGAATAAACCATAATAATGGACGATGTAGCAATAACAATAATAGCGACAATTGGTTTTAGTAGTTTCAATGGACTTTCCTATGCTACTGAAGCTTCAAAAATTTTGATTATGACTTTTTAGCCAACCAAAACAGCATCATGTTACGAAACAAATTTGAACAAAGGCTTAATGGAAAACACTGCTTTCTGACTAACAACCTAAAAGAAAGTAGGAGCTACAGCTCTGTTAAGCTGCGGTAAAATATCAGCCATCCTATTAAACCTTAAAACAATAGGCACATCATAAGAAAAAACGAGCCATTCATATCAACAACCCACCACCATCATCTCTCGAAAAAAATCAACTAAACCATAAAAAAACAACCAACAAAAAAACCATTTAAAACCTTGCATACCAATTTAGATCTTCAATTTAGACAAAGGTCTAATATTAAATGATATGCAAACCTAAACACCAATCAATTAGTCGTAATTTGTTAAAAACAACATGAAAACAACCAAAAAACCTTATAACATATAATTAATATAAATTAAAAATTAATTACAGAGGTTAATATGGCAAGCTCAAGAATACCAAGAAGCTCATATTTCAAAAACACTGACTTTGGAAAAAACACTCCAAACATTAATAAAGAAAAAGGTGCTTTTTTTAATGGAAGAAAAGCCACTTCCAGCTCAACAAATAGATCCACAAAAACAAACACGAACCATTCCAACAAGCCTGAAGAGAAAAAAAGATCTACAGATCCGATCTACTATCCAGTAGATCCAACCTCAAAAAATTCAAACATGTGGAAAGAAATCAGTAAATTAGTTGAAGCAGATGATTTAAATGGCGTAGACCCAAAAGTCATTGCCAAAAAAGTAAATGGCACATTCGAAAGAACAACTAACAACAACATTAGATTCGACCCAAACAGCTTCATGCCTGCTGTTTTTTCAACCATGCCACTATTGATTAATTTAAACAAATGCCATCCAAACGACATTCTAGATTATTTCAATGACAGCGGAATGTCAGCCGACAAAGATTTCAACCAGATTAAAAAAACTCTATCCCTAAAATCAATTAAAGAAACTCTTGTCGACTGCCCTGACTCCGTCAAAAACAACATGTATATAGAAAAGATAAATGCGTTACTATCTATTCAAAAGAACACACATCAATTAAAACCATCAATGTTCGAAGGTATTAATGAAAAAAGTACATTTATAGACTTTTTAAATATGAAAATGAGTTTTCTTGTAAAGCAGGATATGGAAACACTCTTTGACAAAGTTACTAAAAAACAACAATCATCAACTAGACCAGAAACAGAAGAGTCAAGCAAACCTCAGAAAGCCGATAAGAAAGACAATACTGACTCCAAAACAGCACCCGACGCTTCTAGCAAAACCACAAAGCCAACAAAGAACAACAGAGCGAAAAATGAAAGTCAAGAGCAAGCCAAGAAAGATTCCTACAAAGCCTCTGAGCCATATAAGATGTCAAAACCACAGAACACTTATGGTTACTGGCAACAGATGAAAAAGCTTGTTGCAAACGATATAGATCATGGTATCGGTGATGAATTAGTTGCGCAAAAATTAAACCAGATTTTCGAGCAATCTGATGTTTCGGGCGTTTGCGATGTGAAACGATTTAAAGCGAAATCATTCCTTAATGTACTTGCTGATGCAATACAACGTGTCGATTCGATATACGGAAAATCGGGTAACGAAACAAATCGAAACAATCGACTGAAGAGCCATCTTTTTCCTACGTGCATTACAGAGAAAATTTTAACCTGTAAAACTAAGCACCAGGTTCAAAAAATGTTGTCTCAGGTTGAAGGTAAACTCGCAGGTCTTTCAACCATAGAAGCATTAAACCTGATAAACCGTGAGCTTTCCAATGCGGGCTCCTCATACCGACTCAGCGTAGAAAAATTATTCCCTATCCACCCTGAACTGGGGATAAGTACAGGAAAGATTATCGCAGACATCAAATCCGACCTGCATAGCTGGTATAAACCGGAGCACTCCCAGATGTTTGTTACCAAAAAACAATTTAAAATTGAACTTGATCATTACACGACAAATGTAAATTTCAATAAAGCACAGAAAGAAGCCAAGGCTCGCCGAGAACAGGCGAATAATGAAAGGGCAAAACATGAAAAGGCAAGACAGAAAGAGAATTCAGAAAGTAACGCCCGCTATGAGAAAACTCGTCAGGAAAATGCCCGCAAACGCAGAGAAAGGCAAGAGCAATTCCGCCAAGAGCAGGAACAGAAACAGAAACAATACAATCGATCCCGTCAGGAAAGGGAACACGACAGACATCATTATAATTTTGACAGCGGCTTTGGAGCAGGTTTCGGAGCAGGGTTTGGCGGGGCAGGCACTGGATATCATTCAAAATATACCGGTCATGGCCAGAACCGTTCAGGCAGACAGCAGTTCTTTACTAACAATGCTCCCCCAAAGGTCAATGACTATCCAAAATCCACTAACAAAACATTAAATGATTTACTGGCTCGGTTTTATGGTAAGTCTATGGATAATGTCGGTGATGCGATGGCCATTCTGTGCATCAAGGGAGATGAACTTTCTGCAGGAATCGTGAAAAAAGCGTATCGAAAACTGTCGTTACAATATCATCCAGATAAGTTCAAACCTGAAGGTCTGAGCGATGCTGAAACAACTTTACAGAAAAAACAGTATGAGGAAATTTTTAAACTGATTAGTAATGCCAATACCGTATTGGTACAAATGTTCGATTAATGAACCAACGTTACTGACACAGAGTGTCAGTAACGTTATTCATGCACAGATTTAGGATTAATGCTGCAATGGCAAATCGCTAAAACAATCCATGGAGGTGCACTCCATTCTGGATCCCTCTGCTTGATAGGCTGATTTATGCGGCTCACCAAAGGAACGAACGACCAGCTTGCCCTTATTCTCCAGCAAACGATCCAGAGCAGCCTGCATATCCGCCGGCGTCAGCTGACGAACCGCTTCCGCAATCCGTTCACGGTTATCAAAATCCGTTTCACCACTGGCAATGCCTTGCCAGAACCGATTGTTGCGCTCATCCTGGTTATCATCTTTCTTTAGCAGATCGCCGATCAGGCCCTGGCGATACTGCTCCAGCTCTTCATTGGTCAGGCTGGCAAAGGCTGCTTTCTGGGATTGCAAAAACTGCTCAACTCGACCCTCAAGACCTGTGGGATCCAACTTTGGCGATTGCACAACAAAGATAATACCCGGATGCTTTTCAAACGGCCTTGGCCCGGCAAACACCACATAGCCCAACTGTTGCTCAGTACGCAACACATTAAAGAATGGGTTAGCCAGTAACCGACCTAATAATGCATATTGTGCCCGCTCGCGATTACCGGTCTCCGGCAGTTGGTAATAACTGATCAACATGGAATCGTCGTGTTCAATATCCATGGTGACCACACGATCCGTGTCGCCCAACAGGTGATAAGGAAGATCAAACCGATCGCTGCGATTGGTATCACTTAACAAATAGCGTTCAACCATCGCTCCCATTTGCAGGGCACTGGCTTCGCTATGGTTGCCGAGCACCAGCATCTCCACATGAATGTGCTGATAGAAGGCATTGGCATACTGTTGCAGTTGTTTCCAGGTGACCTTCTCTGCCGCTTTCAATAACGTAGCGTCGTCCGGATAACTTGGGTAAGCCAACTGGCTCAGAGCATCCAGCCCCAGGCGGTAAGGTGTATGGAACTGTTTGTTCTTCAGTGAACGAAGCAGTACCGCCTTTTCCTGCTCAAAAGCGTTTTCCTGGGGATTAAACGTTTTCACCGCTTCCAGAATGTCTTCAAGCAACAGTGGTTGTTTATCAGAATAACCCGACAAACTGATCATCACCCCCCGACGCCCGGCAGTGATGCTGTAATTCAACCCCGCTTCTTTAGCTGGATAACCATATTCGTTCAGACTTCTGGACAATAGCGCTTTATAAAGCTGCACCATCACATTTTCAGCCGGTGTTTTCGACGCTTCTTCCGAAGAAATCATGACCCGGATATTTCCCCGAGGCATGCCAAAGCTGGTATCGGTAAGATTCCAAAGACGAAGCCCTGACTTCTCCAGAATCACCTTTGGATTGCCGATACGGCTTCCTTCCACTAAGTCCAGATTATCCGCTATAAAGGGGTTGGGTTCAGGAATGGTCAGCTCACGGTCGACTTCAGGCGTACGCAGTCGTTTAACCAATGCCGCTGGCAGCTTTTCAATGCTGTAAGCCGTTTCAAAATAAGGCTCTACTTTATCCGTAGGCAAACCTTGGGCAATCACCACCTGACGAAGATTCTCCGGGGTCATCTTATTGAGATAACTCAGAATCAATTCCGGATCATAGGCTTCGTATATATAGTTCGCTTCCAGCAGATGTTCCGCCGGCAAATAATGCATTCGAGATGCCAGACCCGAAACGGTCTGCTGAGGATTACGATCTTCCTGGAAACGGAAACCCAGCTCTGCCACCTGTTTGCTTTCCTGATACAGGCTGGCCTGCATGCCTTCTTGACGAATAAGATCGAGATAATCAAAAACAATGGCGGTAATGTCGTCGACTTTTTTCAGTCCTTCTGGCGTCAGTTCCATGCGAATATTGAATTCACTGTATTCACCGGGCAGATCGCTGCCGTAGGATGCTAAAGAGTCGATCCAGCCACGGTCTTTCAGATAACTGTGCAGACTGCCCTTGCCTTCATAACCGACAACTCTTGCCAGATAGCCAAGGGGTTTAAGCTGGTAATATTCCTGCGTGCTTGGCAGCGGAAAACTTAACGACAGAACACGAGTGTCTTTCAAAGGCACGATATTGATACGCACCTGAACTTCATCATCCGAATAGGGCGCTTTACCAATCTTTAACTCTGGATGAGTTCCGGAAGGCACTTCACTGAAAGAGGCATTAACCCATTGTTCAAGCGTATCTAACGACTCTTTACCATAAACCACCACGCTCATATTGGAAGCAACGTAGTATTTTTCATGAAAGTCTTTCAAGGACTGCCACAGTTGACCATCGTCGTTATTCAGAGTGTCCAGACTGCCAATATTGAACCGGCTTTTCGGGTGCTCCGGATTGGACGTTTTGTTGGTGGCCATAAACAGACGCCAGCCGTCTTCGCGAGCGTGGAGTCGGTATTCAGAATCCACCGCGTTCTTTTCCCGCTCCACATATTCCGGGTCCAGCTTTGGCGCGATAAAAAATTGAGCTAACCGATCCATCGCCGGCTGAAACTGATCACTATTGATATCGAAATAATAATTGGTGCGGACATCCGCAGTATAAGCATTACTGCCACCGCCGTTGGCGCGGATAAACTCAGAATAGCCATCCACGTCCGGATATTTTTCCGTCCCCATAAACAACATGTGTTCAAGGAAATGCGCCAGACCCAGACGATCATCCGGATCCTGATAGCTGCCAACATTCACATCCACCGCAGCGGCAGACTTGTCGGTATCCGCATCAGAAATCAGCAGCACCTTCAAACCGTTATCCAGAGTCAGATACCGGTAATCCCGATCATCCGCCGGGCTTTTAATCACATCGCCAGGTGTCACCAGGGCTTCTCTCTCCGTCGTCATTGAACAACCTGCTATTGAAACCATGGCTATTACTCCTGCAACCATTGACACCAGTTTGGTAAACATATCAGTTTTCACAGTCTGAGCACCATCACTCCACAGAACATTGCCTGTGCGTCGAATTATGTATGTAAACAATGCAAAGAATTTATTGTTACCTATTCGCAAGCCATAAAGATAGCCTCGTCAGTAAAATCTGTGGGCAATTTCTGGTTCAGGTAGCTTGCCAAGTGCATGGTATAACGCAACTTCCGC
>NZ_CANMAO010000027.1 GCF_947495845.1 uncultured Endozoicomonas sp. | reverse complement strand
CACTGCCCCCAGATATACGTCGGACGGTTACGTTTTTTACTGTGCTGATGATGGGTTCGACAAGCAGGGGCTTTATCGGAGTATCGCTCGATAACCCAATCATCCAGTGCAAGAGTGATTGGTTCATCTGTTGGGGCTTTTGAACACGCCAGTCGGATCAAACGACACGCCAAGTGCTTCCATCGCCACTTACCGTGAGAGATCCAGTGATGATAGCTACTCCAGACGCATTGATAATCTATAGACAACAATGCATGTGTAACAAATCCATCCCCTGAAAGCATGCAACCAAAGAGCAGTTCGCAGAACGTTGGTACTGCGGTTGGTGATAGCGCTCTGGCAAGAAAGGTTGTATAAAAAGCGAGTTCCCGGAGGATTGTTCGATGATCTGAAGTGAGCATGGCAGCCATCTCAAACTTGGTCGTTGGGGATGGTTGCTTTTTAGCTGATTATTCGATTGTTGTTGAACTATTGTGCTTTGGGAACTCTAAAGTCGAGTTTAAATGGAATTTAGCTGTATCACCAAGGAGGTGTGTTATGAGTGTTGCTAACTTACATGGGCCTAAAGTTGCGGTTCAATTGCAACACGGCGAAACACAAGCGAAAAAGAAAGAAAGCTTTGTTTTTCGCAAATTTAAATCTTTTTGTAAGTTTGTTAAGGTGGCTTCAAACGGAGCTACTAAGTTGCTTCGAAAGATTGCTGAAAATTTCGGGTTTAAATCACTCAGTGAGCGAAAGGTTGAAACAGCAGAAGTGGCAAAAGTTGCTGAGCAGCCTCGTATAAAAAAGACGCTTGACTCTTATACGCTTGAGGAATTGGATCAGGCTATTGCTGACCGTGATGATGCTCTTGATAGCTATTATGAAGCAAACAGAGTAGCAGGATTGCGAATGAGAGCAATTGCAACGAGGCTAAAGAGAAAGCAAAGAACAGCAGCTATCCATGAAGCCTTGTTTAAACACAATGCTCGACGCTTCAAATATGAAAAAATGGCTCCAGCTCAGAAGAAGGAAGTGCTTAATAAAGTTAAATACCATGCATTTATGAAACACCATGCTTTGAAGCTTGTTGATGAATATAAGAATCATATGAAATTTCAAGCTTTTGTAAAAGTTGTATCACAACATAAGATTGATGAAATTAATAAGGCGAGTGATGTATTGTTAAAAGCAGCTGATATCAAAGAGCAAAAGCAGCAGAAGAAAAAAAATGATATCTAAAGCTTGTTTTTAGTTAGAAAAGCTCCAGTACTGCTGGAGCTTTTTTTGACTGCTAGCAAATAGCTACTGAAGTCATATTAATTTTATAAACCGCTATCAAAGTGACACCCCATTAGTCGCAATAATGTCTTGATACCAGAAATAACTCTGCTTTTTTATTCGCTTTAATTTGTTGTCCCTATCCACATAGACAAAACCATACTGCTTTTTGTAGCCATTCAGCCAGCTGAGTAAATCAATCCAGGACCAGGCGTAATAACCTTTTAGCTTGATACCTTCCTCAATAGCCTGCTGGCAGGCAAATAGATGACGGCGGATATAGTCAATGCGGGGTTCATCCAGAATCTCATCATTGACCACTAAATCTTCATCACCCAAACCGTTCTCGGTGATATAGATGGGGATATCACCATAACGAGCGTGAATTCGCTTCATTGCATCGTGCAGTGCATCCGGGCAGATTTCCCAATTCCAGCGGGTGTATTCCGCAGGGTATTCTCCTTTTAGAATCGGGTCGTAATACTAGTGGAAGCCAAAAGACTCAGCCCACCAGGTGACCGCACCCCATAAAAAATCAGCAGGAAAACTCATAGCGGTCATTCAGTGATGATGAATAAGTCATGACTATCTATAGAAGAGATTTCACCGGTTGTAATGGTTTATGACTATATGGGCAGTGAATGTAGCCATTTATAATCACATGGTCTTATAAAATTTATTAGTAGAATTATCAATGCTGCTTTATCTGCTAGACCTGCTTGGTACCGGCGTGTTTGCCATCAGTGGTGTATGGTTGGCCTGCCGTAAAGATATGGACTTGTTTGGCGCCATGGTGTTGGCGTTTGTCACTGCCGTGGGCGGTGGCACCATACGTGATGTGTTGTTAGGTGCTACGCCAGTTTTCTGGATTCAGGACACGCTCTACATGCAAGTGATTCTTGCCACTACCCTGCTGGCTTTGATGATTCGCAAATGGCATGAAAGCAGCAAGTGGATTATGCAGGTGTCTGATGCCCTGGGGCTGGCGGTATTTGTGGTGATTGGCGTAACGAAGGCGTTGACCTATGGCGCGGACCCGCTGGTAGCGATCATGATGGGGGTTCTCACTGGCTGTGGTGGTGGCGCCATTCGGGATATGCTGGCCGGCGAAGTGCCGATGGTACTGAAAAAGGAAATCTATGCATCTGCAGCCATGGTGGGTGGTGTTGTGTATGTGTTACTGGCGCCGGTATTAAACGACAATGACATGACCGCCGTAATTGCGGCGATCACAGTGTTAATTTTACGACTGCTGGCACTTTACAAAAATGTTTCATTGCCGCGCTTTGGTTTGCCCTCTCCCGGTTAAGAGTTGGCCTCATGTTGTGAAAGAGCCCAAATAATGTGCTCTTTCACCAGCTCTGAAGGGTATTCCAAACGTGCTTTCAATGCGGCAATAATTGCGCCTGAGGCAGGCGCATTCCCCAACGCCACGGCAATATTTCTCAGCCAGCTTTCATAACCAGCCCGGCGGATAGGTGATCCTGCCGTTCTTTCCAGAAACTGCTCTTCTGTCCAACTAAATAAATCCACCAGATCACTGGCATCCAGATTATGCCGTGGCTGAAAGTCACTCTCTTTTGTGGATTTGGCAAAGCGGTTCCAGGGGCAAACCAACTGACAATCATCACAACCATAAATCCGGTTGCCCATCAGAGGTCGCAGTTCTTCAGGAATTGAACCTTTGTTCTCAATGGTCAGATAAGAAATACAGCGGCGGGCATCCACTTGATAAGGCGCAACAATGGCGCCGGTTGGGCATTTATCCATGCAGGATGAACAACGGCCGCAATGATTGGTTTCATAGGGTTCATCCACCGGCAGCGGCAGATTGGTAAACAGCTCACCCAGGAAAAAGAAAGAACCCGCCTGACGATTGATAATTAAAGAATGCTTGCCCATCCAGCCCAGGCCAGCCTGTTGGGCAATCGGTCGCTCCATAATGGGCGCACTGTCCACAAAAGCACGGAATCCGTGTTCGCCCACTTCCGCTTCTATCTGCTTGCCCAGTTGTGTCAGTCGTTTGCGAATCAATTTGTGATAATCACGCCCAAGGGCATAACGGGACACATACGCTTTCTCCGGTTCACCAAGCAGTTTGACGGTTTCGGTTTCAGCGGGCAGATAATCCATCCGAAACGATAGGACTCTGAGCGCCCCGGGATGAAGCTCGGCAGGATTGGCACGCAATGCCAAATGCTGCGCCATATACCCCATATCGCCATGAAAACCTTTTGCCAGCCACTGTTTCAGATGCTCGACATCACGCTCAGGCACCTCGGCTTTACTGACCCCCATAGCCTGAAAGCCAAGCTCTCTGGCCCAGATACGGATTTTCTCTGTCAGTTTTTCCATATCCGGCAGTGGCGAGTCACTCGGCATTGCAGGTACAGTGGATGGTAAAGGTGGCTGATCAGTCACGAAACTCTTTGCGCTCTCTGGCATAATTGACAATTGGTTATTGTACCACTGTGGACACCCTGATGAATAAGCGCTTACCAGAGGATCTTTACACCGCCGAACAGGTTCGCCGATTGGATCATGTGGCGATCCACAAATTCGGGATACCGGGTTTTGATTTAATGAGCAGAGCAGCCGGCGCGGTTTTCTTAGCTGTGCAGCAGCGTTGGCCAGACGCGAAATCGATGCTCGTACTTTGCGGTGCCGGAAACAATGGTGGCGATGGCTATCTGGTTGCGAAGCTGGCAAAAGAAGCGGGATTGTCGGTGAACGTGTTGTTTCTTAAAGATCCGGAGGCGCTACAGGGCGATGCAAAGACGGCTTATCTCGCTTGTGCGGCGGCCAATATTGATATCCGATCTTATGATAATCAGCCTCTGATTAAAGCCGATATTATTATTGATGCTCTGCTGGGAACCGGTCTTACCGGTAATGTTCGAGGTGATTATTCAGAAGTAATTCAATGGGTTAATAAATCCAATTGTGAGATCTGTTCGGTGGACATCCCGTCCGGTCTTTGTTCTGATACGGGCGCACCATTGGGCGATGCGGTAAGAGCGAATGTAACGGTTTCATTGATTGGTTTAAAACAGGGCTTGCTGACGGGGTTTGGCCCGGAATATTGCGGCCAGTTGGTATTTGATAACCTGGGCATTCCGCCAGCGGTTTATGAAAACGTTGCCAGCCAATCCCAGAGAATAGCGCCCAAACAGTTTGCCGGTTTATTATCGCCAAGACGCAGAGCCGCTCATAAAGGCGACTTCGGTCATGTACTGCTGGTGGGCGGCAACAAAGGTATGCCCGGCGCTATTTTGATGGCGGCGGAGAGTGCCATGTCCTGCGGAGCAGGACGAGTGACGGTGGCGACTCGCAAGCAACACTTGACGCCATTAGCGGTGCGTTGCCCAGAAGTGATGGGCATGGCTATCGATAGCGAACAAGGGCTTGAAAACGCCATCAGTGGCAAAAACGTGATTGTTATTGGTCCCGGGCTTGGCAAAGATAAGTGGGCATTCAAACTGCTGCAAGACGCATTGAGCGCAGATTGCTCGCTGGTACTGGATGCCGATGCACTGAACCTTTTAGCGGATCATCCACAATTGCTAAAAGGGCGAAAGTTGCCGATGATTTTCACTCCCCACCCAGGTGAACTTGGTCGTATATTGGGGAATAGCATTGCAGATATTCAAAAGAATCGTTTTACTGCCCTGACAAACGGCATCAAACAACTCAGGGATCAGGCAGAAGGCGAAAGGAATGTCACTCTGTTACTCAAAGGTGCAGGCACGCTGATCTCTGATGGAAATGCAATATCTCTCTGCTCCGATGGTAATCCCGGAATGGCAGTTGCAGGTATGGGTGATGTGCTCAGTGGTGTGATTGGCGCACTGCTGGCTCAGGGTTTAAAACCTATTGATGCGGCTCGAATGGGCGCATGGCTGCATGCCACTGCAGCGGATGACATTGTTGCCAGACAAGGTGAGATCGGGCTTCGGGCAACGGAGCTGATTCCAGTGATCAGGCAGAACTTGAATAAGTTAGTCGGAACGAATTTTTATGTCAGCCAGATATGATTTGCTGATAGACAACGAAGAAGCAATGGTCACACTGGGTGGTCATCTGGCAGAAGCACTTGGCGCCGTTTGTGAAAGAGGTGTCGTCTATCTACACGGTGACCTCGGTGCCGGAAAAACCACGTTCTGTCGTGGTGTGTTGCGTCATCTTGGACATCAGGGGGCAGTAAAAAGCCCGACGTATACCCTGGTCGAACCTTATGAGGTGAATGGTCAAAAGGTTTACCATTTTGATCTTTATCGCCTGGCAGACCCGGAAGAACTTGAGTACATCGGTGGCCGAGATTATTTCAGTGAAGCGGCGCTTTGTCTTGTGGAATGGCCATCCCGTGGTCACGGTGAGTTACCAGCTGCAGATTTAGAAATCACTTTCGATTACAACCTGCCCGGCAGAAAAGCGTCTATTGTCGCTAACTCTGAAGCCGGCTTGAAAGCACTGTCTACGATTCAAGCATTACAGGAGGCCGGATGAGCCAGAGGACAGGGACTGTTCGTCGAGTCTTCCATGCATTAACCCGTCGCTTGTTTACATTACAGCAGGTAGACAGTAGGTCAGCAGCTGCTTCGCTGGGCAGAAGACGTTTTGTTCGACAGTTGGGTATTCTGGCTGTTGGTATTTCTGTGTTGAAAGTGCAGATCGCAGAAGCGGTTGATCGATTAATCAAAAACGTTCGACTCTGGCGGTCTCCGGATAAAACACGTCTGGTGTTTGATGTTACCAATTCGGTTGAACACAAGAAATTCCATCTGAGTAATCCAAGCCGGCTGGTTATTGATATTAATGACGCCAAGCTCAGCGGCTCTTTCAGCGGCTTGGAATTAAAGAACACGCCAATCAGCAAGATTCGTCATGGTACTAGAAATAAAAAAGATCTGCGGATTGTTTTCGATCTGACTGAGAAAGTGTCCGATGAGATTTTCCTGCTAAAACCTTATGGCACTTATGGTCACCGTTTGGTTATCGACTTATTTGACGACGAAAGCCGTAAGCCAAAGCCTGTTGTTAAAAAACAACCTGCGGGTTTGCGGGATATTGTCATTGCCATTGATGCTGGTCATGGTGGTGAAGATCCGGGCGCCATTGCCTACGGTGGTGGATACGAAAAACACGTCACATTGGCCATCGCCAAAGACCTTGCGGCTTTAGTTAATCGGGAAAAAGGGTTTAAAGCAGTGTTGGTGCGAACGGGTGACTACTATATTGACCTGCGCCGTCGAACAAAAATTGCCCGGGACAATAACGCTGACCTGTTTATTTCTATTCACGCCGATGGTTTTAAAGACCGACGTGCTAAAGGTGCCTCGGTTTTCGCTATCTCTCATAAAGGGGCAACGTCCGAAACGGCTCGCTGGCTTGCTCAGAAAGAAAACGCGGCGGATCAAATTGGTGGTGAAGATGGCATATCACTTGGGGATAAAGACGATGTGCTGGCGGGTGTATTGTTGGATTTGTCCATGACGTCGACGCTGTCATCCAGCCTGGAAGTGGGCAGCAAGGTGCTGACCAATATGGGCATTATCAACCGACTGCACAAAAAACATGTGGAGCAGGCGGGCTTTATGGTGCTGAAATCGCCGGATATTCCTTCCATTCTGGTGGAAACCGGCTTTCTGACCAACCCTGAAGAGTCCCGTAAGCTCAAGAGCCGTAGCCATCAGCAGGCTATGGCAAAAGCAATTTTTAGCGGTACGAAAACCTGGTTCTATAAAAAGCCACCACCGGATACACTGGTTGCCAAGTGGAAGCAGGATGGTACTCTTAAAACCCGTCCATCCAAGTATGTGATTAAAGCCGGTGACACCTTGCTGGGAATAGCGAACCAGTTTGATACCAGCCTCAGCGCCTTGAAACGTGCGAACCGGTTGTCCAGCGCCAATAATATTCGAGTTGGACAGGTGTTAGTTATCCCGAATTAGATATTTACAGAGTAAAGCTGAACTATGAGACCGATCCGCCTCCTTGATAATCGACTGGCTAACCAGATTGCTGCCGGTGAGGTGGTGGAGCGCCCTGCATCCGCAGTAAAAGAACTGCTGGAAAACAGCATTGATGCCGGCGCAAAACGGCTCACTGTTGAAGTTGAAAGCGGTGGCGTAAAGCTCATTCGAATTCGTGATGACGGCCATGGCATTCCTCAAGAGCAATTGGCCCTGGCACTTTCACGACACGCGACCAGTAAAATATCTGAGCTGGAAGATTTGGAAGGCGTAGCCACTCTCGGTTTTCGTGGAGAAGCCCTTGCATCGGTCAGTTCTGTCTCCCGATTAACATTGACGTCTAATGTGGAAGGTCAGGAATCCGGCTGGGAGGCCAGAGTCGAAGGGCGAGATATGGAAGCCCAGATGATGCCTGCGCCTCACCCGGTAGGTACCACCATTGAAGTAAAAGACCTCTTCTTCAATACACCGGCTCGACGAAAATTCCTCCGTACTGAAAAAACGGAATTCTCCCATTTGGAAGAAGTGGTAAAGCGGCTCGCTTTGTCACGCTTCGATGTCGGTTTTACCCTGCGCCATAATCAGCGCAGCATCCACCAGTTACGACCTGCAGCGACTCAGGCTGAAAAAGATCGAAGGGTTGCTGCCCTGTGTGGCCCTCAATTTATCGAAAATGCCGTTATTATTGATGTGGATGCATCTGGCCTGAAACTCTATGGCTGGGTGGGTTTACCAACCTTCTCCCGTTCCAGTGCAGATCTGCAATATTTCTTCGTGAATGGTCGTGTAATTCGCGACAAACTGGTAGCGCACGCGGTTCGGCAGGCATATCGGGATGTTTTATACAACGGTAGGCATCCAACCTTTGTTCTCTATCTTGAGCTAGACCCAGCTCTTGTAGACGTCAACGTACACCCAACCAAACATGAAGTGCGTTTCCGTGATGGCAGAACGGTGCATAACTTTCTGTTCAGTACGCTGCATCGGGCACTAGGTGCCGTTCGGCCTGAAGATCAGTTAGCACCTGCTGCTTTATCGTCGGCACAGCAGCCCATGATTTCCGGCGTATCTGCCGGAGAGTTTCAGGGGCAGGAAAATATGAGTCTGGCACCACAGCCTTCCGGATCTTCCAGCGGTTCTGGCTTCGGTGGTGCTCGTCCTCCACAGACAGAAGCACCTTCTCCCGGGCAGGTTAAACGACAGATCGAGGCTTATAGTCAGCTTTATTCAACCGCTGCAGAGGCTCTGGATAATGGTGCTGCAAAAGCCGTGGGTGATGGCGTGGTTCAAGAAGCTAATGTTGCTTATAGCACCCCAGCAGTCACGGTATCACTGCCAGAAAGTGATTCTGATGTGCCACCGCTCGGCTATGCTGTTGCCCAGTTAAAAGGCATCTATATTCTTTCAGAAAACGATAAGGGCATGGTGCTGGTGGATATGCACGCCGCCCATGAACGCATCACCTACGAACGAATGAAGGTGTCTTATCAAGAGCAGGGTATTCGTGCTCAGCCATTGCTGGTGCCAAAGTCCGTTGCGGTTAGTGAACGTGAAGCCGATTGTGCCGAAGAGCATAGCGACTATTTTGTAAGGCTTGGATTAACGCTGGAAAGAATGGGGCCAGAAACCCTGTTGGTTCGTCAGATCCCCGTCATGCTGCAGAATGCGGATGTAGAACAGCTTCTGAGAGATGTACTTTCTGATCTGATGCAACACGGCAACAGTGATCGAGTAGAAGCTCACATCAATGAAATCCTGGCGACGATGGCCTGTCACGGTTCTGTTCGCGCCAATCGTCGTTTGTCTATCGAAGAGATGAACGCACTTCTACGGGATATGGAAAAAACTGAGCGCAGTGGGCAATGTAACCATGGTCGTCCAACTTGGACGCTGCTGACGATGGATCAGTTAGACAAGCTATTTTTGCGTGGTCGCTGACTTCTTTATATGTTCATGAGGTAGCATTCTGCTGGCGGTATTGAGAGGGTGCGAGCCCTGTCCAGCGCTTGAATGCTCTGCTGAAGCTACCAGAGTCTGAAAAACCCAGCTCAAGGGCAATGTCTGTGATGGGCTTTTGTGAGTACTTCATTTCAGACATGGCCTGTTGTTGTCGAATCTCATCCAGCAAATGTCGAAAGGACGTATTCTCCGACTGAAGTCGCCGTTGAAGGCTTCGTGCGCTCATATTTAATGCCGACGCCAGAGCTTCCTGAGTGCCTTCACTGACTTTCAACAGATCTGTCAGTTGTTGTCTGGCTCGAGAAACAAAGTTCTGGTTCAGCCCTTCCAGATATCGCTGCAAAAGCTCACTGTTAGTATCAGCAATTTCAGGGCTGGCGGTGAGTACCGGTCTATTCATGGCGTTGGCTTTAAAACCAATACGCAGAAAATCGGCTCCAAAAGACACAGGGACATCCAGCCTTTTTAGCCATAGTTCAGGATTATCAGGAAGGCTTCTTGGCAGCTGAATCAGCGTGACATCTTCTTTGGATAAACCAATATTGGCGACGGTTGAATTTAGCGTAATGGCCGCAACGGCATCCATAGCTTCATGACAAGGGCTTGGATAACCCTCTCTAACCCGAAAAACCAGCTCAACTTCTTCTTTGTGTTGCAGAAAATCAATCTCTATCACCGTACTGATCACCGCAGAAAAACGCACGATTTGTTGCAGTGCCTCACCGATACTGTCGCAGGCTTGAATCACATGATGAAAAGCGTGGAGGTAGTTGGCTTTGAAGTGTTCAGCTGTGGTGATGCCAATGGCCGGGTCGCCTGTCTCACGGACAGCCGCTTTCCAGAACACCTCCATCTTACGTATAGGAATGCGTTTTCCCATCTGCGTCAGAAGTGCTGGGTCAATATCCGCTTCCTGCAGCATGGCGTCCACAGGGCAATTACGAATTTTCAGCGCATTCACCAACGACAGTGCACTTGTACTGAGTGTGGTGGCATCATCATCAACCGTAATGGCTTTGGTGCTGTGCTGAGTGGTCATTGTCATGATTGTTATTGGGTCTGTCGGTAGGCAGCTGAACAGGGATATATTTTCAGCTGATTAGGCGCTTATAGCAAATCTTTGTCGTTTAATTGGTCGGCGTAAGTGTCACGTCATGTCAAAACAGTGTCTGTTTATGTCAAGCCGTTGAGGGTTTTCTGGTTATACCATTGTGCGCAATAAAAACAACAATACCTGCTGTATCAAGGGTCCTATGAGAACTATAAAAAAGACTGCTCTGTTTCTTTCCATCTCAGCCCTGCTTGTTGGCTGTAACCAACAGGAAGCATCAACAACAGCTGCCGCCCATGCTACAGAAAGCCTTGCTCACCCTGTCCTCAAAGCACATACCTACGAATTTGACCGTAAGGTTTATGAAGTAACCGACGGTGTTTACTCCGCTGTGGGTTTCGGGCTTGCTAACTCCATCATGATAGAAGGCGATGACGGCATCATCATTGTTGACGTGATGGAGAGTAAAGAAGCCGCCGAAGCGGTTATGAAAGAATTTCGCAAGATCACCGATAAGCCGGTCAAGGCTCTTATTTACACTCACAATCATGCAGATCATGTGCTGGGCGGGAAAGGTTTTGTCCCTTCTGGTGAGGTGGATGTGTATGCCCATGAAACCACCAATCAATACATCAATCGTATAGTGAACCAGCTTCGTCCAGTGATTACAGAGCGAAGCAGTCGAATGTTTGGCAACTTGCTTGAAAAAGGCGACAACGGCCTTGTTAATGCCGGGATTGGTCCGGCATTGGATGCAGGTCATGGTGGCGGTACGCCGACGTTGATCCGTCCAAATAAAACATTTTCTGATGAGCTTGACGTTGAAATCGCCGGTGTGAAAATCCAGATGATCCACGCGCCCGGTGAAACCAACGACCAGATATTTGTTTATCTGCCAGACCATGATGTGTTGATGCCCGGGGATAATATTTATCGCGCATTTCCAAACCTTTACACCATACGTGGCACCTTATATCGCGATGTTCTCGGCTGGGCTCGCAGCCTGGATACAATGCGCGAGTTGAACCCTGAATATCTTGTGCCAAGCCATACCCGCCCTTTGAGTGGCAGTGAAGCAGTGCAGGAAACCCTGACGGCCTATCGTGACGCCATCCAATTTGTTCATGATCAAAGCATTCGTGGTATGAACCTTGGCATGACGGAAGATCAGTTAGTGGAATACGTTCAGCTGCCGGATTCGTTAGTGGATCATCCTTTCCTGTTGGAACTCTACGGTACAGTGGAATGGTCTGTACGCAATATTTTCAATGGCTATCTGGGGTGGTTTGACGGAGATGCTTCGACGTTATCCAAAGCCACCGAGAAAGAGCGTGGCGAGAATATGCTCGCACTGCTTGGGGAAGAGAAACTCCTGACCGAAGCTCAAACAGCCATCGAAAATGATAAAAATCGCTGGGCACTGGAGCTGGTGAATTATCTGCTGTTTGTCCAGCCAGAACATCCGAAAGGCATAGCCCTGAAGGCCGAAGCGATGCGTAACCTTGGCCATGCTTCCATGAACCCCAATGGGCGTAACTATTACCTGACACAGGCATTGCAGTTGGAAGGTCATGATTTCCCTGAAGAAGAAATTACGCCAGAAATGCTGGAACTGGTGAAATCGTTCCCTATCGAGAACTTTATTCAGGCGATGACTGTCGCTTTAAACCCTGAAAAAAGCTCAGGTGTTAATGAAGTTCTGACGTTTAATTTCAACGATATCAATGAGCAGTACTCCCTTCATGTCAGAGATGGCGTAGCTGAGTTTATCCGAGGTGACCATGCACAGGCCGACATCCAGGTGTCTGTGAGCGCTGATGACTGGATTGATCTGGTTGCCGGCGGTGGGAGTTTTCCTGCGGCTCTGGCCAGTGGCAAGCTGTCGGTAGAAGGCGGCATTATCGAGCTGCCTTCGCTGGTTAGCTTTCTCTCTATGTTTGATCCTGTGAAATAAACACGACATTGCAATTACAACAATAAAAAAAGGAATGGATGTGAATAAACCACTTTCGCTATCGCCCCTGTGCTTGGGTATCTTGCTGGCGACGGCTGCTAGCCAGTCATCGGCAGCCAGTTTTGAGTTTATGGATGGTGAAGTCTCTGGCTCCATCAACACCACTTTGAGTGCTGGTGTCAGTGTCAGCACTCAAGATCCGAAAAAGAATCTTTACACTTACGGAGAAAGTAAAGGGCTAGACGACATTACGCCGGGAAAAGGCACGGGTGTTAATGCTGACAATGGGCGATTGAATTACCGCAAAGGTGATGTGATCTCTAACCAATATAAAGGTCTGACTGAACTGGCTCTGGATTATAAGAATTACGGATTCAAGGGCAGTGTGAAGTATTGGTATGACCACTGGCTGGAAACCAAGAGCGGACGTTATACCGAATTTGACGATACGGGCTTTGATGATCTTGCCGGTTTTAGCGGTGTTGAATTGCTGGATGCATACGGCTGGACTTACTTTGATGTTGGTGAAGTGCCGGTTGATGTACGACTGGGTAAACAAGTCATCAGTTGGGGCGAAGGGATGTTTCTTCAGGGTGGTATTAATGTGATCAACCCTGTGGATGCTGCGGCGTTCAATCGTCCCGGTGTTGAGCTCAAGGAAGGTTTGCTACCTGTTGAAGCGTTGTATACCAGCATGGGGCTGACCCCTGAAGTGACGTTGGAAGCGTTCTATCAAATGAATTGGCGACCCACGGTACTGGATGGTTGTAGCACATTCTTTGCCACAACGGATGCCATTCAGCCGGGCTGTGAAGGGATTTATACTCAGGCTAATAAGAGCAATGCTGAAGAAGAAGCTTTAGGTAGATCAGTGATTGATCGTACTGCTGATGAGTTGCCTGGAGACAGCGGTCAGTGGGGTGTTTCCTTCAAATATTATGCAGAAGCACTAAATGGCACTGAGTTTGGCTTATACGCAATGAACTACCACAGTCGTTTGCCTTTCGTGAATGCTGTTAATGCCGATTGGAGTGGAATCTCCGGAGTGCCTTCCGGCGATGTTGATTTTCCTATCAATATCACACCTGGGGGACCTTCACCGACCATTCGATTTGTTGAAGGCGCTACCTATAATGCGGCCTTCCCAGAAGACATCAAACTGTACGGGTTGAGCTTTAATACAAGCCTCGACAGTGGTTGGTCTATCAGTGGTGAACTCAGTTATCGCCCGGATATGCCACAGCAGATAAATATTAATGATCTGCTAGGTAAAGCAGCGGCATCGCGGGATGGTGAATCTGTTCAAGGTTTCGTGACGAAACCAGTGACACAGCTCCAAATCTCGTTACTGAATTCATTCCCACAAGTATTGGGCGCGTCCGAACTCTCTCTGGCCGGTGAAATTGGCTATGTGCATATTGCCGATCTGGATGACGGCAATCGATACGGTCGAAGTGCTATGTTTGGCCCTGGGGCTGGTTCAAGTGCCTGCGCTGCCCCTAAGCCCAACGTAACCACCGAGTTTTGTACGAATGAAGGTTATACCACTGCGAACAGCTGGGGTTATCGTTTGAGAGCGGCGCTGGCGTACAGCGGTATCATTCCGGGAGTGCTTCTGAAGCCTTCTCTGTCATTCCGACATGACGTTGACGGTTACTCCTATGAGTCAGGCGGCTCCTTCATGGAAGGGCAAATGGCATCAACCCTTGGCCTGTCTGCGACTTACCAAAATAATTATACGGCAAATATTGCCTACACCGGTTTCTTCGGTAACAACAAATACAGCACGCTGGATGATCGAGACTTCGTGAGTTTCAGCGTTAGCGCCAGCTTCTAATCGGGGAACATAATAATGAAAACTAAAAACCTGATACCTGAAAACACAATATCTCAACGCTCAGCAGCAAAAAGCCTGGCTTTCAGCGCATTGTTGGCCATGACACCTCTGGCCATGCAGGCGCAAGCTGATACCGAATTATTGGGCAGTAGTCTGACACCGGTGGGCGCAGAAAAAGCGGGCAATACTGACGGTACCATACCTGAATGGAACGGTGGCTTATTACCGGACCAAGGGGTTCTGCAGTCTGATGGTTCAATGGATAATCCATTCAAAAATGATGCTGTGCAATTCACGATCACAGCAAAAAACCTTGATAAGTATCGTGACCGACTCTCCGATGGTCAGATTGCCATGTTTGAGCGTCATCCAGACACTTATAAAATGAACGTCTATCCAACCCGGCGCAGTGCCAGTTATCCAGAAGCTTACTATCAAGCCACAAAGACCAACCCAGAAAAAGTCCAGTTGACCGATAATGGCAATGGATTAAACCAACTGGCCAATGGCGTTCCTTTTCCAACCCCGACAACGGGCATTGAAGTGATCTGGAATCATATGCTGCGCTATCGCGGTGACAGCATCACCTTGCCATTGTCTCAAGTGGTTGCAGAAACCAGTGGTCGATACAAGGAAGTAACCAAAGAAACGGTTTGGCACTTTGCACCCAGCATTACCGATGCTGGAGACAACAAGAACCTGCTGTTTTTCTATAAATCCAAAGTATTGTCACCTGTGAGACTGGCGGGTGAAGTCACTCTGGTGCATGAACCTATTAACCAGGTAGAAGAACCTCGGCGAGCGTGGAAATATTTGCCTGGTCAGCGTCGTGTACGTCGGGCGCCGAATGTCGCTTACGACAATCCAGCCAGCGGAACGGATAACCTGAAAACAGCTGATAACTCAGATATGTTCAATGGTGCGCCAGATCGTTATGAGTGGACGTTGATCGGCAAAAAAGAGCTGTACATTCCTTATAACAGCTATGCCCTCTACGACAAAAATCTCACCAATGACGACATTATTCGCCCAGGACACATCAACCCTGATCTGGTTCGCTATGAACTACATAGAGTTTGGGAAGTGGAAGCAACATTGAAAGAAGGCGAGCGTCATGTATACAGCAAGCGAACCTTCTACGTTGATGAAGATACCTGGCAGGCGTCCATCGTCGATCATTACGATAGTCGAAATCAACTGTGGAGAATGGGGGAAGCGCACGCCATTCAGTACAACCCCAAGCAGGTACCCTGGCTGGTGAATGAGGTTTTCTATGACCTGAATTCCGGTCGCTATGTGACCAATGGCCTGGCCAACGCCATTAAAGAGCCTCTTGAATTTGGTGTTATGGCCAGCAAGTCTGATTACACACCGGCTGCTATACGTCGCTGGGGTAAATAAACTTAACTGACTATCTGAGCGCAGCACTGTGGGAGCATGAGTGCTGCGCACCTCTAATTTGTACTTTTATTGTTTGCAATAAAAGACACCATAATAAAAAGAACACTTTATGAAAAAGTCCCTGTTTTTCACCGGTTCACTGGTTGCAGTCCTGGGTGCTGGTGGTTTTTATTTAAGCGGCCATCTTAAAACGCCCAAAGAGTATGAGGTGGCCGATGTCAGCCAATGGCGGCCAGACTCTCCACGTCATGCACTGCCGGTTCATCCGGTTCTTGGTATAAACGACACTTTTCGTTCGTTGCATGGCAGTACTCGAAACTCTGATGAAGTGCTGACAGCAACCGCCCCGAAAGTAGAGCTGGATTGGGTGGCTGAAGAACATCTGTTTATTGCTGAAGGGCCCTCCATTGATCGTGAAGGTCATCTCTATTTCAGCCCAATTGCCCCGTCTGAATCTGTGGTGCTGGTCAGTCTGGATAAAGACACAGGAGAACGACGCTGGGCTATTCCGGGAAAACCAATGTCCGCCGGTGGTGGAACACCACTGGTTTTGGATGACCCTGATAACCCCGGAGAACAGATTATTTATCTGACGCTGTATGAACGTGCACTGGCGGTTAAACCCGATGGCACGATTATCTGGGACGTAGAAACCGGGATCAGGGAGCCGGTTGTACAATCAGGCGATAAGCGTTCAGCTCATAACTTTGGGGCAAATTATCATCCACAGTCGGATACTATTGTTGGGATAGTGGAAGACGGCAAAGTATTTGTATTGGATCGTAAAACCGGTGCTCCCATGTTAAGTGAGCCGTTTGTTATTCCTGGCGCTCCCGCAAAAGGTGATGATTCGACACGGCCGGGAGAGTGGCTGACTGAGCGCACCGATGAAAAACTCAAGGAAGTATTTGGTGAAGACCCTGCGGTTGGTGGTCGTTTCAGCCGTGTGCTCGATATTCTGGGTGGTCGTAACGTCAAAATAGCCAACTATTTTTCCATCAATCCGGAATCTGGCCGCATGATGGTTGCCGCCACAGCGCCTGACGAGAAAGATGGCACCGTTGATGGTGCATCCGAAAACGGAGCACTGTATGGCATCGATATGCAACCAGATGGCTCTGGAAAATATCGTCTATCAGTAACCAAAAGTGCGTTCTTCAAAGGTGGCACTGGCTCGACACCGGCTATTCGTGCGGATGGTAAGAGAGTGTATGTATCAGACGACAATGGAAATGTGATTGCCTTTGATATGGAACTCAATAAACTCTGGCAACAATCGGTCGGTGAACAGATTTTAGCGTCCATCACCGTGGCCAGTGAAAATAATGAGTTGTACGCCATCACTGCCGGAGCGCTGTTCAAGCTAAAGGACAACGGTGATTCTGGTGAGTTGGTTTGGGCAGCGGATCTGGACATGTTTCCGGAAAAGGCCGGGCATAAAAATATGAATCTGCTGACTGCATCTGTCACTGCTAACGGTATAGCTGTCGTGTTGGGAGGCGGTTTTGAAAAAGGCGCCTTCAGAATGCCGATATCCATTGGTGTTGGGTTACTTGATCGTGAAACCGGAAAAGTAATTTCTTATGCGCCCGGTATTGAAGAATCAGTATCAACGACAACGGTCGGCCCCGATGGTGGTTACTACCTTGCTCATTCACCTATTCGCCGCGCAGTGAGCAGCGCACTGTTTGGTCCACTGATCGACCCGATGACTGGCGGTATTTCTCGCTATAAGCCCATTCAGAATGATGTTCTGTTGAGAGATGCGGTTTGTGCTGCCAGCGTGCGTTTGGAAAATGCATCGCAATATATAGATAGTCACCCACTGTCCAGTGAAGCGGATGTGATTCAGGCAGAAGTGCTGATGCGTCAGGCCGGCCTTGTTCTGGAAAATGCATTCATTGAAGGTGTCATGAATGAAAAAGAAAGAGACGCTTTGAAGCTTCCCATCAATAGCATTGATACAAAGAATGTTCACTTCGCTATGAATCAAACAAAAAACCTTTGTGATCAGTTGAAAGGCTAACCCTCCCCAAAAGAGCTGTCTTTGTTGAGATAGCTCTTGATTTCTCGAGTGTATACCCAAAGGATTTCAAGTTGCTACGCGGCGGCAACCGAGTGAATCCCCATGAGCCTACGAGTAGTAGGTGATTGGGGTGAGCGAGCACCCGAGGGCATAAACGCAGCAGACAAAGTAACAACTTGAAAGGCGACGGGTATAAACCATTGCTTACTCAAGCCGGATGCTTTAAAACTGACTCTTGATGCAGTTTTCGAATCATAATAAATAAAATGCTCAGGAAAAGAATAGCCATGAAAAAAAGCATAATGGCCCTCGCCGGCTTGGTGACCGGCTTATCCATCATGACGGCTCAAGCTGCCCTCAAACCTTCTGTAATATACGACATGGGAGGTAAGTTTGATAAATCCTTCAACCAAGCCTCCTACAACGGCGCCGAACAGTACCTGAAAGATACGGGTACAAAATACGCAGACTTTGAAATCAAGAACGAAGCCCAGCGTGAGCAGGTTATGTTGCGTATGGCTCAGCGTGGTCACTCTCCTATCGTAGTGGCTGGTTTTCAGCAAGCGCCCATTGTTGAGCGGGTTGCCAAGAAATTCCCTGACACCAAGTTTGTCTTGATTGATGCGGTGGTTGATCTTCCTAATGTACGCTCCGTCGTCTTTAAAGAGCAGGAAGGTTCTTTCCTGGTGGGTGCTCTGGCGGCCCTGAAAAGTAAAACCGATACCGTCAGCTTTATCGGTGGTATGGACATCCCGCTGATTCGTAAGTTTGCCTGCGGCTATGAGCAGGGTGCGAAGTATGTGAACAATGACGTTAAAGTCCTTCAGAATATGACGGGCACAACACCTGCTGCCTGGAATGATCCAGCAAAAGGTTCTGAGTTGGCTCGTGCGCAGTTCGATCAAGGGGCTGATGTCGTTTATGGCGCTGCTGGTGGAACCGGTGTTGGTATCAATCAGGCTGCAGTGGATTCCGGCAAACTCGCTATCGGCGTGGATTCCAATCAGAACTATATGCACCCGGGCACCATGCTGACTTCTATGGTCAAACGTGTAGACGTTGCCGTGTACAAAGCTTTTGAAGACGTCGCCAATGATAACTTCACCTCTGGACTGCAGGTGCTCGGCCTGAAAGAAGAAGGTGTTGATTGGGCATTGGATGAGTTCAACCAGCCGCTGTTGGACGAAACGGTGGTTGCTCAGATCAATAACCTCAAACAGGAAATTATTGACGGCAACATCAGTGTACATAATTGGGAAGACACCCAGTCCTGCACTTACTGATTAATTGTCGGTTAATATAACTCGCGCAGCACGGGCTTATTTAGCTCGCGCTGCGCTGTTGTAAATAATAAAACACCTGCGTGCTTCTATGCCAACACCTGCCATCTCCCTTAAACGAATCAATAAACGCTTCGGTCCGGTATGGGCTAACCGGGATATTGATTTAACTGTTATGCCCGGCACTATTCACGGAATTGTCGGCGAAAACGGCGCCGGTAAATCCACTCTTATGTCCATTCTCTATGGTTTCTACACAGCAGATTCCGGCGAGATAGCGATCAATGGTAAGCCTCTCTCTATTCAAAGTAGCCAACAGGCTATTGATGCTGGCATTGGCATGGTGCATCAGCATTTTATGCTGGTGGAGACATTTTCAGTTCTGGAAAATGTCTTGTTAGGTGCGGAAGAAAAATCATTACTGAGCAAAGTGTTAAATCATGGTCGTAAAGCTTTACAACGTATTGGTAAAGCCCATGGCATGGAGGTCGACCCAGACGCCATCGTTGGCGAATTACCGGTTGGCATGCAGCAGCGTGTTGAAATATTGAAGGCACTGTATCGCGGTGCTCGTATTCTGATTCTTGATGAGCCGACGGGCGTATTGACACCTCAGGAAGCGGATCGCTTATTTGAGATTCTTGATCAGTTGCGCAGCAATGGCGTAACCGTATTGTTGATAACTCATAAGCTCCGGGAAATCATGCACATCTGTGATCAGGTTTCCGTGATGCGGCAAGGGGAAATGGTCGCTCATCGACGTATAGTGGCAACATCAACCGATGAATTAGCCAGCCTGATGGTTGGGCGCAAGGTTGGGTTGATGGAAAACAAGCCCTCAACACAGATTGGCGAAGCCCGATTAACCGCCTCCGGTGTTCATTACACAGATAGCCGCGGTATCGAACGACTGCACAATATCAATCTTGAGCTAAGGTCGGGAGAAATTCTCGGTGTCGCGGGTGTTGCCGGGAATGGTCAGTCGGAGCTGTTAAAAATTCTCAGTGGTGTGATCACTGCTCAACAGGGCGAGCTGCATATTCTCACATCAAAAGGTGAGCAGCGGTTTGTCGCAAACGAGAGCAGAGATGCCCGTTTGTTCCGGCAGTTGGGTGTCGGACATGTGCCGGAAGATCGTTTAAAGCAAGGTCTGGTGCCCAATTTTGCCGCCAGTGAAAACGCCATTCTTGGTTATGAAGGTGATGCCAAATATGGACAACACCTGTTGTCTACAGACAATATCGTAGCGGACACCAAGACGATGATGGCGTCGTTTGATGTTCGGCCAGCCATTCCTGAATTAAAAACCGCCAACTTTTCTGGCGGCAATCAACAAAAATTGATTATTGCCCGGGAGATGATGCGTCAGCCTGACATTTTGATTGTTGGGCAGCCAACCCGAGGCGTGGATATTGGTGCTATTGAGTTTATTCATCAACAGTTAATCAAAGCTCGGGATGAAGGTGCTGCTGTATTGCTGGTGTCCGTTGAATTGGAAGAAATTCTTGCGCTCTCTGATCGGATTATTGTGATGGTTGATGGTCGTATATCCGGTGAGGTAATGCCCAGTCAGACCAATGAGCAGGAGTTAGGTCTGCTGATGTCTAATGCCGCCAGCACTATCAGGGAAACGTTAGAAGTCACCCTGCCTGAGGAGGTTTCTCCATGAGTCGTGTGAATGTTCAGGAGGTGCCAGTGTGGCTGACATCGGTGGTTATTCCATTGTTGCAGCTGGCACTGGCATTAATGGTTTCCAGCCTGGTGGTGTTGATTGTTGGAGAAAATCCGATAGAGGCCTTCCGGGTGATGGTTCAGGGAGCGCTGAATCTGGAATTTGGTGGATTGCACAACACGCTTTATTACGCCACGAATTTTATCTTTACAGGGCTTGCGGTGGCTGTCGCTTTTCATGCAGGGATGTTCAATATTGGTGGTGAAGGTCAGGCCTATCTGGGTGGGTTGGGCGTTACTATTATTGCCCTGTCGTTAGATCACCTGCTGCCCATGTGGTTGATGGCGCCTCTGGTGATTATTGCTGCAGCACTGTTTGGTGCTCTCTGGGGAGTAATTCCGGGAATATTACAGGCAAAACGCGGCGCTCACATTGTTGTGACCACCATCATGTTCAATTTTATTGCCGCAGCGCTCATGAGTTATTTGCTGGTGAGTATCATTGCGCCGTTGTCTGGCGAAGCGACGGACAGTCGTTACTTTGCGTCCAGCGCTGTTTTTCCAAAATGGCATGAACTGTTCGAAGGTGCGGCTTTTAGTTTACTGAACCCTACTCTGCTGATCGCTCTGATTTGTGCGGTCATGGTCTGGGTTTTGATTTGGCGAACACGTTTGGGGTATGCGATTCGTGTTATGGGGCAGAATCCTTCTGCGGCTGAATATGCAGGCATCAATGCTAAAAAGATCATCATTATTACCATGGCCATTTCCGGTGCTCTGGCGGGCATGATGGCTGTGAACGAAGTGTATGGCGCCCATAGTCGTTTGATTCTGAATTACACCAATGGCTTTGGTTTTATCGGTATCGCCGTGGCATTAATGGGGAGAAATCACCCGATCGGTGTCGTTTTAGCGGCTTTGTTGTTTGGTGCTTTGTATCAGGGCGGCACGGAGTTGCAATTTGAAATGCCAGGGCTGAACCCGGAATTGATTCTAGTGATACAAGGGCTGGTGATTTTCTTTACCGGTGCTCTGGAGCGTTTAGTGCGTAACCCAATAGAAGCGCTCTATACATCAACCCGTGCAAATCTGCAGGCAGGAGGCTGACCATGGACGTATTAAGTTGGGTTTACTCCTCAATGGACTCCAGCCTTCGCTTGGCAGTGCCGTTGGTATTTGCAGCTCTGGGCGGTATCTATGCAGAACGCTCCGGCATTGTGGATATTGGTTTGGAAGGAAAAATGCTGATGGCTGCTTTTGCAGCGGCGGCGACCAGTGCGCTCACCGGTTCGCCCATGTTGGGATTGGTTTCTGCCGTATTGAGTTCGGTGTTAATGGCAATGATGCACGGCTTTGCGGTGATCACCTGGCGTGGAGATCAGATTATATCCGGACTGGCGATTAATTTTTTTGCATCCGGTTTAACGGTGACTATTGGGCATGCGTTGTTTGATATGGGCGGGCAAACACCAACTCTGTCTAACGATCAGCGATTTAATGCTCTTGAATGGCCTGGTGCTCAGTGGGTGGCAGAGCATGTTCCGGTATTGGGTAGTTTTTATCATGATGTGATTTCAGGGCATAACGTGCTGGTCTATCTGGCTTTTTTATTGGTGCCTGTTGCTGCTTTTGTCCTTTTTAAAACGCGTTTTGGTCTGCGGGTCAGAGCTATGGGTGAAGAGCCAAAAGCGGCAGATACGGCAGGTATTTCGGTCAGTAAAGTTCGCTATCAGGCATTGATTATTACCGGCGTCATGTGTGGTTTTTCTGGAGCGTATCTGTCGATGGCTCAGAATGCGGCTTTTGTTCGAGAGATGACCGCTGGGCAGGGATACATTGCACTGGCTGCGGTGATTCTTGGCAAGTGGCGACCCGTGGGTGCGATGTTAGGTTGTTTGTTGTTTGGTGTGTTGTCGGCCATGGAAACACGGCTGCAAAGTGTTGAATTGCCTATTATCGGTGAAATGCCAACTCAGTTGTTTTCAGCGCTACCATATATACTCACTGTCGTGTTGTTGGCTGGTTTTATTGGGCGTTCGATTGCACCTAAAGCCATTGGTCAGCCATATATCAAAGAGCGTTAAGTCGTTTTGAAAATGAGGATTCATTGTGCTGCGTAGTACTAAAGAGCTGCCGGGATTCTGTTACTAAATTTAAGCGTTCTTATCGAAGCCAGTACAGTGTACTGGCTCAAAAGATGGGATGAACTGAGTGTTAGTTCTGTTGTGGTGTTGGTGCATTGCGGTTGAGCAAGCTCACCAGTGCCGGCAGCAACCAAATCGCACCGATCATATTCCATACGAACATAAAGGTTAGCAAGATGCCCATATCCGCTTGAAACTTGAGTGGTGAGAAAATCCAGGTGCCAACACCGATCGCCAGCGTTAAGCCGGTGAACGTAACAGCCTTTCCGGTGATCTGCAGAGTTTTGTGATAGGCCTCTTGCAATGGCATACCTTGTTTAAGCAAGCTGTCTAAACGGCTATAGATGTATATTCCGTAATCCACACCAATGCCGACCCCCAGCGCAATAACCGGCAATGTTGCAACTTTGACACCAATACCCAATGCCGCCATCAATGCCTGACAAAGCACAGACGTCAGCATCAGGGGAACCACGATGCAGATCACGGCTTTGAAAGAGCGGAAAGTCAGTAATACAAGGATACAAACCACGGCATAGACCCAGATTTTCATCTCTGTTTGAGCTGTATCAATTACTTCGTTGGTGGCTGCGGCGATGCCGGCATTACCCGTTGCCAATCGGAACTGAAATTGTTCGTTGTCGTATTTATCTGCGAATGCTTTACTGGCATCCACTATCCGCTCAAGCGTTTCTGCTTTGTGATCATCAAGAAATACGATGACCGGCGCCATGGAGCAATCAGAATTATACAGAGATGAGGCGCTGGCGATTGAACCATTCAGCACATAAGCATTGCGTGAAAGGGTCTGCCACTTCGGGTTGCCTTCGTTAAGCCCTTTGATCATTTGCTTGGAGAAAGTCACCATGGAAATGGCTTGTTGCACACCTTCTACATTTTCCATCTCCCACATATAACGATCCATAGCATCCATTACTGGATATGATGAACATTGGTCGGGAGCGCTCGTGACCATCATTACAAAAAGGTCTGAGCTGGTGGAGTAATTGCTGGTAAGGAAGTGGTTATCTCGATTGTAGCGTGAATCCGGGTGGAATTCCGGTGCGCCCGGATCAAGGTCACCCACTTTCAAATCCTGAGATTGGTAGAAACCAAAACCGAAACCGGCGATGGCGATCAGCAGAGATACTCGTGCTACCTTTGGAGTCGAAAAATTAGACAGCAACTGCCATATACCACCGGTAACTTTCTGGTTGGCCTGAATTCTGGCAATGGCTTTTGTACCTGTACCCAGATAAGAGATTAATACTGGCAGAAGTACCAGGTTGGTAATGATGATGGCTGCGACACCAATACTGGCAGTCACCGCCAGATCACGAATCACCTGAATATCAATGACCAGAAGCGTCAGAAAACCGATGGCATCGGATAACAGTGCAATCATCCCCGGAATAATCAGTGCCCGGAATGCACGACGAGCGGCACCTACTTTATCAATGCCAGAAGCTGCCTCTATACCCGTGCTGTTAATAATCTGCACACCATGGCTGACCCCGATGGCAAATATCAAAAAAGGTACCAGCACTGAGTAAAGATCAAGCCCGAAGCCCAGGGACGCCAATAGACCAATTTGCCAGACTACCGCCACCAGAGAGGTTACCAGCGGTACCAGAGTGCTGCGCCAGCACCGTGAGTAAAGGTAAAGCAGTATCAGGGTAATAAATACCGCTGCGCCAAAAAAAACGACAATGGCTTTCACGCCTTCAAAGAGGTCACCAAATACCTTGGCAATACCGACAACATGCAGGCTAACGCCTTCCGCCTTGTATTGTTCCCGCAAATTTTCCAATTCCGCAGAAAGGGCAGCGTAATCCAGCGTTTCGCCAGTGGTTGGATCTTTTTCCAGCAAGGGTGCGCTGATAATGCTGGACTGAAAATTATTGGCGACAATCTGGCCAACCTGACCGGAGCGCAGAATATTTCTGCGGAGATCTTCCAGGCTTTCAGGGCTACCGTCGTAGGTTTGGGGAATGACCGGGCCGCCTTCAAATCCCTCCTCAGTGACTTCTGTCCAGCGCACATTGGGTGTCCATAGGGATTTTACGCCGGCACGATCTACTCCGGAAAGAAAGAAAATATCGTCGCCGATGTTCTTCAGGCTCTCCATGTACTCGCGGTCAAAGATATCGCCTCTATCATTTTTCACTGCGATACGAAGGGTGTTTCCAGAGCCAGAGCGCTCCATATATTGGAACATGTTCTGGATAAACGGATGTTCCATAGGAATCATTTTTTGAAAGCTGGCATCGATGCGCAGTCCGGTGACCATTTTCCAGCTTAAGAGAACAGTGGCGAACAGAATCAACAGGCAAACCAGTGGACGGTTAGTGAAAATAACCCGTTCCAGCCTGTGCTGCAGTGTGGATAAGTCAGACGACATGGCTTCGACCTTGATAATGATTTTTGTTGTTATCTTTTAAAGACGGAAGACGACTAGTTTTGTAGGTGGCTGTCCAGTCTATGAATGCCGCCTTGCCCTACTGCGATGAGTTGGCCCAGTGCGTTTTCGGCCAGAGCATTCAACAGCTGTCGGTTACTTCTGTTAGTGGCTAACCACGCTTCTGATTGACTCTCTTTGACAATTGCGCCGGCATTTCCCACAAGAATGGCCTGACCATTGTTAAGTATGGTGGAGCCAAACAGCGTTTCCTGAAGGTTGGTGGAAATGGGTTGCCAGTTGTCGCCTTTGTCGGTGCTGAGAAAAGCATTACCACGAAGGCCGAAGACCATGACCCGTTTTTTATCAGCGGAAACACCAAACAGACTGCCCTGATAAATACTGTCAAGACGATTCCAGTTGTCTCCGTTGTCGCTGGAATGGAAGAGTAAACCGGTTTCACCTACTAAATAGACATTGCCTTCGCCATCTCCGGCGATGGCGTTGTAATGAAAACCGTCTTCGTTATCCAGATCGTAAGTGCGATCAGTCCAGCTTTTACCGCCATCATCCGTAGAAAGCAGGGTGCCAAAAGCGCCAACGGCGATGCCACGGGTTTCATTCTCAAACCAGACATCGAGCAAAGGTGCTTCAAGGGCGCGGTCTTCATAAACGATGTGCCATGAATCGCCGGCATCGACAGTTTTTAAAATCAAAGCGTCATGGCCAACGGCATAGCCGGTTGACGAGGAAGGAAAGTAAACGGCAGTGAGCATTTGTTGTGTCGGTACTTTTGCCTGTTGCCAGTTTGATCCGTGGTCGTCGGAATAAAGGATATGACCACGGTCGCCTACGGTGATCAGGCGAACAGATTCGGGCGCGAGGGTAATGTCTAATAGCAGTGACTGACTCGCCATATCACTGATAATGGCGTATTCCGTTTCAGACGCTTGAGCGGTAGATACGTTGGTAAAGAGAAGCCCGCAGAAGGCAGCAAACAACGAGAGTAAACGACAATAAAATGCCGGATGACACCGGTTCGGCGTCAAGGCTTGATCATTACCAGGGACTGAGATCATTGTTACAGCATGCCTCTTTGGTTTTTCTTATTATTTTGCAGAATCAAGTTCTGATCGTCCGGAGTCAGGGCGAGAGCGTACAGCTTGGCAGTGAAAAAGGCTTTCCCTAAAGCGCCATATTCTGTGCTGATCCCGCAAAGTTGATGATTATTAAACGCCTGGCTGACATCGTCCCGGGATATTTTCCGGTAACCGACGGTCTACATCTTCCTATACAATAACGGTTTTCAAGAATTCTGGGTAATTTCGGCTAAATGACCACATTTGAGGAAAAACGGCTTCCTCCTGCTGTCTTCTTAATGGGCCCTACGGCGTCGGGTAAAACCGACCTTGCTGTGGCGCTCAGCAAATCGTATCCATTTGAGATAATCAGTGTTGATTCAGCCCTCATATACAAGGGCATGGATATTGGCACTGCCAAGCCCGAGCCCGACGTGCTGGCGGATGCGCCACACCATTTGATTGATATTCTGGATCCATCGGAAGCTTATTCTGCAGCGGACTTTCGTCAGGATGCGATTGCCTTGATGACGGACATCACGAAACGAGGTCGCATTCCTTTACTGGTGGGCGGCACAATGATGTACTTTAAAGTGCTTCGTGATGGTATGGCATCCATGCCTTCGGCGGATGATCGTGTTCGGCAGGCCTTATTGAATACGGCAGAAGAGAAAGGCTGGGCGTTTTTGCATCAGCAACTGGTGGAGGTGGATCCGAAAGCCGCTCAGCGCATTAAACCGACAGACACTCAGCGACTTCAACGGGCGCTGGAGGTTTATCAATTAACGGGCAAACCACTGAGCCAGTGGCACCAAGAGCAGGATGGGCAAAAGCTGCCATGGGATATCACCAGTCTTGCGCTGGCTCCGGAAGATCGCGCTGTGCTCCATGAGCGAATTGCATTGCGGTTTCGACTTATGCTGGAAAATGGCTTTCTGGATGAGGCAAAAGCGTTGTATGCGCGTGGTGATTTAAGCGTCAACATGCCAGCTGTTCGATCAGTTGGTTACCGTCAGGTATGGTCGTATCTAGATGGGGAACTTTCGTACGAAGAAATGGTCGAAAGAGGAATCATCGCAACAAGGCAGCTGGCAAAACGGCAGTTGACCTGGCTGCGAGGCTGGTCGGATGTTCATTGGCTTGATACCTTATCGCCTAATCTTGAAAGCGATGCCTTGAAAGTTTTGGGTAACGTCCTCATATAGGTCTGACGTATTTATACCCATCGCCTTTCAGGTTGCTACTTTGTTGGCTGCGTGCGCTCACCCCGATCACCTACTCGTTGTAGGCTCACGGGGCTTCGCTTACTTGCCGCCGCGTAGCAACTTGAAATCCTTCGGGTATATAACCAGCTGGCAAGCAAAGCCTATCGGGTTTTTGAACGAAGTTGGTCTGAAGGCTTTTACAAAATAGTACATTGGTGCACGTAATAGTTCCTGCAGGACTGACGGGAGTAGCTAGTATTACTTATTGAGTACGATGTGGGGTTAGCTTAATGTGAGTCGGCTTTCTACAGGCTGTACACTTATTAAACAATTAGTACTGGCACAGCCGGTATAGCGGATAGTCCTCCCCCAGAGTGAAACTAGGCTATTCAAAACTCGAGAATTAAAAGGAGTACAGAAATGTCAAAAGGGCATTCTCTACAAGACCCTTACCTGAATGTGCTGCGCAAAGAGCGTGTGCCAGTTTCTATTTACCTGGTTAATGGTATTAAGCTTCAGGGACAGATTGAATCATTTGACCAGTTCGTGATTCTTCTTAAGAACACAGTCAGCCAGATGGTGTACAAGCACGCTGTTTCTACTGTGGTTCCTAGCCGTCCGGTTCGTCTGCCAATGCAGGGTACCGAAGGCGAGCAAGAGTAAAGCTTGAAAAACAGCATCTTGCTTTTTGCATCTTGAAGGCGCTTAATGCGCCTTTAGTTGTTTCTGCTATATCAGTTTTCGAATAAATATTGTGTCTCTTAATGCTGCAAAATCTCTAAGCTCTGGCTTCCATGCCTTTTGAGATTAATTATGGATTCTCATGCATAGCGAGGGTGTCGCAAAAGATCAGCAAGAGCAGATGTTGTAGGTCGGTAACCCAAAGGGTTGCCGACAATCAGCACCTACAGGCCTGCGAGATGTCGGCAATTCTTACAGAATTACCGACCTACGGGTTTTGCGGCAGCCTCAGGGCATGAGAACGAGAAGTGATAATGCAGCATTCTCATTTTACTGACATGGTTGTTTAGGAGTTATGCTTGTTTTTTGATCGCCATGAGGGTGGTGAAACCGCAGTTCTGGTTCATATCGATGTGAACGATGAGCGCAAGCGGGAAGATCCCCAGGAATTCATGGAGCTGGTTCGCTCTGCCGGTGTTGAGTCTGCCGCCTTCATCTCTACGACTTGCAAGCATCCTACTCCCCGTTTCTTTATTGGCCCTGGCAAGGTGCAGGAAATTCGTGAGCTGGTGGTTCTGCACGATGTGGATGTTGTGCTGTTTAACCATGCGCTGTCCCCCAGCCAGGAACGAAATCTCGAAAAAGAATTTCAGTGTCGTGTAGTGGATCGCACCGGCCTGATTCTCGATATTTTTGCCCAACGTGCCCGTACCTTTGAAGGTAAACTGCAGGTTGAACTGGCGCAGCTTCAGCACACGAGTACACGACTGGTTCGAGGCTGGACGCACCTGGAAAGACAAAAAGGCGGTATTGGTCTTCGTGGTCCTGGTGAAACTCAGCTGGAAACCGACCGTCGACTACTGCGAGTTCGTATCAAAAGTATCCTGCGTCGGCTGGATAAAGTCCGTAAGCAACGTGAGCAAGGTCGTCGTTCCCGAGTAAGAGCAGAAGTGCCTCAGGTTGCACTGGTGGGTTACACCAACGCCGGTAAATCGACGCTCTTCAATCGTATGACGGAATCTGTGGTGTATGCCGCAGATCAGCTATTTGCCACACTGGACCCGACGCTGCGAAGAATTGAGCTTGAGGATATTGGGCCGGCTGTTCTGGCGGATACGGTTGGATTTATAAGGCATTTGCCGCATAAATTGGTGGAAGCATTCCGCGCGACTTTGGAAGAAACCCGGCAATCCGATCTTCTGATCCATGTGATCGACAGCCATGATCCTGAGCGTTTGGATAATATCGATCAGGTTGAGTCAGTGCTGAAAGAGATCGATGCCAACGAAGTCCCGATGCTGGAGGTTTATAACAAAATTGACCTGCTGCAGGGCGTTGAGCCGAAAATTCAGCGGAATGATCAAGGCCGCCCGGTGCGTGTCTGGGTTTCTGCAGTCACTGGTGCTGGCACTGATTTATTGTTGGATGCCATCAAAGAATTGCTCTCTGACGATATGTTGGAGGGAGAGTTAACCTTGAAACCGGCTCAAGGCCGGGCTCGTGCGAGGTTGTACAAACTGGGCGCCATTCAGTCTGAAGGTTATTCGGAGACTGGCGACATTGTGTTGCACATCCGCGTATCCCGACCAGATTATGATCGCATTGCCAAGCAGGAAGGTTTGGCGGATGACTGCTTCTCTTCATCGTTAGCTTGAAAACCCTTTCAAAATATTGATCTGTATCAATGCTGGTGGGAATCATTCCCGTCAGTATTGTGCATACCAATCTCATCTGCTTTAAAAACCCACCATTTGCTACCGTGAATTGTCACTTAACGACGATTGTTGTGTATGTAATGAGTAAATAATGCAGAGAGACTTATCAGAATAAATAGAAATAGGGTATCAAAATGGCGAGTATGAATGCGGCAGAAGTGCAGGCAGATATCGAAGAATTATTTCCCTGGTCGGACAAGTTTTGCATCGGCATCGAAGAAATTGATGCCCAGCATCGTGTGCTGGTGGATTTGCTGAATGAGTTGCACCGAGCCATTCATGAACATCACGGTTCTGAAGCGGCAGCTGAAATTCTAGGTCGCCTGGTGGAATATACACGAATCCATTTTGCCGTCGAAGAAGCGCTGATGCGGGTTCTGGACTATCCAGACTATGAAGAGCACAAAAAACACCATGGTCAATTAATCGAACAAGTTAACGGTCTGCATCGGCGTGTTTTGGATGGCCAGCACGTCACCTTTGAACTTCTGCACTTTTTAAGAGTCTGGCTGAGTAAACATATTCTCGAAGAAGATCGTGAATATGTGCCCTTTATGCTGTCCAAAGGTGTGGCCGCAAGCTATAAAAAGCGCAGCTGGCTGGATCGTATCTTTGATTCATAAAATTGAATTGTAAAGATGAGCTGTTTCGGTCTTTACTAATTCGGCTTGCGCTATTCGCTATCCAAACCCTACAATCTGGCTTCAGGTATTGCCTTTCAAAGTGCGTTCAGCTTGAACGCAATTATAAGGTACACTATGAGTTCTGGCGGTACTGGTTCATTGCATTTTCAACCCCTCTGTGGTGGAGTGAATGTCGATGACAGGCGATTTTGTCTTGCGCGATCGTCTGTAGAAGCTAGGGATGCGCGACCAATATTCAATTAGATACTGACTCTACGGAGACATATATGGCCTGGAACGAGCCGGGTGGAAATAACCAGGATCCATGGGGCGGTGGTAACAAAGGCGATAAGCAGGGACCACCAGACCTGGATGATGCTTTTCGTAAATTTCAGGAAAAACTGAACGGAATGTTCGGTGGAGGCCGAAAAGGCAGTTCCGGCGGTGGCGCTCAAAGCGGTTCGTCTTCTGGAATGTTCATCGGCATCTTGATTCTGGCGGCAATCGCTTATCTGTGGAATGCCGTCTATACCGTGGATGAAAAAGAGCAGGCTGTTATTCTCCGTTTTGGTGAATACCACTCTACTGTTGGTGCTGGTCTGCACGTGTATTTTCCTCCTATTGAACAAAAGTTTCAGGAGCGTGTGACGGAACTGCGTACCTACAATCTTCTCCAGCAGATGCTGACTGAAGACGAAAACATTGTAGAAGTCTCCATGTCCGTTCAGTACAACATTGATAACATCCAGGATTACGTGCTGAATGTTGCCAAGCCACTGGTCAGCCTTGAAGAGGCGACTCAGAGCGCATTGCGTCATGTAGTGGGTGGTTCTGAAATGTATCAGGTACTGACCGAAGGCCGTGAGGTCATGGGGGTTGAAGTACGTGAACGTTTGCAGACATACCTGAATAGCTACGGCTCTGGTCTGAATGTGGCCAAGGTCAACATTGAAAGTGCGCATCCTCCCAAGGAAGTGCAGGCGGCGTTTGACGATGTAATTCGTGCCCGTGAGGACGAAGAGCGTGCCAAGAACAAGGCTCAGGTTTACGCCAATAAGGTGGTTCCTGAAGCCCGTGGTCAGGCTCAGCGCATCATCGAAAACTCCAATGGTTACCGTGATGAGGTTGTGTCACGTTCTGAAGGTGAAGCTGATCGTTTTGTGAAGCTGCTAACCGAGTACAAACGTGCACCAGAGGTAACCCGTGAGCGTCTGTACATTGAAACCATTGAGGAAGTGCTTAGCAAATCCAACAAGGTTCTGGTGGATGTTGAAGGTGGAAATAACATGATGTACCTGCCACTGGACAAGATTATGCAGTCCAGCAGCAATAGCGCCATGCCATCCAAACAGCTGTCTACTCAGGATTTGAATGAGATTACTAACCGGGTGACGGAAGAATTGAACAAGCGCGTGAATAGTTCACGGGCCAGTGGGGGGAGGGTTAGCCGATGAGTCAGAAAGCCTTCACTGGACTGATTATCGCCGTAGTGGCCGTTATATTGGCTTGGGGTAGTCTGTTTGTTATCTCCGAACGGGAGAGAGCGGTTCAATTGCGTTTCGGACAGGTAGTGCGCGACACTATTCCGCCTGGCCTGCACGTGAAAATTCCTCTGATCGACAAGGTTAAGGTATTTGATGGACGTCTGCAGACATTGGATGTGCCATCTGAACGATTCCTGACCCTTGAGCAGAAAGCGGTTATTGTGGATTCCTACATCAAGTGGCGTATTCACAACGTGTACGACTTCTATCGTGCAACTGCCGGTGATGTATTCCGTGCCAGTAATCTGCTTGCCCAGCGTGCAGAATCCAGCATGCGTAACCAGTTTGGTAGCCTGACTCTGAACGAGGTGGTTTCCGGACAGCGTGACGAGATGATGGATGATCTGACCAAGTCGCTGAATACAGTGGCTCAGGAAGAGTTGGGTGTGAGCGTGATGGACGTTCGTATCAAACGTATCGATCTACCGCCTCAGGTAAGCGATTCCGTGTTTGAACGTATGTCTTCCGAGCGTGAAAAAGAAGCTCAGGACTATCGTTCACGTGGACAGGAAATGGCCGAAGGCATCATGGCTAATGCTGACCGTGAGAAGCGAGTACTGCTGGCCGATGCATACCGTCAGTCTGAGATTATCCGAGGTGATGGTGACGCGAAGTCTGCTGAGATTTATGCGGCAGCTTACAAGAAGGATCCTGAGTTCTATTCTTTCTATCGTAGCCTTCAGGCTTACAAGGAAAGTTTTGGCGAAAGCGGCAATATCATGCTGATTGAGCCAAAAGGTGACTTCTTCCGTTACTTTAATCAGGATAAGTAAGCACAAGATTGTGCTGTTAGTCTGAAAAAACCGTGGTAGTATTACCAAAACCGGGCTCCGCCCGGTTTTTTCGTGTGAGGGCTGTGTGGAAATAGACTTTATACAGCAGTTGCTGATCGCATTGAGCCTGATGCTGGTGATTGAAGGTATAGTGCCTTTTCTTTATCCCCAGCGCTGGCGTCAATTGGTGAGCAAACTTGCAGAAATTGATGACAAACAGCTCAGAGTGGGCGGCCTTATCAGTATGCTGGTGGGTGTTGGTCTGCTCTACCTTATAAATGGTTAATGCTAAACCTGTTAACCCTGTAGGTCGTAATCCAAAGGATTGCCGACGAGAAGTTCGCTATGTCGGCAACGCTGTTGGCGTTACCGACCTTGTTAGGTGGTTTTTCCGTAACACTCGATATGAACAAAAAGAGAGATTGTTATGACCGTTGCTGATCGCTGGCTGCTGCCGGATGGAATTGAAGAAATTCTGCCAGGCAAAGCCCGAAGTGCTGAAAAGTTAAGACGCGACATACTCGATCTGTTTGATCGATGGGGTTATCAATTGGTGATTCCACCGCATCTTGAGTTTATGGAATCATTGACCGCCGGTGTTGGTCACGATTTGGATCTGCAGATATTTAAAGTGACGGATCAGCTGACCGGCAGAACCCTTGGTCTGCGGGCAGACACAACACCAGCAGTAGCAAGAATTGATGCCCACGCACTGAATCAGGATGGCCCGGTACGATTGTGTTATTCAGGCAGTGTCTTTCACACTCGACCGGAGACGCTGGGCGCATCACGCTCACTGATTCAGATCGGTGCCGAATTATACGGTCACTCTGGTGTGGCAAGTGATCTGGAAGTGATTGCCCTGATGCTCGAAACACTGGGCAGAGTGGGTGCAGAGTCCGTTAACCTGGATCTTGGCCATGTGCAGATTTATCGACTGTTGGCGGATCAGGCCGGCTTGACTGATGCTCAGGAACACGAGCTGTTTGATGCGCTACAGCGCAAAGCAATCTCAGAGATTGAGCAACTAGTGAATCAGTGGGATATCGATAAAGACGTTGCAGCCATGCTGAACGCACTACCTCAACTGGCAGGTGATATCGACATTCTTGATCGGGCAAGAGCTGCTCTGGAAAAAGCGCCTAAGGGTGTGCAGGTCGCGTTGGATGAACTTGAGTCCATTGCCCGTGATATCAGCGCTCGTTACCAGGGGACTGGGTTCTACCTCGATCTGGGTGAGTTAAGAGGCTACAACTATCATACAGGTGTCGTTTTTGCGGCCTATCTTCCTGATCAAGGTCAGGCGATTGCCAAAGGTGGCCGGTATGATGGGATTGGTGAGGCCTTTGGTCGTTCACGTCCGGCAACAGGTTTCAGTACGGATTTGAAAGCGTTATTGGAGCTGCAAGCTGGCAACGTCAGTGAACAGACCGAAGAGTTAACCGTTTTTGCACCTTTGGGTGTGGATGCTGGAACTGTCCAGTCATTGCGCCAACAGGGCCAAAGGGTAGTTTGTCAGCTGCCCGGGCAAAAGACAGAAGCAGCGGACATGGGTTGTAACCGTCAGCTGGTCTGCCGAGGCGGCAAGTGGTTGGTTGAGCCGATTGGCTAAACCGTATTGTCGTGACTGCTATGAAAATGCGGCTCTCCGAAGCCATTTTCATGGGTTTGGATGAGCGGCGTTTCCGCTCAGAACTGTATCTGCTTTGCAGGTAAAATATATGCAACACTTGTATTGTACCTGTGTTGTATCGCATGAAATTGAGAGACCAATTACCATGGGTAAGACTGTTGTCGTACTTGGCACCCAATGGGGTGACGAAGGTAAAGGCAAAATCGTTGATCTGCTTACTGAGCAGGCGGAAGCGGTTGTTCGCTTTCAGGGTGGCCACAATGCTGGGCACACTCTTGTTATTAACGGCGAAAAAACCGTATTGCACCTGATTCCTTCCGGCATCCTGCGTGACGGCGTTGTATGCTACATCGGTAACGGTGTGGTTCTGTCTCCGGAAGCGCTGCTGAAAGAGATGAGGCAGTTGGAAGAAACCGGTGTTCCGGTGCGTGAGCGCCTGAAACTGAGCCCTTCCTGCCCGCTGATTCTGCCTTACCACATTGCATTGGACCAGGCTCGTGAACTGGCCCGTGGTGAAGCGAAAATCGGTACGACTGGCCGTGGTATTGGTCCAGCGTACGAAGATAAAGTAGCTCGTCGTGGCCTGCGTGTTGCTGATCTTCTGCACCCAGAGCGTTTCGCTAAGAAACTGAAAGAAGTGATGGAATATCACAACTTCTCTTTGGTTAACTACTACAAAGTAGAAGCGGTTGATTACCAGAAAGTTCTGGACGACACGTTGGAAATGGCCAAAGAACTGATTCCGATGGTTGACCGTGTCGCCGACTCTCTCCACGCTCACCACGATCGTGGTGATCACATTCTGTTTGAAGGTGCACAGGGTTCCCTGCTGGATATCGACCACGGTACTTATCCGTTCGTAACCTCTTCCAACACAACTGCTGGTGGCGCGTCCACAGGCTCCGGTTTTGGTCCTCTGTATCTGGATTACGTGCTGGGTATCACCAAGGCATACACGACGCGTGTCGGCTCTGGTCCTTTTCCAACGGAGCTGGATGACGAGAATGGTCGTCACCTGGCGAAAGTCGGTAACGAATTTGGTGCTACTACTGGCCGCCCACGCCGTTGTGGCTGGTTTGATGCGGTTGCCCTGAAACAGGCGATTCAGATCAACTCGGTGACCGGTCTGTGTCTGACTAAACTGGATGTTCTGGACGGTATGGAAACCATCCGTATCTGTGTGGATTACAAAAACGCCGAAGGCGAATCCATCACGACGCCAGTGGATGTGGAAGAGTACGAAGCCGTTCAGCCGGTTTACGAAGAGATGCCAGGTTGGACTGAGTCTACCTTTGGCGCGAAGAATATTGATGATCTGCCAGCGAACGCTGTTGCGTACATCAAGCGTCTGGAAGAAGTCACCGGTGCGCCGATTGACCTGATCTCTACCGGTCCTGACCGTGTAGAAACCATCATCCTGCGCCAGCCGTTTGCCTGATCATTCTTTCGGGTAAGCACAATGAAATAGCCGATCCATATTCAGGATCGGCTATTCTTCTTATGTTGTATACTCCCTGCCTGTTTTGCATAAACTCACCTAACGATGTACTAATAAAGAATGGATGCAATAGTAATACCAATGGCGTTTTTAAATTTTGGAGCGAGCAAATTATTTTGGGCGACTGGGCAAGGCGAAGAGACGAGTCATAGCCGTAGCTATGGCGAGGAACTTCAACGCAGATCCAGTCGGCCAAAATAGCTGCGCAGCCCATAATTTAAAAACAGAATTGGTATACCCCTGCATGATCGGAATGACACACCGGCAGCCTTTTCAAATTCAAAAGCAGCCTCTGGCTGGTAACGAGGTGCAATAAACCACATGTCAAAAGGGTGGAAAGATCAGGATAGTCAGGCTTCTGTCGAAGCTCAGCGGTATGAGAACCCGGTTCCCAGCCGTGTGTATATTATGGAGTTTCTGGAGCAGCGGGGCGCGCCAGCCGGCCATAGCACTCTGTGCACAGAGATGGGCGTCACGGAAGAAGAACAGAAAGAAGCATTGATGTTTCGTCTCAAAGCGATGATTCGTGACGGACAACTGCTGCAGAATCGTAAGAACGCTTTTGCCTTGGTCAGCAAACTGAACCTGATCAAAGGCCGGGTACAAGGCAATAAAGAAGGCTTTGGCTTTTTAATACCAGACGACGGTGGGGAAGATCTGTACCTGTCCCCTCGCGAAATGCGTCAACTCTTTGATGGTGATCGAGCTGTTGTTCGAGAGTCCGGCGTGGACCACCGTGGCCGCAGAGAAGGTCAGCTGGTCGAAGTCATTGAACAGAATACGACACAACTTGTCGGTCGTTTTTATACAGAATCCGGTGCCGCTTTTGTGGTGCCGGAAAATCAGCGAATCAGTCGCGAAGTCATCGTTCAGCCCGGGCCATTAATGCCAACAGAAGGGCAATATGTGCTGCTGGAAATTACCCGCCAGCCTGGCCGTCGCAATATGCCAATGGGGATCGTGAAAGAAATCCTCGGTGGTCGTGCCGATGCGGGCATGGAAGTGGAAGTGGCGGTTCGCACCCACGGCATTCCCCATGAGTGGCCGGAAACTGTAGAAAACCAGTGCAAAGGTTTCAAAACCGAAGTTGCAGAAAAAGATAAAGAGCTGAGAGTCGATCTTCGGGAAACACCGTTTGTCACCATTGACGGTGAAGATGCCCGTGACTTTGATGATGCTGTTTACTGTGAGCCCAAGAAAGGCGGCGGTTGGCGTTTATTTGTTGCTATTGCGGATGTGTCCCATTACGTAAAACCGGATTCAGCCCTCGATAAAGAAGCCAATAATCGGGGAACATCGGTCTATTTTCCTGGCCATGTGATTCCCATGTTGCCGGAAGTGTTGTCTAACGGGTTGTGTTCACTGAACCCTGAAGTCGATCGCTTGGCGATGGTGTGTGAAATGACCATCAGCGCCAAAGGTAAAATCTCCGGTTACAAATTCTGCGAAGCGGTTATCCGTTCTCACGCACGCCTAACCTACACCAAAGTGTGGGAGATGCTGTCCCATAGTGAAGAAGGTGAGACCCTGCGCAAAGAGTATCAACACGTTACTAAAGATGTTGATCAACTCTATGAGCTCTATAAGACATTGATCGCTGTTCGTGCGGATCGCGGCACTATCGATTTTGATACCGTAGAAACACAAATCATTTTCGGTCGTAACCGTAAGATCGAGCAAATCGTTCCAACAGTTCGGAATGATGCACATAAGCTGATTGAAGAATGCATGCTCTGCGCCAACGTCTGCGCTGCAAAATTCCTGAAAAAGCATAATCTGCCGGGTCTCTATCGTGTCCATGAAGGATCAACTATGGAGAAGCGACTGAACCTGAACAGCTTTCTGAGCACTCTTGGTCTGGCATTACCGTCGGGCAAGATTACGCCGGAACATATTCAGGCATTGTTGCTTAAAGTAAAAGATCGCCCGGACTTCCATGTTATTCAGGTAGTGGTTCTGCGTTCGATGAGCCAAGCCATTTACAGTGGCGAGAATGAAGGACACTTTGGCCTGGCGTTTAAAGAGTATGCACACTTTACTTCACCGATTCGTCGCTACCCTGACTTACTGATACATCGTGCACTACGTCACGTGATACGTTCTGATATTGCATCGAAACATGTGATTCGAGTGGGCGCTCTGCCAATTCCCAAAAAGAAAATTTATCCCTACGACCATGGTGATATTCAGGCATTAGGCGAACATTGTTCTGTGACTGAACGTCGAGCAGATCTAGCGACCCGAGACGCTATGGATTGGCTGAAGTGTGATTACATGCAGCAGCATATCGGTCAGACCTTTAATGGTGTGGTGGCTGCGGTCACTGGCTTTGGGTTGTTTGTGGAGTTGAAAGATGTGTTTGTCGAAGGTCTGGTGCATGTTACCAGTCTGCCAGATGACTATTACATCTACGACAATGTTCACCACTGCCTGAAAGGTGAGCGCACAGGGCGACGTTTTGGCCTTGGTGATCAGCTGGAAGTGATGGTCAGTAAGGTCAACCTGGATGACAAGAAGATCGATTTTGAACTGCTCTCTACCGTGAGCAACCCGAGTCGTAAAAGATCAGCTGGAAAGTCGAAATCTGCAGGCAAATCGAAATCCTCAGGCAGTGCTGCGCTGGGCAGTCGCTTCAAATCCTCTGCTGCTAAAGCAAAACTGCTGAAAGAAGCGAAGGAAGCGGAAGAGGCTGCGAAGAAACGCAAAGGTGCTAAATCCGAAGACGGTGGTCGCTCAGGAAAGAAACCAGCAAAAAAGAAAACCACCAAGAAGGGTAAGCCAGTAAAAGCGGCTCAAAAGAAAACCGTCGCCAAAAAGAAAAAGGCGACTGGCGATAAAGCAGGTGCTGCCAGCACAGCTAAGCCCTCAAGAAGCCCTTCAGAAAAGCCTTCAGGAAAACCGGCAGGCAAGCAGCCCCGCAAGCGGAAGATCAGTTGATCTTTTGCTTCAGCTTTTGACTGATGAAAAGCCCTGCGATCATGGCAACCATAAATAGCCATACATCACTGTTACCCGCAAGCATGGACGTCACTGCGGGTCCGGGGCAAACGCCCAGAATTCCCCATCCCAATCCAAACAGTGCAGCACCGATAATCAGCGGTCGATCCAGTGCTTTTAGCGAATTAAGTGACCATTTCGCTGCAATAAACGGTTGCTGTCGCTTTTTAATGAGCAGCTGATAACCCGGAATAAATACCAGCAGCGCACCGCCCATCACAAACATCAGAGCTGGGTTCCATTCGCCGGCTACATCCAGAAAAGCAATAACCACCGCGGGATCAATCATGCCGGATAACGCCATGCCAATCCCAAATATCAGACCCGTGAGTAAAGAGATAATATAAAACATCAGCAACACTCCCTTACATCACGTGAAGTCGGATAAAAACAGTCACCGCAGCAACGGCCATAAACGTGCAGGTAGCGGCAATGGATCTGACTGATAAACGACCAATGCCACAGATGCCATGGCCACTGGTACAGCCATTTCCCAAACCAGAACCAAGCCCAACGAAAAGACCTGCGATAATAATGACCATAGGAGAAGCGCTGAAATCGGAAGGGAAGGTAATCCCCAAAAATTGGATAGCAAGCCAGCCGCCACCCATCATTCCCAGAAGAAAAAGCAGTCGCCAGAGAAAATCTTGTTTTTCGGGGCTGATCAGGCCTCCAATAATACCGCTGATGCCAGCAACTTTACCGTTGAACAGTAATAACAGAAGCGCTGATGCACCCAAAAGTATGCCGCCCAATAAAGACGACCATGGAACTGCAAACTCCATTAAATCTCCCTCTTTTCATTATTATTGGCTGCAAAAAATCTCGTGCATGGCATGTATCAGTGCTTTTATTCTCGGGTCTGCCAGAGAATAAAAAACCTGTTGAGATTCTTTGCGCACTTTCACCAACTTGTGATTTCGTAACACGGTTAGATGCTGTGAAAAAGCGGACTGGCTGAGGGCCGAGCTTTCTTGAAGTTGCCCTGCGCCCATTTCGCCATCGACCAACTGACAAACCACGATTAGTCGTGCTGGGTGGGATAGGATTTTCAAAATTCCAGCAGCTTCTGACGCATTTGCCTGCATCTCGTTAAGCATCATAGAGATAAACTCTTGGCCTGATTGAATAATTCCAAGTCTCTAACTGGAAGGGAAGATGATACCGGCATCATCTCCGCCTTCGCGAGAATGACGTGTGCTGGTATTTTCTTCAATGCCACTTCCCTAAGACCTAATTCAGTATATTCTATATTAGATAACTCTAAATTAGAAGTTTATTTATTGTTTTCAAATGAGGAGATGGGGAAAGAGGATAATCATAACCAGCGGAACTAACGTTGGAATGGGCACCCTCCACCTTTCGGGCCGTCAATCGGTAGTGTGCCATTCCAGACTGGTAATGACAGATCTTCTTCATCTTCATTAGGGCCTCCAGTGCGGGATTTAAAAGATGCCTCATTAATGGTCAGTTTGAGGAGCGCGGTGGCTTTTCTTTCTTTGTCGTTCGGTGGACGAACCTGGCTCCATCGCCCGGGTTCTATATCATCAATGATTTTCTGGAAGGCCAGATCAAATTCATCGGGTGAATCTACTCGACTGCCAGTGCAGAACAAAACCGCAGACCGGTAATTGACGCTGGTGTGATAGGCGGATTTGGAAAGCACCCACTCGCTGGCTTCTGCAAACGAGATACTGACTTCTGCACCATTTGAAATCAGCGTATCGAGCCGGGTTTTATTCAGAGTGTGAAAGTACAGGTGTTCATCAATCCGCCAGAAGGTCATGGGAATAATTACCGGGCACTGGCTGCCTTTATCCATAAATGCCATGTGGCCCAGTTTTAAATCATCAATCAGCTGAAAGACCGCTTGCTTGTCATAGCTGGCATTTTTCTTACCACGGAGAACAGTGGAGCGGGCAGTGGTGGAAAATTGATCATCAACTTTCTGTTGTCTGGTTGGGCATACCTGATCCATTGCTTTATTCCTGAAGGCTCAATTCTGTTCAGATGGGCATAATTATCTTAAGGTATTGGTCTCTTAATAAGATCCAATTTTATAATAATCTGGGTACCAATTTGGATTTACGGGATATTCAACTCCAGCAGTCAGTACCAGAGAGAAACGGCTCTTCTCTCAGTCAGCAACTGTTTTTTGCTTTACGGCAGAAGATTCTGGCTCGCCAGTTATCCACAGGTAGTCGTTTACCTGCATCCCGGGTACTGGCCAGTGATCTGGGCATTAGTAGAAACACAGTAAACAGTGCCTATGAGCAATTACGTGCTGAAGGCTATGTGACCAGTCGAGAAGGCAGTGGCTTTTTCATAAGTGCTCAATTGCCTAGGGCTGATCTTGCGCCTGAAGCGGTGTCAGGAAAACGGTTAAATCAGTGGCCTGAGCTTTCTGAATACGGCAGTCGTCTACATAGGCTTTCTGCAAGGAACGATAAAAAAGGGACTATGGATAACCTGCCTTTCACGGTTGGGTTGCCTGATTTTCGATTATTTCCCAATAAAGTCTGGCAGCAGCTGATTCGTCGTCATTGCGATCGTCGTGTATTGATGGGTTATCACGATTACCAGGGCTATGAGCCTTTACGCAAAGCACTGGCAGCCTATCTAAATTCCAGTAGAGGAATGAATTGCCGTTCAGAGCAAATTGTTATTACTCAGGGTGCTCAGCACGGTTTGGCGTTGTGTGCGCAGTTATTACTGAATTCAGGTGATCAGGTGCTAATGGAGGAGCCTGGCTACACCGGCGCCCGAAACGCATTCTCTGCAATGGGAGCGCACATTTCCCCAATAAGACACAGTAATAACGGTATCAATATTTCAGAACTGCCTGAGACTGGCGATTATCGTGCGCTTTGTTGCACGCCGACCCATCAATACCCGATGGGCGGTATTTTATCCGCCAGTGAACGTATGGAATTATTGCAGTGGGCTGAAAGAAACCAATGCTGGATCATTGAAGACGACTATGACAGTGAGTTTCATTATTACAGTAAGCCTATTGCAGCCATGGCTGGTATGGCGGAGCAGACGCCGGTTATCTATATGGGCAGTTTCAGTAAGACACTGCTACCCGGACTACGGCTTGGTTACCTGGTCGTACCTGAACACCTTGTGGATGTTTTTGTGGATGCAAAAGCGTTTAGCAGTGGTGAAACGCCACTGTTTACCCAAGCGGTGGTTGCCGACTTTATCGAAGAAGGGCATTTCTATCGACACCTTCGCCGCTGCCGGAAAAGCTATCAACAAAAGTGGGAACATATGCAGCAGTTATGCACACAACACCTTACGGGGTTGATGACGCCGGTTGCCCAAAGTGCCGGTATGCACATCGCACTGACTTTTGATGATCAGCGGATGGATGATGCTCAGGTGAGTAAGAAATTCAGAAAGCAGGAGTTTGGAAGTTCACCTTTGAGCAGTTATTACTATTCATCCTTGAGAACGCAGGGGTTGGTATTGGGCTTTGCAAATACGACAGGGGAAGAAAGAGAGCAGGGTATTGCGGTTTTGAAGCCCTGCTTAGATCGTTCCGCTCTGGCGTAACTTCTCAAAACCGGTCAATCAAGGCGGATTTATGACCGGTGCGCCGGACGATACCTCCTGATGCTGCATATCTGTTAGTATTACCGGTTTATCTCTCCTGATCAGCCTGACGGGAAATCCATGAACGATGATGTAATTTTTGGCCTGCATGCGGTGCAGAGCCTGTTTGAAAAATCCCCTGAACGAGTGCTGGAATTGCAGATTCAAAAGGGTAGAACGGATAAGCGAATTAACGCGCTGGTGGATGAAGCCAGAAATCAGGGCGTTGTGGTTCGTTTCGTAGAGCGCAGTCGCCTGGATGCCAAAGTCGATGGTGTGCACCAGGGGATTATGGCCAAAGTCTCAGCTGCCCGGGTTTATCGGGAAGAAGATTTGGAAGATCTGCTGGATGCTCTGAGTGAAGCACCGTTTCTGCTCATTCTGGATGGTGTGACCGATCCTCATAACTTGGGCGCTTGCCTGCGTACTGCTGATGCTGCCGGTGTTCAGGCGGTAATTGTGCCAAAAGACAAGTCTGCCACGCTTAATGCGACTGCTACGAAAGTGGCCTGTGGTGCAGCGGATAATGTGCCACTCATTCAGGTGACTAACCTCGCCAGAACCATGGAGTGGTTGAAAGAGCGTGGTATCTGGATGATTGGTACTGCCGGTGAAAGCTCTGGCAATGTTTATCAGTCCGATTTAAAAGGGCCACTTGGGCTGGTGATGGGCGCAGAAGGCAAAGGCATGCGTCGTTTAACTCGCGATTTATGCGATTCTCTGATTTTTATTCCAATGGCGGGTTCGGTCAGTAGTCTTAATGTGTCAGTGGCTACTGGTGTGTGTCTTTTTGAGGCTGTTCGGCAGCGCAGTGTTTGATGTTCTATCTCTAATTGTGTCGACGGACTACTATGTGGTGAATCATTGTTTTAAAACTGAAAGATGCCATTGAAAAAAAACCAGCTCATAAGAGCTGGCTTCTTAGTCGTATTTAAAAGCAAATCGGGTTATACCAATTCTGTTTTTAAATTATGGGCTGCGCAGCTATTTTGACCGACTGGATCTGCGTTGAAGTTCCTCGCCATAGCTACGGCTATGACTCGTCTCTTCGCCTTGCCCAGTCGTCCAAAATAACTTGCTCGTTCCAAAATTTAAAAACGCCATTGGTATTAGTTCAAACCTGCCCGCCATTTTTGATTATTTCCACCATGGCTACTCCATAAGATAATGGCGACACCATCGCTGGTGCCATCAGCATCAATCACCTGGTTACCATTCAGCCTCGGGCTAAATCGAGCGCCATTTTTGTTGAACTGTTGGCTGATGTTGTTCTCATCGCACTGGGCAATTTGCAGCTGCGTACCATTTCCGGTGTTGCCGTTAGGTACAGACATACACATATTACCCGGCAACTGACTTTTGATCGTGCCTTTGATGGGATCAAAATACCATTGCTGTTCGGCTGTTGCGTTACAGGTATTGAGTTGAACGCTTGTGCCGCTGGTATTACTGCCATTGGCGACATTCCAGCATTTACCTGAACGCTTATCACGGAAATCAACCCAGCGATGGATAGCAGACTCTGGGCGCAGCTCCCACGCTTGCCTGGCGGCGCCATGGTATTCCCACTGGCCTACATTACTGCCGTTGATTAAGCCATAGGCGTCAGCAACGATCAGCGGATTGTAGATGCTGGAAATATTGTTGGCATTATACGTCCATCGCAGGTTATCACTGTCGACACAGTCCCAGATGACGACTCCGCCATTGTTGTAGGCTTCGCCGCGGTTATCCAGACACTTGCTGCGATCTGCTCTGTTCTCAAGCATTCCGGAATGTTTGTTGAAGATCCAATCCTGATCGTAGGAGTAATCATCACAATTCCAGAGCTGGACATTGGCACCGTTAACCAGATTATTATCGCGACCATCGATGTCCATACAGCGGTTAGCGTCACGGTTGACGATTTTCACAAACGGCTCAAGTGGGTCTATATAAGCGACGTCGGTATTACTTTCAGCTCTTTCCCAAACTTGCAGGTAGGCTTCTGCAGAATTCATTACCGCTTCGTACACCCGGTTCGAACCCCGTTCACGGATGTCCTGAATTTCGTCCGCCAACATGCCGTAGTGTGCCATGCCTTCTTTGTTGTAATCGAATGCTCGATTGCCCGACTGTTGCACATCAAAGGTCAGGCCAAACTCAGAAGTGAACGGGTACTCAAGTGGATCAGTTTCTGCATCACTGCGAGGACCATGTTGACCACCAAGGCCGCTCATGTCGGTACCAACACCAACACCGGCAAGATAAGGCGTCTGCTCAATTTCATCGAGGAAGGTAGAAACTTTCGATTCCATTCCGTAGACATCTGAGTTGTAAGGCGCAGAGAAACCACCGGCTTTAATCACACGCTTGGTGTTTTTATGAAGACCACCATCATGGGCTGCATTCATCCAGCTGTGAGAAGTAACCACACCGCTGTAATTCCGGGCTTCAACAATGTCCATAACAGATGTCGCAGTATCCGGACTCATGTGATCCATCTCAATCAGCATTTTCTTATCGATCATGCGATTGATCAGGTAAACGCCCAGTTGGGAAAGACCCAGCTTGTTACAGTGCTCGATGGTTTCATCGTACTGAGGGTCTAAGCCAACACCGGAAAGGATATCCTTGATAAACGGCACTTCACCGAGGATTGGGAAACCAGAGGTAAAGGCTGCCCCTTTGGTCTCTGCATCACAGGCCTTGGTTTCAAAGAAACGGTTACCGGCAAGCCACTGGCCCACGTTGATAAAGCCGTTTTCTACTCTGGAGCCGGCAATCTGGTTATCAAACTTATGGGTTGGATAAATAACTCGCACACCGGCGTCGTACAATTCATTCAACGCACTTTCTACGGTGTTGCGATTGCATTTATCTTTTTGGCCACAGTTGAAGGTTTCTGACGCTTCGACGCCCATCAGCACTGCCATCTGACCATTGGCCATCACCTGTCGTGCTTGTTCGGGTGATGTGACCAGACGGAAAAAGCCTTTGCCCGGACCGCCAGATTGCGCGTCAATATAAGCCTGCATTTGATGCAACCGCTGAATCTGCAGACGAATACTGTCCATGGTGTTACAGCTGTTTGGATTAATCCAGCTGCCAGGGTTGACCGTTTTCTGCACATTACAGAGCACTTCGTTTTCTACAAGATGGGTGACCATCATCTTCAGGCCTGAGAGATACGCTCGCTCAATCCACTTATAGTAGTAACCCATATGGCTCAAGGATTTATTGTTTGGCCAGAAGGGAAACTCAGGCCAGCCTCGGGTGTCGTAACGGAAATTTACGTCGTTAAAGGCGTAGAGATTACCGATGATATCCAGAGAGCCGTCAGGGCCATGAATGTCTTTACTGTCGCGCAGTGCTTCCGCTACACCCCAGCGATGGAATGGTTCGCCGTGCATCATTTTGCCGCCCATGAATTCATAGGAGGTGATGTGGGTATGAGGATCAACGTAGCCTCGAACCGGGCTGGCTGGGTCGCCTTTCAGTCCATCAATAGGGCCTGCAACGTTCACTTCTATTTCAGGGAACGGTGTACAGTCTTCCTGGGCAACCAGTTTAAAGCGGTTTTCACTGGTGTAATCATTTGGGTTCAGCAGGTCAAAGAAGTAGAGCCCGCCATCTGCCCAGTTGTGGCGCAGTGTTCTGTTTAGACCTGTACCGTGGAAACTAAACAAGTGCTCACCGCCAGTAATTGGTACAGCGTTAATGCGCCATTCAGCGAATTCACCGGCGTAGCGGCCGGCACTGATTTCTGCGGGAAGATGAGATGCGAGGTAACGGCCATCAACGTCAGTCATCAAATAATGAGAAAACGACGTTGGCTTCATAAAGAAACGTGCAGCGTCATCTATATTATTGTTGTCAAAACGATAACTTAAACCGTTATCAACAGCGCCACCTTTATAAAACTTCTTAAGGTAGTTGCCATTGTGTGGTGATTGGATGGCATAGCATCCCTGGGCAAGACTATATACTGCATCTTCTGCGGGGTTGGCCTGTAGCCCTGACGAAAGCAGGGCAGCGCAAGCCAGCAGACTGCAGCCGGTTAGTTTGGTTTTCATAGGAGATCTCTTGATTGTTATTTTTATTGTCAATCAGGTTCTGGGGGACACCTTGAACTCAACAGATCCTTATTCAATGAAGCATCAACGCTTTACCATAAATACGGTAAATACAAACCGTGATAATGATTCATCTGATCAATTACTATACAAACACTTGTTTGAATAATCAAAAAATCTGACAAAAGTTCACAAAGTAGACATTCACTTTGTATTTGGTGAAGCAGAGAAGGTTTTTTAGTTATATCATGGTGTGTTGATGATTCATTGCATGCTTAGCGGATCATGGTCGTTGGACTGGATCTTAAATTGATAAAACAGGTCAACAGCCTGAGCAACACCACTGACGGCTTGAAGATATAACCTTGGCATCAGTTCATAGCGAACCTTCAATTCGGCAATGGAGTTGAAGACACCAGCGCCGTATTGAACTCTGAGCCCTGGTGCCAGTGTTCCACCAATGGTCACCTGAGTATCATCACCGCTGCCTTGTGTGGCTAATGTCACATCGGATATTCCCACCGCTTTGCCCAATGTTGTCACTACACCGCCAAATTGACTGACCCCAAAGCTGATTAACATAGCCTGTACTGCAGAGTTATCATCGCCCTTTAGTCCATGTCCACGAAGCAGGTAAGACCATTGCTCCTCTTGTGCCATAGCGGGGTCAGAATAAATGGTGAATTGAGGCTGATCCGGTGGACCACTGACTTGAACGCCTACCGTTACATTGCCTTCTATACTGTCGGGGTTACGAATGGCATTGACCGCCAGATAAGGGCTGGAAAGAGGGCCGGAGAAAATAATATCACCCTCTTTTATTAACAAGTCCTGACCGAACTGATGATAACGGCCTTTCAGTAGCTGGATTGAGCCATTGCCTGTGAGTGGTTTTTCCGGTTGCTGGTTTATTCTCAAGTGGCCAGCAAGGTTAGCCTTCAGACCATAGGCGTCTATCTTGATGTCGTTACCGAGAACGATATTAACATTCATGGATAAAGTGGTAGCAGAGTTGGTTTTTGTTGTGGATTCGGAGGTGACAATAACGACATCATCCGACGGTTTAACAGCCTGCTTTGGTAGTTGCTTCACTTGCACTCTGGCCCAGGGAATATGAACAGTGCCGGAGAGGGTGTCGGAATCACCAAGGTTGATGGTTAAATCCGGTGAGGCTTTCAGCTGAAGAATGCCCGGGTAACGAGCCTCCAGGTCTTTTCCTTTCATGGTCAGTTGCCCGCGAAGTGGTTGCTGTTGCCAGTTCATGTCGCCCGACAGTTGCATATCACCATCACCCACCTTGAGACTGCCATTTATCCGAGCATGGTCGCCTTCAAAGGCCAGTTGCGTTTTAAGGCTGCTGACTCTGACAGTATCTCCCCGGGTTATCGCGTTGCCATCACTGAGTTGCAGCTTGCCATACAGCAGTGGTTCTTTCAGTGTACCCGCCATTCGGGTATTCATAGAGAGGAGCCCATCGAGGCGGCTTAGCTCTGGTATCAGAGGTTGGAGGAACGTTAACTGCATACTCTGAATATCAGCGGTGCCACTCAATTGCTGTTGCCTCTGAATATCGCTGACAGAAAGGTTTAATTGTGCAGTTCCCAGTACTTTGGACAGGAAGTCGAGTTTCGCCGTTAAGGTTTCTGAGTCAAGGTTTATACTGGCGTTTAGCTGTTGGTATTCAGCGATGATGGATGCTGCAGATTTGTTGATTAACTTACCGGGTGTCGTTTTCAATCTGACGTTGGCTTTTGGAATACCATCAATCCATTGAAGTTCACCGTTGCCAGAGAGTTTTGCTTCCCAATTAAAGGTATTGGGAAAAAGAGGGCCCAGCGTGGATAAATCGAGATCCGATAACACAAAGCTGGTGGTAGCTTGATTTGGTGAAAAATGGGATCTCCCAATACAGAGTTTTGCAGGGCTTGATAGCCAGCACTGATCTGAGATAGTCGCAATTTGTTTCCGGTTTAATTGGATGGAGACAGGCTTTTCCAGTGTCCACTTATCCACAGGTGTTGCCAATAATGCTTCAGGAATGTCAGCATTCCATTGATTGTCTTTCCAGGAACCATTAAAGGTGAGCTCACCGCCAATGGGGTTACCAGCCGTTTTAATCGCAATGATGTGTTTCAGCTCATCGCCACTGGCTGTGAGGGAAAAGTCGTTTAATTGCAAAGCCCCATGATTCAGAGCGACAGCACCTATTTTAGCCCTCCCTTCAGTTACTTTACCTTTTGTTAAGTTGCCGGTTGCTTTGAGTCCGGTGATGCTGGTTTGTTGATAAACGAATCGGGAGCTGTTAATTGAATAGGACAGGGATGGCTGCTGGCTAGTGCCACTGACGTTAATGTTACCTTGAAGTTGGCCGGCAAGGTCTTGATGCAGCAACCCAAGTGTTTGGGCATTTATTTCAGCTCGCAGTGCTACTTTTTCAGCCAGAGTACCGTGAACATCCAGCTGGTTATCACCCAAAGAAAGGTGCAGGTTGTTGGCCGTAGCGGTAAAAGGCAGAGCATAAGACGATGAACGTATACTGGTCGCTTTTAGCTTGCCTTTGGCGGATGCCGGCTGATTAAGCAGAGTGCCGTTGACGTCCATATCTGAAAGTTGTAACTGCCATTTCTCATTTTGCAGCGAAAACTGCGATTGCAGGGTGCCATTCAATGTACCCGGAATACCCGGTAACCACAGCTCTGGTGTTAACTGTGAGAGCTGCACTTTTCCCTGCCATTGAATGCCATTTTTCCAGTTCAACATACCGGTAATGTTGACTGCTTTTTGAGCATTTGTCTCTTTATTGGTCGTGTCTACTGGATTAGCAGACAGTTCATTGATCGATAAGGTTTCCAGGTTGCCATTACTTATCAGTTTGAGGTGCGCTTCAGGTTGGTCAATAGCGTGCAGGGCAGCATCAATCGTCAATTGATACTGGTCGAGTTTGCCGAAAAGGTGAACTGATCCGAAGTCAGAGATTAATTGTGGCGCATCCGCCAGAGGCGGCCACTTCAGGTTCTGCCATGAGATACGCAAATTCATGGGGATTTGTGGTTTTAACGGGCTGATGGTTCCTTGTATCTCTGCGTTGATCAGGCCTCTGGTCTTAACATCGATCGTCAGCAGATTCAGGTTACCAGAGGTTTTCAGGGTTAGTTGCTCATCCTTGATGCCATTCAGTTCAGCTATGTTGAAGTTGTCGTAGAGCGTGGCCTCGAGATTTATATCCGAAGGATAATTATCAGACAGCTGCATTGTGCCTATTAATTGAGCATCAATTTTTGGGGATTTCAGGGCAGCCGAAAGGTTTTTTATTTCGGAGTCATCCCACGTTAAGCCCAGCTCTAATTTTTGCAGACTTTCCTTAACATTCTGATTCTCAAGAGATGCATTGGTTAGCAGAAATCTGTCCAGTGTAATGGGGATCGGGGTTTGAATCCTGGGAAGATTCGTTTTAGAAAGGTCTATACCTTTTGCTAGCGAAAATGAGCCTATTGCAGAGGGCGGTGTTTGTTCTGTCGGTTTTATCTTCAAGTGAAACTGATCAACGATCAGTTCTGGAATGGTGAGCCGGTTGTTTTTTAGCTGAATGACTGAATGCAGGATACCGACAGAAAGATCTGCTTTAGGGCTTTGCAACGTGAAATTATCCAGATAAATCTGGTCAACCCTGAGGTTGAAGGGCAGCTTGAAAGGTGAATCGGCTTCAGGCTCTGTCTTTACTACATCTACTTTTTCAGGGATGTTATTTATTATCAGTCGTGTGTTTTTTAATCGAATAAGTTGTATAGGTAACTCTCTGTTTAACAGCTTGGCAAAGTGCCACTCCAGTATGGCTTCGTCGGCGTTGAAGCGTGTTTGATGGTCAGTCCATGTAAGATTGTTTAATGTCCAGCCGGAGAGAAGCTCTCCTTTCACAAACTCTCCGTTTAATGGCGAAATTGAATACGCCAGTTGTCGCCAGATTAATGCATTGCCGCTTTGGGTAAACACCAGAAGGCTGAATAAACACAGGATAACTGCAACCAGGCCAAGAAGAACCGATGTGATTCTGGTGGCCAGAGTGATATTTCTTTTGGCTTTCTTATCAGGGAAAGCGTGTGGTCCGGCTTTGGCGGGATCTGAACTCATAGATCAGGCCCTATGGTGAAACTGATTCGAAGTGGTGAGCCGGGTTCGCTGATGGCAAACGCAAAATCCAGCTTCAATGGTCCCAGGGGTGTTATCCATCGAATGCCAGGGCCTGCGCCAGTCTTCCACTCTACTTTGTCCTTTGCATAGGAGTTGGTCACGGTGCCTTTATCAATAAACAGCGCCAGCCGCCAGCTTTCAGAAATCTCAAAGTTATACTCAAGGCTGCCAACAGTGAGATATTGCCCGCCAATTAGTTGGCCACTGTTGTCTTTTGGCGAGATGCTGTTGTAGCTGTAACCGCGTATGGTTTGATCGCCACCGGTAAAGAAGCGAATGGATGGGGGTATGTTCTGAATGTCATCCACCCAGATGGCGCCTTGTTCAACTCTGGCAATCAATCGATGGTCGTCACGGAAACGGGTTAACCATTTGGCTCGCCCCCAGGCTTTCACAAAATCCACATCGGACTGCCAGGCGGTAGAGGACGTTTCGATTTTAAAATTGAAAACATTACCGGATCGAGGGTCGGTAGGGTTTCCTCGCACCTTCCGTCGATCAAGGGACATACCGGGAATGAGCAGCAAAGAACTACTCGTCTGCAGCCCTTGGGTAAAGTCTTCGTAATCTACTCGGAAAAAGAAATCTTGATCCCAGTTACCAGGCCTTTTGTTCCATTTGTTGATCGAGGTAGAGATTAGTTGGCTGTTGGTATCCTCTAACGTGTTTCGCTGATAACCGCCGTCCAGGCTGTAGTATTCCGATAATGGGTTGCCATAGGGAATTTTATAGCGTCCGCTGAGCTCACTCACTTTGTCTGAATATTTGATGTCGCTGGCAAAACTGTGACCCTTTTCTCCCAGCCATGGCTTATCGATGCTGAGGGTTATTCTTGGCCCTTCATCGGTGGAGTAACCGATTCCCGTTTCCAGCTCCCAAGCTGTTTTTGGCGTGACGCTGATGCTGATGGGCACTTCATCATTCATGGCCTGATCTTTTAAAGGTTGCACATCAACGTAATTAAAATAGCCCGTTGTTGATAGATCCCGGCTGAGTTGGCTGACACTTTCAGCCAGGTAAGGGCTGCCCGGTTCCATGGTGATCATCGGGGCGATCAGTTTACGGATGCCTTTGGTGATGGATTGATCAAAAATCACCTGACCAAACCGATATCGTTGGCCTGAATCCAGAGCAAGAATGATTTCTGCCGACTGCCTTTGAGGCGAAACTCGGATCTGGTGCCTGGAAAGCTCAGCATTAAAATAGCCGCGGCTGAGGGCTAAGCTGGTCAGGCTGGTCTTCAGCGATTCATACAAGCCATCATTGAGTACTTCTCCCACGGTCAATGGTTGTTGCTTTATTAAGCGTTTAAAGGCTTTGTCGGATTGAGCATCACCGTTCAGGGTTATCTTCACCGCTCGTACAATCACGGGCAGGCCGGCATTAATGTCTATGGAGAGCGTTTTGGGCTTATCTTTGTTGTAGGTGAGTTGGATCGAGGGTTGGTAATAACCCAGGGCTTTCAGTGCGCTAATCAATGCTTCGCGAATTTCAGGTTGGTGATCCTGATAACGGCTGGCTGGAAACTCAGGCAGGTTTTTCAGGTACATCAAAGCATTTTGCTGGAGCTCGCTATCTAACCCATTAATTTTCCATGTGATTTCACTGGCTTTGAGGGTACTGGAAAACAAGATAATCGCCACGGCAAACCACAGGTTGCGAAACCTTGTGGTGAGCAAATACCTGATGAGCCGGTGGCTATTAAGATTAATCATATTTCAATAGTAGTGGCGGTGTTTTGCTTCATAAAGGTAAATGACTACTACGGTTCCGGATACTACCGGCACGGAAGTTGCTCGCTCCCCTTGCATCCCACGGGACAAATCTCTAGAATCTCCGCTCTTTATATGCTTGGGGCAATGTGTCTGAGTGCTTTGAAGCTGTTTTAAAGCCGCATTAAAGCGTATTCCAGATCACAACGCATCAAGTTCTATATAAAGTACATTGGTGAACGCTTGCGTTCCCGCTCTCCTTGCCTTACTGCATAACACTGTTTTCGGCTTGTTCCGGAACTAGCGTAACGCAGAAGGCTATTTAACCCGTAAGGAGCAAATAATGCGTCATTACGAAATCGTTTTCCTGGTTCATCCTGACCAGAGCGAACAAGTACCAGCCATGGTTGAGCGTTACACTCGCACAATCACTGAAAATGGCGGCAAGGTACACCGTCTTGAAGATTGGGGCCGTCGCCAGCTGGCTTACCCAATCAACAAAATCCACAAAGCTCATTACGTTCTGATGAACCTTGAGTGTGGCAATGAATCCCTGAGCGAGCTGACTGATAACTTCCGTTATAACGACGCAGTTATCCGTAACATGGTTATTCGTCGTGATGAAGCCATCACCGAAGCTTCTATCATGCTGCAGGCTGACGAAAAGCGTGACCGTCGTGAAGACCGTCGCGAAGATCGCGGTGAGCGTCGCGAAGAGCGTGCTGAAGAAGTCGCTGTTGAAAGCGATGCAGGCGAGTCTGAAGAGTAAGTTTTCTGCGTTGACCCTTGAGGTCGTCAGAGCTCTTCTCTTAACCATACAAGCGCAATCATTCAAGGAGACGTTGTCATGGCACGTTTTTTCCGTCGCAGAAAGTTCTGCCGTTTTACCGCTGAAGGCGTGAAAGAGATCGATTACAAAGATCTGAACACCCTGAAAGCTTATGTATCTGAAACCGGCAAGATTGTTCCTAGCCGTATCACTGGTACCAAGGCTCGTTATCAGCGTCAGCTGGCAACTGCCATCAAACGCGCTCGTTACGTGGCTCTGCTGCCATACACCGATCGCCATTAAATACTGTCACCTTATTAACAGGGTATAACTGATGCGTGGATTGGCGGAACTGGCAATGCGTGGCCCGAAACAGGCAACTGTTCTGGCGACGATTTTTGCCTGTATTCCCATGTTGTTCTGGGTGAGTGCAGCCATTATTTCGCTGGTGACGCTTCGTCGCGGCACCGCTGAAGGGCTGAAAGTACTCGGCTGGGCCATCTTGCCCGGTATTGCCTGGGCAGCAATGGGACAGTTCTCCACCATCACAGGATTAGTAATGACCGTCGCTCTGGCGGTGACATTACGCAACACCGTTTCCTGGCAAAAAACGCTACTGGCGCTGGTGCCACTCGGAGTGCTTGCTGCTCTCGTGATGGCCCAGCTGGCTCCACAACAGATTGCCCAGATCAGCGAATTGGTCGTGAAGTTTATTCATGACTATTTCCAACAATCCGGTCAGTCTACGGACGACATAGTAGGTCTCAGGACGCTGGTTGAATATTGCGTAATCGGTATGGTCGCCTGGTTTAACCTGGTGAGCTGTATATTTGGGCTGATACTGGGCAGAGCCTGGCAAGCGCAACTGTACAATCCGGGTGGATTCCGTGAAGAGTTTCATCGAATTCGCCTGTCAGCGCCGATGGCTATGGGGCTTCTGGCATTTACCCTTGTGGGTGTTGCCGCTGTTCCATCTTTACTGGTCGTGGTGCCTGTGGCTACGCTGCCTTTACTGGTAGCGGGTCTGGCGATGATCCACGGCTTAGTAGGGATGAAACAGATGGGAAGTTTCTGGCTGGTGGGTTTTTACATCCTGTTAATCTTCGCCACGCAGCTGGCGTACCCGGTCATTGTTTTAACTGCATGTCTGGACAGTCTTTTAGATTTTCGCACCCGTGTGAATAACCGACTGCATCAGGGATGACAGGTACTAGATAGAGGCTAGCGAAATGGAAGTGATCCTGCTCGAGCAAATCGCCAAGCTTGGTAAGCTGGGCGACAAGGTCACCGTTAAAAACGGTTATGGCCGCAACTTTTTGATTCCTTTTGGTAAGGCTCTGCCTGCTACTGAAGCGAATCTGGCTACTTTTGAAACACGTCGTGCTGAGCTTGAAAAAGCCGCTGGCGATCTTCTGAGCTCTGCTCAGAAGCGTGCTGAAGAAATGGCTGAAATCGAACTAACCCTGACTGCCAAAGCTGGCGACGAAGGTAAGTTGTTCGGTTCTATCGGTCCTCGTGACCTGGCTGAAGCAATTACTTCTGCCGGTGTTGCGGTTGCCAAAAGCGAAATTCGTCTGCCAGAAGGCCCAATCCGTGCTACTGGTGAGTACGATGTTGGTATCCAGCTGCACTCTGACGTTGCCGCTACTATCAAGGTATTCATCGAAGCTGAGTAATCAGTTTGGTTGGACTTGATACGAAAAACCGGAGCCCTTTCGAGTTCCGGTTTTTTTTTGCTGGTATTGTTTCAAAAGGATGGGGTAGTCTCTGCGCAGCCCAAAATTTAAAAACAGAATTGGTACAAAGGGGTGTTATGGAATTCTTTACGGACGTGCTTGAGATTCTGGTCTGGCCGCTCACCACATTACTGGTTGTTTATATTTTAAAGACACCGGTTCTTGAGATTCTCGCAACATTGACCGGGATGAAGCAGGTAATAGTTGCTGAGGATTTTAACAATGAACTGGACAAGCTGCAGAATCGGTCCGACGCGATAAGATCCATTTTTCCTAACCCGGTAACACCAGACAAAGAAGAAGAGTACTACCTTGACGAGGTGAAAAAGTCCTCACCAAGAGCTGCCATTCTGGAATCATGGATTGCCCTGGAAAACTCGGTAACATCGACGTATCGTTTGCTTGACTTGGACTCTGTGGAAAAAGTTCACTCCTTCAGCGGCATACTGAAATCGTTGGTGAATAAAAAGATTATCAGTTCTGATACGTTCTCGATTGTGAGTGAGCTTCGGGTATTGAGAAACAAAGCCGTTCATAACTACGATTTCAATATTACTGAGCTTGAAGCCTCCAAATTTATACAGGTTTCCAGAGAACAGTCTGAAATCATCATTGGTGAGATCTGGAAACTGATGGCTCAAAACCAGACGGCGATTGATAGTTAATTAGAACTTTGCTTGTGACACCACAAAAGTAGTCTCACAAGTACGCTCTCCCCTCTGTTTCGTTAATAAAGCCTCGTCAGTTTTTGCTGGCCGAGAACGTTTGAAAACTCTTCCATAAATAATCTACAACAGGCCCGTACTCTCTACGCAGTGGGTGTAAAAAGTGATGCTTCAGCTCTATTCTCTATAAGAGAAGTAATGATCTTCAGTGCTTTTTTGACCTGGAATCAGGTATGCTAAATCTCAGATATTGAATTCCTGTTTACTTCTCAGACGACCAACTATGCTGGATGCCCTTTCCCGGGAGCCCGAGCTTCCTATTGATGAAGCCACGGTTGCCATCAAAACCCCTCCCCACTCCATAGAAGCGGAGCAGTCCGTCCTGGGTGGCCTGATGCTGGACAACCAGGCCTGGGACCGTGTGGTAGATAAACTGACGGCCGAAGATTTCTACAATCCCGGCCATCGGCACATTTACGCTGCCATCAGTTATCTGACCAATGAGAGCAAACCTTTTGACCCACTCACCGTGGCAGAGGTGCTGGAAAACCGGGGCGATCTGGATGACGTCGGAGGTCTGGTTTATCTGGCTGAGCTGGCCAGCAGCGTGCCCAGCGTGGCAAACATTCGGGCCTACGCAGATATTATTTTTGAACGTTCACTGCTTCGTAAGCTGATCAACACTGGTCAGAAAATCGCAGACGGTGCCTACAACCCCGACGGTAAAGACAGCCAGACGCTGCTTGATGAAGCTGAGCGAATGGTGTTCAACATCGCCGAGGATCGACCCAATACCGGTGGGCCGGTGGGTGTTCGGGAGATTCTTGAAAACACCGTTAAGAAAATCGATGAAATGTTCAACGCCGGTAACGCCATTACCGGTACCACCACAGGCTTTAAAGATCTGGATGAAATGACTTCCGGTCTGCAGCCTTCGGATATGGTTATTGTAGCGGCACGTCCTTCCATGGGTAAGACGACCTTCGCCATGAACCTTGTGGAAAACGCGCTGTTGAACAGCGAAAAAGGCGTCATGGTATTCAGTCTGGAAATGCCAGGTGAACAGCTGATGATGCGTATGCTGTCTTCCCTTGGTCGCATCAACCAGTCCAAAGTGAGAAGTGGTCAGCTGGAAGAAGAAGATTGGCCGAAGCTATTGTCTGCCGTTGAGCGCATCAAAGATAAAAAACTGTTTATTGACGATACCGCTGGCATCAGCCCATCGGAAATGCGCTCAAGGGTTCGCCGTGTGGTGCGTGAGCATGGCGAGCTGGGGATGATCATGATCGACTATTTGCAGTTGATGCAGATTCCCGGTTTTGGCGAAGGCCGTACCAACGAAATTTCTGAAATCTCGCGATCGTTAAAAGCCATTGCCAAGGAATTTAAAGTTCCGGTGATTGCATTGTCGCAGTTGAACCGTTCTCTGGAACAACGACCCAACAAGCGCCCTGTAAACTCCGATCTTCGTGAATCCGGTGCGATCGAGCAGGATGCGGACGTTATCATGTTTATCTACCGGGATGAAGTATACAACCCCGATACGGAATACAAAGGCGTTGCAGAGATTATTATTGGTAAGCAGCGTAACGGTCCGATCGGCACCTGTCGTTTAGCATTTATTGGGCAGTTCACCCGGTTTGAGAACTTGGCGCCCGATGCCTATGGGCGCTTTGATGATGAATAACGGTCAGAATTAAACCTGACCGAATAGCACCAGAGGCGGTTCATCCAGTGCCGCCAGTTGCTCTCTCAACTCCAGAATATGTTCTGCCCAGTAGCGCTCTGTATTAAACCAGGTAAACGCCATGGGGAATGCCGGATCATCCCAGCGCTTCGCCAGCCAGCCACTGTAATTCAATAAACGCAAGGTTCTGAAATACTCAACAAGGTTCAACTCTGCCGGGTTGAAATCCATAAATTCGTTGTAACCGTCCAACAGCTCTGCCATTTGCAGAGTTTGCTCTTGTCGGTCGCCGGAAAGTAACATCCATAAATCCTGAATGGCTGGCGCCGTCTGGGTGTCATCAAAATCCACAAAGTGCGGTGCGTTATCCCGCCAGAGAATATTGCCACCATGACAATCGCCATGAACACGAATGGATTGCCACTGATTTTGCTGACGGATTCGGTCTAGCCGATGAAGCAGGTCACGAGTTAATGTCTGATAAGCTTCCATCAGTGAAGACGGAATGAAATCGTTTTCCAGCAGGTATTCAACACTGTCAATGCCGTAGCGTTGTAATGTGATTTCCGGACGGTTTTGAAACGGTACAGCTGAACCCAGTTTATGGATTCGACCCAGAGTGCGCCCCATCGTTAGAAGATTGTCAGGGTTATCCAATTCGGGAGCATGGCCTCCCTGACGTGGGAACAAAGCAAAGAGAAACCCCTCAAACTCATGCAGCGAGTTACCCGTTTCATTGACCAACGGTGCGACCACCGGCATTTCCATATTTTTAAGCTCAAGGGTGAACTGGTGTTCTTCCTCGATCTGTTCTCTGGTCCATCGTTCTGGGCGATAGAACTTGGCAATCAGCGGGTCTTTGTCTTCAATGCCCACTTGGTATACACGATTTTCGTAGCTGTTCAGCGCAAGAATGCGGGCATCGCTGAGGTATCCCTG
>NZ_CANMAO010000026.1 GCF_947495845.1 uncultured Endozoicomonas sp. | reverse complement strand
TCAGACCGTGTCAGCGGAGGCGCATAATACCGCACCTCGTTGATTTGTCAATCGGTTGTTTTCATCGTTTGATTCAAACAATCGTTTTCAAATCACTCTTCCTGTTAGTGATGAATCCTCATCAGTTAACATTGGCTTTCTCGTTGGAGATCGTCCGTGGAAGAGGGGCGCATTGTACGCACATGGTTTCTTATGTCAATACGCTTTTGTTTACATTGAATTATCACAGCCATAAAAAAAGCCGCTCTAAAGCGGCTTCCTTTATATAGCTTGCAGTTAAGCGAGCATCGAACCCTTGAGCTTTTTCATGGCGTTCTTTTCAAGCTGGCGAATACGCTCAGCAGAGACACCATAAACATCAGCCAACTCATGCAATGTTGCCTTGTCTTCGGCAAGCCAGCGTCGCTGAAGAATATCACGGCTACGCTCATCCAGCTGTGCCAACGCACTTCTCAGTTGCCCAACGGAATTATCAGTCCAATCTTCTTTCTCTAATATAGAAGAAGGATCTGCACTGCGATCTTCCAGATAGTGGGCAGGTGCCTGATAGGCAGTATCGCTGTCGTCATCTTGGTAACCGTCAAAGGCGGTATCCTGTCCAGCCATGCGGCCTTCCATTTCATGAACGACTCGAGTCTCTACACCCAGATCTTCTGCGACCGCTTTAGCTTCGTCATTGGTTAACCAGGAGAGACTCTTCTTGGCACTGCGCAGATTAAAGAACAACTTACGCTGCGCTTTCGTAGTCGCCACTTTAACGATCCGCCAGTTGCGAAGAATGAATTCATGAATCTCTGCTTTCACCCAGTGCACAGCAAACGACACAAGACGCACACCCACTTCTGGATTAAAGCGTTTGACTGCTTTCATCAGGCCAACATTACCTTCCTGAATCAGGTCGGACAGTGGGAGCCCATATCCGGAGTAGCTTCTGGCAATGTGCACAACGAATCGAAGGTGCGACATGACTAACTGACGAGCAGCTTCAAGATCATCATGAAAATAAAGTCTCTCAGCCAGTGTTTTTTCCTGATCGGCAGACAGGACAGCAATATTGCTGACAGATGCCACATAGGCCTCGATGTTACGACCTGGAACTAACATGTCTACTGGTTGAAGACTGGTATTCATAATTGACTCCGCCAAATGACCCTCTTTATCTGACTCTATAAAAATAGTTTAAGTTCAAGTTAATTCTAATATAACAAAAACTCACCCTACTTGCGCTATCGACTTTACAGGACGTTTTCTTAAGAAAACCTCTATTTACATAGGTTATTCCGGCACGAGCCCTTGGAAATGACGATAACAACTGGCCATCGCCCCTATACCCCCTAACAAGATTCCTGCAAGCAGTAGCGTTCCAAAAACATCCAGGCCCGGACCAAACAGCGACATATTACTGCTGTATAAACCGGCCAACTCCGCCATTTGAGAACCTAACACAGCGATCAAAACCAAAACAATGATCTGTGCCAATAGCGCACCGGCAACGCCGTACCACAATCCCATATAAATGAATGGCATGGAGATAAAGCCCCGGGTACCGCCCACCATACTGACAATCTTGATTTCATCCCGCCGACTTTCAATATTGAGACGTACTGTATTACTGATAACCAGAACAACCGTTAGCCCTAGAATACCGCCCAACATCAAGGAGAACTGCTCCAGCATCGCCAATATTGCCTGAAGGCGCTGAACCCATTGACGATCAAGACGAACTTCTTCCACGCCTATCATTTTCTGAAACTGTGTAATGGCTTCATCGAGCGCCTGAAATGAGGCATTTTTATCCGGTGTCAACTGAATAACCGCTGGGAGAGGATTAAAACCAAGATGACTGATAACCCCCTGAAGGCCGGCTTTGCTCTGAAAGTCTTGCAACCCCTGCTCGGGCGAGATGTACTCCACCGTTTCAATCAGCGAATGAGCCCGATAATCACGAACCAACTGATCTATGGTTTTCTGACTGGCATTTTGACTGAGGTAAACGGACATTCTCGGCTGACCGTCCCAAGCGGAGCCCAGCTGCTGAATATTAGCGACCAACACATAAAGTAATGCCGGCAAGGCAAACGCGACGGCAATGAGCAGACAGTTCAGTAAGCTGGACACCGGCGTTTTCATCAATCGCAAGAACGCCTCTTTACCCACTTGTTTATGCAGGCTGACCAAAGTGCTCATGGTTAAGGTAGCGACTTGCTGGCGTTTAGCGCCCCGGCGTTGAGTATCCTGAGTAACCGGCGCTTCTGTCTTTCTTGGCTCCCGACTATTCACTCTTTTCTGTTCAGCTTTTTTAAACAAACTCACTGAACCTCCTGGTCTGACACCAGACAACCCTGTTCAAGGGTGAGTATTCGATGACGCATTCGCGCCACCAGCGCCAGATCATGACTGGCAATCAACACGGTGACGCCAACCTGATTGAAGCTTTCAAAGAGCTTCATAATTTCTGCGGATAACTGCGGATCTAAATTACCGGTAGGCTCATCCGCAAGAATTAATGAAGGACGATTCACCACTGCCCGAGCCAAACCCACCCGTTGTTGCTCGCCACCGGAGAGAGCCACTGGATAAAGTTTCTCTTTATTTAACAGGCCAACCATATCAAGAGAGGCTCGAACTCGCCCGGCACAATCTTCCGGTGAGTATCCGGCAATCAGCAGCGGCAACGCGACATTATCGAACACCGTTCGATCAAACAGGAGCTGGTGATCCTGAAAGACCACCCCAATGTTACGACGAAGATACGGAATACGACTGTTCTTCAATGTCCGCAGATTATGGCCTCCCACCCAGACCTGACCTACGCTGGATCGCTCAAGCAACATCACCAGTTTCATCAAGGTACTTTTACCGGCACCGGAATGGCCGGTCAGAAACGCTATTTCGCCCCGCTTTAAATGAAAGCTGACGTTTTCGAGGCCTACATGCCCTCCGGGATAACGTTTACTAACACCATCAAAACGAATCATTCAGCGTTCCCTGTCTTGATCATCGCCTGCCGACCACTCAACTCTCTCGAGTAAAGAGCGCCTTAACAAATTCAGGGGCAGAGAATGGACGCAAATCATCAATCTGCTCACCTACACCCAGAAAACGAATAGGCAGCTTCATCTGTTTAGATAATGCGAAGATCACGCCACCTTTTGCAGTGCCATCCAACTTGGTCAACGCCATGCCTGTCAGGCCAACGGCTTCATGGAAAACCTTCGCCTGGCTCAGGGCGTTTTGCCCAGTGCCGGCATCCAGAACTAGAAGAATCTCGTGAGGCGCGGTTGGGTCCAACTTACCCATCACCCGTTTCACTTTTTTCAGCTCTTCCATCAAGTGATCTTTGTTGTGGAGACGACCGGCGGTGTCTGCAATCAGCACATCAACATTTCGGGCTTTCGCTGCTGCAAACGCATCGTAGATAACCGAGGCGCTGTCTGCACCCGTGTGTTGGGCAACCACCGGAATTTGATTTCGCTCACCCCAAACCTGCAACTGCTCAACCGCCGCCGCACGAAAAGTATCACCGGCTGCCAGCATCACTTTGCGGCCTTCGGACTGGAATTTGCGGGCCAGCTTGCCAATGGTGGTGGTTTTCCCCACACCATTCACACCCACCACCAAAATCACGAAAGGAGAATCTTGCTTTGGAATCACCAGCGGTTCATCTGCGGGCGCTAGCACTTCAGCCAACTCTACCTGCAATGCATTCATTAACGCTTCGGCATCATCCAGCTCTTTATACTTCACCTTTTTTGTGAGTTTTTCGATGATCTCGGTAGTGGCCTCCACACCGACGTCTGCCACCAGCAACTGGGTTTCCAGCTCATCCAGCAGATCGTCATCGATCTCTTTTTTACCAATAAAGAGTTCAGCAACGCCTTCTACCAGAACACTTCGGGTTTTATTCAAACCCTGACGCATGCGGGAAAAGAAGCCGGTACTTTCTGTTTTGGTTTCTGGTTGCGCTAGCGTCGGGACGTCTGCAACCTGTTGAACAGGTTGAGCTTCAGGCTCTGATTTAACAGTGTCAGGTTCAACACTTACGGTTTCCTGAACCGGTGCCACCACTGACGGCTCTGAATGGGCAGCCGTTTCTGAAACCGGTGTTTCAACAACCTGCGCTTCAACTACTGACGCATCTTCAACCGGTTCAGCTTGTTGCTCAACCTGTTCTTCAGCGGTGTCTTCCTGGGTACGTTTGCCCCATGGCCAAAAACTGCGTTTGGCCTTCTTTTCATCGTCTTTGCGCGAACCGAACATAGACTACTTCAATAACCTTGGTGGGAGTTGCCTGAGGACAGTATGGATAACAAATAGGTTAACTTTGCTGACATTCTGCCATGCAGGGCTGAAAATTATCTATCCTATCTTAATTCAGTTTTTCACGAAATGAACTTCTCTGTTATCTGTTAAGTAGTCAGAACATGGATCATAACGAGCCTATTCACACCCGACGATTGCTACTCCTGACCATCGGGGGCATTGCCATTATTTTACTGGCCTACCTGGTTTCTGCTGAGGCAGCTGAATACAATGTTTTTTCAGCGCCATCGACGAACCTGATGTCATTAGATCAATTAGCTGTCAAAGAAGGAGGGGAGACATCTTCTCGATGACTCTTTACAGGTGACTTTTTACACAAAATTCAGGCTGTTTTGTCATAATCCGACAAAGAATAGCCTTTAAGCCCCATAATTGTTATAGGGTGATCACTAAGAAAGGGTGGTTTTTTCGCATCTACGGCTTTAACTGCATATTCTTTTACACACCTAATAAAGTCCGACTCATCCTTGCAATCTCTTATGTTCATATCACCTAGCTCTGGGTTCGTCATTATCACAGAGGTCACATCAACCTTCGCTGTACCATTGCTATAAACACAAGATCTCTTGCCCAGATAAGGAAATTTCAGCGTTTCAGCAGCAGATAGCATACGGTATATCTTGAGAGTTTCCTCAGGGGGAATACCAGCGAACAAAGAGGAGAACTCATCAGGGGGAATATCAGCGAACAAAGAGAAGAATTCATCAGCATTCATTTGATCATAGTTTTTTGCAAGGCTTGCTAGATGCCCTGAAATTGCATCACCTTTAGCCTCCCGTTTCATTAAGTTTTCCAACACCGGCCCTAATTTTTTTAACACCGTCGACGAATCCTTAATAATGTCATTCTTTAGCTTATCCATACTACTCGACTCAATCTCTCTCAATTCAAATAAGCCCGGAATAATATCAAAAGATGAGCAAATGGTTGGCCCTTTAATTTGAACTGGAACCTGATCAATACATGCTTTGCCAACAACAAACAACTTTCCCGGATCATTTGAACTCAAACACAACTTTTCCAATAATCCAGCTGAGGCTTCTGCCGCTTTGGATTCGAGACGCCTGCTATATTTATCACTCACGTACCTTTTTTTTTCGTGATTAATTTCTCCCACTACGATACATCTAAGTGATTTATATTGATCCTTAAGGCTATTCATTTTTTGCTCAAAAAGCACCATCGCCTGGCACCGCACAGAATAAATTGGATGAGGATGGTATCTAACAAGCGCTAAATACTCTTCAACACTGGATTCATTTTTTTTATCTGAAAGCTTGTAGACTCTATAGGGCATAGATCGACCAGAGAAGCTACCGTCTTGATCAATATATAGGTTAAATTTACCAGACTCATGCAACGTAATGGAGTTATAATCCTGTTGTTCTTTACTGTTTATAGTGAGAGCACAGGCCAGCGACAACTCGCTGTCATTGTATGGTTGATAAACGATATCATCACTCTCCACACCTACCATAGGCCGCACAAATTTTCTCATACAATCAAATGGGTAAGTTTTTGCTCTTCCTTCAGAAAATGATCCCAGGATTATGGGTTTATCCTCACCAAACATCCCCTTCAACTCAGTATTAACAATCTCTTTAATGATGTTCGTCTTTGTATTAGACAAGCGCATTCTATTTACTAAACCATAGCTTGGATATTTATCATGCTCATTTCTAACAGCAGCATCAGCACTATAAACGACGACTGCCAAATTTATTTCTTTTGAACCCTCAATAATATCGCACTGAAATGACGGTAAATCTTTTATCAAAAACTCACGACCCAACCCTTCTTTAGTAACAAAGACTTTAGAGGCAGGCTGACTCACAGAAGCATTACATTTTCCCTCTGAGTCAGGAGAAGTAGTAACCATTCGCCCGGAATAACGCCCTTCAGCTTCTTTATGCTGCTTAGAACTGCCTTCTCCATCTTGGCACGAAAATCTAACACCGCCTCCCGCCTCAATCATTACACAACCACATGACTTGCAATTTTCAGGTACGCATTAAGCGGCTCAAAATTATTTAGCATAGAGTCGGCTTCCTTCGGAAACCGACCTGAGTAGTTAACCACCTGAAATCATATTTTCTGACTCACTGGCCAGGCTCTCTGACTGCGTTGCAACTCTGGTCACATAGCTCGCTATGCTCCCGTCGTTGGCCTTGCAGAGAACCTGGTCAATAAGCCAGAAATATTCAATTCCAAATGGCCAACTACTTATAACGTCAAAACCATACAAATCATCATTCGGAGCCCGTCAAAGATGACTGATTCGTTTCGCCAACACCAGCATCTTCGGTCTTGTTTGTCAGCGCGACAGAGAATTCAAGTGATGCATGATCACTAACAGTTGCAACTTCATCATTTCTGATAGCTTCTATTAGCCGTTCGTAGGTATCCAGAGGTGTTATACCTTTGTTCTTCACTGCGGATGTATAATGGAAATCCAGAATAATCTGATCATCAACAACGTTAATATCTCCATATGTGTACACATTATCGAGAGGTCTGGTGCTTGCCGGATACCCACTTTTAGCAAGTAGGTCACTCGCACGTTCCTGGTCTATCTCAAGAGCCTGCATAATCTTAGGAAATGAACCATATTTTTCTATCAAAGTCTCAACTTCGCCACTTAAATCATTTCTAGCTTCTGGAGATAGTTTACTACCATTTTCCTCTTCCTTAATCCCGCATAACAAGGATAGGGTAGCCGCCTGGTCAACTAACTTTTCAAGATGCTTCAATCGATCCTCTTTTGTACAGGGTTGATTTAAAACCTTAGGCGATAGAGCGCCACGGATTAGTTGAGCGCCATTGAATCCACAGAAATCTTCCGACCGTGGGTGAAAAGTGTGTGGACAATGCTGACCAGAAAGCTTCTCAACCATCCCCCCTGTAAGGTCGTCAGCACCTGCTTCTATAAACTTTTCATGCACCGTATCAGGGGCATCACCAAACCTATTAAAATCACCCGCGCTGATAACAGCTTTGCCGCAATTTATACTATTCTGGGTCGCTTTAGTCAGTATTTCAGCAGATGGTTCTTTGGATTTTGGATCAAAAGGGTAGAAGTGCGAAAAGAACATATCTACTTTTTGATATTGAATTTGCAAAGCACACCTAGCAAAATTCTCACCAAAATTAAAATCTTTCTGGTTTTGCCCTTCAGGTGGCCTATCGGTCGTGGGATTCTTAGTAAAGAAAATTTTCTTGAGTTCAGGCTTTCCACCAAATAGCTCCTCACATTTTTTACTCACTGCAACCATGTAATAAAGCCTTTGGTCAACACCTGTGCCTGGGTAACCGTGAATATTGTAGGGCACTTCGAATATTTTAGAAAACCTATCCCCCATAGCTTCACGCAGGGCTTGCTCGACGGGACCAAGCACCTCAACATCGCCCTCATTGTCCGGAATTTGCTTTCGCAGTTCCAGCAAGACAACAACATCTGATACAGCCGCCATTTTTTTAACTGCATCCAGTAAACCCACGAGCCGATTGCTTATTGAGGCCTGCCCAAGAAGCACTCCGTTACTACTATTTCCATCTGATGAATCTTTTGGTATGCATTTGTGGACAAATTGGCGAGCTACTCCACATTCCGCATTCCACGTGGTAATTCTCACCGTTTTTTTAGGTTCACTTGACTGACCGGGATCTTTTTCCGTAACGACTCTATAGGGCCCATGGGCCGAGTTTGAGCGAACTTGCATGCTTGCACCTCTTTTGTTGAAATTGATTGTAGGTTTATGCAACAACGATTAAGACAATCCAAATACCTGTTGGTTCCATCAACCTAAAAAACATTTTCAACGCCTGACTAACAGCACAAACGCCTCATTTGATACTATTGGTCTAATCATCCCTGTCACATACCTCGTTGCTGGATTCATTAAATGCCACGTCAATTCAGGATACCTAAACAACCACTGCCTCACACCGGCAAAGGTCAACTCCGAATCATTGCCGGAGAATGGCGCAGCCGTAAGCTACCAGTGGCAGACGTTCCCGGGTTACGCCCGACATCAGATCGTGTGCGGGAAACGGTTTTCAACTGGTTAAGCATGATCACTCCCGGAGCCAACGTGCTGGATGTGTTCAGCGGTACCGGTGCATTGTCGTTTGAAGCGTTATCCCGTGGTGCAGCGTCAGCAACCATTCTGGAAAAAAGCCCGGTGGCTGCCAACATGCTGAAGCGTAATCTGGCGACCTTAAAAACCAGCAAGGCGCAGGTGATCGAAACCGACAGTCTCATTTGGCTAACTCGCCCTGCGGACCAACCTTATGACCTGATCTTTCTTGACCCGCCGTTTCGTATGAACTTGCTCCAACCCGCCTGCGAACTACTGGAGCGCAATGGTTATCTTCACGAAAATAGCTACCTCTATATAGAAGTCGAAAAGGAGCTGAGCCCAATGCCCGCTCCTGACAACTGGCAGCAGGAAAAGGTAAAAACCGCAGGACAACTGACCTTCAGCCTCTGGTCAAGGGCTGCGAACGGTTAAAAAACAACAATAAACACAGGTTCACATATGGACTTACCGAAACGTTATCAGTAATCTTGGCGCGGCTGATCTTTATCAAATAAATGGTGCGTCTGAACGCTGTAAGATCCACAGAACGTTTTTCTAAAACGCTGTTGCTAAAACTTAGGAAGCAGTGGGTCGCCCCTTCACACAAGAAAGAACGGCTCATGGCAGTTTGGACGCATACCTGAACTAAGAACGAACCTGATCAAAAGGAGCAGTTCCCCATGAAACAACCCGTACGTATTGCCATTACCGGCGCCGCTGGCAACATCAGCTACTCTCTGCTGTTCAAAATTGCTGCCGGTGAAATGCTGGGGGCTGATCAGCCGGTTATTCTGCAGCTGGTTGAAATTCCACAAGCCATGGACAAACTCCGCGGCGTTGCCATGGAACTGGAAGACTGCGCCTTCCCACTGGTTCACGGCATCAGCCTGCACGACAACCCATTCGATGGTTTCCGTGGCATTCATTACGCCATGCTGGTTGGTGCACGTCCTCGTTCCAAAGGCATGGAACGTGCTGACCTGCTGGAAGCCAACGCCGTTATCTTTGCTGAACAGGGCAAGGCACTGAACGAAGTAGCTAATCGCGACGTTAAAGCGCTGGTTGTGGGTAACCCTGCCAACACTAACTGTCTGATTCTTTCTCGCAACGCACCAAACCTGGCACCTTCCCAGTTCTGCGCCATGACCCGTCTGGATCACAACCGTGCTCAAGGCATTCTGGGCAACAAACTGGGCGTTAACCCTTCCGATATCGAAGGCGTTTGCGTGTGGGGTAACCACTCACCAACCATGTATCCTGATCTGCACCACGCTCAGGTGCTGGGCGATGAAGCAGCCATCGATATGATCGATGAGAAGTGGTACAAGGAAGAATATACACCACGCATTCAAAAGCGCGGTGCTGAAATCATTGAATGGCGCGGTCTCTCCAGCGCGGCGTCTGCTGCACAGGCAGCTCTGGATCATATGCATGACTGGGCTCTGGGCAGCGATAGTCGCATCGTTTCCATGGGTATTATTTCCGATGGCAGCTACGGCGTTGCCAAAGGTATCTACTACTCCTTCCCGGTAGTGTGCGAGTTCGGCAGCTACCAGATCATTCAGAACCTGCATATCAATAAATATGGTCAGGCAATGATGAAGAAAACCGAACAGGAGCTGCTGGAAGAGAAAGCCGCTGTTGATCATCTGCTGCCAAAGGAAACCGCTGCGTCCCGTGAAGAGCTGAGCACCTCAAGCCGTACTGGTCAGACTGAGTTTGATGCTGGCATCGATACTGGTGAAGCTTACTACAAAGCTGATCGTATCTGCTGATTCCCTCCTGTTAGCTTGGTGGCCAGCTGGCTACCAAGCTCTCTATTGTTAAGAACCTCTCTACGACCTCACAACCCCATTTTCATCACCTTTCCAACACAATACCACTACGGTCAAATAGCTATACTTGAAATACGACTCAAGTAGCCAAGGAGATGGTGATGCCAACAATCGAAGGCAATAACGGATTCTATAAGCCACAAAGCACTGAACCTAGCAATAAGCCAGTACCAAAAGAAAGGTCAGGCAAAAACAAAAAGCACGTTATACAACACAGTGAAACTGCCAATATACTGCTGACACCAGATGGTTTAGAAAACTCTCCTCGCACTACAGATGTAAAAAAAAGGCGCGTTGCACAAAGAAGAGACAAGTTGAGTGAAACCCATGATGCAAACGTGCCAACCCCACGCTCGAAGGCCGTCCTGAAAACTGAAGTGAATGCACTTATTAACGACGTCAAACATAAGAAAAGCCTGACAGTTGCAATAAAGCTTCTCGATGAAGCAGAGCCTGACGTAATAGAAGCTTTATCACAGGAGAAAAAATTCCCTCCATTTGCCCAAGCCGCCCTGAATCGTCGAGTATTGTCTGAACGGCTTCAGCAGGCAATTTCTAATGAGGTATCAGGTTTATTTCGAATCAATGGATTAATAGATCAGATCAAATTTGCAGTGAAAAACTTCAGTAAAAAGCCCTTGCCAGTTAAATTGCTTGCTGACCCACTTTCCTGTGCGCACCTTTTTAAAGAGATCTTGAAGCAAAAGCCTCCACTTCAATTTAATGCCTTTATCAAGTCGTTAACTTCAAAACACAAAAACACCCTCAAAGAAGAGTTGCTGGAAGCTATCAATCAACTAACAGAAGACCGTGCAGATAACTTGGAGATTGGACTTTCAGTAATAAGGCAAGCTTATAGCCAAGCTCCAGAAAAAGGATCAGACAATCTTGCTGAGAACCCTGTGATCTCTAAACATGCCCTTCTCGACTCTTTTACAGAAAATGTATTCTCCTTCCCTAAAGAGCCCGATATAGAGCTTTCCCTAAAGCAGCATGCTGATGGGGCGTCCTTGTTAAAAGACATAGTGGCACTGAAGCTGGATTTATAAATTCTGAAAATCCTTAACTGACCAATCCAGAAACATTGAACTCAGGTCAGACTGAGTTTGACGCTGGCATCGATACCGGTGAAGCTTACTACACAAAGATAAAAATCAAGACCTCCTTAAAAAGCACATTGCCGACTGATGGTTTATGTTTTCATCAGCCATAAGATCAATTAGACGACAGCGGAAAGAAATAGCTGACTTCCATTGCCTTGAAGGAATCCAATGCCTTTTTGGTAATAAAGCCCCGATCTAAAATCAACACCTGATAAATCACCCGATCCAGTAACGCTCTGGGTGGTTCATTCTCGTCGCCTTTCAACACGCTATACACCAGCTCGTGCCAACTGGTAAGCACCATAAATGTATTGAGCGCCAGCGCTTCCTGTTCGGCATCGGTTGCTTCCATTAACCCGGCGGCAATCAGCCCACGGAAGACCTGCTGCACCATACCAATACACAGTCGTGCAAAATCCCGATAGAGGGTTTGTAACGTTTCACTTCGAGCTAATGCACCGTGTAAATCCCGGAAGATAAAACGGTACTGCCACATCGAAGCCAATAACAGCTCCAGATACTCGCGCTTGTCATCAAACGTGATGGCTCGATTTTGTGGAAATACAATCTTTGTCATCAATTCCTGCTGGAACTGCTCAAACAGGATCAGAATAATCGCGTCCTTATTGCGGAAGTGATAATAGAGATTCCCGGGAGAAATGCCGGCATTGCTGGCAATGTGGTTCGTGGTCACATGCCTTTCGCCTTCCTCATTAAAGAGGCGAAGCGCCGTTTTCAGAATATTGTCTCGCGTTTTACCAGCCATTTTCAGAAGTGCCGAAATAAAGTTATTGACGATTTAGAGTAATTACTCTAAAAATAGCACAGACACCTTTTAGAATAAACGTTGATAAATGATAATGAAAAACAAGGAGAGCGTATGAGCGCCGTTGAACCCCTAACCACAGAGCACCGAATCGTGACTCAGCAAATCACCATATCCCTACAAGATGTTTTAAACGCCCAGAAGACTGCTTTTTTAAAAGATCCGAATCCTGATCACCAAGAACGCATTGCTCGATTAAAAGCATTGGAAAGCGCACTTCTGGACAATAAAGATGCTCTGCTGGCCGCACTGAATGAAGACTTTGCAGGCCGTTCCGCCAATGAGTCCTTACTGACGGAGTTTATGCCAAGCCTTGGTGGCATTCACTACACTCGCAAGCGATTGAAGAAGTGGATGAAACCCAGCCGCCGTTCCCTGAGCCTGCAACTCCAGCCTGCGTCTGCCAAAGTTATCTACCAGCCTTTAGGCGTCGTGGGTATTGTCGTGCCGTTTAACTACCCACTGTTTCTGGCTCTTGGTCCGCTGCTGACGGTGCTGGCGGCTGGCAACCGCGCAATGATCAAGATGTCGGAATTTACCCCCAAAACATCAGAACTGTTCGCCAAATTGATTGAGCAGACATTCCCATCGGATTTAGTGACCGTCATTTGCGGCGATGCTGACGTCGCCACAGAATTCAGTTCACTTCCCTTCGATCACTTGATTTTCACCGGCTCGACCAACGTGGGCCACCATGTGATGAAGGCGGCATCTCAGCATCTGACACCAGTTACTCTGGAGCTGGGTGGTAAATCACCAGTTATTGTGGATAACGATTTCCCCCTTGCAGAAGCGGCCGAAAGAATCTGTTACTCGAAATCATTGAATGCCGGGCAAACCTGCGTCGCTCCAGACTATATCCTGATTAAAAATGAGCAGAAGGCTGAGTTCATTGAGCAGTATTTAAAGGCTTTCCGGAAGATGTTCCCAACGGTGAATGGCAACGGAGATTACACGTCCATTATTAACCCTCGCCATCACCAGCGTTTGTTAAACCTGCTTGAAGACGCAAAAGCTCAGGGCGCCAAAGTGCACTCTGCCACCGATGAAGAAATTAACGACGGTAGCCGTCGAATTCCGATCCATCTTCTGGAAAACACCTCCGATGCCATGGCGGTGATGCAGGAAGAAATTTTCGGCCCATTATTGCCAGTTATTGGTGTGGATAACCTGGACGAAGCCATTAGCTTTGTGCAACAGAGACCACGACCATTGGCGCTTTACTACTTTGGCTCTGATGCCAAAAACCAGCAAAAAGTGCTGGATCAAACCCACTCCGGTGGCGCCTGTATTAACGAGTGCATGCTCCACGTTGCAGTTGAAGATCTGCCATTTGGCGGTATCGGGCCTTCCGGAATGGGGCACTATCATGGCTACGAAGGGTTCCTGACGTTCTCGAAAGCCAAGGCCGTTTTGTCTAAAGGCAGAATTAACGGTGCGAAGATGATCTTCCCGCCTTATGGTGGGTGGTTGCAATCTAAGCTGCTGGCATTCCTGTCCGGTGGAAAATAATCCGTAACCTGAAAAATATTGAAATACAGCACTTAAAGGCTCCAATACCTAAACTTGGAGCCTTTTTTATAGGCATGAATAATCGGGAACTGATGTAGAACAAAAGTGTCTATAACTCTGACATTCATCAAATTATTGATTTAATCAAGGGTTAACATTTTTCGAGTAAATATGCCTGATGAGCATGTAATCGAGAAAGGAAACAATCTTCGACTAGCACTTTTTGGGGTTTCCATGTCCTTTAGCAATCAATAGCCAGCAATTAATGACCAGCAATCAGAGGCTTACTATGACACCCCAGACAGCACCTCCACCAGCCAACAACGCCATCAACCCTGCAGCTCAAAATCCTGCAAAGAACGATAAGCAGAACGTAGGCTGGCTTCGCTGGGGAATATCTTTAGTAACTAATCCCATATGGTATTTAGCTAAACATATCTGGATCGCTATTAAAGCAATCGCTAGCTTTGTTGTTTATATCGTTAAAGCGCCCTTTTGCTACCTGAGCGCGGCTTTGAGTAATAAACCTGATGATCCAAAAACACTCCCAGCTCAAGCTCAACCCAAACAAGTCGTCAATCATCCTCAGCGGATTACTCCTTCTCAAAAAGAGCTCAACATCAATCCATTGCCCCCTGTGACACCCATTGTTCTGGACTTCAAAAAAGACGACAACAAGACTCAAGCTGAAAAGATCCTTCAACAAGCTCAAACGTTATTGCAGAATAACCCTGACCTGTCAGGTGTTGCTGTCACGTACTCCGCTAACCATGAGCAAACTCTGAAAATTATTGACACCTACAATAAAGGAAATTGGTTTACCGGCACGAATGGAGCCAACCAAGCGGATGTGATGCGTGAAATGGAAAAACTGCTAGAAACAGGCCAGTTTAAGCACCTCCAGAGTAAAATGCGCATAGCTCCGATCACAACAATGCAGCATGATGGTTCATCTGCCACTAATGATGAGTTCGCGATCAGCCTAGATAATATTAAGCAGTTGACTAACAATAACTGGCACATACTAGGTTGGCAAAATCAACTCACTCACAGAAATACTGTCGCCCCATTTGCAATCGGAGGAGGCGTATCAAAAGCGATGCCAGCTGACCATCAACGCCAAATTCAGGATCACCTCAAACAACTTGCAAACATGTAATAACAGAACAGAGCTTTCGGGTAGCAACTGCTACCCGCCTCACAAAAAGCATGCCTCCTCTGCCCCCCCAATTTGAACCCATTTGACTATTCCGATAACATGCGCTTTGTCATCAAGCCTGCCAGAATAGAAGACAGTGTTTCTGGTTTGGGCAGACTGTTGTTATCTCACACTATCTCACAGCTGTTATTCCACAGCCTGTCGCTGATATATGGCCGGAGAGTCATTTTTAATGATTAAGGTAATCTACCCTGGAACGTTCGACCCTATCACTAAGGGTCACATGGACCTGGTTGAAAGAGCGGCCAAGCTGTTTGACACCATTGTTATTGCTGTTGCCGAAAGCCCAAAAAAACAGCCACTATTCGACCTGAAAACCCGGGTTGCTCTGGCTGAAGAGTCCACTGCCCACCTCCCTAATGTTGAGGTTACTGGCTTCAGTTCACTACTGGCTAATTTCGTTGCAGAACAGAATGCCCAGGTCATTCTTCGCGGTTTACGCGCAGTTTCAGACTTCGAGTATGAGTTTCAGATGGCAAACATGAATCGTGTTCTTGCCCCGAAAGTTGAAAGCCTGTTTCTGACACCCGCAGAGCAATACTCTTATATTTCTTCTACACTGGTGCGGGAAATTGCTTCTCTGGGTGGGGATATATCGAAATTTGTTCATCCCTGTGTTCAGAAAGCACTGACTGAAAAATTCAGCGGAAACTGAGATACTGCGGCTCTTTTAATTTTAAATAGCCAATAAAGGTCACTTATGGCTTTAATGATTACTGAAGACTGCATTAATTGCGATGTCTGCGAACCGGAATGTCCTAACAGTGCCATTTCACCCGGGGAAGAGATTTACGAAATCGACCCTTTACTCTGCACTGAGTGCGTAGGTCACTACGATGAGCCTCAGTGCCAGCAGGTCTGCCCTGTGGATTGCATTCCAAAGAATCCGGATTGCGAAGAAACTCAGGAAGAATTGATGGAGAAGTACGAGATCATTACTGCTGCCTGATACTTCTGCCGAAAAAGCATCTTTGCTTTTTCGGCAAATTTCTCCTTACTCCTCACCCTCTGCGTCAACCAGTTTCTGAAAAGAAAGATTATCCTTAAGCACTTCAAATGCCTTTTCAGTAGCCACTTCATCCTTCAAAGCTGGCGACTTAAGAATAGCTGTTTCCAAGTTACTCACTGCTTCATCAAGCTGCCCCAACGATGCCTCTGCACAGGCTCTTTGCCAGTAGGCCAGCGCATACTCATGATCATGCTCAATGGCTTGATTACTCAGTGACAATGCCCAGCGCGCTTCACCCAGATCCAGCAGTGAGTCCGCCTTGTAAGTGAGGGCTTCCACATCATTGGGATAAATCTCCAGAATCTGATCATAAATATTAATTTGCTCATGGAGATTCGTTTCCAGGCCGGAGCGCATCCAGAGCGAGTGCACCTGGTTCGTCTGGGAAATCTTTTCCTGAGCCGAAATAATCTGCTCAGAACGAAGCACCAGCTTATTTTCCAACTCGTTCAATCGACGCTCATATTCCAACGTCAATTGTGAAACCTGACTTTCTACCTGAGCCTTGATGGTTTCACGAACTTCCCGTAAAGAGCGCCAGCCCAGTAACACCAAGATGGACGCCGCTGCCGTAATAATAAAGAAGATATTATTGACGGTGTCCGTGGTATAGCGCACCGCCCGATCGGACGCATCCAAGCGGGCTTCCGCCACCTTTGTGGTCATCTCGGTGCGCATAAACTGTTGATCTTGCCGAAGCATTTTCAGCTCATCAAGAATATAGCGCTCGATAAAAGGTTTGTAGAGTGGTTCATCAATATTGGAGGGTGGTTGTTCAGCAAAGGCTGGCAACGGGCTTAGTACTAACCAAAGGATAACTGTGATCAGTTTAAAAGATTTATGCGGCATTACTGGTCTCAAACAGAGTTGTTATTCTATAAGCGTTATCGGTCAGAAGGCATACTACTCCATACCCATAAATAAATGATATTCATCATACATTTTTAAAAAAGACCAAGACCCAATCTTACGTTAAAAAGACAATAAACGTCTTATTCTGTGGTTAAGTAGTTAACCACCTGAAATCATATTTTCTGACTTTTTTATCAGGCTCTCTGACTGCGTTGCAACTCTGGTCACATAGCTCGCTATGCTCCTGCCGTTACGCCTTGCAGAGAACCTGGCCAACAAGCCAGAAATATTCGATTCCAAATGACCAACTACTTAGGGACTTCAATTTTTCTCAGCATCATCGAGACCGAGAACTGTAGCCAGAGTCCATATTATGATCACTGTAGTTGTCACAGCAGGTCGTGTTATTGGCAGAACCATCGCCTGGAGCATAGACAAAACTGCTGGCATCACTCCAACCTGTACTGCCTGAGCCAACATAAGTAGAGTCCGTGAAGTTCCCTGAATCATAGCTGGAGCAATACGAAGCTGGCCCCACGGTAGAGCTACTGGCTTCACTCGGTGAATAGTGGCTTGGTGGATCACCGCTAATACTACTCCATGCAGAATAACTTGGCGGTGGTGTCTCACTCATGCTGCTTAACCTGGAGTAACTCGGTGGTGCATCACTACCAGAACTTGCCGATGACGGAACATAAGAACTGCTTGCAGCATGGTTAGAACTATAACTACTGGTTCCACCAGAACCAAATAAACCAGATAATGACAACCCTCCTGTATACGACGACGTACCACTGAGACAAGAGGCTAATTCTGCCGCTTTTTCCGCTTCGTACTCCGCCTCATCTGCTGCATCTTCTGCGTTACGTGCTTCCATAGGGTCACCCGAAGCATTACTCCTCTGAAACCAGTAGTCAGCTTCATCCCCCCACCCCTCCATAAACTCTAGGTAATTTATACGATGTGTAACTTTAACTTCGTCAAGGCTTGACCACATATCCTTTAATACACTAAATAACGTCTTAAAAAAGCCTCTTTTCTTTGGAGGAACACGCCTTTCGACCGTCACTCGATTAGATGTCGTTGCTGGTTGGGGTATAAGCGTTTGCTGAGTATTTCTCTCCGTTGTATTTACTTCTCCGCTCTCTTCTTCACTGGCTGCAGGCGCTTCAAACACCTCGAGTTCCGGTGCAAACGTCACTCGTTTTGTTTGCTGAGGTTGCTGACTTTCTCGTTGTCGATTTAATAGATTAAAGGTGCTTCTATCAATCTCTTCAATCTCATTATCATCAAACTGTGCGTAATAGCGATACCCCATTATTTTTCCGTTCCGAGCCCGCGTCTCAGAAAAGTACAAGGTCACTTTTACTTCAGGAACTCTGAGCGCTGAATTACGAACACGGCTCTTTGTTCTCGATACCTTTTTATTTGTCGAACTCTCAGCCCTTGACGAACTGCCTGCCTGAACAGTTGAGGCAACTGTTTTTTTATGAGTTCGTGCTGAAGTCGCTATACTTTTTTCTCTTTTTACCTGGCATCTTTGTGAAAGCGATTCCTGTCGCATTTTAGACTTAAGATTACGATCAGCCTCCTTGATAAGAATGTCTACCTCACGTCTAACCGAATCTGGAATTCCCTCATCCGCACTAGTATGTCGAACTCGTTCCCCTCCCAAAGTTAATATCTCTTGCAATGAGGTGGCTATTGCATCACGTTCAGTTCTTGTGATGGCTTTTAGCTTTCTTGCAAACTTATTCTGCTCCGGCAACCACCTCATGTGCTGCAACGTAGATATCTCGGCAAATTGAATATTTCTTCCATTTTGATTAAAGTTTTTTAACGCTCTACCTTCAGGAATGGTTCTTAGCCTGTTATTACTATTTAATGCCACTGAGCTTTTCGTTCGAGATGAGCGTTGCCTTCGAATACGGACTTTTTGCTTTTTAACTTTACTCTCTTCAGAAATACCGGATTTCTCTTCTTTAGCTGCGTAGAGTACATTTCTTTCAGCTACATTCCTGCCTGCACTCGCTTCCAGTAAGTTTTCAGGATTCCCATATGAGCGCCCTGAAATCTGAGAAACACCGGAAACCCCTTCTTCAGCTGCAACCTGAGCACTTGTTTGCTGTGACAGATACTCGAGATTCTCAAAAGAGACTTCTGAAGTAGCATGCACACTCGGAACGCCTCCCTCGCCTATTGTCTGTGCAATTGCTTCATCGATATTCTGGTATTCATCCGTTTGAAGCAGCATATAGTCAGGGTTGTTATAGGAGCGCCCTGGGACAATGGGAATCTCAATTATCCCGTCATTATCTGAAACCTGTGTATTCGTCCCGCTAATGTTCTGATATGAATTCACCCGAAGTACCAGATCATCAGGATTGTTATATAAGACATCTGAATTGACAGTTGCTCGATTAACGGTTGATTGTTGAGGCAGTTCTTCAGTCCTCACTTCCGTATAATGAATTGGAGATGCACTGCCTTCAAAAACACAACCTGCTGCTATCGTAGCCTCTGGGCTGCTCGTTGTTGACAGAGGTCTTTCAACGCCACCGAATTGAAAAGAGCTGGACTCTGCCGTTTCTATATAAGGATGTTGCGCTGCCTGCTGAACGGTAAGCCTTTCTCTGTAATCCACCGCCATGACCTGAGAGAAAAAATCAGCGGCATTGCTACCTGCTCTACGATTTATTTCCTGCTGTGCATTTTCTATCACACCCATAAGGGTTCTATAGTAAGGATTAGAATCATCCAAAATGAATTGAGTGTTGCTATTCCTTGCAGACAGCGCTGCACGTGCAACGGGTCTCATAATTTCCGTAGGAAATAGCCGCCGCCCTGTCACTGATTCATAAAGGAGACAGCCTATAGTCCACATATCATAGGTAGCATGATTTATTCCAAGATAAGCCTCGATAGGAGCATAACTCAGAGGAGCATTAGCAGGAGCATCATTCTCATCTTGGCTACTGAGGCCAAAATCACAAAGTTTAATCTGGCCATCCTGGCAAAGAATATTGTTGGGGTTAAGATCTCTATGAACAACATCTCGACTATTCAGGTAGCCAACGACATTAACCAACTGCCAAATATAATTATCAATTAATTCTAAGCTCATTCCTCCTCGGCGAATCAAGTCTCCGAGCGGCTCACCACCCTGTTGAAGGATGACATATTCTTTACCGCTTTTACCTGTTTCTGTGCCGAGATAGTTAGCGATATTTTCGTGCATATCCTGTTGTAATGCGATAAGAATGGCTAGCTCATTTTCACCAAAAGCACCCAAGGGTTTTGCTACATGATAAACGTTTCGACTGATGCTTCTGGCAGCAATAACCGGGTTATCTTTTGTCCAATTACCAGTCCCTGCTACTTCATGGGGATGTAAAGAAAATTGATGGCTTATTCTTGAAAACCTGGGAGGACCGGTCAGTATTGAGCCTTCTTGATCTGGAGACGGGCTTTTATCTGTAATGATAGGGTCAGGGTCTTCTTCGTCAATTCTTTCTAACCTTAGGGTGTTTTTTGCTTTTATTATTTGAAAAGCATTACGCCATAGTTTCTGACCTTTCTGACTTCTCACCGTAATTATATCTGAGTTTTTCTGTCCTTCAGATTTAAAAGCGTTTGAGGTACTTTGTTGAGAAGAAGCCACTAATATTTTTTTAGGCCTGGTAACTTCGAGAGTATTAACAGAACTATCATTTGATATTCCTGAACTTCCCCCTGACTCAGATGTCGCTTTTTTAGTCGAAGACTGTGCAACTCTGCCCCCTGTATTCTGTGATTGCCACGTACTTATATCAAGAAAACGGCTGACATCAGAAACCATACTTTCTGACACTGGAAACGCAATCATTTGCCTCCATATTGTACTTGGATTATATTGTAAACCCTTCCATTGTATCAGCTCGCCATCTTTTATTTTACCAAACCTTTTTTCCAGAGGGTTAAGATACTTTCTTGAGATGAAATCCTCCGGTACGACTTCTATCCGCACATCCACTGTAATTTTTTTTTGGTCATCCTCATTCCTTTCAGAAAAAAAATTATTGACTGCATATACAAATGATCGAAATGGCGTACTACTTGAATTTGTGAAAATTCTCTTGATGGCAGGGTGCTGTCCCTGACTGACAGCAATAAGACAATTATCAATTCCAAGCTGATGTTCAACGGTACCATCAAGTTGTGAAGCAAACTCATCTTGTATATAGCACCCTATGCCACCAACAAGATTTACCTCGCCAATTTCTCTTTTTAATATGAAATCCCAATCCATATAAATGCACCCTTGACTCTTCTCGCCAAAAGCTTCTTCGAATATCTGGTCACATAAGAGCAATGCCAAGTTACGAGCACAGTCCATATACTCCCAATGCTGTCTAAAATATTGAGGAAAAAAATCATCACTACCGGATATTATTTCAATCTCTGGTCTACCATCAGACGCTCTATCTATAACCACCTTAACATCATCAATGGATGTCTCATCGGGTAATTGAGAGGCATCAAATAATTTAACATGATCAAATTCCTGAGCCAAACCTTCAAAAACCCTTCGATCATATTCATTAATATGAAAGCTATCTGTAAAAATAATTATTCTTCGCCCTGTTTCTATTCTGCAATTATTTCTAAATATCTCAACATACTCATCAGTAATTTTACTTTCACTTGATTTCGAAAAAAACTGATACAGCAGAGGTGTTTTTTCTGAAAGATTTTCAACACTGTATTCCACTCCATTGATAAAAACACTATGATTTTCTTTCAGATACTCTCTATACCTGGCTAATTCTTCATTGGTAGCAAGCCTGCTATCAAATATTTTCACATCCTCACTGCTCATTGGATTAATTCTTGGGCGTGCTGATGCTGATGTTACGCTGTAGTTAAATAGAGGTTGGAGTTTTTTTTCTTTTTGGCATTCAGATAAAACCGGGTGATAAGTTTGACAGCTTTCCTCGATGTATTCCCTCAGAGTTATTGATCGTCCTGAAAAAGTAGGATTTGATTTTACCGACTGATCATCTTCCCCTGCTACTTGATCACTGGAATCTGGCTCAACTTCCTTTTTAGGAATATTCGTAGTTGAATTTCCCGAAGTGACATTTAAATCTCGCTGCATAATAAATATTTTCCTGTCATCCCTCTCACCTCTGCCTGTTTAAATCTATTTACCAATCATTTTTTTCATATTTGAGAAGATTGATATGATTCATACCTGACAGAGCAGTGACTTTATCTTTCACCTCAGTTATCCATGTAGAGTTTTGTCAATGCTAACTATTGAAAAACTAACTCCTTACCAGCTTCTATTAGAATATTAAAAGCTGGTAAGAACAGACTCATCAATTAAAAAAGAATAACTCAGGTGATCTTTTGCTAAAAGATTGTCAAAACACAAAATAAATTATTCTTTTATTTCAACAGGTTAGACCACCATCATTTTTCCCATTTATTCATTTTTTAAAAATAGATTGTCATATACCATCCACTTTTTAAGAAAAGATTGACAATTAATTTCACGGGACAATAACTCATTGAAATATATATAATTTATTGAGAGCAACATTGCTCCTAAATAACAAAATCCTTCCCAACTTTTCAGCAGGACTTACCAAGATACTTCTCCCTCACCACTGTGTGCCTGTGAGTACTGTCTCAGCCCTTACTAACCCGATTAGTGCTCTTGGAAATCTAGTGCAGTCAGATTCAACTAAAAGATTAACTAAAATCAATAAACGACCATGAACCTATAGTATGATCACTGCACCTTACGAGTGATGCACATGACACAATTTGACTGGAAAAAAGTTCCTTCAACAGCTGATGGTTTTGTAGACTACCCCAAAATCCCATCTATGCAAGTTCGCCTATTAATTGCAAAGGCTGAATACATCAAGCTAAGCGAAGAACTCCGCGCTCGAGAGAAGTGGCGTACATCGGAAAGTAATCAGTCAAAAATATTAGCTATAAAAAACCATGTTCAAATCATAAAACGTCTCTATCCCGAAGCAGTGTGTTAACAGTTCGAACCTATCAGACAGTATCAATCGTTCCTGCTAACTACGCCAAAGGACTGTTTCCAGGTTTGTTCCGCCTTACCCGTCGTCGTTCGATTACTCCACCACCTCAACACTTTTCAAAAAATGTGTAGACAATGCAATTCCTGCATCACTGAGGACCAATCGCTCACGATGATTTTTGAGTGCCAAGTTGCGTGTAAACAATATCTTTTCTATCTCTCGGGTAAAGGAGTCCTTGAGCCCTACTGCTTGCAGTATTTTTTGAAACTCTTCATTCTGGTTATATTGCTGAAGTGTGGCCCATTCGATGCCAAGTGAAAACTCTGTAATTTGCAAGTATCTGCATGACATAAATGTCATGGCTCGATGCAACAAGTCAAACAGAGCCATGATTTTCATGGCAACCTCTCCTGACTGACCTACTTCTCCTATTCGATTCACAAAAAAACTGTCGCCTAATTGGATTAACTCGTAACCAATGGCTTGATATAGAGCGCTATACTGCTCTCGGGAATATTCATTAGCCAGCTCATCAAATAGCGGGTTCGGAACTAATCGATCTCCTTGCATAGTACTTTTGTTAATGAAAGCCCCTTGCATAAAAATGTCGTATATTTCTTTGCTCTTGAACTTGTCCATTTACACTGCCTTTTTAGCGGAAACCTGGAATGCTCTTGGGCGATACCCAAGCTGGAACCCCTTATGTTCTAGCGTCTTCAGCCTGGTCTTATGATTCAGGATCATAGTCATTTGCCCTTTAGTACTGATGTATTCAACCGCTTCGCCAAGCCACGACAAGTCGTAATCATCAATATTGCATGCCAAATGCTCATGCAGGAACAAATGAAGATTGTCACTTTTTTCCGGTAGAACCATTTCATCCAAGGTGGTCATTAGACGTTCGGATTTTCGAGCATCAATAAAGGTAAAATTTGCCTTTGGATTGGGCTTTTGACGTACGCTCTTGCTCTCCAGAGCTTCAAGCCGAGTGCGTAGTAACTCGTTATAACTCTCCCTGGCAGATTCTTTGGGCCAGTTTACAGCCTGAGAATACGCACTGCGGTAGGCTTTAAGAAGACCAAGAATACTTGCATCTTTAAATACAGCTTCTGTAGGTTGAAGTAGATAACCTCTTTGTTGCCCCCGTTGGTTTTCACGAACAACGTCTTTAAGACGGTTAAAACGTTCCTCTGCCGCATTGTAAAAACGACGATCCTCTTCGTCCATTTTAAGGTAACGGCTCAATTGCTCGGCCACAAAGTCAATCTCACGTCCGAGGCTTTTAATATCTAACAGTAACCGGTTAAGAACGAGTGACTGCTCATGAGCTTTGAACAGGTCAAAGTGATTAACAATCTCCTGCATGACACGCATGGGGGCTTTATTAGACTCACGATGTAATGTGACTATTGCACTGCTATTTCGAACGCGTTTTATATCCAGGTCAGGGTTAAGGAACATCAAAGTCGGCAGCACATTTCGTTGATACAGCTGTGAAATACGATCCATGGTTTTCCGGTATTTCAGATACTGACCATCCACTGAAAAATCAACTGACTCGACTATTTCGCTCAGCTGATAGGCATGACCTTTAAGCGACTTAACGTTGACCCTCAGTTTTGCGGCAACACTGTAAAAAGTATCCCTCACTGCCTCGAACATCTCTTTATAGCTTGAATCAAGACTGTGATAGTGACCTACACGCATTGCCATATCATGCGCGCCATCAATCTGACCAATCAGAAGGTTGAGGTCATAGTCAGAAAGCTCGCGAATTCGTTTGGATTCAAGTTGACGGAGAAGCCCTTCAACATGGGCATTCAGAGAAAAATGTCCCTCGTTATAGTCGAGTGTCTCCAGGAGTTCGTTGTATCTGAGGTTATCAATCGATAGTGCATCAATAAACTTATTCCTTGTGGCTGAATCCATTCCTTTACTGGCCCGATTCAAGGCATGATCATATTCAGATAGCAGGAATAAAAATCCACTGGAGTGATTGCTCGTATCGTGGCGATCCATTAATTCAAAGAAGAGTCGCTTATTCTCGAAAATTGCGGCAATGGTAAGATGGGTAGCAGTGCTCATACCGTGCCACTCTCGACCATAAGAGAAGGTTTCTCAGTTTCTTCCAATTTGTCCTGTTGAAGCGGCTCAATGCGCTTAAGGTACTCACTTTCCTTGTAATAAATCGTTGTGCATTTATCTCCCACCTGCTCGGTATCAACCACCTTATGATCAAAGAGATAGTGCCAATGACCAAGTGAGTTGCCGATATGCATTTGAAAATGGGGAGTGGCTGCCAGCAGGGTGAGGCCAACACGGTTGACAATGCCATGAAGGGCAGGCAAATTTTTCTCATCAATGGCAGCCGCCTCATCAAAGATGACGGGCATTCTCATTCTCAGGTCGCCAGAAGTAAGCTTATCTATCAGGATACTCAATACAACGGTATTGATCATGATGGTCGTGCCGTTACTCTGTTGAGTTTTTTCTTTACGTCCATCAAAGCCGTAGATGTACTCCACCCCTGTAACAATACTCTCAATATCCAGTAGTCCTTTTCTCCCACCCTTTTGCAGGTATCTATCGCTAAAGTTTCGCAGGCGATCATAAAAAGAATCAGACGCTAACGAATCCATATCCGTTCTGAAACGGGCAACATCTCCTATAAGGGTGACAAAACCTTCATGCTTTTGAACCCTTAGCTCTACAGACTGAAGATTCGATACCTGAACTCCGGCAAACGACTGATTAATCTCATTAGTGAATGCTTCAATACCACCGTTAATCTGTTCAAGCAAGCTGATCTCTCTAGAGGTATTGGCATTGTGCTTTTTAATCTTGTCAGAAAGTTCCTTTTCGTACATATCTAGATTATGAAACTCGGTATGCAACCGGTTGTACGCCTCTTGAAACTCGCCGCTGTTTATTTCGACATAATGCACATCATCGATACCGGATACTATTTCTGCCATAGCTAACTTCCGAAGCAGCCCTATGCAATAAGCTCGCCCTGAATGCAGATCCTTTGACAGGGCTTGATCCAGTATATGGACCTCTTTATTGATGGCCTCTGCATCATTTGATGTTGACGGTGTCGATTGTGGAGTGTGATTAAACACCCCGTTTGTCAGGTTATGCCAATAACGATCAAGAGTGCTGAGTGTATTATCAAGCAGACTATTGGCTAACTGTGAGTCTTTAGCCTCTCTCTGCGTTTTTGTGTGTAACTGCTTCTGAGCGTCGATGGCGTCGTCAAGTGCTTCAATCTGTACTGTCAGTTCATCCCTATTCAGAGTCAGCAACTCCAGCTCTTCTCTATTAGCCTGTAGTTTTTTTGAGTTTTCCTCAAAGCTGTAAATGCTGGAAATATCAGCTTTGGCACCCTGAATTTCTTCTTCAATTTCCCTGCGCTCATTATTCTGATCCGCTTCACTGCCCTGAAGAAAGCGCTTATCTTTGGTTATTTGCTGCTTTAGCTGCTCGTACTCCTTATCCAGAGTCTTTATTTCCTCCTGTCGCTTTAATCGGATAGCTTCTGCATTGTGTTCTGCGAAATATGTATTTGGTATTGCAGCACCACCAACAGTCAGTTGTTCATTTTCACGACCAAGAGCAGAAGCAAAATGCTGACAAGCTTCGATAACTTCTGCATTTTTAAGGGCTGGAACATTGCCAAAATTGGTATTGATGGAGTAGATGAGCCCGCTCGTTCGACTATCCAGTTCGTCCAGCAAGCTTTTATCCGTTGTAAGAAGAGCCTCGAGTTGCCCTATTCGAGTATTTATTGCTTTTTGTCTATTGAGGTTGGCCTGGAGGCGGGAGCGAGCGCTGTCGATATTCTGAAGATCATCAAGCCGCTCCTCACAATCCTTCTGATACTGAGCCAGATATTTAATGATTGCCTGATGATGGCTACTTTGAGCTACTGGTGTGGTTGATGCTATTGAGTCCTCGGCCCTTTTGACTTGCTCTTCAACTACCTTTATCTGTCCGGTGATGACACCAAAGTCACTTTTGACTTTTTCCAAAGTAGCAACAATAGGCCTCTTTTCCTCTCTCAGGCGCTCCGCTTCAGCACCGATACTTTGAAGCCGCTCACCATTTTCAGTAATTACTGCACGGTGATATGCTTGCTGGTTAAGAGCTTTCTGAAATAACGTACTCAGATCATTGGTCACTTTGGTTTTCAGTGCCCTGTACTTTTCACGCTCCGAAGTCAGATCATCCCACGTTAGTTTATTATTTTTCAGTTTCTGGATGTGATCCTGTTTATCTCTCAACTCCTCCCGCTCTTCCTGTATGCGTTCAAAGTCAATCTCAGATTTATCCTTAGATGAACTCATGGAACTACTGATAACACTGGCTACTGCTTTTGCTAAACCATTGCCCTTTGGAAGAAGACCTGCTGATAACTGCAGCAATGTTTTAAGAGCTGCGATAGACGAATCCGACACATTACCCAGCGGAACCAGACAGTACTGAGTATCACTTCGCCCGACTTGCACCCGATTATAAAGCTGTTCCCGCAAATCACTGCGCTGGGTCTGCTTTGCCCCACCCAAATCCAATAGCGCCTTTTGAACATCAGCGAAGCCAATATCAAAGCACGGAGCACCCTCTCCACCATTGGCAGGACTCTGCTTATCCCAAAATAGGTGCTCTATTTCTGCATACGGTTTCGCTACCGCAATACGCCCATACCCCAGCTGCTCCTTACTTTGATGCAGTACGATACAAAAAGTATGTTTTGGGTTAGTAGCCTCAAGAATGATGTAGCTATCTCGAGAAGGAAAGTAATAGTTAAACGAATCAATACCTGTGTGTACTTGCCCATTGGATTGAAACCCAAACTTTTTCTCACACTCATTGAAGTTTACTTCTGGCAGCAGAAAAAGCAGGAACGCATGAAGTAAACTGGTTTTGCCATTATTATTTCCGCCCAAAATGGCACATGAGGTATCAATGGGTAACTCGATATACGCAGCACTGGCAGAGTGAACAAGCACAATCTTATTGAAGCGGTATTCTTTAGCATCCGCAAAAGCATCAAATGTGGTCATAGTCGCATGGTTCCAAAAGATAGAGTTCCTGCTCAATGGTGACTTCTGCATTAACAAGTTTGCTGATAATGTTCGAAAGATCCGGCTCCCTCAGTGCCAGTTTTTGAAGCTTTTCAGCCTCTTCAGGCGACATATGTCGAGATGACATCGATATATAAAAATCGATGTAAACCGGCAAAAGAAACTCACCAAAGTTATTCAGCTTTTTTGACAGCCGCGATGCAATAGCCAACCCTTCGAAGTCCAAATCAGGCAACACATGCACCCGATGAAAGCGTTGGAGAAATTCAAGATGTTCTTCTTTTTCCGCTGCACGACCTCCTCCCCAAATCAGTACTAGCGGATCGCTAAAATGAAAGGAGCACGCTTGAGCAATAAAATGGCGTGTCTTTTTGCTGAATAGAAAATTTTCCAGATTTTCGATAATCACTGCATCGTGCGCAAACTCTCCATCTTCGAAAGGGTAAGTCCAGCCCTCTCTACTCAAGGCTATTGCACATACAGGAAATTCATTACCTGGTAGGGATACATTCAATAGGGATGAACGATTCCTTGCGTCGTGAGTGTTACCCGATAAGGCTGCTGTTGCTTTAGAACTGAGATTTTTCAGCGGGTAATGACGCCTTAAAGCATCAAACTCTAACTGCTCAACGATGGTCACTTGCGTTAATCCTCTACGCATTACAGGCACAAGTATTTTTTCTATATCCGGTGGCTGAAAGCCTTCCTTCACAAAAGCTCTAACCAGAGTTATCCACCTTATGGGCTCTCCGTTTGCAACCTGATTCAGCATGGAAGCAATCTTTTGACTCATGCGTAAATGACCACCAAAGTATTGGTAACGAAATAATCGTATCAATTGATACAAATAAAAACAACAAAGACTATCATTTGATAGTTAAGTAATTGCGTGTTACCTTAAAAACTCAAAAGCTGAAAGGTTGAAATAATGAGTTGTGGAGTAGCTATTAATGAGTTCTGCTAAAGACTGTCCACGGCATGTCTTCATTGATCAGATGCTGTATTTCACGGGGCGTCTATCCCGTAGTGACCTGGTATCAGTCTTTGGAGTAGGGGTAGCTACAGCCAGCCGGGATATATCCTCTTTCCTCGGAACTCTGCAAGACTCCAGCTGTGTATTGGGGCGAGGTAGAGAAGGTTACTGGGCAAGTGAAGAGTACAGCCCGAAATTTGATCATAACCCTGAAGTAATACTGGACCTACTGACCAGTTCCCTTGTTCAGCAATGGGTTGACAGGCCTAATTTTGGATATACCCAGCCTATGTCATATCCGGCTCTTGATGCTGATGTCATCGCTCCGATTACCCGAGCGTTGTCGTTAAAAGAACCTGTTCGACTTTTATACCAAACCGCTGGTCGTAATGGGTTGGAACGTATTGTGATACCTGTTGCCCTTTTTGCTGCGAGCGGTTTTCGCTATGTCCGTGTCTATGAAATTGATCGTCACCGTTTTATTACCTTAAAACTGACCAGGGTTATATCTTCAAAACTTGAGAAACTCCCACAGCCTATTCATTTGTCAGTTGATGAAGAGTGGTCAAAAGAAATTATATTAACGATAGGTGCTCACCCTAATCACTCATCTAAGGAAAGTGTCGAACGTGACCATGACCTACCGCGAGGAGGAGTGAAGAACTTCTCAGTGATTTCAGGCTTTGCTGGTTACCTGCTTGCAGAGTGGCGTGTTGACTGCTCTGGCGCGGGCTTGTTGGAACCTATCCAATACCCATTTGCCCTGATAAACAGGCAAGAGCTGCAGGACGTGCCTTCGTTGACGATTGCACCAGGGTATGAGGTCACTGATTTCAACTTTACTGTTGTTCTATGCGGTGTAGATAAAATCACCAGCCATCTGGAAGATAGGGTTTTTCAGTCAGGATGTAATGATGGGGTGTTATCTGAGTCAAATGGTGTTGTATCTCTGAAATTTAAAAGAAAGCACTTTAGTTTTGATCAAGCGGTTGCTTCGGTTTTAAGACAGTTGTCCGTCAATGGTTTGAATGAGTTGAAAGTCATTTTCGAAAAATGATCATCCACTAATACATAGTACTGAGAGCATTAAATCTCAGATTACTGCCCCAATGGTAAATATTCGCAGACAAATGGAGGTCGCGATGAATAATAATGATGCTCAGCGATTTCAAATACTGTCCCTTTCCGGAGGAGGTTACCGGGGACTATATACGGCAAAGGTTATTGATATGCTGGAACAACGTTCCGGCAAACCACTTGCAGCCTCGTTTGATTTGATTGCCGGGACAAGTATTGGAGGAATTCTTGGGCTAGCACTGGCATCCGGAGTAACTGGCGAACAATTGGTTAAATTACTTGAAAAGAATGGATCTAAGATCTTCCCTTCTTTCTCTTTTAAGCCTTTTCAATTTATGGAGAAACTCGTCTGGAAATGTTCAGGCCATAAATTCAGTTACAGCCATGGACTCATGGGAGCCAAATATCAGTCTGAGCCACTTAAAGAAACCATTTTTGAAGTGGTTGGTGATAAGACCATCAATGATCTCAGTACGCGAGTATTAATTACATCTGCGAATTGGACAAAAGGTCTGGGCCAGTTTTTTAAGACACAGCATAATCCAGAGTACGATCAGGATGGTTTACGCAAACTGGTGGATGTGGCTATGGCAACAAGTGCAGCACCGGTCTATTTCCCCAACTATGAATTTAACAATCAAATCTATGTTGACGGTGGATTGGTGGGCAATGCTCCAGGCTTGTACGCCTGTCATGAAGCTGAGATCAATATACCTTCCGCTATTGAGAAAGAAATACATCTCCTATCTATTGGAACACTGTCTTCTATAAGCCGGGCAGACCAAAGTTTGACACCCAATAAAGGGCTTTGGCAGTGGGGACCAAAGTTGATTGATCTGATGATGGCATGTCAGGAAGGCATAACGAATAACATGCTCCAGCAAAAGCTGGGAAATGATAGGTACATCCATATTGATGAGGAAATTACAGTAGATCAGAGTCGTAACATAGATCTTGATAAGGTGACTGAAGCATCCACTAAAACCTTACTCGGAATGGCTTCAATCTCTGGGCAGAAGCACCTTGCTAACCATAAGTTACGGGAGATGCTCGATCATTGTGCAGCAGCTCCAGAGTTCTTTAACCAAAAATGCTGAGGGAGTAGCAACCTTGAATAAAAACACATCGCCGATCTATTACAAAAAAACTCCGGAGAAAGACCGGTTCCTTCATCGTCTGAATATCAAACCTTCTGAGGAAACGATGCTTTTGGCGGCCAGAAAACAGGTTCGAAAAGCTATTAGGGAGGCGTTTCACCAAGCCCGAAACTACCTCTCACAACAAGTAGCCGAAGATGAGTTGGAAAATATTCAAAATATAAAACCCAAGTTTTTTACGCAAGGTTCATTTGCGTATCGAACTCTGAATGCACCTTGTCAGCCCGGACAGGAGATCGACCTTGATGATGGTGTGTATTTACCAATGTCCGTTGTTAACGGCAGTCCTACTCTGGCAAATCAGTTTATGTTTGATGTTGTCGATGGTGCATTAAAAGCATTGGCAAAAAGTCAGGGATGGGTATTTTCAAAGAAAGCTACTTGTTCCAGAGTAATATTGTCTGACAGAGCTCACATTGATGTACCTCTATACGCGATTCCTGATGACAGATACCGCGAATTGGTTGCTTTGAACGCTTCTGCTCGTAGCTGGACACTCAATGAGTCTGTCATGGATTCATACACCTCACTTGAAAGTAGAAAACTCACAAGACTCGATGAGGATCAGGTGTGGTTGGCCATCAGGGGGGCTGAGTGGCGTGCCTCCGACCCAATGGCTATCAGTGACTGGTTTCATGATGAGGTCGTTACCAAAGGAGAAAGATTACGCCGATTATGTCGTTACCTGAAAGCCTGGCGGGACAACACTTGGCCATCTGGAGGCCCCTCATCAATTGCATTGATGATCTGTGCTGCAGATGCATACCCTGTTTTGAAGGATAGAGAGAGGGATGACTACGCCTTATTGGAAGTGGTGAAAAAGCTGTCTGACAGCATTAGAGAAGTGACCAACCCAACGACGAGAGGCGATGATCAACAGCTTGAAGTGGTATATCCAAGAGGACAAGAGAACCTCGAAGAGGTCATACGGGAAGTAAACACGCTTAAAAGTAAGCTTACTGACACTATCGATGGTGCAGGATCCCCGGATGAGTCGGTGATGTTGATGCAAGAGTTGTTTGGTGATCGAGTTCCCGACAGGCCTGACTGGATTGAACCCGTAAGAGATTCGGAAAGTAGAGTTGAGCAAATCAGAAATACACCCGCATTAAGTATTACTGACAACGTTATTCCCTCAAACGTACGCTCCGGGTGAAGTTTGAACACGGATAACTCATTGTTAAAGATCAGTCGGGAGCTTTCAGGGCTGGGCTTTCAAAGGCAAGCTGGTTCCAGGACTGCTTTCGCCTTTGAGGGGTATTTACCAGTAAAAAATTTACAGGTACCCATTTGCATCAAGCTCGAAGACTGTGACTTTATTCAGGCTCCTAAAATTTATTTGCTTGATGATCGCCCAAAAGCATTTCAAAAACCTTTACCCCATGTATCGAGCGATGGAGAGCTTTGCTATTTGGAGCGTGAGGAGGTTTATCTTGATCCTTCCAAGCCTGTCAAGGTCATTAGATCTCTTCTTGCCAAAGCTGCAGATACATTAACTCACATACTGAATGGCAATCTGGATAACGATGTCCCCAGGGAGTTTCTTGCGTATTGGGGCGCAAAAATGTACGGCTCCCTGGTATCAGGAGTGACGAGTAGTCATTCCTATAAACTTGTGACAGCTGTGTTTTACGACAGGTTGAATAATCAACGAGAGGAGATACTCGTCGGCGGTGCAGCAGACATCAACAGGATGCTCAAAGTATGGGGATGCGAGACAGATATCAATCACCATTCATGCTTGTGTTTTAAACTGAATAAAGAGCCTGTCATTCCATGGGAAGATAGGGTTAGCTGGTCAATCGAGACATGGCCCGGTTTTCTGAGCTGGCTCAAAACGAATGACCAAAGCCTCTATGACAGACTTCTCAACGCTCTATCCATGAAGGAAAACAGAAAGAGAACACTAGGCGTAATTTTCAGCTCAGAGGCTGGTGAATGGGGTTTTATTTTAACTCTGCTGCAGGAAAAACTATTTCATGAACTGAAAAACCTTCCGCCCACCCACTATCGAAAGCGGATTCAAAACTCAAAACGACTACTCCGGTTTGAAAAAGTCTCATTGAGAAGAGCACATCAGCAACATATTGTAAGTAGAAACCTACCCTCCAGCGCATCATTTATGGGAAAACGTATTGCCATCATCGGTGCAGGCACAATTGGAAGTGGTTTGTTGAGGCTGCTTGCTCAGTGTGGTGCTGGTGTTGGAGGTGGAAGACTAACCATTTTTGATAACGGTGTTTTGGATGCAAGCAATTTGGGTCGCCACTATCTCGACGCCGGCTACCTTTATTGCACAAAGTCATCAGCTTGTGCACATAAACTCAGTCAGGAGTTTCCAAGCATAGATGTTGTAGCGAAACAATATAACTGGTCTGAAACAGAAGCCTTTGATAAATACCATCTCATTATCGATGCCACAGGCTTTGAAGGGTTTTCAGAGCAGTTAAATCGAAGATGGGTTCAGCAAAACCTATCTATAAAAGATACTTCTTTATTGCACATCTGGATAGAAGGACATGGAGAATCCGTTCGAGGTTTGTGGAACCAAAAAGGTGGTGCTTGTTACCGTTGTCTGAGACTGCCTGACGGCCAGCCCAGATTTCCCCTGCGTAATGATACTGTTCAAGTGAGAAGGAGTTATGCATGTGGGGAGTCTTTTCAACCTTACCTTCCTTCAGCACCGAATCATGCTGCCGCACTTTGTTTGGACATGTTGTACGAATGGTTACAGGGGGATACTCGTTACACCTTTAAATCCATGGCTTTAAAAGCGACGACGAGAGTATTTCCGAACAAGAAACTGTCACAAGTCAAAGGGTGTCCAGTATGCGGGATTTAGCATTCTACAATTTGAAGTCCCCCCATATGGTGCTTATGTCATCTGATGTGCTGGCTTTTTTTCAAAGTCACTGTCAAGTTGAGGGACCTGAATCCGGAGGGCTAATGCTTGGCTACTGGAGGGACCCTCATTTAGAAATCATCAAATGCACCGCCCCAATGCCAGAAGACAAGCAAAGCAGATTCTCGTTTTTGCGAAAAGATCGTCACCACATGATGTTGGCACAGGCTCTTCATAACTCATCACAGCAGAAAATCTGTTATCTGGGTGAATGGCATACACACCCTGAAGAAATTCCCTCGCCATCTCTGACTGACTGCAGGGAATGGAAGGTCATTCAATCGAAGTATAACCGTCCACTATCGTTTGTTATCGTTGGTCGCGGCAGACTATATGTTCAAGTAAGAAATAGCTGTCTATTGTTGGAAGAATAGTGGTCATGAAGAAGATTTTCTGTAAATTACTTTATTGCCTTGCTAGGGTAGCTGAGAATATACAAAACCTCTAAATGACACTGCACTCACTATTTAACATGGCGAGCCCGCCACTCATAGGCAGCGATGTTGCTTCTACTGGCTTTTCTTTAATCCTGAACTTAATTGACAATGATCAATAAGCGACCATTGACAGCTAATAAAACAGCTGTTTAAATGCGAACTCGATCACAAAATAACAACCATTCTCAAAAACATACTGACAAGGTTTTATGGGATGATACCAGCAATGATGGCCTATGTGCGTGGCCGTAACGCCTATATCTAAACAACCCCTTCAAGTCTGAGGGGCTACCGCTATATTTTAATGGCTTAATTACCTGTTTTCTGGATTCAGTGATCTGATTCTGGTGGGTTTGTTATGCTCTGCAAATGTGCTAGTGCTTCAGGCTGCCTCTACTCAATCGTGCTTTCGGATGAATGGCACGGTGTCCACGAATAAAGCTAAGTACTTGGACAGTCGTTGTAGTGAATCAAACCCAATTAACCGATACCGGTATTCATTGCCTGGTGATGCTGGCTAAATTTCATGGCGTAGCGGCAGAGGCTGAACAATTGCATCACCAGTTTGGTCGTGCTGATGCCGCGCTGGACGATACTGCCATGCTTCGGGCGGCGAAATCCCTGAAGCTGAAAGCCAGAAAAATCAAGGTGACGATGGATCAGCTGGTGGACCTGCCGTTGCCGGCGATTGCACGACAGGTGGATGGCAGCTACTTCATCATTGCCCGGGTGCATGAAGGGAAGGCTCTGATTCAAAGCCCGTTGAAACAGTCTCCCGAGGCGGTATCGTTGGATGTGCTGGAAACCTTACTCTCTGGTGATGTGCTGTTATTCACAAAACGTTCTTTACTGCCGAGCAGTTTTGCCAAGTTTGATTTCAGCTGGTTTATTCCCGCTTTGCTGAAGCATAAGAAGTTACTTTCTGAAGTATTGCTGGCTTCCTTCTTTATTCAACTGTTCGCCCTGATCACCCCACTGTTCTTTCAGGTGATTATCGACAAGGTGCTGGTTAATCAGGCATTAACGACGCTGGACGTATTGGCATTTGGCCTGTTGGTACTCTCATTCTTTGATATTGTTCTGAACGGCCTACGGAATTACGTATTCAGTCACACCACCAACAGAGTCGATGTGGTGCTTGGCTCTCGGTTGTTCAATCACTTACTGCGCTTACCCATTGCATTCTTTCAGACTCGTAGAGTGGGCGATACGGTGGCCCGAGTGCGGGAACTGGACACCATTCGGGAGTTTATTACCGGCTCTGCCCTGACATTGTGTATCGACCTGTTATTCACCGTCGTCTTTTTCGTCGTGATGTATTTTTACAGCCCAACGTTGACCTGGATCGTGTTGGGTTCCATTCCGTTTTATATCCTGCTCTCTTTAATCGTCACCCCGATTCTCCGTGCGCGGCTGAATGAGAAATTCAAACGCGGTGCCGAAAATCAATCCTTCCTGGTGGAGTCCGTCACCGGTATAGAAACCATCAAAAGCTCTGCCGTAGAACCCCAGATGCAGCGGCACTGGGAAGATCAGCTGGCGGCTTATGTGTCTGCCTCCTTCAGGGCCATGAACCTTGGCAATATTGCCAGCCAGTTTGCCGGGTTAATCAATAAAGTCGTCACGGTGCTGACGTTGTGGGTCGGTGCCACATTGGTCATCAATGGTGAGATGTCCGTGGGTATGCTGATCGCTTTTAATATGATTGCCGGCCGGGTGAGTGCGCCGATCCTGAAACTGGTGCAGCTCTGGCAGGATTTCCAGCAGGCCGGCATTTCGGTGCAACGATTGGGTGATGTACTGAATACCCCTACCGAACCGGGGCACGATCCGAACCGAACCACATTACCTGCATTGAAAGGTCAGGTACGTTTTGAACACGTGACCTTCCGTTATCAGCCCGATCGGCCTGCTGTACTTAATGGTGTATCGCTCACGGTCAACCCCGGGCAAGTGATCGGTATTGTGGGTCGTTCTGGCTCGGGTAAAAGTACGCTGACCAAACTGGTTCAGCGATTGTATGTACCTGAGTCTGGTCGTCTATTGGTGGATGGTGTTGACCTGGCACTGGTCGAACCCGCCTGGTTACGCCGACAAGTGGGTGTGGTGTTGCAGGAAAATTTCCTGTTCAACCGATCGGTGCGGGACAACATTGCCCTGGCCGATCCGGGTGCATCCATCGAACGGGTGATGGCAGCGGCGAAACTCTCCGGTGCCCATGATTTTATCCTGGAATTGCCCGAAGGTTACGACACCAATGTGGGTGAACAAGGCAGCTCGCTTTCCGGCGGACAGAAACAGCGCATTGCTATTGCCCGTGCGTTGCTCACCAATCCGAAAATCCTGATTTTTGATGAAGCCACCAGTGCCCTGGATTACGAATCGGAACACATCATCCAGCAGAACATGAAAAAAATCAGCCAGGGTCGAACGGTCTTTATTATTGCCCACCGTCTTTCCACGGTGCGGGATGCCAACCGCATTATCGTGATGGATAAAGGGCGTATTGTCGAAGAAGGCAGTCACGATCAGTTGGTCAAACAAGGTGGTCATTATGCAAGATTGAATGCCCATCAGCATGGTTTGCGGGAGGCAGTATAAAATGACATCACTGTTCTCAAAAGCCTCCAAAGCACTGCTGAGCCGAACCGAGCGACCTGAAGCATTGGACAACACTCGCCGTCAGTTTATGCCGGCGGCTTTGGAAGTGGAAGATACCCCCGCCAGCCCGGCAAGCCGTGTGATTGTTAAAGTCATTATTGCGCTGTTTGTGATCGCTATTCTCTGGGCCTGTTTTGGAAAAATCGATATCGTGGCTACGGCGCAAGGCAAAATCATACCGGGCGAACGGGTGAAAACCATTCAGCCCATTGTGATTGGTGAGGTGCAGGCCATTCATGTGCACGAAGGCGATGAGGTCAAAGCCGGTGATGCACTGATTACTCTGGTGGGCACAGTCACCGAAGCAGAGAGTGTTCGGTTGCAGCAGGAAATTACCGCCTTGAGTCTGCAGCTCGCCAGGCAGCAGGCGTTTGTGGCTTATCTTGATCATCACTCCTCCGACCTCGTTGCCATGGTTTCAAGACCTTTTGGGCTCCCCGTGGGAATGCATATCTCCCTGGATACAGAAGCACAAACCTTCGAACAGCAGTTATTACTCCAACAAATCGAAGATTACAAAACCTCGGCAAACGCCCTAATCAGCCAGGAAAAAAGCAAACGTGCCGAACAACAAACCATTGTCGCTCAAGTGAATAAACTCAAACGGGTACTCCCCATTATTGAAGAGCGCACCCAGTCGCTAAAAGCCCTTTACGACAAAAGTTACGGCTCCAAAGTGCAATACCTGGAGCTGGAACAACAGCGCATCGAGCTGGAAGAAGATATCAAGGCGCAAACCGCCGCCGTCAACCAACTGGGTGCAGAGGCAGAAGCGTTGCAACACCAGCTGGCCAGCCTCCACGCCCAGACACGCAGGGAAAGCCTCGATCAACAGGAACAACTGCGCCGTCAGCTGGACACTCTGGAACAGGAACGAATCAAAGCAGCAGAGTTGCACGACCAGCAACAGATTACCTCACCCATCGATGGCACAGTACAACAATTGCAAGTGCATACCATTGGTGGCGTTGTACAACCGGCACAGGCACTGATGCAGATCGTCCCCGCCGAAGCGAAGATGGAAGTGGAAGCCTGGATACTGAACAAAGACATCGGTTTTGTTCACGAAGGCCAAAGTGCCGAAGTGAAAATCGACACCTTTAACTTCACCAAATATGGTTTGATCGATGGCACGTTAATCACTGTCTCCAACGATGCCGTGCCCGATGAGCAGTTAGGGCTGAGATATCTTGCCAATGTGCAAATTGAAAAAGAATGGATGCAGGTAGAAAGCCGTAAGGTGAACCTGGCACCCGGAATGAGTGTGGCGGTAGAGATCAAAACCGGGCAAAGACGACTGATTGAGTATTTTTTGAGTCCGCTGTTGAGGTTTAAGCAGGAGAGTATTCGTGAAAGGTAAACAAATAGTGCTGAAAAAAGGAAGTGCAATAATTTTGTTCTTCTGGTTTGTCAGTGGAATATTGTTTTCCACTTTGTTCTCTAGTGAACAAGGGTTCAGTGTTTTCACCGTATCATTATTAAGTGATTTTCAAACTTATATCAGCAACAATGAAAAATTTTGTTGGTCTGTAGCTTTTTATATTGTTTCACTTCCAATAATTTTTTTTATGATTAGACATCAAGTCATCGTAGACCCACCACTATCTATAGAGAAAAGAGTTATTTTTTTTCTGCTAGTTCCATGTTTTTTTCTTGCTGGCATTGGACTAATACCACTGACTGAGCAGGGTATGTATACAAAGTTATTACAACGAGTAACTCAGATGATGGATTGGGTTGGAGCAGTCCTACTTATATTCGTTTCTTTAAGTCTTGTAACGATATTTTTGTCAATAACCTTTAGTAAAGTGAAAGGAGAAATAAATGAGTAATTCATCAGGCCATAATGGAAGATTTCAAAATCACTTTGACAAATATTGGGGTGAAACTGCTAGTGGTTTATCTTCTGTTTTAACTGTAATTGCGGATAAAGCAACTGAACAAGATTTTAATAGTGCGGTGTGACAGAAATAGGTTTTAGGTGTGTCACTAAATGTATAGTTGGCTATTTTTTTTGGAGTGAGTATGGAGTTATTTTTCTTTTTAATTTATATGCTTGGGTTCTGGGGGGTTAAGTTCTTTCTCTCTGATAACATTTATGTACTCCTTAGTTTGGATAAGAAATTCATTGATTTGATATTGATGTTTTCTATTGGTTTTTTTGTAGTAGCTGTCAGAAAGTTCTTTTATTCAAGAGAGCTGCGAGAGGCAGGCTCCTTTGATTATGTCATTGATAAGGTTTTAATGAATTATTTTTGGCATGCCCTTGCTGCAAGCTTGGGAGTTTATTATGTAGTTTTCATATCTCATGACAACTACTTTGATGGAGGTGTTCGTGAATTTGGGTTCTCAGTCTACGTATTTTGCTTAACACTCATTCTGTTTCAATTAATCGAATTGTGTGTGGGAAAATTTAAAAAAGGAGTATGACATGAGTTTAGTGTTATCAGTACCTATGTCTAAAGGGAGGAGATATTTCTCATCTCTACTTATTGTTTTCTTTGTTATTTTTTTCTCTTCATGCGTGGAGAAAAGTCTTAGAAAGGAAGGTGACCTGCTAGGGGTTAAAAAAATATGTGGAAATGTACAAAGCTATCATTTTAGTGAGCCGGGGCTGAGTATAGCTACGTGGAGAATGAAGGTAATGGGGGTTAATGGTTCAGCTGAAGTCTTCAAGGTTGGTGATAAATATATTCATTCTCCACTTTCTGAGATTAAGATCAAGAAAGGAGATAGTGTCTGTATCGAGTATTTAATGTCAAATTTGATAACACAGGAATTATTTATAAGTCAGATTTTTTTAAATTCTAAACCTGTTATCAACAAAGAAATGATGATTAAAGAGTACATGAAGCCGGTCTCGTTCCTGAATTGGTTTTTGAGTGCTTTGTTTTTATCTCTTCTGTTAATTTTGTGTTTAAAAAAAAGTAGGTAACTATCATGGCAAATTTAAGTAATACAAAAGCGGCTATTAATATTATTAATGGAAAAGCATCTGGTATTTCAATAGCAAAAGCTGCTGAAAACTACTCAGATGGCAAGGCTTTGGACGCCGCAGCTGACTTATATGGTGCCTTAGACTCTATGTCACAACTTGCCGGCAAAGGCCTTCCAGCAGCCCAAGCTATACAAGCAGGCATCGTGGCTGAAAAACTAAAGGGGGAAATAGACCAAGGCTACGTTAGTGATAATACTATCCAGGATGTTTTAGGCCTAGGCTTAGCAGGTTTAGGCGGGGCTGCTTTAGCCGCAGGCGCTGGCGCTGCAGCTTTGATAGCAACAATTGCCGGTGTAGCTTTAGGAGTATATTCACTTGTGAGGCCTGAGGGCGGTACGTATATCTTTGATTCATTAACAAGTGCTTATGATGAGATGTATGCATCAGGGGCGTTCCAACGATTTTTGGGTCTATTTGACTCCATTTTTGAAACCCCTACTTTCAATGGAGCTGAAAACCTCACCTCCCCAATTATCCTTGATTTAGACGGCGATGGTGTAGAAACCATCAATGAGTCAGAAGGCGTTTACTTCGATCACGATGGCAACCTGCTGGCAGAAAAAACCGGTTGGGTTGGCCAAGACGATGGCCTCCTGGTGATCGATCGAAACGAAGATGGCCAGATTTCCAATGGCACCGAGCTTTTTGGCAACCAGACGACACTCAGTAATGGTGAAAAAGCGGCAAATGGATTTGAAGCCCTTAAGGATCTTGATAGCAATGGTGATGGTGTTCTTAACCAGTCCGATGATGCCTGGGCGACACTTCAAGTCTGGAAAGATGCCAACAGTAATGGCGTGGTAGACAGTGATGAGTTGCTGTCTATGGCGGATGCTGGTGTAGCTGCCATTAATACCGAATACGCTGCTGGTAAAACCAAAGACGCCGCTGGTAATGAACACCGCGAAACTGGCAGCTTTACCCGAGAGGATGGCAGTGAAGGAACGGCGACTGACGTATGGTTCAAGGTTGACCCGGCACGTACCCGTTATGTAGGCGATATTGAGTTAAGTGATGAGCTCAAGGCACTTCCCAATGCTGTCGGTTATGGAGAGCTGCCAGATTTGCAGGTGGCCATGGCTTCCGATGAAACTCTGCAGGCATTGGTGACTCAATACATCAATACTGAGGATGCGGGAGAGCGGCAGAAATTGCTGGAGCCGATCATTTATCAATGGGCCGGTGTCAGTGATATTGATCCTTATAGCCGTGACCCGACCAAAGTTTACGGCCATGTGATGGATGCCCGCCAGCTGGAAACATTGGAGAAGCTGACCGGCACCCCCTATGTCGGTACCTGGTGCTGGGGTGAGAAAGACCCGAACCCCCATGGCCGTGCTGCACCGGTTTTGATTGAGCAATTTAACCGGTTTGCTTCCTTTGTTGAATCGCAACTGTTGGCTCAGAGTCATTATAAAAGTGCTTTTGATGCCATTACTCTGAAGTACGATGAGGCCAGTGAAAGCTTTGTGCCAGACTGGACAGGATTTGAAGAACACCTGACCGGACTGCTGGGCACCAGTGATGACAGGATCGTTGAACTGGCCAATATGGCTCGCAGACTGGGCAGTTATTCCCCTGAGCTTGCCCGTGGTGTTGAAGATTCTCTGAACCGTGTATCCGTGACTTCGCCGGTGATGGCTGCCTTACTGGATAGCAAAAATGCGGTGGGTACTGCCGGCAATGACTATCTGACCACAGGCAGTGGTAATGAAGTGCTTTACGGTAAAGGCGGCGATGACCGTTTATTTGGTGGTGCTGGTGATGATAGCTATTTCTTTGATAAAGGTGACGGTAAAGATCGCATATACGACAGTGCCGGCAACGACAAGATCGTCTTCCGTGCAGGTGTGAACCGGGAGAATCTTGAGTTCAGCCGCAACCTGACCACGGTGTGGATCAAACTGAAAGACAGTGAAGGTCAATATACCGGCGATGAAATTCAACTGGATAACTACTTTGATTTCGATGGTACGTTAAAAGAAGGGGCGATTGAAGCGGTAGAGCTGGCTGATGGTACTGTACTCAATCAGGCGGAAATTCTTGCTTCACTGGTATCAGAGTCTACGGAAGAGAATGACCTGATTTTTGGTACGGGGCTGGCTGATGAGCTGGCTGGCAAAGCGGGCGACGACCAGATGTACGGCTTCCACGGCGATGACGTGATTGCCGGTGAAACAGGTAATGACACACTCTCCGGTGATGCGGGTAACGATGAACTGATTGGAGGTGAAGGTAATGATGAGCTGAACGGTGGTCTGGGTAATGACACCTACCTGTTCAGTGCCGGCCATGGTCTGGATGTGATTCATAACTACGACAATGGCAGCGGCAGGGTTGACCGTATCCGGTTTAATGACACCATTAATGCTGAATCTGTCGAGGTTATTCGTGAGAATGATGACCTGATTCTGAACACTTCAGAAACTGACAGCATTCGGGTTGAACGTTATTTTAAAAATCACGCTGCCAGTGAATATGTCTTGCAACTGATCGAGTTTGCGGATGGTACTGCCTGGAGTATCGATGATGTTAAGGCGGTGGTTCTTAAAGGTTCTGAGCAGAATGATGTCATTCGAGGCTATAACAACAGCAGCGATGAACTCACGGGCTTAGAGGGGAATGATGCGCTCTATGGCTACAGTGGTGATGACCGGCTGGTTGGTGGCGCCGGGAATGATCAATTACAGGGCGGTGCCGGCAACGACACCTATGTGATTGCCAAGGGCGATGGGCAGGACATTATCACCGAAAACCGCAGCGGAAATGACTCTGATCGTATTCTCCTGGGTGACGGTATATTGCCAGAACATACCTCGGTTCATCGTCATGGTCAGCACTTGCTGATTTCTATAGACGGCGATGGTCAATCTATTCGGGTCAATAACTACTTTAACAGCGATGCTGCCACGAACTATGCCGTGGACACCATTGAGTTTGCCGATGGTACCCAATGGGATATCGAAACCATCAAGAGCAAGGTAATTGTTCCTACCGATAGCAATGATGAGCTTTGGGGTTATGGCTCGGACGATACTCTTTCTGGTCTGGCAGGGGATGATGTAATTCGTGCCCAGAGTGGTAATGATTCTGTTGATGCGGGAGCAGGAAACGATACCGTTTATGGCGGTGACGGACAGGATATTTTGGACGGTGCCAGCGGTATTGATCGCCTTTATGGTGAAAATGGTAATGATCGACTGGCCGGTGATGATGGTTCAGACCAACTGTATGGCGGCAGTGGAAATGACTCGCTAAGTGGTGGTCTTGGTGATGATCGCCTGGAAGGCGGTGCAGACAACGACACCTATGTGATTGCCAAAGGAGATGGACACGACACCATTACCGAATATTGGCGTGGCAGTGATACGGATCGCATTCAATTGGGTGAAGGGATTTCACCGGAGAGTGTGGTGGCTCGACGACAGAATACTGATCTTTTATTGCACATAGCAGACGACCAGATAGTTCGGGTTCGCAACTATTTTAACAGTGATGGGAGCACCAATTACGCGGTTGACACGATTGATTTTGCTGATGGAACACAATGGGATGTTGAAACCATCAAAGCCAAAGTACTTCTGGCAACAGACGGGAATGATGAACTTTGGGGGTATGCATCGGATGATCAACTGAGTGGCCTGAAGGGCAATGATGTTATTCATGCCGGGGCAGGCAGCGACACTGTAGAGGGCGGTGAAGGCAACGATACGGTATATGGCGGAGATGGACAGGATACCCTGACCGGCGGAGAAGGTATTGATCGCCTTTATGGGCAGAACGGCAATGATCAGCTTATTGGGGATGGTGGAAGTGACCAGCTCTACGGTGGCAGTGGTGATGATGTTCTGGTAGGTGGAAGCGCTGGTGACACTCTTCAGGGTGGTTCTGGTAATGATACTTATCGCATTGCCAAGGGAGATGGCTTTGATACGATCACTGAAGCCAGCCTGGGTGATGATGTCGATCTGATCGAGCTGGGTGAAGGAATTCTGCCAGAAAATACCTCAGTGCATCGACAGAATAATGACCTGTTGATCAAGATAGACGGCGATAGTCAGTCAATTCGGGTCAAATATTACTTTAACAATGATGTCACCAGTAACTATGCCGTTGACACCATTCTATTTGCTGACGGTACCCACTGGGATATTGAAACGGTTAAACAAAAAGTACTGTTGCCTACACAGGGTAACGACATTATTCGTGGCTATGACAGCTCCAATGATCAACTGAGCGGCCTTGGCGGCGATGATCAGTTATTTGGTGGTGCTGGTGACGATGTTCTTGACGGAGGTGCAGGTACAGACCGATTGGATGGTGGTATTGGCAGTGACGTCTATCTATACGGTGCCGGTGATGGCAACATCACTATTAATAACCATGACCTCAGTGAAGGTCGCCATGATGTGTTGCGCTTTAAGGAAGGTATTGCCCCCGATGCCTTGAGAGCAACCCGTTCACAGGATGATTTGTTGCTGACGTTCAGTGAAACCGGTGATGTTATCACGGTCAGTGATTATTTCAGTCGGGACGCCGTCGGTGGTTATGCTCTGGATGTCATTGAGTTTGCCGGTGGTGAGCAATGGGATATTGCTACCGTGAAATCGCTGGTTCAGCAGAGCACCGACAGTGATGACACGCTTTATGGCTATGAAACTATCGATGAGCTCACTGGCGGCCTTGGTGATGATCGTATTTATGGTAAGGGAGGCAATGATCGCCTGACGGGTGAAGAGGGTGATGACCATCTCTATGGTGGCACAGGTGATGATCACTTAGAAGGCAGTGCAGGTCAGGATTACCTTGATGGTGAGTCTGGGAATGATCATCTTGAAGGTGGAGAGGGTGAAGATTCTCTTTACGGCCGTGCTGGTAATGATCATCTTGATGGTGGCCAGAATGATGATTCTCTCTATGGTGATGCCGGCAATGACCAGCTTTTGGGCGGCGAAGGGGACGATTACCTTGATGGTGGCCAGAATGATGACCAGTTAACCGGTGGTGCCGGTAATGACCGGCTCTACGGTGGTTATGGTAACGATTCACTGACAGGGGGCAAGGGAAATGACACTCTGAGTGGCGACCATGGGGCTGATGATTACTACTTTGCCAAGGGTGATGGAAAGGATGAGATTCGAGATAACTATCAGGATCAGACTCGATTATTGCTGACAGGTCTTGATCTGGATCAGATCACTTTCCGCCGGGTGGATGATGACCTGACTTTGTCCTTCCGCGACAGCCCTGAAGACAAAGTGACGCTCAAGTATTTCTTTGACAATGATTTGCCAAAGAGCGGTCTGACGCTGGTTGGCTCTGAAAACATTACACAGGTTCTCGATAAAACAGCGATTAACCTAAAAACACTGGAAGGCACCGGCCTTGATGATGTGATTGAGGGCAATAATCTGGTGAATCAGGTGGCTGCTCTCGATGGTAATGACCATGTGCTGGGTTATGACGGAGATGACGTTATCAGTGGTGGTGAAGGCCAGGATCGTCTTCAGGGCGGTTTTGGTAATGACATACTTTCTGGTGATGGCGGTGACGATGCCCTTGAAGGCGAAGCCGGTGATGATCAACTAACCGGTGGCTTGGGTAATGACACCCTGACAGGTGGTGAAGGTGCTGACACTTATCATTTTGCTGCAGGAGATGGGCAGGATGTGATTCATAATTACGATAGTGACGGCACAGATACTATTCGCTTTGCAGAGAGTGTTTCACCGGACCGTGTTGCGGTATCAAGGGCTGGTGATGATCTGTTGCTCAGTTACGGCGAGACTGATCAGGTGACTGTTTCCCGGTTCTTCCAGGATGAAGGGCATTCCAGATACGCTCTGGATACAGTGACGTTTGCTGATGGCACTGTCTGGAACAAAGAGCTCCTACTGGATAAAGCACTGCTTGGCGATGGTGGCGATAACCTGCTCCGTGGTTATACGACAAACGATGTGCTTTCCGGTGACGCTGGTAACGATACTCTGGTGGGTAATGCCGGTAATGACAGTTTGCGTGGTGGTACTGGCAATGACCGACTGGAAGGTGGCGTTGGTGATGACACCTATCATTTTGCAGCCGGTGATGGCAGCGACGTTATTGAAGACAGTGCCGGCATCGATACCCTGATCTTTGAAGATCTGAACGACGATGATGTGTTACTTCGCCGACAGGGCGATGATCTGCTCATTACCCGTCATGCGGACAGTAATGACAGTGTTCGTGTCCTCAACCACTTTACCGACCAGGCGGGTGTTGTCAGCCTTGGTGCCATTAATGTCATCACATTTGCCAACGGTACCCGCTGGAATACAGACGACATTCTGGTTCAGTCGGTCAAAGGCACTGAAGCTGATGATCAGATTCTTGCCCATGCTGAGAATGATGCGATCACCTCGTTGGGTGGAGATGATGTGGTTCATGGTCAGGGAGGCCATGATCAGATCGACGGCGGTGGCGGAGCCGATACGCTTTATGGTGAAAGCGGTCGGGATGTTCTGTTGGGTGGTCAGGACGATGACCGTCTTGAAGGTGGAGATGACGATGACCGCCTGGAAGGTGGTGAAGGTGTCGATACCCTGCTCGGCCAGGATGGCAATGATCAGCTTCTTGGTGGTGATCAGAATGACGACCTCAGCGGTGGCGACGGCGATGACCAGCTCTTTGGTGACGGTGGCAACGACACGCTGAACGGTGACTGGGGCGATGACACACTGCATGGCGGCACTGGCGATGATGTGCTCACCGACCACACTGGTAATAACACCCTGCGTGGTGGTGAAGGTAATGACAAATTATCTGGCCGTGGTGATCTGTTTGGTAACGAGGGTGACGACACTCTGGAAGGCAGTGGTCTTTTAGTGGGTGGCGACGGTCAGGATGTGATCACCGGCCAGAGTGGCAGTACCCTGAAGGGGGATGTAGGTAATGATACCCTGATTGTGAACAGCCAGCCTTGGGAAAGAGGTGTTCTGAGTACCCTGGAAGGTGGCGCAGGTGACGACACTATTTATGGTGGCTTCACCGATGACCTGTACCTGTTCAATCTGGGTGACGGTGCTGACCGTGTGATTGAGCGGCGTCCGGGTGAAGCTTATACCAATCGCGATGCGTCGTTTGATAGGTTGCGTTTTGGTGAAGGCATTGCCGCCAGCGATCTTTCCTACGCTCGCCGTGGTGACCATATGATCATCAGCCACAGCAATGGCAGTGACCAGATCACCATCGAGAACTGGTTCCAGGAACCCACCGAACATTTCAAGATCAACAGCTTTGAGTTTGCCGATGGCACCATCCTGTCCGATGCCGACCTGGAAGAGCAGGTGGTGACGTTTGGAACCGATGGAGACGATCAGAAGCTGTTTGGTTATCGGGATCATCACGACGAAATCCATGCCGGTGCCGGAGACGATAAAGTCTGGGGTCGTGCCGGTAATGATGAAATTCATGGCGATGCCGGTGATGACTATCTCGACGGTGAAAGCGGCGATGATCGTCTATTTGGAGGCGATGGCAACGATAACCTGCAGGGTAAAGAAGGTACCGACTATCTGGAAGGCGGCCTGGGTGGTGACTCCCTCTCCGGCGGCAGTGGTGACGATACACTGCTTGGGCAGTCTGGCGAAGACAAGCTGTTTGGCGGAGAAGGCAATGATCGCATGGAAGGCGGTGCGGATAACGACTACATGGATGCCGGTGCCGGGGACGACACGCTGCTCGGTGGTGAGGGCAATGACCAACTCCGCGGAGAAGGGGGTAATGATACCCTGATAGGCGGCGCTGGTCAGGATACCTACCTCTGGGCTATAGGCGATGGCGCGGATGTGATTGATAACCGTGGCGGACAAGGGCTGCTGTTACTTCAGGGCGGTGCAACCCTGGAATCTCTGGACTTCAGCCGTGATGGCGATGACCTATTGATCGCGGTTAAAGATCAGGAAGGTCAGTCCATTCGTGTGCAGAACCACTTCCTGGGTGGTGACTGGGCGCTGGATGCTGTGCAGCCGGACGGTGGTTTTATGATCAACACCGACAAGATCAATCAGTTGGTTGAAGGTGGCAGCGATCCGGACTTTGATTCCGTAGTGAAAGGCAAGGACGACGGTGAGCGTTTAGTGGGTAGCGCTAACCGTGACAAGATTCTGGGTGAAGGTGGCGATGACACCTTGTTCGGAATGTCGGGCAATGACCGGCTTGAAGGCGGCGATGGAAATGATCGCCTGATTGGAGGTAATGGCTCTGGTCAGAACTCCGGTGATGACACTCTGATGGGTGGTGCCGGCAACGACGTGATCAACGGGGAAGACGGTAACGACACGCTGGATGGCGGTGCTGGCGACGACCACTACTATTATAAAGCCGGTGATGGTGTAGATACCATCGATGCTACCGGAGGTGGCTCTGACTGGGTGCTGTTCAACGGCGGCATTAGTCGTGACCAGATCAGTTTCCATAAAGACGGCAATGACCTAGTCATACTGCTGGATAACGATCTGCAGCAACAACTGCGGGTGAAAGATCACTTCCTGGGTGGTGAGAAAGCCATCAGCTATGTGCAACCTTCTGACGGTGGTTACGCCATACCGGCTTCCCGCTTTGAATCGTTACTGACAGCCCTGCCTGATGGTGGTGATGGCAGTACCGGTGAGACGGGTGGTGAAAATGGTAATGGCGGAGAGACCGGCACGCCGGATACTGGTAACGGTGGTGAAACCGGTGGCAATTCTGGTGAAGAGACTGGTGAAGAGAACAACCAGGGTGGAGAGACTGGCGAGCCAACGGTGCCGGGTTTAGGCGGTGACGATGTCATCACAGGCACCTCTGCCAATGAGGTGCTGCTGGGCGGTGCCGGAAACGACACGTTGATTGGCGGTGCAGGCGACGATCGTCTGATAGGTGGTGCTGGTGATGATACCTATCACTTCTCCAGCGGTCAGGATGTGGTCGATAGCACGGGTGGCGGTACCGACACCGTACACTTTGTGAACGGTATTACCTTTAACCAGGTGGCTTCAGGTTTGTCCAAGTCGGGTGATGACCTGATTCTCAAGGTGAATGGCGGTCCTGATCAGATTACCTTGAAGAAGTTCTTCCTGGGTGGAGAGCATCTGATTGATACCTTCACCTTTGAAACCGGTGGACAGCTAAGTGCTGCACAAATCTTTGGCGCCTTTGGGCTGGCGATTCCTACACCTTCTGAAAGCACGCTGAATACCGTGGATGGTACGGCTAGCGCCGATGGTTCATTGGCAGGCACTACCGCTGCGGATCATCTCCGTGGATTTAACGGCGACGACCAACTATCTGGTGATGCCGGTGATGATCTGCTGGAAGGTGGCAATGGTCACGACACTCTGACGGGGCAGGCAGGTAACGATACTTTGAAAGGTGGTCGTGGTAACGACACTTACGTATTTGCTGCTGGCGATGGTCAGGATGTGATCGATAATGCTGGCGGTGGTGCAGATACCTTGCTGTTTGAAGGGATCAGCTTCAACCAGGTCGCCTCTGGGCTGAGTCGTTTTGGTACGGATCTGATTCTGAAAATTCAAGGCGGCACTGATCAGGTCACCTTGAAAGACTGGTTCCTCGGTGGCGACAACGTGGTGGATACCATCCGTTTCGCAGCCGGCGGTCAAATCACAGCAGATCAGATCTTTGGTGCTTTTGGTGGTAGCAACCCCGATACCAATGGTTCACCGGACTACCAGGGTGTGCCGGACGAACGGGCTTACGCCACGGTTCTGAATGGGCAGGCGGGTGATCAAATCATTCTTGGTTCTTCCGACGCTGAAATGCTGGATGGTGGTGCCGGTGATGATCACCTGCAGGGGAACGGCGGCAATGACTACCTGATGGGTGGTGATGGTAATGATACCTATCACTTCGGTATCGGTGGTGGCGCTGACACCATTAACAACCTCTCCAATTCAGACGCAGATCAGGATGTACTGCAACTGTCGGGCATTGAAGAGGAAAACCTCTGGTTCACTCGCACCGGTGATGATCTTCTGATTGATGTTATCGGCTCCGATGATCAGATCACGGTGCAGGACTGGTTCAGCAATGATGCCCAGAAGCTCGATGAAATCCGCACCGGTGATGCTGTTCTGCTGGCTAATAAGGTAGAAAACCTGGTCAACGCCATGGCCGGATTTGATGCCCCTCCAGCCGGAGAGGCGCAACTGTCGCAGGATGTTCGTCAGCAGGTCACTCCGGTGATTGCAGCGAACTGGCAATCAACAGGGAGTTGAGATCCATAACTTATATTAATGCTTAAATGAAGGCAGTACTGGGTAACTAGTGCTGCCTTTTGCTTTGGGATGAAGAAGTACATACTTACAGTATGCCAGTAGCTGGCTAAACTGCTGCTCTTTACGTTTTAAACTCTTTTTTATAAATCTATTGTATACAGTTGGGAGCAAAGGTTACGACAATGAGAAGATGATGTGGGACTTCTGGTTTTGAAAAAAGCTAAAACCAAATACATTCGAGAGGGCAAGGAATGCTACTCTACCGACCGCTCCCCTTTGAAGATGAATGCCTGATCAGTTACCTGATACGTGTGGCAGGAGGAAATGGCCTGAAGTCCCCTTCAACTGTCATTAGTATTGCCGGGGGTGGAATGAAGAATAACCGCCTTGCGGCTAAAAATATTTTTACAGGAAAGGCTGAAGTAAAAGCAATAGCCAAAAGTCTGAATTTGCCAGTATGTGTTATAAAACAGCTTTGCTTCACACACAGGCCAAGAAGTGATTCATATATAATTGATGATATAGAAATACCTGCACAACTAGTTAGGTTTCATCATCCAAGGATATGCCCCGGATGTATAAGAGACTATGGATACGCACGGGCTATATGGAATATAGCTGCAATTACAGCATGTCCAGAGCATAGGTGTAACTTGATTGATGAAAATAGCGATAAAACAACAAGATTGAATTGGTATCGTGGAGATTTGGATCAATTCCAAGATAAAGAAAAAATACACCTTTATTTAGGAAGGCCTGTTACGCAACAAAGTCTAAAGATGTCTAAAAAAATAATCAGCTGGAAAAATGATAGTTCTTACCTGCTTCATCAAGAACTTGAAATGCTGAATAGTAGTGATTTCCTAACCCTACTGTATTGGTTGTCTCTATGGAAATTCAGATCTAAAAATAATGAGAAGGAGCTATCCTCAGGAAAACCTTCTATTCAAAGCTGGACAAATAAAGAACTATCAAATTTCTTCTTGAAAGGTTGGAGCATTTTAGAAAGATGGCCAAATGGATATTACGAATTACTTGATTACTATGCAAAAAACCCCATGTCATCTAAAGGCTCTAGTGGGATAATGAAATGCTTTCGTGATTTGTATACATTGATAAAGAAAGCTCCTGAAGCACCATGGAAAAAAATACTTAGCAATGAATTTGATAACTACATTATCAATAATTGGAAAGATCGAATCATGAGTAATACAGAAAAAATATACATCGACACTGAAAATCTTAATTACCAAACAAAAATTCAATCCGCAAATTATTTAGATTGTACATTAGCAATGATTGATACATATGAGGACAACCTCCTTATCAGTAAAACTACCACCAAGAACGGCAGTGCGTTATATAAAACAGAAGAATTGAGAATTCTGAAGAAGAATTTGAAAGAAAAACTAACATTTTCAGAAACCTGTAGTTTACTTGAAATAAAAAGAAAAACCTTAAAAGATCTTGTAGAAGCTGGCCTAATAAAAGCTATTATAACTCGTTCCAAAAACACTAGAGACTATCTCTTTGTTAAAAATGATATCGAGAAATTAATTAAAAAGTTAAATAGAAACTCAAAAAAAAATATAGAGTTCCCACAAGATTACTCTTATGAAAAAGTAATCAAGAATTATTATTTCACTGGCCTTACTCTATGCGATACAATTTCATCAATGATGAATGGAAAAATAAAATATAAATTCATTAACAACAAAAAGCAACCTTTATCAATCAAACAAGCATTGCCGATTATGCCAGAAAGGTTTTCGAATAAGACTAACGCATACAAACCCAGAGAGCTCGCAAGGGTATTAAATGTAAACATAAATGCCATTTATTTATGGATGAAAAAAGGCTACATAGATTTTGATATGTGTCAATTAACTGGAAACAAGAGACCTGTAAAATTAATCAATAAAAGAAGCTTAAAATCATTTTTAAAAAAATATTACACCCAAAGAGCAGCTGGTACCCTTTATGAATCTAAAAATACTGGCTACATGACTTTGGTATCGGGAGGTAAGATCGATGGGGGCTCTGTCAATCTCTACAAAAGGTAAAGAAGTATGCAGTTTCTTGTCCGGCCAAGATGCTATCAGAATGAAAGTATACTCTGGTATCTTCGAAGAGTTGCAGAGTTGAATGGATTGAAAAATATAGGTCTTCTGTACTGGCATATATATAAAAAAAATCCATTCATATCTGATAGATTAATTTGGGTAAAAGATCAGGAGATAGTTTCCTTCTTGCAGAATTCGATGCAGCTTCAGAAGCATGATATAAAATCAATGTTTTTGCATGAAAGCTTAAAACCAAAAAGTAAAAAAATTTTATTACGTTATTGCCCTGCATGTATAGAAAGCACAGGTTATAACCATATACATAGTCATCTGGAAGCTTTTAAATTTTGCCCAGTGCATTTAACAGATTATGAATACTTAACTGATATCAACTCACAAGCAATCAAACTTAAAACCAATGTTCAGAATATAAGGAAAAGCCGGTCAATGGAAAGCATTGATAGCTTATACAACCAGGCTATCTTAAAATCATTTAGCGATATTGAGATTGAGTTATTTGGAAGATTTCAAATACATGAACTATTCATGCTAAATCGAATGTTAGCAAGACAAATTAAGAATTTAGCCATATCCTTAAAAAGAGCCTCAGAACAGCACATACTTTCTTATGATAGCGAGCAATTTTCAAAAAAAATTATAATTAACCCAAAACAGGGATTGAGACGACTGCTATCAGACTTAACCTCCTTGGATTACAAGGAAGATCATGCATTGGTCAAAATATATTCATACTTAATACGCCCATTTGACTACATTCTAATAAAACATAAAAGCCTTCCAGTTGAAGAATTCACACGATCATTTTTACAAGATTTTGACTATAATGAGATTGGATTCATAAAAAGAAAATTAAACAAAAATATTACTGAAGATTTCGCACGAAATATTTTTCCCGACATATCCAAAGAATCAATACACACCAGACTTTTTTTTGGGAAAAAGGATGATTTAAACATCAAAGCACTTTATCTTTTATGCACATCTGAAAACATCAAGACCAGCCACCTAGAGTCGAAAGACAAGCTTTATATTCAAAAGCATATAGATGATAGAAGATTTTTCTGCGGCAAGATTACAACAAAACCAATTTATGAAAAGATAAACTACTTAGATTAATTTTATGGAGACTTATATAAAATATAAACCCAACCTAATAGTAAAAAAACAGTTAACAACAGAGTTGTCATATTACCTCTTGGTTACTACACTACAGATCAGATCGTTACTTATACACATGATCTTTAGTAAATCACTCCAGCACACTATATATCTGAATAGTAGAAGCTACCTTTAATGCTTTTAGACTTTGAAAAAATTATTTTACTATTTGGATAAAGATCAAAACTGTCATTGTCTTCAAATTTAATTTGATCGATTGGAAGAAGCATTGGGTTATCATTCTTTAAGTAGCCACAATACTTACCAACTGCATCTTCAAGATATTCCCTTGGTATACTATCAAACTTGTATATGATCGCTTTTCTTGCTGCTTTTTTTATAACATTCTTCATAAGCTTTCCAATATTACCCTCTGTACTACACAACAATCGAAAAGCTAGATCCTTATCGGCTAGGCCAGATATTTTTGGAAACGGTAATTTCCTGTCAACAGCATAAAGAAAGCATTGAAAATCTGAAAAATTATTAACACCATAACTTGGCATTTTATGATGTATACAAAATCTCCTTGCCAACTGAACATTGGTTTCTAGAATAATATCTGACCATGGCATACCAAATAAAATTACTGGCCTCTTACTTAAGTTGATTAAAGTCTTAACCCAGTCACCAATAGCATGAATAACTTTTTTTGAATCAGTTTCAAGGCAGTGTTGAAATTCGTCAATGATAATTAATTCTGTACCTGTATTCCTTATCAGTGTATCTAGTCTACTTGTTAAGCCGGAAATAGTATCTCCTTTTCCCTGGAGTGGGTCACCTATATCGCTTAATAGTGTCTGCACTACAGGCTTAGCACTTTTAGCCTTAGGTATTGATGAACTGAGAACTTGAATTTTTGTTCTATCGCCTTCCTCAATTCTTGGATTTAATCTAATTATTTCATTTATTAGCCAAGTCTTTCCTGAACCTGATGCCCCTGTAATAAGTATACTATCCGGTTCTGTTTTATAATTATTCAACCTTGCAAATTTTCTAAAGTCTTCAATATCATCAATAATCTCTTGCAAATATGGAGTGCCAATAAATAAATTCTCAAGATCTCCGAGTTTACTTTCAATATCAGAATTCATCTGAACCCCCTAGTTTGATATTATCCCCCCACCCCTGAATGTCATCTTTAGGAGCGAAAGAGGCACTTCCTGCATCACTTCTCTTACTTGTCTTTTTACTCTTATTTTCTATTTTTTTATCCTTCTTCTTTTTCGCCTCTTTTTCTATCTTAACTTTCGAAATAGTTTCTGTTTGAGTTTTTTTTGCAAATCGGCTCGCCTGATATCTAGCCTTCGTTTTCTTATGAAACAATTCTCCAGCAACTATTTCTTGCATTATTTTTTTAGATTTAGCAAGATTTACAGGATTAATACAACTATCTATTTCTTTTTTCCGATGCTCCTTTATTTTCTTGTGTTGATAAACACTAAGGCCATCAGCATACTCAAAATCAACAGCTCGTGCTTCAAAAAACGAGCCATCATTCTCATTGAGAACAAATATTTTACCCAGATCATCAGGATTATATTTTATTTTAACTTCAACAAATCCATATTTACATCGATAGTCAAAAAGCTCTTTAGAATCATAGATTATATTATCACGCTTAATCCCGTATTTTTGTATCTTCCTCTTTCCAGGCAGTGAAATAAGAACATCGAGTTTTTTAAAAGATACTGGTATAGGCGGGTATTTTTCAGCAGAATCCCTCCACCATTTATCAGGCACAAGTGTACTTTCAGCTCTAGGCGTTTGTTGATATATATCTACTACCCAAATATGAAACAATTCTATAAACTTTGAAAACCTAATCGTTGCATTTTTTACAGGATCATATTCTTTTTTATCTTGAATGCTAGAAAAGGTTTTTCCAGGAATGTCATCAAGCAATTCTCTATTGATAACATTAAAGTGAGACTCTATCCTTGCTTTATACCATGGCATCTTTGCAGGATTCCTCTGTAGTACTATGCCTAGATCAAGGCATATATCATCCATGGAAGCACTTTCAAACTCTTTCCCTCTATCTGTAACCAGCCTTGCTGGCTTACCATAAACTGGCCAATCGTTTATTATTTTAGGATAAATTTTTCTTATATATGATTTTGTAGAAATCGCATGTTTAAGTGCTTTTATTACAGAGACATGATCAGCTGCTTCAAAACCGATATTAAACCCTAGAACTGAACGTGAATAGTGATCAATAATGGATGTAATAATCGGCCTTCCTAGTGGGATATCATTGTCATCATCAACAACAAACAAATCAAGCTTGGTATGGTCTATTTCTGCCCGCTCCAGTATTCTTGTGGTTTTCTTATAGCCTTGCCTTTCTCTAAAAACTGCTCGGGTAATTAGCTTTCCTTCACGGGCCTGAGATAATTCAAAGGGTGCCATTCTCTTAACTCGACTGTAGAAAGTATGGTATGAGGGAACTTTCAACTCTTGTGTAGTTGTGACCTCTTGATTATGATTTTCAATAGTAGCTTTAAGATTACAATATACTGTTTTGATTGAAGGCCTTTCCATTTTTTTATACGATTCAATAGCATCATCAATGAATTTTTCCTCCGAATTGTTAAAGCGTCCTTTTTCTCTTCCTATTCTGTGAAAATTAGGAATCAATCCTCTTATGCTTTGACCTGCTTTATTGTATGAGTTAATCCATCTGATTACTGTCCTCCAACTAGGAGGTTTTTCTTCTAGCCTTTGAGATACTTTTTTGATAGAAGGAAGAATTTTACTCTCTGTAAATACGGATATACTATCTTCCTTTATTTGTTCTATGTATTCTAGGCGCCTTTTTGCTTCTTTTTTATACCTCCCTGGCAATGACATAAAGTCAACATTACCAATTTTATTGATCTCACTTTCATCTTCGTCGGTAAAGACATAACTCGCTATATCTTTATCAATTAATTCTGCCAGCTCACTATAGCTATAAATAGACTTCATCCCAAGATATAGATCAATAAGATGTATCTTAGATCCATTTACTGACTCAATCATAACTAGTGACTCATTGCCATTAGTCTGAATTTTCAGCTTCATCCCTTTTTTAATTGGTCTCATACTCCCCCCATTGAGACAACAGCGTCGATAGACAATTCTTTATTCTGGATATCTGTTTTTATAAAACCTTCTGCTATAAGTTGATAGATATAACCTAACTGACAGCCTCGATCTTCAATATCTAAAAGACTTTCTATTTTCTTATTTCCCGAAAGCAGTTCAGTTTTAAGCTTATTGATGAATTCAGAAGGTATATCTTGCATACCAAAGTATTGATGAAGAACATTTAAATTATTATATTTTGGCTTTTGATATATGTAATCCTCTGTAATTATTGACAGGGACTTCCCAAGAGCTCTAGCTTGTTCTACACACGCATCAAATCTACCTGATGAAAAGTATTTCGATTGCGTATATTTTTTATACTTAACTTCGTAGTAATGGAATCCGGTTTTGTCATGAACAAGAAAATCCGGCGTATATAAGCAGACTTTCCCCTCAAAAAGGTAGTAAAAGCCCAGTGGCTGAGGCTCATAACTGATCACATCAAGGTCATAATCCAAGTGATAACAGAAGTCAGCCTCAAGTGGACTCTCAGTAAGGAATGGTATCTTACGCTTACTAGGGAATGTTGTTATGCTTTTTCCCTTTTGCTTGCGTAGATCTCTTTTTTTATCGGCATACTGTCCTGGTCGCATACTTCGCACCCACGTACCGTTTAGAGCGAAGTATGGACCTATACAATAGTCCTGTCACTTTATTTTTAACAAATGACAATCTTTTTTTAACAAATGACAATCTTTTTTTAATAAATGTCATTTTATTTTTAAAAGATCATCAGGCAATTTCAACCAGATTACCTCTGGATTCCAGCCAGGTTTTACGATCTCCACTTCGCTTTTTAGCCAGCAGCATATCCATTCGCTGAGTAGTTTCCAACTCATCATCCAGAGTTAACTGAACCAAGCGGCGGGTATCAGCAGACATGGTCGTTTCACGCAGTTGGAGCGGATTCATTTCACCCAACCCTTTGAAACGCTGTACGTTGATTTTGCCTTTCTTTTTCTCAGCCTTGATGCGCTCAAGAATTCCATCTTTTTCCGCTTCATCAAGAGCGTAGAAGACTTCTTTCCCAATATCAATTCGATAGAGCGGTGGCATGGCAACGTAGATATGCCCTTTTTCCACCAGTGGGCGGAAGTGCTGTACAAAAAGGGCACAAAGCAGTGTTGCGATGTGAAGGCCATCAGAGTCCGCATCAGCAAGGATGCAAATTTTACCGTAGCGCAAACCTTCAAGGTTATCGGATGCTGGATCAACACCCAGCGCTACAGAAATATCATGTATTTCCTGAGAAGCCAGTACTTCAGAAGAATCCACTTCCCAGCTGTTCAGGATTTTACCGCGCAAAGGCATGATGGCCTGATGCTCACGATCGCGCGCCTGTTTTGCTGAGCCACCAGCGGAGTCACCTTCCACCAGAAACAGTTCAGTTCTCGCCAGATCCTGACTCGAGCAGTCTGCCAGTTTACCGGGCAGCGCCGGACCTTGGGTTACCTTTTTACGAGCCACTTTTTTGGCTTTGCGCATGCGTTTCTGAGCATTGTTAATGCACAACTCAGCCAGCAGCTCACCTTGCGCTGTGTGCTGGTTCAACCAGAGGCTAAACGCATCTTTGGCTACGCCGGAAACAAAACCGGCACACTCTCTGGAAGACAGTCGTTCTTTCGTCTGACCCGAGAATTGTGGGTCAGCCAGTTTGGCCGAGAGCACGTAGGCGCAGTTTTCCCAGAGATCATCCGGGCCAAGCTTTACACCACGGGGCAGCAGGTTACGGAATTCACAGAACTCCCGAATGGCTTCCAGCAAACCGGTTCTTAAGCCATTGACGTGCGTTCCGCCCATGGGGGTTGGGATAAGGTTTACGTAACTTTCGGTGAGCAGTTCGCCCCCTTCTGGCAACCATTGCACCGCCCAGTCTACCGCTTCGCTTTCACCCTTTAGCGTGCCGGTAAACGGTTCGGAAGGCAGTACACTGTAACCATGGGTAGAACTTTTAAGATAATCGTTCAGACCATCTTCGTAGTACCACTCAGTCACATCGCCGGAAATCTGGTCATCAAACTCCACCTTAAGGCCAGGGCAAAGTACTGCTTTGGCACGAAGGATGTGCATTAATCGGGGTACAGAGAATCGAGGAGAATCAAAATAGCTGGCATCGGGCCAGAAGCGAACGGTGGTTCCTGTGTTGCGACGACCGCAAGTGCCGGTTTCACGCAGCTCTTCATCTTTGTAGCCATCTTTGAAACTCATGGCGGAGATAACACCACCACGACGCACCGTCACTTCCAGGCGTGTGGATAATGCGTTCACAACGGAGACACCCACACCGTGCAGACCACCGGAGAACTGGTAGTTTTTGTTGGAAAACTTACCGCCGGCGTGAAGACGGGTCAGAATCAATTCAATGCCCGAGATGCCGTGTTCAGGATGAATATCCGTCGGCATACCCCGACCATCGTCCACCACTTCGAGGGACTGATCTTTGTGAAGAGTGACCTTTACCTGAGAGGCAAACCCTGCCAGAGCTTCATCCACACTGTTGTCGATGATTTCCTGGGCGAGATGATTCGGCCGAGTGGTATCGGTGTACATACCGGGGCGTTTACGCACCGGGTCGAGGCCACTGAGGACTTCAATCGCCTCGGCATTGTAATCGTTCTTAACCATGAGTCCTTGCTGACAGGGTCGGATAAAAAGGGTGAAAGATGAGAGTGTAACGAAAGCCGGGGGATTTGTTCAAACGGATGTCAGAAAATCGAAGATCTCTGGCAACATTTTTTCAAAATCATCAAACCCATGGCTGCCGCCTTCCTGAACTATAGCTCGACATTGCTGGTATTTATGAACGGCCTGCCGGTAATCCAGAGTTTCATCTCCAGTCTGTACCAGAAGAAGCGTATCTTGTGGAGCTGGCAGTTTATTTACTTCCAACTGCACCAGTTGCTCAACATAGCCTTCAGTCATCACCCATTCCTCACCGGTATGAAAGTTTTTCTGCGGCCCCAAATAGTCGTCGAAGCGCTCATGAGGCACCACTGCCGGATTTACCAAAACGAGCCTGAGCTTCTGCTCATGCCCTTGTTCAATTAACCAACTCTGTAACCAAGTACCCAGAAAGCCACCAAGCGAGCTGCCCATAATGTAGATATCACGCTGATTAATCGATGGCGTCACACGATTCTGCAAACACTGGACAATATCGGATGGGAAGATGGGTAGATCGGGTATCCATAATTCCAGATCAAGCGCTGACTTTTTAACGTACTCTGTCGTTTGAATCGCTTTAAGGGATTGTGATGAACTGTTCAAGCCATGAAGATAAACCAATAATGGCTTCATTGTTTGCTCTCTATCATCCGGCTGATCAGATCTTCCGGCGACGCTTCAACGATAAGCTGATCATAACGCGCTTTATCAATAAACCCTTCGTCCACAGCGTTTTGAAGCCAAGCCAGCAAATGATTGTAATAGCCTCCGGTATTCAATATTGCACAAGTTTTACTGTGGTAACCCACCTGCCTGTGGGTCAGCTCCTGAAATAACTCATCCATACTCCCTGTACCACCGGACAGGGTGATAAAACTGTCCGCCAATTCACACATCTTCTGTTTGCGATCACTCATATTGTCCACATGGATCAGCTCACTAATGCCATTATGAGCTCTTTCCATCTCTACCAATGCATTGGGAATAACGCCAATAACATGACCGCCTTTTGCCATTGCTCTGTCCGCAACAATACCCATCAACCCGACATTACCACCACCGTAAACAATAGAAATATCTCTCTCCATCAAAGCATCCACCAGGTCTTCAGCCGCTTGACGGTATCTGTCCTGTCGTCCTGATTGGGAACCGCAGAATATTGCTACTGACTTCATATATTCTTCCTATTTTTGGCTCTTCAGGGATATCTGTGGGTAAAAAATGAACTGATTTAATGAAAAAAAGCACCAGCGATCAATTTCTGATA
>NZ_CANMAO010000025.1 GCF_947495845.1 uncultured Endozoicomonas sp. | reverse complement strand
ACGAGGCATTCAAAGAGTTAACAGGAATGGATGCAAGAAAAGTCATGGGTTATGCACTAATGACTTGAATTCAGGTTGTTTAAAGCTGCAGCCTGACGACTGCGAACGTCCTGTAATTGACGACAGAGTATTTCTGCCCCATCCAATATTCGTGGCGAGGTCCTGGAGATGAGGTCGCTGGGTACTGAAAACAGTTGCCCGGTTTTCACTGCCTGAAGGTTTTCCCACTGCCCCCAGAACCGTTTCATTTCACGGCGGGTTTCCGGAGTATCGCCCTGAGGCGCTGAGCCAATGATGGCTTGAGGGTTTCTTATGATCAGAGACTCGATGCCAATTTTGGGGATTTTCTGATCCTGATCACCATAAACATTGTTACCACCACACAGTGATATAACGTCGTTTATTAAAATCCCATTGCCAACGGTCATTAACGGTGAACGCCAAATCTCATAAAAAACCGTCACAGGCTCCAGCTGACTGAACGTTTTAGCAAGGCTTGATAACCGTGCTCTGAAAGCACTAACCGATTGCTCTGCTTGCTTTTCAGTGCCAGAAATTTTGCCCAGGCTCAGAATCGCCTGTTCTATGCCTGAGAAATCCACCGCATTTAAATGGAAAGTATTCACGCCCAGAGATTCCAACTGCCCCATCACTTTCGGGGAATCACCACCGACCCAAACCACCACCAAATCCGGCTTCATACCAACAATGGCCTCCACATTGATCACGGGGAAACCGCCAATAGAAGGCAGTTGTTCAACGGCTGACGGGTAATCACTGTGCTCATCCACAGCAATCACCTGGCCTCCGGCACCGGCAGCGAACAACAGTTCTGTCGATCCAGGAGAAAGGCTGATGATGTTCGGATGGCTGGTTTTGAGACAAACCTGACGGCCACTCATATCGGTCACACAACGAGAAAACTCATTAGCTTGAACAAACCCGGAAAATATCAGACAAACCGCAACCAACCAGGAGCGGATGATCATTAAAATGGCCAAGTCGTTTTTGTTCATGGTGTACCTGAGTGAATATCGAATACTCAGGACGGCATACGCGGACACTGAACCAATAAGCTCAGTGCAAAGAGAAGTGAGCGTTCAGACAAAAGTTGAACGCTAAAATTCATTCCCCCAACCGCCAGGTTACCCGCCCGGTTTATCATTAAGTACCCGGCCATATGGAATCGAATATTTCTGGCTTGTTGATCAGGTTCTCTGCAAGGCGCAACGTCGGGAGCATAGCGAGCTATGTGACCAGAGTTGCAACGCAGTCAGAGGGTCTGATCAATGAGTCAGAAAATATGATTTCATATGGTTGGGTACTTATGGGCTTTGTAAAAGCAGGTCTCCTGACTCTGGCCTCATTGCTTAAAATCGCCTTCCCAGTCTGTTCAGACCAGTGACGTATGATTGAAAGCTCTTCCATTACAGTTGCGGGTACAGTCAGGGAATTTCACCCTGTTCCCTCTTTCTATCGTCATATGAGTCTATCTTCATATGAGAGTAGAAAGCGCCGGTTTTCTTTATCAGACACCGGCATAACCTTTACAAAGTTGCGCAATACTAACTAAACGTTCGTTTTATATCACTTGAAAATTATTCATATCTATTATTTGTTTTACGAACAACCCAGCATGAGCTCACCTTTAACATACAACTGTGAACTTTTTGTCCTTCTATCCATCTAAGCTATGACAGGTAACCAACGACTAACTCAACGTTTGAAAAAATGGATAAGATATAATGCAGTCAGTTAATAACCAACCCAGTAACTTTTGTGCGAATTTTTTGATGACCGCCACTGGAACTGTTGCTGTAGCGGCACTTGGGTATACTGTGGGTCCATGGGTTGGTGCAGCAAAATTGCTACCTTTCGCTGGAGCCTTGATAGGTGGCGCTGCCGGCCATTTCACTGCAAAAGCACTTAATACACGAGAAGCGTCTGTAGAGAACTCTGAAAAGTCTTACACCTCCATATATGAAGGGCAAACAAATGCTGAAGCAACTGACGGCAACGTAAGTGAGGCTGATAGCAGACGCTCCTCCATAGATGAAAAACAAACCAAGGCTGGAACAACTGATGACAGCTCAAGTGAGGCTTGTAGCATGCGCTCCTCCATAACAGAAGGTACTGACAGTAGGCGCACCTCCATAGAAGACAGCCCCGATGTTGAAGCTGCCGATAATCGCCTAAATACCCTACGTCAAAGAGCCGGTATAGAGCTAGAAACGGAAATACCTGCAGACTCTGAACCTGCTAGCCCCCCCACAACTAAGCCTGATCATGTGAGCCCTGATGCCAACAAAGGCAAAACGGAGTGATGATACACGTCAATATGCTATAACCTCTGCGCATCGATGCGTTCTACACGATACGACCTACAATCACTTATAAACTGCAGGTCTTGAGAACATAGTCAAGGCCTGCGGCTACCGCTGCCACCTGCGCATCATTGCATTGTTCATCCGTGGCTTTTGGGCTATCCGGATAAACTTCTGTTGTTGTGCAATATTCACAATGCGTCATACCAGCACAGAGACCAAGGCTTTTTACCGGGTACTGAATAACCCCCTCTTGAATTACCGGTGAACCGATAATCATGCCATTCCCATCCGGTGGCGCAATGTGTGTCACATTCCTGACAGCATCAATCATCGCCTTTTGAAAAGCAGGCTGAGGATTATCACTGTCGTCTACCAGATAAAAACCATCGGGGACAATGTCCGGTTCGTAGTCCTTCCCATCTCGGGCAGCCAGTGCTGGGCGGAATTCGTCTTCATCGGAATCGGTGGTTTCGTGCAAGTCGAAATGCACCAAAAAGTCATTGTCGTATTCAGCCACCAGCGTCATCAGAGCTGCGGACTCTTCAGAAGGGCTGTTTTCTACAAAAGATCGGTTGGGATCTACCGCTTCCGGGTTCCAACGATTAATCATTTCATATCCCCAGGGGCTGACACAGGGAGCAATCAGTAAATTAAAATAGCTCTCATATTTAGCCGCGCTGGTTTGAGCAAACTTAATTGCGCCTTGTACACCACTGGTTTCATAGCCATGTACACCACCAGTAATCAACACACTTGGCTTGCTGCTGTCCCATTGTTTGCTTTTTAATGCATACAATGGGAACCGTTCAGGGTTAATACTCAAAGCACCGTACTGAATCAGTTCAAACCGATTACCAAGCGCCAACACTTTATCCAGAACGTCTTGTGGATAGCTGCGCTTAACCTTCACTGATGCCAGCCATTCCGCCTTTTCCGCATCACTCCAGGGCGCGCCTGGTGTACCAATAGGGTAAAATCGTTCCATCATTCTGCTGGTTCACTTTTCACAGTTTTAGAAGCTTCCCACAACACTTCGCCTTTATCCTGCAAAGCGTAATGACGACCAATCGAATAGATTAAATCAGAAAGTAGAGTTAACAACACTTTGTTTTCAACTGCAGTTTGCTTGATCAATTCACACCGGTAGCTGCCGATGAATTCATGGTTATTAACGTTAATGAATGGAATCAATATAGTGAAAATAACGCCAAATACCGATTTGGGGGTAAACCAGGAACCAAGCCCTTGCAACACTCCCGAACCTTCTACCCCCGAACCTTCTAAAGAGTGGCTTGGAAAATCCATAGAGCCACTCTCTTCTCAAAGCCCCTATCTCAGGGAGCAAAATGATTCGGGATACGACTCTCAAACCACCCCACTCTCAAGTTACAGTATTAAATCCACTGATGTTACAAGTAAGGAGACATTCTCCAGCTCCGAGGTCGGAAATAATGAAGCGCTGGATAGCACACAACCTTTTCATACGGAAAATGAACCCATAGGTACCGGTCGGTTTGGCACAATTTATAAAATCATTCAGGAAGATGAATCCGGACAACCAAGGAGCGCTGCCCTGAAAACGGTTCGAGGGGAGTTCAGCCTCGCCAATGAACATAGAATCATGGAAACCATGCCTTCTCATCCAAATATTGTTCAATATCTTGGCGCCGTCTCTGAGCCCGATCGTGACGGTCTGATTTACGAACTATTGAATGGATCGGAGCTCGGCTCGATCACCAACAAACTCAGCGACTCTCCACTGCCTGCCGGAGAACTTTTCAATGCCTTTAAATTTCTGGAACAACAAAAATTCAAAGCGGTTAACCACGCCCATCAAAACGATATTATTCATGCTGACCTTAAACCCTCCAACTTTCTGTTTGATACTGGCTCAAAGCAGGTAAAGCTGCTGGACTTTGGAGAGTCTGCCAAGGTTGGCGAAAAGGTGTCCTGTGGCCATGAAGACTATACGCCTCCAGAGGCCATTGATAGCCTGCAAGGCAAGGAGCATGGTGTGCCTGCAGGTCCGGCCATTGACGCTTACGCCATGGGGCAAATGCTTTACAAGTTTCTGACCGGCCTTGAGGGCGAGGGTTCCAGTTTTTTTAATGGCAGCAGCATTGATGACCTTTCTCCCAATCAAAGGGTGGAAAAAGCATTTAGAATTAAACGCGCCATGAGTAATTATGCAACCCCTCTGCCTGATGGCTCGTACAAAACCGCGCTACCTGAACTTTCCTCTGACATCACCAATGATGACTACATGAAAGAATCCGCAAGACTGAACAAGCTTGGAAACTTTGATGCCATCGTTGACTCAGTGCCGGATTATCATCGTGAGGCAAAAGCACTTACCAGCCTGATAAACGGCCTTATGCACCCAATTCCGAAGTTAAGAACCACCATATCCCAGGCGCTTGAATCGTCGTGGTTCAAAGATTCTCCGGTTGACAAGGAGCAGGCACTGAGGACACTGTCAAAACTGTAACCGGTGGTTACGGTTGCTGTTCTGTCATGGCTGAAGCCTGCCACAGAACCTCGCCTTCATCCTGCAAAGCACAATGACGACCAAGGACGTACATTAAATCAGACAACCGGTTAACGAATTTCAGCAATGGTTCATTGACCGCTTCACCGCTTTCCTGCAATTCAATAATCGTGCGTTCTGCCCGGCGAGATACGGTTCTGGCCATATGACAATGACAGGCCGACTGACCGCCACCGGGCAGAGTGAAGTTCTTGAGATTGGGCAGAGGCTCATTCAGCTCATCTATCAGGGCTTCAATGGCTTTGGTGTGTTCTTCCTGAATCAGTTGATAGCCGGGCATGGCGAGTTCACCGCCCACATCAAACATACGGTGCTGTATATCTTGAATCGCTGCCAACTGCTTCTGGTTCACCTCATTCCCTTGCTGCAATGAGCGAATTAACATACCCAGCCAACTGTTGGCCTCATCGACCGAGCCAATGGCGTGAATACGAGGATGGGATTTTGGTAGCTGTTGTCCTTCACCAATGCGGGTCATGCCCTTATCGCCAGTTCGGGTGTAAATACGTGTTAAACGATAACCTTTTCGTTCAGACATAATTTCAACTTGCTTGCTTTGCCATCTAAAGAATCTGCACTATAGCGCAGCAAGCTTCCAACTAACATTTCATTACCTGTTTTAGGTTATACTCGGGGATGTATCGAAGCCCAGACATTAGTAATCTCTGTTCCATAATGCCCTGGCCAGCGCTTCGCATCTTCCCCTCCATGACTGATGGTTAATAATCGAGCTCCTGGACCATAATCATGGAACACAAACTTTTCCTCCAGAAAATAATCATTATATATTTCCATAAGTCCAGTATCATATCTCGCTAAGACTTCGCCAGTCTCAGTTTTAAGCTCAGCAGTCATACGGTATTTATAAGTATAACCTTCATTCTCTTGCCAATAAGAAAGATCATGATTAGTATCAACTTTATGCAATTCGCTTACTATTATGAGTGGGCATTTATCCATGATCTCTGGCGTAAAGCCACGATCCGAAAATTTAATTGTTTGTGATATCATACTCATTTTATGGGAACTTACAAAAGCACACTGCTTATCACCATAACGGTTCTTTCCACATATGGCCCTCCAGAGATCAAGCATGAGCGCTGCTCCAGCGACAGGTACGGCCGTGTTCCAATCTTCTAAATTATTTTCAGCAGATGGATTCTTAACTAGATTTTCACCATAGGGTGGCTTTACACTTGTTTCTTCCTTTGGAGTTGTTGTATCAGAAATTGGGCTGATCGAACTGGATTCAACCGTTTCATTTGCAGAAGAAGGTGCACCTATAGTCGCTGTTGATGCTCCTTTTGTTGCTTCTTTTGTAGTTAGTTCTGTAGTTAGTTCTGTAGTTAGTTCTTTCGTTGCTTCTGTAGTTAGTTCTTTCGTTGCTTCTGTTGTGGGAGTGACTGTACCCGATCCATTATACCATTCAGGCCACTCTTCTGAAGACAAGTTTGTTATGAAACTCGGGGACTCTACTGTACTTTTCACAATCAAATCATGGGCTTCTTGGGATATATTAGAAACCACCAATGTGCCTTGGGTAGCATTCTGTACATCTGATTGCAGGAAAGGTGTCGCTGAAGATACGCTAATATTCCGATCTCCTATTGGCTTGAGTATTTCGCTTCCTTTCATCTGCAAGCCACCATAAACGGAAGCCCCAATCAATATTGAGCCAGATATCAATGCGCATACTACTGTCTTTGGGTGATTAACTATCCATCTTAAGAAACCACCTTTTTCTGCAGTTCTTTGCCCTCTAGTACGACCATTCTTCTCAGGACCTCCATTTTCTAGAAGAGGTTCATCCATTTCATTTCTACCATGGTCCCCTTGTTCATTTGGCCCACCCGAAGTCAGATAAGGCTTCATTTCAATACCGTTCACGTCCATATCCTTTCCAAGATAAATAGATAGATATATTTATTAATAGTGATTCGCATTTACAGCGCAAAACTAAGAATAGTTCTGCCTCTAGACAAAATCCAAGGTCAATTTGCAAATAACATTGATTTCCGATCTGTTATAATCCAACCCTTTAAATAATTACTCTGGCAATGGTTGCATGAGTCGCTTTTTCTACTCCCTGCTGTTATATCTGATGTCACCACTGGTGGTGGCACGGCTTTATAGTCGTGCTAAAAAGGCGCCGGAGTATTCAAAAAGAAAAGCCGAGCGTTTTGGTTTTTTCCGCATGCCCGAATCGGATAAACCTCTGATCTGGGTCCACTCGGTTTCGGTTGGAGAAACCATTGCCAGTGCACCGCTGGTTAAACGGCTGCAGCAAGACTATCCCCAGCATCGAATTCTAATCACCACCATGACGCCTACTGGATCAGCTCAGGTCCAAAAAATTCATGGTGACAGTGTTGAACATGTTTATGCCTGCTATGACTTTCCGGATGCCGTTTCCCGCTTCCTGAACAAAACGCGCCCGGATATCGCCATTGTAATCGATACCGAGCTTTGGCCTAACACCATTGCTGCCTGCCATCAGCGTGGGATTCCAGTGCTGATTGCTAACGCCAGACTGTCGGAACGGTCAGCAAAAGGTTATGGCCGTTTCTCTGGCCTGGTAAAGCCCATGCTGCAGCAAATCAATAGGGTTGCAGCGCAGAATGAGGAAACTGCTCAACGTTTCTTAAACCTTGGCTTGCCAGAACAGCAACTGACAGTGACTGGCAGTATCAAGTTCGATCTGGATGTTTCGACCGAGACTGTTTCTGCGGGTAAAGCCCTACGCCAGCAGTGGCAACAAGGCATGGGAGAGAACATTCGCATTCTGATTGCTGCCAGCACCCATGAAGGTGAAGACCAGCAGGTGCTTGATGCCTATAAACGCATTCAGAAGACGAATCCGGAAGCGAGACTGGTTCTGGTGCCAAGGCATCCTGAGCGTTTTGATAAAGTCTGCCAGCTGGTTGAGGAGAATCATTTACCCGTTGTTCGACACAGCACCGGTGTAACGCCGAAATCAGAAACCAGAGTCATCCTTGGAGATACCATGGGTGAAATGATGAAGTTGTTTGCAGCTTCTGATATTGCTTTTGTGGGAGGCAGCCTGGTGGCAACCGGTGGACACAATATGCTGGAACCGGCGGCACTTGGCTTACCGGTTTTATCCGGCCCACACATTTTTAACTTTGAAGAGATCAGTCAATCGTTGATTGAGGCCGGTGGTATGAAGCTGGTTGCTGACAGTGAAGACTTGGCAAACTCTGTAGTGGCGCTTCTTAACAATCCATCAATATACGAAGCAATGGCCAATCATGGCCGTCAGTTTGTGAAGCAGAATGCGGGCGCGCTCCACAAGACGATGGCGTTAATAGACAGATTAGGATTTGTCCTGAAATAACTTTCACATTCCAATTTTCGTTGTCCGTACCCCGAAAAAGCTTGAGCCACTCGCTCTTTTGCGGACTACAGACAACGGATAACGGTCTCTACGATACTTCAAGGCCTCAGTTAAAGTGGATCTTATTTCAGGACAGTTTCTTAATATCTTAATAGACAAAAGAGTTAGCGAGCTGACGGCTTAGTCGCCAGAATGGAATCTGTATCAAGGTCAAGATTCAACCGGCTGCCATCAATAAAGTAGTAATCATTTTCGAACGACACACCCTGAATCGAGAGTTTACCCAGAATTTTTTCCATGGCCACTTGTTGCTCCTGAAGGTCTTCGGGAGCAAAGGTTCTCAGAAAAGCCTCTGCCAATGAACAACCGCCATTCACATGGGTTTTCATGATGGCTTCAAAGCTTTGGGAGTGCTTATTCATCAACGGATCTTCCCTGACTGGTTTTAATATCAGTATAGGAAGCCCAGTGATGCGGATAATTGAAGCGCCAAAAAGAAACGACTCCAAAAGGAGCCGTTAGTGAAGCAATTATAAAAAAGACAATAAATTAACTGGCACGGCAAGAAGCGGGTACAGACAACTCATCTTCACCGTCGGTCATCCATTTATTAAGTTCTTCCAGATCGGCCGGGCTGAGAGTGCCAGCCATTTGCTTCAGCTTCAGCGTATTTACGATGAAGTTGTAACGGGCATTCAGATAGTTACTGATAGAAGAGTAAAGGCGCTGCTGGGCGTCCAGAACTTCAGTGATGTTACGGGTTCCTACTTCGTAGCCGCTCTGAGTAGCCTTCAGGGCACTTTCAGAAGACGTGATCACCTGACAATTCGCCTGAACCTGATCAACATCAGAAATAGTGGTTCTCAGCAGATTACGGGTGGTGGCGTTGGTATCACGGAGTTGCTGATCGTAGTTCTTCTGTGCCTGTTCCAGCTGATAACCAGCCTGACGGGTTACGGAGCTGGTCGCGCCGCCGGAGAAGATTGGGAGGTCTACTTGCAGGCCGAAAACGGTTTGATCCCCCTCACCTGTCATCAGCTGATTATTTACACCTGAAGTCCCCCGTTTGGAGTGATCCGAACTGTAGTTATAACTGGCAAAAGCATTCACCGTTGGCGCATGGCCAGAACGCTTAGCTTTCACATTTGTTTCTGCAGCCATCAAACCTTCGCGGGAAGCCTTGAGCGACAAATTATTAGACAGTGCACTTTGCACCCACTCGTCTGGTGCGCTGGGTGCTGGAGCAACCACTGGCATCACCTTATCCATATGGGCAACATTAGTTACATCTTGATTAACAATAGTGCGCAGGCTTTCATAACTGACAGAGACCTGGTTGTCTGCCTGAATCCTTGCTACCCGAGCATTGTCGTAAGCCGCCAGTGCATCCAACACATCGGTTTCAGCAATCAGGCCAACATTGTATCGCTCGCGGGACTGATCTAACTGCTGCTTGAGGGCACGTTCTTGCGCCTTCGCGGTTAACAGAGCATCTTCAGAACTGAGAACACTGAAATACGCCTCTGCTACACGCAGAATCAATTGCTGCTGAGCATTCGCGAACACAGCTGATGCCTGATCACCAACAGATTTAGCCTGATCGTAGGTGTACCAACTGTTCATATTGAATAGCGGTTGAGTCAGACGGGCGCCCCAACCATTCGAGTTATAATCCGCTTTCGTATCAGAAGCATTCTCATATTCTGTGGTTGTTTTGTTGTATTGGGTATTTGCAGACAAACCCAGTGTTGGCAACAAACCTGCGCGGCTCTGATTCACCCCTTCCTGAGTCGCCATCATAGACGCTTTGGCCGCCGCGAGTTGGGCATCGTTTTCCAGCGCCAGATTGTAAACATCCATCAGGTTAACCTGGGATGGCACGGCTGCCTGGGCATTCAAAACGGCACCCGCCAGGGCAGCAAGCAAAAAACCTTTACGTCTGTTGTGTGACATAATCTCGTGATCCTTGGAATCTTTGCCAGTTATCATCGGCCAAAAGGTATGAGACCGACTACTGACCCTGGTTAGGTAACTGAGCTGTGAAAGTATAATCGATGAAATTTACACTAAATTGGGTAAAAATTGCAGTAGTAAGACCTATTCCTTTGTATAGATTGTCAAAAGATGTTGTGATGCACCCTTACAGATTACAGGCTGCAAACCGCTATAATCAGCAATATGAGCCATTTTCACCGAAAGCCAAAGTATCAGATTAACCTGATTCGCCTGCAGACAGTGTGCGAAACCAACTACCAACGCCTGATGAAACTGCTTCCTGCTTTATCAGAAGCACCGCTTGAAGAACAACCTCAGGAAAGTACTTTTTATTTTCCAGCACTTTTTCATCTTGATCAGCAATCACCAGCCTGGCTGAGGGTAAACGTCGTTGATCGTTCACCTTACACAACCCTGCTTGAGCTGGACATGAGCCTCAGTTGGATTGCCAGCGTCACGCCGCCTAAAGCAGAAGTCCGACTCTACCATGATGTCATGATGGCAGAGGTCGTGTACCGGAAAAGCAGCCAACGGATTGAGCCTCGCTATGCATACCCCAATCCCTCCATGCATCAACCCAATGAGAAAGAACAACATAACTTCTTTCTGGCTCAGTGGCTGGACTATGTAATTGCCGGCCAATCCATCAATATGGAAAGCACTCAGCCCTCGGTGTGAGCCGCCTTACCTTTGAAACTGTCACAAAATAACTTCCACATTTAACCAGAACCGTTGTCCGTTTCCCGCAAAAGCCTCGCTGCTTGGGCTTTTACGGAAAACGGTAAACGCTTCTCTGAGCAGTGAAGTTATTCAGGGACAGTTCCTAAGGTTTTGGCCAGGCATTCTATTTCGACGGTTATCGACAAAAAAGGCCATTAATGGCGGAACTGGGCTGGGCGTACGCCACTGACCAGCAGAACAATGATATAAACCAGCATTCCCGAACAAACCAATAGGGCGGTTTGTGTCAACCTTTCTACCAAGGACCAACTCAACCATTGCTCAATATCCGCCGCCAGCCAAACCAGCGTTGCTGCCATTGCCAGATTAGCGATCAGGATTCTGGCAAAGTACACACGCCAACCCTTAGCCGGCTGATAGACACTGGAGCGTTTCAGGCCATAGAACAGCAGACCGGCATTTAAGAAAGCCGACATCGTAGTGGCCAGTGCCAAACCTGCATGTTGAAAAGGAAATACCAAGGCCAGGTTAAACACCATATTGGCCACCATGGCCTTAATGGCGATTTTCACCGGTGTTTTGGTGTCTTGCCGGGCAAAGTAACCTGGCGCGAGGACCTTAATTAGCATAAAGGCCACCAAACCGAGAGAGTATGCCTTCAAACTCATGGCCGACATCAGCACATCACGATCCGTCATCTCGCCGTAATCAAACAACGTAGCAATTAACGGCCCCGCCAGAATAAACAAGGCAACCGCAGCTGGCACCCCAATCAGCAACACCAAACGAATCGCCCAATCCATGGTTCGGGAGAAATGATTGCTGTCCGCTTCCGCATGTTTGGCAGACAGGCTGGGAAGGATCACGGTGGCAATGGCAATACCAAATACGCCCAGAGGCAATTCAGACAACCGATCGGAATAATAAAGCCAGGAAACACTGCCGGTTTGCAGGAACGACGCCAGCACCGTATCCAGCAACAGATTGATCTGACTGACGGACACTCCAAAAAGCGCGGGTATCATTAACGTCATGATCCGTCGGCTGCCTTCATGCTTTGCGCCCCACTTGGGCATAGGCAGCAAGCGAATCTGCAACAGGAAGGGGATTTGCAACAACAACTGTGAAATACCCGCAATGGCCACACCCCAGGCCAATGCCATTACTGGCTCAGCAAAATATGGGGTCAATAACACCGTTGCACCAATCAAACTGACATTCAGCAACACCGGCGTAAAAGCAGGCACCGCAAAACGTCCGTAAGTATTGAGAATACCCCCTGCCAGCGCCGTAAGCGATATCAATAAAAGATACGGAAAGGTGATTCGCAGCATGTCACCGGCAAGATTCAATTTTTCCGGGTCATCCATAAAGCCGGGAGCAAATAGTCGAATGAGTATCGGTGACGCCAGCACGCCAAGCACCGTAACAAACGCCAGCGTTCCCGCCAACGTACCGCTGACCCGACTCACCAGTTCGCGAACATCCCCAAAGCTGCGCTGAGTACGATATTCCGACAGCACGGGCACAAAAGCCTGTGAAAATGCACCTTCCGCAAACAGGCGACGCAGAAAATTAGGGATTTTGAACGCAACAAAAAAGGCATCCGCAGACGCCGTGGAGCCAAAATAGCCTGCCACCACCACATCCCGAGCCAAACCGAGCACCCGGGACAACATGGTCATCATGCCCACCATCAGGCTGGAACGCAGCAGCCCGGATTTTTTCACTTCCGGGTGGTCGGATGGCGGATTGTTTTCAGAATTACTCATTAGTGAATTTTTCAGAATTAAAAATAATAAACGATTTATAATATCCAACGTCTTGGCTATTGCCCATGTTATTTCTGAAATCCGCTAAATCCACTGACACGAACCACCTCCCATAAAGACCAGAATCCGGCAGTTTCAAAGCCCTGCAGACAAGAAACCGTATTGACAATTCGCCACTAAGACGGCATAGTTCCGCGGCTAAACAGCCTTGAGCTTGTTCACTAGAAAGTAGAAAGCATCACGAGCTGATTAAAGATTTAGGTGGAATATGGGCTGATGGCGCCTTACCCGTGGCAACATCAGTAACTGCGGCAAACAACCTATTCCATGCAGGGTGCCCCAAGCCGCCCTGATTTAACTGAAAGACATTTATTTTTAAATAGATTTTCCAGGAGCACCAAAATGGCTAACTCTCCTTCAGCCCGCAAGCGCGCCCGTCAGTCTGAAGACCGTCGTCAGCACAACGCCAGCCTGCGTTCTATGGTTCGTACTTCTATCAAGAAAGTTGTTAAAGCCATCGACGCTAAAGACGTTGAAGCGGCAACTGCTGCCCTGACTGCAGCTGTGCCTGTGATCGACCGTATGGCCGACAAAGGCATCATCCACAAGAACAAGGCTGCTCGTCATAAGAGCCGTCTGAACGCTCAGGTTAAAGCTCTGGCTTCTGCCTAAGTTTTTTCGGGAAAGGCGCCGCATCACTGCTGCGCCCATTCCTCCTCAATACTTCCCTCTGCACACAGCTTTCCCAGTTAAAAACACTCTCGCCTCTAATCACTTAGTCAAATTATGAGCAATATCTAAGCCTATCAATATTGCAACACAGGCTCACACCTCCAGATAATTCCTCTAGAGTTAACCCTCGATAAGCACGAAACCAGCAAGCCCTAACCATCAATCATGATTGGAGGCATATGCCTGTGGACGTTGATATCCCACCAGTTCCGCCTTATGAAATTGTCGAATCCTACCATATTGAGTACGGTAACCACCCGCAGATAGCCTCGAACTTAACTCTAATATCACCTTACAATCTTATAAGCATGTCTCCGGAAAGTTTTGCCAATAGTCTTAGAAGCATTGTCGCCCAAGGCCTGGCCAAAATACCCATAGCAGGCTTCTTTCTCTCCGCCCTGGAACAACTCTTATGGCCCGTAAGCGGGCAAGATATCTGGGGAATGATCAAAGACCAGGTAGAAGCATTGGTTAATGAGAAGATCGCCAAGTTTCAATACGAGTTAGTTAAAGAAGATCTGCAAGGGCTTCAGCGTGTCATCAATGACTACAAAGACTCCTTGAAATTCGCTAAAGAGAACCCTGAATTTGTAAGAGAAAAATACTTGATCGCCATTGGCTTTTTTCAAGACCAGCTACCGCACTTTATAGCTGAAGGACAAGAACTGCCATTACTGGGACTATATGCCAGCTTTGCTAATTTGCACTTGGCAACCCTTCGAGATGGCGTTCTTTTTGGCAAAGAATGGGGCTGGCAACCCGACCTGGTAAAAGCACAGCACGATAAATTAGTGGAGGCTATAAAAGAACACACAGAATGGGTTAGCAAGTGGTACAAGAAAGGCCTGGAAGAAACAAAACAAGGCTTACCCACAACAGGCAACAATCTAACCACTAACCGATGGGCCATTGTGAACCGTTATGAACGAAATATGACTCTGAACATTTTGGATCTACAGTTTTACTGGCCCTATTTTGATCCAGAAGTCGCCCCTCCCGGAAAAAAAGATGCCATCCCGACACTTACCCGGATGATTTACTCAGACCCTATTGGCACCTTCGAAGATAACGGCATTCCCGACCTTACCCCCGTAATGGATCTTCTAGTCGCCCTTGGCTTAAGAGGCTTTGCCAACCTCGACGCCATACAGGAAACCTTCATAGACAAAACAGGTGGCATTTACACGACGCCATGGATCGGCGGAACGGGAGGTGAGCTCAATCCACCCTGGGGCTGGTCTGGCCATTTTGACGGCAACCTCATCGTTGGTGTACGAGGACACTCAGGCGACATTATCAACTCGATCATTCTGGAATTTAAAGATGGGAGCAGCACTCCTCGCGTGGGTAATAACGAAGGTCCTATCTATGGAAATGCCTTCCACTACACATACCCCGGACACTTGATGACAAAAATGTTTGCCAATGGACCAAGCAGATATTACGACAGCCTGGAAGGTATAATTCTAGGATTCCGTCCTGAGGAAGCCTACAAAGGCTTTCCTCGATAAGACTGGAGCATTCATAAAAAATGGGCGCTCAAGAAAGCGCCCATTCAATATGTCAGTTTATCGAATAAAGATTACGACAACACCATATTATCCCGATGAATCAGCTCAGGCTCTCTTTGATACCCAAGAACATCGCTAATCTGATGACTGGCTTTACCTGCAATTCGCCCGGCTTCATTAACACTGTAATTAATCAAACCCCGGGCAATTTCATTGCCAGCCTCATCAACACAGGTCACCATCTCACCGCGCTGAAAATCCCCCTTCAGGCTTTTCACGCCCACGGGTAATAGGCTTTTTCCCTGCTCTTTCAATACACGCACCGCACCAGCATCAAGCACCAGCTCACCAGAAGTCTGCAAATGACCTTGCAACCACTGCTTGCGAGCCGCCATTGGCGCCTTCTCAGGCAACAGCAATGTACCTAACAATTCACCATCGAAAATACGAGTAATAGCCTTTTCTGAGCGACCACCCACAATCACTGTTGCTGCACCAGAAGCCGCGGCCTGGCGAGAAGCCCTTAGTTTAGTGAGCATACCGCCGCGACCAAGGCGACCACTGCCACCACCGGCCATCGCATCCAGCGAAGGGTCTTTCGCTTGCACTTCACCAATCAGTTTTGCATCCGGATGACTTCTTGGGTCAGCAGTGAATAAACCATCCTGATCCGTAAGAATCACCAGAACATCCGCTTCAACCTGGTTAACCACCAAGGCTGCCAGCGTGTCGTTATCACCGAAACGAAGCTCATCGGTCACAACCGCGTCGTTTTCATTAATAATGGGAACAACACCCATTTCCAGCAATGTTCGCAATGTGCTGCGAGCATTTAAATAGCGCTTGCGATTACTGTGATCATCGTGGGTCAGCAATACCTGGGCCGGCTGAACGCCAAACTTCTCGAAACTGTTTTCCCACGCCTGCACCAGACGAGCCTGACCCACCGACGCAGCGGCCTGCAACTGATGCAGCGCTGTCGGTCTGTCCTGCCAGCCCAGCTTTTCCATTCCGGCAGCCACTGCACCGGAAGACACCAGAACCACCTCAACCCCTTGATCCCGCAGGTGACACATTTGGCTCACCCAACCATCCATACGACTGAGATCCAACCCCTGACCTTCGTTGGTCAACAGTGCAGAGCCAATTTTAATCACCCAGCGGCGGGTTGCCCGCAACCGCTTGCGCTCACTCATACGTAGAAAACCTCGACATCATGATCATCATCGTCGTCGTCATCGTCATTCTCAGATTCCTTCGCAGCTTTCTTGGCTTCACGCTGAGCACGACGCTCTTCTGCCACTTGACGCATACGCTCACGCGCTTCCGCCTCCATTTTGGCAAGACGTTCTTCTTCCTCGCGAGCCAAATCTTCGTTCTCTTTTTGTTCCAGCGCACGTTCTTCAATAAAGGTCATGATGTTCTGGCAGAGAATTTCTGTGCCTTGCGCGCCAATGGCAGACGTTTGATAAACCGGACCTTCCCAGTTCAGCTCATCAATAATGCGCTGACAAACCGCTTCACGCTCATCTTCTGGCAGCAGGTCAACTTTGTTCAGTACCAACCAACGATCTCGACCAGCCAGCGTTTCACTGAACTGTTCCAGTTCACTGATAATGGCCTTTGCTGATTCTGCAGGGTCGCTGTTATCAAAAGGCGCCACGTCCACAAGGTGAAGCAATATACGACAACGTGCCAAGTGCTTCAGAAAGCGAATACCCAGACCTGCACCTTCGGCAGCGCCTTCAATCAAGCCGGGAATATCAGCAATCACAAACCCACGATGACGATCTACCGCTACCACACCGAGGTTTGGCACCAATGTAGTAAACGGGTAATCCGCTACTTTTGGACGTGCCTGAGACACCGCACGAATAAACGTGGATTTGCCCGCATTCGGCATACCCAGTAAACCCACATCCGCTATCACCTTCAGCTCAAGCCGAAGATCACGACGCTCACCTTCAGAACCCGGACTGGTTTGACGAGGCGCACGGTTCACACTGGATTTATAACGGGTGTTACCCAGACCGTGAAAACCACCCTGAGCCACTTTAATGCGCTGACCAACATGGGTCAGGTCGCCGATGACTTCTTCGGTATCGTTATCCACAACCGTGGTACCCACCGGCACCTTCAGCTCAACATCGTCACCTTTGGCACCCGTGCAGTTACGGCCACGGCCAGATTCACCACCGCGAGCCTGATAGTGTTTCTGATAACGAAAATCCACTAGCGTGTTCAGATCGTTTTCAGCAATTACATATACGCTGCCGCCATCACCGCCGTCGCCGCCGTCCGGACCACCTCTTTCAATAAACTTTTCACGACGGAAGCTCAGACAGCCATTGCCACCCTTGCCAGCCTGAACCGTGATTGTTGCTTCATCTACAAATTTCATAATCTAATTCTCCTGCAACTGTCAGTGCAGTACTGCGACCTGCCAATGCCTTCAAATAAATACTTAAACACCGTTGGCCGTTTTCCGTTGTCCGCAAAAAGCACAAGCGGATTAGCTTTTACGGACAACGGTCAACGGATAACGGAAAGCGTTTCAACCGCAGTCAAACGGTTCTGAAAAGCATGCATTTGGAGGCACTGTCCTATATACACAAAAGCCCCGCAACAGCGGGGCTTTTTAGTGACCATCAGCAGAGCTAATGATCAAAGCACAATTATGCAGCTTCTACGCGAACATATTTACGCTTGTTGGCACCTTTCACTTCAAACACAACCTTACCGGCTGTTTTAGCGAACAAGGTGTGATCCTTGCCGATACCTACGTTAGCACCCGCGTGGAACTTGGTTCCGCGCTGACGAACGATGATGGCACCCGCCTGGATAGCCTGACCACCGAAGATCTTGACACCAAGGCGTTTACTTTCTGAATCGCGACCGTTACGAGTACTACCGCCAGCTTTTTTGTGAGCCATCTTGCTCTCCTTTTATCCCGGACCTGTCGCCAGCTACCACACCAGAGACCGTCCTTAGAAGTCTTCAACAGATCCGGTAATCGGACCCATCAGCAATTTATTAACCAGCGATGCTGGTGATCTTCAGCTCAGTGAACCACTGACGGTGGCCCATTTGCTTGCGGTGGTGCTTACGACGCTTGAACTTGATGATCTTGATTTTTGGGCCGCGACCGTGGCTGAGTACTTCAGCAACAACCTTGGCGCCTTCGATCAGAGGTGCACCAACTTTCAGCTCTTCACCGTTAGCGATCAGCAGAACGTCGCTGATTTCCAGGCTTTCACCGGCAGCAACGTCCAGCTTTTCAACCTTCAGGAATTCTCCTTCGGTTACGCGGTACTGCTTGCCACCAGTTTTAATAACTGCGTACATGATTTGATCTCCGAAAATCCTTAAGAGCCTCTTTGTCAAAGGCATCCATCGATTCCAACAAGTGACTGCAGTAATCGATGGAATTTTTAGCTATCTAAAAACCACTTCCCGGTTTAACCCGATAAGACCTGAACATGCCTTACAGCATCAGGGATGGGCGGCACCTCATGTGTTGAACAATCTTTGCTATTAAAAGCAGAAGCTTATCAACAATCCATGACAAAACGGCACACCGCACCGGATTTTCAGATAGGGGCGCAAATTTTAAGGAAGTCCAGCCCTGCTTTCAAGTGTTAAGACAATTTAATATCAAACCCTGCATTCAACGGGCTACGGAATTCACCATAAGGCAGGGATTCCCCACCTCAACACCCCTGTATCATTACTTTCCGAAGTCCGTGCTATTGACAGTTGCAGTAGCACTAAATACGATGCCTCTTTTCGCCCCCATCAAAGCAACTAGCCGATGCCGGACAAACAACAAGCTTCTTTTCAGATCGCCGTTCAAGATGATTTCCAGAGAGTCAATGAATGCATTCATAAGCAATTGCACTCAGACGTTGTGCTGGTCAGCAAAATTGGTGAGTATATTATTCAGTCCGGCGGCAAGCGACTGCGCCCTCTGCTGGTGCTGTTAACCGCCAGAGCCTGCGGTTATAACGACCACCACCATATTCCGCTGGCGGCCATTATCGAGTTCCTGCACACCGCCACATTGCTCCATGATGATGTAGTGGATGAGTCGGACCTTCGCCGTGGCAAAGATACTGCAAATGCTTTATGGGGTAATGCGCCCAGTGTTCTGGTAGGCGACTTCCTGTATTCCAGAGCGTTTCAAATGATGGTCGGGCTGAACAACTTTAAATTACTTCATATTCTTTCTGAAGCCACGAATGTGATTGCTGAAGGTGAAGTCATGCAGCTGATGAATATCCATGATGCTGATCTCTCCGAGGAAGATTACATGGAAGTGATTCGCTGCAAAACGGCCATGCTGTTTCAGGCCTCGTGCCAAACTGCCGCCATTCTCTGCAAGGTCAGCTCCGAGGTTGAAAAGAATATGGCAGATTACGGGAATTATCTGGGCATTGCTTTTCAGCTGATTGATGATTTGCTGGACTACACCGGCGATGCCGAAGCCATGGGTAAAAATCTGGGGGATGACCTGGCCGAAGGTAAACCAACTCTGCCGCTAATCTATACCCTGAAGCATGGAACACCAGCGCAGCAAACACTAGTTCGCGAAGCCATTGAACAAGGTGGTCGGGATAAAATTGAAGAAGTCATTGCTGCGGTTCAAAGCTGTGGGGCACTGGACTACACCGCGGCTAAAGCCAGAGATTTTGCTGAAAAGGCGAAACTCTGCCTGCATGCCTTAGCAGACAGCGAGTTCAGTTCAGCTATGGCAGATCTGGCGGATTTTTCAGTGGCACGAAGCCACTAATCTTCTTATCCCATACGCTCTGGCATTGGATGCTTAGCCAGAGCTTGCTGCATCCTCTCTCCAGAAACTACCTTCACCTCACCTACTTCTTTATTTGAACTGCTCTTTATACCTTCTTTATAGTCGATAAACTCTTCAGGTGTATATTCCCCCATTTGCGCTCTATAACCTATTTGACAGGTCAGCGAGTTGTGCACTGTCTGTTTATCCTTACCCGTAAATAACCCACCAAATATTGAGTTATGTCCAGTTGTAGCGCATGGAAGGAAAAAACAACCCCGGGAGTCTGAGTTCGCTTGTCTTTTGCAAAAAAACTGAGCCTCAGTCACTTCACCATTGCCGTTAAAACACTCTCCTACTCGCCCACTCGGAAAATAACTATCAATTATTTTCTCTGTCATAAAACCACGCACTGGTGGTGACGCAATGAAAAACACACCTTTATAACCTTCAGCTTTATCCTTAACCTCCACATAAGGGCCGGTAAATTTGCATAAAGGAACCAGCGGGCGAGGTAGAAAATGTTTGCCTGTTACATGATCAATTCCCTCTTGTGATTGCTCAACCAACTTGCAATGCTCAGGTGTTCCGGGCTGAACAATCTTTACTTCCGCATTCCCCGGCACTAATAAGGTAAAGAAAGGCTGACAATCAACTAATTTTAACGATTCGTAGCCCTGTAATGTTTTACTTGAGCCTTTGCTCTCCATATTACTTTCAGTGCCCACATTAACTTTGCAGCCATCGATAGGTTTGGCTCTATAACTCTTCCAAGTTTCAGAAGCAGCAGCATGTACTTGATTGGCACCTGAAACACAAGGAAACAGAGTCTGAGCAACACTTCTCAGACATTCCATAAACAACACTCCAAAACTATTTATTATCAGATCAAGTTATCTACGAATGCGCCCCACATAACACTATAGATTTTAAAAACCCACTTACGAGAAAGTCTCATTCGTATCCAAGCACGAAGTCTAGTCCATTCTCATTAAATTCCCAGAATCGATACCAGCATTAGCAACACACCTTTAACCTATGCATCAAGAAAAAAAAGCCAAATTCAATTATCTAAGACAAACATTTAAACCAGTCATTCTTGTAGAACACCATACGAGCACAACAAGAGCACAACAAGAGCACCCATATTGATCGACAAGAATCCTCACCCAGGACCGATAGTTTCTATTAATACCAATTCTGTTTTTAAATTATGGGCTGCGCAGCCCATAATTTAAAAACAGAATTGGTATTATAAGTAGGTGATAGTTTGCTTTCGACTATTTTTCGGAGCATAGATATTGCGATTCCACTGACTTAAGGCTTTGCTACCAAAGGCTTGAACTATTTCTTGGTCAAATAAACAAAATATCCGATTACAAAATATCCGATTACAAAGTATTACCTACTTATAGGATGGTATTAGGGGTGCTCCTGTTAAGTTTTCTATAAGGAGTCATGAAAGCCTACCAGTTCGCTTGCTGACTCTGATCAGATTAATCACTTCTTCTATTATCTTGCGTCTTTCCGACAAGCATTTACCTGCCAGTATTTTTCTGGCGATTCCACTTGTTTTTGTAAAACCTATTTCTTTTCTGGCCTCACTGGCAATCTCGGTTACGGTTTTAAAACCCGATCCGAGAACGTCTTTCAGCTTATCATTTTTTATGGTCTCACCGTCTTTTTTTGCCAGTTCAATAAATTCTAGAGTAAATGCTCCGTCATTGATTAACTCTGCAAGTTCTTTTAAGTCATCGAGTTCAACATACAATGGAATCGCCGAAGGGTTAATCATATCTAGAAACGCATTGAGTGATACAGGGTCTCCCACAATATCAATCACCTCATTATAATTTTTATTCTGCAGCATTATTTCTGCCATATATCGAATACAGGCGGCTGCACTTTCGTAGTCTATTGGTTGAATATGGCTATCTTGGGCGCGTATTGAAATGGACGGCAGAGTTCTACTTATCATGCCCGCCATATTACATAGTGAGATAGTTGCCTGCTTATCATCCCCAACGAGCACGCCAACTCTGGCAACGGGAACACCATTTTCAATGGCGTAGTTCTCAGCTTCCATCTTTGAATGGGCATAGGGTGTTGCTTCACTGGACAAGCCTTTGATCTTTGAGGCGGCGGATGAAATGTACATGATTGGAATATCCGATTCCCTGCAGGCTTGAATAATTCTTTTTGTACCGTTTACATTGGCCTCGTGAATTTGATCAGGAGTACCTTTACTGAGGCAGGCAGAGTGAATAACCATCGAATAATCCCTGATTTTTTTCTGCATGCTTTTTACTGAGTCGTCCAATGATAAATGCATATAGCCTGATCTTTGCGTGCTTGATGTCGCCTGCACAGCATGGCTATTACCGATATGGCTGACAACCCGGCTTCCAAGACGCCCCGCCCCTCCAGTAACAAGTATTGGTTTAGCCACACTGGCTAACTGCCCTGCCTTGCTGATGATCTTTGATACTTCCATAGCTGACCTCTATCCCTGCGCTTACCTTGTTTGTCAATAATTCATAGTTTGTTTTTTATAATTCTAAATTATAAGTTCGCAAATAATATTAGACATTCTGATAAGCCCCAGTGATTCGAATATTTCCATCACTTGTTCCAAGTAAATAAGCCACAATCAGCGATTCCCGATAAAGGCTTAACCTATTGATATATAGGTAAAAGCTAGAGCCTGCTCGCGCAACTTATCTACCAACACCTAATACCATCAATGAGTTAGTGTTTTCTTCGTTGGGAACAGCTGAGCCACAAGCTCTTATTCAAAGAAAGCAGCTCTCGCGCATTGTGATGATTGTCAGAGGTGGAATTTGTTGGCTGAAGGGTGATACCTAACGAGCCTGGAAGCCTATCAGGTGATAAATATTCTATTTCACAGGCCCTTTATCGCTGCCGTAAGTTCCCCCTGTGTCAGAAAAGATGACTAATACCAATGACGCTTTTAAAATATGGGTCTAGCAAGTTATTTTGGGCGACTGGGCAATACCCGAGGGCATAAAGGCGAAGAGACGAGTCATAGCCTTTACACCCTGTGGGTGGTAGCTATGACGATGAACTTCAACACAGATACAGTCGCTCAAAATAGCTGCGCAGACCATCATTTAAAAGCAGAATTGGTATAATAACTACTTATAAAGATGGTCGTAACAATAGTTGGTCGCCTCAATAAACCCTTCAATACTGCCGCAATCAAAACGCCTGCCTTTAAACTTATAAGCCATCACACAACCTCGTTGCGCCTGCGCCATCAGTGCATCGGTAATCTGGATCTCACCGCCCTTGCCGGGCTGAGTATCCTGAATCAAATCAAAAATATCCGGGGTCAGAATATAGCGACCGATGATGGCAAGATTACTGGGCGCATCGGCTTTGGAAGGCTTTTCCACCATGTTCTCAACACGGATTAGCTCATCGGAGATGGCCTGACCATCGATGATGCCGTATTTGTGCACCTCATCATCAGGCACTTCCATCACCGCCACAATGGAACAGCGGAACTGTTTATACAGCTGAGCCATTTGAGCGAGAACCCCGGGACCTTCGGTATTGATGCAAAGGTCGTCCGCCAGCACCATGCCAAATGGCTGGTCGCCAATAAGCGTTTGACCAGTCAATACTGCGTGCCCCAGACCTTTCATCTCCCGCTGACGGGTGTAGGAGAAAGAGCATTGATCAATCACGCTGCGAATATCGGATAACAGGCTCTCTTTATCCGTACCGGAGATCTGGTGTTCCAGCTCGTAATTCACATCAAAATGATCTTCCAGAGAGCGTTTGCCCCGGCCAGTGACGATACACACATCGGACATGCCCGCCTGTAGCGCTTCTTCAACGCCATATTCGATCAGCGGCTTGCTGACGATGGGCATCATCTCTTTGGGCATGGATTTGGTGGCTGGCAGGAAGCGGGTTCCGTAACCTGCTGCCGGAAAAAGGCACTTTTTAATAATGCTCATATTGATAAACTCACTCTGATCTTTTAATCAACGGTCTTTAAATCAGTCTCGAATCAGCTTGAGAAGCTCTTCGGTTTTTTCCTGCATCAGGCTTTCATCGCCCCGACTTTCCACATTCAGGCGAATCACCGGCTCGGTGTTAGACAGCCGAAGGTTAAACCGCCATTGCCCCATATCCAGAGAAATGCCATCGGTGTTATCGACTTCAATCGCCTCTTGCTGATAGGTTGCCAACACTCGTTCGATGGCGGCCTGAGGATCTTTCAGCTTGCTATTGATTTCTCCGGACGATGGGAATCTGGCAATGCGATCACTCACCAATGCAGACAACGGTTGACCTTTACCCGACATCAATTCCGCCACCAGCAACCAGGGAATCATGCCTGAGTCACAATAGGCAAAATCACGGAAGTAATGGTGAGCACTCATCTCACCACCATAAACGGCATCTTCCAGACGCATGCGCTCTTTAATAAATGCATGGCCGGTTTTGCACAGCACAGGCTCACCGCCCGCCGCCTTCACCTGATCAATGGTATTCCAGGTAAGCCGTGGATCATGGATGATTTTTGCGCCTTTATGATGAGCCAGAAATGCCTCACCCAACAGCCCAACGATGTAATAACCTTCAATAAACTGCCCCTGCTCATCGAACAGAAAACAACGGTCAAAATCGCCATCCCAGGCAATGCCCATATCAGCACCGTGGGCCAGAACTGCATCGGTGGTTGCCTGACGGCAGTCGTGCAATAACGGATTAGGAATACCATGGGGAAAGTTGCCATCGGGTTCGTGATGGATTTTCACAAACTCTACCGGCACATTCAGAGACTGGAAACGCTGCTCAATAGCATCAACTACATGACCGGCGGCACCGTTGCCAGCATTCACCACCAGCTTTAGAGGTTTTAAATTTTCAGGCTTAATGTAACTAAGCAGATGCTCAACATACTCATCAAGTAGATTAATCTGCTGATAACTACCTCTCTCCACCGAAGGCTCGGCGAACTGATTCTCCGCAGCCAACCTCTCTATATCCAGCAAACCATTATCCGCTGTGACCGGCTGAGCACCTTTAAGCACCATTTTCATGCCGTTGTAATCGATCGGGTTATGACTGGCAGTTACCTGAACACCGCCGTCTATACCTAAATGGAATGTGGCAAAATAAATCTCTTCTGTGCCGCTGAGACCAATATCCAGCACATTCACACCGGCATCCCGCAGGCCTTCTGACAGGGCGTGTTTCAGCGACTCACTGGTCAGTCGGATATCACCGCCAACCACCACATCCCGCGGCTTGAGAAACTCGCCATAGGCTCGCCCGATGCGATAGGCAATATCGTCATTCAATTCATTAGGGAGCCGGCCACGGACATCGTAAGCTTTGAAGCAGGGTAAGGTAGTCATTGGAATCACAGCGACAACATAAAGGCATATTTAACTACGAATGCCCCCTTGGACTCAAACGATCATCCGGGAACTTTCTGGTCAACCACTGATCCAAGTTCACTGGTATAATGACAATAACCGTTAGAAATGCATTTGACTCTCTTGAAGAAACTATTAACCCTTGGTTTAACCCTACTGCTGGGTCTATCCGCCAATGGCCATTCTGAAAGCCCTATTAGCTACGAACACATGGCTCTGTACCAATTAAAGAGTCATCGCTATAACGCCCAAACTGCCATTATCGAATCAGAAAAAAAATACCCGGCTCATTCTGGCTGGTACCCCCTATCCTGGTGTACTACCTGCTACACCAATAGCAACACAGACAATGACGATCAATCACTCTCCGATACCAACACTGACGGCCTTGAAGTCCTCGGCATTGCCATCGTGGTCACAGCAATCGTAGCTGGTTCAGCTTACGCCACGTACTATGCAACCAAGCCCTATCAGGGAGCCGCCAGCCTCACCGCGGTGGAGTTGCCTGAGGACTCCCCCTGGAAAATCACAAATTACAAGATTATCCATGGCAGGGTCATCAAAGAGGCTGATTTCTTTTTCGATGAAGAAGCACTCGCTACAGTCATTAACCAAGGCATGTTTGATAAAACCAGAAACAATGCCGGACGCTTCCTACTGGTTGATCAAGAGAACTGGTGGGGTCTGGTCGGTTACCCCATGGATATCAACATAACGCTATCCAGCGCACACGAGGCCAGCGAAGAAAATAAAAACATTGTCGTTAATATTAAACGCAGCATTACCAATGGCATCAAAGCAGGAACCATCACTGCAACCATCGTCAATGCACCCGATATTCAACAACCCATCTATCTGAAAAAGCACATTGATTATCCCGGCTGGCTGGAATTTTCCAACTGGCAAGCAAAACCAGCGCGTCTTTTGCTGGATGTCATTTATGATTAACGGGCGTTTTCCACCCTTTTTGCAGTAAAACGGCCAATCAGCTTGCAGTCGCCGCACTGATTTGGATAATTCACCCATTATTTTATTTTGGAGTTTTGTACACTCCCACTCATCTTAATCTACCCGTCGTCATCTGCCTGTGGGTTTTAAGTACTTGTGTACAAGGTTCCCCACACCATGGAAACACGCATGTCAGCATTGTCGCGGGAAGTTGAAACCAGACGAACCTTTGCCATCATCTCCCACCCGGACGCCGGTAAAACCACGATTACCGAAAAGCTGCTGCTGCTCGGTGGTGCGATTCAGCTGGCGGGCACCGTAAAAGGTAAGAAAACCGGTCGTATGGCAACGTCTGACTGGATGAAAATGGAACAGGAACGGGGTATCTCCATCACTACCTCCGTAATGCAGTTTCCTTACCACGACCGCATCGTCAATTTGCTGGACACACCAGGGCACGAAGATTTCTCGGAAGACACTTACCGTACATTAACTGCGGTAGACAGCTGTCTGATGGTTATCGACGGCGCCAAAGGTGTTGAAGACCGGACCATCAAATTAATGGAAGTGTGTCGTTTACGTGATACACCAATCTTCACTTTCGTGAACAAAATGGACCGGGAAGTTCGTGACCAGATTGAAGTTCTCGACGAAATCGAAGACATCCTGAAAATCCAGTGCGCCCCGATCACCTGGCCAATCAGCATGGGCAAACGCTTTAAAGGCGTCTACAACCTGTATACCGACACTATCCATGTGTTCAAGCCGGGTCAGGCCAGCGTGGTGCCGGATGACATCCAAATTCAGGGCATTGAATCACCAGAAGCGATCGAACTACTGGGTGACCTCCACGCCGACATGATGGAAGAGATCGAACTGGTTCGCGGCGCCAGCCACGAGTTCGATCTTGAAGAATACCAAGCTGGACGCATGACACCGGTCTTCTTTGGTACCGCGCTTTCCAACTTCGGCGTTCGTGAAATGCTGAACGATTTCGTAAAGTGGGCGCCTTCACCGCTGCCACGGGAAACTGATGCTCGCTCAGTGCCTGCAACAGAAGATAACTTCTCCGGTTTCGTGTTCAAGATTCAGGCAAACATGGATCCAAAGCACCGTGACCGTATCGCCTTCCTTCGCATTTGTTCCGGTAAATACACCCGCAACATGAAGATGAAACACGTGCGAATCGGTAAAGACATTAAGATCGCCGACGCCGTCACTTTCCTTGCAGGTGATCGCTCACATGTGGATGAAGCCATCTCCGGCGATATCATTGGTCTACACAACCACGGCACCATTCAGATTGGTGACACCTTCACTCAAGGCGAACTGATGAAGTTTATGGGGATTCCTCACTTTGCCCCTGAAATGTTCCGCCGCGTTCGTCTGAAAGATCCGCTGAAACTGAAGCAATTGCAGAAAGGTTTGAAAGAACTGTCTGAAGAAGGTGCTACTCAGCTGTTCATGCCATTAAACAACAATGACCTGATTCTGGGCGCCGTGGGTGTGCTGCAGTTTGATGTGGTGATGCGACGCCTGCAGGATGAGTACAAAGTAGAAGCCATTTACGAACCCGTCACTGTGAATACAGCCCGCTGGGTGGACTGTAAAGACAACAAGAAGCTGGAAGAGTTCAAACGTAAGTGCGCTGAAAACCTTGCCATCGACGGTGGCGGCTACCTCACTTATCTGGCACCGACCCAGGTAAACCTGTCTTTGTCTGAAGAACGTTATCCTGACGTTACCTTCCGCACAACTCGAGAGCATTGAGGCAGGCTGGCACTGTTCCTTAAAGAGAATGGTTGCCAACTTTCTGAGCAAAACACACAAGGTCGGTAATTCTGAAAGAATTCCTCGTTCCCATGCTCCGAGGTTGTCGCTAAAGCCCTGGTTCCCATGCTTTTATGCCCTTTGGGTATTGCGTGGGAACCCATACTTCTAACCCTTTACAATTCAAGGGTATGCATTCCCACGCGGAGCATGGGAACGAGACGTTTGGAGTTTTGCGAAACCCTCCTTCCTCGTGGGAACTGAGGGAGTGCACGCTTGTCTAACAAGTTACCTACTGTTTTTCTGGATTATTTATGAGTAAAGCCGTCCCATCCGGATCAGATGCTACACGAAATATCAGACATACCGTGGAGCCTATTTTACTTCTGACACTGTCAGGCTTGTTGTTTGGCTACCTTGGTCAAACCATGGGTGTGACCAACATGTTTAACACCCTGTTCAACACGGCCCACCAGCTGCTGCTGAACACCGTACTTTTTCTCATGGGAATTACCGTACTGACCGGCGCCGCCGGTCGTCTGCTAATGGAGTTTCACGTTATTGCTCTGATTGAGCGCATGCTGGTGCCATTCATGCGCCCACTGTTCAATCTGCCAGGCCGCGCAGCCATGGCGGCCATGATGACCTTCTTTTCCGATAATCCCGCCATCATTGGTCTGGCAAAAGATCGTCGCTTTAACCATTCTTTCAAAGTGCACGAGATTATCTCTCTGACTAACTTTGGCACCTCGTTCGGCATGGGCCTGATTGTTATCACCTTTATGGCGACACTGCAGAACAGCCAGACGGGTGACACCTATTTTATTCCCGCCATGATTGGGCTTGCAGGTGCAATGGTCGGCGCTATTGTGTCTACGCGCCTGATGCAGCGATTTATCCGCAACGACCACCGGCTCCATGATGCGAGTTTCACCGCCACTCACAGCGATCTTCTGGACGATCACAGCTCCACCGATCCGGTGTGGTTACGTTTCCTGAATGCTCTACTGGATGGTGGTAAGGGCGGCGTTGCCATGGGCGTTGCTATTATTCCCGGCGTTTTGATTATCAGTACATTTGTCATGGTGCTGACCTTTGATGCCCCAACCACAGGTTACACTGGCGCTGCGTTTGAAGGTGTTGCACTGTTACCGAAACTCGCCAGTCATTTCACCTGGCTGTTTGAGCTGCTGTTTGGTTTTGATCATGCGGAGTTGGTGGCATTTCCAATCACGTCTTTGGGTGCTGTTGGTGCAGCCATGTCTCTGGTACCGAACTTTATCAATCAAGGGCTCGTTGGCGGCAGCGACATCGCCGTATTTACTGCAATGGGAATGTGCTGGAGTGGTTACCTGAGCACACATACCGCCATGCTGGATTCGCTTGGTTTCAGACAGTTGACGTCTAAGGCCATTCTTGCCCACACCATCGGTGGTATTTGTGCTGGCGTCGCCGCTCACTATTTTTACCTTTTGCTCAGTCCAATCATTTATTGATCATCACTCCCTCTACGACCAATGTAGAGGGCAAACCTCGACCTTCCGCTAACTGTGTTCCAGCCCCCTCTCCCTTTAAAATAAACATCTGAAGTACGGTTTCAGGGAGAGGAGTATGCGACTGATTCAACTGTTAGGCCCGCTGCAACAGGCCATCGACACTATGAGCAAAGGCAATACATTTAAAGTCAGTACCCTGCTGATGGACCTAGGGGGCGTCACCATCTAACCGAACAGTCAATTAACAAATGTGACTCACGCCAGCCAAATTATGATCGCCGCCACCTCAAGCATTCCCATGTAGTTTCGTGGCAATCGCTCGTAGCGGGTTGCTATCCGCCGGAAGTTCTTGAGCTTTTGAAACAGACGCTCAACCAGATTACGCTCTTTATAAATCTGTTTATCATAATCTCTCTGATCTACGCGGTTTTTCTTTGGAGGAATAACCTGTGTAGCCCCTGATCTCTTGATCTCCAAGAGGAATGCATTAGAGTCATAGCCTCTGTCAGCAAGAACAAAATCAGCAGAAAAGCCTTCTATCAGGGCATTTGCCTGACCATACTCTGATGCCTGTCCAGCCGTGAGAATAAAGCGGACAGGGTTACCAAGCGCATCTGTTGCAGCATGAATTTTGGTTGTTAATCCACCTCTTGATTTTCCGACCGCTTCGCTGTCTTGTTCTGTTTTTTAGGCGCTCCGTGTTGATGAACACGGGTAATTGAGCCATCAACCATTAGATACTCCATATCACGATCTTTACTCAGCTCTTTAAAGACCCAACTCCATATGCCCCTTTTACACCAGCGATTGAACCGATTGTACGTACTGGCCCAATGACCGAACTCTTCCGGCAAATCTCTCCATGGGGCTCCAGTACGGCCAATCCAAAGAATCGCCTCTACAAATAACCTGTTTTGGGCTGTTGGCCCCGGATCAGATGCTTTACCGGGTAACATATCTTTGATCCGATCCCACTGTTCATCTTTGAGCACTGTCCGAGCCATAGCAAACCAAAATAACAAACAGTAGCCCATTATTGGCTGGTCTTATGGTCAGGCTCATAAGCTGATAGATCGGTTAGATGGTGACGCCCCCTAGGACTCTGGGAAAGCCGCAATGATTTACACAACATGCGAACTACCATGGCATTTAAAGCGCTGGTCGAAGATGGTTTGCTGGAAAACATCCAACTACTGACACTACAGAAAACAAAGCACGCTGTTTATCTTACTTACTGATGCTTAAGTAGTTAACCACATGAAATCATATTTTCTGACTCATTGAACAGGCGCTCTGACTGCGTTGCAACTCTGGTCTCATAGCTCGCTATGCTCCCGCCGTTGCGCCTTGCAGAGAACCTGTTCAATGAGCCAGAAATATTCGACTCCAAATGCTCAACTACTTAAACTGGCGCCATAAAAAAAGCCGACAAACGTCGGCTTTTTTTGCACTCAATTTTATTCAGTGCTCATGACCACCAGGCCCATGAACATGACCATGATCCAGTTCTTCTTTTGTTGCTTCACGAACGTCAACCACCTCAACACTGAAGTGCAGATTCTCACCCGCAAGGGAGTGATTTGCGTCAATCACCACCTGATCTTCTTCTTCATTAATCGCGATAACCGTTACAACACGAGGGCCGATGGCTGTGTCAGCATGAAATTGCTGACCTACTTCGACAGAATGATCACCAAACTGCTCTTTCGGCACTGGCTGAACCAGACTCTCATCGTACTCGCCGTAGCCTTCAGCGGACTCAACAGAGACTTCAAACTTATCTCCAGCCTGCTTGCCTTCCAGCGCATTCTCCAAGCCTTCAACAATGTTGTACTCACCGTGAATATAAGCCATGGGAGACTCGCCTTCAGAGCTATCCAGCACTTCTCCATCATCATTTTTCAGAGTGTAATGAAACAGCGCCACTCGTTCTTTGGCTATCTTCATCAATAGTCGCCTTTGTCTGGTAAACGGCTATCTTAGCTGGCATTGAGTTCGCTAGCCAGTGCTTGCAAGTCAGGTATGGATAATAGACGCTTCATCACTATGGGTTCTTCCTTTTTCGCTTCAAACTCCTCAAACATCTTGCTTGCCCCAGCCGCACCGGACGCATAGGACGAATAGTCTATTTCAGGGTGAACAAAGAAATGCTGCGCAAATAAACCGACAAGGTCTCGCTTACACACCCGCTGCTCTTCCTTGCTAGGCTCGTTCGGGGCACTTCGGTACGCTTCACCAAAAAGCTTCACTGCAATTAAAAACCAGTCTCGATCCTCCAATGACTTAGTAGACAATGACGCCTTAATTAATTTATTCAGTGCTGTATATTTCGCCCCTTCATCAAGACCATTACTCTCTATAGTCAATAATCGGTTACAGTCCTCAACGTTAAAAAAACCTATTTCTCTGATTCTATTTTTAAGAAAACCGGCTAAACACGCAGGTTTTAAAAGCAAGTGATCGGGTATTTTTTGTTGATTAATTACGTATTCAAGCATTTTAATATCAGACTTAAGTGCAGGGACTCGAAACAACCCACTGACTCCTTCCGCAATATACTTCTCTAAGTGAGCGGTCATTATATATCTGTTCAACACAGGCCAGCACTCAGCGGGAAACTTGTTTATTTTCGAGAGCGTCGATAACTGCTGCAATGAACTTCCCCTGAATAATGTTATTAAACTTGTGATCTGATTTTTCTTATGGAAAAAGGGTATTACGATACTTTTTTGGCATTTCTCAGACTTCTCTTCAGCCTTTGAACTAACACTTGAGCTTTCAGGGGATGACAATGACCGCCTGATTCCTTCGCTATTGTAAGCATCGCATTCATTGAACACGTCGACCGCGCTGACGTTGTCAGCAAACATTGGAGAATCTGGTCTCAAACCATTAATATCTCCCTCACAAGCAACAAAGGGCAATGAGTTCGATCGATCTTTCTTCACATCTGATAAAACATACCCTGATGAACAGGCAGCCAGCAACTTTTCAAATTCAACACTTAATGGATCAACCTCGCCATTGTGTTGATTAAGTTTCACACCCGCTTGATTATCAAGAGTGACTTTATAACGATCCAAAGGCTTAATTTCTTGTATTCCCTCACCTGAGCGGCACTCTCCACTCAAGTACCTGACTGCTCCATTACTTGCAGCTTTTTCTCTATTCTTGTGAGGGACGCAGTCCTGTGCAAGCATCGACTGATCGGCTGAGATTTCCAAAAATAACTCCGAATAAATTGAAACATGATATACATAGGCAAAATTAATATATAAAGATAGGCTGTTTTCATAAGGAGTAAAAAGTTTGAAAGACCCACGCTGCACTTGGTGCCATAGTGACCCACTATATATTCAATATCACGATAACGAGTGGGGTGTGCCTACCCACGACGATAAAACACTGTTCGAGTTTTTGATTCTGGAAGGCGCACAAGCAGGCTTGAGCTGGATTACGATTTTGAAGCGGCGAGAAGGCTACCGAAACGCCTTTCATGACTTTGATGTAGAAAAAGTCGCCCGCATGAAAGAGCAGGATATTGAACGACTACTTCAGGATACTGGCATTATCCGGAATCGCTTGAAGATCAAAAGCGCCATCAAGAATGCCAACGCCTTTATCAAAGTGCAGCAAGAGTTTGCTAGCTTCAGCCAGTACCTTTGGTCTTTTGTGGATCATCAGCCAATTATCAATCATCGGCAAACCATGAGTGAAGTACCTGCCACCACCGAAGTGTCTGACAGGATGAGTAAAGATATGAAGAAGCGCGGTTTCAGCTTTGTGGGCAGCACCATCTGTTATGCTTATATGCAGTCCATGGGATTAGTGAATGATCACTTGGTAAGCTGCCCTTCATTTGCTGATTGCTGCGAAAGATCCTGACGTTAGCTTCAACAGATCTTCAGCAGCAAGCTCAACCTCCAACCCTCGACGACCAGCGCTGATAAAAATTGTCTCAAAATTGTCTGCAGTTCTGTTAACTACCGTAGGTAAGCGCTTTTTCTGACCCAACGGGCTAATACCTCCAAATAAATAGCCCGTTGAACGCTCTGCTTCCTGCTGCTCTGCCATCACTGCTTTCTTGGCACCGCAGGCAGCGGCCATTGCTTTCAAATCCAACATGCCGGCAACCGGCACCACAGCAACTACCAGTTGTCGTCCATCCAGCTTTACCAGCAGTGTTTTAAACACCTGATTTGCATCCTGCCCCATTTTTTCCACAGCCTCTTCGCCATAGGAGTGACTGTCTGGATCATGGTCGTACTGATGCACCTTAAAATTAGCTTTGGCTTTTTTGAGCAGATTAATGGCTGGCGTCATATCTTTACTTAATGATCAATTCGTCCACGTAAATTCTTAACTTGAGCGCGTTTTTTCTTACCTTCCACCCGGCGTTTTTTAGAAGCCAGGGTGGGCCGTGTGGCCTTACGATGCTTTTGAACGACGGTCGCCTTTTGAATTAATTCCTGCAGGCGAAGCAGGGCATCATCCCGGTTTTTCTCTTGCGTTCGAAATCGCTGAGCCTTTAAGACAATGACTCCGTCCTGAGTTATCCGGGCATCCCTGAGTGCCATCAAACGCTCTTTATAGAATGGTGGTAACGACGATGCCTGAATATCAAACCTCAGGTGAACAGCAGACGACACTTTATTTACATTCTGGCCACCCGCACCTTGAGCTCGAATATAGCTGAGCTCTATTTCATCCGCAGTGATCAGTACGCCGTCCGCTATCTGCAACATTCAGTTAACCTTTTCCTGAACCAGAACCCATGGGCGAATCACCATCGCCCAGAACTCTTGATCGCTATCGTTCCAGCGTAACGCCTGCTCATCAGACACTTGGGCAAGGCTGCCTTCTTTCAACCACTGTTCGATCGTCGCTTTGTTATCTACCGACATCTGATAACCAACATCGATCAGATCCAACGTCTTATCCACGTAGAGCACAAGCCCCTGGGCAAAATAACGTTGCAATTCAGACCAACCAATACTGGATGTTTCCTGATTGAGCTTGGTCTTTTCCAACGTTTCGTTAGTGATTCCCACGGTTTCCGTATTTACATTATCGGACATACAAATTCACTGCCTTCAAAGCATTTTTCTCATAAGAATGATGCCGATCATACCTCAAAATGCCAGATTATTTGGAGAAAATGCGTACCTATGGGATCATACCCAAAGGATTTCAAGTTGCTACGCGGCGGCAAGTGAGTGAAGCCTTTAGGCCCTCGGGTCCCGTGAGCCTACAAATAGTAGGTGATCGGGGTGAGCGAGCGCAGCCAACAAAGTAGCAACTTGAAAGGCGACGGGTATATTACCGCATCGAATAAGAGAAGGTTTAGCTGTTTATGCCACTCACCCTCGACGGTCCACTGAAAGATCACCCTAGACTGGCACGAGAGTACATTACTGTCAGCCATATGATCGAACTGTACTGCCAACACCACCACAAACACCGTACTCTGTGTAATGAGTGTTTATCTCTGCTGGCATTCAGTAAAAGGCGCCTGGAACGTTGTGTTTACGGTGACGACAAACCTACCTGTGTGAATTGCAAAGTCCATTGTTATAAAGCAAATCAGCAGGACAAAATTCGTGAAGTGATGAAATGGGCTGGTCCACGCATGTTGTTTAAGCATCCCGTTTTAGCCATAAAACACGTTCTTGATGGCCGAAAACCCATTCCAAAGCACCCAAAAGATTCAAGGCATTCTGCAGCGTAATAAGGCCTGGGAGGCCAGTCGGTGCCCAACATCCCAATACCGGCTGGTGCAAGGCTGACCTCCATATTAGAACTGGACGCAGGCCAAGCGTAACCCCGCTGTACGAAACTTCCCCATTAAATTTGCAGCCAACACTACATGCATACTAGTTGCAGTAACGATATAATCCCGCCTCCGTTGGCACGAATACTCTCGTGGCACCCTGAAAATGCATTAGCCAAACACAGGTTTATCGTTATTCGATAAATGTCTTTAATCAACATTTATCTACATTTTTCAGGCATATATACTTGACGCCTTCCGGCAGACATTGGCTATAGGGAAACCAATGAGCGAACTGATACTGATTCTGGTCAGCGCCATACTGGTCAACAATTTTGTTCTGGTACAGTTTCTTGGGCTGTGTCCATTTATGGGCGTTTCCAACAAGCTGGAATCGGCCATGGGCATGTCCATGGCCACCACGTTTGTACTGACGCTGGCCTCCATCTGCAGTTATCTGACTCATCAATATATTTTGCTGCCGCTGGGGCTGGAGTTTCTGAAAACCATCTCCTTTATCCTGGTGATCGCCGTGGTGGTGCAGTTCACCGAGATGGTGGTGCGCAAAACCAGTCCGTTACTTCATAAAGTGCTGGGTGTGTTTCTCCCCCTGATTACCACCAACTGTGCCGTGCTCGGTGTCGCCCTGCTGAACACCAACCGTTTGGACAGTTCTCTGGTGGACTCCGCCACTTACGGCTTTGGTGCTGCGGCTGGATTTTCTCTGGTACTGGTACTCTTTTCTGCCATGCGGGAACGCATTGCTGCTGCGGACGTGCCAACACCGTTCCGCGGTGCAGCGATTGGTATGATCAGCGCCGGACTGATGTCCCTGGCATTTATGGGCTTTACCGGGTTGATCAAACTGTGATGCCGAATTTGATAGAAATGACAACCGTTGTAATAACAACGATGGGGCAGGTGCGTTAATCCATGGAGATTGTGTTTTACGCCATTGGCGCCCTGCTGACTCTCGCCCTGATTTTCGGGGCGATTCTGGGTTTTGCTTCTATCCGCTTCAAGGTTGAAGGCAACCCGATTGTTGACCAGATCAATGAAATCCTTCCCCAAACCCAGTGTGGTCAATGCGGTTATCCCGGCTGTCGCCCTTATGCCGAAGCCATTGCCAATGGCGATGCTATTAACAAATGCCCCCCGGGTGGTCAGGCCACCGTCAACACCCTGGCCGATTTGCTGGATGTAGAAGCCGAACCCCTGGATGCCGAGGACGGCGCAGAACCGATTACCAAAGTGGCCTTTATCCGTGAAGATGAATGCATCGGTTGCACCAAATGCATTCAGGCCTGCCCGGTGGATGCCATCCTCGGTGCCGCGAAACAAATGCACACCGTCATTGTGGATGAATGCACCGGCTGCGATCTTTGCGTAGAACCCTGCCCGGTGGACTGCATTGATATGCTCCCCGTTGCCGTCACCACTCGCACCTGGAGCTGGGAGTTGCCAAACCCAAATAGCAGTCTTATTGCTACGGATCGCAGAGGTCAGACTGCATGAATGCGGTGTTTAACAAAACGTCTAACGGTATTGAGACGACAGCTGACGTAATTGCCAGCTCCGAACGCAAAATCTGGCCTTTGGTGGGTGGTGTTCACCCTGAAGAGAATAAACATCAATCCACCGGTCGGCCCATTGGTTTCCCGCCAATACCTGCGCAACTGGTTCTGCCGCTGTCACAACATGCAGGCGCACCCGCTGAACCACTTGTGTCCGTAGGTGATTCTGTTCTGAAAGGACAGATGATCGCCCGAGCCAATGGTTTTGTCAGTGCGCCGATTCATGCGCCCACGTCCGGCACCGTCATCGCCATTGAGAATCGGCGAATTCCCCATGTGTCTGGTTTTTCTGATCTCTGCGTCGTGCTGGAAAGTGATGGTGACGACCGCTGGTGTGAATTAACGACTGTGGCTGATTATCACGCACTGTCACCAGAAGATCTGGTCAACAAAGTGCGTAATGCTGGCATCAGCGGCCTTGGTGGTGCCGGTTTTCCAACCGCTATCAAGCTGGCACCCAGCTCACCTATCAATACACTGATTCTTAATGGTACCGAATGCGAACCCTACATCACCGCCGACGATATGTTGATGAGGGAACGAGCTGCTGCGGTCATTGAAGGCGCAGAAATACTGCTGTACATGATCGGCGCCACAGAGTGTCTGATCGGCATTGAAGACAATAAACCAGAAGCCATTACCGCTATGCAGCAGGCCGCCGCTGGCAAAAACATTCACATTGTCGTTTTCCCTACGGTTTACCCATCCGGCGGTGAAAAACAGCTGATTCAGATTCTTACGGGTCAGGAAGTACCTTCAGGAAAATTGCCAGCTGATTTAGGCATTGTCGTACAAAACGTAGGCACCGCCGTTGCAGTGAAAGAAGCTGTTCTCGATGGCAAGCCGTTGATCTCCAGAATCACCACATTGACCGGCGACGCATTATCTGCACCACAAAATGTGGAAGCATTGATTGGCACACCGGCTGCCGACTTGCTCCGCCATGCAGAATTAAACGACGCCCAACTCTCCACCCTTGTTTTTGGTGGACCAATGATGGGCTTCGGTGTGGACAGTCTGGATATTCCAGTCATTAAAACCACCAACTGCCTGATTGCCGGAACCCATGAAGAGTTCCCTTCAGCACCGGACGCACAAGCTTGTATCCGCTGTGGACACTGCGCCGAAGCCTGTCCATCGTCATTGCTGCCACAACAGCTTTATTGGCATGCGAAGGCTGAAAACCATGAACAGCTGATGCATCACAATTTGTTCGACTGCATTGAGTGTGGTGCCTGCGCTTTTGTCTGTCCGTCGTCTATTCCATTGGTGCAATACTATCGCGCCTCCAAAGGTGCCATTCGCACTCAGGAAGCCAAACACGCTAAAGCCGAACGCTCCAAGGTACGCTATGAAAGTCGACTGGCTCGACTGGAGCAAGACAAGGCAGAGAAAGAAGCCAAGCGCAAAGCCAATGCCGAACGCGCCGCCAAACTGAAGGCTACAAAAGCCACTGATCAGCCAGCGGACAGCAAAGGCGAAGAAGATCCCATTCAGGCCGCCATCGCCCGAGCCAAAGCTCGCAAAGCAGCAACAGCTCAACGTGCTAACAACGCAACATCGACGCTCACAACAGCAAAAGCTGAACTCACCAGCCTGCAGAAAGAGCTGAAAATCCAGCTATCCATGGCTAAGGCTCAGGTAAAGAAAACCGAGCGCGCTCTGGCGGCGGCAGAATCCTCTGGCACTGGAGATACAGATCAATTGACGTCTAACCTTGCCATGCTTAATGAGCAGGTGGGTAAGCTACAAAAAGAATTTGATCAAAGTTCTCTGCCAAACGCACAACCAGAAAAGCCAGAGAAAGCAGTAAAGCCAGCACTCTCTGATGATGAGAAAAAGAGAAAGGTTGAGCTTGCCATGGCCAAAGCGGCGCTGAAAAAAGCAGAGCGTGCTTTGGCTGCAGCCCTTGAGCACGACAATGAAACCACCGAATCATTACAACAAGCAGTAGCAGAATGCCAAAGCAAAGTGAACGCTCTGGCGGCAATACCGGAAGCGCAACCGGAAGCACAACCTGAACCGAAAAACGACACTGGTCATCCTGTCGCCAAAAAGCCAAAACCTGTGCTCAGTGATGCCGCGAAAAAGCTGAAAATCGAAGTCGCCATGGCAAATGCTGCTGTTAAAAAGCTGCAGCGGGCAATGGCCAATGCCGGCGATGATGAGCAAGCGGAGCTACAACAGAAATTGGCAGATGCAGAACAAAAGGCTGCTGATGCAAAGCAGAAACTCGACGCTCTGTAATGAACTTATGTAGGTCGGTAATCCCAACGGGATTGCCGACAAAACCAACAATATGCATCGTCGGCAACCCTTTGGGTTACCGACCTACAATGCTCGATAGCATGGGAATTAGGCTGGCATTAAATGGCTTTGATTAACAGCAGAACTTCCAACAAGCCGCCGGCGTCCATAAGCCAGCGGGCGCGGGAAACCTCTCCCCACACCCTTGGCCAGAACAGCACCCAACGGGTGATGGCTCTGGTGATCATGGCCACGGTGCCCGCACTGGTTGCTCAAACCATCTTCTTTGGCTGGGGCACTCTGATCAATGTGATCTGGTGCTCTCTCATTGCCATGGGCTGTGAAGCGCTGGTGATGACGCTCCGAAAACGACCAGTGTCTTTTTATCTGAAAGATTACAGCGCTCTGGTCACCGGCCTTTTACTGGGTTTGGCCTTGCCACCTTTCGCACCCTTTTGGATTTCTCTGGTGGCAGTGTCTTTCGCAATGATTATTGCCAAGCACCTTTATGGTGGCCTTGGTCAAAACCCCTTTAACCCGGCCATGGTCGGTTATGTACTGGTGCTGATTTCATTCCCTCAGGAAATGACCAGCTGGCTGCCACCTTTAGGTGTCGAGGGTTACAACAACAGCCTGAGCGATGCCTTATTCACCATTTTCCCGTTCGGTCAGGGTATCGAAGTTGACGCGATCAGTACCGCTACGGTGCTGGATGTCATGCGGGAAAACAAAAGCCTGACCATGGATGAACTGTGGGCCGCCAACCCTGTATTTGATGGTTTCGCAGGCCGCGGCTGGATGTGGGTAAACCTTGCTTACCTTGCGGGCGGCGTCTTTCTGATCTGGCGAAAAGTGTTCACCTGGCATGCACCGGTGGGCATGCTGGCAGCCATTGCGGTGATGGCTTTTCTGTTCTGGGGAGGCACTGGTTCAGACAGCCATGGCTCCCCGGTGTTTCACCTACTCAGTGGTGCCACCATGTTAGGTGCTTTCTTTATTATCACTGATCCCGTCAGTGGCGCCACCAGCAACCGTGGTCGTCTGATTTTCGGCGCCGGCGTCGGCATTATGGTTTATGTTATCCGTGCCTGGGGCGGTTATCCTGACGGTGTCGCTTTTGCCACACTACTGATGAACATGGCCGCACCGACCATTGATTACTACACCCAGCCACGCACTTATGGTCATAACAAGGCCAACAAAGGCTTGCCAGGAAAGGATTGATGCATGAGTGACGACCAGATTCCTTTAAAAGACGCCACACAAAACTCTGCTTCTGTAAAAAATGCTGTGTTCACCAGTATTATCCGCAACAGTTTCGGGCTGGGTTTGTTTGCAGTATTTACTGTTGGCTTGATTTCCATCACCTGGATTTTGACCCAGGAAAAAATTCAGACACAGGTTCGCGCCTATGAAGCCAGAGCACTGATGGAAATCCTGCCCCAGAAAACCCACGACAATGTTCTTGTTGATTCCAAAACAACGCTGGAGCCGTCCAGATTATTGTCCAGTCAGACAACAACGGAAGCTTATGTGGCACTAAATAATGGCGAAGTCTCTGCCGTGATTCTGCCGGTGATTGCACCGGATGGTTACAACGGCCGAATTGATCTTCTTGTGGGCATTAAGCGCGATGGCAGTCTCGCGGGTGTACGAGCAGTCACTCACAAAGAAACGCCGGGACTGGGTGATAAAATCAACACCAATGTTTCCGATTGGATTCTCAGCTTTGCCGGAAAGTCTTTGAACCAGCCAACAGCAGAGGGCTGGAGCGTAAAAAAAGATGGCGGTGATTTCGACCAGTTTACCGGAGCAACGATCACGCCGAGAGCCGTCGTGGCTGCCGTACATCGGGCGCTGACCTATTTTGAGACTCATCAAAAGCATTTGCTGAACCCTCGGAATATCCAACAGCACAGCATCAGTGAGGAACCAAGCCATGACCAATAACACTGACACTGCTGCTGCCACCAGCACAACCGCCTTACTGGCCAAGATCGCCAAAGACGGTCTGTGGAAAAACAACCCGGCTCTGGTGCAGTTGCTGGGTCTCTGTCCGTTACTGGGTGTTTCCAGCAGCGTGGTCAATGCCCTTGGTCTTGGCATCGCCACTATGTTGGTAGTCATGGGGTCCAATATTGCCGTTTCACTTATACGACATCAGGTCACCGATGCTATTCGCCTGCCGGTGTTTGTCATGATCATTGCGTCGTTCACCACCTGTATTGAACTGTTAATGCAGGCTTACACTTACGAGCTGTATCGAATTCTTGGGATATTCATTCCGCTCATCGTGACCAACTGCATTATCCTTGGTCGTGCCGATGCCTTTGCCTCCAGAAACTCGGTTCTTCCGGCTGCTTTCGATGGTTTTATGATGGGCAGCGGTTTTGCTGTCATTCTCCTACTGCTTGGTGCTATGAGAGAACTGATTGGCCAAGGCACGTTGTTTTCAGGTATGGATCTTCTGCTTGGCCCTATCGCCGCTGACTGGACCATCACCGTCTTCCCGAATTACAAACAATTTCTGTTTGCCATTCTTCCCCCTGGTGCCTTTGTTTTTATGGGTTTTCTAATTGCCATCAAAAATATTATTGATCGCAGAATGGAAGAACGTAACAAACAAAGACAACCTACGGAGCCTAAAGAGAGTCGCCGGGTTCGGGTGACCGGGAATATTTAGCGTGGAACTAAATCCTGACTGATTGGTCTGTTTAATTGCGGCACACGGTACTGCCGAGGCCGAGTGCTGTGATTTAACAACTTAGTAGAGATTTATAATATGTACACCAACTACTCCAAACCATCCACATCACGTTCACTATCGCCTATAAGCGAAGAAGATTGGACTGAAAAAACAGACAGTTTAAACAGCGCTCAACCAGTAGAAGCTCAGCAAACGAGTACTCTTGAAAAAACTCAGACACTCCTTTTACAACACGAATCCACCATTAGCGGCGCTCTTGAGTTGGCAAAACTATTGGCAGAATTTTTCGAGAAGCCCCTCCCTGAGCAACTGAACAAACTAAGTCTCGGCGCTAATACAGAGACAACGCCACAAGACCGAATAAGCTCACTTGAATCAACGGTAAAATTGCTCGATGTTTATTTTCAGGGAAGCCCATTAAACAGGCAAGCTGGAGGAGATAATGTCGAACGCTGGCAGGTAAAAGATCAAAAGGCGAAATTACAGAAACTTAGTGCGCAAGAGCTGGATCGGCTCCGTGAAGCTCTTAACAATCTTAATCTAGCCTCTGACATCACTTCGCCTATCACAGAACAAACCAACGTAATCCTTCCTGGTGCCGCTATTCCACGAATGCTGCTGCGCCCGGAATTTGCCCTGCAACAAAATAGCGATAACGTAGTGCCAAAGAGCATCATCTGCCTTGGTGCTTCGCGCCCATTAAATGCCGAAATTGATTTTATTACTGAACCAACTAGAAACCAGCAGCTATTTGATAAAATTCACTCCTATGTTAATGCATTCAGCGATAAGCTCGGCACTGAAAAAACAGAGGCCCATGCTCAAATGGCATTGATGGATATGTTGCGTGAGGAAAACCCGGATTCATTTTTGTCAAAGCAGACCATTCATATGGGGTTTACTGGCGGTGTTACCTATAAAACCCAGACGCTCACAAAGGAAGGCAATTATCAACTTGCAAATAATGAAAATAACGGTCGAGCCAATACGGAGGCCACCATCGTGACCGCCCTGCACACGCTTAACCAACTATCAGCAGACAACGAAGAGCAAGAGCTCTTATTGGTTAGCAACCAACCACATATAACCGCACAACAACTTGCCACTGAAAGAGTAGCGGCATTAGAGCCATACAAAGACTCTGCCATCACCGTTCATGCCTGCGGAGATAAGACAGCACTTGATACAACTGACCAGCTATTCAGCGGTATTGATTCGGTGAGAAAATCGATTCAACTGTTAAACCCTGAATACCATGTAACCACCAACTGGGTTAAAGGCAAAGAGCCAGAAATTCTGATGCTTCGTTCACCCAAGGCCGGCGAATGGGAATGCCTTGCTCCAACAGAAAGCGGGATCACTGTTTAAAACAAGTGCCACTAAGGGCTCCAATAAACATCAACCGGCACCTCCGATTGCCAAAATACTGCTGACACTGGCGTATTGATGTAATCGGAATTGTTAAGCGCTCTGCGATAAACGTCCATTTTTTCATCCCCGGTAATAAGCAGAATAATGGACGTCGATTGCAATAAGCCATGCAAGGTTAACGACATTCGCTCAAGGTTGCCGCCAAACACATCACTTGGCTGAGCCTTGATATCGGCACACAACTTCTTGCTTTTCAACGCATATTCCAGCCCATGAGAGTTTGGAAATAATGAAGCGGTATGACCATCAGTTCCCATGCTGAGGATTGGCAGAATCGTAAACATTTCATGTCGACTGTGAAAAAAGTGCTCTCTGATCATCCATACGCTTCCTGTTGTCGCTACCGGTGCTTGTCAACATAAGTACCCATGAGCAAAGCACATAGTTGGTCTATCCTTGTTACTCAATCCTATCAGTAAAGACCTTTCAATTACCCCCTTCACATTTTCATCTCTGGAGTTCCCCTCATGGTTAAAAGCGCATTTGGCACGCTGCAGAAAATCGGCAAGGCGTTAATGCTGCCTGTTGCCGTGCTGCCCGTTGCCGGGATTTTACTTGGCGTTGGCAGTGCCGGTTTCTCGTTTATACCCGAGCTGCTTTCGAACATCATGGCTCAGGCTGGCGGTTCTGTATTCAGCAACCTGCCGATTATTTTTGCCATTGGTACTGCCATCGGCCTGACGGAAAACGACGGTGTCTCTTCTGTGGCAGCTGTCGTTGGTTTTGCCATTATGCTCGGCACGATGGGTGTGATGGCAAACCATTTAGGTCTCGAGCCATCCGTCGTGATGGGGATCAGCACTATCGACACGGGTGTCTTTGGTGGGATCATTGTCGGTATTCTCGCTGCCAAGATGTTCAACCGTTACTACAAAATCCAGCTACCGGAATACTTAGGTTTTTTTGCGGGAAAAAGATTTGTACCCATTATTACCGGCGTATCAGCCATCGCCCTTGGCGTTTTGCTCAGCTTTATCTGGCCACCTATTCAATCACTGATTAATGCATTTTCTCAATGGGCAGTGACTGAGAACCCCGAAGCCGCCGGTTTTGTTTATGGCTTTGTTGAGCGGTTGCTGATTCCATTTGGCCTGCATCATATCTGGAACGTACCTTTCCAAATGGAGATGGGCGAATTTATAGACGCTTCTGGTACCGTATTTAATGGTGATATTGCCCGCTTCTTTGCTGGCGATCCAAGTGCCGGTTTTTTAGCTGGCGGATATTTGTTCAAGATGTTTGGCCTGCCTGCGGCTGCGATTGCCATCTGGCATTGTGCCAAACCAGAAAACAGAGCAAAGGCCGGCGGCATCATGGTGTCTGCCGCGCTCACCTCAGTACTCACAGGGATCACTGAACCCATCGAGTTTTCATTCCTGTTCGTTGCTCCTGTGCTCTATGGCATACACGCCATTCTGGCCGGGCTGGCTTTTGCTATTACCAACTATCTTGACATCAAAATGGCCATGTCATTTTCCCATGGCCTGATAGATTACGTGTTGTATTTTGGCATCGCGACAAAGCCGGTCTGGATTTTGATTCTTGGTGCACTCTATGCAGTGTTGTACTACGTCATTTTCCGGGTGTTGATCACCGCAATGGATTTGAAAACACCAGGCAGAGAAGATGAAAGTGAAACTCAAACCAAAGTTGAAGCCTCATCAGATTTAGCGGTTGATTTAATCAAAGCTTTCGGAGGAAAAGACAATATTAAAAACCTGGATGCCTGCATTACACGACTTCGGGTCACGGTAAATAATACCGATACTGTGGATGTCGATCGTATTAAGCAGCTAGGCGCTACCGCCGTTGTTGTGGTCGGTCAAAATATGCAGGCCATTTTTGGTCCTAAATCGGACAACATCAAAACCGACATGAGTGAGGCAATGAGAAGTATGTGATCAATATCAGAGGCTCCTTTCTGGAGCCTCTGATATTATACCAATTCTGTTTTTAAATTATGGGCTGCGCAGCTATTTTGGGCGACTGGATCTACGTTGAAGTTCCTCGCCATAGCGACGGCTATGACTCGTCTCTTCGCCTTGCCCAGTCGCCCAAAATAACTTGCTCGTTCCACCATTTAAAAACGCCATTGGTATTACTGCTTTCTTGTATTACTTGATAGAAACCGTCATTAGCAGATCTTTACCCGCCTCGACGTTACCCGATTCCTTATGGATATGACTGACATCATCCATATTTGAAATCACCACCGGCGTAATCACACTTTTGGCCTTTTCTCTGAAGAAAGGAAGATCGACTTCGATAATCGGATCTCCCGCACGAACCGTCTGCTCTTCCTGAGCAATTCGTTTAAAACCCTCACCCTTAAGCAATACGGTATCGATACCAAAGTGGACGAATAGCTCGACGCCGTTGGGTGTTATCATGCTGAAGGCATGATTGGTTTCAAAAATTTTACTGATCACACCGTCACAGGGTGCAACCATTACATTGCCGGTTGGATCTATTGCAATGCCATCACCAACGACTTTATCCGCAAATACCGGGTCAGGCACTTCTTCTATCGGGACAATAACGCCCGTTATAGGCGACTTTAGTTCTGTACCCTGTTCAGCACTGAACCCCAGGTTTTTCTTTAAAGAATCAAGAATGCCCATCGTCGTTACCTGTCGTCTTTGTAACACCAACCCTCAAAGAGGATCATGAAGAAGAGATATCAGAGGAGGCCTGCGCACCAGGCGGAGAAACAGAAAAGCCTCAATTATGAGGCTTTTCACAGTATATACCCGTCGCCTTTCAAGTTGCTACTTTGTTGGCTGCGTTCGCTCACCCCGATCACCTACTATTTGTAGGCTCACGGGACCCGAGGGCCTAAAGGCTTCACTCACTTGCCGCCGCGTAGCAACTTAAAATCCTTTGGGTATAGCGTGGATCTTTCTGGAACAATTTATACAGAAACGATCTGAGCCACTTTCATCAAATGACTGTCGATCTGATTATGTTTGCTGATCGCTCTTTCCAACGGCGTCTTCACAACTTGCTGATCACGAATACCCACCATAATACCACTGTCGCCATTACGCAGTGCTTCTACCGCAGCAACACCCAGGCGACTTGCCAGCACTCGGTCAGAACAACTTGGCTTGCCACCCCGTTGAATATGCCCAAGCACGGTGACTTTTACTTCGTATTCCGGGAATTTTTCTTCCACAGCCCGTGACAGTTCAAAAACACCACCGCAGCGATCACCTTCTGCAACAACGATAATGCTGGATGTTTTACCAGCACGACCACTCTTTTGCAGAGATTCCATAAACTGATCGACACTCTTTTCCTGTTCGGGGATCAGAATATCTTCCGCACCGGAAGCAATACCAGTATTCAGTGCGATAAAGCCCGCATCACGTCCCATCACTTCAATAAAGAACAGGCGATTGTGAGAAGTGGCGGTATCACGAATTTTGTCGATGGCTTCCACAACGGTGTTCAGCGCCGTGTCATAACCGATGGTGTGATCGGTACCATAGATATCGTTATCGATTGTGCCTGGCACACCCACACAACGCATGCCGTGTTCTTCTTCAAATAACATGGCACCGGTAAATGAGCCATCACCACCGATGACGACAATCGCATCCAGCTCCGCCGCCCTGGCATTTTCAAACGCCTTGAGACGACCTTCTTTGGTGCGGAACTCCGCACTACGCGCAGACTTCAGGAAAGTACCGCCCAGGTTGATAATGTTGGCAACGGTACGGGCATCCGCCACTTCCATATTGTTTTCGATCAGGCCTTTGTAGCCTTCCTGAATAACAACAGGAACAATTCCATAGTAAATACAGGCGCGAACGGTAGCACGAATGGCCGCATTCATACCGGGGGCGTCGCCACCGGAGGTCAAAACACCGACTCTCTTTAATTCGGTCATACCAGACTTCTCTCCTTCCAAATACCAGATGCTTATCGTCGTTTATATACCAATGGCGCTTTTTAATTATGGAGCGAGCAAGTTATTTTGGGCAACTGGACAAGGTGAAGAGACGAGTCATAGCCGTAGCTATGGCGAGGAACTTCAACGCTGATCCAGTCGGTCAAAATATCTGCGCAGCCCATAATTCAAAAGCAGAATTGGTATTAATAAGCACCGGCAAAAATCAGTGACGGTTAATCAGTCAACACTCAGCTTACTCTGATGATCTGCATTGTGTTGGTACCGCCTTCAATTTCCTGACTTTCACCTTTCGTCAAAATAATCTTATCACCAGCAGACAAAAGCCCACGTTCTTTCAGTACATCGATGGCACGGCCATTGACTTCCGGGCCATATTCCGTGCCGCTGTCAAAAGCCACCGCTTCAACGCCACGATAAAGTGCCACCCGGCGCTCAGTGGTTTCGTAACGGGTCATGGCAAAAATCGGAATCCGGGTATTCATTCGTGACATCCACAAAGGTGTAGCGCCACTTTTTGTCAGACAAACAATCGCCTTGATATCGTCCTGATGATTGGCTGCAAACATAGTGGCCTGAGCAATGGCTTCATCAACATGTTCAAACATGCCAATCTTGCGCTCGGTCATGTATCCCACATTATTCTGCTTCTCGGCCCCCAGGCAAATGCGGCTCATGGCTTTAACCACTTCATCCGGGCGCTTGCCAGTAGCGGTTTCACCGGAAAGCATCACCGCATCCGTTCCATCAAGTACTGCATTCGCCACATCAAACACTTCTGCGCGGGTTGGCTGAGTGTTATGGATCATGGACTCCATCATCTGTGTGGCGGTGATCACCGGCTTATTCAGACGACGAGCCTCGTTAATCATATGTTTCTGGGCGCCAATCAGCTCAGGATCGCCAATTTCCACACCCAGATCACCACGAGCCACCATGATGGCATCGGATGCCGAAATAACTTCGGCTAACAACCCATGGTCGTTTGCTACTTCGGCACGTTCAATCTTTGAAAGGATGGCGGCATCACCACCAGCCTCCGTCAATAGACGGCGAGCTTCTTCCACATCACTGGCACGGCGTACAAACGATACCGCCAGATAATCAACACCAATCTCTGCCGCCAGCAGTATGTCTTCTTTGTCTTTTGCAGTCAGCGCTTCTGCAGACAAGCCACCACCTTGCAGGTTGATGCCTTTATTGTTGGAGAGCTCGCCACCATTAATCACTCGGGTGTTAATGCATGAACCATTGATGCTTTTGATCTCGAGGCTGATTCGACCATCATCCAACAACAGAATATCACCGACTTTACAATCATTCGGGAGATCTTTGTAGGCAAGGCCAACCTGGGTTTCATCGCCATCATCAATGGCAAGGCTGGCGTCCAGAATAAAATTAGCTCCATCCGGCAAATGAATTTTGCCATTCTGGAAACGACCAATGCGGATTTTAGGGCCTTGCAGATCACCAAGAATCGCCACCGGGCGATTCAAACGGGCAGCAATTTCACGGATGCTTTTTGCGCGAGCCTTATGATCTTCTGCTTCACCATGGGAGAAATTCAGACGGACGACGTTCACCCCGCCCTCGATCAGCCTCTGTAACTGATCATCAGACTCCGTTGCCGGGCCAAGGGTTGCTACGATTTTCGTGCGTCTGATCATGGTCATCCTCTCGCTTATAAACCTGTCGTTCTCGTGGGCAACACAGCTCCACAGAAATGTATACGGCAAGCGACAGGTGCTAATTATTACAGTTTTCTACTAGGAGGCTGACCGAGAATAGGTTGCCCTACTGCGGTGGTAGTAAATTGGCCTAAAAATTCTTTTTTGTTCAGTAAATAGCACCACTATTCACTTCACAAAAAAGATTTTTTATCCTCAATTTTCTACCATCCTCGCTACGGGCGCTATTCTCGGTCAGCCTCCTTGGCCCTTATGCAACAGAACCTATCAAAAGCCTCTGAAACAGAAGCATCTTAAAAACCTGGATAAAACAAAAGGTGAAAGTGTCATGAACGGTAAAGTATAGGAGCAACCAGTTCAAAACACCGCCTTCTCTTTGTTCTATCGTTTTCTTTTATCGTTTTCTTTTATCATGAGGCTCAGTCAAGGTTATCGACTAAACCAAGACAGGCTCGATAAACGAGCCTGTATGGATCAAAGCATCAAACAAAACGACAATTAAGCGTTCATCAGAGCCTTGGCAGTATCGAGCATACGGTTGGAGAAGCCCCACTCGTTGTCGTACCAGGACATTACTTTAACCAGATTACCCAGAACACGAGTCTGAGTCGCATCGAAGTTAGAAGAGAATGGGCTGTGGTTGAAGTCCATGGATACCAGTTCTTCATGATTTACATGCAGAACGCTAGACATCGCAGGGGTGGACTTGGCAGCAGCAATGATAATCTCATTCACTTCTTCAACGGTGGTTTCGCGGGCAGCAACAAAGCTCAGGTCAACCAGAGACACGTTGATGGTTGGTACACGAACCGCCATGCCGTCGAACTTGCCTTTCAGGGCAGGAACCACTTCACCCACAGCAGCGGCAGCGCCGGTAGCGGTTGGGATCATGTTCATGGCCGCAGCACGGGCACGGTACAGATCAGTGTGATACACATCGCTCAGACGCTGGTCGTTTGTGTATGCGTGGATAGTAGTCATCAGACCTTTATCGATGCCCAGAGCGTCGTTCAGAGGCTTGGCAATAGGCGCCAGACAGTTAGTGGTGCAGGAAGCGTTAGAAATAACGGTCATGTCTGCAGTCAGAACGTCGTGGTTTACACCGTATACGACAGTGGCATCAACGTTAGAACCTGGAGCAGAGATGATTACTTTCTTAGCGCCGGCATCCAGATGAGGCTTGCAGGAATCCTTGGAACGGAATACGCCTGTGCATTCGAACACAACATCAACACCCAGAGCACCCCAAGGCAGCTTGGAAGGATCACGCTCGGAAAAGGTTTTGATTTCGTCACCGTTAACGAACATAGCACCTTCACCTTCTTCAACTTGCGCGTTGAAGCGACCGTGTACCGTGTCGTACTTAGTCAGGTGCGTGTTAATTTTGGTGTCACCCAGGTCATTAATGGCAACAATCTGGTATTCATCGCGACGACCGGCTTCGTAGAGTGCACGCAGTACGTTGCGACCGATACGGCCGTAGCCATTAATAGCAATCTTGATCATGATGTCTCCAATACCGTTAATCACAGCGGAAAAACCGCTCTGCCCCTAGTTAAAATGATTTCATTCACGAATACAGCACTGTAAAAACACCTATAACAACTCACATAACAAGAGTTAATTAAATAGCTACAGGTTTTAACGGCGATTAACAGACTTTGTCCAACAATTCGCCCTGATTATTAACAGCGCTATTCACATAAACGTCACATAAACATTTATGAAAGAATAAAATCACTTCACCAGATCAGCACTAACGCTACAGACAAGGGTTGATAAGCTAATGGTACGGAGTTAAATACATGTAGAACAAAACAACATGTAACACATTATTTCACATCCGGATCAACCGATTGTCGAAGCCGCTGGTTTGTGTACGCTTCTAAACCAAAGGTTTATCAACCATACGTCACCAGCTTGATATAAAGTGTGATCGAAAAAATGGGATTCAGCAAAGTCTTAAGTAGTTGGCCATATGGAATCGAATATTTCTGGCTGAGTGGACAGTTACTATGCAAGGCACAACGCAGGGAGCATAGCCGTAGCTATGTGACCGGAGTTGTAACGCCGCAGAGTGGCTGTCCACTTAGTCAGAAAACATGATTTCATGTGGTTAACTACTTACAAGCCACACATAAAAAAACCTTGCAGTATTCCATATCCGGTCTCGGTTTGAACTCAGCAATCAGTAAATTCTGACTGTTTGATAGAAAAAATTCTTTCCTGAACCGGAAGCTCTATCAGCACCTTTACTTACAAGAATGATGCTTTTTGATGGCAGAAGAGTCAACCCTAAATTAAAGTCTTAATCTCTACTCCGGTGTTGGCCTATTTCAAAATATCATTATCATTTATTAACACTCCTTTTATAGAAACATAAGGAATTTCAAACCCAGAATCCCAACCTCCTTCATCAAAACAGCATGAACAGAAATTCTATTTTAGACATAATCTGTCGTAGTATAAAAATTACCTTCTAATAATAAGACGTTAGCCGCCTTTATAGACCTTAACGAAAGAAGTCCCGGTATTTATATTCAAAACTAACATAGATTGATCCGTTTCATTTCTATCAAACTACAACAAAAGCAATAAATCATTTACACATCGACCAGCCAATCACACCGTTTTTTCAAAGATTTATCACGCCATCTCAAAATGTAAATATTTTGTAAGCAAGAACAGACAGCTTGGTTAACCCCGCCAAGAGCAAAAGATAATGCCGTAATAACCTCACGCACCCGATCAACAACTGGTAAGATATTCCAACCATCTGCCTACCAATTTATACTCCATGAAATACTTATTACTCCTGATCACGTTTTCCACAGCGTCTTTTCTTCAGGCTGACCTTATCAGCTGCGATCAACAACAAACCGTTTGCGAGGCGCAGTGCAAAGCCACGAGCCTGGTGACAGACAAAAACGAAAACACTTGCTCTGCACAATGTCTTGGTGAACGTACTGCCTGTGAATTGGAACAGAGCAAAGAAACAGCGGCAAAGTTAGCTGAAAAAGCCAAAGAAAACAGTCAGTCGTTGCTTGAGAAGGCAAAAGCCTTTTGGGATGGTCTCTCCGGCAAATAGTGGATTTTCTTCTAGCCAGAAATCTCAACAGCTATAAAAATGACTCATCATTATTCACAGCCTGTGGCTGAACAAACCACAGGCTGCATCATCAATTACTTCCCGTAGTAAGCCTTCTCTAACAGTTCCTCTAACTCTGAAATCAGCGGCAGTCTAGGGTTGGCTGTTGTCGTCTGATCTTCAAAGGCATGATTAGCCAGCATGGTGATTTTGCTCTTGAATAACGATTCATCAATACCGATTTCCTGCAGATTGGAAGGCATATCCAAGCGCTTCATCAAATCCCTCACTGCATTAGCGAGCGACTTAACACCTTCTGCTGGTGTTTTTGCCGGTAAGCCCAACATCTTAGCAACTTCAGCGTATTTCTCATGGGCAATGTAATACTGATATTTCGGGAACGAAGCCACTTTGGTTGGGTTCGGGCAACCGTTGTATTCAATCACATGAGGCAACAATACCGCGTTGGCGAGACCGTGAGAAATATGCAACTCGTTACCGAGGTTATGAGCCATCGCATGGTTCACACCCAGGAATGCGTTAGCAAAAGCCATACCCGCCATACAGGAAGCATTGTGCATTTTTTCCCGGGATTTTTTGTCCGCTACTTCGTAGGACTGAGGCAGATAATCAAACACCAGTTGAATCGCCTTCATGGCAAGGGCGTCGGTAAAATCTGACGCCATGACTGAGACGTAAGCCTCTAACGCATGGGTCAGTACATCGATACCGGTATCTGCTGCCACTTTTTTGGGAACCGTCAGCACCAAGTTTGGATCAATAATGGCGACATCCGGCGTTAATTCATAATCCGCCAGCGGGTACTTCGCGCCTTTTTCCTTATCCGTGATAACCGCAAATGAAGTTACTTCTGAGCCTGTACCCGAGGTGGTTGGAATAGCCACCAGACGCGCTTTTTTACCCAGCTTCGGAAACTTATAAACACGCTTGCGGATGTCCAGGAACTTTTGCGCCATGCCCGCAAAGTCAGCATCTGGCTGCTCATAAAAGAGCCACATACCTTTAGCTGCGTCAATCGGTGAACCACCGCCCAGAGCAATAACCACATCCGGATTAAAACGCGCCATTTCCCGGGCGCCATTACGAACGGTTTCCAAGCTTGGATCCGGCTCCACCTGGTTGAAAATTTCAACCTGCACAGGCACCGAACGTTTTCTTAGATGATAAAGAATTTTATCCACATAACCCAGTGACTGGATCACTTCATCGGTGACGATGAATACACGAGAAATGTCCTGCATTTTCTCAAGATACTGGAGGGAATTCGCTTCAAAATAGATTTTTCTGGGAAGTTTAAACCACTGCATACTGACCCGGCGCTTCGCAACACGTTTAACATTAATCAGATTCACTGCGGATACGTTAGACGTTGTACTGTTACCGCCGTATGTACCGCAACCCAGAGTCAAAGACGGCATGTTGGTGTTGTAGATATCACCGATCGCACCGTGGGTACTTGGGGAGTTAATAATGATTCGCCCGGCTTTCATGGCCAGAGAGAATTCATCAATAATCTGACTATCTTCCGCGTGCAATACCGCGGAATGACCGAGGCCACCAAAGTTCAGCATTTGATCTGCCAGTTCAATGGCGTGCTTGGCATCCTTCGCTTTCAGTACACCAAGCACTGGCGATAACTTCTCTCTGGAAAGCGGAAACTCAGGACCAACGCCTTCTATCTCTGCCGCCAGAATGCGAGTATTTTCCGGTACTTTAATGTCCGCCAGTTCGGCAATATAAGAAGGCTTCATGCCCACGATTTTGCTGTTCACATGGCCATCATGAATCACTACTTCAGCTAATCGTTTTGTTTCCGCCGGTGTCGTGAAATACACATTCTGAGACTTAAGCTCTTTCACCACGTCTTTATAGATAGCCTGATGAACGATGGCCGCCTGCTCAGAAGCGCAGATCATGCCGTTATCAAAACTCTTGGACATGACCAGATCATTACAAGCCTGCTTGAGGTCCGCAGACTGATCAATAATGCAGGGCACATTACCGGAACCCACACCCAGCGCCGGCTTACCGGATGAATACGCCGCGCGAACCATGCCGGAACCGCCAGTAGCAAGAATGACGGCCACTTCCGGATGGGTCATCAGCTTCTGTGTCGCTTCAATAGAGGGATACTCAACCCAAAGCACGCAATCTTCCGGCGCACCGGCTTCGACAGCCGCATCGCGCACAATACGTGCAGCTTCACTGGAACATTTTTGCGCGGAAGGATGGAAGGCGAAAATAATGGGGTTTCGAGTTTTGGTAGAAATGATGGATTTGAACATCGTCGTAGAGGTTGGGTTCGTCACCGGCGTGACACCGCAGACAATCCCCACAGGTTCGGCCACCAGCATAAAGTCTTCTTCGGTGTTATCTTCGACGACACCGACCGTCTTATCGTACTTAATGGAGTGATAAACGTATTCGGTAGCAAAGATATTCTTGGTCACCTTATCTTCAAGAATACCTCGGCCAGTTTCTTCAACCGCCATACGAGCCAGCTCCATATGAGCGGCCTGCCCTGCTAAGGCCATGGCTCTGGTTACCCGATCAACATCTTCCTGAGTCAGAGAAAGAAACTTTTCTCTCGCTAGCTTTGCCCGATCAATCAAGCCATTGATCTGAGCATCCACATCCTGAACCGCCGCTGCTTTTTCTACAGCTTTGCCCGCCGATTTTTTCGCCATGACTGCTTCCTCTATTTAGGGTCTATTGATGTTTCGTTGCGAGACTCAGTGACTCAGAAAAATGTCAACCGCGCGAAAGGCTTGTGAAGTGCGTAGTTATTCTACGTCGAGCAAGCCTGACAAAGCGGAGGGCATTTTTCTGGGTCACCCGACGGGCGGATCAGTGCGCCCCTATGTCGTTGTTCCAGCGCCTTGAAAGGCAATGAGCCTTCCTGCGGCACTGCGCCTAGACATAGGAGCGCACTGATCCGCTGAGCACGCAACGAAACATCAATAGACCCTAGTAACCAAGATCATTTAATAAAACTATCTACCGATAACCGTCGTTGAAAACACGCGCTGACGGACACTGAAATTCTGTTTAATAAACTGGCAACCATCAGGTATCGCAGAATACAGAGCGACCCCTGACCTCTTTCGAGCAAACCCTAATAAAGATAGTGCATAGTGCTTTAAAACGCCTGACCATTGTCATTTAATAAATGACTGAGCTTATTCGCAAATTCACGAACATCGGCTTTCTATTCGCCTTTTTCAGCTCTCAAGCTCAATTCTCAAACTTATACGAAAAAAACATATAAACTGTCGTTTTATTATCTTTATAATCTTTAAAACGTCGACTTGCTGTCATTACAGCACAGGAAATTCATATCAACACTGACTCAAATCAAAAAACGCCTATTGATTTCTTTCGCATAACAACTTAACAAAATTCGTTAGAAATCGATCGAAAATCGACAAAGAATGACAGTCAGAACGAATAGCCCGCAACACACCAACCCCCTTCCGATTTAATTAAAACCGACAAACAACAAATCAACAAATAGATTTAAAACCCCAAAAAACACAGCCAATCACAATAAAAACAACCAGACAAAAACAAGAAAAAACAATCAAAAACACATTCGTTAAAGCCACCCTTTATATCTCTCAATTAATGGGAAAATGCTTTTACCTGTTGTAACCTTTCCGTATCATAAGCAGCCATTCAATACGTCTGACCCGGAATGATCGATGCATCTCTTCTCCATGACGAGAATCACCTGCAGGACTCCGGGACACACACCCAAAGGATTTCATGTCGCAACTTGAAAGACGAAGGGTAAGTACCCGGCCATATGGAATCGAATATTTCTGGCTTGTTGATCAGGTTCTCTGCAAGGCGCAACGGCGGGAGCATAGCGAGCTATGTGACCAGAGTTGCAACGCAGTCAGAGGGTCTGATCAATGAGTCAGAAAATATGATTTCATATGGTTGGGTACTTATACATCCATGAACACAATCAGCCTTTGTAAAGGAAGGATAGAAACATGTCTCAGAAGATTCTGGATCTGGTAAAACCTGGTGTGGTTACCGGCGACGACGTTCAGAAGCTCTTTGAAGCGGCTAAAGCGGGCGAGTTCGCACTGCCCGCGGTTAACGTTGTGGGCACTGACTCCATCAACGCCGTGCTGGAAGCGGCAGCGAAAGTGAAATCACCGGTGGTTGTTCAATTCTCCAACGGTGGCGCCAGCTTCTTCTCTGGCAAAGGCCTGAAAGCCGATCCTGCGGGCGCACTGGGCGCTATCGCTGGCGCAAAATATGTGCATGCCATTGCTGAAGCCTACGGCATTCCTGTTATCCTCCACACTGATCACGCTGCTCGCAAGCTGTTGCCATGGATCGATGCTCTGCTGGACGCTGGCGAAGAATTCTACGAGCAACACGGCAAGCCACTGTTCTCCTCCCACATGATCGACCTGTCTGAAGAGTCTCTGGAAGAGAACATCGAAACCTGCGCCAAGTATCTGGAACGCATGACCAAAATGGGCATGACTCTGGAATTCGAACTGGGCTGCACCGGCGGTGAAGAAGACGGCGTGGACAACAGCGACATGGACAGCTCCATGTTGTATACCCAGCCAGAAGACGTGGCTTACGCCTACGAAATCCTGAGCAAAATCAGCCACCGTTTCACCATCGCCGCTTCCTTCGGTAACGTGCACGGTGTGTACAAGCCAGGTAACGTTCAGCTGACACCCAAGATTCTGGATAACTCCCAGAAGTTCTGCTCCGAGAAATTCGGCATTCCTGCCAAGGCTCTGAACTTCGTATTCCACGGTGGTTCCGGTTCTACCCTGGAAGAAATTCGTGAAGCAGTTTCTTACGGTGTGATCAAAATGAACATCGATACAGACACTCAGTGGGCTTGCTGGGAAGGCGTTCTGAACTATTACAAGAAGAACGAAGACTTCCTGCAAGGTCAGCTGGGCAACCCTGAAGGTGCCGACAAGCCAAACAAGAAGTTCTACGATCCACGGGTATGGCTGCGTGCTGGCCAAGAGTCCATGATCGCTCGTCTGGAAAAGGCACACACTGACCTGAACAGCGTCGACGTACTGTAAGGGCTTTTGGCTTTTGGCTTTTGGCTTTTGCCATTTGCCAGTAGTAGCACTGAATCAAAAGCCAGTGCTACTAACCTCTCCACCACATCTCTCTTGCTCTCAACCCAACCACGTAACTCTACTGTTCCTTAAAAAATTGAACTTTTGAATCAACCCATCATCTTATATTGCACTCTTGACCACATTAACAGGTTTACTAGCAGTATGAATGCATCTTTCCCTTGTAGTATTTGTAAAGAACCACTAACAAAAGCTCCTAAACCCAATACTTCGGCATGGTATCAACCAAAAGAAAGCGGTACCTATAAATCAGGTATATCAACCGCTTCCGCCAATAAGGTTAGGCCTGAAGTTACAGCTATAACCCTCCCGTGCAAGCATAGTTTTCATTTCGAATGCATATCCACTGAACTAAAAGAAAGAGGGGTCTGCCCAGTAGACAATACAACACCCATCCTCTCTGCAGAAACCAAGATTTTCGAAAGCACTCTTTTTTTCCCAATCAAACAGGGTGACACCGAACAGGTCACAATGCTTTTATCAAAGATCAAGAAAAGTCAATGCACTACAGTAGAACCTGAAACCATTATCCCAGCTCTATTGATGCTAGCCCAAAATTTTCCACAACAATTCGATCCGATATTCGAGGCTCTCGAGAAACAGAATCTCACCAATGACAAGACATACAGCGAAGTGGGTTTTGCTATAAGTGGAATCCACCCCGACTGCAATATTCGCCCAGATTTAACAAAAGCCATTAAATTGCTTGAAAAAGCAGCAGACAAGAACAATCCAGAAGCAGCGCTTAATCTTGGTGTAATCTACGTCAATAGAAAAGATAATCTTCAGGAACTTGAGAAAGGGCGAGCTCTATTAAAACGTGCTGCTGAGTGCGATGAAAAGCAAATTAATGCCCTCGCACTTACAAACCTTGGAGCTTCATATGTTCTCCCTACGGACAGATTGATGAATGGAAGTTGCGACAAATCACCAGATACCAATCCTGACATACCAACAGATTACAAAACCGCGCTTCGCTATCTTGAACAAAGTTTGGAGGCCTCCCGAACACCGCCAGCACTTATCATCCTGGCTCGCATATACATGCATGGAAAAAACACATATCTTCAACAGGGCTTTGATGGCATCTCACGAGACTATGTTAAAGCACGCGCCCTCAGCCTTGAGGCTTTTGGAAAAACACCCGAAAACAATTTTGCAGAACAAAAGGCCGCACTTAGAAACCTGATCAGCCTTGCAGATAGATATCGTGATGGCATTGGATGCGAGATTGATACCTATCTTGAGAATAAGATCGATCAAGAAATCAAACATCTTTACAAAATGATAAAAAAGAATGAAATGCAGGATGAAGTGCAGGAGAGTTGCATAATTACCTGACCTCCAGCATAGCTGGAGACTTATTAGGTTACGCCCTCTAAGGGCTTTAATTGCGCCAAGGCAGCTTACCAATCAAGATCATACTGATCTCGGTGCGAGTCATTCTTTTCTTGATCCCGAATATACTTTCGTACAACCTCTTCATCGAGACCTACTGTTAAAACAAAATATCCTCCTGCCCAAAAGTGTTCACCATTGAAGTTCCGTTGCTTGCCCTTGAAGTTCTTGGCAATTTCTATTGCACACTTCCCTTTCAAATAACCAACAACATGAGAAATAGCAAGCTTTGGAGGAATACTGATGCAGATATGAACATGATCTTTCATCAGATGACCCTCCACTATTTTGCACTCCTTCCTTCTGGCAAGCTCATGGAAAATTTCTCCTAGAAACTTGCGGAGGTTCCCATAAATGACTTTCCTGCGTTTCTTCGGGATAAAGACAATATAATACTTACAATCCCAGCGGGTATGAGCCAAGCTTTTATAGTCTCGCATAATGTTTACCTTCATTTTTCTTGGTCGAAACCTGAAGGCTAGCTACTGTCGCTACGGTTAAACCTATGCGAGACTCCCCGGCATAGCCGGGGGTTATCAATATTAATTAGTCATTTCAAGACTCTCAGCCAGCAGATCAAGCTAAAGAAAGGCACCATACGGATAAAATAGCCCCTAGTGCAAGGAAGCGTTAATACCCATACCGTTCCGCACTGAGCGGAGTCGAAGTGTGGTGCTTTGATCCTTCGAGTCCGCTCAGGATGACCGGGAATGTAAGTCTTATAACGCTTGGCTGCACTAGCAATCAGAATAGGATGGATAACCATACATACCCCGCCAGACAAAGAGAAACAAACACTGCCGCTGAACCAATATCTTTTGCCCGACCACTGAGCTCATGCAGCTCACCGCCAAATCGATCCACCACCGCTTCAATAGCAGAATTAATCAGCTCAACAATAACAACCAAGACCACTGAGGCAATCAGAACCGTCCTTTCCAGAGTCGTTACCGGCAACAGAAAAGCAATAACCACAGCGACGACAGTCAGCATCAGCTCCTGACGAAATGCCGCTTCATTAATCCAGGCCGCCTTGAGACCTTTCATCGAATAACCCGTTGCATCAATAATGCGGCGAACTCCTGTTTTTCCCGGCTTCACGATATCTCCTTACAAACTGATAGTGACTAATACCAATTTTGCTTTTAAATTATGGGCTGTGCAGCCATTTTGGTCGACTGGATCAGCGTTGAAGTTCCTCGCCATAGCTACGGCTATGACTCGTCTCTTCGCCTTGCCCAGTTGCCCAAAATAACTTGCTCGCTCCGTAATTTAAAAGCGCCATTGGTATAACTTTGCACACGCTTCGAATGAAGGCGATAATAGCGGGTTTCGAATAATGAATAAATGGAGCAGGTATGGCCTTGATAAGCCTTCGCCAGATGTTGGATCATGCGGCTGAAAACGGTTATGGAATTCCGGCTTTTAATGTAAACAACCTTGAGCAGATGCGCGCCATCATGGAAGCGGCACAGGAAACAGATTCACCGGTTATCGTGCAGGCTTCTGCAGGTGCCAGAAGTTATGCTGGCGCACCTTTCCTTCGCCACCTGATTCTTGCTGCTACCGAAGAATTTCCGAATATTCCCGTGGTTATGCACCAGGATCATGGTACCAGTCCAGCAGTATGCCAGCGCTCCATTCAATTGGGCTTTACCTCCGTCATGATGGACGGCTCATTAATGGAAGATGGTAAAACCCCTTCCAGCTACGAATACAATGTTGAAGTCACTCGACGGGCTGTTGAAATGTCCCATGCCTGCGGCGTCTCTGTTGAGGGCGAGCTTGGCTGCCTGGGATCATTGGAAACAGGCCAGGCTGGAGAGGAAGACGGTGTCGGCGCTGAAGGCATTTTGTCTCACGATCAGCTACTGACCGATCCGGATGAAGCTGCGGAGTTTGTAAAAGCCACGAGGGTTGACGCTTTGGCGATCGCCTGCGGAACCAGCCATGGCGCTTATAAATTTTCCCGCCCACCCACTGGCGATATTCTTGCCATTGATCGCATCCGCGATATTCACAAGCGCATTCCTAACACTCACCTTGTTATGCACGGCTCATCATCCGTACCGCAGGAATGGTTGAAAATCATTAATGACCACGGCGGATCAATTCCTGAAACTTACGGCGTTCCGGTTGAACAAATTCAGGAAGGGATTCGGAACGGTGTGCGGAAGGTAAACATTGATACAGACCTTCGTCTGGCCTCTACTGGCGCTGTTCGTCAGTTTCTGCAGGAAAACCCTTCAGAATTCGATCCACGTAAGTTCTTGAAGGCCTCAACCAAGGCCATGAAAGAGCTTTGCATACAACGTTATATAGCGTTTGGCTGTGCAGGTCAGGGAAGTACAGTGCCGGTTAGTAGCCTGGAAAAGATGTTCGCTTTATACGACAAAGGTAAGCTAGATCCGAAGATTAGCTAAAATATTTTTTATCCAGAAAAGGCCAGCTTTGAGCTGGTTTTTAGTATCTTTAAAAATCAGGCAAAAAAAAGCCAGTCATAAGACTGGCTTTAACAATTGGAGCGGGAAACGAGGTTCGCTCTTGTCACAAGAAAGTGCGACCTCAACCTTGGCAAGGTTGCGCTCTACCAACTGAGCTATTCCCGCAATAAAGTTTTCAAGACTCTTTATGTCTTTAAAAGTGGCGTCCCCTAGGGGACTCGAACCCCTGTTACCGCCGTGAAAGGGCGGTGTCCTAGGCCACTAGACGAAGG